>CAVYXJ010000010.1:0-466723 GCA_963772455.1 Candidatus Bathyarchaeota archaeon
TGTTAGGGATATTTGTCACGTTGAAATATTCGATTGCCTCACGTCAGAAGTTGAAACAAGAGAGGGCAATTCAGTTACTTATGGTGCTTCATCTGAAGATATCAAGAAGGTAATAACCGAGAAAAAACCTGACATAGTTGGCATTTCCGTCCCCTTCACTTCTCAATATAGAAACGCAGAACGTGTTGCCATCATTGCCAAAGCAGTTAACCCGAAGATAATTACAGTTTTTGGAGGGCCAGACCCCTCGGTGCGGTTCAAAGATATTCTTGAAAACGACTATTGTGACTACTGTATCATTGGTGAAGGTGAAGAAACTTTCCATGAGTTCGTCGAAAAAGTCGCCTCTCACTCAACTTTGATAGGTGTCAAAGGGCTTGCTTACAAAGATAAAGGAGCCATTCGATTTGAGTCTCGGCCTTTTAACGCAAATCTGGATGCATTGCCTTTTCCGGCTTTTGATCTTGTCGATATGAATCTGTACCTTCAAAATGAAGCGCTGTATAAGAATCGCAGCAAAATATACAAAAAATCCAGCTCCATCATTACCAGTCGAGGATGCCCTTACAGCTTCGTTTTCTGCTCGATTAGACTCCATATGGGGCAGAAATCCCGTGCTCATTCTCCCGAGTACGTTATGAAGCTGCTTAGGCTATATATTAGCAGGTATGGCATAACGCAATTTCATTTTGAAGATGATAATGTATCCTTCGATAAGCAAAGGTTTGAAACCATTTTAGATTGTATAATCAAGGAAAACCTGCAAATTCAATGGGATACGCCAAATGGTGTGCGAATTGACTCATTGAATTATAATATCTTACAAAAGATGAAGAAGTCTGGCTGCGTTCAAATCACGTTAGCTATAGAATCTGGAAACCAAAGAGTGCTCGACGAAGTCATCAAGAAGAAAACAAGATTATCGTATATTTTGGAAATGTGAAGAATTGCAGAGAACTAAAAATTCCTGCTAACGCATTCTACGTAATTGGTTTTCCTGGAGAAACAATTAGTGAGATGAAAGATACAATCAATTTAGCACTCAAACTCTACAAAGATTATGACCTTCATCCGCATCTTATGGTTGCAACGCCGCTTTACGGAACAGAACTCTACGAGATATGTATTCGGGATAGACTATTAGTCGGCAATCCGACGTTCGAGGAACTATCAATAGCAACGCAGACTACAGGAAACCCGATGATATCGACGGCTCGAATGGTCTCAGCATGATATTCGGCGGGTTACTGACGATTTCACAAGGGATCTGGTTAAAGAGCAGGGACGTAAATTACTAAAGCACCCGAAAGATTTTCTTAAACATCCTAGAGCAGGAATTAGACTTTTGCGTAAGAACAAATCGAACTAGTCGGGGTTGCATCGAGGAACAAGTCATGCATATCTTTAAATGCGAACTGCATAACTAAAAGAAATAAAGTGACCTCCTTGAAAATATCTGTATTCTTCGACATCTATTGCCCTTTCCACGAGAGTAAGGATCCTGGTCAGATTCCTCTCGGATTAATAGATAATGGAATCGATTCAGGCATCATAACTGTTGCCAAAAAAGCAATTAGAGAATTATAAGCCAAAATTTGAGGTCACCCAACAAACCGTAAATGAATTCTACGGAGATTTTTGGCTAAAAAACAATTCAGATACAATTGTGACTTATCATGCGCGAGGAAAATCTAATGTGCCCCTAATGGAGAAGATGAAATTAGGCGGGAAAAAGGTTATTCTTAAGTTAGATAGCGATGGAAAAATCGGTCATCCTCTCCAGAGGCATCATCATCGGGTCCCTTTGCGAGAACGCTTGACTATTGCTAACTTGATTAGCGATGCATATTGGCGTTTGGCACCAAAATCGCTTAAACGCAGAAAACATTCGGCGTTTGCGGCAGAAATCATTAAACAAATAGAACTTTGCAACGCGACTGTAATTGAAAGCCCTGAAGCCTTAAGTAACCTGAATTATTTTTTGTCGTCATGGGGTAGAAGCGACCTGATCAAGAAAACTCGTTTTATACCTAACCCGGTAACTCCTGAGTTTGTCGAAGGTGAAATAGGTAAAAAAGAAAACATCGCAGTTACTCATGGACGCTGGGATGATTACACAGTTAAGAACACTGCTGTGATGGTGAAAACCGTTGTTGAGTTTTTGACTGAAAGGCCAGTTACCGTTTCATTATTTTTGGGGGAGGAATTGACCGAGTTAAAAGACTTCTAGAAGTCGCCTCTAAGAATGTTAAGGATCGAATAACAATTCAGGGATTTGTTGAGCATGAGAAAGTAAAAGGAATTCTGAAAAGTGCCAAGATACTTTTTGTGCCTTCAAGGTGGGAGAGCTTCTCTATTGCATCCGCGGAAGCCCTCTGCACAGGCTGCTCGATCGTTGGAACACCCGCTGAAGCATTAAGGTACTTTTCGATGCAGGGTTTCTTTGGCTCTATATCGGCAACGTTTGATAAAGAAGCCATCTTGGCTGCTCTTCTTCAAGACGCCATAAAATGGGATAACGGCGAGTACAATCCTGAAAAAACCGCGGCGTTTTGGAGACCAATACTAGACCGCAAATCTGTTGCAAAAAGCATAGAGAACCTTGCGAGAGCAAGTTAAATTTTAAGGGGCAACAATTTTGACCTCGGTGACTTTTGCAACGAGTTGTTGGGAAAGAGACTGGGAAATCCTCCTTAGAACAAAGTTTTTGCAAAACAAAATCGAACGCAACGCCTACGATTTCGCCAAAAAAGCCCTGATAATAAATAACGTGAATAACCGCGTTAAAGTTGAAAAATACGCCAAAGAAGCAG
Source organism: Candidatus Bathyarchaeota archaeon (assembly GCA_963772455.1). Lineage (GTDB taxonomy): Archaea > Thermoproteota > Bathyarchaeia > Bathyarchaeales > Bathycorpusculaceae > Bathycorpusculum. The sequence continues at coordinate 2,814 of CAVYXJ010000010.1, forward strand.
TCGATAAGAGTGTGATATCGGACTATTTTTTTGTGGAAGACTATATCGACGAAGCCTTGGAATACTTCGAATTGACAAAAGAGATACTTGGCAAAGGGTACCATTACTCCAATCATGAATTAGCCAGCGTCTATCTATGCAAAACCGATTACCTACTGTTTTACACTGGCGATACGTGGCTGGATAAGGAAGTCACATGGGTGCAATCTGCAGTCGCTGAGTTTAAGAAAAACCCTGAATACAAAGTCGCCAACTTGGTTTGGAATTACAAGTTTGATGACGCAAAAATGGAAGCGTCAAGAGAACTTGAGAATTTTTATGTTGGCTTTGGCTTTTCAGACCAATGTTTCTTGGTCCGCACAGCTGACTTCAAAGCACCCATATACAATGAAGTAAACCCTGCTTCTGAGAGGTACCCCAAATACGGCGGCGAAACCTTCGAGAAAAGGGTTGATTCATGGATGCGAAATCACAAGTATCTGAGGTTAACCTTTAAGCATGGCTCTTACCTGCATGAGGACTTCCCGACAAATGAATACTTAAGAAAAATCCAAATAAAAACGGGAAAATACGACAAATAAAAGGCTAAGTTGTTTCTTTTAGCAAGGATTCAACGTTTGACCATATGCTGTTTTCGAAATTTTCGGGAGTTAGAACTGAAATTTTGCGCCATAGCTCTTGACGTGTACTATCCCATTGTGAGTCTTGCATTTCCATTGATTTGACGATCTTCTCTTTCAAACTCTCATAGTTTTCCCATCGATACTCTTCGGGGATAAACTCTTTCATTCCGCCGCTGTTATGTACCAATGTGACGCATCCGCTCGCTAAACCTTCAACTGGGGCGATACCGAAGTGTTCTCCCTCCATCAAGTGCACGTAGATTCGGGAGTCTTGGAGGATTTTTAGTAGTTCTGGTCCAGGCAAGTTGGTTTTCAAGGTGTAGTTCGAGGGCAGGTTTTCTTTGAATCTGTTGAACCACGCTTTTTCCGCTTCGATTAAGCCGCCGACGCTGACAAACTCGTAACTTGGCAAATCTGCGGCTAACCGCTTCAGGATTTCATGCCTCTTCACTGGGATGAAACGTGCCACATAGACGATTCTTTTTTGCCTCTGCGACAGTGGCTTGTCACACCAGAACTTCTCAAGGTTCACCGCTGGGTAAACAACAACTGGGTCTTTAACGCCGTGGCTTTTCCAGTAGCGTTGTATGGCTTCTTTGGTGTAGTTGCTGTTGCAGAAAACCAGGTCCAACTTGTCGATGCCCTGCTCGACCCAATGCTTGAATAGCCACAGGTAGAGCTTGCGTTTGAATGTGCCTCTCTCGTAGTCATGGTGGATTTCTGGGAAATGCACGTAAGCGATATTTTTTTTGGCTTTGTTAAGGAACACGGGTTCGAAGGGTGAGGATGATTGGGTGGAGAACAGGTAATCGTAGTCTAGTTGCTTGCGGTATTTCTTTAGAAGTTTGGCAAAGTTGCGATGCCGCTTATAAATGGTAAAAGGTGGCTTCTCTTCTGTTCGCTTACCTAATGAGTGCACGGTAACCTCTTTGGGGAATTCTTCTCCAACAATGTCTCGGTACCTGACAGCGTCAAAGTCGAAAGTTAACAGTTCCACTTTTTGTCCGTGGGCAACTAGGGTTTTGATTACGTTGTGGCAGACGCGTTCGCCGCCGCCGTATATGTCAAGGTATGGGTGAACTACAAGGAAGGTTGCCAACTCAATTATGCCTCAGGTTAGTGTGCGTATCATTCTTCTTGTTGGAGTTTATGAAGTTTACCTGCAACGCTGGGAAGATGTCTAAAGTAGCAAAATATATACGGCTGCATGGAAAGTGAGTAGTGGATGGCAGTTTCGGTGAAACAAGAAAACATGGCGCCTAACGCAAAAGAAGCTTAAGGTTGTTTTTGCTGACCCTCCGTTTGGTCGTGAATCTAAAGGTGAAGCTGTTACGGAGTCGCCGAACCTTGGAATTCTCTATATCATTGGCTATGCGAAACCTCGTTTGCCTGAAGTGGAATTTTATTATCTGGAACCGTTTCTCTCAATGGAGGAGCACCTTGAAAAGGTCAAGGAAATCAAACCTGACGTTTATGCTATCTCGTTCACTACTCCTCGAAGAGATTTAGCTTTTGAAACAATAACCAAAGTGAAGGGCTTAGGTTTCAATATGCTTATGGTTGCAGGTGGCGCCCACCCAACTATTGACCCCCAAGACGTCCTGAAAAACACTCCAATTGAAGTATGCATCGTCGGTGAAGGCGAAGAAACCACTACTGAATTAATAAAAAAAGTCCAAGAAAAAAAATCAATCATCGACGTCGTTGGAACAGTTAATGCTCAAAAAAACAATGGATTACGACCACTCCTAAAAGACATCGATTTCTTTCCAGCTTGGGAACTAATAGACTTCGAAAACTATGATGTCGCGGTAAGCAAAAAGAAACGCATGGCGTACCTGCTACCAATTCGCGGTTGCCCCAACTACTGCACTTATTGTTCCAACCCAGTTTGGAAACTCGAGAAGCCTTGGATAAGGCAGCGTTCACCTAAAAACATCGCCGAAGAAGTCAACTACCTGTATGGTAGAGGCATTCGAGAAATCTATCTGCGTTCAGACACGTTTAACGTTGACATTAAATGGTGCCTAGAAGTCTGCAACGAAATCCAAAAGTTAAGCCTAAAAGGCATGACTTTCCAATGCAATCTACGGGCTGACAAATTAAACGATGAATTAGCGCAGAAACTCCATGACATTCACGTGTGGCTTGTGCACATTGGCCTTGAATCCGCTAACGATAGAGTCTTGAAGGGAATAGGCAAGAACGCGACTCAAGCTGACAATATACGGACTCTTGAGCTTCTAAAGAAGCATTGTATCAAGGTCTACGGTTTCTTAATGCTCTATAACGCGTGGGAATCAAACGGCAAACTTGAGTACGAGACACCCGAAGAAGTCAATAATACATTAGAGTTTGCCCGAAAATGTCTCAGCGAAAATTTAATTGAATATATTTCATGGTCTATAACTAACCCAATTATTGGCTCCAAGCTCTATGACATAGCAAAGAAGTATGACATCGCCAGCTACAACGTTAAAATCGGCAACTGCATGCGTCTACCAGGCATCAGCGAACAACAGATGGTTGAACATGTAAAGCAAGGCATGATCCTGCAGTTACTTAATGGTATTCAGAAAGGTATGATTACAAAGAAGAACAAGCGAGCAGCTCAAAAAGCTGTTAAAATCTTGAATATGTAACTTTTTATTCTGCCCAATTTCCGCATTTTTCGGTTGCGATAAACTATTTAACTTAAGCTAGAACAATATGCCCTATGCCATCCTGCTCCGACGACGACATGAAAGTCGATTTTGTGGTGCCTTCAAGAGATGAGGCTAACCCAACATTGATTCATCAAATTGAGCATATGCCATGCGCAGGGAAAATTATCAATACTCATGAAAAGCCGCTTAGTATTGCACGCAAAAATGGGGTTCTACAGGCAAACACTGAGTGGGTGGCAATGGTCGATGATGACATGCTTTTGCCAGATAACTGGTTACAGTTGGTAACTAAAGCGATTGATCCAAAAGTTGGCGCAATCGGCACGGTTGCAGTTCACAAGAACAAGCATGTTGCAGCATACGAGCGTGTTGTCGGAACAGTTTACAACTTAAGCAAATTAGACACGAACCCACACATCAACAACATCATAATTCGCCGCAAACTAATGGAGAACTACAATCCTCCACGCTTGTTCTTCGGTGAAGACCAATACTTCAAACGCTACGTTCAGAAAACAGGTTACATATGGAAAGTTCTGCCCTTTCTTGGCGCGACCCATTTGGGTACATCAAAAAACTATGTCACCATTGGCATATCGTATAGGCGATATGGACATTTTGGGCTCTACAAGCTTATACGAAGAATGGCTGCAAGGTTCATTTTTACACCTTTTGCGGCACTTAGCAATTTGAGCGCCGAAACTTTCTGGTACCTGACAAAGTTGAACGTTGAGTTTATCGCTGGCTTCTCAAAAGAACTAATTATCGAAAAATTATAGAAACAACGGTGAATAATCCTAATTCTAATGCTGTTAGCAGGAAGCAAACAGTTATCGGTAGAAGAAGAGAGAATTCTTCAATCTTCTTCTTTCAAAGTACCTTAAAGTGCAGGGAGGTCAGGAAAATAATAGATCTCGTCGGTCAACATATAGATTAATGAAATAGTTAGGTGCAGAGAACAATCTTCCAAAATATTATGTGCATTCTACGGAGTTTTTCTCATCTAAAATTACGTTTTTTGGTCCTGCAAGCTGTTTCTCGAGTGCAATTGCCCTTGCCGCAACCTTGTCAGCTTCAGCTTTGACAGTCGCATCTTTGATTTCTTCTTTGCGTTTCTCGTTAGACTTCAAGATTAGTCGTAGGAACTCTGAGTCGTAGCTTTTGAGCAGCAACTCAGTGTTAGGGATAAGACAGTGTCCACCAATGACTCCTGGAAACATAATTGGCCTATCAAAGCGTTGTCGATGAGTGTCCTCAAGGAAGTCTACTGTTTCATCAAATTCAGCGTCAAAAGCCCTTGAGATGCGGTGCATTTCTTGGAAACAAGCAATCATCCATGCGCGGTATGTGGTTTCAAAAAGCTTTGCCAGTTCAGTTTCACGACAACTTTTAAGAGCCTTAACCTTTAGCCCCATCTTCTCAAAGTGTGTTTTGGCAGCTTTGGATGCGGCAACGTCTGCTCCGCCGACGTATTTTGTCCAACGTTTCATTTCCCAAATCATATGTTCAGAACTTATGTGAACGCCGCGCGCAGGAGAATGGGCGACAAGGCACTTGCATGACGCCGCAACTTTAAGCGTGGTTCCAGGCGGGACGGTGCTGTTGATGATTGTGAGTTTTGGCTTGTATTGTTCAACGTAGCCTTTGATTATTTCAGCGAATTTTTCTTGGCTGCCGCATGGAAGGCAAACTTGTAGGGTGTCAACTTTTGTTGGAACTTTGTCTTTGCTTTGGCTCAGCACAGCTCATTTTTTTCTGGTCCAAATCCAAGCCGTAAACTGAGAATTTCTCTTTGGCCTCAGTATACAATGCAAAGAGGGTATGACCTATCTCGCCTAAACCAACAATCAAAACGGTTTCTTTAGCCAAATGCAAGCCACCATTCAGTGGAAAGTCAGTTAATCTTAAACTATTTAAAGTTGAAGTCCGAAAGGACAAGCTATGCAGAGTCCTAAGAAAGGCACTGGTATAGTATCAGGAGTCAACGTCGAAATAGGCAAGGATGTCTCCATTTGGAATTACGTTGTGATAGGCGATGGCACCAAAATCGGAGATGGCACAATGATTGGAAGCTTCGTTGACCTTGGCAAGAACGTAGTCTTAGGCAGAAACTGCAACATCCAAGCTCATGTAACCATCTCAAATGGTTGCGTACTCGGCGACAATGTTTTCATCGCCCCAAACAGTAGCCTTTTAAACGATAAGTATCCAAAAAGCAGCTTCTTAAATCCACCAATAATTAAAGATGGCGCTGCAATCGGCGGGGGGGTGACCATCCTACCCAACGTTACAATTGGAGAAAAAGCCGTTGTAGGAGGCGGAAGCGTTGTGGCAAAAGATGTAGCACCAAGAACAGTTGTAGCTGGGTGTCCTGCAAAATTTGTCATGAATTTAAAGGATTATGAAGCTAAACGTGACACTTTCATTAAGGCACAAAGCAAGGTGCAAAAATGAAAATCTGGTACGACGCTTGCACTGGCAAACATATGAGGTATGGCACGGCAATCGGAAAGCGCCTGAGAGAATCTGGTCACGAATTCATTTTTACAACACGAGAACACCCCGACACAATATCGCTTGCCAAAATCCTTGGAGAAAAACCCATCGTAGTGGGCAAATACAATCCTAACACACTTACTTCAAGGTTAGAGGAAAGCGCTGATCGCATAATAGAATTCGCGAAACTCTTCAAAAACAACCCTCCAGACATCGCCATCGCACACCAATCAGTAGAGCTTTGCCGCACAGCGTTCGGCTTAGGAATCCCAATAATTTTAACAGCCGACACACCCCATGCTTTAGCCACTAATAGACTAACAATACCCTTTGCATATACCGTTGTGGTTTCCGAGGCATTGCCTAAGAGTTTCACAAAACAATATTGTGCCCAGAACGTTGTTCCCTTCAAAGGGGTAGATGAGGTTGCTTGGATCAAGAACTTTAAGCCATCAAAAATATCTGGTTTAAAGAAACCTTTGATAGTTGTCAGGCAGATAGAAACCAAAGCTGCTTACGCAAAAGGAAAACAAGACAACGCAAAAACAATGGCTGAGAAACTTGCGGAACTTGGAAACGTGCATTTAATCGAAAGGTATAATGAAGAAGGCAACGAATTTGGCGAGAAAACAGGTTTTGAGGATTCAGCGAGTTTAGTAGCTAATGCTGATTTAGTGGTTAGTTATGGAGGAACTATTGCCAGAGAAGCCGCACTTCAAGGTGTTCCCAGCATCGCAGTTTCTGACATGGCAAAAACCTATGTTAACACGTATTTGGCAAGGAAAGGTTTTCCATTGTTTATCACAACGGAGCAGAGAATTCTTTCGTACGCTAAGAAGTATCTGGGCAAAAGATTTGATGTGAAAGATAAACTTGCTAACTTAGAGAACCCTGTTGACGTAATCGAAAAAGTTGTGGAAAACATGAAACTTAAGCATTGAAATTTTATTCAGTCGATACTTCGATTTTGTCTCCAGCTTTCGCATGGAACTTTTCGGCTGCGTTGCCTTGGTTTAGGGCTATTTCCAAAAAGCCGTGGCTTCCAATCAAAGCTAAAGTTTCGTGGAGTTTAGCCTGGGCATAGGTTTTGCCAAAAGAAATGTTTTGAATAACACCTGATAATTTTACGTTGACTACTCGTTTTTGAGGTAAATCTTTCTGGTTGATATTTGTGATGATGTTTCCAAAGTTGTCTATATGCCAAACTTCGCCTATTAAAGAATTATTTCTTTGCTCTAAGCTTGCAAACTTGGGCGTTACGGCTTTAGTTATTTCTGGACCAAACTCAGAAGGTTAATCCCTTTATCTAAATGCGCGGCTGCAGGAGCAAAAACGTCCCTGCCGTGAAAAGTACTGGAGACTTGGGGGAGCATAAACTTGGGATTAGAGATCTCATAGATGTGTTCTATGTCTTGGTTTTGGGCAGCTAATATCAAAACGCCATTGTCTGGTCCAACAAAAAAGCCCTTTTTAGTCTGGATTAGTATGGCTCGTCTTTCCGTACCTACACCTGGGTCTATGACCGCTAAGTGGATAGTGCCTTTTGGAAAGAAAGGTGCAGCTGAAGCCAACATGAAAGCGCCCACGCCGATATTGAATTTTTCCACACTATGGGTTACATCGATTATAGTGGCTTTCGGGTTTATAGTTAAGATAACCCCCTTCATTTCTGCCACGTAAGGGTCTTTTAACCCAAAATCACTAGTCAAAGTAATCATTATTTTTAACCGCCATGGACAACTGGAACAAAAACAATTTCGTCTCCTTCTTTAAGTTTAGTTTCATATCCTTCTAAAACACTAATTTCTCGTCCATTAACGAGTACAAGTGAGTTTGACCTTGAATCGTTAAGTTCTTGGTCGGTAAAAGTATGCTTAAGCTCGGGAAGTTCTTGAACGATTTTATCTATCAATTCTTTTATGGAGATACCTTGTTGGAAAGAAAATGTAAATTCTGTTTTCCCCGAAAGGTGACGTAGTGCACCTATGAATTTTATTGTTAAAGGCACCTAATCTTCACTCTTAAGTTATAAAATTAACGGGTGTTAAAAATTTTAGCTAAAACTTTCGAATTTTTCCTGCGTTAATGTTTCAACGATATCAGTTGCGATGTCAACGATCGAATCTGCTTGCTTCATCATAGCGTCACCATTAACTTCTTCTAATTGTGATATTTGCTGAACAATAGTTTCGATTTCGATCAGAAAACGTAGGACAGAATCGTTTGTTGCAGGGTTTTTGGTTACTTCTTCGCGGATGAGTATTTCAATAAAAGCTGGCTCACCTAGGCTATAATAAATTGCGTTTCTGGCTTTTCTTATAGCTTCTATAACTAGGCTTGGCGCCATGTACGGGATTTTTCGTGCCGCTTCGAGTTCAGCTTTGGCTTCACGCAGGTACCTAAGTGCCCAACCTTTTCTGTACTCATCCATCATGATTCTTATGTCCAGAATTATTCGGCTATTTCATCTTGATCTTCAAGTTCAGATTCGGTTTCAGAGTTGGCTTGAGCTAATGCAAGAGTCCTTGTAATGTAACCTGCAGTTTGGTTTCTAACACGTGTCGTAGCGCCTTTTGTCAAAGCGTCAACTGATTTTTTGTTTTCATCAAAGCTAGTGTTGAATTTACTTGGAAAGCGAGCCATTAGTTCTTTGCCCAACTTTTTTATCTGATCAGTCTTTACTTTTCCCAGTTAGTATTCCTCCGATGTTAACGATTTTTAGTTTCTCCGACGTTCAAAAACGTAGGAGCAACTCTCAATAGATGAGTGGCTTAATTTAAGTTTACGCCTTAAAGCTGAGAATAAAGTGACCAACAAGCAGCGAGATGAAGTTGAAAGAAAAAAGTTGACTTTTTAGTTTATTTTTATGTTGAAGAATACCTCAAAGTTCTTGATTATTTGTTGGGCAACCTCTTCAACCTGCATTTTCTTTATTTCGGCAACTGCCTCAACGACGTTGCGTATGTAGGAGGGTTTAGTTAATTGCCCGTTGAAGGGTTGTTTCCAATATGTTACTGGGCCATCGGTTTCTGTTAAATGTTTGTTATTGGGGTTTTGTCTACAACTTCACGTATGCCGGGGGAGTAAGTTGCTGGTGGACCTTCGGTTATGAAGTAGCCGTTGTCTAAGGCTTTGCTTAAGGCGCTCATAGGATGGCTAAACCAGTGTAGAAGCACGCGTTTGAGGCGGTATGATGGGAGCATTTCAACGATTTTGTCTGTTGTTCCCCGTGAATGAATGATGACTGGTAACTCTAACTTTTCAGCTAGGCGCAGCATTTTGTCGAAAACCATGGTTTGTTTTTCCCAGATGGTTTCGTATTTGTAGTCTAAGCCGATTTCGCCGATTGCTTTAATGATGCCTTTTTGTTTTTGGATGAAGTCTATAGTTTCCTGAAGCTCCTTGTCTTCAATTACGTTTACGTTCCATGGGTGAATACCTAAAGCGGGGTAAACAAGATCAGGGTATTTTTCGGCTAGTTTAACGTCGTTTTGACAAGTTTTCAGATCCATCGAATTAGTAACTAAAGCGGTTACGCCCGCATTTTTTGCATCAGTTACTAGTTCATCGATGTGACCGACGTATTCTGCATCAGAGAGGTGAACATGTGCGTCTATTAGTTTCATTTTTGTTCAGCGCTATATTTCATGCTTGAAGGTTTTATAATTTTTCTTTGCAATAACTCAAATTAATGGTTAAGGGCTATTTAGGGAAAAAATCGATAACAAAGGTTAAATATTGCCTTAAAGAGAAAAAGAGACGAAAGAGATGTCGATATGACTGAATTAGAAATAGCCGTAGCCCCCATGCACAGATTATGCAAAAAAGCAGGCGCTGACAGAGTAAGCGAAGCAGCCGCAAAAGAACTCGCAAAGGCACTAGAAGAAATCGGCGTAAAAATCGCCAAAGAAGCACTCGATTTTGCGATGCATGCTGGAAGAAAAACCATCAAAGCGGAAGACATAGAAATCGCCGCTAGAAAAATCATGGGAAAATAAGTTTATAACTTAATCATTCTCCCTTTCTTCTTTTTTGTTTTACATCAATGGCATTGTTTTTTGAGCTTTGTTTTTGGTTTATTAGGAATTTTACGTGTTCAATCAATGTTTTTGTTTGATTGTTGTTTTGGTTGTGGATGCTTTTTTCATAGTTATATGCTATGCTCTATCGGGTGTCTTTCTGAGTTTTAGGTGGTTTCTGAGGAGTCCCAAAGGAATTGGAAGTATTCTCGTGCGAACCCGACTAAACCCACGTGGTTGCTCCAAATGACAAGAGTTGGTTTGTCTTCGCCTAGAAACAACATGGCCTCTTTGCCGTCAGCGATTACGCCACCGCCAAACATGTGGTCACGCGTCCGCAGTTCGCTTAATCCAGGATATTTCTTTAAAAAAAGCCAATCTTCTTTTTTGCCAGCCGCCATTAGTTTCAACTTGACCGTTTTCTTCAAACCGCTACCCAATAACGGTTCAGCGAGTGTGATTACTGGTTTTGCGAATTCTGGTGCTGCAATTACAATCTCCAGAGATGCTTTTTTAAGGACTTCTTCAAGTTTTGCTAAGACGGCTTGTTGACCACGCAGAATCAGCATGTCAGGGCGTTCCACGAGTTCTCGTTTTTCATACATGGGTTGTAGGCTTTCGGCAACTGTGTTTTCCCAATTCAAGTACTTATCTTCTAGTCGAAGTTTGGTGAATCGTGTGGCTTCAAGGGGCGGAACAGGGTAATATTTGAAGGGTCGGGTTTCGCTGCTTTTAATCCAGCCTTTTTCTTTGAGGGAGTTTAGAACTTCGTACATTTTGCTATAGGGCACTGTTGCCTGTTGGCTAATCTCCATAGCAGTCATTTGCCCACCTTCCAGCAGCACTATGTAAGCGTCGATTTCGTATGCGTTCAAGCCCATTTCACGAAGTGCAACTCGAGTGTTTTCGTTTATTGACATGTTCTCCCCTCACTCACCTTAGGAAACGTCTGGAAACCTTATTATCATTACTTCTGCACTTAAGCACTTCGAAAATAACGCTTAGATCCAAGAAGGCAAGTGTAATGAAAGATATCAAACCTACTAGAAGCATCTGTCCTGAATGCCTAACGGCAATAGACGCAACCATCTACGAAGATGATGGAAAAGTTTTCATGAAAAAATCGTGCCCTGAACATGGGGCTTTCAATGAACTTTACTGGTCAGATTACGACCAATATGTTCGTGCAGAAAAATTCCGCTTTGAGGGCGAAGGAATGGAAAATCCCCGAACCGAAAAGAAAAACGGTTGCCCAAACGACTGCGGAATCTGCCCCGAACACAAGTCCCATACAGCGTTGGCAATTATTGACGTTACTAATAGATGCAATCTAACATGCCCTGTTTGCTTTGCTAACGCTGCTGCTGCAGGCTATGTTTATGAGCCTACTAAAGAGCAAATCGTTGGAATGCTCGAGAACTTACGAGCTAACAAACCCGTAGCAGCTACTGCACTTCAGTTCTCGGGTGGTGAACCAACAATTCGCAAGGATCTCATTGATTTTATTCGAAAGGCAAAAGAATTGGGTTTTCAACATGTTGAAATCAACACGAATGGCCTTCGAATCAGCAAAGATGTCGAATATGCAAAGCAGCTTAAAGCTGCAGGTGTCAGCACTATTTACCTGCAATTCGACGGATTAACTCCTGATGTTTACAAATTTATCCGCGGCATAGATCTACTTGATATCAAGATGAAAGCTATCCAGAATCTGCGTGAAGCAGGTTTCGAAAGCATCGTTCTCGTGGTCACATTGGTTAAAGGCGTCAACGACAATCAACTTGGAGACATCGTAAAATTTGCATTAGCTAATTTCGATGTTATCCGATGCATCAATGTACAACCCGTTTCGCTTTGCGGACGTTTACCTGCGCAAGAAAGAGAAAAAATGCGTATCACTATCCCTGACTTCATGCGTTTGGTGGAGGAACAGACAAATGGTATGGTTAAAGCTTCAGACTTCTACCCTGTCCCAACAGTTGCACCGATCGCCAAAGCTGTCGGAGCCCTCAAAGACAAAAGGTACCTAGAATTCACAGCACATCCCCACTGCGGCATGGCAACATATCTGTTCACGGAAAACGGCAAAACCACCCCTATATCACGCATAGCCAATGTGGAAAAATTCAATGCTGCTATGAAAAAAGTTTACGAAGAAGCAGCACAAAGGCAACAAAACCCGCGCTAAACTCCGCTTAGTAGGAACATCCCGATACATGAAGTTCAATTTCCTACGCAAATATGTGTTGCGCGTATTAACTGAAGGCACCTATGAAAGTTTAGGTGACCTGCAACGCAAATCGCTTTTGCTTACTTCAATGCACTTCATGGATCCCTACAATTTTGACTTAGAGCGAGTACAGCGTTGCTTAATTCACTATGCTGTTCCAGACGGACGAATTATACCCTTCTGCACGATGAACTCCATCCACCGAGCTGAAGTGGAAAAGAAACTTGGAGTTCCACTCAAAGATTGGAAAGCGCAACATAAGGTTGAAATAAGCCAACCACAATAAAAATGCAGACAAAAGAATTAAAGTGAAAAGTTATGGGTGGAAAAAAGAAGCTCGGCATAAAGCAGATGGAGAAGCAGCAGGTCAAAACTGACGAAGACAAAGCGAAAGAAGCAAAGAAGAAAGAGAAAGCTGGACCGCCAAAAGAACGAAAGACAGTTGGTATAATGGTTCCAGATGCGAAAGACGGCAAAAACATCAGCGAAATTAAAAAGATGGGTGTCTTGACTCCGTACGCAGTTGCTACACGCTATGGCATACGCATAAGCGCAGCCAAAGAGTTCCTTGAACAACTCGAAGCAAATGGTACAGTACAACTTGTATCCGGCAGCCACAATATCAAAATCTACAAGCCTGCAGCCTAGCTGCATAAATAATCTTTTATTTTAAATTAATTTTGCCTAATTTTGGAGTTTTGTTTTATGAGTTTTCCAGATAGAGTTTATACTACAGATGAAGTAGAAAGCGCTAAAGCTTTGGTTAACACAGGTTACAAACATAACTTAGTTATTGAAGGATCAACTGAGTTTTCGAAAAATGTAAACGAAGCCATTGAATTGATAAAAACCGCAGGTTACTTTGACTTCTTGAGAACCTATGTTAGGAAAATTATGGAAATCGATGGAATATCTCAACTACGGGAAACTGAAGTTGCAATCTGGGCAAGCAAATTTGCTGTGGAAAATCCAGTTGATGCAGCCAGCCTATTTGTCCAAAAAGCATACCACATGAAAGAGTACTTAGAGGGAGAGCTCTACTATGGTGGCAACGCAGAAAAGCGTTCAGTTGCAAAACGCGTTGAGTTCTTGCAGAGTCTTAAAGAAAAAACTAGCGATAAAGTTGTAAAAGAAGAGTGTGAGCGTCTACTGGAAATGTGGGAAGACAGCTCACTTGCGTTCTAAGCTGTTATTAATTGAACTTTTATTGTTAATCCGCTTTTGACTTGTTTAAAAATTTCAAGATTATTAGTTATTTTTCCTAATATACTTACTGGGCTATATGGTTGAGATTTGCCGAAGAATACGCATAAGGCACCATCCATAGGCCAGAAGGCGATTGTGCCTTCTTCCACGGTTGATTTGGCTTTTTCTTCGCCCATTTTGATGGGGATTTCAAAGTAGACTTCTTCTTTGTATAATGCAGCTCTTCCTTCAATTGGGAGTTTACGCACTATAGTATCAATTGTTCTTGGGGCAAGAAACCTAACCAACTCACCCTCAGCTTCACCTAAGCCTTCTATGAGAAACTTAATTTTTATATGTGAAACGTCAGCTTCGATACTCAAACTGCTCATACCCCTTAAAGAAAACCTAATAATTTCTGTAAATCAGAAAGTATAGTATGTGAAGTGTAATTTAACTCTTTTACTTATTACAACGAGCTAAATTGTCTACATTAGACTTAGAACTGTTTCCCCAATGAATTGAACCTGTTCTTCGGTGACTCCTGGATGAATTGGTAAAGAGAACACTTGTTTTGACGCTTTCTCGGTTTCAGGAAGTTTGGCACTTCCAAAGTTTTCTCGGTAAAACGGCATCTGATGCACTGGATTAATGTAGTAAACTTCAGCACCTATCCCTTTTTTCTTTAGTGCTTCAACAAGATTGTTACGTTCCTCTTCGGTACCGTCCTTTAGTTTTACAGTAAAGAGATACCAACTGTGCAATCTCTCTTTTGATTCATATGGCAAGACAAGTTTGCTGTTTTTTAAGAGGATTTTTGTTAGTTGCAATGCGTTCTGGCGGCGCTTAACTATAAAAGAGGGCAACTTTTTCAGTTGCACATTTCCTATGGCGGCTTGTATTTCTGACATGCGGTAGTTTGTTCCGAGCATAAGGGAGGAGTACTTGGCTTTTTCTCCATGTGTTCGAATCATACGCAAAGTTTCGGCTATTTGATCGTTGTTGGTGGTTACGACTCCGCCTTCGCCAGTGGTGATGTTTTTGCTTGCGTAAAGACTCCAGCAAGCGGCAAGGGGAAAAGCCCCCGCAGGTTTTCCCTCGTATGTTGTTCCATGGGCTTGAGCGGCATCCTCAACTATCGCTAAGTTGTGTTTTGCAGCTATTTCGCCGAGGGGTTTCATATCAGCTGAAAAACCATAAAGGTCCACGGGCATTACAGCTTTAGTTTTTTTAGTTATTGCCTTTTCAACTGCTGATGGAGAAAGATTGTAAGTTTTTGGGTCGATGTCGGCGAAAACTGGTTTTGCACCTGCCAAAACTACTGATTCGGCGGTGGCTACAAAAGTGAAACTGGGCAAAATGACTTCATCACCTTGCTTAACGCCAACCGCTAATACTGCAGAGTGCAAAGCTGCGGTGCCAGTATTAACGGCAACGGCATGTTTAGCGCAAGCGAAATCTGCAAAACTTTTTTCAAACTCCGTTACCTGGGGACCAGCTCCGAGTCCGCTTGTTAGCATGCCACTTCTTAGGACTTTAACTACTGCTTCAATTTCTTCTTCGCCGATTATTGGCAAGTTAATGGGAATCAACTTTTTCAGCCTCACTTTTGTTAGATACAGGTAGACTTTCGGGTATATTTCAGTTACCAAGAAAATATTCTGAGAGAAAAGAGTAAATTAATAGCTAATTATTCAATTTTTATTTTTTTAACGGTTTTGTAATCTACTACAACTCTAGTACCATGATTCCTAAATTGCCCGTCCAATTCAGGGTCGCCAGTGTCAACTCTTAAACTCTCCAATCGATCCAACTTACTCTTAGTCGCAACCACAATAATGTTGTCTAAGCCTACTTGACGGATAACTTTTGAACTAATCTGCTGGTTACCTCGGCCAAAAATGAAGCCTTGACCCCCAATTGGAGTAACAATTATCCACGTAGATTTCCCATTTATTGTTTGCAAGATCTGTTTTTCGCTCACATCTTTTGCGGTTATTTTTTTGTTTTGGAAGAGGTCTACACCTAATAGGGTTTTTTTCTGGTCTAAGAGGTCGCTTATTGTGCGAGTTGTTGTTCCTGGACCAACAATGTAGATGATGTCGGGTTTCATTTCTTCGATTATGTAGATAGCTATGGCTGCTTGATTTTCTACTTCGCTCTCAGTCATGGGGCTCTCCATTTTGTTGCCCTGAATCAGGTGTGGTTCATAGGGGCTCAGCAGGTACCCATAAAGCTCCGCCGACAAATGCCCCTGCCTAAACGCTTGCTCATCAACATCCATGACTTCTGCTTCCCTAAGGGGAAGCCCACGCCACAAGTAAGTGATAACAACTCTTGCTGCGGCTTGAGGACTAACAGCGAATAAGGCACTGTGCATCTTGACCCCTGTGGGAACGCCTAAAACTGGAGCTTTAAGACCGATGGCTTTGAGGATGTCACTTGTTGTTCCGTCTCCACCGCAGAAAACCAACAAATCAACACCCGCTTCCACAATGGCCTTGGCAACGGTTTGGGTATCTTCGGAAGTGGTTTCTTTCTTGGTTTCACCAATTACTTTGCATTTAAAACCGAGTTTTTCTGCTTGAACCTCGCCCATTTCACCTGCGCCCACAAATAGTTTTACTTGCTCTTTAGCTGGGCTCAACTGTGTGAGGAAGGTTTCTGCTCTCAGCGTTGCTATGGGTTTAGCGCCCAACGCTATGGCTTTAGACAGAATCGCTTTGCCGTCTGTGCCTTTGAGTCCGACGGCGCCTCCCATACCTGCAACTGGGTTAACTATGAAGCCTATGGTTTTCATTGGAGGAGTTTTAAGAGTTGTCAAGGGAGGTACCTAAAGAGTATTAGGTTAATAGAAAAGAAAAACCTGTCTATCTAATTGTTTGTGTACTTTGTAACAAATACTTTGTGGAAAGATTGATAAAAAAAAGAAAAAAGGTTTAGGGTTTTTTGTTTATCTCTCACGACTCAACCACCAGATGACCCCGATGATTGCAGGAATCGCAAAGATGACTGCTAGCCATATCAGTATTGAAACCATTGAACCAACGACGTAATCCAGCGAAAAGCTTGCGATGGCAGTATTCCAGTTTCCGTCCATGTAGACTTTTAGAGCGAAAGCAATGAACAGCAATGGTGACGCTGCACCTCTTGCACTTGAACCTCGCGACTTTTTGCCGCCGAGATGATATTGCCTTTTTTCTTCTTCAGGTAGTTTTCTCCACCATACCCAACCTACCACTGCGCCTATAGTTGCGGGGATACCGATAAGCACAAGTTCCCAGAAGATCGCATGAAGTATGAACATTACTACATTATTCATTGACCATAGATTCAGCGTTGACGGGACTAGACCTGTTGTTTGGGCAGTTCCTGTGAACCAGACGAAGACGTAGACGGCGCCAGCAACAGCCAATATAGCGGCTGCTACAAAAGCGGCGAATATGCCCCAGTGTTTTCTTATGAATCTCTGCCAGACTGAACCGGTTTGAATTTCATTTTTCTCAGTCATTAAATTCTCTCCCCTTATGCGTGGGGTTGATTGCTGTAGCTTTGGTTGATTGTCTGGCTTTGTCCTTGTTGTGTTGTGGGCGGTGCAGTGTACCCGTTGTATTGTGGAGGGTATTGTTGATATTGGCGTGATTTCATGCTAAAGAAGCCTATAACGACGAATATCCAAGCGATGAATATCAGTATCAAGCCAACGCCAATGATTGTCAATAAGGAACCAATCCAAAGAAAAGTGCCTGCTGTGTTAAACGATGTTTCTCCTGACTTTTCGGCAAGTATGCTGAAGGTTCTTTTTAGGTGAGTTGATGCAAGCACAAAGAACACGAATGCAGTGATAAGACCAACAAGGAATGCAATTAAGCTGACTGCAAAGCCTGCAGTGAACACGAAGCTACCTGTGAATAATGCTGTTGCAGAAGCAGCGCCAACCACTATGGATGTAACCGCAACGGCTGCCGCTACGATTGCGACTACGTAGTATTTAACGCCTGTGAGCGAGTTCTGGTAGATTGTTTCGTCTTGATAGTAGTATGACAGTTCTTTCATGCCTTTGAGAAGGAGAACTATCCCCACTATACCTAATACCCAACCAACATATGGGACCAAACTGAGCAAAAGCAGTATTGAGCCTTCGCCAGCCAATGTTTTTGCATATTCGAAATTAACATTCATATTTTTTTCTCCTTGATTTTTTTATTCCTGAAATCACAAATGTCGTGTGGCGGATATAGCCCTAACATTTGGAGTTGCGGGACTAACAGTTAGAGAGGGTACTCTAAGGGTTAGAGTTGTAAGCAAAAAACAAGTCTGAGCCAAAAATTTGAATAAGAGTGTTAGACATACAGCTTTGCAATTTATTGAGGGTAGGTTTGGCGTTGGCGAAACCACGTGGGATAAATGCGGACATTCAATCACCAAGAACTAGGCTACTTTATCTCATTTATTCAGCTCCCAACAGTCGAATAAGAGCATCGCCGGGCACAAAATCAAGCATAAGCTCGGCGTTAGGTTACAAGTCTGACGGTCACTTCCATTACGATTGGAATTACTTAACCAACGCAGGGATGATACAAGAGAAAGAAGGCTATTACGTAGTAACGGATACAGGCAAAAAAGAGTTCGCACTGTACTCAACCGCTTCTATGAGCAACTGGATAATGGTTATTATGGGAGTTGCCATGGTTGTTTTCACTGTTGGACTTAGCTTTGAATTGTTGCCAAAGGAAAGCGTAGCATTTTTCGGGGGAGCGTTGATTCTGGTGGGGTCTTTATTCTTGCTTATTGGTCGCAAAAGCAAGCCTAAACTGTCAGCTAACACTAAGGCTATGCTCAAAGAATTAAACAGACACTAACGGAAGAATTAAAAAAAGATAAGAAATAGAAAGTTGGTTGCGAAGTTTAGTATGTTTCGCAGCCGATATACTTGTTTGCTACTTCATTTAGCCATGGGTAAAGCTTTCGTAGCTTATCCATTGACTCAGCGACTTTTGCTGTTGGGTACTCATAGGGTTGGAGATGCCCATTAAAGTATTCATCGTAAGCCGACATGTCAAAGAAGCCGTGACCTGTTAATGCGAAAAGTAGCGTTTTGGATTCATTGGTTTTTACACATTGGCGGGCATCGTCAATCACTACTTTTATGGCATGAGTCGATTCTGGTGATGGGATAATTCCTTCCGACCGTATGAATATTTTGGCAGCGTCGAAAGCGTCAACTTGGTTAACTGCTAGTGTGCTTATTTGTTTCTCTTTGGCTAGTACGCTGATGGTTGGTGCTATGCCGTGGTAGCGTAGTCCGCCTGCATGGATTGGAGCTGGCATGAAGTCATGACCTAGCGTGTGCATGGGTACGAGCGGTGTTAATTTCGCTGTGTCCCCGTGGTCATAGGTATAGTAGCCTCTGGTGACTTTGGGGCAGGCTGATGGTTCAACCGCGATGTACTTGGTTTGTTTTGGTGCTTTCTTGGAAACTTTATCGTGAATAGAAAGGCCAGAAGAGACCCGAGAAGCTGCTTCCACCGCCGATGCATCCATAAATCGCGTCAGGATAGTCTTCTACCATTTCCAACTGTTTTTTTGCTTCTATTCCTGCTACGGTTTGGTGCATGCAGACGTGGTTGAATACGCTTCCGATGGTGTAGTTTGCTTTCTTGCCTGTTTTTTCGCTTTCCAATGAGTCTTCTACTGCTTCGCTTATTGCGATGCCCAGAGAGCCTTGGTTTTCTGGGTCTTCAGCGAGGATTTTTCGTCCGGACGCTGTTTTGTTGCTTGGGCTGGCATACACTGTGGCGCCGAAAGCGTTCATCATGGCTTTGCGGTATGGCTTTTGGTTAAAGCTTGCTCGGACCATGTAAACAGTTGCTTCTAAACCGAACATGCCTGCTGCAAAGGATAATGCTGAACCCCATTGACCTGCTCCTGTTTCGGTTGTTACTCTTGTTATGCCTTCTTTCATGTTATAGTAGGCTTGTGGGACAGCGCTGTTGGTTTTGTGGCTGCCTGAGGGACTAACGCCTTCATATTTGTAGTAGATTTTGGCGGGTGTTTTGAGCGCTTTCTCTAAGCCTAATGCTCGAAACAGCGGGGATGGTCTCCAGATCTTATAGATTTCTCGGACTTCGTCTGGGATGTTTATCCAGCGTTCTTGGCTTATTTCTTGTCCGATGATTTCTTTGGGAAATATCCGTGGGACTATGCCGACGCCTGGCTGTTTTGTTTCCGCATCTATGAATGGTGGAAGAGGGTGAGGTAGGTCTGGCACGATGTTGTACCATTGTTTGGGTATATCGCTTTCATTTAATAGAATTTTTCTGTCGGGCATTTTTTCGCCTTCTTTAAGGTGTAAACCGTACTTTCAAGTTTTATTTAAGGCTTTTGCGTACAGTTTTGTACATCATCAAACAACACTTTTATACCTAAACGAACAGAAATACACACAAGCGAACCAAAATGTGGAACCAAATCAAAACCCAACTCCAAGAATACCCCGAACGCCTCAAAGTAGCACGCGTACTCATAGAAAACGGCTTAAGCGCCAAAAACGACAAAATATACTTAAACCAAATCGAAATCCCACCAGTCCGCATAGCAAGAGTAGCAGGCGTCGACAGAAGAACAGTAAACGAAACCCTAAACACCATCAAAGCAAACCCCGAACTAAAGATGATTTTTGAAGAAATCCGCCCCGCAGGACACTCACTAAAAGAAATCGCCAAACACCTAAACTTAGGAGTTCTAGAAATAACCCCGATAAATGCAAAGTCGCCTGGAATCTTATCTAACGCGGCAATGTTACTTAACAGGGCAGGTCTAAGCATCAGACAAGCAATTGTAGATGACCCCGAACTTTCACCTGAACCAAAATTGACCTTGATTGTTGAGAAGAAGATCCCTGGAGAATTAATCCCTGAATTGTTAAAGATTTCAGGTGTAGCCAAAGTTTCCGTTTATTAAGCTCTGGCAAAAATGAAAGTATCACAGCCCTGAAAAAGGGATAATGATGCAAAAAACGCTCGTCTTGGCTTTGTTCAACATGCCTTGACTAGAAAAACTTATATGGTTAGTAACGTTTTGTTGTTGTTCGCATTATTGGAGGTTACTTGATTTGTCATCATCACAAGCCGGTGGAATACCCATTCGCGTTATAAAAGAAGGATCAGATAGGTCTCGCGGTAGAGAAGCCCAACATAACAACATTATGGCTGCTAAAGTTGTAGCTGAAAGCGTTCGAAGCGCACTCGGACCAAAAGGCATGGATAAAATGTTAGTTGACAGCTTCGGCGATGTTACAATAACAAGCGATGGTCGAACAATTCTCGACGAAATGGATGTTCAACACCCAGCGGCTAAAATGCTCGTTGAAGTCGCCAAAACACAGGACAAAGAAGCGGGCGACGGAACAACATCTGCTGTCATCATTGCAGGCGAACTTTTGAGCAGAGCTGAAGAATTAATTGATAAGAACATTCACCCAACAGTAATAATTGATGGTTATAGGAAAGCTGCTGACAAAGCGTTAGAAACTCTTGAAAAGATTGCCATACCCATAGACTTGAAATCAACTGAGTACCTCAAGAAGGCAGCATCAACATCCATGGGTAGCAAACTCGTTGCTGAGTATAAGGATTATTTGGCAGATTTAGCCGTTAAAGCCATGATGGCAGTCGCCGAGAAACAAGCAGACGGATCCTTCAGAGCCGACGTTGACGACGTGAAGGTTGAGAAGAAAACAGGCGAATCCCTCAAAGACACCAGCCTAATCAACGGCATAGTTTTGGACAAAGAAATCGTTCACTCAGGCATGCCCAAGCGCTTGGAAAAAGCAAAAATTGCATTGCTTGAAGCGTCACTTGAAAATGAGAAGCCAGAGATGGACACGAAGATTAACATTGAAAGCCCCGATCAGATTGAAGCTTTCTTAAAGGAAGAAGAAACCATGCTAAGAAACATGGTTGATAAGGTCTTAGCTTCAGGCGCCAATGTGGTTATTTGCCAAAAAGGAATTGACGACATGGCTCAGCATTTCATGGCCAGAAAAGGCGTTATAGCCATTAGACGAGCTAAGAAATCTGACATGGAAAAGCTTGCAAGAGCTACCGGCGCCAAAATCATAAGCAACATAGATGCACTCACAGCTTCAGATCTTGGTTACGCCGCTTTAGTGGAAGAACGCAGAACTGGCGATGACAAGATGACGTACATCGAAGGCTGCAAGAACCCCAAGTCAGTTACGCTTTTGATTAGGGGTGGAACACAGCGAATGACTGCAGAAGCCGAACGTTCAATACACGATGCACTATGTGTAGTCAAAGACCTTATTGAAGATCCAAGAATCGTCGCTGGGGGAAGCGCTCCAGAAATGGAGATGTCAAGCATTCTCAAGAAATATGCTCAAACCGTGCAGGGAAGAGAGCAACTGGCAATCACAATATTTGCCGAATCCCTCGAAGCAATAGCTGTAACCCTTGCAGAAAACGCAGGTTTGGACCCCGTTGACATCCTTTCAGAGTTACGAACTCAGACATCAAAAAGGCGAAACATGGGCAGGCATCGATGTTCTCGCAGGCAAAGTCGAAGATATGACAAAAATAAATGTCTATGAACCTCTCGCAGTCAAAAAACAAATCATCAAGTCAGCGAATGAAGCCGCATCGATGATTCTCAAAATCGACGACGTCATAGCCTCTCAAAAAATGAAGACACCTCCAATGCCACCAGGAGGAATGCCAGGCGGAATGGGCGGTATGGGTGGAATGCCGGGTGGAATGATGTAAAATGTCAGCACAAACAATTATTGTAGGGCCCCCAAAAATTACTCGCTTCGAGAAAGCACGAATAGTGGGCGCACGTGCACTTCAAATCTCGATGGGAGCACCAATCTTGGTAGATGCAGCCGAAAACACAAACCCGATTGACATAGCACTCAGTGAGCTTGACGCAGGAGTCTTGCCAATCACTATTAGAAGAACATTGCCAGATGGGACTTTCCAAGATATTCCATTAAAATGGCTATTATCTTAAGCCTCAATTTTTCTCTTTTATTTTATAGTTTTAATCAGTTTTGCTCTTTTCCTAGTTTTTCCCTCTTGTTTCTAAGTTCCCGTAGCCGAAAACTTGAAACCACTACATGAGTTCCACCGCATCGTTTTAAAAACCAAAGGCAAAGAGGTTGCACGCTGAGAAGTGGCACAATTCAGCGGGATTTCAAAGTCGTAGTCGTTGACTACTCTATTGCAGTTAAAGCGCCGAACTAAGAGCCAAACATCCAATGCCCATGGCAGACAGTGTAATAGCCGCAATAGCCCAAATCTAGGAGTGCACGCTTTTTTCCGATGACAATCACTTTAAAAATGTTGAAAACCTCAAGACATCCTGGTGCAAATGAAAAACCCTATAGGCTGAGGTTTTTTTGCTGCGCTTGAGTTAGTGTTTCTGTGATTTGTTTCCAGTGGGCGCCTTGCCAGTAGATTTGGCCGCAGTTGGGGCACTTCCAAAATTTGTTATAGTAGGTGAACGTGTTTTTTTCTAATTCGAGCTTGGAGTTCCTCTTTATTTGCGGCTTGGAGTTTGGCGTTGCAGATTGGGCAATGCGACTTATCCATATCAATCTCCAAAGTTAAGCCATAACGTTTGGCTACTTGTGCTAACCGCTCCGGCTCGGTCTTGCCTTCAATATAGTAAGCGTCTATGCCCTTGCCGATGGCACGTTTATAGAGTTCCAAATCCTTCGTCAACAAAACCCGCTCTTCCTTTTTTGCCAGCTCTAAAAGCTCAGAGTCGTTAAACACGACCGAATAAATAACGTCGTGTCCTAACATGCGTAGCCAACGGGCCAGTTTCCCAAGCATTCCGTCAGCGAGGAACTTCAACCGCTGCCTCTTCCGAATGATAAAACCGCTTCCGCCCTTAGCCACAATCTCACCGTCGTCAAAGACCAGTTGCCCGTTCACTATTGTTTTTACTACTTTGCCCTGAACATCCCAGCCATCGTAAGGGGAGAACTTGGCTTTGGATTTGAATTTTGAAGCGTCAATCTTGAATTGGCGATTATAATCAACCACAGTTAGGTCCGCGTTTTTGCCCTGTTCCAGCCTTCCGCGGTCGTATAAGCCGTAGATTTCTGCTGGTTTCTCCGCAATCAAATGAACTGCTTGAGTTAGGGTTAGGCGATTTTTCTTGATTTGTGTCATGATGAGTGGTAGAGTTGTTTCTAGTCCTGGCACGCCGACTTTGACTTCCCATACGCTGCTGGCTGACTTTTCTTCTTTAGTGTGAGGTGCGTGGTCTGAACCAACAGTATCTACTGTTCCCGCTTCTATGCCCTTCCAGAGAGCGTCAAGGTGGGTTTTGTCTCTGAGTGGCGGTGCCATAATCGCCAGCTGCCCATACTGCTTCAAATCTTGACTGGACAACAAAAGATGGTTGGGTGTAACTTCGCAGGTTACTTTTCTCCCAGATTTTTTTGCTTCTGCAATGGCGTTTAGGCTTTCTTCGGTTGAGATGTGGCAGAAATGCAGCCGCACATCGGTTTGCTGGCAAAGTTTTAATAGACGTTGGATTGATTTCAGTTCAACTGCTTCCGTGTGCGCTCTAAAGAAGTCGGTTGTTCCAATTTTTTTGGCTTGCTTGAGTTTATCTTCGTTTGCCGTTAACAATTCCCTGTCTTCGGCATGAACTGCAACTGGCACATTCAATTTGGCGACTTCCTTGAATGCTTCTTGGATTGCTTGGTCATTATCAAAGTTTAAGCCGCCTACTTGGGAACCCATAAAAAGCTTAAACCCTACTGCGCCTTCAACAACTATGTCTTGCAGTTCCGGCAGTTTTTTGGGAAATTCAGAGTAAAACCCAACGTTAACAAGGATTTTACTTTGGGCAATGCTCATGCGGTTACATAAGGTTCTAACACTCATTGTGACAGGATCGTTGTTTGGCATATCCAAAACAGTGGTGAATCCTCCAGCAACCGCAGCGGCGGTTCCCGAAAAGAAATCTTCCTTGTACGCTCTGCCTTCATCGCGTAAGTGAACGTGTTCATCAATCAGCCCAGGCAAAACCAGAAGGTCGTGCAAGTTAGTTTTTTCGTCTGCGTTTGGCATTTGGGTTTCTTTGCCGATTTTCTGGATTTTTCCTTCTTCGATAGCTATGCTGCAGTCAATAATTTGTCCGTAGATGTACGCTTTGGCGTTTGTGAAAACAGAGTCAACAATCAAAGGAGTCACGGTCTATTGAATAGCGGTTAGTTTAGTTAATTAAAGTTTTTTTGATTAAAAAATAATTGAAAAGAAATACTTATTTTTCTTGTTCAAATTCTACGCGACATTCGTCGCAGATGTTTTGCCCATTGCGTTCCTTCAGGTTTTCATTGTATGCACTACAGCGGTCGCAGTATCCTGACATCGGAACTTCTTCGTCTTCTTCTGTGCGTGCCTCGCCTTCGATACGTGATTTCTCCTCCATTGTTTCAATCAACTCAGGCATTACTCCAAGGATGTCTTTGCTTGAGACTATTCCAAGCAGGTTACCTTTGTAAATTACGCCGAGCCGTCTGATATCAAGCCTTGTCATTCTTTTTGCTGCATCGCTTATGGTTGCTTCGGGCTCTATTGTAACAAGGGGGGTTGTCATGATTTCTTTGCCCTTTATGGTGTCGGGCTTAAGATTCTTGGCTATCACCCTATTGACTAAGTCGCGTTCAGTTATGATGCCAATTGATTTGCCTGCTTTGTTGGTAACTATTACGGCGCCTAAATTGTTTTTTTCCATGCTGACGGCAGCTTTGTTGGAGGGTTCATCTTCATCGATGGTGATTACTGGGCTGCTCATGATGTCTCTAACTAACATTTTTGTTCTTAATCCAATTTCAGCCATGGCACAATTCACTTCCGACAATTTAGGTTCTTAGTTTCTGTATCATCATTAAAGAAAAGCATAATTTAAGAGTTGCTTAACCCCAAAAAGCCCCGTGAAGTTTTATTAGCTCCCGCGCAAATAGACCCCAATGTCAAAAGGGACCAGTTAATGCTTAAAACAAACGTTAATAAACTCATTAAAATCTCGGTTATGGGCGAAATCGCCAGCCCAACAATTCGCTCAGTTTACAATATTTCAGCTGCAGGAAAAGCTTTGGTTCTACCAGGCGTTGGTGGCATAACTTACAATTTGAGAGTTGGTGACCCTGCGTGCGGCTGGGAAGCAGATCACGTAGAACCAGGCGTAAGTGTGGAAAACAAGGAAAACGACTCTCGATCAGGGCAAGCGGCCAACACGGCATTTAACGTTCTTTCATGTGTTGGTAACCAAGCAATAGTTGCGGCGGGCGAAAAAAAAGGGGCAAAAGGTGTAGTCACGGGAAAACATGGTGGAATAGAACATGTGCTGATTGATTTTCCGCAGGAAGTTTTGGAACAACTTCTGATCGGTGATAGAATTCTCATAAAATCTTTTGGCTTAGGTTTGAAGCTTTTAGATTTTCCTGACGTAAAAGTCCTTAATATTGCCCCAGGTTTGCTTGAGGCATGGAATCCCAAACCAAATGGCGATAAGCTGGAAGTTCCAGTTACACATATTGTGCCAGCTGCGATTATGGGTTCTGGACTGGGTTCAAATCAAGTAAATTCTGGAGATTATGACATTCAATTGTTTGATGAATCAGTTGTTGAGCAATATGGGCTTGAAAGTTTGAGGTTGGGCGATTTTGTTGCGATTATTGACGCAGACCACTCGTTTGGCAGAATTTACCGTCAAGGCGCCATCTCGGTAGGAGTAGTTGTCCATACAAACTGCGTCACAGCTGGACACGGACCAGGAGTTACAACCCTAATGACTTCATCCAATGGAAAGATTATTCCCCAGATAACTCAGAACGCAAACGTCGCTTCGCTACTAAAATTACGGGCAGATATATAAGATAGTAAAGTCAATAAATGGAACACTAGGAAAGAGGTCAAAATAATGCCCGTTAAGCGAAAAAGCCGAGGAAGGTCAAAAGGAAACAAAGGAAGCAGTACTCTTGTTCAATGTGCAAATTGCGGTGCGTCAGTGCCAAGAGATAAAGCTAAACGGTCCACACGCAGAGTATCCTTTGTTGAACCACAGTTAGCTAAAGAGCTTAGACAAAGCGGCACATACTTAGCCTCTTGGGTAGATACAAAATTCTATTGCATTTCATGTGCAGTTCACCGCGGCATCGTTAAGGTCCGCGCCGAAAACGAACGACATTCAAAAGGCTATAAACGTAGATATTAAGCGACTATCGCTGCTTTTTCTTTATTTCTTTAATACTTTGTAAACGTGCATTGCTCTTTGTATAACTGTAAAGTTTGAAAGCACGGCCAACAAAGCAATTCCGTAACCTAAAGCTGGCAACCAGAAGAACGCAATTACGGATATTACTGTCAAAATAAGCATACGTTCTGCCCGTTCAGCTAAACCTATTGACTCCATTTTTATTCCCGCAGCTTCAGCTCTTGCACGCGTATAACTTACCATCATAGAGCCTACCAAAGCAGCTAAGCCCCAAACTGAACCCCAAATATAACCCCAAGCTGGATTGCTTAAACCAGCTATTATTATGGCGGCATAAACGGCCGCATCGGCGTACCTATCAAGGACTGAATCAAAGAAACCTCCGAACACAGTTGTCTGTTGGAAAGTTCTAGCCACAATACCATCCAATGTGTCGCAGAATCCCGAAGCTAAAAGAAAAACCACCGCCAAAATAAGAAACCAGGACGATTCAGCTGTAACTAGAAAATATGAAGCCGCCGAGGCTAAGGCAAGTATGAATCCGATTAAACTTATTTTGTTGGGAGTCAAACTTAACTTGTGCGCGGCATTGGCTTGTGAAGTAAGCATTTGCTGAATTTGTTTCTTGAGTTTGGTAAGCAAAGTAAACTCTCGACTTGGCAGATGTTATTGCAGATTAAGGAGAGGCTGTAGAAAAGCCTTTCTTAGAGTCGTGTTGAACATTTTTTGTTCATGGGCGATTTTTCAATGAACTTATTAGGAAGAACTGTAATATTTGAAATTGACGTTCTGCCGCGCAACAAAGCGCAACACAGCAACGTTACACTAAGCAAACAATAAAGGAGAAAAACAAAAATGACTCAAAACAACTCAGATGTTATCTTCGTAGGAAACAAACCTCCAATGAGCTATGTTCTAGCAATCATAACGAGCCTCTCTGCAGGAAACCTAAAAGAAATTACTTTGAAAGCAAGAGGTCAAGCTATTACGACTGCTGTTGACGTAGCTGAAATCACAAGAAACCGATTCGTTAAAGACCTAAAAGTTAGTAAGATTGCAATCGGAACAGTAGAGATGCCACCACGTGAGGGAGAAACCAGGTCCAGAATGGTTTCCACGATGGAGATAACTCTAATTAAAAAGTAGATTGGACTACAAAAAATTAGAAACCTAATCCAAACTTCTTCTATTTTTTGATTTGTTTATGTAGTGTTCTTACTGAGCAATAATATGAAACCTTGTTCACCATCCTATTTTGACCATAATAGGAATCATTACAGAAACTAATGAGAAGGTTGGTGTCTTTTTAAGGAGTAACCATAAGAACACCCTCAATTCAGGCTAGATTTTTTGCATCGTAAAGTTAAATAGCTGATTTTGTTAGATAGAGAATTACTCTGTGAGAAAATGTTAGATATCAAGCTTATCCGCGAAAACTCTGAACTTGTGAAGGCTAATTTAGCAAAACGTGGCAACCCCCAATGCCTGCAGATGCTCGAAGATTTGAGTACTGTTGATAAGGAATGGCGGTTGAACCTTACTAAACTAAACGAGTTGCGGCATGATCGAAAACTAGTAACTATAGAAATCGCTAAACTCAAAAAAGCAGGCAAAGAAGCCACAAACGAATTCACTATAGCAGAAGACATCGATGTTAAAATAAAGATTATTGAAAAACAAGTAACTGAACAGGAACAGAAAATGCACGATTACCTCTTGCGTTTGCCAAATTTGCTGAATGATTCGGTTCCTCTTGGAAAAGACTCAAACGACAATGTGCAAGTGAAAACGTGGGGAACGATCCCGCAGTTCACTTTTCCAATAAAAAACCACATTGACCTGGCATTAAACTTAGATCAAATTGACATGGAACGTGCAGGAAAAGTCTCCGGCTCAAGATTCTTCTACCTTAAAAACGAAATCGCCATGTTAGATATGGCATTGATAAGTTTTGCAATTGAAGAACTATCAAAAAAAGGGTACACTGCAGTCATTCCGCCATTGCTTATGAACCGTGCAGCCTATGAAGGCGTCACTTCATTGGGCGACTTTGAAGAGGTTCTCTACAAAGTCGAAAACGAAGACTTGTACTTAATTGCCACCTCCGAACATCCCATGGCCGCAATGTTCATGAACGAAACTCTAAAAGAACAAGAAATGCCTGTGAAACTCGCAGGCGTAAGTACATGTTTCCGCAAAGAAGCGGGTGCACACGGAAAAGACACACGCGGCATCTTCCGCACTCACCAATTCAACAAAATAGAACAATTCATTTTCTGCAAACCAGAAGACTCACCAAAACTCCATGAAGAACTCCTGCAAAACGCTGAGGAACTTCTGCAGAAAATTGGTTTAGCATACCGCGTGGTTAATGTTTGCACAGGCGACATTGGCACGGTTGCAGCTAAAAAATACGATATTGAAGCCTGGATGCCAGCGCAAAATGGCTATCGTGAAGTGGTTTCATGCAGCAACTGCACCGATTATCAAGGCAGACGCTTAGGAATCAAGTACCGCGAGAAAGAAGGCGCAGCGCCAAAAGGTTTTGTTCACACATTAAATTCAACAGCCATTGCCACAGGCAGAACCATCGTTGCGATAATAGAAAACAATCAGTTAGCAGATGGAACAATTAATATCCCTGAAGCGTTGCGGAAATACATGGGTAACAGAGAGAAAATAGATAGAAAACGCTAAACCTTTTAATATTTCTATGAGAATGATGTGGCACGTTTGGAGAAATAAATTTGTCTTCCAAAACAAAACACGTACGCGATAAGTGGCGAGGCAAATCCTGGTATATGGTAGTTGCGCCATCGTTCTTTGGTAACATAGAGTTAGGTTCGATACCTGCCCAAGACGAAAAAATGATGATCGGCAGAGTTGTCGAAGCAACCCTATATGACATTACAGGTGACTTTTCTCATCATTACTTGAAAATGTTCTTCCAGATAAACGAGGTTGACGGTAAATCCGCCAAGACACTCTTTAAAGGACATGAATACTCAAGAGATTACCTTCGCAGCTTAGTTAGAAGAAGAACCACCAAAGTTGACGGATTATTCAACTTAACCACAAAAGACGGCTACAAACTCCGCATTTCAGTTTCAGCCCTTACACTTTCAAGAATAAAGACTTCACAAGAAAAAATCATTCGCACCATGATGGAAAAGACAATCAAGGAAAAAGCCCTTGCATTGACACTTGACCAATTCGTTCAAGAAATGGTCCTTGGAAAAATCGCTTCAGACATCTACAACCAAGCCAAACTCGTAGCACCACTAAGACACGTCGGAATCAGAAAATCCAAATTAATCGCAGCACCAGCAAAACTGCCAGAAGCACCAATAGTAGCAGAACCAGCACCAGTTGCAGCTCCAGCATAACCACAAAATTTCTTTATTTCTTATTTCTTTATTTTAACCGTAACAGTTTTAGATATCCGAATTTAGTATTTTCTAATTGGGAGAACGTAAGTTTTGACCAATGCTGATGTTCATGAAAAAGGAACCTTCAATGCCCAAGACGTCATAAACAACATCAAAAAAGACCCCAACTACTCGAAAGCAGGAGCCATAGCATTATTCATTGGCGTTGTGCGAGGAGAAACTTTTGAAAATGAAAAAGTTGAAAAACTCATCATCGAAGGATATGAGGAAAAAGCTAAAGAAGTTTTAACAAAAATAAGCAACGATTTGGTTCAAAAACACGGAATAGTTAATGTTCAAATTCACCATTTGCTGGGCAAATTCAACGTAGGCGACGACTTAGTTTACGTGGCTGTTGCAGGAGCTCACAGAACCGACGTTTTTCCTGTGCTCAGGGAAGCCGTTGAAAGGTACAAGAGTGAAGCCCCCGTTTTCAAAAAAGAATGCATAACCGACAAAAAAGGCTCACCTTCGGAGTATTGGGTTTCTGAGAAAGAAGGACACGATCATTAGTATTTTGGTGAACTATTGTGATTGCGGCTTTAGCTGGTGGAGTAGGAGCAGCCAGATTTCTAACAGGCTTAATAAAAATTGTCAATGAAGAAGATTTATCGGTTATCGTGAACACAGGCGATGACATAGAACTATTTGGGCTACACATTTCACCCGACATCGATATTGTCACTTATACGTTGGCTGGAATTGTTGACGAAGCTAAGGGGTGGGGAGTTTTGGGTGATACGTTCCGATGCCTTGAAATGCTCAAAGCCCATGGATTGGACACATGGTTTGGCTTGGGCGATAGAGATTTAGCAACCCATCTTTACCGAACAGAAGGTTTAAAAAAAGGGTACACACTGACGCAAATTTCCAAAGAGATTTCAAGCGTTTTAGGTGTTAAAACCAACATTTTACCCATGACTGATGACTTCTTCGAAACGAGGGTGAGAACAAGAGAAGGCTCAATTCATTTTGAAGAATATTTTGTTCGAAAGCAAGCAAAAGATGAGGTTTTAGGCGTTGAGTTTATGGGTGCTACGACTGCAAAACCTGCACCAGGAGTTTTGAATGCAATATTAAATGCAGAAACTGTTGTTGTTTGTCCAAGCAACCCCATTGTCAGCATTGGAACTATTTTGGCGGTTGAAGGGGTGAGAGATGCTTTGAAGCGAACTAATGCAAAGGTAATAGGGATTAGCCCTATTGTTGCTGGCACAACCATTAAGGGTCCTGCAGACAAGATGTTGCGTGGATTAGGCATTGAAGTTTCAGCGTATGGTGTTGCAAAAATCTATTCTGATTTTCTCGATGTTTTTATCATAGATACTAAAGATGCTGGATCGAAAAGCAGAGTTGAAAAACTTGGAATCAAAGTGAAAGTGACTAATACTGTGATGACGAGTTTAGAAGATAAGATTGCGTTGGCGAAGGCTGTTTTTGAAAATTAATTATCTAAATAAACTATAACGATATCTATAGATTATGAAGATATTCTAAATATAACATAGTAACCTAAGTGTTTTTGTCTTTCAGCCAAAATGATGAATTGTTTGAGGGAAAATTATTGAAAAGAAAAACAAATAGTAAAAAGCTAACAAAAGTTGAAAAAGCCGATTTTTTGGATTGGCTCTTAGCGATTGATGTTTGCTTAATCTGAAAAGAAAAGTTTGAAAGAAAAAACACATGTGTAAAAGTGTTAGTGAAAGTCATATTAAGAGAAGGGTTATATTTGCAAATGGGAATAATTAGTTAATACTTGGAGATGCTGTGAGTGGAGAAAAAAAGTTACGATTGGTTTGAGCAACGCCGCAAAACCAGAGGATTAGAATTGGCTCACGATCAAATAACTAAGGCTTTTGATACAGTTACGTGGCTGCATAAAGCAACCAAAAGTTTTGCTGAGAATAATGTTAAGGAATCCCAGAAGTACATTGAAAACCTCTACAAAGCAGAAGAGGAAGTTGACTTGCTTAGAACAGATGTTTTCATGGAGTTATCTAAGGGAGCAGCATTAGTCGCTGATTACCGTGAAGACCTCTTGCACTTGGTTAAACGCCTAGATACGTTAGCTGACCACACCAAAGATGCAGCCCGATGCATTGAAATGTTAGGTGACGCTGAAATTCCTCAGGAGCTTTCTCAAAAGACTGTTTTTATGACGGGAAAGCTTGTTGAAATAGCTCAAGCCTTAAGAGGTAGCATAGAAAAAATCTCATCTAACCCTAACGAAGCCATAAAAGAAGCCAAAGCAGTTGGAGAAATAGAGCATTCAATTGATGTTGAATATCTCAAAGCCAAAAGCCTATTCGTTAAATACGGTGCAAACATCAACTGCGGAGCCATGGTAATTTTTGATGACTTAGTTGAATTCATCGAACAAGCTGCAGATATGTGCGCTGATACAGCAGACTACATCATTGTTCTCTCAAGTAGAGAATAATTAACAATCTTCCTTTTAATGAAGCAATCATTGGAACATGCTGACGGTAGTTTGTTTGCAAAACTTTTTATTTTTTAATGGCAGAGTTGCATTTTTGAAGAATTAAGAAATAGTAATTCAGAATTTAACAAAATAGCCAGCGAAATCTGAGAAATTAACTCTATAGACACATTCTAAGCGAGCATGAATCACCCAACGGAAAAGAGTATTTTAGAGGTATAGTTGGTGCTCCGGCCGGGATTCGGACCCGGGTCGCCGACTCGAAAGGCCAGTATACTTGACCGGACTATACTACCGGAGCGCTTTTTACAATAAAGCATCAACCAGAATGTTTTTTCCCTCGAATAAACCTTACCCTTCTATAACCATACTTCAGTTAACTATCTTGTTGGCTTGGGTTTTTTTGGAGTAAACAAATGGGCAGTTATTTGCTCGACAAGTTTAGTTTGTGTGACCGATATCTTTTCCAGGTCTTGGATTCTTTTTTCGAGATCGTTTGACATAATTTTACCTTCAATGCGGTTTGCGCTACGGAACATAAGTAACATCTTGAAAACTTCATCGATGGCTCTTTGCTGTTCCTCGGAAGACGCAGGTTTTGTACCGGCGATGACGGATAAAAGCTCAACGTAATGCTCTTTGATTTTTAGTTCAGCATTTACTGAAGGGTCAGTTGGGAACGCAATGCTCAATGGAGTCTTTTTTGAAAGTTCAGCAGCCGTTGGGAAACGGATGATTATGTCTCCTCGAATCCATGAAGAAATAAACTCTGAAACAAAGCGGTGAATATCTTTTTCTGAATAGAGCAAAGATGACTCCGGCTTTGGCTCAGGTTTTCTTTTGATTCGTACACTTATTATTTTTTTGTCGTCTGCATTATCCTTGAACATTTAGTTCCCTTCTATACGTTGTCTAATCGTTCTCTGTTTGTTTGCTTAAGCAACACCTAGTATTTAAGAAAAAGATTATTTTAGTTTAGAAAGAAATTTTTGCTCCTGAAGGAATCTTGCCCAAAATCTTCGCCGTTGCTTTCTCCACCTTTGTCCTGTCTGCTTCCGAAGTGTAGACGCGCAGGATATTCATGAAACCTTTGAGGGTTTCAAAAATCTTGGAGCTTTCACTTAACCGCTCAAGCTTCTTTTCGCCACCTGGGCTTCTTGTGAAGACTGGAATTTCCGTTGATTCCATGAGTACTGCATGGTGATAGGGTACAGATGGCACCGTTGGCACATCAATTATAACAGAATCTAACTCGACTCCTGCCTCTCTGGCGATTTCACTCTGCACCTGCCGCCTGTACGTTTCGCGACCGAATAAATTGGATATCATGGCGTCTTTCTCGTAGAAAGTCCGTTCGTAAGCGCATTTGAGCATGCGCCGATTTTCCAAGTTGCTAATGATTTCGTTGGATGCTTTGCATTTTCTGAGTGCTGCCCATACAGTGTAATCGTCCAGCGCCATGTATTCTTCAGGTGTTTTGAAGGCGGTTAATCCCAATTCTTGGTTTGCTTTATCCATAGCGGTTGCTAGCATGATTTGTGCGGCTCTTCCAACACGATGGAAATAAATACTTTTAAATGATTCAATTCTTGCAATAACGAAAGCTTCTAAAGCGGACAACGCCCCTAATTCGACGGCTAAGTTTTCGCCCAATACATCAAGTGCATGAATTAGGCGGTAAACATCTATGAAACCATATTCGGCGCCCGTATGATAAGTATCTCGTACTATGAAGTCTTGTTTGTCAACGTCCACGGCGCTGCTTATTATTTGATCTAGGAACGCCCGATCTTTTTTATGCAACCTCCCCACAGCTAACCCGGCGACTTCCTTTGAGTTAAAGCCCATCTTGGATAATTTTTCGCTGACTTCACTCTTTTCTATAATCCATGACGTGATATCTTCGTGGGTTTTTTCAAGGTCCTTGATTAACAGTTGCTCAAAGACATGTGAGAAAGGTCCATGTCCACAATCGTGCAGGAGCGCCGAAATCCGGCACATATCCACTTCTTCATCGTTGACAATGCGTGAAATATTCGGGTTTTCCAAAACATGACCAGCAAGGTACATTACCCCTAGGCAATGTTCAAAGCGTGTGTGGTTAGCACCCGGATAAACGTATTCTGAGCCTGCCAACTGCCTTAGCCTACGTAGTCGCTGCATTGGATAAGTATCGATGACGTTTTTTTCTGCTTCAGTAATGTACACGTAGCCGTGTACAGGATCTTTAATTTCTCCCCAGTAAGCCTTGGGCACACACTCAGCCTCACAGTCGGTTAGTTATATTTATGTAACTTCCTATAATGTGTAACGCTAACTAGCTGAGTTGACAAATATGGGTAAGAAAGGCATCTTCATAGTAATCGAAGGTTTAGATGGAAGCGGAAAAACTACCCAGGCAAAATTCCTTTCAAAAAAACTCGAGAAAACTCACAAAGTACTAATAACTGCAGAGCCCAGCCTCGGAAAAATCGGAACCTTCATCCGTGAAGATTGTCTATATGAAAACAAACGTTTACTAACCGAAGCAGAAGCCCTTCTTTTCGCCGCAGACCGCATCGAACACATGTACAGTGAAGTAAAACCGGCTTTGGAAGATGGAAAGCTGGTGATATGCGACCGCTATATCTACTCATCTTTGGCTTACCAGGGCAGTGCAGGTTTAAGTTTGGATTGGATAAAAACAATCAATGCACGCGCTCTGCAACCTGATTTCAGCATTTTTATCGATGTGTCTCCAGAGAAAGTAATTGAACGTTTGAAGCGAAAAAAGTCCGTTATGGAAACCCTTGAGACACAACAGAAAGTAAGGGAAGTTTACCTCAAATACGTAGAGAAGGGTGAGCTCATCCGAATTAATGGAGACAATCCTAAGGATGTCGTATCAGAGGAGTTGTATGCAAAGGTTTCGACTTTACTCAAGAGCGCTAAGAGTTTTGTTTCCTAATTAAGTTTCAACCACGTTAAACTGGCAATTAGGCATCATATTTTACCTAAAAATAAGCGGACCCTCTAAGAATTAAATTTTAAAACGAAAATGAAAGGGTCAGTCTTCTCTCCATTTGAACAGTTTCACTGCCAATACGAAGATAACCACTGTAATAATCCCCAGAACCGCAATGTCGATTGCTGCCCCATTAACGTTTCCGTAGACCATGGCGTTGTTTAAGCCTTCTGTAACGTAAAATAGTGGCAGGACATGGGCGAACGTTTGCAGGTATTGTGGCATGCTGCTGATTGGGAAGAAGGTACCTGCGAGGAACATCATGGGGAACGTTACGATGTTGCCTATGACACCTGCGGTTTCAGGGTTCTTTGTCACTGTACCAACTAGCATACCTAATGCTGCAAAAAGCATTGGACCCAAGACCAAAAAGGGAATTAACCATGGCGTTATCGCAACGTGTGCATCGAAAGCAAAGATTCCCACGCCAACCATCAACAAAAAGCCAGCGATCGTCAAAACAATATACCATATCATTTTGGAAGCTAGCCACTCCATTTTTGTGAGCGGTGTAAGAGAAAGTTGCTTGAACAACTTTGTCTTCTTGTATTCTGAAGAAATGTTGACTAAAGAGAACATGGGGCTTGTGAGTATTGAGAACCCAATTAAGCCTGGAATCAAGAAGTCAATATATTTTGTCTGCTGAGTATTCACGGTTGCAGATGTTAAGCCTATCACCGATGTGCCGTTGAAGCGTTGGAGATTGAAGTAATTGGCGTATCCACCAACCGTTCCGGCTACGATACCACTTGTGCTTGAAGTTGGGTTACCATAAACTGTAATGTTTACTTGCTGGCTTATTGCATAGTCTAAGGTGAAGTTCTTAGGAATCAGTATGCCATCAGAAGCTGAATGATCCGCCAGGTACTTTGTAAAATTCTCAGAAGTATCTACCGTTATCACCGTTATTGTACTGGATTTGTTAAGTGCTTCAAGAAAACCTGTTCCAAGATTTTGTCCTGAGGGAAATGGTCCTGTATCAAGATTTTGAGCATAGACATTTACAGTTCCAGCACTACCTCCAGCGAAGATTGCCCCGAAAATCAAAATCAAGATTACTGGAAAGACCAAGCCGAAGAATAACCCAAACTTGTTTCTAAGGTATCCGCGGCTGAAGACTTTGAAGTCAGAGTATATTCGTTTTCCACTTACCATCTTTAGCGCCTCCGTTTCTTGCCGGTTTTCTTTTCGGATGTTGCTTCTCCTTGTTCACCGACCGGTTCGTTAACGAGTTTAACAAAAACATCGTCTAAACTGTCTTGTCGAGTTTGGATATCGCCCCATTCCAAACCTGATTGCTCAGCAGCCGCCAACGCCGCGAGTGCATCAATTTTCTTCTTCAACGGTATGGTTACTTCACCTTTGGCTTTGTCGTAGTCGACTTGCAAATCAGTGTTTGACCTTATGTAGTCGGCTAGTTTCTCGCTTCCATGAATCTCTAAGCGTTCTCCTGAGCCATGCTGTTGAATGATTTCTTCAGTAGTTCCCATGGCTACTATGTGACCGTGGTCCATGATTGCTACTCGGTCAGCGAGTTGCTGCGCCTCGTCAAGGTAATGGGTGGTTAAAATGATAGTTTTTCCTTTAGCCTTTAATCCGCGTATTACTTCCCAAATCGCTCTTCTTGCGTTTGGGTCCAATCCTGTAGTGGGTTCATCGAGGAAGAGTAATTCAGGCGAATTTACCAATGATAGGGCAAGACCAGTTTTTTGTTTCTGTCCCCCTGATAAGCTGTCGAAATTAACTTTGGCGGATTCACTTAGTAAAACTTCCTTCAAAATCTCATCTGGATTAACTTTTACGTTGAATAGATCAGCGTAATAGATGATAGCTTCTCTAGGAGTGGTTTTCTCAAAGAATGTAAATTCTTGCGGAATAACCCCGATTTTCTTGTGAAGCTCATAACCATTTTTCCATGGGTCAAAACCGAGAACTTTCACGTCTCCGCCATCTCTTTCACGCAAACCCTCCATTATTTCTATTGTTGTAGTTTTGCCTGCGCCGTTTGGACCAAGTAGTCCGAAGACTTCACCTTGGTTAACTTTGAAGGAGATACAATCTACTGCTTTTAAATCGCCGTAGTTCTTTTTTAGGGATGATACTTCAATCGAGGACAAACCATGATAGCTCCATTTAGCTTGTAAGATGCAGTCTTTTCTAAATTATAACCTGCAAGAAATATAACTTTCGGCGATGAAATAGGTATTAATTGGTTTTTTCTCAGCCATGGCTGACTTTCTTGAGAGCTTTCTTATTTTTACTACTTGGCGTTTCATTTATTTTATTAAAAATAAACGCAGTCAACTCTTCTGGCGAAATATATCTGGGTCCACGTTCGTGAAAAACCTGAACCTCAAAAATATCTTTGCTAAAGACAGTTCTCAGCATATAATAATCAAACTTTAAAGGAGACCTGTTTTCACCTGAGCCCTTGTAATAACGAATGGAACAGAAAAAATCTATCGAAGGCAAAGTCTCTTTTGCCAAAAACTTGGTTGTTTTTTTGAGTATCTCGTTATCAATATAATTGAAATCCCCTGATTCCGCTATTCCAAACTCGAAAATTATGGTGCCCTGCGGTACAGTTGGGTTGGCGACTTCTTCAAAAGTAAATTCATTGCGGTTTACCTTATGTAAAACCTGGATTAGTTTTTGCTGAAGTTGCTTGTTTGTGAGTGTTGAAGTGAAACTGTCAATTCTGTGGATATTTGAGGGGAAATTCTGGTAAGAACCTAAAGTCAAATTAGTCGGACTCAAATTTTCTTCATTTGCTTAATTTTTTCTACGCTGTTTAGCAGTTCCGACAATGCACAGGTTAGTTTTTGCAATTCGTCCATGTCTTCGGTTTTTTCAATCTTGCCCTGTATGCTTTGTATCTTATTCGTCAAGGTTGTTTCAAGTTTATCGAATGATGTGGTGGCAACCTCGGCTTGTTTGGGTGCTTCTTCACCTTCTTTAACAAATATCACTTTCTTGTCGTCTTTTGCGCACCAAAGAGTACCGTCTTTTAGCCTAAAGAGTGGGGATGAGCAAGCTGGGCATGAGAGATCCGTTAAAGTTGCACCTTGCACCAGCAAGTTTGCCCCTCTTTTAACAGATGAGTTATCTGGTTTTTGTTGCATTTAGAACCCCAAAGTAAATACATATCAATGCTTATATAACTTGGTCACTGCCAAAGTGCATTAAAGGGGAATATTTTATGGTGCGGAAGAAAAAATCGGATGAGTATGAAGCAAAAATTCAGCAAGCATTAGTGGTGCTCGGAGAAGTTTCTGAAGACAGTACAACGCCACGAAACATACGCCGTTCCGCAAAAGACGCAATGAATGCCTTGCAAAGCGGAGAATATACTCCTGCAGTAAGAGCTTCAAACGCAGTGTCAATGTTGGATGAGATTTTACAAGACCCCAACATGCCACCTTATACAAGAGTTAAACTCTGGAATGTCATGAGTTTTATTGAAGCCATAAAAGACTAATCATTTTCTTTTTAAACTTTTTATTATAATCACAGTTCTTTTTGTTTAATGGGAAGTTTTTATTTTATTAAATGTTTTTTTGACATATCTAAAAAATACTTAAAAAAATACAACTGTTGCCTGCAAGTTCAACTGCACTAAGAAATATATGCGACATATTACATGTAGTTCTGGGTTCCAAGGGGGCAAATCCTTTGAAATATGACGTAATAATTGTGGGCGCAGGCCCAGCAGGCATCTTCTCAGCGCTAGAGCTAACTGAGAAAACAAACCTTAACGTTCTGGTTCTCGACCGAGGGCTAGATATTGACAAGCGCAAGTGCCCTTCAAGCCGGGGCTTCGAATGCGTCCATTGTGAACCATGCTCAGTTCTCTCAGGCTGGGGTGGAGCAGGTGCTTACAGCGACGGCAAACTCACCTTATCAACAGAAGTTGGCGGCTGGCTAAACCAATACATTTCAACCAAAGAACTAGCTGACCTGGTAAAGTATTGTGACGGCATCTACATAAAATTCGGGGCTAGTGAACAAGTTTTTGGCGGCGAAAACGAGGAAATAGATGAAATCGAACGCAAAGCATCGTTAGCTGGTCTAAAACTCATCAAGCAACAAGTACGCCACATGGGCACCGACAAATGTCTCGAAACCCTCCAACGCATGCGCAAACATCTCAATGGCAAAATAACCTTCCAACCTAAAACTGAGGTTAAAGGGCTCATCGTAGATGACCACGTCATCAAAGGCGTCGAAACAGTTAATGGTGAAAAATTCCTCGCAAAATATGTCATCATTGCCCCGGGAAGAAGCGGTGCAGAGTGGCTGCAAACAGAAGCTCAAATCCGAGGCTTAAAGACAGTTAACAACCCGGTCGACATTGGTGTACGTGTTGAGCTATTAGCTTCAGTTATGGAAACTCTAACCAAAGCCCTCTATGAGCCAAAACTCGTTTATTTTTCAAGATCATTTGACGATCAGGTCCGTACATTTTGCGTCTCTCCGCATGGAGAAGTAACGACTGAATCATACGATGGCGTCTTAACCGTAAACGGGGGCAGCCATGCTGAATCAAAAACATCCAACACAAACTTTGCGATACTCGTCAGTACTTCCTTTACTGAACCCTTCAAAGAACCAATTGCCTACGGCAAATACATTGCAAGACTCTCCAACCTTCTCAGCGGTGGTGTTATGGTACAGCGATTAGGTGATCTTGATCATGGAAGACGCTCTACACCCGAGAGACTAGCACACAGCGTCCTAACACCAACTCTTAAAAATGCCACTCCAGGTGACTTAAGCTTCGTACTACCATATCGCTATTTAACGGATATACGGGAAATGCTTCAAGCACTCGACAAAATAGCCCCGGGAGTCTATTCGCCTGAAACATTGCTCTATGGTGTTGAAGTAAAATTCTATAGTTCCCACCTACAATTAAACAATTCATTAGAGAGCAAAATCCAGAACATGTTCACCATAGGCGACGGCGCAGGCGTCACTCGCGGACTCATCCAAGCATCAGCTTCAGGTGTTATCGTTGCGAGAGAGATTCTCAAACGTGAAAAACTGAAGGCCTAAACATCATGGCTATAGCTCAAAATATTCGGTGCTCACATTGCGGTGCTCCAGTCGAATTCAAACCTGGCGAGTTAGTAGCTACCTGCAAGTATTGTGGCTTCACAACTGTAATCGAGACTGGTCAAGCATTCACTTTTGAGCATTCTTTACTACTTAACAATTACTCTGAAGAGCAAATTGAAAATTTAGTGCGTGATTGGATGCGTTCAGGCTTTATGAAACCTGGTGATTTAGCAAGAAAGGCTAAATTGATTGAGAAAAACCTTGTTTACCTGCCTTTCTGGATTGTCTCCGCCGATGCCACAACCAAGTACAAGGGAATTTTTGAGCGTATCTCGCCGGCTATTGTTAAGGAAGGGCAAATTCAGAAGGAATATAATTGGCTGGTTTTAGCTCGTGAAGCATCAGGTTTCCCAACTCGTGAATACAATGTGCCTTTAACAGGTAAAATTCCTTTTGATTTTAGGAAAATTGAGGGATTCGCTAAATTACTCAACAGTGAAATGACTCGTGAAGAAGCATTAGAAATTGCGAAGCAGCAGATTGAGGCACTTCACCGTTTTCTGCTTCAGCAAGATATTGATAAAATCGTTGAAGTCGCTACAACAATTAATTTGGAGCAAATGGTTTATTTGCATGCACCAATCTGGTTCATAAAATACGATTACAAAGGCAATAATTACCAAATGATAGTTGATGGAGCAACAGGCATTGTTTTAAAGGGCGATATACCCTCTTCCAAGTTTTAATTTTATTTAAAAAACTTTAAAAGTAACTCTTTTTTTATAACGGAATACAAATAATGGAGGATTTAGGGAATGAGCGAAAATAAAGATGTATATGGACAGGCAAAGAGCCAAATGAGGCTTTCAGAACGCATTGCGGCAGCGCTTCCAGGGTTCCGCGGATACAAAGAGAAGGAACTTCGCCGCGAATCAGACAAACTAGTCCGAAATAACCTTTACCTTAAACTCACCAAAGACAAAGATAACATCAGAAGCATCTCACAGAAAATAGCAGATAAACGTTACATGGATGTTTTAACCGACATAGATAGGTTAAGCGCTAAAATGGACCGAATAACCGAAAAGATAAACCATGCATCATATGGTTATGCAGGCTTCTACGATATAGTTAAAATCAAAGAAGAAAACCTTGATCGAATGATAACCTTCGACAGCCAACTCCTCGATGAAGTAAACGCTTTAAGCACAAGTATCGAAGACTTAAAGACTCAATTGTTGAACAATAACTTCGCTAATCTAAAAGACAAAATTCAAACAATAGCTGATAAGTTTGAATTACTTGAAGACACTTTTGATAAAAG
The DNA here is from genome assembly GCA_963772455.1 of Candidatus Bathyarchaeota archaeon. Taxonomy (GTDB): domain Archaea; phylum Thermoproteota; class Bathyarchaeia; order Bathyarchaeales; family Bathycorpusculaceae; genus Bathycorpusculum. The sequence continues at coordinate 44,544 of CAVYXJ010000010.1, forward strand.
AGAACAAGTAATGATAGGAGTGATACAATAATGCCGCAAGTAATAGCATGGCAAAATGCAGGTTCAGAAGACATAGTTTGGCGCTATCCAATTGAGGACATTACGTGGGGAGCACAGCTAATCGTTAACGAATATGAGATGGCAGTGTTCTTCCGAGACGGCAAAGCATACGATGTTTTCGGTCCAGGCAGACACACATTAACAACCTTGAATCTGCCCGTATTAACAAGCTTGCTGACTCGACTGGTGGGTTTTGGCGGTAACAAACCCTTCAAAGCAACCGTCATTTACATTAGCACCAAAGTGTTTGCTGGTAAATGGGGCACACGTGCACAAACAACTGAATTGGCGCCTTTGCAAGTGTTTGGGCAATTCTGGTTCAAAGTTGGCGACGCATCTTTATTCGTTAACGAAGTAATTGGCGGACAAAACGCTTACACAACCGACGGAGTAAACAATTTCCTCAGAGGCTTCTTAAATGAGAAAATAATCGATGAACTCAGCCACTACGATCTCATAACAGTCTTCACACGTTTAGACGAAACCTCCGTTATCGTGAAAAACTCATTAATTGACTACTTCAAACGCGTCGGCATCGAATTAACCGATCTACGATTCGAAGGAATAGACACAACACCCGAATATCGCGAACGACTATTCTGGCTCAAAACTGGACAAACCGCTCCAGGAGATGTCTTACGAATGGAAACATTGAAGAATGCAGCAGCGTCGCTTGGACAAGGAGGAGGCTCAGGAGCCCTCGGAGCAGGAATGGTACTTATACCCCAGATCATGACACCAACTGGAGCACCACAAGCAGCACCCGCAGCAGCACTTGTCATTTGCCCAAAATGCGGAGAAAAAGTTCCTGCAACAAGCAAATTCTGTCCCAACTGCGGAACAACTCTAACACCACCATCACAAGGGGCAATGACATGCCCAAACTGTGGCAAATCCATCCCTGCAAACTCTAAGTTCTGCCCAGAATGCGGAACCAAAATTGCCTAAGGAGCACCATGAATGAGCAATAGTGACCGTCAACTTCTGAGTTTTGGAGTATTCCTCATCATCATAGTTGTAGGAATATTGTTAACTATTGCAGGAATCATCGGATGGGGCTTATTTGTCCCAATAGTTGCGGTGCTGTGCGGCTTATGGGCAATCGTTTTAGGTGGCATGCGAGCAAGCAAAACTCAGAAGTATGAACGCGGATCCTTCAGTACAATTGCTTCAGGCGCCGGTCTCATTGCTTTGGGTGTAGCATGGTATCTATTCGGCATTAATTGGCTATTTTCTGTAGTTGTTATCCTACTAGCAATCGCCGCTTTAGCCATTGCAGCATCATTAAGGCGCAAATAATTCTATTGAGCCTTTTCGGCTCTAAACATTTTTCTATTCCATTGTGTAGTCATGATGCAGAAGGCATGCTAATGAGTGAAGAAACTATAGGTCACGGTACTTGGTACGACTTGATGGCTATGAAAGTCATCGAAAGAGAGCAAACGTTAAACCGAGACATGAGCAAAATTCGAACAGAGATGGGACTTGGAGCCTCAGGTTTTCCACATATCGGCAGCTTAGGCGATGCATCCCGAAGCTTCGCAGTCACCTTGGCACTTAAGAACCTAAACTGCAATTCTGAATTGGTTGCTTTTTGTGATGACAAAGATGGTCTGCGCAAAGTTCCCGAAGGGCTTCCAAAGGAAATGGAAAAATATTTGGGGTACTCGGTTTCCAGCATCCCTGACCCTTTTGGTTGCCATGAAAGTTACGGTAAACATATGAGTTCGCTGCTGCTTGATGCATTAGATAAGTGCGGTATTGAATACAAGTATTATTCGGCCAATGAAATATACAAAAAAGGCCTTCTTTTAAACGAAATCAGAACTATACTAATCAACGCCAAAAAAGTTGGCGAAATAGTAAAAGAAGAAGTAGGTCAAGAAACCTACACTGAGGTTTTACCGTATTTTGCTGTCTGTGAGAAATGCAGCCACCTCTACACGACAAGAGCCTACAAGTTTGACCCCAAAACTGACCGTGTCTCCTACAAATGCGAAGGCCTTGAAATCCGAGGAAAACTCATCGCTGGCTGCGGTCATCAAGGCGAAGTGGACATTAAAAGCGGCGATGGTAAACTCACTTGGAAAAGCGAGTTCGCTGCCCGGTGGAAAGCGCTAGACATTAGGTTTGAAGCTTATGGCAAAGATATCGCTGACTCAGTTCGCATCAACGACCGAATTTGCCGCGAGGTTCTCTGTTTTGAGCCGCCATCCCACGCAAAATATGAGATGTTCCTGGACAAGGGTGGCAAGAAAATCTCCAAGTCAGCAGGCAACGTGTTTACGCCGCAAGTGTGGTTTAATTATGGCTCTCCTCAATCGCTTTTGTTGCTTATGCTTAAGCGGTTCGTTGGTACACGCACGTTAGATGTTTCCGACATTCCAGCCTATATGAACGAGATTGACTCTTTAGAGGATGTTTACTTTGGAAAAAAACGGGTCGGCGAGAAGGAAGACACCAAACTCAAAGGATTATACCTTTACTGCTATGCCATGAAGCCACCAACAAAACTAAGTATCCATGTACCCTACAACCTCATGGCGTTCCTAGTCAAGATGGCTCCTAAAGAGTGCATGAATGACTACGTGACTGAAAAACTTCAGAGTTATGGATATTTGCAGAAGACTCAAACCTTAGACGCCAACCTATTGAAGCGAATCGAGTACGCTTTGAACTGGATACGCGACTTTGAAGAAATTAAAGAGACTGTAGTAGAATTAACTGCTGAAGAAATGAAAGCCATAACTGAACTTACCACAAAACTTCAAACTGAATACGATCCAGACAAAATCCAAAACGCTATCTTCAACGCAGCCAAAGATAACAACATAAAACCAGGCGCCTTCTTCAAAACGCTCTATCAGGTTTTGATGGGTGCACCACAGGGTCCACGGTTGGGTCCATATGTACTTGCGATGGGAAAACAAAACGTAATCGACGCATTGCACAGAGTCTTAAACAAAGTTAACTGTTAATTTTTTTTCAACTTTATTTCCCGTCTTTTCAACAACAGATAATAATCTTATTTAACAAATGAATTCAAGACCACTATTTTTAAGTTCAAGCAAAGTATTAGCTATTCTGCCCTTTTAGTTCTGGGGTAAAAACATTGGGCTCGTCGTCTAGTACGGATTAGGGCACCGGCCTGCGGAGCCGGACGTCATGGGTTCAAATCCCATCGGGCCCGCCACCACCTTTTCAATAAACCAATTTGTAAATTTCCCGTAGCAAAGGATGAGGTCCGTTTGAACAATGTATTATGTGTTACCCAAGTATAAATAAAGAGACACCAACAATGAACATTCAAGTGGAGAATCACCCTTGACAAGCATGATTGATAGTGCTTACAGAGAACTCTTATCAAAAACCAAAGATGTTGTGTTACTCTCGACGGCTGAGGGCATTATTCATTGGGATATGGAAATCTATATGCCTCCAAAAGCGGTAGACCAGCGAAGCCAACAACTTGCACTATTAAGTCGAATTCACCATAAGTTGGGAACTGACCCGAGAATAGGAAAACTTTTAACCACGATTCAAAAAGACCCGCATTTTCTGACACTAGGGCAAGTAGAAAAACGCAACCTTTACCTCATCCACAAAAACTACCAAGAACAAATTGCCCTGCCTGAAAAACTTGTCGGAGACCTCGCAATGCAAGAAGTTAAAACTGTCAACACTTGGAAGAAAGCAAAGGCAAAAAAAGATTTTGACCTCTTTAAAGCTGATTTCCAAAAACTGCTGGACCTAAGCAAACAAGCCGCTGAAATACTTATGAAAGTCAAACATACCAAAACACCTTATGAAGCGTTACTTGACAATTTTGAGCCAAAAATGCCTGCGAAGAAAATAACAGAAACTTTCAATCAATTATTAGCTGGTTTAAAACCCTTAATTGCAAAGATTCAAGACTCAAAGATAAAACCTTCTTCAGAGATTCTCAATCAACTTGTCCCATTGGAAAACCAACGAAAAATTACTCAACTCATTACTGAGGCAATCGGATACGATACTGCTTCCTCAAATGCGGGAGGACGAGTAGACGAAACAGAGCATCCGTTTACAACGGGTTACTATAATGATGTACGAATAACTACTCATTATTATCCTAATAATTTTGCCAGCTCAATCTTCTCTGTTCTCCATGAAAGTGGGCATGCCCTCTATGAACAAAATCTAAACCCGGAGTGGCAGTATCAACCCATAGGATCAACCTGCTCATACGGCATACATGAATCCCAATCAAGATTCTATGAAAACATCATTGGACGCTCTAAAGAGTTTTGGACAGGTTTTCTGCCAAAAATAAAGCAAGCTGCACCAAGCCTAAATAACCTCCAGTTAGATCCATTTCTTCAAGCTATCAACAAAGTTGAACGATCAAAGATCCGAATCGAAGCGGATGAAGTTACATATAGCCTACACATTATCATCCGCTTTGAGCTTGAAAGAGATCTCTTCGACGATAAAATCACAATCGACGAGTTACCAGAGATATGGAACCAAAAATATGCAGATTATCTTGGCGTCAAAATTGAAAATGATGCAGAAGGTGTTATGCAGGATACACATTGGGCAAGCGGCTTGTATGGTTACTTTCCAAGCTACGTATTAGGAAACATTTATGGTGGTCAGATAGTCTCTGCCATTACAGAAAACCTACCAGACTGGGGTATTAAATTATTAGACGGAAAACTCGGTGGAATCAATATGTGGCTTAAGAAAAATATCCACAATCAAGGTGACCTATATGAGCCTGAAGAACTAATAAAGCGGGCAACAGGAACAAACATAGATTCGCAGCCTTATCTACAGTACTTAATCAAAAAATACAGTAATCTATACGGGTTTTAAGCAATAGAAGGTTTTTTCCTGGTTAGCTCTTTGTAAATGTAAATAATAAGGTACCCTGCGATAGAGCCGATGAAAAGATAAACGCCGCTATAACCTACAACAACGTTGTATGTATTGGCGCCGTAAAGGAACAACAAAAAGCCGAGTACGAATAAGCCTAATAATGTCCAGTCAGTCCAAGACAATTGAGTTTCCTCATTAAATATTGCTTTCAATATTTGCATTCAAATATAAAGATTTAGAGACAAACATGAATGACAGGCGTTATCACCCTTATAAGAATTAATTGAAAATGCCGACTTATCGCTAAAGCCATAGCATGTCACTTCAATCTTTTGCACCACATCCGACATTTTTATATATAAGATAACATACAGAAACCAACCGAGGTAAATATTATGTCGGGATCAGACATTAAAAAACCAGAAACACGTGAAATATTTGTAAAAATGCTAACAGATGCCGCAAAAAAAGAAATTGGTTCTAAAGGAAAACTGTCAAAACCGACAGTCGTCGGAACAGCAAAAGAAATGGATATTCACAGAGACACACTTTATTCATGGTTAAAGGAATTCAATGTCGATTTCAAAGAAATCGTAGACCGTATGCCGACAGCTATTGACGATGTAGAAGATGATTCAGGACCCACTTACCTAATAGGTGAATCACTACTTGGGGAAGGAAACGAAGTTGCACACATTGACTTGATGATAGGAGACAAAAACGGACCTATTGGACAAGCATTCGCCAATGGAATGACCCAGCTATCAGCCGGGCACACACCACTCCTAGCAGTAATAAGACCAAACCTCCCACCTAAACCACATACACTAATCGTACCAAAAGTCACAGTAAAAAACATGGAGGACACAGGCAAAATTTTTGGTCCAGCACAAGCAGCAGTTGCAAAAGCTATCGCTGACTCAGTCGAAGAAGGAGTCATTCCACCGAGCAAACTAGATAGCTGGGTTATCATATGCAGCGTTTTCATTCATCCAAAAGCAATTGATTTCCGCAAGATATACCAGTACAATTACGGCGCAACAAAAATGGCTCTAAAACGTGCACTTAAGAAGTATCCAACACTGGAAAAAATTATCTATGAGAAAGATCGCTCAAAACACCCAATCATGGGCTTCAAAGTTCCCCGTCTGTGGCGACCACCATACTTACAAATTGCACTTGACGCACCCTCACTTGAAGGTGCAAAGAAAGTCATCCAAGCGCTTCCAGGCAGCGACCGAATAATCCTCGAAGTTGGCACACCATTCATCAAACGCTACGGAACAAGAGGCATTAACGAACTACGCCAAATAGCCCAAGACAAATTCATTATTGCAGACCTAAAAACCCTTGACGTTGGCAAAGTTGAAGTAGACATCGCATATGAAGACACTGCAGATGCGGTTGTTGCAGCAGGACTAGCACCACCAGAGACATTGGATGCAACAGTTTCAGAATCCAGACGCTTAGGAATCTATGCAGTCATCGATATGTTAAACGTAGAAGACGTACTTGGTAAATTGAAATCGCTTAAAGAATTTCCAGACATAGTCATCCTACACCGAGGCATCGACCAAGAAACAGGCAGAAGCAGCGGACTGGAACGAATAAAAATCATACGCCAAGCATTTCCTAACAAAAGATACCTGATCGCAGTCGCAGGCGGTATTGTCCCAGAAACAGCCAAAGAAGCACTAGACAAAGGCGCAGACATACTCATCGTAGGCAGATATGTAACTCAATCCAAAGACATCGAACGCTCAGTGCGAGATTTCCTTGAATTGACACCAAGCATGCGCGAAGACGTAGACTTGTACAGAGTCCACACAGAATAATCAAGTTCGAGCGAAAGCTCGTTTCTATTCTTTTTATTTTTTTTATCTTAAAAATTTAAGCGTAATATAAGCAACTAAGAAAATTATTGCTGCAATAAGAAAAGTCAGAAAATAAGTCAAACTTGAAGCTAGAAATGGTCCAAGGAAAGCTCCTGTAGCAGCACCTAAACTGACCATTCCGTCAAAAAAGCCAGCTTTTCCTTGAGGTATTAACTCCATTGAAAGAGACAGCATCATGATATAATACATTGCAAAGGCAAAACCTAGACAGACCAAGATAATGCACGTTATCAGCGTTGGGGCAATAGCGAGCCAAATCGCGCAGACTATAGCAAAAACAAGAATACTGCGTAAGAAAATAAACCGTGGCATTTGCTTTCTTGTATCTATTGACTTTGCTTTACTGCAAATTAAGAAGTAACCTACAGTTGCACCCAAAGAGTTTAGAATAAAGGCTAGATATACGTATTGTTGCTGCCCTCCAAAAGCATCTTTAAGGTATACTGGCAAAGGCGTAAAAAATAAGCTTGAAGCAAGAGAAAACAGTACTATCGCAACTGCAAATCCACGAAAACTATCTTTTTTAAGAGAACCATTCCAACGTAATCCATCCATTAGTCTGGAGGACCCTTCGAAGCCTCGATGAGTGAAGTCAAGCGTCCTCTCTATACAGACTAAACGTCTTTCAAAATTCATCAATGGATCAGCAATAAGTGCCCAAGCTAGAACAAGGGCTACTACGCTTAAAACACTGCTAAAATAAAAAGAATAGGTTGATGAAATCGAAAAACTGAGGGTAGAGGCAAATAGGACCATTCCAGCAACCAAGCCGATGATGAATCCAACTTCTGTAATTGCCTCATATAATCCAAAAGATTTTTCCCAATCACATCGGCTATAATTCTCCGTAATCAGCACATTTTTCGGTGATTCATGGGCTGCATGAAGCATTTGCATGACAACATACAAAATGACGAAAACACTAAGGTTTTGAGCGAATGAAAATGACATAATAAAAAGAATAAGCCCTGTAGAAGCAAAAGAAAGAAGAATAAATGCTTTATAATGCCTTGTTTTGTCACATAAGTACCCCCAAAGAAACGAGGCTGGAATTGAACAGAAAATAGCTACAGAAGTCATAATACCCAAAGCAAGAAGCGGCCCACCCAAGAAAACTACCACATAAAGCGGTATGAAAACTGTCAGTAATCCAAACGCCATATCGTGAAAGAAGAACCCTAACCGCCACATAGCCACAAACCACTTAGACGTCGAATTAAAACTTTTACCCGAATAATTTAAACTTGCTTAAAAGTAGGCTTTGGATGAAAAATTTTCATAAATCCTTAATAGAGAGAGCACCCAATTTCATACTCCGCTGGAGAGATAATCATGGCAAAGTTTAAGGTAATAGTTTCCGATCCCCAAGCAGGAACTTCAAAGGTAGTAGATATTGAAGAAGCACGTGCAGCTCCATTCATAGGAAGAAGACTTGGAGAAACAATAGATGGCTCAGCAGTAGACCTACCAGCACACACAGTTCAAATACTCGGAGGCTCCGACAAAGACGGTGTTCCAATGCTTGGAAACGTTCACGGCGGTGTAAGAAGAAGAGTTGTACTAAGTGGTGGAACAGGTTTTGCTGCAAAGAAAAAAGGCGAAAGAAAACGCAAAACCGTCCGGGGAAACATCATTACAGATGAAATAGTTCAAATCAACATGAAGATTGTTGAGAGACCAGCAAAGCAAGCTGAAGCTAAACCTGAGCAAGCTGCGAAATAATCGCAATTTTGCAATACTGCATGCTTAAACCTTATAAACTGCCATAATTTATTCAATCTTTATTCACCAGTATTTATTGAAAAGAAGAAGAATCGTTATGAGTAACACTAGTAAAGCATTGCCAAGACAGCCTGAAGTTAATATCGGCACTATTGGTCATGTAGATCATGGAAAAACCACTTTAGTACAATCGTTAACTGGTACTTGGGCATCACGACATAGTGAAGAACTCAAAAGAGGCATTACAATAAAACTTGGTTATGCCGACATGCCGATTTACAAGTGTCCCAAGTGTGAAGCCCCAAAAAGCTTTACAATAAAACCTTTTTGTGAAATCTGTAATTCAGAAGCAGAATTTGTCCGGGCTATAAGCTTTGTTGATGCACCAGGACATGAAGCTTTAATGGCTACAATGCTATCAGGCGCAGCAATAATGGATGGCGCAATTCTCGTAATTGCAGCTGATGAAACTTGTCCTCAGCCGCAAACAAGAGAGCACCTTGCAGCCGCGGAAGTTAGTGGCATAAAGAACCTAATTATCGTTCAAAACAAAATTGATATAGTAGATGAAAAAAGAGCCATCGAAAGTTATAAAGAAATAAAAGCTTTCATTAAAGGCACAGTTGCAGAAAGCGCTCCCATTATCCCAATTTCAGCTCAACGTGGAATAAACATCGATGTATTGCTCAACGCTATCCAAACCATCATTCCAACACCAAAAAGAGATGATACCAAACCACCAATGATGTTTATTATTCGCTCTTTTGACATTAACAAGCCAGGAACAACCATTGAAGGTTTGGAAGGCGGAATAATTGGGGGAACCATAGCGCAGGGCAAATTTGCTGTGGGAGAAGAAATAGAAATACGTCCAGGTGTTATGGCAGAACGAGAAGGCAAAACATTTTACGACCCATTAATCAGCGAAATTGTTAGCCTTCAAGCGGGTAATGAAGATGTGAAAGAAGCTACTTGCGGCGGCCTCGTCGGAGTAGGTACATGCCTTGACCCATCTTACTCAAAAGCAGACGGATTAACAGGTAGCATAGCTGGGAAAACAGGTCAACTTCCACCAACCCTGACCGAACTTACATTAGAAACACATGTTTTAGAACGAGCGGTTGGAACCAAAGAACTTTTGAAAGTTGAAAAAATTAATCCTGACGAAACCCTATTGCTCCATGTTGGTTCTGCCGTTAACGTTGGCAAAGTCTTATCGATCAAACAGAATATAATTAAAGTGAAGTTGACAAGACCGATTTGCGCTTTGCCAGGCTCAAGAGTCGCTATCAGCAGAAAAATCACATCACGATGGAGACTTATTGGCTACGGGCTCGTAAAATAATGCTTTAGTCTTTCACTACTTCTTTTTCCTTTAAGAAATCATGCGCTTTTTGAAGGACATCTTTAGCATTTTTGAAAGATAATTTTTCCATAGCGTGCTTGTAATCAAGCCAAATGTAACCGATGTGCTCGAAAGAAATCTCAACTTTTTCTGTGTGCGTTTCCATTATGAAGAACACTACTTCTTTATGAACTGTTAAACCTTGTCTCCGATAAAAGTAAGCGATTGTTTCTTTGAAGCCTTCGATGAATGTTGCATCTATGATGGCTGTTTCTTCTTTGAGTTCGCGGAGAACTGTTTCTCGTTCAGTCTCGTTAGCTTCAACGTTGCCTTTTACGAAATCCCAGTGTCCTGCTGCGTAGTTAAGGAGAAGATATTTGGTTTGTTCATCTTTTTTTAGATATACAACGGCGCCGCACGATTTCTCGCGAATCACTACATTCACCTAATTGTGTTCAATTCGTTTGCTCTGTTATTTAAAGTAATAGCAACTTGTCGTTTAAGACCCTCAAACAAAATGTTTAAGCATGTAAAAAATTAAAGGTTATCGAAATCAGGTGTCCATTCTAAGTGTTGCCTTCATCACCAAAAAAAACTGGACCTCTAAAAGTAATTTTAGATTCCAACGCATTATATGTTCCATTGGAGTTCAAGATCGATATTTTTGAGGAACTTACGCATTTGTTGAATCGGAAAATAGAAGTTATATTGCTTTCAACAGTTAAGAATGAGCTTGAGATTCTTGCAACTAAAAATTCTCCGAAAATTCGTAGGGAAGCTATTTTTGCTTTAAAGCTTGCCGAAAAATGCAAGTATGTGATGGTTGAAAATGCTGAAAAGTTAACGACGGATGACGCTATTGTTAAGGTTGCTAAAAAATGGAATTCTCCAGTGTTCACCAACGATAGACAGTTAAAGAAGAAGCTAAGAGATATAAGTGTGCCAGTGATTTATGTGAGACAAAAATCGCGTCTAGACATTGACGGGATGATATCTTAAATGTTTAAACTGATTACTCTTCAAGATACTATTCGCATTCCACCAGATACCTTCGGCAAGCCACTTGAAAAAGTTGGTCGAGAACAAGTTAAAGCAAAAATATGAAGGAATTGTGGATGAAGAATTAGGTTATGTCATTGCAGTTACAGGTATCCAAGTTAGCCCAATTGGCAAAATTATACCTGGCGATGGCGCAACCTTTCATAAAGTAACCTTTTCTCTATTAGCGTTCTATCCTATAATTCAAGAGATAGTGGAGGGAGACGTAGTTGAAATCGCAGATTTTGGCGCTTTCGTCCGAATCGGACCGGTCGATGCATTACTTCACGTCTCACAACTCATGGATGACTATATTTCTTACGATGAAAAACAAGGCGTCCTATTAGGAAAAGAAACTAAACGCAAACTAACTACAGGCGACCAAGTCCGTGTTAGAATAACCGCAGTCTCTCTTGGAAGAATCGGAAGCTCAGGAAAAATCGGCGTCACAGCAAGACAACCATTCCTTGGGAAGTTAGATTGGTTAAAGATGGATCAAACCCCCAAAGCTACAGCTGACAAGAAAACTGCGGAAAAGCCTGAGAAAGCAGCATAAAGAGGATGGATATTGAATGAGTGAAAAAGCATGCACAAACTGCCATTTCATAACTAAAGACAACGTTTGCGGAAGATGCAAATCCACTAATTTTAGTGAAGATTTCAGTGGTTTAGTTGTAATGTTTGACCCTGAAACCTCAGCTATTGCAAAAGCGATGAATATTAAAGAAAAAGGCCGATACGCCCTAAAAGTGCGTTAAATTAAATTGTTAAGACCTCGGTAGCTTCATAACCTACCAGGCATTTTCTATTTTGTAAGGATAAAAAGATGACAATAGCGTACTTTTTAACGCCTGAGTTAAACATGAAATTAAAAGAACCTTTTGGCGATCTCATCCAAGGTACACCTGAAGAAACTATGGGAAACCTAAAAGAACTAGTTAAAAAAGAAAAGCCATCAATAATAATTTCCGTTGGAGACATAGTTTCCCAGAATTTGCACAGACACAACATTCACCCACAATTGACGATCATTGACAATATTTCTCTGAGAACCCAAAAAATACCTGCAGAAACCGTGGTACAAAAAACTGTATGTGTAGATAATCCACAAGGAACGATAACTCAAGAAGCAATCTTTGCTGTTAAAGAAGCATTGGAAAGTAACCAGCATACACACATCGTAATTAAGGGTGAGGAAGATCTTCTAACACTCATAGCCGTTTTGTATGCGCCAGAAAATTCTTTTGTAGTCTATGGACAACCTTATTCAGGGATTGTAGTCATTAAAGTCAGTCCAGAAAGAAAAGCTCGGGTTATGGAGTTCCTAAACGCTATGAAAGCTTTCGAAAAGCTAAATAAGCAGAATAAGGTATGAACTTACGCTTTAAGTGAACATTAATGCAAGTCAAAATAGATTCAACCAAGAATAACCCGCTACTAAAAAGGAAAGAAGTAGGTTTCACTATTGTTTCGGGTCCAAAAGAGAAAACACCCCCAAGACTCGAGGTTAAAAAAGCCGTAGCTGTTGAAATGCAATTAGGCGAGGACGTAGTTTTCATTAAACGAATGAGGACTAAAACTGGAACTAGCATTACAGTCGGAGTTGCTAATGTATACCAATCCGTTAATCAAGCAAAACTCGTTGAACCTGAATACATCAGAAAACGTAACAGTCCGCCTGAAAAGGCAAAAGAAGAGGCGAAAGCATAATGCCAGTTAAACCAGCACCAAAGAAAGAAGAACCAGCAAAAAAAGCAGAGGAAAAACCAGCAGCCGCAGAAGCTGCTGCAGCACCGAAAGTTCAGAAAGCAGAAAAGAAACGTGAGAAAAAACATAAAGAAGAAAAAGGCGTCCGCGCAATGTACAAAACTGAAGGCGACAAAGTTTCAAGGACACGTCCAACTTGCGAGCGATGTGGACCCGGATACTTTACAGCAGATCACCATGATAGATACACATGTGGGCACTGTGGTTTTACTCGCTATAAGCCGAAATAAGCAGTTTTAAATCTCCCCCCACAATTACTTCTTTTGATATTTCATGCTTAAAGTAAATGTAGTTATTACCAGTGTTTCTGCAGAACGCTTTTGGGACATTAGAAAACCTATTCCGCCTATTCAAATTAGCACCAATATTAACGTTGTCGGTATGGAAAAGAAACAAGATGAATCTTTAGAAGTCCCCTTTGTTTTATCGATTGTTTATAACCCCTCAATTGCTCAAATGAGTTTGAAAGGCAATGCTTTCGTAAATGGCGACAAAGGGGAAGTTGAAAAAGTACTCAAAGATTATGATCAGAAAAAGCCGCCAGCCCAAATAATAATTCAGTCAATATCTAACGTTGTTTTTATCGAGTCAGTTTTGATTTCAAGGACGTTGAACATTCCGCCACCAATTCCGCTACCACAAATTCCTGAAGCTGGAAAACCTGTAAGTGCAAAGCCTGAAGGGCGAGATTACAGTGCGTAACGAAACCTCATAAATTTCTTTACTCAGCATCAGGAATTTATTAATTCTATTGAAAAACCAAAATTATCATTCTTGCCTTTGGAATATTACAAATTTATTTTATAACAATATTCTAATTTGAAGACCCCGATCTTTATTCGTGACTTCAGATAGAAGTTGCAATTTATTATGCTGAAATATCAGCAATATATTATTTGTTTTTAATTTTACTATGGATGATTAAACAGGAAAAACTATCGCTTGTCGGTAAAAGCAACAGAATCTTGTAAGCAATTAAAGCAAAAAGAGAAAATAAAGAAAGATGTTGGTTTATTTTAGTGGCACGTACATTGAAGAACGTGATGCACCAATACCTGGAGTTCCGTGTCTAACTGGTTTGTTAGTTATAGCAAATTCTCCTAGGTAGTGTCCAATCATTTCTGGCCTGATATCAATGGCGACGAATTCTTTTCCGTTGTGAACGGCTATTTTTGCGCCTACCATTTCTGGCAAGATAATTAGATCTCGAACGTGTGTTTTTAAGCTGACTTCTTTGCCTTGTTTTTGGGATTCTTTAGCTGCACGTAGCTTTTCGAGCAGTATTCGTTGTTCTGGTGTTAATCCACGTTGTAGGCTTCTTCTTTGTCGTGATGGAAGCATATTGATGAATTCATCCATAGACATGCCTGTTATACTGTTGAGGTTATGTCCACGGTAGCTAAATTCTTTCGGCATTTTTCAACATTCCTTAGACTGATTTATTCTCTATTATAGTTTCCTTATCGGATTGCCCGTTTCTTCTTCTGTCCTGGACCCCTTGCCGCGATCAATCCAACTTTCTGTCCTGGTGGAGCACCGTGCGAAGTTGTTGTGCATCTGCGAGAGCTACGTTTACTGCTTCCGAATGGGTGACATGCTGGAACCATTTTGCGACCACTAGTTCTTGGATATGTATGTCCTTTAGCACGCATTAGATGGAATTTTGATCCTGCTTTAAGGAACGGCTTCTCTATGCGTCCTGCGGCAGATATTACACCGACAGTTGATAAACAATAATCGTCAACGTATCTTGTTCTTCCAGAGGGTAAGCGAATCATAGTGCCTTGAGGAGTATGACCGACAACAGTTGCGTATGCGCCTGATGACTTTGCCATTTTTCCTCCGTCGCCTGGACGTAGTTCAAGATCGCAAACAATTGTTCCTTCAGGAACTTTTCCTAAAGGTATAATGTTGCCTATTTCAGCAGGAGCTTTTCCGCCAAGGCAGATTTGTTGACCTGTGAAAACACCTTCTGGAACAACTGTATAAATTGATAACCCATTTTCAAATTTTACTAGTGAAAGTGGTGCGCCTCGTCCTGGATCATGAACGAGTTCTTGGATAGTGCCCATTATTTGAGCATCAAAAGTTTGTTTAGGAGCTATTGCAGGATATTTTGCAGGAGCAACACGTTTGTGAGTTGAGGCTCGGAAGTTTCGTCCACCGCGACCTCTTCTTTGAACACGAATTCGTTTTCCCATAAGTCATGCCTTCTATGTTAGAGTATTCCAAGTTTTATTGCAACGTCTGAAGCTTTGTATTCTGGTTTTAACTTCACGAACGCTTTTTTTACACCTTGAGGAGTAATGAGCATATTTATTTTTTGAACTTTAACTTCGTAGAGAGTTTCAACAGCGCGTTTAACATCGGTCTTCCCTGCTTTGAGGCTGACTATGAAGATTAGTTTGTTATCTCGTTCAACCATTACGCTGGCGGATTCCGTCATCAACGGAAAACTGATTATGTCATTAATGTCCATTACATTTGTTCTCCATAAAGAGTTGTTAATTTTTCTATGGCGCCATTAGTCCAAACTGTTAATCGCCCAGCATGAGTTCCTGGGGCAAGCATTTCAGTGTTCAAGTTAGCTACAGTGGTCACTTGGACACCTGGAAGGTTACTGGCAGCATTAACTAAACTTTTCCCGTCAACAACTACTATGAGTGGTCCAACGGCTTGCTTCATTTTTCTGCCTCTATGCTTGCCTTTGCCAGCACGAACGCTGCGGCTATCGCGTACACGAGTTAAGTCGTCAGACATACCAAAGCAGTTAAATGCTTCTTCAACTTCGCTGGCTTTAGTTAAGCTCTCAAATGCATCCTCAACTATCAATGGGAATTGTGGAACGGTACCAATTTTGTGACCTCTTAAGGTTACAGTTTCTTTTTGTCCTGTTGCTGCAATTGCTGAAATTAAAGCTAATTTAGCTTCCTTTTTTGGAATATCTTTTAGAATTCTTTTTTCTACTTTTGGCGGATGTGGCTGTCTTCCTTTAACTGTGCTTGGAGCAAAAGCTGCTCTGCCGGCACCGCTTTTCATACGGGGAACTCTTGCAGTTGCGCTACCAGTTCCTCGTGATTCTGCTGTGGTCTTTTTGCCAGCCATAGGGTCTCTACCTTGTTTCTGTCGTCTGTTTGATTGAATAGCTAAGACAGCGCGTTTTATGACGTCGGGCCTTAGGGGTGTAGAGAAAACGCTTGGAAGAGCAATTTTGCCAGTTGATTTGCCTTGCAAGTCAAAGATTTCTGCTGTTTTTTGTGCCATGGCTTAATTCACCTTATTTTCCTTGTGGAGACTCCAGTGAGATATATGTTACTTGTGGTGCTGCTTCTGGAACTTCGGTGGGTGGACGTGCAGGAACACGAAGACGTATTTGTCGTTTTTCTGTTCCAGGAATGCTACCTGAGATTAGAATGTAGGGACCTGTTACTTCGCCGTATCGGATGAAGCCTCCTTTAACGGTGACTTCTTTACCGTTTTTGCCGATTTTTAATATTCGTTTATTGAATTCAATACGTTGATGATAACCCATCTGTCCTGCTCTTGGAATAGAGTACATTAAGTGATGTGGATTCCATGGACCTAAAGTGGCAATACCACGTTTTGTTTTTCTGCCTTTATGCTGCAGACATGTTACTCCCCAACGCTTAACAGGACCTTGGAAACCTTTACCCACAGTTATGCCGCCAACGTCTATGTATTGTCCGTCTTTGAACACTTCTTCAGGGGTAACTGTTTTGCCCAAAAGTTGCTTGGCGTATTCGAATTGTTGAGCTATTGTTCCGCCGCCGATTTGAATTTCACTTGTTTCAGGTTTCTTCTTTGCAAGACTAGTTTGAGATGGTTGAGTGGCTGCAATGACTCGAACTATGTTTGTTTGTTCGAGGTTTTGAGAGAGTTTCTCAAGCATTGCTTCAGTGTTAAAGTTGTCTGGTAGAACTAGAGTGCGATCCAGTATTGCAGGTGGTTCTTTCATCCAAGCTTCTGATATGTTTTGGAGCCCGTATGGTGTCTTTGTGTAAGTTCTAATGCCGCAAATAAGGATAGGTGGAGTTTCTAGTATGGTTGCTGCTCGAGCAACTTCTTTACCGAAATGAGGAGATCGTTTACGATCCTCGATAGTGAATACATAAGTCATGCCCGCTTTGTAGGCTGCTGAAAAACCTAAGAGTTTAGGAGACTCAGATTTAACTTCTGGCCAGTATCTTATTCGTGCTGTTGGTTTCTTCGCACGATGCCTTGGCAAATAGGCTAATGAACCATGTTTTGGAGCATGAGTTTTACGATGTCCCATAGTACTTCCGCTTCGCGCCTCTACCAAATAGTAAAAGGGGTTATAAACGTTGCCTTCAAAAACGCAAAAGGATGGTACAACTGTTGAAAAAATATTCAGGCACTTTCAGGTTATTTAGCGGTGCTAGATAAGCATTTTACATTTAGCTATCGTTTGCAACTAGGAAGATTTTCCCGTTCCAATCGTTAAGCTCATTTCTTTTACGATTTAATACTTTTGTAGGAGTAGTTATTTTAAAAAATTGGATTTAAGAAACAGAACGAGTTTGGAGTTATATGATTTCTTATGAATCACCATCAAGAAAAGTGATTGAATTTTATTGGTCTTTAATGAAAACTCTTTTAGCCACAACAACAAATGTTTAGGCTGGAGCCGGGGTGGCGGAGTGGTTATCGCGCCAGCCTCGAGATCAAACAAAAGAGGGCTAAAGCCAGAAAATGGCAAGATAGCTGGTGGGCTTCGTGCTCGCAGGGGTTCGAATCCCTTCCCCGGCGCCATCAACTCAGCCATTTAACGAGTAGAAGAAGTGCAAATTTTTCAATCTTCTTCTATTGAACTTATTCTTTTAGCGCAACTAAATGCTAATCACAGAACCAAAAGATATTATTAATACCTATTTTTCATTTGTCAATTCCAGAATTCTACTCCATTGTTCAGAAGTAAGTCGGAAGTTTGTGCCTTGCGGATTCATAAAAACCTGCATATTCAAGAGTGTTTTGTCTTCAACACATTCTCGTTGAAGAAGCGGCTTCTCTAAACATATCTTAAGGTATTCCACATAAACACTGCATTTTTCTTGAAATTTGGTTAATTCATCTTTGTTAAGGAAATATTTCTCTTGATTGGGGTTAAGAGGATTCTTGACGGGATTATTCAATATCTTACATAATGCAAAGATCCCCGCTTTCCGACCTGACCCCCAGACTGCAACTAAGTCACCTCTTTGAACAAGTTTTGAGTGTTGGCTTACCAGCCATTGCTCAGGCTCTCGTGTTTCTTTTATTCTTTCAAACCAGTTGTACGCTGAAGGGTTAAACTGAAAAAGCCAATGTTTCGGTTGGGGTATAACATTAAGTAACGTTCCACAGCCCAGACAGAAATGACTACTGTTATACTGTTCAGCGGATTCTGTTTTTCTGCATCTTCTGCACTCAAACACTATTTTTGTCAAACAGCCACCTCTTTATTGTTAAAAAATAAGTTGAATCAAATCAATTTAACGTTTGAGTAATTTCATGCAGATCAACCAGGGGGTTGGTTTTTTTGGCTATAAAATTTCACATGAAATCTCACGATGCATGGAAAATACCTTTGAGTTATGTATTAAGAAAGAAAGAGTCTGAAGAAAAAAGGGGGAAGGTGCGGAGAAACTGATTTGTTGGCGATATTTCCTCAAACTCGAGAGTTCGAATCCCTACCGAGTGCAATCGAAATACAATGGATAAATGTAATCTGCGGCTGTCGTAATTTGGGTTAATTTTATATCCGAATCCAACAAAGTATTGTTTAATGAGAGGTTTAGCAAAATGCAGAAGATTGCTGAGGGCATTAGTGACTTTGGTGATTTCAAGGCTGACTTGTTTAAAACTTCAGATGGACGTCATTTTGTGCGATTTGAACCTTTGAAAAGTTTAGAAAAGCCACATGTTAGGTGGCTTTCTGGAAGTGACCATTTAGAATGGCTCAGATGCCTAGAAAGATAAAGAATTGAAAACACATAAGCCCAACCTTTTAAATTGAAAAAATAAAAAATAGATAGTAATAAAAAAATTAAGATAGTTCAAGAACGCTGTCATGTCATGTATGTAATATCGTCCCATGGATGTCTATAGAGACCTTGCTTGAGGCGTTTCTGGTCTAAAAAGTGAGCTGTCATGCCGATGGTTCTGCCCAACAAGAACAAACCGTTGAGAGCACCCATCTTGATGTAATCATCTGCTTCTTCTTTTGGCATCTCGTTTCTGAGCATATCGACAAAGCAAATGCCTATGCAGCCATCCACGTTTAAGATGAGGTTGTCTTTCTTTTCGGTCGTCAGTTTCTCAACTTCAAGAGCATAATTTAGGAGCGGTGTAGCTTTGAAGTGCTTCTTTGCATATTCCTTCATGATTTTTACGCGCATATCAGGGTTGTTTACATTCTTGATTAAGTGACCAATTCCCTGAATATTTTCGCCTTTCTTCTTCATTTCTTCTACAAACATCGCTGGGGTTAAGCCTCTGTCGTAAGCATCTGAGAAGCTAAGAGCGGCACCATCTATGGCGCCCCCGAACCTTGGTCCGATAGTAAGCATGCCACTTGCAACCGATGACATCAAATCTTTGCCTGCCCGGGCTGCAACGATGGCATTGTGTGCACCTGAGACAGCGGGACCGTGGTCAGCTGTAACCATAATCGCCATCTCTATGAACTTAGTTGCATATGCTGGGAACTGACGTTTAAACCAGAGAATGCTCAATACGCCGCCTATACCTATGTCCTGTTTGATCACTTCGGAAATTGGCATTTTTCCATAGAGCAGTTCTTCGCCTCGGTCGTCCGAAATAGTGCAGATAAAGTTTGAAGGCTTGCGAATGAGTCCTTCTTTTAGCGCCTTTGCGTAGTCCATCGGAATTTTCGGAACTGGGGGTTCCGGCTTTGGCTTGATGATTCCTTTCTTGACCAAGCTCTCATATGTCTCCCTTATCTTTAGGTCATAGTCATCATATGAATTTGGAACTATAGCGCCAGCAACTCGGAGAGCAGAATTCTTTGCGTCAGCAGTTTCCACTTCACAACCAGCTTTTGCACCTGCGTGCCCAAACTGAACTTCGGTTTTGAATGCTTTAGAGCAGGTACCAGTAACCCAAATAACTAACGGCTTGGTTATTTTCTTACATTTAAGCGCCTCAGCAATCTCGTATTCAGCGCTTCCGCCTACTTCGCCCAAGCAAACAAGCATCTTTACTTCAGGAATTTTCTCGAACCTTAGAAGGTGTTCAAGCAGCGAGGAGCCTGGGTAAGTATCTCCTCCTATAGCTATTCCTTCGTACAAACCATCTGTATTCCGAGCAATGATGTTGTATGCCTCGTTGCTTAAACCGCCGGATTTAGATACAAATCCTACGGAGCCTGGTCTGTGGAGTTTTGAGTCTATAATATTTTCGATTGTGCCGCCAGCGTTACCAATCTTGAAGCACCCAGCTTTTATTCCTCCAACTGTTGCTGGACCAATGATGACTTTTCCAAGGACTTTGGCCTTGGCTGTGACCATTTTCATTCTCCTCTCAGGCACGCCCTCGGCGATTATGACAACTATCCGTATCTGTGGAATGTCTAAAGCTTCTTCAGAAGAGGGTCCGGCTGACCTGAAAGACGCAAAGTTTATCATTACATCAACGCTGGGATGCATCTTCGCAGCTTTCTCTATGGTTTTGTATATGGGTATCAGAATCTCACTTTTTCCAAAGAAAAATTTTGAGAAGCTGTCTGCACCCGTAGGGTTGATTATTGCTGCAACTGACGGTGTCTTGCGACCTGCCGCATAATCGAAGTCAAGCATCCTTTGCGTTGCGTTAACTTGGTTATTGTAAATGAATGATTGAGTGTTGCAACTAAACAGTTCATTTTGGGAAGTCATCTTAGCTGGTTGTTTCTTCGGCATTTTATTTTCCTCCTTTCAAAGCCATAGAAACAATCGTAGTCATGTGAGTTTCCGGTCCATACACTTCAATCGGCACGCCTAGCTTCTCGCCCAACGCCCGCATCTGACTTAGACCTTCCCGGTAGTTTGGCCCACCCCTACGAACAAAGATCTTGACCTTGTTGTCCTGAAGCTTATTTTGGAATTCGTGTAGAGCCTTAATTATCCCCTTAAAGGTGTTAGCTACATCGGTGAAATTCGCTATGCCGCCCCCGATGAGGAGGAACTTACCCTTCGGGTGTACCTTCCGAGTCATAACGTCAAGTATCGTTTTGGCATAAAGATATGTAAATTCCTCGCTGGGGTCACCGGAGTATTCGCCGTAATTAGCTAATTCATGCATAAAGCCAAGGTCGGTGATGGTGTCTGCGTAAATTACTGATGCACCCCCTCCGGCCACCATTGTCCATACTCTTCCTTCAGGATTTAAAATTGTAAGCTTAAGAGAAGCCCCCGTCTGGGAGTCCAATTCCTCAACGTAAGCTTCTTCTTTGGTAAGTGCTCGACCAAAAGGTGCTGGAAACTCTATTTTGCCCCATTTGCTTCCGCTCTCGAATTCAGCGGTGCTGTCGAGTTTTGCTGCAAGATCAAGTGGAATGATTAAATCCTTGGTAACCACAAGCGGATTTATTTCTAAGTAAGTGAAGTTTAAGTCTGCATAGAATTTGAATAAACCCTCGACAAAACCTGCAAAGCGTTTTTTGCGGTCATCGGTTACTTTTCCAAGAAGCTTCTTTTCAATTTCCGAGGACGTTGGGAATGTACCAATAGGTACTTCCAGCCGCGTCGCTTTGGCATCTACATCTCCAACGTTCACTCCGCCTTCAGGGTAAAACATGATCGTGTCGCCATCTTTGGTTGATATTATTGCAACGTAACATTCATCTGAATCCTTATGGGGTATCATTGGTTCAATGATGAAGTGAGTTAATTGCCCGACTGTACCTCTGTCGGTGGGTTTTCCTTCTGCATCAAACTGGCCGTGGAGTATTATAGGTTCTTTGGATTTCTCCATTATCCATTCTTTAGCCTGGTCGAAGTTCGCACCAACAAGAATAAGTTTGTTCTTTCCCCTTCGTTTTATCAGTTGGTCAGGTTTGACTACCAATTTTTCGGTGGTTAACCACTTGTGTTGGCTGGGCAGTTTTGTTATGTCTGTTCTTGGTCCAACTGTGACGATTTTATCTGATATTTCGTATTTTCCATCAGAGTAGTCTTTGAATAAACGAGCCAGCATACATTTGCCATCTGCTTCTCTAATTGCTTTATGCGCCATTTTATTATCCTCTAATCAAACTTTTTCTTGAGTTTTTCAGCTACTTCAGCAATAAATTCCTCGGTGGACACGTTCTTGTTCTTTGGGTTCGGTGTGGCAACAACCATCAAATCGCCAGTCATTATACCGTCCTCGACAGTTTCAAGAGCTGCCTCTTCGAGCTTATTTGCGAATTCTACGACTTCTGGTGTCTGATCCAATTCACCTCGCTTTTTGAGGCAGCCTGTCCAAGCAAATATTATAGCTATGGAGTTGCTTGAGGTCCTTTCACCTTTCTGATACTTGTAATAATGCTTCTGAACAGTGCCGTGGGATGCTTCAAACTCGTAGAATCCTTGTGGACTTACAAGGACGGAAGTCATCATTGCTAAGCTACCATAGGCTGAACCCAACATGTCGCTCATAACGTCACCATCATAATTCTTGCAAGCCCATAACAAACCACCCTCAGTTTTCATAATTCTGGCTACCGCATCATCGATGAGCGTGAAGAAATATTCGAGTCCAGCTTCCTTGAATTTAGATTTCCAGTTAGCTTCGTACTCTTGCTCGAAAATCTTCTTGAATTGAGCATCGTACGTCTTAGATATTGTGTCCTTTGCTCCGAACCACAGGTTGATTTTCTGGTCGTAAGCATAAGTAAAGCAAGCCTTAGCAAAGCTCCCGATTGATTTGTCAGTGTTGTGTATCCCTTGGATTATGCCGGAACCCTTGAAATCCTGGATTGTCCCACGCCAAAGCTCCTTGCCGGCGCAGTTGGTAAACACCATCTCGGCTTTTCCCGCTTCTGGAACTCTGTATTCACAGTTCTTATACACATCTCCGTAAGCATGTCTCCCAATGTGAATAGGTTTATTCCATGACCTAACTGCAGGCAAAACATTTCGAACCAAAATCGGCGCCCTAAAAACCGTACCATCTAATGCAGCTCGGATTGTTCCGTTTGGACTGCTCCATTCCTGCTTGAGGTTGTATTCTTTCACTCGATCCTTGTTGGGCGTGATGGTAGCGCATTTGACTCCGACACCATATTTTTTAATGGCCTCAGCTGCTTCAAGCGTTATCTTGTCGTCTGTTTCATCTCTTTTTTTTAGTTGAAGGTCGTAGTAGACGAGGTTCATGTCGAGGTATGGTAAAAGAAGTTTGTCTTTTACCATTTGCCACATCACTCGGGTCATTTCGTCGCCGTCAATTTCAACTATTGGTGATTTTACGTTTATTTTGTTCATAATTTACGCCTCTATTTTTTGACTGTGTAGGGGAGTAAGCCGCCTTCAAAGAGTATGTCCTTCTGTCTTTGCGAAAGGTTGTAACTAAGCTCTATTTTGAGGTTCTTAGTTTTATCAACCAAAACGACTGGCTCATTATGCTCTAGTTTCTTCTTCAGGGTAGGCAACTCAATTTCGTCACCCTGATCGATTTTGTTATAGTCATCCATATTCTTGAAAGACAGTGAGATTATACCGAAGTTGACTAGGTTGGCTGCGTGAATTCTCTCAACGGATTTTGCTATTATTGCTTTAACTCCCAGATACATTGGGCAAAGGGCAGCGTGCTCTCTTGAACTTCCTTGGCCATAAGAGTCTCCCGCTACTATAACAGTTGCTAATCCTTTAGATTTGGCGTCCATTGCTCTTTTTGGGAAGTCTTTGTCAAGCGGTTCGAAAACATATTTGGAATATTCGGGTACGTTAGAGCGGTACTTGAGTCTAGCTCCAGCGGGCATGATATGGTCGGTTGTGATTTTATCACCTACTTTTATGCCAATAACGCCTTTGATTTCTTCGGGCATTTTGTCGTTAACTGGCGGCGCACCGATGTTGGGTCCCCTTACAATCTCGACATTTTTGTCTGCATTCGTGGGAAAAATGAACATGGAATCATCAACAAGGAACTTGTTTGG
The DNA here is from genome assembly GCA_963772455.1 of Candidatus Bathyarchaeota archaeon. Classification (GTDB taxonomy): domain Archaea; phylum Thermoproteota; class Bathyarchaeia; order Bathyarchaeales; family Bathycorpusculaceae; genus Bathycorpusculum. The sequence goes on from CAVYXJ010000010.1 coordinate 68,386, forward strand.
CATATCCACTTGTGGATAAGTTATGCCCGCCTTTCGGGGATCAGTCATCTTGCCAGCAATTGCTGATACAGCCGCAACCTCGGGGCTTACAAGGTAAACTTGAGCGTCTACGGTGCCGCTTCGTCCCTCAAAATTCCTATTACTTGTCCTAAGAGAAACGCCTGTTGATTTGGGGCTTTGGCTATTGCCGATACAGAAGCCACAGGTTGCTTCAAGCAATCTAGCACCGCTATCTACAAGATCACCGATGTAACCGTCTTTTGTTGCCATCTGAAGAACTTGTCTTGAGCCTGGCGCAATCCCAAACGATACGTCTGGATGAACTTTTTTACCCTTCATAATTTTGGCGGCGGTGACTATTTCTTTGTACGATGAATTCGTACATGAACCAAGCATAACTTGGTCTACTTTTAAGTCTTTCAAATCACTTACTTTAACAATGTTACCTGGACTATGCGGTGCAGCTGCCAAAGGCTCCAATTCGCCAAGATCTAAGTCAATCACTTTATCGTATTCAGCGTCATCGTCAGCCTTTAGCTCGACCCAATCTGCCTCTCTACCTTGAGCTTTTAGGAACTTCAGCGTTTCTTCATCTGATGGAAATATAGAGGTTGTAACACCCATCTCTGCGCCCATATTGGTGATTGTGGCCCTTTCTGGGACAGAAAGAGTCTTTACGCCAGACCCCCCATATTCCATGACGACTCCTACATTGCCTTTCACCGTGAAAATTTCCAACATCTTCAAAACTACATCTTTGGCGCTTACCCAAGGTTGAAGGGTACCCTTCATATTTATCTTGTAAACTTTTGGACAAGTTATGTAGAACTCTCCCCCACCCATAGCGACAGCAACGTCTAAGCCGCCAGCTCCAATGGCTATCATGCCTATTCCCCCTCCAGTTGTTGTATGGCTGTCAGAACCAAGAAGTGTTTTTCCGGGTTTACCGAATCTTTCCAGATGAACTTGATGACATATTCCGTTTCCTGCCTTCGAATAAATGATGCCATATTTGGCAGCAACTGTTTGAAGGTACTTATGGTCGTCCGCGTTCTCGAAACCCACTTGGATGGTATTGTGGTCTACATAGCTAACCGAAAGCTCGGTTTTCACCTGTTTTAGGCCCATTGCCTCGAATTGTAAGTAAGCCATCGTTCCTGTGGCGTCCTGGGTTAGGGTTTGATCAATTTTTATGCCTATTTCTTTTCCTGGCACATATTCACCGACTACCAGATGCTTTTCTATTATCTTACGAGTAAGGGACTTTCCCATATTGCCTCATCCTTTGGAAAGATTTGACTTTCTTTTGCTAATATAAAGATTGTCATTTATACGACAAATATCATCTGACATTGACTTAAAATTTCTGATTTTTACTTATCATATCAGTTAATTTTATCCATAGCTCATAAAGAGGGTTTGTTAAACTCTGGAAGAAAGAACAATGCAAATGATCTCTTATTATTAGACAATTTCAAATTTTTAACCAGAGGCTAATTTTAGTTCAATATTGGATTAATTAAAACTAAAAAAAAGTTGTTGTTATTATTTGGCTGCTTATTTCTTTCTGAACAATAATAGGTCAAACAAAGCTCCTAAAATAATGATTGCAACAAACAATTCAGCGATTGCTGGATCAAAGTACATATCAGCTGCAGATTAAGGTCGAGTCTCAGTTGGAGCTATCGTTGGATGAGCTGGGTTAACCACTATGTCTACCTAATTAAAGCGAAAATTTACGCTTTGACCAATCAAATCTAAGTCAGTTCAATAGAATTTGCGATTAATTTAAATACAATGAAAAGACGCATGAATTCTGAAGGGGCGTCAATCTTTACATCACCTATTAGTGATATCCAAGCAAAAATTCTCAGAGAACTAATAGCAGATGGACGACAAACTGTTGCCGACATTGCGAAAAAAATAGGAAAAACAAAAAAAACTGTTAAAAATAATTACGAAAAACTTGAAAAAATGGGAATTATTACAGGTGCAACAACCCACATTAATTACAGATTATTCGGATACAAAGCAGTTGCACATATCTTAATCACTGTGGACCCGTTACAAGCAGATAGACTTGAAAAATACTTACAAGAAATGCCTTGGGTTTACAGTTTTTATAGTCGAGGAATCAAAGGAAACATCGACGTAATTGCAATTCTCACAACTCTTGACCAACTAAATAGAATTAAGGACCTGCTCAAAAGTAACTTTAAAGTCCTGGAAGTAAAGACTGGCATTTGGACTGATGTAAAAGAAATGAATCAGAATTTAGCAATAACTGATAATATCCGTAAATCTTCATTACCCTCCCCTAATATTGTGCCGAAATTAGAAATACGAAGGAAATCTACTAACGTTGTAATTGATGAAATTGACCAAAAAATTGCAGATATCCTGGCTGAGGATGGACGTATTTCTATTGAGGATATTGGAAAAAGAATTGGTATTTCAGCTGGTCTTGCTAAGAAAAAATACGAAAAATTAAGGGACAATGGAATATTAAAAATTACAATTCAAGTTAACCTAAAAAAGATCGGTTACTCTGCAATGTGCATATTCTTCACAGTAATTTCAGGTGAAAATTCTGTTTCAATTATTCAACAAATCAGCAAAATACCTGAAGTAATTAGCATAATGAAAACCACTGGAGATTACGACCTACAAATATATGCAATTATCCAAAATATTGATCAATTACTTTTCATTCAAGAAGAAATTTCAAAGATTGAGGGAATAAGTAAATTCGATTTGGAACTGTTGCGTTTTAGCGAGATGCTAACGAAGTGGCCCTCTCCGAGACAATACATTTCAACCTTCTAAGGACGAAAACTTACAGACTAAAAATACTGGCAGCTTAATACCTAAAACAAGATAGCGTAGGTTCAAACTTGAAATTTGAAGTTGAGAAGCAGGGAATAGAAGGCGTCTAGATGAGCGAGTTGGATGCAAATATACTTAGAAATCTGTTGAAAGATGGACGTATTAGTTATGTTGAATTAGCAAAGAAATGCGGAGTATCAAAAAATAAGGTTTGGAAGCGGTGCAGTGCAATGGAAAAAAAAGGCATTATTACCGGAGCAACAACTCAATTGAATTTTGAGGATTTCGGTTATGCTGCGCTTGCGACACTTCTTATTAGTGTTGAAGCACAACAAATTGAAGAAGTTATGGAATTCATAGAAAAAATTACTGAGATTCGCGCTCATCGGCAATACAATAGTGTTTACAACGTTAGAGCATTTGCAACTTTAAAAAACCTGAATGAGCTGGATTATATTAAGCAGATAATTAGGCGAAAACTTCCTACAATTGGTTTAAAGACTTACATTTGGATGGGCGTTCGAAATATTCCTGAAAACCTAAATCTCAATGGTCATATGGATGGTATCAATGAAAGAAGTGATATTAATTCAAAAGCGCCTATCTATGAGTCAACTAACAAAAAAATAATTGACGAAACAGATAGGCAAATATTACAAGAACTTACGGTTAACGGTCGCATGGCATTCACAAAACTTGCAAAAATAAGTGGATTATCCACGAACACCGTTTTAAAAAGATATAAACATCTTGTGGAAAACGGCGCAATAAAGGTTTCAATTCAAATTGACCCAAAAAAGATTGGGTACTCTTCAATACTTGATTTTAATATAGCATTCACTACACTTCGCGGTTTATCAGATGACATTGTCGAGTCGTTTTCAAAAATACCTGATATAATAATAATCACAAAAACTAGTGGCGACTATGATTTACAGGTAACTGCTATGATTAGGGATTTAGAACAATCATTCGCTATTCAAGATCAAATAGCCAGAGTTCACGGGGTGACACAAATCGAAACTAGCTCAAGAAAAATACCCGACAGATGGCCAACTCCGCAACAATATATTTCTACTATTTGATAGTAGTGTCGCAACTTGTCACATGTTTTTATTTAAAGCCGAACTCAAGAAAAATATCTTTATGTTCGATACGGGTTAAAAACGCCGAACTTGGTGAAATTTAAGTGAATAAAGGTTTGCTGAGGCTCTGGACCTCTTTAGGAGAAAAGAGCAAATGCAAACGCTCTATCACGAATTACTATGGGCAGTTATCGTGGATCAGCCAGAGCCTACTCAGCCCTCATTTTTTCCAATCATTTTTTTTAAAGACTAAAAAAGGGGAAATGATAGTTTTTTGTTTGTGTTTTTTATGGGTGTTTTCTTAACATCAATAGTGCCAGTACGATGGCTACTATGATGATTAAGACAAACAAGCCTGCGATTGCTGGTACAAAGTACATGTCAGCTGTAGATTGAGGTGGAATTTCAGTTGGAGCTGCTGTTGGATGTGCTGGATCAACTGCAAAAGATGTTACGGCATGCGATGGATAGTATGCTGCTGAACCTCCGAAGGATGCATAAACTTGGTATTGACCGCTAATGTCTGGTTTCCAGTTGAAAGCTAAAGAATCCGTCTGCGCTGCTTGTTGTTGTGCCAATTTCGCGGTAGTTTCCGTTCGAGTCAACAACACTTAAAGTAACTGGGACACCTGTTGCGTCAGATGGTCGAGAGAATTGTTTGTACACATATAGCATCCAAGCACTCATACTAGCATCAGAGACTGCTGGAACTACCGTTTGGAAAACGAAGGGCCAAGGATATCACTGCTTGTTCCTGGTGAAACGTCTGTAACCATGCCTTCAATCTGTACGGTGCTTCCTAATACTGAAACTTTCGGTGAAGCTGTTACAGTTGTTTCGCTTGGACCTTTACCTACTGCATATATTCGTTGGTCATATGTGTCCATTGTAGCTATTATGCTGTCGCCCATGATTGCATTTCCGCCCCAGCGAGTCTGACGGTACATACCGTTTACTCTCCAGATTTCATCGCCTGAGGTAGCATTGAGGCAGATGTATGGTCCACCGCGTGGTATTGGGTTCTCGGCTGAATGTTCTAAAGTGCCCACATAGATTTTGCCGTCTGCGATCATTGTTATCCAACCCCACCAATTATTGCCAGTTACGGGTTCGTTGTACGGGTCGGTCATGTTGTATGTCCAGTCAGTTGCTCCTGTCCCAAGGTTATAGGCATAGACTATACCGCCAACTCCAACAGAATACAGAGTGGTCATATGCAAAGTACCATGTGTGTTCTGCATTGCCCCATCCGTATGCATCTAGCCAATGTTCAGAGTCTGTTTGCCATAGATATTGTCCGGTTTCTGTGCTAAATCCGTAGTGTTTTGTAAGTTCTTTGTCCCATAAGGCAATTACGCCGCCTTGATAGTTGTCACTTGCGCCAACATAGTTTAGTGTGTTAGAGCCTTCTAGCCATTCAGCAGGGGCTTTCCAAGTGTTATCAAATAGTTTTGTTCCTCTGGTTGATAAAGCAGTGCTTAATGCCCAAACACGTACCTGTGTTTGGTTAAAAGCCATAGATTCGACTCTGTCAGGATACACTTTGAGAATTGGCACAAAGAATGAACTGCTGGCTTCCAAACCTGCGGGGATTGTTACATTCCATGAGTAGCTTTTTGGATTCGACGCATCCCATGTTAGTCCGTGAACGTTTCTGCCCCAACTGCCGACGCTTCCTTCAGCCCATGTGCCGGAGGCTTGTTGTCCACATGCAGTTGAGTTCCAAAGTGCCATCCAACGATTGGCATAGTCAATTACGTAGATTAGGATTTCACCGCTAGGTCCATACACTCGGGTACCTGAAGGTACGTTTGTCATTGAGTATACCCACTCTGCATTGTAAGGATCATAAGCTTTCCAAGTTGTTCCGCCAGAAGTGTCCCATATGTAGTTGAAGACTCCGTCAGTGTTGAAACTATTGAAGTAGAAGGTTTGACCAAATGACACGACACTGTTGTTTCTGAACCATAGTTCTTTTCCAGTATGAAGATCTACCGCGTAAATACCTTGCTGAGGATATGGATTACCTGAAATGGGTGCTGGCATTCTGTTGTAATAGAGTACTCCATTCAATATCACTGAGTTCGGGAATTTGCCTTCATACGCGTCTCCAGATTCATGTGATGCTGGGACTTGTCCATCGCCCAATAATCCGCCTGTTAAGCCTCCGAAGGTTATGTCTCTTGCCCACAAAACGTGTGCAGTTTCGGGTGCATCGTCGTTGTAGAGTGCAATTGCATTTTCTGGTCTACTTAACCAGTTACCTGAGATTGAATTCCAAGATCTAAGTTGGGCATCTGCTGGTCGTGACCAATATTCAGTGGGAAGAGGTTGATCTGGGTAGTTTTGAAGTGGTTCGGCTTGTACAACAAGGTTAACGGTTTTGCTACTAGCCTTCATTATTGTACCTGCGAAAACCATAGCACTGCTTCTACGTTGAAGAATGTTACTGGGTTGATTTGTTGCGGGAATTGTACATGTTACTTTGTATGTACCGACTGTGTTAGGTGTATAGATTGTGGCAGTTCCTCCGGTGGAGTCTGTTGTGAATGGCCCGAAGGTTTCATTTGTCCCTGATGGGCTGGTGACGATTACTTTAATCCCGGTCCAGCCATATGATGCATCTCCTGTGGCTTCGATAATGCCAAATCTTAGCAATACTTCTTGACCAACGCCTACTGGGTTGGGAACAGCATCCATTATTGGGTAAGTTTTCATTGTGGTGCTGGCTTGTGCTTGAGTGGTGGTGTTGTCATAATCATTGAGGTTGCAAAGGTCAATAGTAGAAATATTGTAATTATTGTTTTAGTTTTTTGCATTTTTTTTCTTTCCTTTTAATTTTATGCAATCTCATATTCTTTATCAATTTGTTTATAAGTTTTGTCATAATCGTTGAAAAAAATACATAAAAACTCCTATTTTTCAAATGAAAGGCAACAATAAATCATTCTTTAACTATCATATTAGAACGAAAAGCAAACAAACAAAGAAATATAATTTAAAGACAAACAATTCAAAAAATTACTTCTCATTATGTTGATCCGGAATACACGTATTTTATCTTTAGAAAAGATTTCTTCCAAAAGTGACATACCGCCATTCTCCAAAGATCCTTACGGCTATGATGTCAATAGGTTTAAAACGTGAAGGCTCTGTCAGGTAAAGCCTCAATGTCTCATCGTAATCACGTCAACTCTGAGAGATTTGTTGAAAAGAACACCAGGCATCTTCAACTGTTTGCTTAAGATTAAACAGGATAGTAGCCAACTTTCTTCCACTATCAGTTAAATCATAAGTTTTGGGTGTTCTTCTTTGGAAAATCAGTTTTTTACCTTTCATGTGTTTTATGCATCTATAAGTTACTCTTTTTGAAAGATGTGTTTGCCTAGTAAGATTTCCTATTGAAATTCCTTGATAATCAATCCTATCGTAAATTTTGCTCTCAGTAGCCGTCAAGATTTCATTTCTTGAATCTCGTTTTGTTTTAAAGAAAAAAACGTATTCGCTGCCTTTTGTTGTTTTAATAAGTCCAGTTGATCGTAAGCGTTTGATTGTTCGTGATACATTTCTCAGCAAAATTACTTCTTCTATTGATTCAAATGTTTTTGACCCTGATAATAGATGTTGAAGAACGATTTCTTCATAGCATTTTGAATTATTAGGCAGCATTGGAGAAAATTCAGCGAAACATTCTAAACTTTTGGTTAAGCAACTACCAAACAAGGTCAAGTGATATTCTCCTTCTGATTCGCATACTAAACCTAAAGATGATAGAGGCTGCAAGAATTCATGGCAAATAATGCTCCTGCTATGACAACTTCCAGCTATTCTTAATTCGAGCTGAATCTGGCTTAAAGGACACCTGCAATTAGCTAATAAATTCAGAATATGAAGACTCGTTTCGTTTTTTAATACATTGAAAAACTCTTCGAGATAGGTAGGGTTAGTCAAACTTTTTCGGAGAACTCTTAACTCATTTTTTAGTCTATACACTTTACATCTAGTTATACATTCCAAAGGAGATATTGGAGTGCAATTTCTGCATTGTAAATCAAGCAATTTCAAAATTTCAAAAAAGTAGTTTTTTTCATTTTGATATTTTTGAATTTCTGATAGTAGGGTGCTCATTTGTAATTCTCCTTTGCGATTTACCTTAAGGAACGGGCGAACAAAAACCCCTCCAGTTTCTTTAAAAAACTCTTGTTTCTTTGATGTAAAAGCGTTCTCGTTAAGGATTCTTTACTAACGGTTAGTCAAATTTTCTTTACTAAAAAAATCACAGTGTAACAATAATTTTTTGTTCAATATTGAACTTTAAGGTAAATTCATAAGTTGAAAGTTTTAATATTTTACGCCTTAAAAAAATTTTTATCTTCTTGTAGTCACAAATAGGAACGACAACGAAACAAGAATTTGAACGGGTATTCTTTAAAGGAAAATCAACGTAGAAATATTTTGCTAATTTACTCTCGGTCCCAATAAGTTTGGTCGATGAAGAATAATTAAGTAGAAACAAAAATAATTAAACGAAAATCCTTGAGGAAGACTATCAAATTCCTTGTGAATGGGGCTGCAATTTTTTTTCAACCAGACACAAATGAAAACATTTGCATTTTGTTTGAGATATTGTACGACCAATTGAAGCATAGCTACAACCTTTTCCTTCCGATTGCCCCCGTTAAGGACTTAGAAAAACTTTAGATTGGAGTACCTTAACAGCGCTATGGACTTTTTTGATGGTTGAAGTTGATGATGCTGTAATTACGATTTTTGAAGATTAATCTGCTTAGCCCATAATTGTTGGGTTTACATCTTCTTCATTTATGTGATGCATAACGTGGATAGCTAATCCTGTTGCCGCTCCCGCGGAAAGTCCGACCAACAAGTATGTTAGCCATGTAAAGCCACCAAGCAAACCAACAACTGCTAGAGCGTCAAACCCTAGTGCAACGGCGAGATAACCGACGCACCACATTTTCACACTCATCCCCCGAGGTTTATTGATACCTATGCCGCCGAGCATGCCCAACATTATAAGGAAGCCGATCAAAGCGAAAATCAAATTAATTAGGTTTAAATCGAAATCCAAACTGTCCACCTGTATATCTGGCTATGTTCCTTTTTGGGGTTAATTAGTTTATCGAAATCGCAACATGTACAAAAATATAGGATTGCTAAAGCAGTTGAAATACCGCTAGCTTTTTTTACTATATGCAGCGAATCTTTAAGCCTTAAGGGTGTGGATACATAACAAACTTTGATATTACGCAATGCCATAAATGGGCACGCCTCTTAGTCATCCGCAAACAAAAACTTTCCGAAGCCCAAGCGGCCATTGAAAGAAAGGATTTTGATTCTGCAAAAAAATTGTTTTACGATATTGTAAATGGGTTAATGGGCAAACAAGCTGACCCGGGTATGATGGGGTCTCTTTTATACCATATGGCTATGGTTAGCAAGATGGAATCTGAAACCCAAGTGCTCCTAAAAGAGCTGGGTATAGAGTTACCTAATGTGTCGATGCAATTAAGCAAGATCTATTGTGATTTTGAGTCCGACGCAAAGGAACTACTTCAAGAAGTTGCTCTCATGCCCTTATCTTATCAAGAAATATCGAAAAGTTCAAGTTTACGAACTGAACAAAAAATCAAGCTCTTCAATGACCTAAAACAGAAGAACAAAGAAGTTGAAGAACTGTTAACCAGTAGAAACCCCAAAGCATCAGAAGCAATGCAGAAAGTTTTTGACGATTGGACAGAACAAGTCATAAAAATGCGACTTATTCAAGAATATGAAACAATCAAAGGATTATTGGTTACAGCTGAAATAGCTAAAAACATGAGTTTGCCAAAACTTGAAAAAACTATGGCTTCAGTCAAGGAAAAATTCGGTCAAGAAACCGTCAGTATTGCACTCGACGTTACTTTGAAGGTCGGGATGCGCCGAGAAAAGTTACAGTCAGTCATGCTAAGTGACCACTTCATTAACATGACCATGAGCAACGAAACTCTCGACGGAAAAATGGAGTTTCTAAATTGCCCAATTTTTGGAAGCCACAAATACGCAGCTGAAAAATTTGGAGTAAATCCAATGGTTTCGACGTTGTTTTGTAAACATTTTTGTTTTGCACACGCCAAAGCCATGCTTGACACAGTTTTGCCTTTTCCTTTTACTCTTTGGCAACCAAAAATAATAGCCACTGATGGTAACTGCGAGTTCTACCTCAAACTGGCCCATTCACCGGAAGCCAAAAATTCCGAAAAATTCGTTCCGCTAGTAATGTCATGGAACGTTACTCGAGAATGCAATATGAAATGCAGCCACTGCTACATTAACGCAACTGAAAACAAACTTGCGAATGAACTATCTACTCAGGAAGGCAAGGACCTAATTGATCAAATTTGTCAAGTTAGCAAACCACTTCTCATTCTGAGCGGGGGGGAACCTCTTTTGCGTGCAGATATCTTCGAATTAATCAAGTACGGTGCTTCAAGAGGTTTGAAGATGGGACTTGGATCCAACGGAAGCCTCATAGATGATAGTGTGGCAGTTAAACTCAAGGCAGCAGGAATTGCGACAGTTTCAATTAGTATTGATTCAAATATTCCAGAGCAACATGACGAGTTTCGAGGTGTGGCTGGTGCTTGGGAAAAAGCAGTCAACGCCTGTAAAACATTAAGAAAAAACAACATACTTGTCCAAGTTAACACTACATTGACCCATGAGAACTACAATCAAATTGATGACATAATGTCGCTGGCTGAAGAAATAGGAGTTGAAAACTTTCATCTCTTCTTCCTCGTCCCAACAGGGCGCGGAACCAAAATCGCAGACATTTCACCCCAAAAATATGAAGACATGATATCCAACACCTTCTCAAAAGTTGCAGGACATAAGTTAAACGTAAGACCTTCATGCGCACCCCAGTTCATGCGCATTGCTAAAGGAATGGGCTTAGATATGAGACAATGGGTCCGCGGCTGCTTAGCAGGATTGTATTATTGTCGTATTTACCCCAATGGGGACATCACACCCTGTCCATATCTTCCTGTCAAGCTTGGAAACATTCGGGATAAACCCTTCAAAGAAATATGGCTTTCCTCACCTGTTTTCAAGACTCTTCGTATGCCTAAATCTTTGAAAGGCAAATGTGGCGCTTGTGAATATGGTACAGTATGTGGCGGTTGTAGGGCACGAGCTTATGGTCTTTCAAGCGACTTCATTGATTACTGCGGTGATCTCCATGAGCCATCAGAAATAAAAAGCGATTATTTAGCAGAGGATCCTTGGTGTGTTTATCAACCAAAAAACCATTAAGCGATATTTTTCATTCAAAAAATTTAACATGTAGAGGCGGCTTTGGCAGCCTGCAAATTCAACGTTTTAGTCATTTCGGACCGCCAATTTACTATTTGCAATTAGAGGGCTAATAGTCTTCAAAAACATTATTGAATTTCATGTTAAAAAAATACTGGAATAATAATATTAGATTTTATTATATTAACCTAATATAGGTTGATTTATAATTAAAAACAAAAAAACTGAAAAGGAAAATTGTAAGAAAAGATTGAAGTAAATTTACTTCTTTTTCTTTGCTGCTGGTTTGTCTTCAGTAGATGGCGCTTCAGTTGATTTCATTGCTTCGGTTTCTTCGACTTTTGGCTCTTCTTTTTTATCTTCGATTTCAGTTGTGATTTCTTCGATTGGTTTAGGAGGGGGTGTTGTTGCCATTGTCCAGCCAATCCATGCGCCTATGAAAAGTATAGCTACGAAGGCTACGAATACAGGTACAGCAATGAGCCAGAACCTAACGTCGACTGATGAGCCAATGTTAAGCCAAGGCTGGATAAGTTGCTGATAACCAAATAGTGCTACTAAGTAAACTACAGCGACGACTACGCAAACGAGTAGTATTGCTCCACCTATTGCTTGATCTTTACTAACCATTTAGTGATTCACCACTTTATAGCCATGTATTCGCTTAATCAATTTAAAGTTTGTCATGTTTTTAATCGCTGGATTGATTATGTCGTGCCCATTTCCCAAGTTGAAAGGTATTTTTTCTGCTCAGCTGTAAGTTCATCGATTGATATTCCCATCGATTTGAGCTTTAACTCAGCAACTTTCTCATCAAGGTCTTTTGGTACAGTATAAACTTTGGTTTGCAGTTTGGCGGTTTTTGCGATGTATTCTGAGCATAATGCTTGGTTTGCAAAAGACATATCCATAACTTCGGATGGATGACCTTCTGCTGCTGCCAGGTTTACTAGTCTTCCTTCTGCAAGAAGGTAGAGTTTTCTTCCATCTTTCAAAGCGTACTCTTCCATGTTTGGGCGCATCGTTCTTTTGGCTTTAGTTAGCGATTCTAAGTCTGGAATATTTATTTCTACGTTGAAGTGTCCGCTATTGCACATAATGGCGCCATCCTTCATTTTTTCCATGTGCTCCTTACGAATGACGCTTATATCGCCTGTAGCTGTAGCGAATATGTCACCGATGGGTGCTGCTTCAATCATAGGCATAACTCGATATCCATCCATAACTGCTTCCAATGCACGAGTTGGTTGGATTTCGGTGACAATAACATTGGCTCCCAAGCCCTTTGCACGCATAGCTATACCTCTGCTGCACCAACCATATCCTCCGACCACAAAATTTTTGCCAGCAAGCAAAACTGAAGTTGCTCTCATTATACCGTCTATAGTACTTTGTCCTGTTCCATAACGATTGTCAAAAAGATATTTTGTGTAGGCATCGTTAACTGCCACGATGGGGTATTTTAGACTCCCATCTTGCTCCATGGCTTTTAGGCGCACCACTCCGGTGGAAGTTTCTTCTGTCCCGCCTTTGATATCTTTAAGTTGGTTTGGACGTTTACTGTGAAGCATACCTACGACGTCTGCGCCGTCATCCATTGTTATCGTTGGTTTATAATCGAGAACTTTGTCTATGCATTTGTAGTAGTCCTCGGTGTTTTGTCCTCTCCAAGCAAAAACGTGTACACCACTATCTGCTAGGGCTGCGGCTACATCATCTTGGGTAGAGAGAGGATTAGACCCGCAGAGTGCTACGTTGGCGCCTCCTGCGATAAGCACTTTGATGAGTACTGCGGTCTCTTTAGTAACATGGAGACATGCAGCTATGGTATGTCCTTTTAGCGGCTTTTCTTTTTCAAATCTATTTTTTATGATGTTTAGGACAGGCATATGTTTTGCTGCCCATTCAATTTGTAAATGACCTTGAGGTGCTAAACTTTTATCTTTAACTTGGAACCCTTCCATGAATATTCCTTCTTTTTCAAAACATGTGTCTTCTTCCTATTTAGAATTTGCCTAATCTATCGTTCATATAGGCGTTTTATATTCGAAAAATTTTAATTATCCAATGCTCAGACCTACATTTGAGCGGATAATAGTGAAAGAGCCCTTCGCCTCATTTATAAAAAAGGAATTAGAACCAAGAATACTTCTAATAACTTGTGGATTACCTGCAAGCTATAAAACCGAAACAGCAGAGGTAGTCTCCAAAATCAAAGGATACCCAATCCTTCGCAGTGACTTGATAAGGCTAGAAGTACTCAAAAATGAGGATATTTTTGATGTAAAAGTTGCTGGAAATATGAATAAGCGTTTATCAGTCTATGATGAAGTGTTCCGACGTGCAGACCAAATTGCATCAAAAAGTAGCAATGGCTTAATCTTGGATGCTACTTTTGTTACCCAAGAACTCCGAAGGCGCGCAGCTGAGATAGCCGCAAAAAACAACATGACTTTTGTCATATTACAAACTAGTTGCCCACAAGAAGTGTCTATAAATAGAATTATGAAGCGAACTAAAGAAAAGTATGAATCAAACGCGTTAACGGAAGAAGCTTACATTGCAAACAAGAAAAAGTTTGAACCAGTTGACATTGATGATTTAAAAAAGAAGTATCCAACTCTTAAAGTGACTCACTTAACGGTTGATACCTGCCATGATGAGACTGAATGTTGGTTCGTTGTTGGAGTAGATAAAAGGTAAAGTCATAAATGAATATTGATTTACATATCCATTCAAGAAACTCAGACGGAATATTTTCCGTTAAAGAAATTCTTAAAGAAGCCAAAAAAAGAAACATACAATTCCTCTCAATTACAGACCATGATGGCATCGGTTGCCAAACCCACGCATCAGAATTCTCAAAAAAAGAAGCCGTCAGATACGTCACTGGAGTAGAGTTGAACGTGACTTTTTCTCACCCGAAGTATCAAGACGGAAAAGCAATTTCATTGGATTTCTTGGGTTATCAATTCGATCCCAAAGACATTGCTTTGGAGAGCAAACTAAATACAATAGCTAAGTACCGAGAAGAAAGAGCAATTAAAATTCTTGACAATCTCAATACTGAATTTAAAAAAGAAAACATATCAGAGTTAACCAACGATGATCTAAAGCAGATTGAAGCATCAGTTGATGGCGTACTTGGAAGGCCTCACATAGCGGATTACTTGATTAAGAAAGGAATCGTAAAAAATCGCCAAGAAGCCTTCGACAAGTATCTCGTTAAATGTGATGTCTCAAAATTTCCCCTATACCTGGAAGAAGCATCAAGAATCATTCGGAACGCCGGTGGAAAACTCGTTCTAGCGCACCCCAACGATCCTCATGGAACCTCGCTGATTTCATTAACAAAAGACCTCATTGAACAAACCAATATTATTAAAGAAAAAATGTTACCCTACATTGATGGAGTTGAATGCTGGCACTCAAGAAACACCACCGAAGCAACTATGCACTACTCAAAATTTGCAATAGACCAAGGATTAATAATGACTGGAGGAAGCGATTGTCATCAAAAACCAATCGTAATGGGCACGGTCCAAATTCCTGACTTTGTTGCCAACCAGTTCGCTAAAACTTAGTATTGGTTAAAGGTTTTTTGCATATTCAGAGGCTAATTTAAAGTACTTTTGTGCTTCTTGGATTGCAATTATCTTTTCTTCGGATGTAATATTCGGGTCGTCTATTCTGAAACTGATTACTTTTCCCCTTACATACGCCCTATAGCATTTGTAAAATGATAGAAGCTGAGTTAATTGCTGGTCTTCGGAAAATGCGAGATATCTCTCGATGAAATAGTTAGCGAGGTCAGAGTGATGTTGGAAATCCAAGTCCATGGCCAAAAAAGCAACGTCAGCAGCAACGTCGGAATACCGGAAGCGATCATTAAATTCAATTGCATCGAATATGCATATTTTATCGGTTATGAAGATATTTCCTGAATGTAAATCACCGTGACAATCTCTTATTCGATTGTTAGTTATTCTGCTTTCAAAAAGAGATTTATTTTTTTCAACGAAATTATTGATTTTGGTTTGGATGAATTGGAATTCATCCTGAGAGATTGTTTTGTGCGTGTATTTTGTGGTTTGAGAAAAGTTTTCTTCCCAATTAGTTTTCACTATTTTTATAGAGCCGTACTGACTTATTTCAAGATTTGTTTGGGCGCTTGAATGAAATTGTGCAACTATTTGCGCAATGTTGTCAATAATTTTTTTGTCAATTTTATTTTCTCTAAGCAGTGCAGTCATTATTCTTTCTTGTGGAAGCCGTTTCATCTTTAAGGCGTATTCAATGATTTCGCCTTGTCCATCTATTTTAATGATGTTTGATTTTTTAATTGGAACTACTTCAAGGTAAATTTCCGGGCAAAGACGTCTATTAAGTTCCAACTCCTTTTCACAGAACAAATGCCTTTTCTCAAGAGTTGAAAAGTCTAGGAACCCGAAGTTCACCGCCTTTTTTACTTTGTAAACGAAGTTTTTGGTTAAGAAAACAAAGGATATATGAGTTTGTATTAGTTCGATAATGCCAGGGTCTTGAGCATAAGCTTCTGGCTTAAGCATGGCTTCTACTACTTGCTTTTGGTCCTGCATTTTATGATACTCCTTAAGAGTATATTCTTTTGAAGTGGTAGTCATTAAATATAGGGTTTCTCTTTTTTTGGAAATATAGTATTTTAACTCATTTGAAAGTTCTTGACGTAATTCAAGACATTGTTGGCCTGATCCTTAGAAATACTTTTTTCACGATAGAGTGAACCCACAATTTCTGTTATGGTCGCCAAAGCATGAACTTTATAACCGAGTTTCTCCAGTTTTTCTTTCCCCCCGTGTTCGCGGTTTACTACAACCATCAGATGCTTAACGTTGGCGCCAAGTTCTTGAAGAGGTTTTATTCCTTCAACTTTTGATAATCCTTCACTTATTACGTCGTCGAAGAAAAGAATGTTATCTCCTTCAGCTACAGTTGCCCCTGCGATTCTACCGGTTACACCGTATGATTTGTCCTCTTTTCTTACAATAACGCAAGGCAAGTTTAGGATGCACGCAATGCTTGGCACAATCAAAGCACCTTTAAGTTCGATAGAAGCTAACTTGTCGATTCTATTAGTAGCCATTATCTGAGTTATTTTTTTGGATGCAGATTCAGCTATAGTGCATAGTTGCTTTGGTGAGGATAGAACACGGGCCAGATCAATATAGTATGGGCTTGTTGCTCCTGATTTAATCTTGAAGCTGCCGAACTTTAAGCAACCTGATAAGTAGAGTGCATTTGCTACTTCATCAACAGTATTTACCATGCGAGTTATCCCCGTTGTGAATACGAACCAGTAAATTTAACCCTTTACCAAACTATTTTAAGCTTAAAACTCTCTAAAAAAATCTTTTACAGAAAAATGGAATCAAAGATCTTTGTTTGCATTTTCAGCAACTGGTAGACATTAAAAGCTGAAAAAAATTAAACAACTAAATCAGCCATGTCGACGCTACCCTCATAAATTTGTTTGAGAAAAGACACCACAGCCAAAATCTGGGGCATCAAATCCACAAACGATTCTTTGGAAACATCTTCAACTTTAGAGCAAGTTACCTCGATTTTCCCCCTCAAACCACGTACATTCTCAGCCAATGAAATATCTTTAACTAAGAAAGCTTTGAGAGCTTGCTCATTGGCGTCGTAACAAACGCATTGTAGATCAATTAGCAGCTTTCGCAGTTCATCAGATAATTTTATTCCGTTGAGGGCAATAGTGTTTGAAGCTACTTGCACACATGCATCACCTAAACCTTCGATAAGACTTGCCGCTAAACGATAATCCAAGCATTCTATTGGGGTAATTCCAATCTTCTCACTTAAACGTGGATTTTGAATAATCGTGCGCAAAATTCTCACTAATAAAAAATAGAACTTATTGTTCTCCACGTCCCTTTCAATAACATTCTTTGCCAAATCCATGTCACCATTAACAAAAGAGGTAGCTGCGTCCCGGATCATTCGAACTGCACTAGCATGATTGCGCTGTAAAATTTTTTCAGGAGAAGTAAAAGGCTGTTGCTGCATCAAACACTGAAGTGAAATCATTGAAGTGGTTTCCTCAACAATCATCAAACCAGCAAGAGACTCAGCTGTAGATTTAACTAGATTTCTAACATTTGAATCAATTCGATCTTTAGCTTCTATACGAATAATATCATATCCAAGAAGGTAGTGCCCGACAATTTCTCTTCCTAAAAAAGGACTAACCTTTAAAAATGCAACTCTGGGTTGCTGTTCAACATCATATTTTGAGTCGATAAGAAGTTTACCGTCTGCAGTCATATCCAAATTAACTAGACTACCTTTTTTTAGGCCATTCTTTTGAGCCCAGTCTCGCGGCACACAAACAAAGAACGTGCCTGTTGGAGTTTGTTGGACTTTTCGTAAATCACCCATATTGATACACCTAAGGAAGATATAATGTATCTAAACTAAAGTCCAGTTATATAAATTAAGTTAATTAACAATAATTAATTCTTAAAAATCATCAATAAACATGTCACAACACTTTAAAACACTTTTAAAATAAATAAAGAGCAACGAGAAGCTTCTCCAAAAAAAAGACACAAAACGAAAAACAGTTAATAACTCAAAAGCATAAGTGGCTAACATAAAAAACCCTAGCAGGAAACATTGGTTAAAGGCAAGAAGTCAATGAGTGCCCAGGAAAAACTCCAACGTGCAATCCAAGCAACTATGGAAGCTGGATATCAATTAAATAGCGAAGCATTCGAGTTCCTAATTCAAAACGCCCAAACCAACGATCCTGCAAAAATTATGAACTTGGCGCTTGAGAGAATCCAAGGATTACAAGATAAACCGATGTTTATTGAGAAAAGCTTCCTAGAACCGCTTCTACAAGTCATTGAATCTGGTCCGCTAATTCAAATATCTGAGCCTCAAAGTAGTCCATTGAATATTGTTCCACAACCTCAACTACGATCTATTGAGGAATATCAAAGTTCCATTGAACCAGAGTTTTATCCGTACGCAAGAGACATTGCAGCAGAAATCAATATCCTTGAAGACGCTACTGGAAAACTCACTTCAAACGGTACATTGGACGAGTATGTACTTTATTTTCAAGATAGGTTTAAACGAATCGAAAAAATCCTGAGGCAAAGGATTGATGTTAAAGCAGCAACCCCAATCATCGAAGCTCTCAAATCGCCTCCAAAAACCAAGATTAAAATAATCTGCATGCTAACAGACAAAAGGGATTCAAAAAATAACATTATTCTTTCCGTCGAGGATTTACATGGAAGCGCTACTATTATTGTTTCTAAAAAAGCCCCTGAAGAAGTAAAGAAGAAAGCACTCACGCTTCTACCAGATCAGGTTTTTTGCGCTGCCGTCGTCAAAACAAGAAGCGAATTGCTGATGGCTGAAGATATAATTTTTCCTGACGTAGGCAGAAAAGTGCCACAAAGAGCACAAGAACCAGTTTATGCTGTCCTCACATCGGACATCCACATTGGCAGCACAAAATTTACCAAAGAGCCATTCAAACGCTTCATCCTCTGGCTAATGGGCAAGTATGGAACCCCTGAAATGCGCCAGATAGCCAGCCGTGTTAAATATCTTCTTGTTGCTGGTGACATTGTGGATGGCATAGGCATTTATCCTGGGCAACAAAACGAGCTAACCATAAGGGATTTGCATAAGCAATACAATTTTGCAATTAAATATTTAGAAAAAATCCCAGATTACATTGAAATCATTCTTTCCCCAGGTAACCATGATGCAGCACGAAAATCCCTGCCACAACCTGCAATTCCAGAAGGATATTTGACTGCTATTCAAGGCAAAAAGAACATACACTCAGTAGGTAGTCCATGCCTACTAAGCATTCATGGTGTAGAAGTACTCATGTACCACGGCAGAAGCTTAGATGACATAGTATCAGTTATCCCTGGCATGGACCATCAGCACCCAGAAAAATCGATGCGTTTACTCATGCAAGGACGACATTTAGCACCCGTCTATGGTGGAAAAACCATGCTTTCCCCGGAAAACCGCGATTACCTCGTAATCGACAAAGTTCCAGACATTTTTCATGCAGGACACGTACATGTTAATGGTCTTTGCAATTACCGTGGAGTGCTTGTGGTTAATTCTGGCGGGTGGCAAGAACAAACTGATTACATGGAAAAGTTAGGGTTGGTTCCTACACCAGGACTGGTGCCCGTTGTGAACCTTCAGACTCTTCAGACCACCGTTTTATCTTTTAACGATGTCTAAGTGAGGGGGTTTGGGTTTTTGCGAGAAGCTTGGGGTGAATACTCAATCAATCGATTAAAACGATTATCGCTACTAAAGACGTCTCTAATCAAACTGCGAGATATCTCAAGCCTAATCTTTTTAGTTCTGCCGTATCGTCCCATGCTTACAACTTTTGCGTTCACAAGACCCATCGAATCAAGCTCGTTGACCAAAGTACCTAAACGACGCTGTGTTAGAAGCCCAGCGCCCATTTCACCGCATAGTTCATTGTAAATATCGTATATTTCGCCTGTAGTAGCGCTCGACCTATTTAGGTGGTAAACACTCAGCAACACTAACTTTGAATGCAACGTCAGATTATTGAGAGCTTCAATAACTCGATTGTGTTCAATATGTTTCTCTGCTTGGCGTACATGTTCCTCAGTAATTGTTTTTGCACCTGAACGCTCAGCAACTTCGCCAGCAACACGCAACAGATCTAAAGCACGCCTAGCATCACCATGTTCCGCAGCAGCCAAAGCTGAGCAAATACTCAAAGCTGAATCTGAAAGAACTCCATCTTGGAAAGACAATTTTGATCGTTCTAGCAAAATATTTCGAAGCTCCCCAGCATCATATGGCCTAAAGACAAGTTCTTCTTCACTTAATGAACTGAATACTCTCGGGTCCAAGAATTCTTTTAGGCGAAGATCATTTGAGATTCCAATTAGGGCAACTTTGCTTTTGGTTAACGTTTCATTTATCCTTGTTAACTCATACATGAAAGCGTCGCCATGTTCCTTAATCAAGGCGTCAACCTCATCCAAAACTATGATGAATATTATCCTTGATTGTTCTAACCCTGAGCGGAACCTGTCAAAGACTTCACCTACTGATAAACCAGTGAAGGGAATGGTTAATCCTACACTTTGGCTTAAGGCTGCGAAAACCCTGTATTCTGAACCTGTCATACGACAGTTAATGTAGCAGAATTTGACTTGTGCACCATATTCTTTTGCTTTGGATTCCAGATGGCTTAAAACATATTTTGTTACGGCTGTTTTTCCTGTTCCAGTTTTTCCATAAATGAAAATATTTGAGCAACGTGAATCTCTCAAGACTGGAGCAACAGTTGCACCTAACAATCGAATCTGGTCTTCACGGTGTGGAAGTTTTTCCGGAAGATAATCATGTCTTAAGACCTCGCGGTCTTTGAACAATTTAACTCCGTTTACGAAGTTTTCGAATACATCATCTAATACGCTTGAGTTGCCCATTCACTATCCCACACTGCTTCAGAGGTAACACCGTTACTTCGTGTGGAACAGATAAAGTCTATAGTACAAAAAAATAGTTTTAGAACACAACATTCCTAAAAAACAATGAAAACAAACGATAATAACCAAACAAAGCGAGAGCACACACACCCCAATGTTTCTACTCGAGAAAAAAGCTTAGTAAAAGAAAATCACTAAATAATATATATACAATTATATACTCTGATAGGTAAGATGTTTTTTTATATATTAATAATTGCTATCAAAGAATTTAGACAAACATTCTGCAAATATTTTTTCAGCCTCACCTGTGTTCTTTTTGTCCTAAATACTTCGAGAGGAAACATAGGGGTGCGTCTCCAACCATTTTTCCATAGTAAATTGTCCATGCGATAGCTTCTATGTGACAAATTGTAATATGGCTTAACTGAATTCAAGTTAAAGTTTCTTTAACAATTTTTTTAGTTGTCTTTTCCAGGATTTTCATTCACAAAACTGTGAATAGATGTGAATTGATAGAGAAGATGTTGATTTATCAAGCTTTGATTCTGGTAAATTACCATTTTTAGGTCTTTTACATGTGAACAAGGCACCCCTACGCTTCTACTGGAAAAGTATAACCAAGGCTGAACTGAATTATTTCAGACGTTTCTTTTTACTGTGAAGCTGGTAATAACAAACAAACTTCAAATTACACCCGATATAGATTTATGAGCATCTAAATCGCTTATTTATTTACCATGATTCACCATAACAGCTATAAGGTGTGAAGCATAAAGTTGTGAACAACCTTAAGGTGTATACCAGATGCCGGCTCGGAAAATGCGCGTTGAGCTGTTCGATAGCGATGGTAATCGATATACTATTGCTTTTGAGGGTCAAGTGACCAGAGAAAAAGCTTTGCGCCTTCTGGATCTGGTAGAGTTGCTGGGAAGTGCGCCGGGAGAAAACCTTAGTACGAATACAGGTACGGCTTTACCTAACAAGACCTTGTCACGTTTTGAAAAGGTTCAACTCGTTATCCAGAAAAACTTTCCTTTGATTTGGTTCTCTTCAAAGGATATACAGTCAATTTACGAGCAGGAACTCAAAGAACCCGTCGGCCTCAGCACAGTTTCAACATATCTTTCAAGGATGTCAACCAAAGGTATGCTGCTTAGAACGGGTGGACCAAACTCCTTGAAATACAAGTCCGTGCCAAACCTTTCCCAAGCGACAACCATAAAACAACATATAAAATAACCGAGACCAAGCTCTAAACAATTTAATTCAATCCAGGTTTGGATGTTTGAATCCAAATTTTTTTTAGTTAAACTATTTCGAAGCTTCTTTTAAATTTACGATTGGCTGCTTTCAGCTTTTTGCATCAGATTCTCCATTTCTTTTTTGATGCTGTATCTGAATGGAATTTTGCCAGCTTCTCGCTCCAGATATCCTTCTTCGTAGAGTTTCTTCATCAATCTTGCCGTGTGTTCCCTGCTAAGGTGAACTCTTTCTTTGATTTCAGGTGCCGTTTTCGCCCCTTCTTTGGATAAAATTTCTAGAACTGATATTTCAGTGTCAGTTAATGAGGCCATGGCTTTGTCACGTTTTAGCATTATAACGGGTTCACTCCTAATTTCAGGTGGGGCAATGTTGATTTTTCGGATTTGTTCTTCAAAACCCGTAATCTTTACTCGCAGTGTTTCTTGAGTTGCTTCTATGTCTTTTATTTTTAGCTCTAAACCTGATAACCCTGAAAGTATGTTTGTGTTATTTTGTGAGAGGTTTTGTGATATTGTTTGTGTTATGACGCCAATTTGTTCTTCGAATGGCTTTATCCTTTTTTCCACGTTATCTATCTTCTTTAGGCTGGTATCTGTTTTTGCAGAGTTACCTTCAACTTTGAATGTGATTATATCTAATTTGTCGGCTTCACGTTTTAGCTCCCGATTGAAACTTAGCACAATATCTTCGACAAAGTCTCTGGCTTTTTCGTATTCTTTTTGTGCTTTACGTATTTGTCTGTAATACTCAAATGACGCTGCTGATGTTGCAGCTAACAGGATGCCAATGAGTATTGGTGTAAAGTCGACCGTGATGTATTACCCCTGTGATTTACGCGTGATTTTAGCAGTAACATCACACATCACAGTAATTCCATGGACTTTTTAAGGTTTGTGGTCACATTATCACATGTTAACTATGACATCACACATCACAGCCAAATGACTTGTAACAAAAAGTCATTGCAACAGAATCGTTAAGGTTTAAAATGAGGTTATTTTATTAATTAAAGCATTTATTATAGTTATAATTTCATGTTTGAAATATCATTTTTGGTACGGGAAAAAGTTGTTATTGCCTGTGATTTGTGACGTCACAGAATCTCTTTTGATGGACTAGAAAGCTGTTTTAGGCTCGTTTCGAGCTCCTCACGGATGATTTCTATGACTTTTAGATGATCTTTTAGTTCCTCTTCCTTCCCTGGGATGTCTTGGTGCGCCTCGACATATTCGTGAAGTTTATTGGCTATTTCGAGATACGGGTCAAGAGTTGGGCTCTCAAAAACACCCAAATACCCTAAAAGTAGTACTGTGTAGATCGATTTTATTACGTTTTCTTTGGACTGTTTTAAAGTCCTATTAAACGAGCCGCGGCTTATTTTAGCCTTAGTTAATCTTAAGGCAGCTTTTTCATCGTACTTTAGCTGTTTATCTGATATATTCTCGGCTAAAACGTCTATTAGCAGAGTTTCGAGTTGAGTTCTTGTTAATTGACTGTTCTTAGCCAGGATTTTGACTATAGGGTCGTTTAATGCCCCATTTAACCATGCTTGTACACCATCTTTTAGCTTCAAAGTGACACTATCTCCCATGCTCTGAATGGATACAGTTTTGTATTCCCAGCCTGCTTTTTAAGTTTTAGCTAGGTCAAACATCATACTAATTGTCCAATAAAGCCTGTAAATATTCGTTTAAACAGCTAAATAACCTAAAAATAATGCTTATTTGGTGTTTATGGCATATTTTGCCATAGTTAACATAAATAAGGTTAAATTATAGGCAATCCAAATCGAGTTATAGTAGGAACTTTAAACAAAAAATACACTTTTGTAATCTCTTCCAAAGATGTTTCTCGTTTTTTTAGACAACTTTATCCAAACAAAACCCATACGTTTTCATTTTTACACAAATTAAAACACAGTTTTTGACATAAATGCCTAACTTATCAACAATAGGAACGTTCCGTGACGTCACCAATCACGAGCAAAAATCACTGTGATTTCACCATAAAACTGTTGATATCACGGGCTGTGATTCAATTGTGATATGTGGCTACGGAGAAAGATTTTTTGTGTGACGCTTAAAGAAGCTCGGAATAATCCTTTAGTTTATCAAAAAGTTCAGGCCGTAAGTCCTTAAGCGTTGGAATAAACGTTTCTGCTGTCCTTAAATCGTCAAAATCCACTTCACAGACGATAAAATCTTCTTCATCGTACTTTGCCTTAGCCAAAACATCGCCAGTAGGGCCGACAAGGCGGCTTCCTCCCCAAAATTGCAGGCCATCCTCAACTCCAGCAAGGTTAACATATGCAAGAAAAGCCGTATTCTCCAATGCACGGGCAGAAGTTAAGATCTCAAAATAGTTTCTCCGTACGGCTGGAGACGCAGAAATACAGATTATCAATTGTGCCCCTTTCAGTCGAGTCAACCTATACACTTCTGGAAAGAAAACATCATAGCAAATCGTTAACCCAATGTTTCCCAATTCAGTTTGGTACTCGGATGTATCGTAGCCTGGACGGAAATATCTTTTCTCTTCAAAAACACTGTGCGTTGGCAGATACATTTTGCGGTATTTGCCGATTAAACCCTTGGGTCCAACAAAAACGGCGGTGTTAAAGATTATCGCTTTGGTTTTTTTGCTAAGCTCAGGCATTCCAAAAATGATATACATCCCTGTTTTCTTTGCTAAATCCTCAATTCTCTGAGTAGACGTTCCAGGTATCGTTTCAGCTAATTCATAGACCTGATCTAAAATGACATAGCCCGTAAGCGAAAGCTCAGGGAAGATAATTAGATCTGCTCCTTGCTGCTTGGCTTTCAAAGTTAACTTTTCGATTTTAAGCAGATTATCTCTTTTACTTTCTCGTTTGCTGCTTATTTGAGCGAGTGCAAGTTTAATCTTACTTTTCATTCGAGAACACTTTCAATAGGTATGTCTTGGAAGCCTAAAATCGTTTCCCACACTTCTAAACCCAATTTTTGGAGCAAGCGGCATTTTTCTTTTATGTTCATTTGCAAGCCACCTACTCTTTATCTTATCAACAAGCTTCTTCTCGATACCTGTTTGCTCGGCAACATCTTCAGTTGACATAAATCGTTCAATCCCGAAAAGAATTAGGTCCAAATCTTCATACTTGATTCCAAGTTCAGACTCTGCCAACTGGTTAGGCCAAAGGGCAGGTGTTGATGGTTTTTGGGTAAGTTCCTTTGGGAGTCCTAAATTGGTTGCAAGTTTGCGAACTTGTGTCTTATATAAGTCCATGATTGGAGCTATGTCCGCTGCGGCATCTCCCCACTTAGTAAAATAGCCCATCATCGTCTCTGACTTATCGGAGCTACCGCAGACTATTCTACTTTGTTTGTTAGCATAGTAGTAGAGATATATCATTCTTGTTCGTGCCTTGATATTTCCCTTACAGATCTTATCCGATAAATCAAATATGGGAATTGCGCCGTAAATGCCGTTAAGGGCATTTGACATGTCGCATATCTGAGTCTTAAAATGAAATTGATCAGCAACAATTTTTGCGTCGTCAACATCTTTCTGATTAAAGTTCTCGTTCTCAGGTAGCATAAGCCCTAAAACGTTTTCGCCTCCTATTGCAAGGCTTGATAAAGCCGCGATGGTTGCGCTGTCGATTCCTCCAGATAGTCCAAGTACAATTCCTTTTGCTCCAGCGTTTTCAACATATTCTTTGATGAAACGGCAGATCCTTTTTTGAGTCTCAAAAAAATCTATCTCTAAGAGGGAAGGTGTTAACTTCACTTATTATTGCAGCCTCATAATTCATGGTTAGTAGGCAAGTATTTAAGGACAAGTATAAATATTAATGACATTACCAGTCGATTCAGAAGGTTGTATTATTGGGGCGAAGAAGGAAAAAAGTTGTTCATATTCCAAAAAAACGTTTACCTAAATTCTTCTCTTGCCCAAGATGCGGAAAAGAAACCGTTAAAGTAGAACTTTTCAGAGAAGATGGTCATTCCACTGCTCAATGCAGTAGTTGTGGTCTTAAGGAAGAATTTCCTGTTAAACCCGCACAAGGAGAAGTCGACGTTTACTGCATGTTAACTGATCGAGTTTATGGTCCCCAGAAAAGAACTCCGGTGACAAACATAAAAAAAGAGTAATTGAAGGATTACTGTTATGCTAGGGCCTATTGAAAGGTACTTGCTCGAAAAAATAAAAACTGATGGCTCAATCCACATAACCCTAATAGATCCTGAAAAAGTGTCTGCTGCTGATGCCTCACGGATTGCTGAAAGTTCCAAAAACAGCGGAACAGCTGCCATAATGATTGGAGGCTCAACATTTGTTTCTGAAAATCATCTCGACAAAGTAATAAAAGCCATTAAATCCAAAATAGATCTTCCTACAATTCTTTTTCCAAATAACGTAACAGGAATAAGTTGTCATGCTGATGCAATTTGGTTTATGTCTCTGCTTAATTCAGTTGACCCTTATTTTCTCATAGGCGCACAAATTTTGGGTGCACCTCTTGTAAAAAAGTACGGTTTAGAACCAATTTCAATGGGTTACATAATCGTTGGCGACGGCGGAACAGCTGGTATAGTTGGAAAAGCAATCTCAGTTCCGTATAACAAGCCTGAACTTGCAGCTGCTCACGCTCTTGCAGGACAATACCTTGGAATGCGTTTTATCTATCTTGAAGGTGGTTCTGGAGCAGCTAACCCTGTTCCTCCCGAAATGATTAGGGCAGTTAAACACCTAATTGACATTCCGCTAATAGTCGGCGGTGGAATAAAGAATAAAGAACAAGCCTTCATAGCCGCCTCGGCAGGTGCAGATATAATTGTTACAGGAAATGTCACTGAATCAAGTGATGCAAAACAACGGGTTTCCGAAATTATCTGTGCCATAAAGGGCATTAAGGCCTAATTACCTTTGGTTGGTTTTTCTCTTTCTTTTAGAAAGCCAAAATAACCCATAATATCATATCTTGCGCTGTGAGCAATTTACTTTGAATATTAGCAAAGGCTATCAAAAATACGTTAACGCAATGGAAGCTGAGCTTAAACGATTATATACAATAAGCGATAACGCCAGATCTAAAGGGCTTGATCCAGCTTTAAAAACAGAATGTATCGTTGCTCAAGACATCGCTGATTTAGTTGAAGGATTAGTAGGACCAAAAGGAGTTGCCCTTAGCATCCGTGAATTGAGCACTAAGATGCCAAGAGAAGAAGTGGCTTTTAAGGTAGCGCAGCAAATTGCTCAAGGAAAGTTCTCAGAGACAGAACAAAAACAAGAGCAACTAGCTGAGCAAGCAATTCGAACTGCACTAGCAATATTTACTGAAGGCTTAACTGCTGCACCAATTCAAGGTATAGCTCAAGTTAAAATCAAAACTAATTCTGACAAAACACGTTATCTTGCCGTCTATTTTGCTGGACCTATTCGTTCAGCAGGAGGTACAGACCAAGCTTTAACTTTGGTTGTAGGCGATTACGTGCGAAGAGAATTGGATCTTGACAAGTATAAGCCAACCGAAGAAGAAGTTTCACGTTTCATAGAAGAATTAAGACTCTACGAACGTTCCGTGGGGCGTTTTCAATTCCACATCCCAGATGAAGAACTTAGAAAAGCTCTAAACCTAATTCCAGTTGAATGCACTGGAACCGAATCAGACCCAGTAGAGGTCTCATCATATCGTAACTTAGAAAGAGTTGAAACAAATCGTGTTAGAGGAGGCGCACTCCGAGTTGTCAATGACGGTATCGTTGGGCGTGCACAGAAAGTCTTTGTGATTATCGATAAACTCGGTTTCCAAGGTTGGGAATGGCTGAAAAATTTCAAAAAGAAATCTGAAAAAAAATCTGGCGGTTTCATGGATGATGTTATTGCAGGAAGGCCAATTTTCGCGTTTCCTTCAACACGCGGTGGCTTTAGGCTTAGATACGGTAGGTCAAGAAATACTGGACTCTCGGCTGTAGGGATTCATCCTGCGACTATGTTAGTTGTCGAGAGTTTCTTAGCTGCTGGTACCCAGATGCGTTTGGAATTGCCTGGGAAAGGCGGTGTCACAATGCCTGTTGACAGTATCGAAAAACCTGTGGTTTTACTAAATGATAACTCGGTGGTTCGGGTATCACTAGAAAACTATTCTACAGTTAAAGGTAAGATTCAAAAAATCCTCTTCTTAGGTGATATGCTAATTGATTTTGGCGATTTCCTTTATTGTAATAAAGCACTTCCACCTTCTGGATACGTGGAAGAATGGTGGGCTAAAGACCTCCAGAATTCTATTTTATTAGGATACGAAAAGGACTTTAAAAAAGCGGCAGAGACGTGCAAGCTTTCGGTAGAAAAGCTACAAAGCTTCATAGTTGACCCATTCGTAAACAAACCAACAATAAATGAGGCAATAATGCTTAGTCAAAACTTGGGGATTCCATTAGCGCCTAATGCCACTTTGTTTTGGACAAGTTTAGATACTGTCCAAGAAGTTGAAAATCTCCAGAAGTGGTTAGGTTCCTCATATGTCAAAGTTGAGGCTGGAGTGATATCTGAAATTACAGGGTTGGTAATCGAAGATGTGGTTAAATCTCTAAGGAAAATCTTTGTCCCCCATAAAATTATCGACGGCAAAATAATACTGTCGGGTCAGGATGCGGCTGCTTTAGGAATGACTCTTGGCTACGGCACAAACCGACTAAATGAATCTATTCAAGCAGGTTCGGTTCTCGAGTTATTAAGTCTACTTTCAGGTGTGCTGATTAAAGATAAATCACCAACATACGTGGGTGGACGCATGGGTAGACCAGAGAAAGCCAAGCACCGTGAAATGAAACCGCTTGTTCATGTTCTATTCCCAGTCGGTTTGAAGGGAGGTTCTCATCGTGACCTTGTTGAAGCAGCGAAGCAGGGTCCAGTTTTTGTTGAGATAACAAAACGAAAATGTCCTATCTGTAAAAATTATTCGACAAAAGTAAAATGCAATGCTTGCGGTTGCGAAACTGTTCACGAGAAAACTTGCCCTCGATGCGGAAGACCTGTAAAAGATTCTGGTTGTTCCACATGTAAGACAGACGGGGTATTGTATCAGAGACAACCAATCAACTTCAAAGAACTAATCAGTAACGCGTGCACCTCACTTGGCTATCCATCTCCTAAACTTTTACGCGGGGTCAAGGGACTAACAAACTTGGATAAGACTCCGGAAATGATTGAAAAGGGAATTTTACGTGCGAAACATGGCTTATCGGTCTATAAGGATGGTACAATACGTTTTGACGCCACAAATGCCCCGTTAACACACATCACACCAATAGAAATCAGCGTATCCATCGAAAAGATGCATCAAATGGGTTACCTCTCGGACACGCAAGGTTTGCCCTTAACAGATCCTAATCAAGTGTGTGAACTCAAAATTCAAGATGTCGTAATTCCTTGGAGTGCGGCCAAATATTTTATCCAAATTGCTGCCTTCATCGACGACCTCCTAGTATATGTTTACAAGCAACCTGCTTTCTACAATGTAAGAAAAGCTGAGGAATTAGTTGGGCACATACTTTTTGGGTTAGCCCCTCACACATGTGCTTGCATCTTAGGCAGAATTGCTGGTTTTACTGACCGAAACGTGATTTATGCTCATCCGGTCTGGCATTCAGCTAAACGTCGTGACTGCGACGGTGACGAAGACGCCATAATGCTTGGGCTGGACACACTTCTTAATTTCTCTCGCATTTTCTTACCTGCACAGATAGGTGGAATAATGGACGCCCCAATCTTGCTTATTCCATTTGTCAATACTAAAGAGGTGCAACGCCAAGCCCACGACTTCGACGTAAGTGCCACTTATCCAATCGAATTCTACAAGAAAACTTTGGATAAGTCTGATGCTCGCCCAGCCAGTGCAATCATGGACATAATTAGCCATAGATTAGGCACGGAAGCACAATACGAAGGTTTCCAATTTACTACTCCCTGTTCAAGCATTAATCTCGGTAATGCAGACAGTTCTTACAAAGAATTCAAGTCAATGATCGAAAAACTTCACATGCAACTTGAATTAGGTGAAAAAATCGATGCTGTGGACCCCAGACGTGTCGCCTTAAAAGTTTTAAACACGCATTTAATGCGAGACATCGCTGGTAACTTGCGTGCTTTCTCAACTCAAGGTTTCAGATGCAAATCTTGTAATAAAAAATTTCGACGATTACCCCTTCAAGGCAAATGCCCCTCTTGCAGTGGGAAATTAACGCTTACCGTCTATCGAGGCGGTATAGAGAAATATCTTGTAGCAGCCCAAGAACTTGTCGACAAATACGGTTTACCTAAATATTATACCCAACGCATGGACTTAATTAAGGAAGAGATAGCCACAATGTTTGATAATAAAAAGCCAAAACAATCGAAGCTTTTTGATTTTAAGTAGACTAAAGCTTTTCAAGGTAAACCGCACTCATATTTTACTCGGTGGAATCAGAGATCAGAGAATCCATGCACCCGAATGCTTTCTTAAGAAACATCAGAAACGTACATTGCGGTCTTATAGCCCGAACAAAAATCTTGGTTATACTTGAAAATCAAGGGTTCAATGCAGGCAAGATTGCAAAAGAATCAGGCTTGTCTTATGGTGTTGTTACTTATCATCTTAAGCTTCTAAAAAACGACGGTAGTGTTGAAAGGAAAGGCAATAGGCGTTATGTTTGGCTATCGACTGGTTTAGGGCAGAAAAGATTAGGCTAAAAAACGCAAAGACAAGGTGAGCCTTGGCATTTTGGGCATTTGTGATTATATTTGGTGAGTGCTGCTTTTTCAAGGTCAATTCCCATAATGTTTGCTAGCGAGGCGAGCCAAGCAAGTACATCTGCAAACTCTTTCTCTGTAGCTTCCCTGTCATTTCCCTTCAACTCCTCGCCTAACTCAGCCACTTCATCGATTAACCAGTTGAAAGTTCCATTTAGCCCCCGTTCAGAATCTCTTTGGAAGTACAGACGCTTCATCATTTCTTGAAATTCATGTATCTGCATAATACTTTCCTCAATGAATATGTTTTTAGTTTCGTTTAAACAGTTTTCTTTCTTGCTCTTTAGACATCATTCCTAGTTTATGTTAAAAGAGTCTCAAAAATAAAATGAGAATGGTTTTTTAGATTAGGCGCAAGATTAATTAGTCAAATAAAAGATAAGGCATGTATCACATTAACTTAGAGGTATATTTGGTGAGTAGGAAGAAAAAGAAAGATACTGGTCCAATGCCTGCTGCAAGTGCAGGGTTGCTCAGATTTTTCGAAGAAGAGACAGAAGGAGTCAAAATCCGACCTGAACTTCTAATAGTCTTTGCGGTTTCATTAATTGTTATATCGGTTTTGGCAAAAATCTTCTTCCCAGTTTAATTTTTTTTTAACGTCTTGGAGAAGTTGGATGCAAGACTTCAATTCTTTGAACAGAATTCAAATGCAGAAATAATTCACTTCTTTCTTCTCGGCTTGCAACCTGAGGTATAGGTTGAGCGATGGTTGAACGCAATACGATAGCCTCGGCATCCGAGAGCCAGATTCCTGATGGTTCGTGGGTAACCGCGGTTAAAGTTCCTTCGAAACCGTAAGCTGGATCTAATATTACTCTTATTTTTTTGCCCACGTTTCTTTCCAGCATATGAAATATTGAAGGGGGCAATTCTTGATCTGGCATAACCTTAGCAAATTAATACAATTGTGGCTCTAAAGATAAAACAATATCCCCGCTGAGGTATGTTACCTTTCACGGTATTATAGTTATTTGGTATTTGGTTGACGGTAGCTTTTGATTACTTTATGATAAAATAAGACATCGTTTACCTGACGTTATAAAAAAAACTGTCTTTATTGTACCAAAGTTGAGACTTAAACTTAGCTAAATTTTAATATGGCAGGTTAATTCCATTGTAGAGATAAAAATTGGCGATAGATAATTCTCTTAATACTTCAATGGATAGCGCGAAAAAACACTATTCCTCCATGTTTACTCTTCCATCATACAGAAAAGCAATTCTTGCAATCGTTGTACTCTGTATTGTTGGAGTTAGCATATGCGCTTCTGCTATTTTCCCCCTGATTAACAGTATATTCTTGGGATTCATTCTTTTAGGTATAACATTTTTTACTGATTTAGTAACTAGCAAAATAATTTTGAAAGAAGACCCGATTTTTTCCATGCGGAGAACTCTAGTACTTTCCCTAGTTGGATGGATTTTCTGGGTTTTCTTTCTATCTTTGGGCGTGGGGTTAGGTTTTATTTTAGGATGGATT
Source organism: Candidatus Bathyarchaeota archaeon (assembly GCA_963772455.1). Lineage (GTDB taxonomy): Archaea > Thermoproteota > Bathyarchaeia > Bathyarchaeales > Bathycorpusculaceae > Bathycorpusculum. Next base: position 100,659 of record CAVYXJ010000010.1, read on the forward strand.
TTCTGGGTTAAACTTTCATTGTTAGGATTCTCAGTGGTAGTAACTTTAAGACTTATCGTGTTCACCACCACCTCGTCAGCGTCCTCCTTTAAGCGGTGGTCATCAACTTTAATGCAACCTGTCTTTTGCATAACCGCTTTCCTTATTTTCTGGACAGGTTACCCAAATATCCTAATCATTGGTTGGCAAATGTTGCTCTTTGTTGTTGTAGCACCAATAATCGGGTTTCTCGCCGTTTTTCTCTTACTTTCATCTATAGATCGCTTAGGAAAAAATCTTTTTTCTTTACCCGCTTTGCCAATATTTAGAGCTTTCTTACTTAATTGGGTAGATAACCAGAATGCTCCTCTTGAAGAGTACCTGGAAGAATTGGGTGAAGACGCAGATATTTCAGTGACAATGCTAAAGTTTGGGAATCCCAAAAACAAAGCGGCTATAATCGTTCCCCAGGTCCATCCGGGTCCATTCAAAAACATAGGAAGTAGCATTTTACCTTCTCTTCTAAAGCGCGAAGTCGAAAAAGAATTTGGTGCTAATATCTGCGTTCCATTGGGGCTTCTCGGACATGAACTTGACTTAACTTCACAAGCACAAAACTACAAAATAATTGAGCAAGTTATCTCTTCGGCAAGGTTTGAACCTCAATCTATCTTAGCTTCGCCCTTTGTCCAAGTCAAAGAGGGCATTGCAACGGCTTCTTGTCAGATCTTCGGCGACACAGCTTTCTTGTCTTTTACATTGGCTCCAAAAACGACTGAAGATTTACCACAAGAGCTAGGACATATAGTTACTGAGGCTGCAAAAAAATTAGGGCTCTCAAATTCCGTAGTTGTTAATTGTCACAACTGTTTAACTGACATAGTTGATTCAGCTGAGCATCTTGATGAATTGCAAAAAGTGGGTATTAAATGCCTGCAAAAAGCCGTTGCCTTACCGACAAAACCGTTTAGCGTCGGTTCCCATACTATTTTTCCCAATGAATTCAATCTTAAAGCAGGAATGGGCGCTGGAGGAATAACTGCAATAATCATTCAATTAGAAACCCAAAAAACAGCTTATGTAGTTATAGATGGCAATAATATGGTTCCTGGTCTTCGCGAAAAAATTCTGAAAAGTTTACTTGACCTAGGGTTTGAAGCAAGCGAAGTCTTTACAACAGATACTCATGCTGTTACTGCTTCGATAACTGGGAGGCAAGGATATCATCCCGTTGGTGAAGTCATGAATCAAACCTTGCTTATTCAGTACATAGGTGAAGTTGCAAAGAAGGCAAAAGCAAACCTTGAAGAATGCAATGCTGGTTGCCGGACGTTCATAGTGCCACATGTTAGAGTAATCGGTGAAGAGCGTCTCAAATCCATAACGACTCTCGTAGACAAAGCAATTTCGAAGGCAAAACATATAGTTGTTCCAATCTTTGGGGCAGAAGGGTTAGTTTTACTCTTACTTACGTTGTTATTTTAGACTATTTGTTTGTTGTTCGACGTGGTTTTCGCTTGAGTTCTGTACCGCAAACAAGGCATTCAGAGGTTTTAGAGTTTGCTGGGTACTGACGATGGCAAGCTGGACAATATCTTATCCATTCTAAAAGTCGTTTGATTCCGAAAGTGGCTATAGCTAAAAACTCTATTTCCATTTGAGTAGCAACGTTTTGGATTGAATAGTCATCAGTGACAATTTGAGGATTGTACCCGGCGGCTTTGAGTTCAAAGGCTAACGCTAAAAGCTCAATGTCCGCTTCTGAGAGTTTAAACGAGTCACCAACTTTGCTCGCAGAAACTTTAGCAGTATCTGAAAATTGCTGGGAAGGTGCTTTAACTTTAACTTTGCCGGATTCGACCGCGGTTTCAAAACGCATTTTAATCATAGAATTTCTGAGTATTTCTTCTCCAACCTTTGGCACCGTTACTTGTTCTGCACCAAGAGAAAAAGGATCAAAACCAGCCAAAAAAGCCGAAGTATCTAAAACAAAAATGCGTTTATGTTGACTGTCGACTTGGTTATTCATTCTGTTCCCTTAAAAAGTAATCTGTTCTTTAACCTGTCATAAAAATCGGTTTCAAAACGAATAAACGAAGTTACGTTTTTGGACCTTGTAACTTCAAGTATATCCTCAACAGCTACAATTTTTCGGTAATTGCCATCGATTAAGATAAGCATTTCATTTGGTCTTTCAACATTGAAGCTCACAGTTGAATCAGCCGGAAACACAAGCGAATGAAAAACCGTTAACGAGCAAATAGGCGTTAGAACATAGGCATCAACTTCTTGGTCTAAAACTGGTCCCCCTGCTGAAAGTGAGTAGCCTGTGGAACCTGTTTGAGTTGCAACGATTAATCCGTCTGCTTGGCATTTTAGGATTGGCTGTCCATCTTTACATATTTGCGAATAAAGTATTTTTGAAGGTTCACAAGCAGATATGACAACATCGTTTAAAGCATCGGGCATTGGTTTTTTGCCAATTGAAACGGCCAATTTTGCACATTTTTCTATTTTGTACTCGCCTTTAAGAATTCTTTCTACCGCATCATAGACCTTTTTTGGTTCAACTTCTGTTAGAAAGCCTCTGACTCCCATGTTTATTGTTAATATCGGAGGCTCAGGTTTAGGAACATTGAGGCAAGTTCGCAGAATGGTTCCATCTCCCCCAATAGTAATGATAAAATCAGTCTTCATTTTTGAGAGTGGAATAAATTCTTCTTTAGTAGTCACTTTGTCTGCGAGAGTATCTTCAATGTAAACCTTCAAGCCTCTCTTTTTTAGGTACTCAGATAAATCTTCGGTTAGTTTCAGCGCCGATTTTTTATCGTAGCGGGCAACTAAACCAACGCTTTTGAACACTTTTCCACAGCTCATTATTAGCGTAAACCTTAATCTATATATGCGTGTTGTTCAGAATTGCATTAAATAGAAAGATACTGTGGTGAGCGTATGAGTAAACCAGTAGATGTTGGAGAATTACGCGTCGGCGGCTACATGATGATTGAGGGTGAACCCTGTCGCATAGTAGACATCGCCAAGTCCAAACCGGGAAAACATGGTTCAGCTAAAGCCAGAATCGTTGCTATAGGCGTTTTTGACGGACAAAAAAGACAATTCGTTAAACCAGTTGACCTTGGAGCGGAGGTCCCCATAATTGATAAAAGGACAGGTCAAGTCTTCGCGATTAACCCCACTGGCGTACAGATAATGGACTTGGAAACCTATGAGTACTTAGATGCTCCATTTCCAGATGAGCCAGAGTTAAAAGTAAAACTTGTTGCTGGCGCTGAAATTGAATACTGGGCGATCCTTGGAAAAGTAAAAATCGTCAGAGTAAAATAATCATTTAAATATTTTTTCTTCTTATTTCCGTTAAAGTTTATGTTCTAGCGTGAAGCCTTTTGCATTGAAGCCAATGATGCATGAAGAGCCGTCTGATTTGTGAAGAATATTTTAATGGGGAACTGAGGCTTCACCTAAATATTACCCTCCGTTGTTTCAGTTTTAAGATGCAATCTTTATTTAAAAGAACAATAGATGTTTAGGCTGGAGACTCTGATGGCACTAGATAATTTAGGTTCATCTCTAACAAACGCTATAAAGAAGCTTTTCAAAGCTGGCGTAGTTGATGAAGCCACAGTGAAGGAACTGGTCCGCGATATCCAACGCGCTCTGCTTCAATCAGACGTTAATGTCCAACTTGTTCTTCAAATCTCCAAAAACATTGAAGATCGAGCACTTAAAGAAAAAGTTCCGCCAGGCGTTTCAAGACGCGAACACGTAATAAAAGTAGTTTACGAAGAATTAACAAAATTCGTTGGCGATAAGCCTGTTCCACTCAAAGTGGAGCCGGGCAAAAAGAAAATCGTAATGCTAGTAGGTATTCAAGGTTCAGGAAAAACCACACACGCTGCTAAACTGGCGAGGTATTTCCAAAAGAGAGGTTTAAAGGTGGGATTGATTTGTGCTGATACTTACCGTCCAGGAGCTTATGCCCAACTTCAGCAACTTGCAACTCGAACAAATACACCCTTCTTTGGTGACCTAAAACAAAAAGACCCAGTGAAAGTGGTTAGGGAAGGTCTAAAGCAATTCGTCGAAAAAGATTTTATTATTGTTGATACCGCTGGCAGGCATAAGGAAGAGAAAGATTTAATCAAGGAAATGAAGGACCTTGAAAAGAACATTAAACCTGACGAGGTCATAATGGTTATTGACGGCACCATCGGTCAGCAAGCACTTGCACAAGCAAAAACCTTCCATGAAGCAACACCCATCGGCGCAATTATAGTAACTAAACTCGATGGATCCTCAAGGGGAGGCGGAGCACTTTCAGCAGTTGCCGCAACTGGAGCCCCCATTAAATTTATAGGGACTGGAGAAAAAATCGAAGACATTGAACCTTTTATTCCTTCGCGGTTTGTCGGTCGACTGTTAGGCATGGGTGATCTAGAAACTCTATTAGAAAAAGTAAAAGACGCTGAAATTCAAGTTCCTCAAAAGAAAGCTAAAGAAATTATGAGCGGTAATTTTACTTTAACCGATATGTATGAACAATTCCAAGCAGTTAAAAAAATGGGGCCTTTCGGAAAAGTTCTCAAAATGATTCCAGGTATGTCTTCTTCAGATGTTCCGGAAGAGATGTTAAACACCGCCGAAGGACGACTTGAAAAGTGGGGAGTAATAATCCAATCCATGACTCTACAGGAGAAAGAGAATCCTAAATTGCTAAATTCTTCAAGGGCAAAGCGCATTGCTCGAGGATCAGGAACATCTGAAAAGGAGGTCAAGGAACTTCTCAAACAATACATCATGATGCGTAAAATGCTGAAGATGTTCAAACACAAGAAGAAGCTTCCTTTTGGCTTAGGTGGCGGGAAAGGTATGCCCACAGGTTTCAAGTAGGCTAAAAAGAATGGATATTTTAAAAAAAGCTTTCGAAATACTTAGTAAATACCCGCTTTGTGACCACTGCTTAGGCAGACAGTTTGCATTACTTGGTTACAGTATGGAAAACAATGTTCGAGGTCAAGCATTAAAAATTAGTTTAACATTACAAGCTAACGACCTTATCGCAGAGAAGAATGTTGAGGGTGTGAAGAGGCTTAAGGTTCTTTCAACAAATGGTTTTTCTAGAGAAGCCAAAGAAACTTTGAAACACCTAAACAAACGCTTGCCAAAAAATGATTCTGATCAAAAATGCATTCTTTGTGAAGGTAAATTTGAGATTATTGACAATTTAACCAATAGAGCATTGGAAATACTCGCTGATTATGAATTTACAACTTTTCTTGTAGGAATTGAATTACCCACCAAAATTGAAGAACAAGAGGACGAGTTTAAGGCTGCGGTCAACATTGGTTACGGTGAAAGCATCAAACATGAATTTGGCAGATTGCTTGGCAAAGCAATAGGAAAACGCACAGGCAAAGAAGCTGATTATCTAATACCTGATATTGTTGTTATCTTCAACCCTTTCCTTGAAAAAATCCGAGTGCAAGTTAACCCTCTTTTCGTTGCTGGCAGATACCGCAAACTAGTGCGGACTATTCCCCAGTCGAAGTGGTTCTGTTCAAATTGCAGAGGTCGAGGTTGCGAAAAATGTGGCGAAACTGGAAAAATGTATCCTGAATCAGTTGAGGAGTTGTCTTCTAAACAGTTGCTTGAGGCTGTTAATGGCGAAGAAATTTTCTTTCATGCTTCGGGCCGTGAAGATATAGATGCACGAATGCTTGGAAGTGGTAGGCCTTTTGTTATTGAGGTTTCTAAACCCAGGAAACGGTTCATTGATTTGAAACCGATTGAAATTCAAATTAACGCTGAGGCAATGGGAAAAATTGCGGTATCAGGATTACATTTTACCACCAAAGATGTTGTTAGACGTCTCAAGAAGGGTGAGGGTGCTCAGAAGGAATATAGTTTGTTGGCTGAGTTTGAAAATGAATTAGTGGATCAAGATTTGGTCACAATAGAAGAAAAGTTTTCTGGGGTGTGTATTAAACAACAGACACCATTGCGTGTTATGCATCGTCGGGCTGACCTTATCCGAGAAAAGTACATATATCAGGTTAAAGTTAAGAAGGTGTCGCTTAAGAGGGCTCTACTGGAAATTCATTGTCAAGGTGGGCTCTACGTTAAAGAATTGGTGTCTGGAGATGAAGGAAGAACAGTACCGAACGTTTCGGATTTGCTTAAAAATAGAGCGAAGACGCTTAAGCTTGACGTTCTTAATGTAATAATGGATGATAATTAAAGGTGAAAATTGAATGAGAGGTTCAAAAGGCTATTACACAGGTACTCGCAGTTTGCTGCGTAAACCAACTCGTGCTAAAGGTAAACCACATATTGGTAAAACCCTTCAAGATTATGCTCCTGGTTCTCAAGTAATCATAAAAATGGATTCAAGTACACAGAAGAGTATGCCTCATAAGAGATTCCATGGCAAAATCGGTGTAATAGTGGAAAAACGTGGTAGAGGATATGTCGTTAGTGTTCCACAGGGCAACGCTATTAAAGAAATTATTACTCGCTCAGAACATTTAGAGCCATATACAGGTAAGTGAGAGAAATGAGCAAGAGAGAAGTAAGCGAAAGCCGCTTGACCTTACCGCAAGTTAAGAAAGTATTGGAAACCATCGGCGAAGAAAACCTGGATCAATTCCAACGTCGAACGCTCGATTACGTAAGCAAATTCTCCAAATGTGACCCTGTTAAAGCCGAAGAACTCTTGCAAACGCTACTCAAAGAATATGAACTTGAAGAAGCTGAAGCAGTTCAAATTATTAATTGTATGCCTGAGACTGTAGACGAGTTGAGGATTTTCTTGGCAGGCGGTCGGAAAATCATTGAAACCACTAAATTGCACACGATTGTTGAGCTTCTAAATGAGAATCGAATGTTGAAATAGGCGTAATTGACTAAGTATTTTTAAGCAGTAAGCGAGAATAGACTAGCGGACGGACTCAGTGACTATTATGGAAAAGCGGTATGAAGAACATGCTTACGTGTTAGATTTCCTTCAACACGGCAAGCCAGGATTTCGACCCACTGGAAGAGCAGGTTACCGAGCGGGCGCTCTAATTCAATGTGTCGGTGAAGAATTCTTTACCCTTTTAGAAGCCTTAGTAAAAGAAGAGCTAGTTTTGAAACCTGGTGACCGTGTGTATGTTGGAAAAGATTCCCGTGAAGAAGTCACCTATATTATAGGCCGTATTAGCTTTGAAGAATTGACTGCTTCAGCAAAAGCTGAACTTGCCAGTGTTATTAGCAAAATAGTTTCAAACCGAGAAAAATGGTTTGTAGGTTTCTTCAACACTGCTCGAGCAATTACACCTCGTATGCATGCCTTAGAACTGGTTCCAGGTATAGGCAAAAAATACATGTGGCAAGTCATCAATCAACGTGAACATAAACCCTTTGAAAGCTTCGAGGACTTACAGAAAAGGACCGAATTGCCCAACCCTGTAAAATTGATTACAAAACGCGTAATGGAAGAGCTTGAGGGTGACAGCAAATATCGCTTGTTCACACGAGCTCAATAAGGTCAAAACAATGAGTCTTGAGGAAACCAAGCAATTACTTAGAGTGCACAAAATTTCCCCTAACAAAATTTTGGGTCAAAATTTTATGGTTGAGCCATCGTTTTACCTAAAAATGTGCAACTATGCGGAAATTGGTAAAGAGGATATTGTCTTAGATGTCGGCGCTGGCTTCGGGTGGTTAACCTGCTTCTTAGCAAATAAATGCAGGAAAATAGTTGCAGTCGAAAAGGATCCAAACGTTACAAAGGTTCTTCGCGAGCAAGTAAAAAACTTGGACAACGTATCCGTTATTGAAGGTGACGTTTTGAAAGTAGCCTTGCCAGAATTTAACAAGGTAGTTGCTATTCCCCCTTACTATCTATCTTCTCATTTGATCCTGTGGCTTTTGGAAAAAAAGGTTGAATGTGCAGTCCTGATTTTGCAGAAAGAATTTGCTGCTCGCCTAATCGCATCTTGTGGTAGTGAAGAGTATGGCTGGATAACAGTTGTCACAAATCAAGGAGCGGCAGTTGAGCTGCTAGACTCAGTAACCAAAGAAATGTTTTATCCGCAGCCAGAAGTTGATTCGGTAGTCGTTAGCTTAAAATTTTGGAGAACCAAACCTTTCGAGGTAAAAGATCATGTATCTTTCGTGAGAATGACAAAGTGGCTTTTTTCCCAACGCAATAAAAAGTTAGCAAAAGCAATTGCGCCATTTATCAAGAGCAACTTCAAATTGAGCAAACAAGATGCAGAAAAACTTTCTCACAGTTTGCCTTTTATTGAAAGACGTGTAAGAGAGTTATCTCCTAATGATTTTGGAGCATTAACAAATGCATTGTATAAGTAAAAGAGTGCACTTTGATAACTACGTTTTTAACATTTATGAAGAAGTCTATGATCCTGCAGAAGATACTTTTCTCTTCGCCGAAAACATTGAGATTAAAGAAGGTGACCTGATTTTGGATATAGGCACTGGTTGCGGATTGCTTGGAATATTAGCTGCAAAAAAAGCTGTGCGTGTGATAGCAGTTGATTTTAATCCTTTTGCGATTCGCTGTGCGAAGGAAAATTCGGCGATCAATGGGGTGTGCAGTAAAATCGATTTTATTCAAGCCAGTCTATTAAAAGCTCTAAATTCTAGTGCAAAATTTGACTTGATTCTATTTAATGCTCCTTACTTGCCCTCAGAAAAGGGTGAGGATTCGTCTTGGATTGGGCGTGCTTGGGCAGGAGGTGCCAACGGACGTGAAGTGGTTGATCAATTTATTTTTGAAGCATCTTTGCATTTGAAGCCTCAGGGTAGAATTCTTTTGATGCAATCTACGCTCACAGGCGTCGAAATTACGATTCGCAAATTTATCGAGCACGGACTTAAAGCGTGTGTGAAGGTTGAACAGAAACTGCCTTTTTTCGAGACTTTAACCTTGGTAGAAGCTACTGCTAACAAGTATAAAGAAACAATTTAAAGCTAGAATCGATTTAATACTGATTGGTAGTAGTTATGACACTTTGGTTTTATGTAAAAACAAATGAAGACATAAAAGCTGTTGGAGAAGTTGTTTGTGCCTTCAACTTCATGCAGGGGCAACATCCTGAAGACAAATATTCTTGGATTATTGAAGCTGGAAAAGATGAACCTGGTTACTGGGAAATCAAAGGTAAATATGCCGCGTTAAAAGACGTTACGATTATCTGTATTGTTTATAGGATTGGCGATACCGTGGCTTTTGCTGAAATCGATGATGATTTGTCTCCGAATTTTGCTGACCCACTTATTGCAAAGTATGGGTTGGATAATGTTAAATGGATGGTTATTCCCTCAAAAAAATAAGTTAGTTCTAAAAGTTATTGGGTAACTCCATCTCTTCTATTTTTAGATTCTGTACATTTTTAATTTAATAACTTAAGTTCTCTTGCGTGTCCATTTAAAAAGGGACTATAAACTTCGCTAAGAATATGATTTATTGTTTATCGTATTTTTCAACTATATCATTCATAATTGCTAGTTCTATTCCAGCCTGCTTGAACATATTGATAGTGTCAGCGTCGGCATGATAGCGTTTCGCGCAGACCACCCTTTTAATTCCAGCATTAATTATCATCATAGCGCAGGTTCGACACGGTGTCATCTTGCAGAAAAGTGTTGACCCTTCAAGGGAGATGCCAAACCTCGCCGCTTGAATTATCGCATTCTGTTCTGCATGTAATGTCCGAACACAGTGTTGGGTGACTTCCCCGTTGGAATTGAATACTTTGCGCATGTCGTGTCCGGCTTCGTCGCAATGTGGTAATCCTGCAGGAGCACCAACGTAACCAGTAGTCATTATTCGTTTATCTTTGACGATTACGCAACCGCTTCTTCCTCTGTCACATGTCGCGCGAACTGCAACAGCTTCACATAAGTCTAGGAAATACCTGTCCCAATTTGGTCTTGGATTAGTGCTCATTATTTGTTGCCTCGAACCGTTTTAGATTCATAGTTCGCTAATCGAATTAATAAATTGCACCGGAAGGCAGCAATTATTTTTCAACTATGTGAATTTCTCTTCCAATCATGTGCCGTTCATCCATTTCAACTAATGAACCTGTGTTAACCAACCGTTCGAGTAGTAGACCTGTATTCTGTGAGAACATTTCTTTCGAGAAGGGATATTTCTTTTTGAGTCCCAAACTCTCAAATTTTTTGCAAATAGGCATAGTTATTGCTTGTCCGGATCGCGTTTTGATGTAAGGAGTAACCAATACTAAAATTCCACCAGACTTTAGTGATTGTTTGGCTTGTTCAACAAAACCAAAATACAGCGGTTCAAGTTTCTGGATAATTTTTTCTGCATATGGACCTGTAGGCACTTGTCGTAGGGCTGGACCTAAATCTGGCTCACAAACAATACAATCCATTGTTTCCTGCCCGATTTTTTCAACCAGCCTATTAACGTCACCTTGCAAAACCCGAAAATCCGCATCTTTTAGTGTGTACTCGTTAACTAACCATTCAAGATTCTCAGATGCAGCTTTAACACACCAAGAATTAACATCCATACCTACAACCATTGCCTTCTCCAAAAGTGCTTCCTGAAGAATTGTGCCAACGCCGCAGAATGGGTCAAGCAAAGTCCTCCCAGCTTTGCATAAAGACAAGTTAACCATAATTCGCCCTAACCTTGGCGGCATACCAAAGATTTTTCTTTGGTTAGGTTTATAAATATCTCTTTTCTGGAATTCAAAGGGATTATGCACTGCTACAGTGGTGCCTACCCAAGTTTCTGTTCTGCCGATGCAGAATAATATTTCAGATTTGCTTTCAACTAAATTCTTTTTTATGACTTCAACATGGCTGAGCTGGGCTTGCTTCCTTTCGTTGCCAAAACCCATAAAATTCGATTTCTTTCCTAAATTAGCAATTTCATCTTTTACAGCGCTTCCGACAAACCTTTGAATTATTCCAGACGACGAGCGCAAGGTGCTTTCAGTGCAGTAAACGCTTACTCCAAACAGCACTTTTTCGGACGATTTATCTATACCATCAACTAAACCGCATGATCGAATAGAGCTGCTTATTTGCGATTTGGCTTGCTTGTTCTTTTTGATAAATGCCTCTTTGACGGTTTCAGTAGGTAGCTTTGTTTTTACTTCCCCGATTTTTATGGTACCTCCCAAATCGGTTATAGCTGAAGCGTCAAAGTCTTTGTTAAATGATAAAACGAAGAATTCTCCTGAAAAGAACAGGATTTCAAAAACAATTTCTCTTGCTTTAAAGTAGGCGGTCAGCTCCGCTAGTGAGAGCATCCAGTTTTTTCCTGAAACAAACAATTCAGTTGGCATTTTGGAAAATCAAAAGTAAACTAAGTATATAAGTGAATGACTGCAATTCGCTTGAATGGTGCCTATTACGTAAATAACTGTAAGTATGAAAACGCACGGAAGTATCTTAACTGATTTACAAATCGTTTAAATACCGCTGAAGTAGTATGCTAAAAAGGGACGCAGCATGCAAGCGAGAAATTACAGGCACGTTAAGAATCGGGCTTACACAAGAAAGAAGTATATTAGAGGTTTTCCGCCACCAAAAATAGTGAAATTCTCTATGGGTGACACTAAAGGGACTTTTGGACTTGAAGCTAGACTTATTGCTTTACAACGTGCCCAAGTTCGTCATAGCGCTTTAGAAGCAGCGCGTGTTGCAACAAATCGTATCTTGATGGATAAACTCATAAATGATTATTATATGGTTGTTAATTTATATCCACACATTATTCTGAGAGAAAATAAAATGATCTTTGGCGCTCACGCTGACCGACTTCAACAGGGAATGAGACGTTCATTTGGAACCCCAATTGGTACGGCAGCAAAAGTTGAGGTAGACCAAACTATTATAACAGTTAAAGTAAAAGCAGGTCAAGAGGTTCTTGCTAGAGAATCTCTTAAAAGAGGAAGTGCAAAACTTCCAATTCCATGCAAAGTAGTTATTTCCAAAATTGTAGCTCCTCCAATGATAGTCGAAGCGGATAAGACCGAATCCGAAGCGTCCGAAGTGGAGACGGAGTCGACTTGACCGTAAAAGAGAAAGAACTTGTTTTATGGTTTGAAGATGTAAGAAATGTTGATGTTTCCATTGTTGGCGGCAAAAACGCCAGCCTTGGAGAAATGATTAATTCGGGACTGCCTGTTCCACCTGGTTTTGCAGTAACTGCTTTTTCATATGAGCGATTTATTCAAGAAAAGAAAATTGCTGAGCAGATATATTCGATTATTACGGAAACAGTGACAAACCCAAACGACCCTAAACAATATGATACTGCTTCAAAGAAGATTCGTGAATTAATCGAAAAGACTCCCATGCCAAAGGACATAGAGGTCGCCATTAGAGAAGCATACAGAAAACTGAACAAGCGTCTTGAGCTTAAGGATACTTTTGTAGCTGTACGTTCAAGCGCAACAGCTGAGGACTTACCGGACGCATCGTTTGCAGGGCAGCAGGAAACTTACCTTAATGTTAAAGGTGAAAATGACCTAATCGACAAAGTCGTGAAGTGCTGGTCAAGTCTTTTCACTCCGAGAGCGATTTTCTACCGTAACGAAAAAGGGTTCCCTCATGAAAAAGTCTTCATAAGCGTGGGCGTGCAAAAAATGGTTAACTCACGTTGCGCCGGAGTAATGTTCACTATTAACCCGGTTTCTGGTGACAGAGACGAAATTGTAATAGAAGGTAACTTCGGCTTGGGCGAAACCGTCGTGTCAGGCGCTGTTAACCCCGATGATTTCGTTATAGACAAGAATACTATGCAAATCAAAGATCGTCGTATATCTCGTAAAACAATCAAGTTTATTCGTGATTCTAAAACAGGAAAAACAGTCCACTTAGATATTCCTGAGGATGAACAAAAAACCGTGTGCATAAGTGATAAAGAGCTTATGACGCTTGCTGAGCTTGCCAAACGCATCGAGAAACACTATGCTAAACCAATGGATATCGAATGGGCAATTGACCAAGATTTGTCCTACCCTGAAAACATGATGTTAGTTCAAGCTCGTCCTGAAACTATTTTCGGTACAAAAACAATGGAAGTCACAAAGATGGAAGAAAACCAATCTAAAGACCTAAAAGTTATTGTTCGAGGAATCTCTGCCGGGAGAAGAGGCTATGGTGTAGGTAAAGCAAAGGTTGTTTTAAACCTTCAGGATGCCAATCGTGACATGATGAAAGGAGATATTCTTGTAACAGGTATGACCGACCCTGACTTTGTACCCTTTATGAAAATGGCTAGTGCCATAGTCACAGACAAAGGTGGAATTACTTCTCACGCAGCAATCGTTAGTCGAGAACTAAATATTCCATGTGTCGTAGGCACCGAAAATGCAACTCACGTAATGAAAACCGGTCTAGAATACACAGTGGATTCAAGAAACGGCGTAGTATACGAAGGAATAATGGCTCAAGCAGTTCAACCAACTTCAGCAACCAATGGAAATGTATTGATGCAAATTGCAGAAGCAGCTCCAGTAACAGCTACAAAGATCTATATGAACCTTGGAACTCCAGAGATGATTGAACAATACAAGAACTTGCCCTTTGAAGGCATCGGTTTAATGCGTACAGAATTTATCTTAGCTAGCGCTATTGGAAAACACCCCATGGCATTTGTCGATGCAAATCAAAGCCAACAATTCGTCGACAAACTCGCGGATGGCATTGCAACAGTTGCCCGGGCAATCCAGCCAAAACCCGTCGTGGTGCGATTGAGTGACTTCAAAACTAATGAGTACCGAGGTTTACAAGGCGGCGACAAATACGAAATCATCGAAGAAAACCCAATGTTGGGTTGGAGAGGTTGCAGCCGATATATAAGTAAGTGGTACGACAAAGCTTTCCGTTTGGAATGCCAAGCCATAGTAAAATGCCGCAAGGAATGGGCGCTCAAAAACGTCTATGTTATGCTCCCAATGGTTCGAACGCTCTGGGAAGCAAAAGCAGTTCTACAACTCATGAAGGAAGAAGGCCTAGAGCGCAATAAGGACTTCAAAATCTGGTTTATGGCTGAAACTCCCGCAATCGGAATAATGGCTGATGAATTTAGCAAACTCGTTGACGGTTTCAGCATAGGTTCAAACGATATGACACAAGGAGTGCTTATGATTGACCGCGACTCTGAACGCCTAGGGCAAATGGGGTACTTCGACGAACGCGATCCAGCAGTCAAGCGTATCATCGCACATCTAATAAGAGCCGCCCACGAAAATGGTTGCACAGTATCAATATGCGGCGAAGGACCATCAAACCTTCCTGACTTTGCAGAGTTTTTAGTTAGAGTAGGTATCGACAGCATATCGGTAAATAACGACGCAGTTACTGCAACCCGCAAACACGTTGCAAGTATCGAACAAAAAATCATCCTTGAACGTCTCGCTGAGCAAGCTGCTTTGGCTCGTGGACAACCTCTTAAAAAGCCAATTCAAGATTGGGAATGGCAGTTATAAGCTTAAGCCCATACATTAAATGCGTCTCTTTCTTTTATTTTCTCATTCGCAAGTTTGTGGGTAGAGTATGCTAGGCTTTGATTTTGAAGAGGAACGAATAAAACAAGAAATCACCAAACTAGATGCTAAACGCGTTCTATTGCAGATGCCTGAAGGATTAAAGCCGGAAGGTCCAAAATTAGCTACAATGATTGAGAAGTGTGGTGCTCTGGCGATAATTTCAGCCGACCCCTGTTACGGAGGCTGTGATGTTGCCGTTAGTGAAGCAGAAGGTTTAGGAGTGGATTTGATAGTGCATTTTGGGCATGCAAAAATGGTTAAGCATGAGACGGTTCCAACGATTTATGTTGAAGCCAGAGCAACTGTAACATTAGACAATGCAGTTGAACGGTCTCTTCCTTTATTGCGTGATTATACTTCGATTGGGTTAGCAACTTCGGTTCAACATTTGCATATGCTCAACATTGCAAGAGAAATCCTGACTCGAGCTGGAAAAACCGTTATTGTGGGCGACTCTTTACAAATAGCCTATCCTGGACAGGTTAGTGGCTGCAACTACAGTAATGCAAAATCCATCGCCGACGAAGTTGAGGCGTTTCTCTTCGTTGGCGGCGGAATGTTCCATGCACTAGGAATTGCTTTGAGCACTTCTAAACCAACTTTCATTTCAGACCCTTATGATAACAGAGCTTACTCGATTAATGTTGAAGCGCAGAAGATTCTAAGACAACGTTTCGCAATCATTCAAGAAGCTAAAAACGCCAAAAAATTCGGAATTTTTATAGGTCTAAAACCTGGCCAGAAACATTTGGACAGTGCACTTCATGTGAAGGAGATGGCTGAGAAAAATGGCAAAATCGCGTATTTGTTAGCTGCTAAGGAAATTAATCCTGAGACGCTTTTGGAGTTCCCATCAATTGACTCATATGTTAATACAGCTTGCCCAAGAGTTTCTCTTGAAGCTACAGGAAAGTTTCAGAAACCTGTTTTGACCATTAATGAATTTAAGGTAATTTGCGGTGAATCTTCATGGGAGAACATGCTCAAAAAAGGCTTATTCGAAAAATAGACTTGGAAAGATTTCTCTCTCAAATAGATTCCCAACCTAGCCCAAAGATTCGTTTGGAACAATACACAGTTTCAGAACAGCTCGCAGCAAGCATGCTTTACATCGCCGCTTATGCGAACGACGATATAGTTGGAAAGTCGGTTTTGGATTTGGGATGTGGTACAGGCAGGCTTTCGTTTGGGGCTTTATTCGTTGGAGCTAAAGAGGTTGTAGGCATTGATATTGATAGATTAGCGATTCAAACAGCGTATAAAAATTCTAAAAATATCGGATTAGACCAAACTGTTCAATGGGTTCTCGGAGATATAGGCATCGTAATTGGGAAATTCGATACCGTTTTGCAGAATCCTCCTTTTGGTGTTCAAACGCGTGAGGCTGATCGAGCGTTTTTGGTTAAAGCACTCGAAGTTAGCAACTGTGTGTACTCGCTTCATAGTCATCCCGAAGTCGATGCTCGGTTGATTAAACAGCTGAAAGTCAGTAAGGGTTGTTTGCAGGTTTCCGCTTCCCCTTTCCTTGAAAAGTTCATTGCGAAACATGGGGGTTCAGTTACAGCAGTCTATGCTATGCTTATGACTATTCCCCGAATGTTTGATTTTCACACAAAATTAAAACACGACTTTGTCATCGATTTATACATAATCAAAAAGAAAACTCTTTAGAAACCCGATTAGCTGCTGAAGCTTAAATGGCTAAATTTTTTTATTGCATGTGCTAAAAATGCTTTTCACCATTTTTTATCACATATCTTGCGTTCATAAAAATCCCGCAAAATTTGGAACATTCATTTTTGCCGGCAAAATCCTTATTTTTATTTATTTATCAAAAGGTTTATTGCATCGAATGGAAACTAAGCATATGCATTTATCAAAATCAAGCTTATTTACAAGTAAAGGGAACTATCATGAGTCTAAAATCTCCAGAACAAAAAAGTGGTCATTTAGTTGTGCCCGGCGAACGTTTGGGCGTAATTGAAGAATTTATTCCTGACTCGGGGACATACGAGAAAAACGGCGTTATATATTCAAAGATTGTTGGCCGTTCATTACTAGATTTACAAAATAGACGAGTTTCAGTCTATCCCGTAGCCGAAGGCATAGTTATTCCAAAAGTCGGAACGGTAGTAATGGGGCAAATCGGCAATGCACAATCTGATAATGTTTTAGTAAAAATATTCAGGATTGGAAAAAGAAAGCTTTCAGGCAATTTCGGTGGTGTCTTACATGTTTCAGATGTTTCTGACAGATACGTTGACCAAATTAGTGATGTAGTTAAGCCAGGAGACATTGTTCGTGCAAAAGTCATCAGCGATAAAAACCAAACATTTCACTTATCAATGAACGACAAGGGTTTAGGTGTTGTCTATGGTTTCTGTTCACGTTGCGGTACATTGCTTGAGCAGCATGGATATGACCTAAAATGTCCAAAAGATGGAAACGTTGAAACACGTAAGATAGCTCCAGATTACGACAAAGAAGATTTATAAAATTACAAGAGGAAGAACCTATGAAAGTTAAAGTACTAAAGAAATCCGAAAATGAATTAAAGATTGAAATCGAAGGCACAAGTCACGGGCTCTGCAACTTGATAGCGAAAAGACTTCTAGAAGATAAAAAAGTAGAGTTTGCAGGCTACGATCTACCACATCCTTTAGCTTCAAGCCCCATAATCTACCTAAGGATGAAAGGCGCCAACAAACCTGAAGATGCATTGATTGAGGCCGCAAACAAAGTTCGGGAAGCAAATGATGCTTTTAGTAAAGAACTTGATCGTGTTCTAAAAGCCTAACCTAACTTCTAAAAATATTATTTTCCTCTTTATCCTTTTTTACAATTTGATGCTGTTTTATTTTAGTGAAAAATAGTAACTGAAAACGGTTTCAGGGAATAGATTTGAGCAACCAAAAAAAATTGCGTTTAATTAAACCAGAAATCAGAGTGCTAGGCATCGACGACGGAAAATTTACTCCCAAAACTAAAGAAAGCGCATTAATTGTGGGAGTTGTTTTTCGAGGAGGGAGTTCAATTGAGGGAGTAATGCATACTCGAATTATTATTGATGGCTTAGATGCAACTGAAAAGTTGGCTTTAATGATTAACAATTCCCCTCACCGTAAGCAGCTACGTTTGGTAATGTTGAACGGCATAACTTTTGGTGGATTCAATGTTGTTGATATACAAAAATTGCATTTAGCAACGAAAATTCCGATTTTAGTTTTGACTCGTAAGAAGCCTGATTTGAATTGTATTCGTGAAGCGCTAAAAAACTTGGAAAAAGCTGAAGAACGTTGGGGAATGATTCTTGAGGCCGGAAAAATTTACGAGATGATCAACAAGGGCAAAACAGTATTTTTGGAAACTGCTGGTCTTTCATTTGAGGATGCCGAAAAAATTGTTGGTTTAACCTCGACTAGGAGTAGTCTGCCCGAGCCATTGCGTGTTGCTCATATTATTGCTTCTGGAGTTAGTTCTTGATTTTTGAGTTATTTAGAAAAAGTTTAAAAGGTAGAATGCTAAGGTGTCCCAAAACGGATGTGGAGTTAGGTATATGGAATTCTGCCCTAAATGCGGTTCACGTCTTGAGCCAAAAAAATCCAAGAGTGGTAAAGAAGCAACTTTGGTTCTTGCCTGTGGAAAATGCGGATACAAAAAGCCTGAAGTCGACAAAAAAACCGAAACCAAAGTGGCGCCTAAGGTTATTCAGCATACTCCACAACAGCTTGTAGCTGTGATCGGCAAAGAGGAGCAAAAGTTGAGTACTTTGCCCACTGTGCGTATTGAATGCCCAAAATGCGGGAACAACACTGCTTATGTCTGGCAAGTTCAGACACGTGGAGCAGATGAATCTTCAACTCAGTTTCTACGTTGCACAAAATGCAACTACACATACAGAGAGTATAGCTAAACCTCTTTGTTTTTCTTTTTGCTTTTTGTTTGCAAAATACCAGAGGGTACTAAAAATGCATATTCTTTTTTAATTGACTAAACATGTTTATGGTTGTGCTCGGATTGAAAAACGACTCCAATTCACCAAACACCAGGAATCAATCAAGATTCTTTGTTAAAATCTTGCCATTCATTGCATTCGCTGTTCCATTGGCGTTACTGTTTTTTTTAAATCCGATGGATCCATACTTGAAGGTTTCAGCGCAGGATTCTTTCCAATTAATGTGGAAGGGTAGAACCTTCCAGTTATTCTTCATTTGGCTTGTAGCCTTGGAATTCATTTTAAGTTGGGAAAATATTAAACTGAAAATGGAATCTAAGAACAAAACAAGAGTCGTTGTTTTTGCATTAGTTTTGTTGCTTCCAACATTGTATGTGTTGTTTGAAAACTATTTTGGTTTAAACTCGGCCATCGTAAGCTGGGCAACCCAAAGTGGAATAGCCTTCTCTGAGTCCATGCCGCTTGCAATCGAGTACCTTATCTTTTCTCTTTTATTTTGTGGAATCGTTTTTCTCTCGTTTGGAAAAAAAGGTTTAGCAGGTTTCGCTTTACCCGCCTTTTTTGCTGGGTTAGTCGGTGTACTTTACACAATTGACAATGTTTTTCCATATGGGCAATTTACGCCCTTTCAACTGCTAGTTCCAACAACTGCAACTCTTGCGTCGGGTGTTTTAGGTTTAATCGGGTACTCTTCTGTACCAGGAATTGAAATAGGGACTGGGATGCCAACTTTGCAAGTTACTAGTGCAATAGGATCAGCAAAATTCGCGATTGCGTGGCCTTGTGCAGGTATTGAGAGTTTACTTATCTTTACTGCCGTGGGTCTCCTATTCTTGAAGAAGATGAACATTTCTTGGAAAGCCAAAATAGGTTTCTTTGCTTTTGGTGCGTTAATCACATATCTCATAAATGTTCTTCGAATTGCAACAATCTTCACCATTGGGGTACAGTATGGAGTAAATTCTAGTCAAGTACAGTCATTCCACTTTTACTATGGTCCATTATGCGCTATGGCATGGATTATATCTTATCCACTGCTTATTCTTGCAATTCCAAAGTTATGGAGAAAAATCAAAATAAAAGTTATGAAATCTCAACCAAAACAGCTAAACCTTGCTTAACCAAAATTTGGGCGTTTTGAGGTGGTAGAGACGCAACATCCTCAGCAATAAATGGACCATATGACTTCATGTCTGCGCCCATAATGGCTGGAATATTCTTTAAAAATCGAATAGTTGACCGTTTATGAGTTTGAAGAGCAACAACGTTGGGTTCGTTTCTAATTACCACTTTGATAGGTTCCGCAGTTAGATGCCCTTGCATTAAGTCCTCTGTAAACTTGTGGTATAATTTTGTGAAGTCTGTAAAAGTTTCACACATTCTTGTCTCTTCAACTGTTAGTAATTCTATTGGCAACTTTTGGGTTTTTGTGACAGTTTTAATGATTTTTCTGTACCTTGCCCCGAGGAGTTCTTTAAGCATCCTCTCAACGTTTGCTGATTCATGTTCAAGCAAATTTGTTTTAACAGATTTTTTGTCCAAAACTTTGTCTTCTTCTATAATATGTTTAAGATATTGTGAGATTTTCGCATAGAAATCTAGTGGAAGCCCTCCCAGTGTTGGGTCGTCGATTTCTCTTTGCCAAGCTGAATAAAGTTCATTATACATTAGTTTGCCACCTGAGCTCGTTTTTTACAGATAAGCATAACCGCTGCAGCAACAGGCATCTCAACCGTTTGATTCTTGTATGGTCCCAAGGTTTCCCCACTCATTCTAAACTCTGGTGCGTCTGAAACAAACACTTTAGCTGTTCCCTTTTTAAAAGCTACCGCTCCTGTAAAAGGATCAAAAGTCTGTAAGTCTTTCGCCGGAAACTTTACTTTTTTAAGGCCGGTTTTTCCATGTAAAGTGCCGTTCATGCGGATTAAGCGGTGAATGTCAGTGGTGACGACGGTATCAATCTTTGAGGATTGCATTTCTCTGACATACTCTGCTAGTTTTAGCCACGTTTGGACTTTTACACCTTTTATGCTTTCCCATTTGCCTTCCTGAATTGCTCGTTTAATAATAAGCTCTTTATTTTCTAAGATTGCTTTGTTATTCAAGCCTACTGCTTTGAGATTTTCTGTAGTCGCATTTAATAGAAAATCTGCCATCCCAAACTTTAGTCGCTTATTCCATCCGAAATCGTGTAAACTAAATTTTTTTGCACCCGAACCACGTTTTCCTCGAGGTTGTTTACCTCCATTATCCAAAATAGCAATACCTAATCCTGTTACAAAATCAACGATTTCTTTACGCGCCATTGCATCCAATGATTTTACAGAATCACTTTCGATGTGGACATGATAACCTCTATGACCAGAAAAATATAAGTGCAATTCATTTTGGGAAAATCCAAAATCGTTCTCTAACATATCTATTAACTTGGCAGTTTCGGTGCGTGCGGAATGTATGCAAAGTTCACAAGGCCAAGTTTTTGATTCGAATTTTGTTGCTTCACAGCAGGGACAGACTTCAGGAATTAGTCCTCTGCCGCTAAACCCGCATTTGACACATGTGAATTCGTCATGAATTTTATCGCAGTTTGTTGGAATATGGTCAGCGTCGATGTCAAAGACTAAGTCAGCGCCTAACCAACCTTTTTTATCCATGTCTAAATCTGGGTTTTCATAGTAAGCGCAGGAATGATAAACATCTGAGGGTATAGTTTCAGCAAGCATTGCTCTAAAGTTTTTGAATTCAGCAAACCTTCGGTGTCTGACCATGAATCGTTCTTTGAACATGAGATATGCAAATTCTCGCTGTTCAGGGATGGTGATCGCAGGAATTGTTGTCGAGGGATCTTGGTAGTATTCAGCGAATTTTTGGTAAACGAATTCTCGAGAAGCCTCCAAACCCTACCCCTCTTATGTGATGAATTATCCTGTTAGCCTAAATTTAACTTTATATTGCTAAGAATAGAATTGCCGCTAATTAGATTTTGATCAGACTTTGGATGTTTTTTATTATTTGTTGGGGTAACAAGGGCATCCCGCTGAAGGCGAGTAATGCAATCATGATAATTAGCCAAATCATCGTAACCCCAAGTTCTGTTTTGCGTTGAGGTATCAATATGTAAACAAAAAAGTAAGGGATGTACCAGTTTTGGAAGTAGGGTAATGTGAAACTTGGCAGAAGAAGGAAGAGTGCTGACAATGAAAGTAAACTATTTTTATTTAACATGTAAAACGTGTAAACCAAGGTGGCTGCCAGCGTTAGAAGAATATATGTGAATTGCAAAGACCATGAGATTTGAGTGTGGGGTGCAAAAGCATTGATGCCGTTCATAATCAATTCTGGTCTAGTTTGTGATAGAAATGGAGCACTCAAAAAAGCAGTAAACGCACTAATGAGAATAAAAACGGCGCCCAAAATAACCGCTTTATTTCGGAACAATTTTCCAAGTTTGTTTCTTTCAATTAGTCTCAAAAAGCCCACGATTATTAAGGGCAATAAGAATATGCCAGCTTGATATTTTAAGAAGACAGAAATTCCGATGAGCAAAAAGAAGTAGTCATAACGTTCACTCAAAAGCATGGTTACTGCAAGTAAGGAAAAGATAAACGGGATGGAATCAAACATGCCGCCGGCAGCATAAATTACCAAACTCAAATAAATGATGTAGAGTCCTACCAATTTCCAAAATAAATGCAAACTCTTTTTTAAAAAGACTCTCAAGAAGAAAAAGAGGCATATGTGGGCAAAAATAAGGAAAAGAGCAATCTCGAGCTTATAGATTAAAACTGAGTCAAAACCATTCTGTAACAAAGAGCCAAAAGGTAAAAACAAAAGAATGCTGCCCAGTGGGTATAGATGTGGCATTTCAGGCCATGTTACATACATAAAGTGCGAATTATCTTGGCTTGAAAGTGTTCCTAAGGGCTGACTAAAAACTGATAAGCCGTCTTTGAGAAATAAAGTTGAAACATATGAGTGCCTTACATGGTCTGTGAACCAATTTTCAACGGTTGCAAGTGAATTAGAATTTAGAGCTAACAAAATAAGCCAAAGGATCAGTGATAATGCAATTAGTGATAATAGCCTGTTGCGGAAGATTTTGTCTATTGGTGGTAAGGTGGGTTTGGTTTCTATTTTTTCTATGTTTTTGCTAAATGTCAATTTTATTATGATTAACATTGAAACGCCTAAGCTGAGGATGAACATGATTTTTGCTGGAGTTGTTATCCAGGAGTATGGGTGAAGGCTTTGTGTTTTCTCTGCTGTTACTTGAAAATTGATCCAGTTCGCATTTGGCGAGTTTGAGTAGAAAATGGCTTCATAATAGTCTGGGTCTGCAGTGAAGGAATAGGTGATGTTTAGTTTAGAAGAATTAACATAGAATGAACTGTTGGTGCTATTTACGATGGAGAAGTTTTTCGAGAACGATGATGATTCTATCCTAACCGAAATATTTTCCCCACCCTGGAAAGTCCCTATGCCTTTTCTGTAAACTTCATTTTGACTTAATCTGAAGGAGTCATTGAAAAGTGAGGTTTTTTCATTTTTTTCAGTTACTATTGGAAATATACTTAAAACCGATAGGAATAGACTTAGCGTTAGGAACACAATGGAGACTATAAGAAAAATTTTAGTTGTTTCCAGCCTCTTCATTGAATCCCCTTATCTTCGGCTAAAAATAGGAATTTGCTAATATTTAATTCTGCCACATGAAAAGAAGCTTTAACTCCACAGACATCTATGAACGCCAAACTGCTTTCATTGTATATGATAAATAACTCTTAATTTCGGTCCATGAAAGCTTAGATTTTCCACGTTTCCTATTTACAAATAGAATTGGCGTTTCTTTTATGTTGAATTTTCTTAATCTTGCTTGTCTCACTGTTTCTATTTGGATTTCGTATGTGTGACTGTGTAGGTTTCCAATGGTTTCTTCGAGGAATTTTGTAGAGTAACATCGAAAGCCGCTGGTGCAATCCTTGAGCTTTAACTTTAAAGATGCTCTGGCGATTAGGTTGGCGGTTTTGCTGATTATTTTTCTTGTAAATGGCCAACCGGCGATTTTGCCTCCCTTGACATATCTGCTGCCTATAACGATCCCGCAGTCACATTCCCTCATTGTTGATAGGAGTTGAGGAATGTCTTGGGGGTTGTGGGAGTAATCAGCGTCCATCGTAAAGACGTATTTTGGAGGTTGCTGGGAAGATAGAAATATTTTGAAGCCGTCCGTAATGGCTGTGCCTAAACCCGTTTTTTTTGGTCGGCTATAAAGCATGATATGGGGGTACTCGGATTGTTTTTGTAGGACTAACTCTGCAGTCCCGTCGGGGCTTGAATCATCAATAACTAGAATGGACACATCCAGATTGAGGTTTTCAATGTCATCGATTAACTTGGCGATGTTTTCAGCTTCTCCATAAGTTGGAAGAATCACGCCCACTTCAGAATTTAAATCAGAGTTTCCTATTAGTTGATAGACCATCAGCGAATCTTGCCATCCTTATAGCAGAGTAGTTGCCTAATTAGTCTTATCAAGTCATTTAACCTGAATTAATGATTTTTGTTTCCTCTGGTAATATCTTAAAGGGTGATAGATACTGTTGCATAATGCGTCACGGTTTTTACATACCCCATGCGTTTGCAAAACTGAGCATTGAGGGCACGTGTATTTTGTTCCGGACCCTCGTTCACCTGCGATGTGTTCGATTTGGTAGCGGGTTAAGCGTTCGTTGTAATCCGAGAATGTTTTATACAGGTCATTTAATCCCTCGGGAGTCATTCCAATGTTGACTAGAAACGAAGTTAATGTGAAGCGTCCGATGTGACTGAGATGGTGGCTTTGGGCTGCATCTGCATGGAGTGCGTTTATACATGGTGGGAAAGCTGCTTGGATCACAACTTTGGGCATTTCCTCGATTTCCTGCCCCATAATCTCCTGCGCTAGCACCATCAGTCCTTCGGCGATTGTAGTGATTTCTTCGGGTAAGTTCTTGATTTCAGAAACTTCTAACCGCTTCTCGACGCGCCGTTTAATTTCTTCTTGGAGTAGGCGTACACATTTGTCTCTGTTCAAGTAAACTATGCCCTTATCCATGATTTGGTTTATGAGCTTCCATTCAGAACCATGCATATGAGCAGAGTTTTTCAAATAAGTGGAAAATCCTATGCGGAAATCCTTGTAGGGTTTACCTTGGCCAATATCCCAATCAAAGTCTTTAGCTATACATTCAATTTTTTCTTTTGGCTTAAGCAATTGCGTGTGAGCTGTCTTTGCCACTGCCAAGGCATATCTTTTTTTTATCCAGGAATTTTTAGTGGCAATAACTAAAATGAGTGATGCGGCGAAAGATGAAATTTCTGTGGCTTTGTCTTTGACCAATTCACCCGTGTTTACATCCAATATGGCTTTTTTAACACGTTCTTGGGCGCGGTCAAAAACAGGTTTTTCCGAAGCTAAGCTTCCAATTGTAAACTGCAATTCTTCAATTTGTTTGGATGCCTGCTTCAAAAAAGGGTATTTGGCAAAATCTTCAGAAGATATTGCCGATTCCATCTGCAATTGGAGTCATTACTCTGTTTCGATTCTTGGTGCCAAGAAGAAGGTTAGTTTTCCCTCTTTTGTTTGTTGAAAATCTATTCTTACAGGCATATCAGATGAGAATTCAAGTGTTGCAATATCTGAAGTAGCTGAAGCAGCCTTAATGATTTCTGAGAGGTAACTTAGGCTGAATGTGGCTTTAGCGTTCTCTTTAACTTCCAAGTCAAGTAATGCATCGTTTCCTTTTTGAAGAACAATGGTTGCTCCCATTAAATCGCCTGAAGCGCTCAATGTCAGTTTGTCTGGTTCAGCTTCGATCCTTACGTGGTCGCTTACTAGTTGAGCGTCTTCAATTGCTTGGCTTAAGCCTTGTGTTGTGGTTTTGGCTTTAACGTTGAAGCTTATTTTTGGTGTTGGGACTTCTTCTTCTGAGGCTTCAAGTGTTGGCATTGTAAAGTTTCGTTTGTACTTTCCTGTAATCGCTACAAGTAGTTTTCCAGTTTTTTCATCAAGTGATAATTCAACTGCTTCTTCTTTTCCAGCTCGTTTGAGGAGCTTTAGAAGTTCGCTTATGTTTAAGCAAATTTTAGTGGGCTCAGTAGACACGTATTCTTGGAAAAGTGATTTTGGCCATTCAAAATCGATCATGGCAACTCGTGATGGATCCATGGCTCGTAACTTTAAGCCTTCAGCGTCAATTTTGAAGGTTGCTTCATCAACAAGAATTGAGATGGCTGTAGCCATATCTCTTAGGAGTTTAGCATCAGACACTTTAAGCTTAAACATATTACCCATTTCCTCGCTTAATCATGTATTGTAAAGTTATATAGCTTATGATTACACTTTGAGCTAATAAATAAATTGTTCAAAACTGAAATAATACATGCGATTAATTTCCTTAAAAATACTAAAGGACAGTTTTTACTGAATTAATGAATTTGCTCTGAATGTTTCGTATCAAGAAATGGTTTATCGGATGCAAACCAAATTGTAAACCCAAAAGATCCAAACAATTAGCCTGAAACTGTCTGAGCATGAATATTGGTATCACTTCAAAGGACTTGTAAATGGGAGTTGATATCGAAAAAACCCTGATGGGTTTTGAAAACTGTGTTTTCTTGTTCAGAAGGTGAAAAAGTATAAGAATGTGTATGTTTCTTTATTGCGAAGCTGGTCGATACCGTGAACGTTCCTAAAGAAGTAAAGACTTACTGTCCAAAATGTAAAGTTCATCAGATTCATGCAGTAACCTTATACAAGCCTGGAAAACGCAGAGCCTTGGCTCATGGTGAACGGCACCATGAACGTGAAAAAGAGGGTTACGGTGGACAAAAATATCCACTTCAAAGAGAATTCGCTAAAACTACAAAGAAGCAGACCTTGCGTCTAAAATGCAAAGTTTGTAATTATATGCGACATAAAGACGGCATTCGCCTGCGAAAACTAGTCATACAATAATTGTTGGAGTAGAAAATCATGTCTGAATGGAATAAACTTATCCCGAAGCCTAGAAGCGTCTTCCTAAGAGTTAAATGCCCCAAATGCGGCAATGAACAACTCATCTTCAGCAACACAGTCAACAAAATCACCTGCAATGTTTGCGGTGAATCATTAGCTGAACCCTCTGGTGGAAGAGCAAAAATCAACGGTGACGTCCAAGCAGTTCTCGAGTAAGAGATGAGCACCCAAATGGCTCATGGCAAGCCCGAAAGGCAATTAGCTGGCAAGCTTTCAATCGACACTTTAATGAAAGCCATTATGGGTGGACTAGTCATTTTTAGAAGGGACAAATAATTGGTTTGGCAATTGCGCAAATGCGTAAAATGTGAAAATTATACACTAAACAAAACTAGTTGCCCCTACTGTGGTGGGCCAGTGAGAATTCCCCATCCAGCCAAATTCTCCCCAGATGATAAATATCTAAAGTACAGAATGGCAATGAAAAGGAGCGCAACAACAGAGTGAAAGAAACATACATCAAAGAATTTGCTGAAATCAAACCAAACAACCCAATCCTTATCGAAGGTCTTCCAGGTTTAGGCTTGGTGGGCAAAATTGCACTCCGCTACCTGATCAAACAGTTGAAAGCAAAAAAAGTCGCTTACCTGTATTCACCACATTTTCCGTACTTTGTATTAGTTAATAAAAAAGGCAATGTGCGGCTCCTAAGAGGTGCTTTTTACTATTACCAAAACCCGAAAGGAAACGACATTATCCTCTTTACTGGAGATAGCCAATCACAAACCATTGAGGGTCAATACGAAATCGCCGATAGAATGCTTGACTATTCTGAAAAACATGGGGTAAAAGCAATTGCAACTATAGGTGGATATCGAATGGAGCCCAAAGAGAAACCCAAAGTCTTCATAGCTGCAACCTCCCAAGATATCTTAAACAGGGCATTGCAAGCTGGTGCAACATTAAGTACCTCAGGAAGTCCAATCGTGGGAACAGCTGGATTAATTCTTGGGTTGGCAAAATTCAAAAAAATTGATGCACTTTGTTTACTTGGGGAAACACGGGGTTATTTGCCTGATCCTTTGGCAGCTAAAAGCGTTCTAGAAGTTTTAAAGTCTACCTTTAACTTTGATTTGGATCTCGCAGGCTTAGACGAAGAGATTGCTAAAGCAGAGACAATGGTTACAAAGTTGCAACAAATTGAAGAAAAACGAGCCGTGCAAGCTGAAGAGTCAAAAAAGCAAGATGACAAAAAAACCACATATATTTCATAAGAATAATTTTTTCTTTATTACTTCTTGTTCGTGTGTTTTTATCCGATATTATGTAAATTAAGAAAATTTAAGTTCTGTTGTAATTTAAAGCATAAATTAGTCGTCATTGCGATTGTTCAGTCAGAATATAGTAATACCATTTTAGTTTGTTAACTTTGAATTATCATCTTATGTTTTCTTTAGACAGCCTTCGCGCGGTTCATAAATTGTTCCTTCACGTAGCAATTGCCCAATCATGCGTTCAACTTCGCCCCTTGGTATCTTTTGTTTAGTTTCCAATTCGTTAACTAATGCGTCTTTTTCCACAATGCCCGTGATTTTCTCCATATCCATCAATGTTGATAATACAATGTGTAGTCTGTCTCGAATGCTCTTTGGTCTGCCAGTCATAATTAGGTCAATGTCTACTTTGTATGAGGACATATCGATTCCGACTTCCTCAAGCGATCGCTTCATAATGGCAATAGCCGCGTCAGCGTCCGCAGCAGTGACTTCGCTTCGAAGAGCAACGCGTGCTCGGGCTTCTGAAACACGAACCAGCGATTCAAGCTGACGCGCCGTTATTGCTACAGGTGACCCTTCTGTTTCACTTGCTGAACGCATTGCTAGGTAAAAGTCACTAAGGCGGTTCAATGCGTCCATGCTTAGTTCTGGTTTGACGCTCTTGGCAAAACTGACGTATTTTCGTAGAAGCTCCGCATTGACTTGCGCCTCTACCGGGCTTGATCCTCTTCTGTGAATCTCTAATATATGTCTGGACATTTTTCTGTCTGAATCTTTATTTGGTACGTCACGGAGGACAAAAATTAAGTCGAAACGAGAAAGGATAGTTACTGGTAGCGAAATATTTTCAGCAACCGTTCGATTAGGTTCATATCTTCCTAATGATGGGTTAGCGGCTGCTAGAACGGCTGTTCGAGCGTTCAATGTGGCGACGATGCCGCCTTTTGCAACTGAAACAGTATGTTGTTCCATAGCTTCATGTATAGCAACTCTGTCTTCGGGACGCATTTTGTCCATTTCGTCAATGCATGCGATTCCTTTGTCTGCAAGGACCAATGCTCCTGCTTCAAGACTCATGCTTCCACCTTTTTCACGTACAACTGCCGCAGTTAAGCCAGCTGCTGTGGTACCTCTGCCCGAGGTGTAAAGTCCACGAGGTGCAATTCTGGCAACGTATTGAAGCAACTGCGATTTGGCTGTTCCTGGGTCACCAATTAACAGCGCGTTCATTTCGCCTCTCACATTTACGTCTGGTAAACTCTTTGATACCCCACCGAAGAGTAGATACATTATTGCTTCTTTGATATGTTCTAATCCAAAAATTGAAGGTGCAATCGAAGTAAGAATTTTGTGGTGTACATCTGGATCTTTGGATAACGCAACCATTTTGGCTTCTTCTTCAGGAGTGGGTGGTGATGTTTCAGGTTCTTTGCCCAATACTTCTATGGAGTTGGCGTCTAGTTGAAGTATGAACGTGCGTAATTTTCCCATGCCCATTAGTGAGGGTGCAAAAGCACGTACTGTGCCAACTATTGAAACGTGGTCTCCTGGTCTTGCAACATCGACTATTTCGTCTCCGACAAGTTTCACCGCTAATACACGTGGAAGTTGTCCTGGAGGCAAATCTTCAGGTTTTTCTTGAAGGCGAAGATCTTGTGAGTCTATGAATGTGGATTCTTCTTGACTAAACTCGAATGGTCCATCTCTACCACAATCTGGAGCAACGCATACGGATGGAGCTTTTAGAAATTGACCAGTTTGCTCAACCTGATTTACTGTGCCGCATCGTTTACATTTGAAAGCTCCCAATTGAACCATTGGGCGAACAGGCGTGGCACGCACTACGATGCCTTCAATCATAACTAGTTTGCTCATTTGTCTTGAGCCTAGTTTTCGCAGAATCTCTTTGCCCAAGAGCTTTACAATTCTAACTATTACTTTCTCTATTTTCTCAGCGTATTCTGCATCCTCAATTCGAAGTTGCTCGTATGCTCCTTTACCGGCATGTTGTAAGTACTCTTCAGGTCTGTTTAGTAATAGTTCAGATAAGGCCTGGTCGAATCCATAGAGTTCTTCAAAATCGATAATTAAAGATCCTTTTCCGTTAATGGCTAACTGAGCAATTCGTTGGCGGTACTTTTCTTTTTTGAAAAATTCTTGAAAACGCTGTTGAGGATCTATGGTCTCAAGTTTAGCCATTCTATTTTTCTCCAACGTTTTCTAGTATTCTAGCTTTCCACTCAGAAATGATTTTAACAAGTTGCTCGTAAACAAGGCGTTCTTCACTTGTGAATTTCTTGAGAACTAGGTCACTTTGGGCAGGAGCGGCAGATATTGCAACTATTTTCTTTAGTCTCGAATTAACGATGTCGCGAGCTAATTGTCTTGCACGATCGTATTCTTGGTATTTCTCGGATTGTTTTTGAGCTTGATCTTTTAGATCTGAGATGAATCTGCGGAGTTTGGGGTAAAAGTCGCCTGGCAAATCTGAGATTTGTCCTGGAATTTGGACGCCTTCCTTCCATTGGACTTTGAAGAGTTTAGTGGCATCTAAGACGTCGTCTTCGCGGAAATGAACCATACCTGCTGATGCAAGTTCTTTGGCTACCCAAAAATAAATTTCGTATTCATTTCCTTCGTCAAAGGGACCTACAGTTAAGCCGGCAAGTTTGATTTCTGGGCAGTTGCGGTTCGCTATGATTTTAACTAGTGAATTCTCATAGCAAAAGTCTAAAGTGCATATTTTCGCTGCCAAATCCTATCCCTCTTCAACACAGTTGCCCTTTGCGGGATTCAACAGATATGGCGAGAACAGTTTTAAGGATTGCTAGAAAAACAAATTCAGAAAATTTCATTATTTATTGTGCAATGCTGGAGAATTTGCGGGTCTTTAAAGATGTAAGTTAATCATGGCCAGAGTCCCAATACTTTTATCGCATTTGCTACTCGCCCAATTCCCAGCATTAGGGCTCCAGTTCGCATATCGCTTTCTTCCTTCACCACAATAGCCTCCACGTCGTTGAAGGCTTTAGTCATTTTCTCCTCAAGCTTGCTGTTGACAGTTTCTAGTGACCACTGTTCTCGGGTTAGGTTTTGGACCCATTCGAAGTAACTTACTGTCACTCCTCCACTATTGGCGAGGATGTCTGGGATAAGGCAAATTTCTTTTTCGTACAAAATCTTGTCAGCTTCAGTTGTGGTAGGTCCATTGGCGCCTTCAGCAACCATTTTTGCTTTGATTTTGTCAGCGTTCTTGTGTGTAATCTGGTTTTGCAGCGCCGCGGGGATAAGCACGTCGCATGGTAATTCTAACAGTTCTTCGTTAGTTATACTCTTGTAGCCCATGTAACCTTGGACAGATTGAGTTTTTTCTTTATACGCTAAAAGACCTTGTGGATTCATGCCGTCTTCGCAGTAGATTCCGCCAGTTGAATCGCTTACCGCAACCACATTGCATCCAATTTCTCGAGCAGCAATTGCAGCATTGTAACCAACATTGCCGAAGCCTTGAATTGCCACAGTAGCTCCTTTAAGTTTTAATCCGTTATTCTCTGCTGCTTGTCTTATGCAATGAATTACGCCACGCCCAGTAGCTTCGATTCTACCCCATGAACCACCAATCTCAACTGGCTTGCCTGTTGCGCTTTCAGGGATTCTGAAACCTTTAAGCTGGCTGTAAGTGTCCATTATCCACGCCATTGTCTGTGAATCCGTGTACATGTCAGGCGCTGGAATATCCATGTGTGGACCCAGATACTCAGAAATCAAACTAACATATCTTCTGGTCAAACGTTCCAACTCATTTTGACTTAGTTTTTTGGTGTCGACGCATATTCCACCTTTGGCTCCTCCGAATGGTATGTTGGCGATTGCACATTTCCATGTCATAAGCATCGCAAGCGCTGTGACTTCGCCGAGCGTTAAGTTTGGATAATATCGGATTCCCCCTTTGAAGGGTCCGCGTGCATCCCAATGTTGAACCCGTAAACCGTTGAAAACGTCAACTGAACCATTATCCATTCGAATGTCGATGCTTACGGAAATTGAGCGTTTGGGTTGGCTTAGCATTTTATGCATTCCTGAATCGAGCCCAAGTTTTTTTGATGCTAATTTGAGTTGTGATAATGCTACGGTTAATGGTGTGTGTTCTTCTGTCAATAGACAAGCCTTCTACAACAAAAGTTAATTAAAAATAGCTAGTTAAGAGTTGCCATTGAAAGCTTTTGTAGGTTTGGTTGATGCTTTTGTATACAAATAGATTATTTTCTATTTTGACTATCTTTACCTAAATTTTGTAGGGGGAACAAACCGTGAAATTTGATAATCCAGTATTGAAAGCTAAGCTATCAAACCAAATTTTAATATTATTATGTATTTTTAATATAAATAGAATAATTTGATTCAATTTACATAAGTTTATGATATGATTAGACTTTTTCAAGGTATTTTTCAAATTGCTTCCTATCCCTCAAACACTGAGGACAAACACAATTAAATGGTAAATTCTTGGTTGTACATAACTCGTCATATTTGCAATCGCCGCAAGGAAAATCTTTCCCGCATTGGGTGCAACTTTGAAGAAAAATCACTTCAGTATTAAGGATTTCGTTGATTAAGTCCATAAGTTTCTCGATGTCGTTGTAACTTTTAATAGAATAGAGGCATTGTTCGCGATTGTAATCTAATCCTGCGTTTAATAGGTGCATGAACTTTTCTTTTTCCACTCGTGGAAGCTTGAATGCTTTCTTATTCAAAACCGCCATGGTTACTCAGAACCTGTTCATTTTAATTAGAAAATCAACTTCTTCTGGCGTAAATTTAAACCAAGCTTGAAGGGTATTTCCTTTTTGTTTTTGCAGTAATTCTTTAACGAAAGGAACGAAATCATGTTTAGCTTTTCCGTGCGAAACGTGACATTGGGCTCCAATTTTGCCGCATATACTGTCAAGCATTGTTCTTTTGCCCTTGGTCCAGAACAATGTAATAATTCGAATTGGCGGGGAAATCAAAGTAAAGGGTTTGTATGATTCAGGATTGACTGCAGCAGCTTTTGATAAGCAGTTAAAGAAGTACTTTAAAAGAAACCAATGTTCCGTTCCAATTCTACCTCTAAAAACGTCAGCTTGAGATACAAAATCGTAAGCCGCTGCAAGCTCTGTCGGGTCACTGTAGCGTCTTGGGAGGTTGTCGCTTATAGATAACAGAAAATCATCATAGTCAACATTCGAGTAGCTAAGCAAACTTGATACCTCTGCAATTGATTTTGTTGAAAAGAATTCTCGCAAGGTATCGTCCATGCTGATATCCTTGTTTCTTGAACTAAGCATGATCGTATCTTGAAGAGTTAAGTTGTGAGTTCCTTCGCTTAAACTTTGTAAATCGTTTATTGCTGACCGCACATCGCCGCGGCTATTCTGAGCAATTCTTTCTAGTGCTTCGAACTCTGCTTTCACGTGTTCAAGCAAACATATTTTCTGAAGCAGAGCAATAATTAGTGGAATCCGTATTTGTTGGAACCTCACGAGTAGGCATACTTTTTTTAGCGGTCGAAGTTTTTCTACTTCAGGGTCATTTGCAGCCATTATAACTGGGGTGCGTGCTTCCTCAATAATTTTTATTATTGCACCTACACCGCCTCGATCCTCGTTACCAGCGATGCCGTCAACTTCATCTAGGAAAAGAAGGTTGCCTTTGCCTTTGACTTGGTTTTGAGTTGAAAAATTATCTAAAGCCACGTAGGATGTAGCTGGTTTAGCAACTGCGTTAATCGCTTTTTCTGAGCGTGTGTCGCTAGCGTTCATCTCAATAATTGTAAATCCAAATTCTTTTGAAGCTGCATTAATTAATGCAGTTTTTCCTACACCGGGAGGTCCATAGAGCAAAATAGCTTTTTTACTTCGACGTTTGCTCTTGAGCCACTCAATAAAAATAGTTTTAGCTTCTTCATTGCCAATTATATCTTCTATCTTTTTTGGGCGGTACTTTTCAACCCATAAAAGATCATTTCGCTGCATAAGTTTCCTCTACATTCTTTCCAAATTTTGCGAACTGAGCTAAAAGTGCGCTTAGTTGGATGTCGCTGTTTGCGCCTTGAGTTAACCTGTAATCGTATTCGCCGATGATGTTTGATAGGTCAGCTTTTTGTTCGGGCGTTAAATCAGACATTTTGAAGATTTCGCGTTGCACTTGACGGATGATTTCGTTGCCTGAAAAACCATAAGACCCCATTATTTCATACATTGTTTTTCTGGCTTCAATAAAGTCGCCATACAAGGCTTTTCGAATCATTTTTTGCACCTGCATAGGGCTGGCTTCTCCAATAACTAGGGAAACTGTCTTTTCATCAACGCAATTGGGTTTGTATGCTGAAGCTGTTTGTAACGCGTTTATTGCGTGTCGCAAGTCGCCTTCGGAGTAGTCCACTATTCTCTCGGCTGCTTCAGGCTGCAGAGTAATGTTTTCTTTTTTTGCGATGCATAGCAGTTGATCTTTCATTGCTTGTTTGTCTAGTCGTGAGAATCGGAAGATGGCGCATCGGCTTTGTATGGGCTCAATAATTTTGCTCGATTGATTGCATATTAGGATGAATCTGGATGTGCGGGAACTGGTTTCCATTATGCGTCTAAGAGCTGTTTGAGCTGGACCTGTCATTTGGTCACATTCGTCGAGTATTATTAGGGCAAATGGAATGTCGCCAAAACCAGAACGACTGTAACGTGAGAAATCTTTGATACGGTCTCGTACTGTGTCAATTCCTCTTTCATCTGAAGCGTTAAGTTCAAGTGTAAAGTTTCTCCAGTTATCTCCATATAATTCGTGAGCGATGCAGAGAGCGATTGTTGTTTTTCCTGTACCCGGAATACCTGCTAGCATCAAGTGCGGCATAGTCTTTGGGTTTTTCATAAACGCTTTAAGGCTCTCGACAATGTCTTTTAAACCTACGACATCATCGAGGGTTTTGGGCCGGTATTTCTCGACCCACATAAGTGCTTCTTCATTAACTGCCATAAATTAACCCTTACCGATAAATTATAGATACCCTTGTTCTAATAACTAATTTGTCTTTCTGTAAAAGTTAAAAAAGAATTTGTTTCGAGATTAGCCAATTTTACTGCCTTCAGCAATGTCTTTTTCAGGCTGCAGAACTGAAACATTTCCTGTCTCATCTTCAGCAGCTAAAATCATACATTGCGATTCTATTCCAGCCAACATTCTTCTTTGAAGATTTAGGAGAAAAACGCATTTCTTGCCAACCAATTCTTCTGGTTTATAATATTTAAGGAGTCCAGCAACTGCTTGGCGTTTTTCTGAGCCAAAATCAACAATGATTTTTATTAGTTTTTTTGATTCTGGTACAATTGTTGCTTCCAAGATTTTTCCTATTCGTAGGTCTATTTTTTGGAAATCAGCGAAAGTTATTTCTTCAGCCATAATCTTCACGCTTAAGCGTTAGTTATTGTATGTTTAGATATTTACTTTGCTTTCGCTCAAAAGTTTGATTCTTTGTTTGGTTGCGAAATGTAAGTTTGTCTTAGTGGTTCAGAAATTCTACATTTTAAATAATGTTGGACTATTTTTACAGCTGTATTGAGAGAACATAGGAACTGCACATGTTCTTTGAACTTTCTTAGCCGAGAAATTCCTGGTAGGTTTTGGCATGTTTTTTTTTACTCTTTTGTGGATTTCAATTTAATGGAATCTTTAGAGGGTTCAAATCGTTTTAGCTGGTCTTCAAGCGATTTTCGGCGTACTTCCAATGTGATGTCGCCCCGTGTGGACTCAATGATTCTTCGAGCAATGTCTGATTTGTGTCTGAGTCCTGGAACAAGCATGTATGCTTCGTCGAGCGCTAACAGTTGAATGAAGATTTGATCCATTATTTCAAGGCATTTTTCGCCCTTTACCACTTCGCCTTCACGCAAGTTGTCTAAGGCAAGGCGTCTATATTCACCTATGACATCCGCCAAACCCAACATATAATCAACTGAGGGAACATTAATCTCAGCTGGAGTCACAAAACGATCTTCTTTAACTAAAATCAAGAATATGTTAGCTTCAGAATACTCTTGAAAGGCTGCGCTAAGCATGCCACCGTAAATGATTTCAGGATATTGTTTAGCCATGTCTTGCAGAATTAGAATTCTTTCTCTTGCACTCGAAACCATTTTTTCTGCATCTTCGAATCTTTTTTGGTGAATAAGCAAAATCGCCTGTTTGGAAAGGCTGGTTGCTTTACGCATGCTTTCGTGGGTTTCTTCACGAATCTGGTTTTTCGCCATTAGCTCGTTTTTGACTTCCTGTATAATTATTTCTAAAGAATACAAAAATTGCACCCAATAGGGAATTATTGTTTTGGTTGTTTATTTCAATTTCTTACCTTTTCGCCTAAATCAAAATCTACATTGAAATTGTGTGTGCTTATTTTGAATGGAAAAATACCTTTACTTAAAAGGTCTTTTAGGCAGATGTTAATTTTCTCCGATTCGTATGGGCTTTTCCAATCTGCTTAGCAAAACTACTCTGCTTTCAGGTGCCTCATCAATAACTCGATAACCCGTCTTCTCTGCTAGCTGGGCAGCGAAATCTTTGACTTCTCCATGCATGGGCATCCGGTCGAAGCCCAAGCGCAAATTTGAAAAGCCTATGTGCATGTATGCTTTGGCTTCAATGTAAGTTGGATTTGTTTTCTCAACAAGCTTTGCGTACGCATCAATTAAACTCATGTTGTGTTCCTTAACAAGAGTCATGCGTACTACCGTTGGGCAACGGAAACTCTGCAGCAAACCCAGCGTTTCATTTAGTTTTGTCCAGGCGCCTGGAAACAGGGGTCGACAGACTTTCTTGTAGACTTCTTCGTTTGGGGCGCATAGTGAGATGTATAGTTGTGTGGGTTCTTGGCTTAGCTTTGATAGTTTAGATGGTAGAGTACCGTTCGAAACAAGAAACGTAGTTAATCCTTTTTGGTGGAACGTTCGAATAAGCTCGCCCAGCGGCTCATAAAGTGTGGGTTCACCTGTCAGGCTTATGGCTACTTGTTTAGGTCTTTGGGCTTCTTGGAATTTGCGCCAATTTGTTTTCTCGTTGCCTTTGTAGCCTGTTAGGATTTTTGCTTGAGCTTTAAAGCAGCCTTCAACAATTTCTTCTGGTGTATCTTTGTTTGGATTTTTCATTTCGTCCCATGTAACTTCTAAATCTCCGCTCTGGGCTCTCCAACAAAAAAGACATTGTTGAGTGCACGAATAAAGTGAAGGTGTCATCTGAATGCACCTGTGTGATTGGATTCCGTAAAATTTTTGTTTATAACATGATCTGCCGTTAACGATTGATTCGTAGAGCCATTTGCATCTTTTAACAGCTGAGTGACTGCCTATTAAATGGTATTTTTGTTTCTTTAAAGCAATTAAAAGTGGCGAGGCAGATTGGTTTTCCAAGTTGTTGTACACCAAGTTTTAGTAACATTAGAAGAAGGTCTTTTAAAAATCCCTATGTCTACAAGCAGTTTTCTTGATGAAATCTCTTTTTATCTGTTTTAACAGTTGAATCAAGGGTTTTGGGTTTCAAAGGTAAAGTTTAAAATCATCCCTTAGATAAATCATGAGCTCAGCTAATGTTGGCTATCTATTAGGGAGAGTAGAGTGTTTGAACAAGAAAATTGTTTCCGTTTCCATCTTATTTCTTATGGCGTTTACTGTTGTGTTTGCGCCTCTTGACGTTTTAGCTCAGAATACAAACCTTGGGGTAAGTATTCTCCAAATAACTCCAAGTTCAGCTACTGGACCGGTTGGATCCAGTGTTAATGTTATTGGAACTGTCTATGTCTCTAATGGTTCTTATCAAATTGTTTTAGGTAGAACCGTAGTTAGCAGCGGTAAAGCGGACGGTTATTATGTTGATACAAACTTTACGGTTCCTGAGCTTCCCGTTGGGGCTTATGCGTTGACACTTACAGATTTGGGCATCAATGTTAACTCTACTAAACAATTTACAGTGACTACTGGTTATGCGATAACTGCTGTTCCTTCATCTGTTCAGGAAGGAAGTGGTTTAACGTTAACTGTTAGTGTTACAGGGGCTCAGTCGGGACTCTCATACAGCGCAAACGTTGCTGTAGTTCTTCCAAATCCGCTGGGCACAGTTTACTCAAAAATAATTTCTTTAGGAACAATTAACCAAAAGGGAACAGCAAGTGCACAAACAACTTTTCCTGATTCCAACTTCAATCCTACAGGTTCAGTTTCCGATTACGCAGGAACTTATACTGCATACTTCAATCAATCTCAAAATTTAGCGCAAACCACGTTTTCAATTAACTTCATCGATTCAACATCATATCATCGAGGTCAAACTGTATTGGTACACGCAACAGGCTATCAGCCAAACCAAGCAGCAACTCTGACCGTGATTAGTGCGGTTGGTTCAACAATTGGAACTGCTTCAGCAACAGCTTCAGCTAGCGGTTTAATCAGCACAAGCTGGATAGTTCCTGCGGATGCTCCTATTGGAGATTGCACAATAAGAATAACTGCTGATGGCATTCAGAAATCAATCCAGGATTCACAGACTTTCACAGTGATTGGATACACTGTTAAAGTTCAAACAACTAATTTAGCTGGTCAAGTAGTAACTGATGTAGCACTTCATGCTGTTGACTCCTCAACAAACGTTGCCTATGATGCTACAAGCGGTTCTGAAGGAACTGCAACTTTTAAACTTGAAAAAGGCACATATGCTATAACCGCTTCTTGGAATGGTGTTAACGTTGGAGAAACAACCATTGTCGTTGGTGGAGACTCAACGTTCACTATCAAATGTCAATTATCTAACGTAAGGATAATTGTCAAAAGTTCAAATGGAATTGCAATGCCCTTTGTCAACCTAAACATAGTGTACCATTACCAAAGCAACGGAGGATCAAAAACTGGCAGCATTTCAGGACTAACAGATACTTCAGGTAGCTTTACATTAAATTCAAGTTTGCCAAGTGCAACCTACACCATAGATGCTTCAATTTACAATCAAATTTTCAATGCAGGTAACAACACAGTAAATAATCTCCAGTCTCAGGCAACAGCGCAAATATTTATTATTTGTCCAAGCGAGACCGTAACATTCAATGTGGTCGGCAATAACCAAGAACCAATTCCTAATGCTCGCATTGAGCTAGTAGAGTTAACAAATGGTTTGTTCTATTCAGCAATTACAGACAACACTGGTTCAGCGACTACCCAAGTTACATTTGGGATGTATCGAGCTAGAGTCTACAGGGACAGTACTCTCATCAACGAGACTAACGTGCAAATCTTTAGCAACAGCCAACAACAAATTAAATGCACATTATTTAGCATTCAACTTTCCGTGGCAGTTGTTGACTTCTTTGGCAATCCAATCTCAAACACCAACGTCACATTAAATGGACCTGAAAAAATCTCTCAAGTTACTCAAAGCGATGGAAAAGCAACCTTCAACAATATTATTGGAGGCAATATACAGATAATTGCCCAAGCCTCTGGAACAAAAGACGCTTACCAAGCAATGACATTAACAGTTAATCAGCCAACTTCTGTGCAAATAAAAATAGACAGGTATATTGCTTTAGGGCCAATGTTGATACCCGCAAGCGCGTTTATTGCTATTATGATTATACTTGTAGCGTTAGTCGTTTTTGCTCTGGTAGAAATCTTTAGACAAAGAGTTAATCATAGAGCTGCCACCTAAATTTTACCCTTTAATAGAAAAAAGTTTATATTGCATTCAAATTACTAAAGAAACTCTAAAGACTATCAAATAAACACATTTTAAATTGACAATTGAGGTGTATTGTTGGCTCAATCAAAAGCTTGTTCTCCAGCGTGCCAATCTTTTAAATGCGCAAAAAATTCTCTGCTTTTTAGAAGGGATTCTATCTGGTGTAGAGAAACCGAGGAACAATGCAACGTTGCAAAATGTACTTATTCAATGTGCATGAAAAGACGTTTGTTGCCTGAAGCGATTTGCGGCGAAACCATCAAACGAAAGACTGTTGAGAAAGATGTTGATGATTTCTTTGACGACTCCGTGAAGCTTAAAGGAAAAGCGCTGCGTAAACTCGGAGACCAAGACTTCTATTAAAATAAAAGACTGAAACAAAAAATTGCTCGTGTAAAACGAGTCTTTCTTTTCTATTTTGATTTAACCCGTTTTACTACTGGCGGCTTAACCTTCTTGAGGATCCTATATCCACAGATGATGCATTTGGTTTCTCCGCCACGTAACTCTAATTCTTCAGATGGCACTCTTGAGCCACATCTCATGCATTCATAAACAATTCCAGATTTTTCCATTGAGAACGCCTGTCCTACAAAGAAAAGCATTTTACTTTTAAACATTTCCAATAGTTGGTGATAATGAGGATGGTTAGTTGAGAAAACGGCTTCGAGATAAGCTTTCAACAGCAATTCCATTTGAAGAATTAAATAAAGTTTACAATTCTTTCGATGTTATAGGTGACATAGCAATCATTAAAATTAATACTCTTGAAAATGCACGAAGAAATAGCAAAGCAGATAATGGGTTCTCAGAGAAAAATTAAAACTGTTCTAACGCCAGCCACTTCTATCTCGGGAGATTTCAGAGTTAGAGAACTAAAACATTTGGCGGGTGAAAAAAAAACAATTACAATCCATAAAGAATCGGGGTGCACCTTCAAGGTTGATGTTGAAAAATGTTTTTTTTCACCTAGACTGTCTTTTGAACATTTACGAATTGCAAAGCTTGTTCAGTCTGGCGAGACAGTTGTTAATATGTTCGCTGGTATTGGTTGCTTTAGCATTATTATTGCCAAAACGGTAAACCAAACCAAGGTTTACTCAATTGATGTTAACCCCACCGCAATTCAATGCATGGAAGAGAATGTTAGGATCAATCATGTTGATGGAGCTGTTTTTCCAATACTAGGTGATGCAAAAGACGTTATTAATTCTAAACTAAAAGGAGTAGCTGACCGAGTTCTTATGCCCTTGCCAGAAATAGCCCTCGAATACCTACAATTCTCACTTTCGGCCCTCAAACCAACTGGCGGGTGGATTCACTATTACGATTTTCAACATGCACCTGGAAAGGAAAATCCCACAGAAAAAACTAAACTGAAGGTTGCTGAAAAACTCGAATGTTTAGGTGTAAATTATTTTTTTCCTAATTCGAGGGTTATGCGGCCTACTGGTCCAAACTGGTATCAAACAGTCCTGGACATAAAGATAGAAGGGTTGCCTAACAAGTTTTAATAACTCAACGTCAACTATCTATTTCGTGGTATTCGCATGAAACGAAAATTAATGGAAATCCTTGCTTGCCCCATAGATAAGTACCATCCTTTGGAGCTTCATGTTTTTGAAGAAAAAGACGAAATAGTGGAAGGATTAATCGTTTGCCCAAAATGCCTGCGGTGGTACCCAATTCGCGACGAAATCCCAGAAATGCTACCTGATGAGTTACGCAAAGAAGCTGAAGATTTACCATTCTTGAAGAAGTGGAAGGAAAAAGCACCTCAAAAAATCGTATCTGAAGGCAAGCCCTTCAACTTAAAATAAATTCCTTAATTTTTTAATTGTATTGACTTATTTTTTGCTGAAGACTGCATTGCGGCTGTAGCGACTTTCAGAGCTCTCACGCCATCCTCGCCTGTTACAAGAGGCTTCTTCTTCTCCACTATACAATCAACGAAATGTTGGAGTTCAGCTTTCAAAGGTTCTTGGAATGGATATCTGGGTTGAACCGATTCTTTTTGTTGCTCAATCCATAAATCTTGAGTTATATAATCCAGACGCATTATAGCGTCGCTCCCCGTTACAGTTAAGGTCCGTGTTTTGTAGGGAGTAAGCCAATTGGATTCTATAAATGCACTTTTACCATCTTTGTAAGTGAGCATTATGTGGGCGTAATCTTCGAATTTCTTGATTCGCATACTTCCCATATTGGCGTAAACCGAGATTGGGTCCTCATTGTAAATAAAGCGCATGACATCAATGTCATGTATGGCGGTATCTTTGACTACGCCTACATCGCCTATACGTTCTGGCCACTGTGAAACGCGTTTGGCGGTTGCACATACAAGCTCTCCAATTTTCTTATTTTCAACCGATTGACGAATACTTTGCAAGCCAGGTATGAACCGCATTAAAAACCCAACTGTCAAATGTAGACCGTTCTCATGCGCTGTTTGTACCAGTTTCTGGGCTTGTTGGGTGTTAGTTGCCATAGGTTTCTCGACCAAAACGTGTTTTCCAGCATTAAGGGCTTTCAATGCTTCTTTTGCCAGAATTGTAGACCAAGTACACACGTTTACTGCTTCAATAGATTTGTCTTTTAACATTTGTGAACTGTCAGAGTAAGCTTTTACTCCATATTGAGCTGCCATAGCTTTGGCTCTTTCAGCGTTAACATCACATATTGCAACGAGTTCTGTTGAGGGGAGTTCTTTGTAGACTCGTGCATGGTTTTTTCCCCATTGCCCTGTTCCGATTACAGCTACGCCAAGTTTCTTCAATTCTTATCAGTTCCTCTACCTAAGCCACAGTATATGAAGCCTTCTGCCTCAACCTTTGAGGGTTCAAAAATACCTATTAAATCTACAATAACTGCAGGTGTTTTCATTAGGGCTTTTAATTTTTTCAAGTTTAAGTTTCTAAATTGTTCTTGCCCTGTCAATATTACAATGCAGTCTGTACCTTCTACTGCCTCGTTGAGGCTGGTTTTTACTACGCACCAATCTTGTGGTCCCATTTTAGAAATGGGGTCGTAGAGGTTAGGTTTGGCTCCTTTTTGTTCTATCATTTTGACAAAAATACCTGTAGCCGAAGCAGGGTTAGCTGTACCTAAAACCGCAATTTTGGCTCTTCTCAATGGTTTGCCTCCGCTTCTTAAAGAATCCTGAGTTAAACTAACCGCATGTTTAACCATATCCTCATTTATCTGCCTAGCCAATGATGGGAGTTTGAGTTTAACATTCAAGTTTTCGGCGCTATCAAGCAGCAGATAAGCTTCATTCCTGTTTTCTTCTTCAACTATTGTAGGCCAAAAACTTGGGTCATCGAGTTCGAGTAGTTTTAGAATTTTAAAGTAATCTGTGTTTGCGATTTCACAAAAAACTGATAGCTCGTTAGCAAGGGCACGATTTGCATCTTGTTTTGCCACGTTGAAAAGTATGGCTGTCTCAGCCATTTTTAAGTCGTTGATTTCTTTCACTTTCTTTGTTATTGTTTTCAGAATGGTTGAGGCTGAGTTTAGGCTTTTTTGGTCGGCAGCTGCAATCTTTAATTCTAAGTTTGTAATTGAGCTGTCCGCTGAAAGAATTGGGTTATAGACTAAACCAAAATCTTGTCCCGACTTAAGACCAGATGTATTTTCAAGTGTTTCTTTCACTGTACCTTCGGTAAAACCGATCCCCGCAATACCTCCATAAATTACCAATGAGCCTTTTTGAAGTGCTGAACCAATCTCTTTGCAGGCGCTTTCTATTTGGGAGTAGTCTGTTTTTTTCTTTTCATCAACCTTTGCTCCAATTGCTATGATGATGACTTGACTTTGAGAAACAGTTTTTTTTCGTTCATTACTGACGATGATTTGTCCTGAATTTAGAAAGCTCTTGAGTTTAGCTTCAACTTGCTGTAGTGAACCAGGTGTTTTTCCCTTTGCTACTTTTTTTATTACTGTTGGGTCAGCATCCGTGCAGATAACCCTAAAGCCTGCTTCGGCAAATGCGTTGGCGTAAAGAATTCCTTTTTGCCCGCATCCGATAACGCACACAGTGAATTTTGAGCGTTTTTCATTGTTGTCTACCTCTTCGGGTTTAAGGTTTAAAACTGCGGACATTGACTGGTTTTCTCCGAAGCTTTGTTTTTTAAGGTGGTTATATTTTTTCCAAGATTTTTTTGAGCTTTGCGGTATAGTTTTCAACTAGTTTTAGCGCTGTTTCTTGGTTTTTCGCCTCAGCGTATAACCTGAAAACTGGTTCCGTTCCGCTAGGTCGAATCAAAATTGCACTACTATCGCTAAACCAGATTTTTACGCCGTCAATGGTGCTTACATTTTCGTTCTTAACTTGTTCAAAGATTTCTTGTTGCAAAAGATCTTTTTTGTTATCTGGACATTCGATTTTTGCTTTCTCAATGAAATACAGCGGTTGTTCAGCTACGAGTTGAGAAAGTGATTGTCCCGTTTCAGCCATAATGTTGAGCAGCAGCACAGTTGTCATTGCTCCGTCACGAACTGCTTGGTGTGGACCATAGAATACTCCACCGTTCTCTTCCCCGCCCAAATTGGCGTTTACCTCTTTCATTTTTTGGGAAACTGTGACGCTTCCAACTTTTGTCCAAATTAATTCGCCTTTGTAAGTTTCAACAGTGTCTTTGATTAGGGTTGATGAGCTTACTGGTGTTACTATTTTTGCGCCTGGGTTTTTTTGTAGGTAGTTTTTGATGATTACTGCGAAAGTTTTGTCTCCCCAGTAAATCACGCCGTTTGCGTCAACAAAGATTGAGCGGTCAGCGT
Organism: Candidatus Bathyarchaeota archaeon; assembly: GCA_963772455.1. GTDB lineage: Archaea > Thermoproteota > Bathyarchaeia > Bathyarchaeales > Bathycorpusculaceae > Bathycorpusculum. Next base: position 144,951 of record CAVYXJ010000010.1, read on the forward strand.
CTCCGTCAAAAGCGACTCCCATATGTGCCCCGATCGCTTTCACAGTGGAGGACAACACGCCTAAGCTTTCTGGTCTTGGCTCTGGCATTCTACCAGGGAAAGTGCCGTCGATGTTAGCGTTGATGCTGGTTATTTTGCAGCCGAGTTCCCTTAGTAACGACGGTGCTGTGAGTCCACCTACACTGTTGGCGGCGTCCACGACAACGTGAAAGTGTTGATTGGCTATTGTTGTTTTGTTAACGTGTTTTTTGATAGCTTGGATATATTCATCATTTATTCCGGGCAACTCACGTTTTGCCCCCAGTTTATCCCATGATGCATAGACGATTTTGTTATCAAAGTAAATGTTCTCAATCTCAACCTCTTGTTCGTGTGAGGTTTCGATGCCGTCGCTCCAGATTACTTTGATTCCGTTGTATTCTGGCGGGTTATGGGAAGCTGTGATTATTACTCCGCCATCCATCTTGTGATTCTTAACTGCAAATTGTAAAGAGGGTGTTGGTGCCATTCCTGCAAAAAACACGTTGCATCCAGCAGCTGTCAATCCAGCAATTACTGCTTTAGCAAACATAGGACCGCTTGTTCTAGCATCATATCCTAAAAGTAAATTCTTTTCTTTTCCGAAGAAGGTTCCAATTGAGGCTCCGACTTTAATAGCCATTTCAGGAGTCAACTCAACGTTGACAAGGCCGCGGATGCCGTTTGTTCCAAAAAGTTTTCGTGTGCTCATGTAAATTCAACTCTGCGTAGCTATTAACAGTTGAGTTTAGGTTTTAAAATGTTTCAGTTACTTCCTTTGCTGGACATACCACTTGACCATCATGCATATTAATGCTGTCTTTAACCTTGGCGAGGTCGCCTACTACACATCCTTTTGGAAGTTTAACGCCCTTGCCTATTTTTGCTCCTTCTCCAACGATAGCTCCGTTGAGGATGGCGCCGTCAGCTATGTGGGCTTCTGCGAAAATAACTGAATTTGAGATTTGTACATTTTCCCCGACTTTGACATTTTTACCCAGGATTGCGTATGGTCCGATCACGGAGTTTTCACCAACAACGACTCCTGTATCCAAAGCCACAGGGTTTTTTATATAAGGTTCAACGTTCTTATTTTTGGCGTTTTTTGCTAGAGAATCGAGGACTGCCTTGTTTGCTTCCAAAAACTCATAGGGCTTACCAATATCAATCCATAACCCATCGATACAATGACCACATAGTTTGCCTTCCGCCGCCAATTTTGGGAAGACTTCGCGCTCAATAGAAACCGGTTTTCCTTCAGGAATGTATGTGAACACTTCGGGGCTTAGAACGTAAGCACCAGCATTTATTTGGTTACTTGGAGCTTTCCCCTTGGGTGGTTTCTCTACAAAACGTTTGATTACAGTTCCGTCTATGTCTGCAACTCCAAAACTGCATGGATCCTCGACTTTGCATAGCGCAATTGTTGCTAATGCACCAGATTTTTTATGCGCTTCAAGCAGTTCTTGGTAGTTAATGTCAGCGTATATGTCGCCGTTCAACATGATAAACGGCTCATTGTGCCCAATTAGATTCTCTGCCTTCTTTAGTGCTCCTCCTGTTCCAAGAGGCATTTTTGGTGGATCAACTGAAAATCGGACTCTTAAGCCGCATTTTGAAGGTTTGTGTTGCCGGATGTAGAATTGAGTTAAGGCATTTACTGCGAGAATTGCTTCGTCTACTCCGCCCTTGGCTAATCGCTCAAAAATCCATTGCAGTAGTGGTTTGTTCACTATTGGGAAGAGAGTTTTAGGTCTCGAGCAACTTAGTGGACGAAGTCTTGTGGCGAAACCGCCTGCTAAAATCAATGCTTTCAGAGGTGTCACCTTGGGTATGAAGTAACCTATTGGCACGTTTTCATATAAACAATTATGGGCGTTTAATTATTCCCATTCTATGGTTGCAGGTGGTTTGTGAGTAATATCATAGACTACTCGCGTAACTTGGGAAATTTCATTTGTTATTCGTGTGGAGATTTTTTCAAGCACTGGGTAGGGAATCCTTGCAAAGTTTGCTGTCATGGCTTCACGACTCTCTGCTGCCCTAACAGCTACAACGTAGCCGTAAGCCCTGGAATCGCCCTTAACACCTGTGGCCTTCGTATCAGTAAGGACGGCGAAATATTGCCAAAGGTCTTCCGCGACACAATTCTTCTCAATCTCTTGTGTGACAATGGAATCGGCTTTCTTTGTAATAGCGACTTTCTCTTCGGTTAATTCGCCTATGATTCTGACGGCTAAGCCTGGACCAGGAAATGGTTGTCTGTTAACAAGTTCCCTGGGAAGGTTAAGCATTACAGCTACTTTGCGGACTTCGTCTTTGTATAGGTCTCGGAGGGGTTCAACAATTTTCTTAAATGCTATCTTTGAGGGTAATCCAGCAACGTTGTGATGTGATTTTATTACGTCAGAGTTTTTTCTAAATCCTGATTCAATTCGATCAGGATAAATTGTTCCTTGAAGGAGATATTCTGCACCGGATTTTTTTGCTTCTTCCTCAAAAACTCGAATAAATTCTTCTCCGATGACTTTGCGTTTTTTCTCGGGTTCCGATACACCTTTGAGTTTCTCTAAGAAGCGCTGTTGCGCATTTACCATGACAAATTTGATGTTAAAACTCCCGAATGTCTTGCGGATTGCTTCCGGTTCTCCTTCACGCATGAAGCCGTGATCCACAAAAACAGCTGTTAGCTTATCGCCTAAGGCTTCGGCGGCCAATGCTGTGGCAACGCTACTATCGATGCCTCCACTTAGTCCTATGATGGCTGTTGCTTCGCCTACATCAGTCTTTATTTCTTTGACCATTCTTTCAATGAGGTCTCCCACTTGCCAGTTTGCTTCGCATTTACATACTTCAAAGATGAAATTACGAAGCATTAGTTCCCCGTTCTTTGTGTGCATTACTTCAGGGTGCCATTGAAGACCATAGATTGGAACGTTTTTGTTTCTATATGCCGCCACAGGACAACTATCGGAATGTGCTAGAATCTCAAAATCTGCGGGTAACTCTAAAACAGTATCTCCATGACTCATCCAAACTGTTTCTCGAGGGCTTAGGCCTTGCAAGACGCCCACAGGTTTATCTATAGTGACTTCCGCGATTCCGTATTCTCGACAAGCGGCGCGTGAAACCTTTCCTTTTACCATGTAGGCTATTAGTTGATGACCATAACAAAGACCTAGAATAGGCAGTTTTATGTCTAAAATACTTGGAATTATGTTTGGTGAATCTTTTTCGTAAACGCTTGACGGTCCACCTGAAAAAATTAGACCTTTAATGTTAAATTTTTCATTTAGCTTTTCAATTTCGGTGGGGTTAATGTCATAAGGAACTATTTCTGAGTAGACACCATGTTCTCTGATTCGTCTGCCTATGAGGTGGCAGTATTGTCCACCAAAATCAAGAACTAGGATGGTGTCGTATTTTGTTTGCATTATATAGACTCAGAACTATTGGAGTTTAGGGGTCTAATTTAAGATTACTATCTGTTTTCTGCTAAAGACAATTGTTTTTGGGTTATTAGTAGGCTTAATTTTTTTCCAAAGAATAATTGAAATAACTAAACTTTTATTAACTTAATCAGACGATTATCAAAAGGACGTTTCAAAAAACAAGATTTAATTGGAAGAACGTGCAGGATCGGATGTTATGGTATTAAATGAAACAGATGTAAAAATCCTTAAAGGATTGTTAGAGGACGCAAGATTTTCAAGCAGGCAAATAGCCAAAAATGTAGGCGTTTCAGTCGGTACCGTTTTATCCAGAATCAAAAAGATGGAAGAAGACGGCTTAATCAAAGGTTACTCAGTTATTTTAGATCATGAAAAACTCGGCTACCAGTTAACCGTAGTTACTGAAATTACAGTTTCCAAGGGTAGACTCGTAGAAACAGAGAATGAAATCGCCAAAATTCAAAACGTTTGTGGAGTCTACGATGTCACAGGTTTAACAGACGCTATAATTGTGGCAAAGTTCAAAAGCCGCGAAGATTTAGGTGCCTTTACCAAAAAGCTACTTTCTCTACCCTACATTGAGCGCACAAACACCCATGTAGTCTTAACAACAGTGAAAGAAAATTTTCGCTTGTTATAATCGAGTTATTTTAGTATCATTATCTTTTTTATTATTTTTCAAAGACTATTTTTTGTATATGGGACTTTTTTGGTTAATTTATTTTTAAATAAGAGAAGAAAAATTAGGTTTTTACTTTTTCTGGATGGTGGTTTTCCATTTTGTATTTTAGTTCAGGGGCTGCTATAGTTATTTTTGTTCCTGAAGGCACTGCCGATGTTATCCAGACGTTTCCACCGATGACAACATTGTCGCCTATTACTGTCTCAGCGCCAAGTAATGTTGCGCCTGAATAGATTACCACATTGTTTCCTACAGTAGGATGGCGTTTGCGGCCTTTGATTATGTTTCCTTTCTCATCTTTTGGAAAACTCAGAGCGCCAAGGGTTACGCCTTGATAGAGTTTTACGTTGTCTCCGATTTCTGCAGTTTCGCCTATCACGACGCCTGTGCCGTGGTCGATGAAGAAGTTTTTGCCGATTTTTGCGCCTGGATGGATATCTATTCCGGTTTGTGAGTGAATGTGTTCGCTCATTATTCTAGGAATTAGTGGTACTCCGCTTAGGTAGAGTTCATGTGCTATTCGATATGTAGTTATAGCTAGTACACATGGATAGCTTAAGATGACTTCCTCATTGCTTACTGCTGCTGGGTCGCCACTGTAAGCTGCTTGGATGTCGCCACTTAACATAGAACGGATTTTGGGTAATTTCTCAAGGAGTTCCTTAACCACTACATGCGCTCTTTTTTGGCACACATCCTGTGGGCATTCACTGATTTTTCTGCATATGTATTTGAGGCTCCTTTCAACCTCATCAGTGAGCCTTGTATAAACTGATGTTAATGTGGTACCAAGTTGATATTTTATATTAGCTTTAGTTATTTCTGAATCGCCCAAATACCCTGGAAAAAGGACTGTGAACAGGTCTTCCAAGACCTCGATAACTATTATTTTTGATGGCAGATCTCTTCCTTCAAGGTGGTCCATGCCGCCGAATTTGCGGTAGCTACTCATGATTTCGTCCACTAGTTTTGGCACGCTGGTTTCTACCCAGTCTTGTTCCACTTTATCGTGGTTGTGCATGAGTGTTGCTAGCATTCTGTCTGGGTTCCAGCAGTCATTATCTATGTTTTTGTCTTTGCATTCTTGGCATTCTTTAGGTATTGGCTTGTTTGGGTTTGTGGGCATATTGTTTCACTTTACTTCAACTATTAGATAGGGGGATATAAGAAAAGTGTCTTTTAAACATAGATTATGTGTTGGTGGTTGTGGGTTCTTGGAAGAGCACAGTGCTTAGGTAACGTTCACCAGTGTCAGGAAGAATTACTACTATTATTTTGCCTTTGTTCTCTATTCGTTTTGCTATTTCTATTGCTGCGTATGCTGCGGCGCCAGAAGATATGCCGACAAGTAAGCCTTCTTTTTGTGCAAGTTGCCTTGCTGTTTGCAAAGCCTGGTCGTCTGATACTTTGAATATTTCATCGACTAAATCAAGTTTTAGTACATCAGGCTTGAAGCCTGCGCCTATGCCTTGGATTTTATGAGGTCCTTTTTGGCCGCCGCTAAGGACTGGTGAGGCTGCTGGTTCTACAGCTATTGCTTTGAATTCTGGTTTTTGTGGTTTAATGAATTGGGCAATACCGGTAATGGTTCCACCTGTGCCCACGCCTGCAACAACAATGTCTACTTTTCCGTCGGTATCTTCCCATATTTCTGGTCCAGTGGTTTCTTTGTGGATTTTTGGGTTAGCTAAGTTTTTAAATTGTTGGGGCATGAAGCTGTTTGGTGTGTCTTTTATGAGTTCTTCGGCTTTTTTTATGGCGCCGCCCATGCCGTCTGGTCCCGGTGTGAGGATTAGTTGTGCGCCATATGCTTTTAGTAGGTTGCGGCGCTCGATGCTCATTGTTTCGGGCATAGTTAAAATGAGTTTGTATCCTTTGACAGCTGCTACCATTGCTAAGCCGATTCCTGTATTGCCGCTTGTAGGTTCGATGAGTGTTGCGCCCGGTTTAATGATGCCTTGTTTTTCGGCTTCAGAAATCATTGATAGGCAAATTCGGTCTTTGACGCTTCCGCCTGGATTTCTTGCTTCCAGTTTAGCTAATACGGTAGCGTTTGCGCCTTGGGTCAGTTTGCTTATTTGGACTAGGGGTGTTTTTCCGATTGTTTCTAAAACGTTTTTATAGTCATTCATTTTTAACACCTTATTTTATAACAGCGTTATAGTTGGTGTGGTATAAACCTTACCACATCTATGCAAAATAGTATAACATACTAAACCTAAAACGCTTGCGCCTAAACACAAAAGTAAAGCCTTTAAATGAGCCCTGTTCCTATATTTCCGCAACACAACGCGGAGGTCGCCCAGCATGGCCAAAGGCGTAGGACTGAGGCTCCTATCCCGCAGGGGTTCGTGGGTTCAAATCCCACCCTCCGCACCAACCAAGATTTTTTTTTCGCATTTTTCCCATAAATCAAATAAATTTTTCATACAATTAGATTACGCTTATGATTTCTCGATTATCAAAGGTATCTAAATTTTGGATCTAAAACAATTTTGGACCAATGGATTTTCCATTAAAAAACTATTTTAGATAAGTAACGGTTAAAAGCCAATATGTACAGTGATACTTTAACTCCAAGAAGGTTTGGTAACAATGTCTGCTAAAACTCAACAGAGAAAATTCATTTCAGTTGACCCAGGCAAATGCATTGGATGCGGAATTTGTGAGTACGCTTGCACCGTAGAAAAAGGTGAAAACACTTGGAATCCAATCCGTTCCAGAATCAGAGTAGTTCGCATGGCGCCAGTACTCAACTTTGCTTTAACTTGTAGGGGCTGCGAAGATGCAAAATGTGTAAAAGCATGTCCAGAACGTGCTCTCTCCCAAGCAGCGGAAACAGGCTTACTAATAGTTGACGAAAGTAAATGCAAAGGTTGCGACTGGTGTGTACAAGCATGTGACCATGGGGGGATAACAATTCATGCCGATACAGGAAAGGCAATCGCATGCAATCTTTGTAATGGTGAACCACAATGTCTTGCTTCTTGTCCCGAAGAAGCATTAGCAATCGTCAGTTCAGATGAAGAAGCAGAAAAACGCTTTAACGACTCATTAGCAACGTTGTCACAGCAAATTGAAAAAATTACTACCAGTATTAAGAATAAGGACTGGAAACCATTTTTGGCTGTTGCAGAAAAACGTTCAGGCGTTATTACAGAGAAACTGGAAGTTTTGAATAAGAAAGTGAAGGCAAAAAAATAGAAACAATACCTTCTCATATCTTTTTGTTTTCTTCATAACCTCTCAGTAAACTATCTATATCTAACCCGATTTTTTCACCAACGTATCCGCCTTCCAAAACAAAAAATGCGGGTTTTTTTAGGTTAGCGATTCTTTTTCCGATTTCAAAGTAATCCTGTATAACTAAACCTAAGGTTGCTAAATCCTCTTGGTGAGTATCAAAACCTGCAGAAACCGCTACCGTTTCAAACTTGGCTAAATCAAGGCTGCTTAATGCTTTGTCTAGTGTTTCTAAGTAACGTTGTCCACCATAATCTCGTGGCAAGGCAAAATTTATGCAGTTTCCTTCGGTGAAATCGCCTGTTCCAGGGTAATTAGGTGATTGGTGCAGGGAAACATAGACAATTTTTTCGTCGCCTTGAAAAATTTCTTGTGTACCATTTCCATGATGTCCATCAATATCTAAGATTATTGTGCGTTTTCCTGATTCTTTTACGGCTATGGCGATGTTGTTTAGGTAGCAGAACCCACGTGTATAAACGCCCAATGCTGAGCCGCTTCTACCAACGTGATGTCCAGGTGGACGCATCAGTGAAAAACCATTAATTTTACTAGCCAAGATTGCTCCACCAACAGAGAGTTGCGCAAACTCATAGATGTTTTTGTAAGCTGGTGTGTCTGAATCTTCAACTAATCCTTTTTTTACGTTAAAAAGATAATCTGCGTCATGAACGCTTAAAATTTCTTCGTCAGTTGCTGGCTTTGGCTCCAAGAACTCGTACCCCTTAGATTTCAGAATATCGTGTGCAGTTTTTACTCTTTGGGGTCCTTCAACGTGCCAGGTGCCATAGCCTAAACATTTTTCTGAGTAGACTATTTTTGTTTTCATCGGGTGCTGCATCCATTAGACTGATAAATACGCTTACATTTAAAATATAACCTCAATCAGAATCTATCCATCTTAAGTTTAAATGGAGACTCAGTGTGTGGTTTCAGTAAATCCTTTCGATCAATTTCGTCAAGAATGCCAAACTGCATTAGCAAAAGCATTAAACAAAGCTTTGCCTGATATGCAACAGCCGACAATCACTCTAAACAAAACCCCTAACATAGAATATGGTCAATTAGCCTCTTCACTTTGTTTTGAATTGGCGAAAAAACTTAGTCAGAAACCACTAGCTTTAGCGCATGAATTAGTTGTAGTCATTGATAAATCGGAATTTAATTTGATTGAGAAAGTTGCTCCTGCAGGTGCTGGTTACATAAATTTTCATGTGAATTTCGCTAAATTCTCGCAATTAACTTTGGAGTCAGTAAAAAAGTTAGGGTCAGAATATGGTTTTACCAAAACTGACAAAATTAAAAAAATCATTGTTGAACATACCAGTGTTAACCCCTTGCATCCAATCCACATTGGACAAGCCCGAAACCCCATGATAGGCGACGCGTTAGCACGTATTCTCAAGTACAGAGGGCATGATGTTTCACGCCATTACTACATTGACGATGTTGGACGCCAATCATCGGTTGTAGCTTATGGTTACGCTAAACTTGGCAAGCCAAAGCCCACTGAGAAAGTAGACCTTTTCGTGGGAAAAATCTACACGGTAACAAGTTGTATCGTCGAAATTAACCGCCTTAAAAAAGTGCGTGATACAGCAATTGCTGTTCATAATGCAGAGGACTTAGTGAAGGCAAACAAGGAAATAGATGAGTGGATGTCAATTGCCGCGGAACTTAAAGAAAAGTATCCGGTACTCTTTGAAGCTTTAACAGTGCAAATTGGTCAAGATGAAAATCCTGAAGAAGAAATCAAGAGTTTAAACTGCGCTTACGAAAACGACGAACCTTATGCAAAAGAACTCATTCGGGAAATAAGTGATTTATGTCTTGAAGGATTCCGCGAAACTATGAAACGGGTTGGTGTAACTTATGATTCGTGGGACTGGGAAAGTGATTTTGTTTGGAGTACACAAGTTAACGATGTTTTGGCCACCCTCAAGGCTTCACAGTTTGTGACTATTGAAAAAGGCGTTTTTGTGTTTAATGCAGAAAAAGTTGTTCAATCTCTTAACTTAAAGGCCAAATTGGGTTTAAGTGAAAATAACGAAGTCCCCCCCTTAACCCTTGGACGCGCCGACGGTACAACACTTTACACAACACGTGATATCGCCTATACTCTATGGAAGTTTAAGCATGCACAAGAAGTCATAAATGTAATCGGTATGGAACAGTCGCTTGCTCAGCTGCAATTAAAAATAGCGCTTTATGCAATGGGTCATGCTAAATACGCTGAGAATCTGGTGCATTTCGCGTATAATTTGGTTACTTTGCCAGGTTACAAAATGAGCAGCAGAAGAGGACACTATATCACCTTCGATGATGTTTTAACCGAAGCGGTTCAAAGAGCTTATGAAGAAGTCTCGAAACGCTCACCCCTTCTTTCAGAAGAAGAAAAACGTAAAATCGCGGATTTTGTAGGTTTAGGATCGGTTAGGTATGCACTTGTAGATGTTGATCCATCCAAAACAGTAGTTTTTACATGGGATCGTGTACTGAATTTTGAAACGAACAGTGCACCTTATGTCCAGTATACTCATGCAAGAGCCTGTAGCATCCTTCGAAAGGTAGAGTGTGAACCCGAAAAGCCATCGTTCGAATTGCTCACAGAAAAACTTGAGCGCGAACTTATCTTGAACCTTGCAAGTTTCCCAGATATGTTCATTGAAGCCTCAGAATATCTTAAACCAAATATGATAGCCGACTACACCAACACTTTAGCTGACAAATTCAATACATTCTACAACGCGTTACCTGTGATAAAAGCTGATTCAAAAGAACTTAGCGAAGCTCGAATTGCTCTGACACGAGCTATTCAAATCGTTATGTACAATGCGTTAAATTTGATTGGTGTGGTTGCTCCAGAAAAAATGTAGCGGCAGACTATTAGAATCAGGATTTAGATCTTTTGGTCAATTATCCTTTTAACCTTGTTTTCTTACATCCATCAAATTCTTTAAAGATAACATAAAAAGAAAAACAACTTTTTCGAGCATCCTTCCTCCAAATTGGAATCAAATCCAATTAGTTGAGCAAAATAGCCGAAGTTCCTTAATATTTATGAAAAAAAATTAGTCATTTAATTCTGCAGGTTGTACTGGGGTTGGAGGCAATTCTTCTTCTATTTCAACGATTTCTTCACCGCTGTCCCGTAAAACATATGCAGTTACAAACGAAACCACGGTCAAAAATAGATACGGAAATACATTCGATAGAATAGACAATATCAAATAATCGATTGGGGGCATTGCAGTAGAGTTAACCATTTCGATAAGTCGATAAGTTGAAATGGCTAATATGATGGTAAATATTGCGGATACTGCTCCAAAATAGATAGCTGCTTTTCCAACGATTTTTAAAGTGTTCATGATGATTACTGTCCGCATTTTTATGAGAGGATGTCTCTTTTTAAGGTATGCTCCATTTGCAAAATCTGCATAATAATTACCCTGCAATCGGTAAAAATTCTTTTAGGTAGATTTTTTAAAGATAACGTGATCTAAAAATAAGGCTGTACATATGGGCAGGCTTTGGGTAATTATTAGAAAAATTTTTAGTGTCTCCTTAGTCTTTAATGCCCTGTTGACAATCGGCTGTATAAGTGGTATTCTGGCAGGATTCTATTGGTACTACTATAATTGGCACCCCTTCTCACCATACTTAATTAGTGGTAATCTGTTTTGGATTGTGATTGCAGCTGCTATCATCAACATTTTCCCAAGTGCTGGTCTTGGTCGCTCATTGCATACAGGTAGATTTCTGTTCCACCACTACTTTTATGGCTTCATGGTCCTGGTTTGCGCCGTCGTCTACATTGTATTTTTTGCACAAATTTCACTTTTGACGATTTTTCTTGTTAATAACACAAGCGTCCAAGTTAATGTTGGTAGATTTTTTATTTTAGGAGGTGTAACGCTCATTTTGGATGACCTTCCTGATGTTCACACCAAGTTGGATTCAGGTTTAAACTGGTTAAAATGTAAAGTTGGGAAAGGTGCCCGATTTGTTTCAGCGATTCAATTAGTTATAGGGGCAGTTTCTCTGTACGTTTTTTCTGCTGTAGTTCTTTCAGTTTATTCAACTCCCGAATATGTTACAGTTGCAAATTTGATGTTAATAGTCACTCTCTTTATCACAAGTGTAACCTCATTTATTTTCGTGAGAAGAAAAGTATGGTATAAAATTGGAGATTAGTCTTAATCAATTGTTATCTGATAATTGGTCGTTATTCTTGCAATAACAAATTTCATATACAAGCCCAATAATGTAAAACGAGGTGCACATTAATGAGCGATTCATACTTCAAAAAGAAACTTGAACCAATCAAAGTTACAAAACAGAAACCAATTTCTCAACTGCTAAAAGAAATGGGCAAAACCGCTTACCAAGGACGCAAACTTGGAGAAGCCGTTGACGTTTGGGAAAACATGATTAAAGAAAAAGATACCATAATCGCTTTGGGATTTGCAGGTTCAATGAGCACCGCAGGGCAATGGACAATAATTAATTGGTTAATCGAAAATCGTTTCATCGACGTACTAGTTTCAACTGGTGCTAACGTCTCAGAAGACATTGTTGACGCAATGGGCTTGGGTTACTATCAAGGTAGCCACATGGTAAACGATGAACAACTACTACATGATGACGTCAACCGATACTACGATGTTTATGGAAAAGAAACAGATTATCGTAAAATGGAAGAAGTTGTTACCGATTTTGTTATGACTTGCAAACAGGATTACAATTACACTTCTGCAGAGTTTCTCTATTTGCTGGGCAAATATCTTGGCAAGAAAAAAATTCCTGCTATCTCCGCGGTTGCAGCAGCCAACGGCGTACCAATCTTCAGTCCAGCTATGGTTGACAGTGCTTACGGCGAAACATTCCTTTTAGCTAAAAACCAAGGACATAACGTTGTAATCGACTCAGTAAAAGAATTCGAACAGTTCGTCAGCATAGGCACAAAAACCAAGGAAGTAGGCGTGGTCTACATCGGAGGCGGCGTTCCCAAAGATCTAACCCAGCTTATCGCCATCTCGGTTTCACCATTCACCTGCGATGAAGGAGTCAAAGGTAGAAAAGGTGGCTTACGCAAAGGACTGCAAGAATACTACTACCCCCACAAATACGCTATACAAATTACCACTGACTCTCCACAATGGGGCGGCTTATCTGGTTGCACATTGGAGGAGGCTATTAGCTGGGGTAAAATCAACAGCCAAACCGGTACACGCGCAGTAGTTTACTGCGATGCAACCATCGCATTGCCGCTTATTTGTCATGCATTGGCTGAACGTGTTCCAGAGAAACGGAAAGGGCCAGACATGAGCTGGCTATTCAAAGGCGTCCAATAAACGCCCTAATTTTTCAATTTTTATTTCTTGTTTAACCTTGTGAGCAGCGAGCTTGTCATTATCGGCATTATTATTGTAGCGTCGCCTTCTATCATTATGCGTTTGGCTTTTTCGTTGATTTTTCCCCAAGAAACCGCTTCTCTTGGACGGGCGCCGCTGAGGCTACCGTCCCATTCGTCTGCGGTCGTAATATAGACAACATAGTCTAATCCGTCTTTGAATTGGTTCCACCAAATCGTGTGATGTTTGCTGATTCCGCCTCCGACGATCAAGGCGCCGCTTTTTTTAGCGTCAAAAACGATGTTGTTGAGGTCACCTTCGTCTTTAAGCAAGTTAATGCGAAAGTCTTTGTGATCTTGGCTAAAGAACCAGAGTTGATAACCTACTGCGCCATCGGTTATGCCGGGAACAAATACTGGTATGTTGTGTTTGGCTGCCCAATAGAGAATTGAGGTTTCATCGCAGCATCGTAAACCAATTTCGCGTGAAAGCTCGCTTGTTGAAAGCTCCTTTTTGCCCTCTTTGTATAGCTCTTCAAGCAACCTGATTATTTGTTTCTCTAAAACTACACCATAACTGTCGTTTGGGACAAGTACGTTTCCAAGACGGTTTACTCCTTCTTGGTGAAGCTTGGAATCATTCATAATGAAACTACCTTTATAGTAGTCTCTGTAACAACGTGCTACATCGTGGTCCAGTGTTCCGCATGTGGTTATTATTACATCGACTAGTTTGTGTTTAACAAGTTCTCTGATTACGCCGCGGGTGCCAGTGGCTACAATGTCAGCTGTGAATGATAAAAATTTTACACATTCTTTGTCATTGATCATTGCTTCCATGATGTTGACGCCTGTAGCAAGCTTGCCTGCAGTGAAGCCCCACGCTGCATCCATCTGTGAAACAAGCTCGTTAACAGTCAGTTCTTTTGAGAAATCGTAATCTTTCACTGGTACCTTATGTGATGTTTCTTTGTGCATCCCTATTTTCTCCTACTACATCTCTGATACCTGAAATTGAAATAAATAGGTGTCGAAAGGTGATTGCTTAGTATGATAGGTAATCGATAATTCGTTGATAGATGTCTTTATCCATTGAGTCTTCGTAGCCTGCATAGATGCTTGGGTTATCATTGATTTCTACAACCACGTAGTCTCCGTCGACTTCTTTGATGTCTACTCCATAGAGCCCTTTTCCTGCTACACTGCATGCTTTAAGAGCCACTTCTCTGAGTCTTGCTGGCATATCTTTTTTCTCTGAGCTGACTGTTCTGCCCCAAACCACGGTAGGTTTTCCGCGAAGTTTAGCACCGTGTTTCCATTTGCCTTTTGGAATCATGTATTTGCAGACGTACAAAATATCGTTGTTTAATACGCCTACTCTCCAATCAAAACCCGTTGGAGTGAATTTTTGAATTGCCAACACATCCGATTTTTTAAAGAATCTTTTGGCGATATCCCTGAAACTGGTTTCGCAAGCAGCCTTCTCGACGTAACGTGAAAAACTTGTGTAGGGTGCTTTAATGACGACGGGTTTGCCGAGTTCGTCGAAGATTTCTCTGATTTTTTTATGGTGTAAATCGTCTTTGTTTAGGAAAACGGTTGGGATGCGGGGGACGTCGTATTTTTCGAAGAGTGCATATTGGTGGATTTTGTTGCCGCAGATTTTGATGGATTCTGGGTCGTCGACTACTTTTAAGCCCAGTTCCCAAGCAGTTTTTGAAACAATGTATGAAGTAAAGAGTGGGTCTGTGGTTGCTCTGATAAAGACAGCGTCGTAATTTGGAATGTCTTCGATGTTTTCGCGGAAAAGAAAATTAAATTCGTTTCCTGATCGTTCAGCAGCTAGCTTAAAGTTTTGAAGAGCGGCTTCCTCTCTGTGGTCAGTAAAATTATATTTTTCAACAAAGCAAGCGATCTTAGACACCGATATGTTCACCCTGCTGAGAAATCAGCATAATCTCCTTCGAGATTAACTCTAAATCATTCTTAGATAGCTCAGTTTCTTTCATTGGTTCAAGACCACACAGGAACGCTTTTCCTTCTGTTTTTTGAACATGAACTTTACAGATGGGAATCTTGAAGAGTTCATAAACCTTTTCCGTGATAGCGCTAATTTGCTCATCCTCGATTTGGGATTTGCCCAAAAACGATTTGACTGTAAACATTTCGCCAGTTAGAGGTTGAGCGCAAACAGTAAATTTATAGTTCATCCCCAAACTTTTTGTTGCCCGATATAAGGCGCTCTTGTTTTTAGCGACTTGATAACCTTCATAAATGAATGGGTTAACTGCAAAAACCACGACTGGCAATTTGAGTTCAGTCATTATTTTCTTAACTGAATCTGTAACGAGAAACGGTAAAGTTGGAATCTTTGCTCTTTTCGCGCGCAAGAGAAGAATTGGTATTCTGCTTGAATCAATAATGTTTTCACATGAAGGAATAACGTTGTTGCCTAAAACTTCCGCGTGTAAGGACACATAATAACCTGTTTTTAGGTACCGATACTCGTTGTTGATGTTGAGGGTGGTATCTTTAATCGATGATTCAAGAAACTGTGAAGGTTTTAGAGCTTTGAGCTCATCTTTAAGGTCGAAGTTAGAGACGACCAACACTCATAGTGCACCAGTTAATTGGAAGGCGTTATTCGTAGAGCTATATTTAAAATTAACTATACACAAATACAGCATCTTAAGTTAACGCTAAATAAAAAAGAGGCAAAATCAACGTATAAACCGCTTGAAGTACTCGGACCGGAACATGAATACTCGCTCGTAGACAAGAATCTAAAGCCAATGCCAATTAGCGATAAAATCATCAAAGATTATTGCGGAAAAATAATAAATTTCATCGAACTGCCCTCTTTTACATTTGGTAAAGAAATGCAAATGCATGTAATGGAGATCAAAGCCAATCAACCCTTCAAAACACCCTCTGAATTTGAAGAAACTATGCAAACCGCTGTCTCAACGCTAAATCAAATCGTGCAAAAACATGGCGCCATGTTGCTTGGAACAGGCATGCACCCCCTCCTTGAACTGGAGGAAACTGGCATCTGGTCTCATTACCACAAAAAAATTTACCAGCAATACGGAAAAATCTTCAACTTAAACCAGCACGGATGGCTAAATATCCAGAGTTTTCACCTAAATTTGCCTTTTCAAAAAGAAGCCGACGCCATTCAAACTCATAACATACTCGCTAACCTGTGCGCTTATTTGCCAGCAATTTCTGCTTCTTCACCAATTTATGAGGGCAAAAATGGTCCAGACGTTGATAATCGCCTGCAATTCTATAAGTTAAACCAGAAGGAAATCCCGTCAATAAGTGGAACTGTCATCCCAGAATATGTTTTTTCAATTGACCAATACAAGCGAGATGTTATTGAGCAATACTCAAGGGATTTAGCTAATGCGGGAGCAGACAAAACTTTGTTGCACCGAGAATGGGTTAACTCAAGAGGAGTAATTTTCCGCTTTGACCGTTGTGCTCTTGAAGTTCGAGTAATGGATGAGCAGGAATGCTTGAAGTCGGATGTGGCTTTAGCTTGTTTTGTGCGTGCTGCTCTTAGAGGTTTAATTGCTTTGAATGTTGAACTTTTAACGCATGATGTTCTAATTGATGATTTCAACAAAGTCATTAAGGATGGCTTAAGTGCAAAGGTTTTAAGTTCACATGGAAAAACAGCAAGGCAAGTTTGCCAATATTACCTCAAAATAGCCTTAGAATATGCGACTGAAGATGAGAAAAAGTATCTATGGCTTGTCAAGAAGCGCATTGAAGAAGGCAATCTTTCAGAGCTTATTCGTGAAAGAGTTTTGAGGCGATCTCAGAAAACAAGTTTCCATCAATCTATCATTGATGTTTATTCAACTCTTATTAAGTGCCTAATTGATAATCAACCCTACCTCTAAAAATGGGTGAAAAAAATGCCAGAAGACAACAAAGGAACAACCTACTCGTATGACGTGTGCAGTGAATGTAAAATTATCTGTTGCCAAGACGCTAAGCCACCAGTAAGTGAAAGCCGAAAAAAAATAATAAAAGAATATTTACAAGAACAGAAAATAAACGTTGAATCACCTTTCGCAAAAGAAAACTATTCTTACCCTTCAATTGATGAAAATCTACTCTGCAAGTTTAACAGTAAAGAAACCAAGAAATGTATTGTTCATTCAGTTAAGCCTGAAACCTGTCGAGCTGGACCAATTACTTTCGACATTAATTTTAAAACAAATAAAGTCGAGTATTTCTTGAAAAAATCAGAAATCTGCGCTTATGCAGGGGAACTCTATAAGGATAAATCCGCTTTCAATAATCATTTTGAAGTTGCCAAGAGAGAAATTATGCGGCTGGTTAAAGAATTGGATGCGAATGAGTTGCGGGAGCTTACGAAAATTGAAGAACCGCTAACATTCAAAGTAGGTGAAGAAGATTTGCCTTTTGAAGTGGTTAAGAAACTTGGTTTATAAAAAGCCAGCATCTCTTAGTTTGAGTGCTACGCCAATGTCGCCTCTAAAATGAACTTTTCCTGTGAAGAAGGCTTTTTCGGGACTCAATTTGCCGTTAACCATGTCCATAAAATCGTTCTCGTTCATTTTCAATGTTAACGTTGGGGCTTCATGGGTTCCCTCGGTAACTTTAATTTTCTGGTCTTTTAAAATAACCATCCAGTTTCCGCCTTCTGGTCCAGTTATATTTAGTTGAGTTATGACATTGATACCTGCTGCTTTTTCTGGTTTAAACCTGGTGGGTAAGGCTTTTTCGAAGAATTCTCTGGGGGTATTTGTCTCCATGATCTCAGCCCGTTGATTTTTAATCATTTTACACATTTGGGTTATTGAACGTTTGGTAATTTACCTAAAGAGGTCTCTTTCTTTGGCTCTTGTTAGAGAAGTTGCTGAAGCGTTTTCGTCTGTTTGATAGTTGTAACCTCGAATGATAGCGACTGGAATTCCTTCGTTTGCTTGGCCAATTACAAGTTCTGCAGCAGAAGAAAGTTCGTCTGCGATAGCAGTTTGTTTTATTCTAAGAGTGTAGCCAAAGAGGTCTTTTTCGCCCCGCCTGTCCCGTATTGGTTTAAATCCTGCCACTCCAACGGCCACGTTAATCTCGCCTAGCCTAAACGGTCTGCCATGAGTGTCAGAAATAATAACTGCCACGTTAGCGGATGTTAAACGTTTTATTTCTTTTTTTATATTCTCTGCCGAAGCGCTCGGATTTTTTGGCAAGGGAACAACATTTCTGTCTCCTGATACATTGGATCGATCAACTCCTGCATTAGCGCAAATAATACCGCTGACGGTTTCAGTTATAATGCTGTTTTGACCAACGCGAACGATGTCTTTGGTTTCCTGCAAAATAACCTCAACTAATGCGGGGTCTTTGTTGGTTTTTTGAGCTATTTCCTTTGCTTTCTCTGAGGGCTTAACTGTGTCTAGATCGATTACGTTTCCTTCTGCCTTCGAAACCACGACATGCGTAACTACTACAATGTCTTTTTCTTGGATTGGATTACTCTGTTTTTTTGCTGCTTCAACAATAAGCTTCCCTAAGTTGTCCCCTTTCTTAATTAAAGGTAAGTTTTCAACAGCGAATACTTGAATAGGATTCACGCATTTTGCCTCTTCTAAACTTGCTAATTAAGCTATAGAACTTAAGTATATCTCGGAAAAAGTTTGGAAAGATAAAAATTGAAAAAAGAATGATGGGACCGTAAAGGTCTCATTTGTTGGTTTGGGTTTTTTAGCTTCTGAATTTCTGTAGTTTCTGAAGCATTAGTTTGTCGCCTTCAGCATCGCCTGCGCATGTAGCGATAATGCCGTCGACGAGTCCTACAAGCTTGCTTGCTTTTTCTTCAACTGTATCCATGGTTGCAGCAACTGGCCATCCGATCATTTTGACGGTTTCTACGTTTTTGTCTGTTCCAACTAGGAAGTATGCGAACAATGGCTTATTGAGTTTCTTGCATTCTGCTGATACTGCTTTGAGGGCGTCAAATGAGTCGTCGGTTAGCCTCATGAAATACACGAAGTCCCATGGCTCCCGTACCCGTTCAAGAGTTTCTTCTATTGAACGTCTTGCTGTTAGCAAGCAGCCGAGTTTGAGGTTCTTGGTCTTTACATTAGTTCGTATAAAGTCTCTTGCTGCTTCGGATGAGGGCAGCATTGTTATGGGTTGACCAAACTTTGGGTTGTCTCCCATAGTGACTGCTAAGCCGTCTAAACCAATTATGTCCGATGCTAAAGCTAAGCCTCCTACTTCAACTGGTCCTTTATACTTTAGAATGAAAATTGGTACGACGTATTTTTCTGGGTACTTGTATTTGAGTAAGCAGCTTACGACTACTCCGCTTGGAGCTGGGTAACCTGCTGCACCGTCAGTTACGTTCCATCCATCTACTAAGTCTTTGAGTTCGTCTGCAAGCTTTAGGAATTTACGTGTTGGCACAAATTCATTTAGTATTTTCATGGAGATTTCATCTCAGCTTAATGGGTGAGATGTTTGGGTTAAAAAGGCTTTTGCATTCGATGCATTGGTTTTTCAGAAAAAGTTATTTCTGGAGCAACATGTTCAAAAACAAGCATTATTTATCCGCATTTAGGGCAACTAAAGTTTTTTTGGCGCGTTCCATCTTGAATTTGGATAATCTGACGACTTCCTCTTTATCAATTCCTTCTATCGCAGCATCCAAGTTTTTCACCAGTTCTACCCCTACCTTTGATCTAACAACCACACTTGAAAACCCAGGTTTACTCCCAACGGAACCAACTGAAATGTCAGCGAAACGCGATGCGAAATCATCACAGTAAAGGCACGCTTTCTCTGCGGCGCAGTTAAGATCATTTACTTTGCAACTGTATTCTTTTCCGTGGGTAAAGGCTATGAATTTTCCATGCCGAATCTGTGTTTTTTCAACCTTGTCCAAGTCGATGCCCAAACGTGTACACATTTCTTTTTTCAGCTTTGTCTTGTTGAAAGCTTCAAAGCAGAATAAGCCGATAACCGTGATTTCGCATTCATTCTTTAGCGATTGCTGTATTTTTCTGGCAGCTTTTGCTTCGCAAGGCGTGCAAACGATGGCTACCCTTCTTTTTCCTTGGTCGATTAGTTCACGCAGCTTCTTGGTAACGTTGACTCTGAGGTATATAGTTCCCCCTGCGGCCTTAGCTTCCTCGGCATTCGTGGCTACGACGACTTTTGCATTGTACCCATCTCCGCGGTAAACGACAACAGCAGCATCAAAAATGTGCTCTTCAAAACCCTTCACTAAAAGAGCCGTAACCACCCCACCGTCTTGCCCCCCAAACCCACTTTTAGACGAAAACATATTGCAGTAAACTCCGAGGTTTGGGTCTTTTGAGCCTTCTAGAAATTGCTGTTCAATTTTAATTTCGTCTTGAGTTTTGTAGTTTTGGTTTTTTTCTGTTTGTTCATTAGGCAATTATGAGTTCAACCAATTTTTTCTTAAGTTTAAGGTGGGGTTTTCGGGCAAATAAAGCTTTAAACTTTTGGACAACCAGTTTTGTAATTAATTCGGTTATGTTATTTAATGAAAAGTCGCGATTACCAAATTCTTGATTTTGGTCTACTAAGGAAACGTAAATTAATTCGGGAAAGAAATTATCTGTAGTTTGTGATTGTTATGAAAGTTGCTGTTTCTGGTAAAGGTGGCGTTGGCAAGACCTTGATTGCTGGTGGTTTAGCGAGTGGTTTTGTTGATCGCGGCTTAAAGACTATAGCTATTGATGCTGATTCTTCTCCAAATCTTGGTTTAACACTTGGGTTGTCAGCAGAGGAAACTCGTAAAATAGTGCCCATAACGGAAAACAAACCTTTGGTGGAAGCTAAAACTAGCACTGGTTACAACAGTATTTTTAATTTAAATTTCTCTGTAGACGACATTGTTAAAGACTACTCTATATCCACTCCGCTTGGAGTAAATCTGATTGTCATGGGCACTGTGCAGGCGATGGAAGCAGGATGTATGTGCGCCCCAAACGCTGTCATCCGGGCTCTGCTACGACACCTTGTGGTTGATCGAAATGAAGCTGTTGTTATGGATTTAGAGGCGGGCGTAGAGCACATTGGCAGAGGAACTGCAAGACAAGTAGACGCCTTACTCACAGTTGCCGACTCTAACCTAAAATCCTTAGAGATCGCCAAACACATACACGATTTAGCATCTGCGGCAGGTATGAAAAAAATCTACCTCATTGGAAACAGAGTAATGAACGACGCTCAAAAAGAAGCAATTCAAAACTTCGCTGACAAGAATGGACTTAATTTGCTTGCTTTAGTACCCTTCGACCAAAAGGTGATTGAGGCAGATATGCTCGGAATAACCCCGTTGAAAAACAAGGAAATCGCAGCAGTTAAAGCCATAGATGATATCTGTGAGCTGTTGATTAATAAAACAGTATAATCCTTTTCACTTTTTTGATAGTTACTTAGATAATTACCAATCTTTTCATTTTTTGGTTATCTGAAAATAACATAAATTAAAAAATATTTGTTTTCAAATAAGATTTCAAGTAGGTGGTTGTTTTATGAGTCTTGATTGGAAAAAATGGGCAAAAAATGACTTAATCTTTGGAATTATCCTTCCGGTAATCGCTGTTTTCATTATTGTGCTGATTTCAAAACTTCAGTCATTGGTCGGTGGGGAACCAGGAATCGTTCTAGGACTAACAATGGAGATACTAGAACTAGTTGTAATAGTCGGTGTTCCCTTAGCGCTTGGTTTATTGTGGAATCAGTGGGCTGGTGGAGCTTCTGGCTTCTTAATGGGTACCTTCTATGCTTTTTATTGGTCAAATAGTTTTCATGGGATTGCAGGTTCCGGGACGGTCTTGTTAGCATACGTTCTTAGTCCAATGTTGATAGGTTATATAGCTGGAGCGTTAAATAAGCGATCTGACAATTTCAAAAGACTATTAATTTCCGCCATTGTCGCTTCAACAATTGGAGGCATAGTGCTATTTACTATATTCCAAATGTCAACTGCCAACGTAGTTACCGGATACATTGGATTTGCATTGACCGTCTTAGCTCGTATGCTCGCCGCTGTTCTTACCGCTATTGTAGTGAAAGTCTTCTTCTGGTATGGCATGGGTGCTCACAAAGAACCAAATATTTGATAACACTTTTTTACGCCATTTTGAGACAAATTTCTTGGCTTTAGTCATTAAATGAAAAACTGAGAATATTAATCTGTGTCAAAAATATCAAATAAAAGAAATGGACGTAAGAGGCTAAACATTACCGGTTTTAAGCAATGGTCATTATCGCAATTGCAATGTGACCTGCCGAGTTGCCACCAATATATTTTTGGGGTTTGCTTCAAAGGATTTTTTTGCATCCTGGAGCATAAAAATAATAGTATTTGCCTTGGTAGATTTTTTGTACTTTACAGTTTTCTCGTTTACCACTCCATTTTCGGTCTTCAAAAATTAGAGTTCTTATTTTGCCAAAAGAATTTAATCATTTAAAACTTTTCCAGGAACTTTAGGTCCAATTTGATAAGAGGCAAATAAGGTTGAAAACTCTCCATTTTAAAATAATAGTATTAAAGCTCTGGAACCATAGACAATATATTCGAGTTTTTGCTTAAGAAAACACCGTAAACTTTGAGGTTATTTTATATGAAAACTTTGGTTACAGTTGGTCGCGGTGGAACAGGAAAATCCAGCTTCACCGCTCTAATGGCTAAAAACTTCATTGAGGCAGGACAGGCACCTTTACTTTTAGTTGATGCCGACCCAGATCAGAATCTGGGTGAAATGATTGGGGTAGACCTCAAAGAAGTGGGAAAATCAACAATAGCTGACCTTATCGTGAGCACATTTATTGAAAAAGGAGGCACCACAGTCGGTGTACCACCAAGGGAACGCATCGAAAGTCGTATTTGGGAAAACGGCCTCTATGAAAGCAAAAGCTTCGATTTTCTTTCGGTTGGCACCAAATGGGTTGAAGGATGCTATTGCATGCCCAACTCCGCCCTTAAGGCTGCTTTGGAATCGTTGACTAAAACTTACAAGTACGTACTCGTTGATTCTCCTGCAGGCCTTGAAAATTTGAACAGACGAATAACCTCGGATGTTAACGATATCTTTGATATTCTTGATCATTCAAAGAAATCACAAGATCATGTCAGAAGAGCAATCAAAATAGCTAAAGAAGTTGACATGAAATTTGAAAACTTTTACTTAGTTGGCGGTTACCGTTTTCCAGCTGAGCTAGGAAAGCAAGCGGAAGATGACTTGAAATACAAGTATTTGGGCAAAATCGAAGCGGATGATCAACTTGATGAGTTTGTTTTAAATGGAAAATCGTTACTTGACTTGCCAAACAACAACAAAGCGTATCTTTCAGTGCAGAATATCCTTAAAACCCTGGGCTATATGTAGCTCAAAGGGTTTTACACAATTTCTTTAAACCCTTGCATTTCTATAACTACAACGTGACTTTTGCGTAAGAAATCTGGAAAGGTTTAAAAAGTATGTCATTAAGGGATGTTGTAAACCTTTACAGAGGTTTCACATTTGACAAGTAAAAACGTCCATGTAAAAATTGACGAAATGAAGACCAATAGCGGTCTCATTAAAAATTTTGAATTATCTATTGGCAAGGTTATGAATGACAACTATAACGAGCCAATGGGTCCAACCCCAATGCCCTCCATGACAACTCTCCGGGATTGGGACATGAAACTTCTCACCAAGTACAAGCCCTTCTATATGCCCGATTGTGATCTTTGCTGCCTTTGCACTTTTGGCAAATGCGATTTGACAGCTGGAAAACGCGGCGCATGCGGCTTAGACATTGCAACCCAATCCTCCCGTATTGTGATGTTGGCTTGTGCAATTGGATCAGCATGTCACTCAGCTCACTCACGTCACCTTGTCCATCACTTAATTGAAAAATACGGTCGCAGATACCCCTTAGACATCGGCGGATTAAACATCAAAGTTGAAGCACCAATCACCCGTCTTGTCACCGGTATAAAACCTGAAACACTAGGCGACCTTGAAGATGTTTTATCTTATGTTGAAGAACAAATTACTCAAGTTCTCGCAGTAGGCCACACTGGTCAAGAAGGCTGCAACTTAGACTTTGAATCCAAAGCAATGCACGTTGGTATGATTGACCACGTAGGAATGGAAGTCGGCGACATCGCACAGATTTCAACTTTAGGTTATCCAAAAGCAGATCCAGAAGCACCACTCGTAAAGCTCGGCATCGGAAGCGTCGACCGAACAAAACCAGTTATTATGGCAATTGGTCACAACGTCGTTCCATCAGTCGGAATAATCGATTACGCAAAAGACAACAAAGTTGACGACAAAATCGAAGTAGTCGGCTTATGCTGCACATCACACGACATGACAAGGTATTACAACCGCGCAAGAATTGTCGGTCCAATCAGCTGGGAACTTAGGTTCGTACGCGCAGGATTAGCAGACGTAGTTGTACTCGACGAACAATGCATCAGAACAGACATTTTCGACGAAGCCAGCAAAGTCAGCGCTCCAGTAATTGCAGCATCAGAAAAGAATTGCATGGGCTTCAAGAACCGCACAAACGATCCAGCAGACGAAATAGTCGCTGACCTCGTAAGCGGCAAAGTCAAAGGTGTCCTAATTCTCGACCCAGAAAAAGTCGGCGAAGTCGCAGTCCGCGTAGCACAACAAGTCGCTCCAGTCCGCAAGAGAAAGAACGTTCTTCCAAGCTTAGAGGAACTTACACAAATCGCAAAGAATTGCACACAATGCAGTAAGTGTCAACGTAACTGCCCACAAGACTACGCCATTCCAGTAGCTATGAAAGCAGCAGGACAAGGAGACTTAACATTACTAACAGACCTCTATGAGACCTGTATCGGATGCGGAAGATGCGAAGAAGCATGCCCACAAAAAATCATGATCCACAGTCTAATCATTAAAGCAGGCGAAAAAGCCATGCTTTGCGAAGACAACCTATGCCGCGTAGGAAGAGGCGCAGTCTCAGACGTCGAAATCCGCAACGTTGGTAGCCCAATCGTCCTCGGAGAAATCCCAGGTATCGTTGCAATCGTTGGCTGCAGCAACTATCCAAAAGGCGGCAAAGATGTCTATGACATAGCAAGAGAATTTGCAAGCAGACGATACATCGTCGTTGTGTCTGGATGCTCAGCTATGTCCGCAGGCAGCTACCGCAACAGCGAAGGCAAAACCCTCTACGAAGAATTCCCAGGCGGATTCGAAGCTGGAGGAGTTCTAAACGTCGGCTCATGCGTCGCAAACAGCCACATCGCCGGTGCAGCAATCAAAGTAGCAAACATCTTCGCAAAACGCTCCCTAAGAGGTAATTATGAAGAAATCGCAGATTACATCCACAATCGCTTAGGTGCAGTTGGTTTAGCTTGGGGTGCATACTCACAGAAAGCCGCAGCAATCGGCGCAGGATTCTGGCGCTTAGGTGTACCAGTACTTGTCGGTCCACACGGGGTCAAATACAGACGTATGCTTCTTGGCAGAAAAGAAGATCCAAAGAACTGGGAAGTCCTCGATGCACGCACAGGTAACACAGTTAACGTAGGACCAGCACCAGAACACCTCTTCAACATAGCTGAAACTAAGGAAGAGTGTATGGTTGCAATCGCAAAACTATGCATCAGACCAAACGATACATGGAAAGGACGCAGCATAAAACTAAGCCACTATGTTGACTTAAGCAAACGCTACCTTGGAGTAATGCCCAATGACCTACACCTGTTCGTGAGAACAATGGCTGATGTCCCGTCAACAATGAAGGACGAGTTTGTCAAGATACTTGAAGAAAACAACTGGCAAGAAACAGTAATTCCGGATCCAACCTTGCTTCCAAGAATGGTCCGTAAAATGAAGGAGTAAACGGAGGAAAAAACTATGTCCTGTGAACCATGGCAATGTGCAGAAATAGCAGCAACTAAAAAAGCAAACCCCATAACTAAACCCGAGATAGCAGTAGCGATGATCAAAAAAGCTCAACGCCCACTTCTTATTGTGGGAAGCAATGCTACTGAAAGATACATGGAAGGCAAACAATTGATCGAATACTTAATCGAGTTCGCTAATGCCTCCAAAGTGCCAGTTGTCGCAACCGCCCACATGGTTGGTGAATTTATAAAACGCGGATACCAACCTGCGGCATTTATGAATGCAATGGAAATTGGCCAAAGAGTGGTAGACCCAGAATGGATGGGAATCGACGGCAAAGGACACCCAGACCTAGTTTTGTTAGTCGGGTTACCTTATTACGTTGAATCATTGATGCTCTCCGGAATGAAACATTTTGCACCAGATCTAAAAACCATGACCCTCGACAACCTATTCCATGTACACGCAAGCTGGTCTTTCCCAAACACAACCCTCGAAGAGTGGGCTGCAAACCTCAAAGTAATGACATCAAAATTTAATGGAGGAAATTAAAAAATGTCTATGTTTAAAGATATACCCGTTGAAGTTGGCGTAATATTCGAAGGAGAACGTATTCGAAGAAATGATATGCAAGTAGAACTTGGCGGTCCAACCGTTAAGCAAAAGTTTGAACTTGCAAAAGTAAAACCCCTTGACCAGATCGAAGATGGAAAAATAACCATTATCGGTCCAGACCTAAAAGACTTGAAAGCAGGCGGCGCATACCCATTCGGAATTCTTGTTGAAGCTGCAGGCGCAAAACTCGACGCAGGTCTTGAAGGTGTTATTGAAAGACGCATTCATGGATACCTAAACTATATTGAAGGCTTCATGCACCTAAACCAGCGCTACGACATCTGGATTCGCATAGGCAAGAAATCCTTCCAAAAAGGCTTGACCAGCTTTGATGCAATCGGCAAAGTCCTCTATCGCTTATTCAAGAGTGAACTGCCAATTATTGAGAAAGTTCAAATTACTTTCATAACAGACACAGCAAAACTAGATGAAATGACTCCTGAAGCCATTCAAGCATACGAATCACGCGACGCAAAAGCCAGAGGTCTAAAAGACTCAGAAGTAGACACATTCTACGGTTGTGCACTCTGTCAGTCATTCGCACCAAGCCACGTTTGTATTATCACACCTCAAAGATACAGCAACTGTGGTGCAATCAGCTGGTTTGATGGCAAAGCTTCAGCAAGCATCGATCCTAAAGGACCAGTCTTCGCAATCCCAAGAGGCGAAATGATCAACGAAGAAAAAGGCGAATTCTCAGGCGTCAACGAAGCTGCCAAGAAACGCACCATGGGCGAAGTTAACCAAGTTTGGCTATACACTGCGTTCGATCACCCACACACATCATGTGGATGCTTCGAAGCTGTAACCTTCTACATTCCAGAAGTCGACGGATTCGGCGTCGTCAACCGCGCTTTCAAAGGAGCAGCCGTAAACGGCTTACCCTTCAGCACAATAGCTGACTCAGCTGCAGGCGGAAGACAAATCGACGGATTCCACGGAATGTCCATCGAATACATGCGAAGCAAAAAATTCTTTGCAGCAGACGGTGGATGGAACCGAGTTGTCTGGGTACCAAAAGAAGTCAAAGAAAAAATTAAAGAATTCATCCCAGCAGACATCGTTGACAAAGTCGCAACAGAAGAAGATGCAAAGAACATTGACGAACTCAAAGCTTTCCTAAAGGCAAAGAACCACCCAGTCGTTGCAAAATGGGAATCAGAAGCAGCACCAGCAACAGAAACAACAGCTATCCAAGTTAACGAAGAAGCAGCAGGCACAATGATGCCAGTTGCAACTATGAGCTCAATGCCAATCATGGCCGGCGGATTCAAAATCATACTCAAAGACGCAAAAATCTACGCTAACAAAGTCATCATAACAACAGTCAAAGACAGCAAAGACAACAAAGACAAACGGTGATTCAAACGCCCCAAAACGACAACGACAAAAAGAAAGACGCTGAAGGACTACAGCTAAGCGACGACCTATTGGAAGCACTTGCAAAATTCCAGACAATCGAGCTGGAAGACTTCCAAATGGACGTCAAAGACCTAGAAATCATCTTCGAAGCAGGCGCAGCAGGACAAATAATGCCCAAACTAAAACTTCCAAGCATCGCAGGCGGAAAACCAACCAGCATGCTACAAATTCCCTTCTTACCACCAATTGAAACATACCCAAACAAAATCTCTGAAGTAAAACTTGGGGCAACAAGAAGCGAAGGCGGCACCCGCGGACGATCACTAACAATCGGCGGAGAAGTATCTCCCGCTTTTTACACTTTTGAGCGACCTATGCCACACAAACCAGTCATCACCTTAGACGTTTTCGACATGGAAGTTCCTCTGAGCAAAGCAGTCAAGATGCACGTTAAAGACGTGGTCGGTGACCCAGCAGCTTGGGCAAAACTTGCAGTCGAAAAATTCGGTGCAGACATGGTTACAATGCACTTAATCAGTGTTGACCCACTACTCAAAGACGCATCCCCCAAAGACGCATGCAGAACCATCGAGAAAGTCCTGCAAGCTGTAGATGTACCACTAGTCATCGGCGGATGTGGAGACCCAGTTAAAGATACAGCTGTCTTTGAGGAAGTATGTGCACAATTTCCAGGCGAACGCTTCTTAATCAGCTCAGTCACACGCGACATGGACGTAGAGAAATGTGCCAAATTCATCAAGAAAGCAGGCCACGCAATCCTCTCATTCACACCCATGGACCTTAACTTGGCACGTGAACTCAACAGACGCCTCTACGACTATGTTGGCAGAGAAGACATCATTATGGACTTAACAACTGCAGCTCTCGGCTACGGCTTAGACTATGCATTCACAAACATGGAACGCGCACGCATGGGCGGTTTAATGGGCGACGCTGAATTGGCACACCCAATGTCCTCAGGTACAACTAACGCTTGGGCAGCAAGAGAAGCATGGCTAAAAATGTCAGCTGAATGGGAACCACGCGAACTCAGAGGTCCACTTTGGGAAGTAACAACTGCAATAACCCTGTTGCTTGCAGGCGTAGACTTATTCATGATGATGCATCCAGCAGCCGTAAAAACACTAAAAGACGTAACCAACTACTTAACAAGCGCTAAAAAAGCAGACCCATCAAAATATGCAAATTGGGTCACGGTAAAAGCTTAAGGAGACATGAATGATATGGCAGAGAAGAAAAAAGGCGGATTAAAAGAACTTAGCCCCATAACGATTTACAAAAGCTTGCCAAAAATTAACTGCAAAGAATGCGGCGTCGACAATTGCATGGCATTCGCAACAAAAATTGTCAACCGCGAAATTGAACTCGATAGCTGCAAACCACTACTAAAACCAGAAAACGCCAAATCTTACGCTATTCTCAAAGAGCTTCTAAAACCAGCAGTCAAAGAAGTCATAATCGGCGTTGGCGACAAAGCCAAGAAAATCGGCGGCAAACTAGTCATGTACCGTCATGAATTCACATACAAAAATCCCACAGCCATAGCAATCGATGTAACAGACGAAATGTCTGATGCCGAAATTGTTTCACGCGTTCAGAAAACAGATAACTTTACTTTCGAATATATCGGCAACACCCTAAAACTTGACATGATAGCAGTCAGATGCACTTCTGGAGATGCAGACAAATTCAAAGCAACAGTCAAAAAAGTCTCCGAAACCACAAAACTACCAATGATCTTGTGCACCTTGAGCCCATCAATAGCTGAAGCAGGCTTAATGGCAGCGCCAAAAGCAAGACCCCTCCTATACGCGGCAAACTCAACCAACTGGAAAGACATGGCTGAATTAGCCTTAATGTACAGCTGTCCCATAGTTGCATCTGCTCCAAATGACCTAAACACACTCGTCTCACTCGCAAAGACCCTGATGGCTTACGGCGTAACCGACATAGTTCTTGACCCAGGCACCTTCATAAATGAAGGCTTACCAGACACAATCAACAACTTTACAATGCTCAGAAGAGCAGCAACTAAAGGCGGCGAAGAACTTGCAGGCTTACCTCTACTCGGCGTACCAATGGTCGCTTGGGTAGACAAAGGCGAAATGGCAGACGACCTAGTCAAATGGCGAGAAGCATACGTTGCATCAATGCTCATAGTTCGATATGCAGATGTATTAATTATGCACGAAAACGACGGATGGGCTCTACTACCAATGACAGTACTACGCCAGAACATTTACACTGACCCACGTAAACCCGTAGCAGTTGCACCAGGACTCAAAGTTTACGGCACACCAGACGAGAACTCACCAGTGCTCTTCACATCAAACTTCGCATTAACATACTACACCGTAGCATCAGACATCGAAAGCAATAAACTCAATGCCTACCTCATCGTCGTCGAAACAGAAGGCTCAGCAATCGACAGTGGAGTTGCGGGGCGCAAACTAACAGCCGAACGAGTTGCAGACGCAATCAAAGCAAGCGGTATCGAACAAAAAGTCAAACACCGCAAAATAATCATTCCAGGCAAAGCATCACGCATTAGCGGCGAAATCGAAGAACTCAGCGGCTGGAAAGTCCAAGTTGGACCACGCGACAGCAGTGAGATACCCAAGTATCTCATAGAGAAATGGCAACCATAAGCCATCCCTTTCTTATTTTATTTTTATTTTTTTGTTCATTTTGGCTTTAAGTAATTCTTTTATAATTCTATGGATTTCTAGAAATTGGTGATTTTTAGTGGATCATACAATTGTACATTTTGAAATTCCAGCCAACGACATTGAAAAAATCAAGAAATTTTATATGGATTTGTTTGGTTGGACGATGAATAAGTATCCTGGATCAACCGTCTACTATCTTGTGGGCACTGTTCCTGTGGATGAAAAAACGATGATGCCTATTCGACCAGGCGTCAACGGTGGACTCTATGATAGGAAAGATTCCACGATGCCTGAGATGGCTAAGCCTACAAACTACATCTCGGTGGAGTCGGTGGAGGAGTACAGCAAGAAGGTTATGGATTTGGGCGGCAAGGTTGTGGTGCCAAAGATGGAGATTCCTGGTTTGGGCTGGTGGGCTCTTGCGCTTGACCCTGAGGGCAATCATTTTGGTATGTTGGAATATATGCAAAAACCCTAATCTTTTCTTTTTTGTTCATTTCTGTTTCTTGTTGATATCAATCTGTAATATGTTAAAAATCCCATGCTTTTTACTTAAATTTGTACTAAAAGCGTATAAACCCCTTCATAACATCTATGAGCATTTACTGCTAGAAGGGACTGAAAAATAGGCTGCGGTATCTTTGGCGCAATAAATTATGAAAAACAACCAGTTTTTCCGTATGTTTATTGGGGATTACGTGCCCAAAATCATCGAGGTCACCAGTCACACGGTTTCCTCACAAGCAACAATAACGAGTTTTTCACGTACAAAGCCTTAGATTTGGTTCCAAGACTAAAAACAAGTGTCATTCACGAATGGTTCGGTCGCCTACCCGGATCCATCGGCATCGGCAATGTACGGTATACAACCTCAGGCAAATGCGACGACGTCTCCATAATAGACGGGACCCAACCAGTTGTCGCCTCCGTAGACGGAATAAAACTCGCCCTCTCCTTTAACGGTAACATCGTTAATACTTTGCCGCTCAAAAAAGAAATATGTGAAAACTTCGATGATTTCCTCTACAACTGCGACTCTGACATCGTTTGCCACAAAATGCTCCTTGCCTTAAAACAAGGTCAAGACTTATCCTCAGCCGCCCGAACAGTCATGGAAAGCTTAGACGGCGCATTCTCAGTAATTGGTATAACAGGCGATGGTCAATTCTTCGCCTTCAAAGACCCGCACGGCATAAAACCCCTGTGCGCTGGGCATGACCCCGAAACCAAGACATTTGCGTTTTCCTCCGAAACTGTGAGCTTGGACATGAACAGTTTTGTTAGAGATTTTGAGTTGGAGCCGGGTGAACTTGTTACGGTTTCAGAAAACGGTTTTAAACGCACCCAACTTATTGAGAATCCGCGTGAAGCCTTCTGTTGTTTTGAATACGCTTATTTTGCAAGACCCGACTCGCGCTTTGACGGAAAATACGTTTATGAAATCCGAGAAGATTACGGGAGAAATCTTGTTAAAGAGTTCCCTGAAATCGTCAAGGACGGCGACATCATTATGTCTGTGCCTGAAACTGGCGATGACTCAGCCATGGGAGTTCATGAAGCTTCAGGTTTACGATGGGAACGCGCATCAAGGCGTCACCGTTATGTTACCGAACGAGCCTTTATTTTGCTTAACAATGAACGTTACTCAACTATCGACAAAAAAATTAACATCTTAGGTAGCAAAGTTGCGGGCAAACGAGTTATAGTAACAGAAGACAGCGTTGTCCGAGGCGACACCACCAAGGTTATCATAGAAAAACTCCGCAAGGCAGGCGCCAAGAAAGTTTACCTCTTCGTAACTTTTCCACGTATCATCGGACCTTGCTTCTATGGTATTGACATGTCAACTTACGGGCAACTCGTCGGTTCCCGACATAATGCTGAGGAAATCGCTAAAATCATAGGTGCAGACGCCGTTTGCTATCAGTCCATTGAAGGATTAGTACGTGCTAGTGGCCAAACTGAAGATCAGCTTTGTATGGCGTGCATTACAGGTAAGTATCCGACGCCGTGTGCGCAAAAGATGTCGGACATAATGAAGAAACGTTTCCAAGATGGATACGAAGAAAAAACAAGAATCTACGAATCCGA
The DNA here is from genome assembly GCA_963772455.1 of Candidatus Bathyarchaeota archaeon. GTDB lineage: Archaea > Thermoproteota > Bathyarchaeia > Bathyarchaeales > Bathycorpusculaceae > Bathycorpusculum. The sequence goes on from CAVYXJ010000010.1 coordinate 177,353, forward strand.
AGAAGCTCAGCCGTAATCGCTATTAAGCGTTCCCTCCAATGTCTTAGCAGATAGGTGTCTTTGGATGGAAAAAATCGGTGTCCTAGTTGTTTCTTATGGCGCACGAGAAGTTGCCATGGCGGATGCTCTTCTAAGAAGCAAAAAATACCAAGTGGAACTCTACGTCGCCGACAAACAATGCAACCCCTACAATGCTAAAAACGCAACAAAACAAGTAGTTATTCCAACCCTAGACATAAACGAAATCTGCAAGTTTGCAGAGACAAACAAAGACAAACTCGACTTTGTTATGGTTGGCTCCGAGAAACCTATAATCGAAGGAATCAGAGACCTAATCGAGAAACAAACAGGTATACCCGTAATCTGTCCAACCAAAGAGTACGCAATTGAGGAGAGCAAGATTGCTCAGCGAATTCTTTTCGAGGAGATAGCGCCCGAAGCGAACCCACGGTTTAAAATTTTTCATCCTTCAGATTACAAAGGCAAAGATATTCAAAAATCAGTTTATCAATGGCTGGACGAATTGGACAATCAAGCTGTGGTCAAGCCCGATAAGCCTGCATTGGGTAAAGGTGTGGGCGTTTGGGGAGACCACTTCGCAAATCGGGAGCAGCTTTTTGAGCATTTCATGTCCAACTTCAAATATGGTTCAGTTCTAATAGAAGAAAAAATTGACGGAGAAGAATCCAGTTGCATGGGCTTCTGCGACGGCAAACACTTCATTTCCCTGCCTGACACACGCGACTACAAACGTGCCTTTGACGACGACAAGGGACCCAACACAGGTGGTATGGGTTCCTATAAAGACGTAGTCGATTACCTGCCCTTCCTCACTGCCTCTGAACGCGAACAAGAACTTGCGTTAGCTGATAGGGTTTTTAGAGGATGGAAAACAAAAATCAAAGACGACACGGCGCTAAGAGGTGTCCCACTGTACCTTGCCTTCATGCACACAGGCAAGGGTATCAAAATCCTTGAAATCAACAGCCGCCCAGGTGACCCCGAAATCATGAACCTTCTTGCAATCATAAAAGAAGACTTCGTCGATGTCTGCCTCAAAATGGTCAATGGAAACCTAAATGGTGTTGCAATGGAAAAGTTGGCGACAGTATTGACTTACAAGGTTCCATCAGATTATGGTGGATACGCTGATGCGTTTCCTGACAAAGTGGATAAACAAGCAGTCAACATGCCTGTTGACCTCGATAAGGCTGAGGCACTTGTCGAAAAATTCGGCGAGAAAATCCGCGTATATCCTGGCTCTATGGAGCTGCGCGATGGCAAAAACTATGCTCTCAAATCCCGAGCCATAGGTATCCTTGGCATCGGTGGAAGCATCGAGGAAGCACGTCAAATCAGTCAGGAAGGAGCTAAAGCAATAACTGGTGGTGCGCTCTGGAACCGAACAGATGTTGCCTCAAAGCAACATATTTCTAAAAGCATTAGGCACATGGAGCAGTTGAGGCAAAAGCCTTGACCTGTATCTTTGTTTCCGACTGCGAAGGACCAATATCCAAAAATGATAATGCCTTCGAGTTAGCTGAGAACTTTATTCCAAACGGTGACAAATTTTTCACACTCATAAGCCTCTATGATGATGTCTTGGCAGATGCAATCAAGAAACCTGGTTACACTGCGGGCAGCACTCTCAAGTTGATTTTGCCCTTCTTCAAAGCGTATGGGATAACGGACAGCCAAATGGAAGATTTCTCAACTAATAATATTCTGCTAATCGCCAACAGTAAAGCAACACTGAACTACATACAAAGAATTGCTGGCTCCTTTATCGTTAGCACAAGCTATGAACACTATATCAAAGCCTTCTGCAAAGCGGTCGATTTTCCACTCAAAAATGCGTATTGTACAAAAGTGAAACTCGACAAATGTCCCATCACACCCCAAGAAAAGGAGCGCTTAAGAGAGATGGCGCAAGAAATCGCGCAAATGCCCCCAATCGCCATTCCACCAAACGCTAAAACCATTGAGGATTTTTCAAACCGCGATCAGGCAATTATCAAGCGGTTAGATGAGATTTTTTGGAGTCTAATTCCCAAGATGTTTGTTGGCAAGTTTCTCACAGATGTAGTTACCATTGGCGGGGAACATAAAGCCGAAGCCATTCGTGACATAGTCAAACGTTTAGGTAGTGAGCTGGAGAATGTGTTGTATGTGGGAGATAGCATAACAGATGTGGACGCATTCAAACTAGTACGCTCCAATGGTGGCTTGGTGGTCTCTTTCAACGGGAACAGTTATGCAGTAAGGGAAGCTGACGTGGCAGTTCTGTCGGATAGTAACCTTGTTACAGCTGTGATAGCTGATTTGTTCTGTAAGTTGGGCAAAAAACAAACCCTTAAAGCTCTTGGTTTATGGAGCTATGATGTTCTTAAAAAAAATCAGATAGACGAAGTTTTACTAAAACAGTTATCAACGTTGTATCCTGATGTATTGCCCAAAGTTCAAATAGTTACAGCCAAAAATATGGAATCACTAATAAAAGAGAGCAGCGAGTTTAGGAAGAAGGTTCGCGGAGTAGCCGTGGGGAGACTTGGATAAATGCCTAAAGCAAAAATCGAAGACACTTATGCAGAAGCGTTCACTGGGATTTATTGTCGTGTAATCGTAACTGCGGACGACGAGCCAACGCTTCGCAAAGCCGCCGAAGACTCCACTGCAACGCCATCAGTAGTGATTGGAAGAACCGAGGGCGGTGTTGAAAAATACCTAACTCCAAGTGAAACACCAGACAAACGCATGGGCGCTATATTGCAGTTCTGGGGAGAAATCAACCCAAAAAAAACCTTCGAGGAATCACTGAAAAAGTTTGAAACTGAACTGTCTTATCGTATTCGCCAGGATATTCTTGTTAAACCCTTTACGGCAATTTTCGATGCAATGCCAAGGGCTGAGGGCAAGTTAGATATGATGGAGAGTGTGGGGCATTGCGGCGACGGTTACGAGTGGGTTGAGAAGCGTTATGGCAGGGAAGTCATTGTTGTTCCTTTAATGGTTCCGGACTTTATCATCGAACACTATCTTGGTTACGCGAAAGGTGTTATGGGCGGCAATTTTTGGATAATGTGCAAATCAAAAGAAGCACTCAAAGAAGCGGGCGCTAGAGCACTAAAGGCAATTCATAAAGTGTACGGGGTCGTGAACACTTTTGACATATGTTCAGCTGGCTCCAAACCAGAAACGCACTTTCCCAAAATAGGACCCACTACCAACCACCTATATTGTCCATCGCTCAAATCGCGCTTAGGTAAAGAATCCAAGGTTCCAGAAGGCGTCGGTTACATAGCCGAAGTCGTCTTCGACGGCATTTCTTTGGATGCAGTTAAAGAAGCCACCAAAACAGGAATCAAAGCGGTTTTAGAAGTTGATGGTGTTGTGCGGGTTTCCGCCGGCAATTACGGTGGCAAACTAGGCGAATATAAAATCCAATTAAAGGAGTTATTTCCATGACAAAATTTGATGTAGTCGGTTTCGGGGCACTCAACGTTGACATGCTCTTCAAAGTCGAGCGACTTGCAACTGCGGAAGAAGAAAGCTTTATTGAAAATTACACAGAAGCTTGCGGTGGATCAGCCGCAAACACAATTGTTGGATTGGCTAGGCTTGGTTGTAAAGTCGGTTTCATAGGCAAAGTTGCTAACGACCGTGAAGGCCAAATGCAACTTGATTGCTTCCAAACAGAAGGAGTGGACACAGGCGGCATAATTGAGACAACCAAGGGAAGAAGCGGTTCGGTTATGGGTTTTGTGGACAGAAAAGGTGCAAGGGCTCTCTACATTAATTCAGGCGTCAATGACTTAGTTGAGCTTAGAGAAATTAAATATGAATACATTTCTCAAACTAAACTCCTTCATTTATCGTCCTTCGTTGGTGAAAAATCGTTCCGTGCACAAAAGAAGCTCTTAAGCGCTTTGCCTGAAGGGGTTGAAATAAGTTTTGACCCAGGTTCATTGTACGCTCAAAAAGGTTTTGCAGTCATTGAGCCTATCCTTAAGAATTCTCATGTTATGATGCCAAATGCAATTGAACTTGAACAATTAACCGGTGAAGAAGATTACCGCAAAGGAGCTGATTTCATGATTGCTATGGGTGTTAAGATCGTGGCTGTTAAGCTTGGCAACAAAGGTTGCTATGTAACGGACGGTAATGAAAAGCTTAGTGTAGAACCATTCAAAGTTAAAGCAATCGACACAACTGGGGCAGGCGACGCTTTCAACGCAGGCTTCCTCTATGGCTTAATCCAAAACAAAAGTCTCTATGAATGCGGTCAATTGGGCAATTTTGTAGCTTCCCGAAGCGTTATGGCAATGGGTGCCCGCGCAGGCTTACCCTATGCTAAAGATTTAGCACTTCTTAGTTAGCTTGTCGATTATGCTTTGGAAGATTAGTTTTCCATCGCCATACTGGAGCATTTGTTGTTCGCGCGTCCAGTTGGGTTGTTGCCACCAATACATCGCCCTCTCAGGATGAGGCATCAACCCAAAGATGTTGCCTTCTTTGTTGCAGATTCCAGCAATGTCGTAGAATGAACCGTTAGGACAGATCGGGTACTTGCCGTCAGCGACTTTGCCATTTTTGTCGCAGTAGCGGAACACCAACATGTCCTCATCGATGAGTTTCTTTAGCAGTGCCTGCTCTTGTTCTTTTGGAAATAGTAATCGCCCTTCTCCGTGTGCGATTGGTAAGCTAATGACTTTTCCTGGTGGAATTTTGTTTGTAAATAAACATTTACCTTTGTTTTCTTGTTTGAGGTAGATCCATTCGCATTTGAAACCTGCAGGTTCATTGGTGGTCAATGTGGCTTCTGGGTAGGCGCTCAGTCCTTTGAAGCCTGGAAGCAAACCGTATTCGACTAGGATTTGGAAACCGTTACAGATGCCCAAGATTGGTCTGCCTTCATCGATGAATTTTCCCATTTCTTTGGCGAGGTTCGCGGAGAGGTGTCTTGCAAAAATCACGCCTGAACGAACATAGTCGCCGAATGAAAAGCCGCCAGGAAAAACTAGAATACTGTAATCCAGCAGGTTTCGGTGTTTGATTAACTCGTTAACATGGACAGATTCTGCTTGTACGCCTAGTTCTTGGAAGGCACGCAGGGTTTCTGCGTCGCAGTTGGTGCCGCCGACTCGCATTACGCAGACTTTGATTTCTTCGGTGTTCATTGTGGTGCCTCCTCTTGGTTTAAGGTTCTTTTCCAGTTGTGTCTTAGGTTTTCAAGCTTAGCATCAATTGCGCTTTTTCCATTCAGCCCCGTAATGAGTAGTTTTGGTTCTTTGGTTACTTTGCCGATTAAAGCGCAGTTCTTGCCTTTCATTAGAGTCTCAAAATCTTCTTTGTCTGCTTCTGCAACTTCGATTAGAAAGCGACTGTTTGATTCTGAGAACAACACAAAATCGTTTCGCGCCATTTCTTTGGCTGGCACTTTGGATAGGTTTATTTCTAAGCCGTAGTCGCTTGCAAATGCCATTTCGGCTGCTGCTACTGCTAAGCCGCCTTCCGAGAGGTCGTGGCATGATTTAATTAATCCTTCGTCAATGGCGTCAATAACTGCTCTGAAGGTGCGTTTGGCTTTTGCTCCTTTTACTTTGGGTACGTTTGCGCCAAGGTAGCCTTTGAGTTTGTAGTATTCTGAGCCGCCTAGTTCGTTGTATGTTTCCCCGATGATGTAGAGTAGGTTGCCGGGGGCTTTGAGTTCCATGGAGATGGTTGATTGAATGTTTGGAATTACGCCTACTGCAGTGATTAGAAGTGTGGGTGTTATTGGCCCGAGGGGCGATTCATTGTATAAGCTGTCTTTTCCTGAAATGAACGGTGCCTTAAATGCCACAGAGAAGTCGAAGCATGCTTGACACGCTCTCACAAGCGATCCCAATCGCTCTGGTTTCTCGGGGTTTCCCCAAGTGAAATTGTCTAGTAGTGAGACTCTTCTTCCGCCCACTGCAACGTTGTTTCGGATTGCTTCGTCAATGGCTGAAGCTGCCATCCAATAAGCATCAATCTTGCCATAATTCGGGTTCATACCGCAAGAAATCACTAAACCCTTCCATGAATCGTCAAGTGGTTTTAAGACGGCGGCATCGTTTGGTCCTGCGTATTCGCCTTGTAGTGGTTTGAGGGTTGTGTTGCCTTTGACTTCATGGTCGTAAGTGCGAATTACGCTTTCTTTGCTTGCTATGTTTGGGGCTGCGAGTAGTAGGTGCAAGGTTTCAGTTAGGTTTGATGGTTCTGGGAATTCTGGTTCGGTAAAGGTTGTTTTTTCGATGGTTGCTATTTTGCTGCTTGTGCAAGGGTTGAAGAGGAAAGTCATGTTTATGTCGCTGACGGTTTCTCCGTTGTAGGTGAGTTTTAGTTGTCTCTCTGGTGTTAGTGTTCCGATGGCTGTTGCAATAACGTCTTCTTTTTCGAAAACAGCCATGACACGCTCCAGATTCTCGCAAGGCACCGTGATTAACATGCGTTCTTGTGATTCTGATAGGTAAATTTCCCATGGTGCCAAATCCGGATGCTTCAAGGGTACTTTAGCTAAATCTGCGATTACTCCGCAGTTAAAGCGTTCTGCTGTTTCGCCAACTGCTGAAGATAAGCCTCCGCCGCCAATGTCAGTCACTGCTGAAGCGAGTTGTAGGTCGCGGATCTCTATTATTGCTCGTTTAACTTTTTCTTCTTCTATAGGGTCTGCTATTTGGACTGCTGGGCGCGAGACTGTTTCCGATTTCTCGGTTAATTCTGCGGATGCGAAGGTTACTCCGTGGATGCCGTCGCGTCCGGTTTTTCCGCCTGCTAAAACTACTATGTCGCCGACTTTAGCGTTTTTTGCATATTTGTTTAGAGGTAAAAGTCCAATGCAGCCGCAGTATACTGTGACGTTGCCTGTGTAGGATTCGTCGAAGTATATTGCGCCGTTTACGGTTGGGATGCCCATGTTGTTGCCGTAGGCGCTGATGCCTGCGGTGACACCCATATAAACGTATTTTGGATGTTTAACGCCTGCAGGAAGCTTCTTGTAATCGTAATCTAAAGGTCCAAAACCTAAGACGTCAGTGCAAGCGATTGGGTCAGCCCATACGCCTAGTATGTCGCGTATAACGCCACCAACTCCTGTTGCTGCGCCGCCAAATGGCTCAATCGCAGATGGATGGTTGTGAGTTTCAACTTTTGCTGCTATGCCAAAACCCTTGTCAAACTTGACGATTCCCGCATTGTCTTCAAATACACTTACACACCAAGGTGCTTTGATTTGTTTGGTGGCTTTTGCAATGTATGTTTTGAAGAGACTGTCGATTTCTTTACCATCGATTTGGATTTTTCCTTTGAAGGTTTTGTGGCAACAGTGCTCTGACCATGTTTGGCTAATGGTTTGTAGTTCTAAATCAGTCGGATTTCTTTTTTCTTCTTTAAAATAAGCTTGGATGTTGCATAGTTCTTGTTGGCTAAAACCCAAGGATAATTCGCTGTTGAATTCGGCAAGTTGTTCTTGGGTAGCTTTTGCTATAGCAACTTCTAAAACTGGGCTGGTTTTGCGTTGGGTGTAGAGGTTAGCGTTCATTTAATTTCAACAACGCTTATAGTGTAGTTGTCTTTGGTTGGGTTTGCCAAAAGACGTTTGCTCATATCTTCTGCCTTCGCTTTGGCTTCAGTTAGCGTTGATGCATCAAGAGTCACGGTGTAGACTTTGCTTACGTCGACCGCTTGAACCTTGTAGCCGAGTTCCACAAGTAAACGTGCAGTTGTTTCGCCTTCCGGGTTGCTATGTCCGGGTTTGAGGCTGACTTCAATTTTGGCAGCGTATTTCATAAGCCACTAAATTATGATTTGGAATTTAAACGCTTTCGTAAAGAAAAAAGCAATACTTTATGTGAAAATCATATGTTTGGTCTTGTAATCTATTTCCACGACTTTTTGTTTGTTAGTTATCTTGCCGATAATCTCAGGGTTCTCGCCAGCGTGCTTTAGAGTGTTTAATGTGTTCTCAATATCTGCCTTGTTAACCACAATGGCAAATCCCCAGCCCATGTTAAAGGTCTTAAACATCTCCTCATCAGATATTATAAATCCCAGATCAGCCGCGGTTTTCTGGATTAATCCAAATATTGGATGCGGCTTGAAATTGTTGAATTCAAAACCGATGCCTGGAGAGTAGTTGGCAAGGTTATTGAATTTCAAGTAAGCATCGCCCGTAATGTGGACAGCTCCCTTAATTTTGACTTCTTGAGCAAGTTTTAAGAAAGGTTTAACGTAGATTTTCGTGGGTTTCAAAACCTCAAGAACCACTTCCCTGTCTATCCCTTCTGGGATGTCGTAGGGTGAGTATTTTCCGCCCCATTGTTTGAAGAGGATTTTTCTTGCAAGTGTGATAGCGTTGCTGTGCAAGCCGCTGCTGGGCAAACCGATAATTGGGTCTTCCGGCTTGATGTTTTCGCCAGTGATGATTTTTTTGCGTTCAACACTGCCGACCGAAGAGACAACCATATCGAACCCTGCGTTTTCCGATAAGCCCTTGATTAATTCAGCTACGTCTCCTGTTTCGCCACCTGTAACTGGGCATTCGGATTCGTGCGCGCCTTGGATGATGCCTTTTAGCCACTCGTTTACTAATGTGGGTTCGCTGGCCTGCGCATGAATGTTATCCGCTACGGAAAGAGGTTTGGCGCCAGAGCGAATCACATCATTAACAGCCATCGCAACAGCGTCTACACCTATTGTGTCGTATTTTTGTGCTAGTTGAGCAACAAGAACTTTGGTGCCTACACCTTCAATTACTAAATCCAAAAAAGTGTTCTCGCCGATTGGAAAAATGTTTCCGTAAGGTAGATGCATTACACCGCTAAAGAGGCTGTGCTGGTAGGTTTCCTGCAGATTCTTAAGTTGTTTTTTGGATTCTACGCGTTGTTTGCGATTTACTCCTGCATCCTCGTAAGTGTAGTTTTTGGGCACGAGCTTGTTTCTCCTTGCACGCTAAATGTGTAGGTTTCTGTCTGATAACGATTTTGTTTGCAAAAACCCAAAAAGGTTTTTGTGCTCAGAATGATTGATTAGCCATTGATCTTCGTGCAAACAACTCCCAAATACCACATCTATGTAGAATACGTTGAACCAGACAAATCAGGCATCAGATTCAATGTTCCCCAAGAAGAACTTGTGCGCACTTTCTCCTCCCCCTACACCATGGGGCAACCTTTCTGGTTTTTGGGCAAACTTCTCAACCCCAACAAAGTAACTAAAGTTGTCATATTCTGGTCCTACCAAACAGCCGACAAACTAAAACTTCCAAACCAAGAAAATCTTGTAGCCGCCAAAGACAAAAAATACCTAATCGAAAATATACTCAAAGGCAAAGTCAAAGGCGCTTACCTGTGCACTGAAAAATTCTTATCTTCAACCGAAAAAACCACGGCTCCCTCTAAACAGTCAATATCTGGATCGGATGTTAGGCGAAGGGTTTTCGTAGTCTGCGGCACAGATGGCGAGATGAAGCAAGCTGTCACTATTTCCTTAACCAGACTCAAACTTGTACCGATAGTTGTGTGTGAAGAGCCAAGTCAAGGTAAAAAAATCGTTGAACGATTCCAAGAGTATTCCGATGTTGGTTTTGCGGTAGTTTTGCTTTCGCCGGATGATTGCGTATACGTTAAAGATGAACCGCCCACAAAACGCACGCTAAGACCTAGGCAAGACGTGATTTTTGAGCTTGGTTTCCTTTTAGGAAAACTTGGTAAGAATAACGTACTTGTCTTCTTCAGAGAGTGCGCAAACTTTGAAATTCCCACAGATTTTGAAGGTATAAAAATCGCTGCGTTCGATAATCGTGATAGCTGGAAGCTTGCACTCATTCGTGAACTAACAAACTGTGGATACGATTTCGACGCTAATAGTCTCGAAAAGTAGGATAACAAATTAATTTGTAGATTTTCAATTTTAATATGACAAAAATTCTCTTCAAAGTCCTGACAATTTATTAAAAAAATGATTTGGTTTAGCGAATTATTTTTTTTAGCGAAAAAGGTTTATACAACATGGTTTCAATCCTAAAATGAGGAATGTTAAATGGCAAAATGCCCACAATGTGGAAAAGAAGTTGAACCCAAGAAATCATGGAAAATGGCCGGCAGACCAGATAAAACTGGAAAAAGGACAGAATTAACAATTGGCCTTTGTGAATGCTGCGGCAAAACCTTCAGAGCAACATTAGCCAAAAAGAAAATATAAGACTTCTAAAAAACTTCCTATCTTTTCTTTCCTTCATTTTTATTTTTCTTAGCGACCAAAAACCCAGTTGCAACTACCATTAAACTAAGCAGCAAAGGGATTGTCCAAAATGCAAACTCTGGTACTGTTGGTGAGGGCGAGCCTGTTGGCGATGAAGAGGCTGATTGCTGATTGGTAATTGTCCCAATGGCGTAAATGTAATAGTCGTTTGAACCTATGTAGACCACGCCGTTAGCAACAGAAGTAAAGGATTCCACGTCGTCGCCAGTTTTGTAACTCCATATTTTTTCGCCTGTTTTAGCCTTCAAAGCATAAACATAATCATCTTTAGAGCCAATGTAGACTACTCCATTAGCAACAGCTGCATAGGAATCTATTGCATCTCCAGTTTTATAATTCCAAACTTTTTGGCCTGTTCTAGCATTCAGGGCATAAACGTTTTGGTCGTCGGAGCCAAAATAAACAATGCCCTCTGCAACAGCTGGTGATGATGTTACATAATCGTTTGTTGTGAAATTCCAAATTTTTGCGCCACTTTCTGCATCCAAAGCGTATAGAGTTGTGGTCGTTTGAGCCAAAGTAAACCACACCGCCGACAACTGCGGGGGAAGAATACATCGAATCCTTCGGTTTGAAACTCCATATTTTATTTCCTGTCGAAGCTTCTAAAGCATAAACATAGTCCCAAGATGTAACATAAACAACGTCGTTAACTACTGCTGGAGAAGACCACACAAAGTTGCTGGTTTGAAAGCTCCAGATTTTGCTGCCGTCTTCTGCCTTTAATGCATAGACGTAATGATCGTTTGAGCCGATGTATACCACTCCATCGACAACGTTAGGAGAAGAATAAACTTGGTTTCCTGTTTTGAATTTCCATATTTGGTTTCCTGTTTTAGCGTCTAAGGCGTAAACGTTGTTGTCAAGCGACCCAACATAAACAACGTCGTTAACAACTGTGGCAATTGATTTAATTGAATTACCTGCAGTGAAGCTCCAAATTTTTTCACCCGTGTTAGCATTCAATGCATAAAAAGTGCGATCCTGCGAGCCGACATAAGCAACTCCATTTACAACTGATGGGGAAGAATACTCTACAGAATTGCCGGTTTTGAATTTCCATAGTGTTTGATTGGTCAGCGGTCCGGTCGACGTAGAGTAACCTGAGTGGGCTGAGTCATAATGGAACGTGGGCCAATCGTCGACTGAAGGTTGTTGAGCCTTAATTTCCTGAGTGCAGGATAGGAGCGTGGGTAGTAACATTAGTGCTATTATTATTGTGAATTTTTTATGGTTAATTCTCTCATCTTCCTTCTTATTGGTTGGATAATCCAACCAGAATATATGTCTTCTCATAATTCAAGAAAAATTATGTCTATCAAATAAACGAAAAATTAAATTTTTCAGCAAAATTGCAGCCTTAGCGGGGAAGATTTTCCTTAATATATTTAGCGTGCAATTCGGCGAATGCATCAAAACTATTTACAAATTGAAAAAAAAGATAGACCAATTCTATCACACAAATCATTTTGATTTCTTGCTTAATCGATTTTTGTTTTTCTCGATTTTTTCCATCCCAATAATCCTATTGGAATAATGCTGATAACGAAGATTAGATAAATCCAGCTGTTAGCCCCAGACCAGTTGACCTCACCAGCGTAGCGAACCAGAGATACTGCCTGAAGTGTGCCTAGTAAGGTGTAACTTATGTATGCGATTCTGTTGCGTTGATGGTCGTTTTCCCATGTCATATGCAATGCTATAACGCTGATTCCAATGAGCCAGGCTCCAATTGCGCGGCTCGTCAGCGGGGTTAGCGCCCAAGGCCAAAAGGTGGAAGCTGTCGATGGAGATATGAATAAGACGATGCCCGTAACCAGCATTATTGTTCCTTGGGTTGCAAGGGCGAGGCGCATCAAGGAGGGTAATGTTGCTTTTCGTTTCGGTGTCGAGCCTTGGAGCCTGATTTGATGAATGAGAAGAATCAGCATAGCAATGGGTACAGCAATGTAAATGGCTAACCAAAGATAAGCGGCCACCATTGCTGAAAATATTGGGCTGTTGAGGTGGAATTTATCGAGGTGCAATAAGGTTACAACTAAAGTCAGAGTTGTAAATAAGAAAACTGAAGGAACAGCTATTCGAGCGTTGGCCCATGTCTTCTCTCGATAGGCAAGAAATTCCAGGATAAAGCTGGAAAGATAGCCCGCGCCAAGGAAAGCAGCTGTCATAAAGGACTGGATGGTCCAAGCGAAGCTTGTGGCAGTCTGCTCAGTGAGAAATGTGAGATCGAGCCCTGCTGAAAGAACAAGAATACTGGCTGCTAGCAAAATAAGGCGCATGCCCTTCGAAAGCTTAGGTGAAGTTGCTTGAAAAATTGTCATTGTTCGTCGTCGTATTTCTCATAGACTGTTGTGGAATATTAAAGTTTCAGTGTTTCGCATCCGCGAGTTCTTTTCGAGAGGCGCTAATTTAGTGCTTATTGTTTGCTGTGGGGTTTTTCGTTTTCGATGCATTTCCATAACAATGGTAAAACTTCTTTTTGTGAAGAAAGACTGTATCGTGCTTTGCTTGGAGTTACTCCCACTTTGATTGAGTATGCTTCTTTGGGAAGAGCTGCAAAGAGGTCTTCGTCGGTGTTGTCGTCTCCTATTGCAAGAATGAAGGTGTATTGTTGTTTTGAAAGCCAGTTCTGTGCTGCTCGTCCTTTATTAATTAGGGAGCTTTTGATTTCGATTACTTTGTTTCCATTTAGTACTTCTAGGTTAAGGTTTGATATTGATGATAGAATGTTATCTTTGAGTTCTTTAGCGCGTAGAGCGCCAAGGGTAGGTTCGGTTGCGCGGTAATGCCAAGCTAAAGAAAAATCTTTCTCTTCCACGAAGCTGCCGGGTGTTCGGTCAGCGTATGTTTCAAGAATTGGAAGAATTTCTTTTTTCCATGCATCGGAAAGTTGTTCAAGGACTCTCCAGTCTTCTGAACGTTCTTTAATCCATGCTCCATGCTCTGCAGCTAATCCAACTTTTAGGGATTTGAACCACTCGTCAATGGTTTTTTTGTCTCTGCCGCTGATAAGAACAATTTCGTTAGAAGATGATTTACTAAGCTTGCTTAGCATTTTAGTTACATCTTCGGTAGGTACTGCTTTTTGTGGTTTGGTTGCGAAAGGCACTAGTGTGCCGTCATAATCTAGTAGAATTAGTCTTTTTTTGCTTCTGCTGTAGCTTTCGACTAGTTCCGTTCGATTAGCTGGAGTCATGATTTGTTGAGCACTTTCTTGTTGTTTGATATAAGCGTCATTTAAGCGGTTGAGAAAATCGTCTGCCCACCGTTCAACATTATAACGTGATAATCGTTTTTGCATAATGCGATTTCGTTTTATTTGTTCTTCTATAGGCATAGCGAGAGCTGTTTCTAAAGCTTCAATTATGTCTTCTTGATCGTTGGGGTTAACGATAATTGCCTCTCCAAGTTCTTGCGCCGCGCCTGTCATTTCCGATAGTATTAGTGCTCCTAAACCGTTGATTTTAGTTGCTATGAACTCTTTGGCCATAAGGTTCATGCCATCGCGTAATGGTGTCACTAAACCAACGTCGGCAATTCCATATAGAGCTATTAAAGTTTCAAAAGGAAGGAATCTTGAGAAATAGCTAACGGGCGTCCAATCTGTGGTACCGTACTTTCCGTTTATTCGACCTACTAATTCATCAATTTGTTTCTTCAATGTTTGGTATTGACTCACGTTAATTCTTGAAGGAACTGCGACCAATATGAAGGAGACTTTTCCTCGATATTCTGGTTTATTTTCAAGCAGGGTGGCGAAGGCTTCGAGTCGAAGTGGGATTCCTTTAGTATAGTCGAGGCGGTCAAAAGAAAGAATTATTTTTCGCTTTCCAATCTTTCGTAGAGTGTGTGCCATCTCTTTTTGAACAAGTGTATTGTTGCCTGCATCTGAAAACCGTTTATAATCTATACCCATAGGAAAGATATCGACTTTTGTTTGCTTTGACCCTATTTGAATTTCCCCAAGGTAATTTTCGTTTCCTAAAATACGACGAATACATGAAAGAAAATGAAAAACATAATCGTAAGTGTGGAAACCAATTAGGTTTGCACCAAGTAAGCCTTCAAGTATTTCTTCCCGCCAAGGAAGAAGTCTAAAAATTTCATGCGATGGAAAAGGGATATGATGGAAATACCCTATCTTTGCATCAGGTAAATGTTCCCGTATCATTTGTGGGAGCAGCATGAGTTGGTAATCATGAATCCAAATAGTGTCGTTAGGCTTAGCGACCTTTATTATTTCGTCACAAAATTTTTGGTTGACTTTTTGGTAAGTCTCCCAATTTTTGAGGTCATATGTTGCATAGAGGTTAAAATAATGAAATAAAGGCCATATAGTATTATTTGAGAACCCTTCATAATAGTATTTTATTTCATGTGGTGTAAGAAAAACTGGATGATACTTTTCATTGCTTAATAAATCAACAATTTGTTTTCTCTCTTCCACCTGTTTTTGATTAAGGTAGATTCCTGGCCAACCAATCCAAAGGCTGTTGCCTAATTTGTGAATAGAATTAACACCAGTTGCCAATCCTCCTGTGGTAGGTTGAATCTGAAGTGTAGAATTCTTTTTATGTATTTGAATCGGTAACCTATTTGAAACAATCAAAATTCTATCCATAAAAACTCGGCTCGGAATGATCATTAAAGTAAATTTTCTTGAATAAGTTTTGTGGCTAAACTTATTGAATAGTTAAAAGCCAGAAACTTGACAAACATTATTATCCGCGTGCAGTGATATTAATTTGTCGCAAGCGCGCCATCGAATTTCTGAAGGTTATTTTTATGTTACATGTAGAGCAACTTAGGAAAATCAGTCTTAACGATTATGTAGCAGTTGTTGGAGAAGAAGAAGTCAATTCGGTTAAGGCTTTAGCCGAGAAACTGAAGGGAAAATCTGTTACACACGTCAATTCTACTGCTTACGGGGGCGGAGTAGCTGAAATGCTCCACAATCTGGTCCCGTTAATGAAGGATGTAGGATTGGATGTTCACTGGGAAGTCATCAAAGGATCATTAGATTTTTTCAATGTAACCAAAAAAATTCATAATGCCCTCCAAGGAATGAACATAGAACTTACACCCGAAGAAATCAGAACATACCTGGAGTATAACAGACAAAACAGCGAATCGACAATATTGAATACTGATTTTGTAGTGATTCATGACAACCAGCCGGCTGCTATGATTCAGTTTCTTCCAGCAAGGAATGACAAATGGATTTGGCGATGCCACATAGACCTTTCAACTCCGAACACGTCAGTTTGGGGTTTTCTTGAACCCTACATAAGTCGCTACGACGCAGCAATATTTACTTCCGAAAAATACGTCATCCCAAGTTTAAAGGTTCCAAAAATACTCATAAGACCGCCGTCAATTGACCCTTTAAGTGACAAGAACAAGGAAATTCCCGCAGAGACGGTTTCAGCGGTCTTAGAAAAGTTCGGTGTAAACCCTGAAAAACCTATTATTACTCAGGTTGGGCGTTTTGACCCTTGGAAAGACCCCTTGGGAGTCATTGACGTTTACAGATTAGTGAAAAAGGAAATTCCTCAGGTTCAATTGCTACTCATCGCAGGCATGGCCACAGATGACCCTGAAGGATGGACTTACTTTGAGAAAACAGCCCGGCACGCAGGAGACGACAACGATGTTCACCTCTTAACAGACCTTAAAGGCGTCAACGACATTGAAGTAAACGCTTTCCAAAATGCTTCGGACGTGATGCTTCAAATGTCCACTCGAGAAGGCTTCGGACTTACCGTAACTGAATCCCTATGGAAGGGCATTCCGGTAGTAGGAAGGCCTGTCGGAGGAATACCACTGCAAATAATCAACGGTACAAACGGTTACCTAGTGAATACAGTGAACGAAGCAGCCGAAAAAACAATCCATCTGCTAAACCACAAAGAGGAAGCTCAACAGATGGGTGCAAAAGGCAAGGAACACGTCAAAAACAACTTCTTAATTGTTAATGATTTAAAAGATTACCTTAAACTTTTCATTGATCTCTTATAATTTTGAAAATTTGGCAAAAATTCGGATAGATCGATTCAAACTGCAGAGAAATCAAACCCCAACGTATGCAATGTCTGATTGTACTTGACAATGAAAAAGGTTCATATTGAAAGTCAAAGATTTTGCTAAACCCTTTTATTGGAAATATTATTTTGGTATTCGTTAAGGTATGAACATGGTAGAAATCAAAGTTAATGAAAAATGCAATGGATGCGAAACTTGCGTAAACGTCTGCCCAGTATGCGTTTATGAAATGAAAAATGGCAAATCTGTACCTGTTAGGGCCAGTGACTGTATAGTCTGCCGCACTTGCGAATCCTCATGTCCACAAGGCGCAATTCAAGTAATAGAATAAGACTAAGATTTCAATTTCAAGTCTTTTTTTTGTCTATTAGTATGGTCTACTATTGAACATGTATAGTGGGAAAAAGCTCAAAAGGACCAGTGACCTCTCTGGCACTGATTGTAGAGCCTTTAGGAGTATAGCTACAAATTATCTCGTGCGTGAGCTTTCTAACTGTGGGTTGGCTGTTGACGTTGACAATATCTAAAACGACTTTTTAGTTTTGATAGTAAAGTTTCTATATCAAATGAACTATCCCTATGCAATGGGCTATCGCGGGTAGTAGGTAATCGCGGTTGTAGTCTAGTTCGGTAGGACTGCAGCTTCCCAAGCTGTCGACTCGGGTTCAAATCCCGGCAACCGCACCACCACAATTATCGGTAATGATTTGGGTTTGGGTCGCCTTTCTTTTTCCCATTTATTTTCATCTTGGAACCACTGTAACAAACTGTTCAGGTGATAGTTCCACAGTTGCGTAAACTGCTAGGGCTATGCTCCAGAAGACATCGTCGTGTGTCCCATTGGGGTATGAGTAGCCTATATTGCCATCTTTACGTAAATCGTAACGTTCAACGTTTAACTCAGTGCATATGTCTCCTCGATAGGGCTTTTCCCAACTTAGAGGCGGATAAAAAAACTTGTCATTCGACATTCGCTGTTTTAGCAAACTTGCTATTTCGCTTTTTCGGGGAACGCTAAAATTTACGCCTTCAGCGTTGTCTATGCCAGAATTTACCATTTCATTGATTATGCTTGGTCCTTCACGGGTGTAATCGACGCGGATTTTATCAAAACCGCCAAAACGATCTTGAACCAACTTGATAAATCCCAATACATGCGCGTATGTGGTAGGTTGATGAAAAATCTTCAAGAACCGCAAATAAATCCTATCATTAAGGCTTTCCACAACGCTAAAAACGCAGTAATAGCGAGTTTGCGCAAGATTCTAAACCACCAAAGAACCTGCCCTCATAGACTTTTTAAGACAATGGTGGGCAAAGGTGCATTCTTTTTGAGTTTAGCCCTAAAGGTGTCAACATCAATAGGACAAGGCGCAGATGCAGAGCTAACAGTGGGATGATGGTCTATGATTGGAACCTGAAAGGTGATATGATCAGGGGGTGCATGGTCGATAATGGGTTCGGGAGTTGATGCAACTGATGCAATTGATGCAACTGATACAGCAGTGGTGGGGGAAACTGCTGCTGCATCAACTACAGATAGAGAATTAATAATTCATTCTTGTTAAGCTGTTTGAAAGTTAAGTTTTTTCTTCTTTGTTTGAAGATAAAATTATTGTTACTATTAAAGCTACAAAAACTAATGCTCCAACTGGAAGAAATACTCCAAACAGAATATCTCCAAGTGACTCAGCAAACACTATCATATAAACGGTAGCTATAATGGCTACAGAAAACCAACAACTTACAATTGCTGCTGTCTTGAATTCCATAAAACATTCCTAAACCTCTTTAGAATATCAGACTATTTATAGTTGGTTCTAGGTAAACAAACCACATTGGCTTAAGATATCGCTAATAATGTAGAGAATTTTATTCTAACGTGCATTCGTTTTATCCACAATAAAATAGATTGTTTCTGATGATATTGGATGATGATCACTTAATCTGCTTGCTTCTGTCCGCATTCTGGGCAAAAATGCATTGTAGAATCTATTCGAGTACGGCATTTAGGACATATTTTAAGAATAATCGGTTGATGTAGTAGTGTGCCGCAAAAGTTGCAGTAGTTAGAAATCGAAGCTACTTGAGACCTGCATTTTGGGCACTCAATAAATTGAGAATTAGTTGGGACGGGCAACATGATGAATGCAGAAAAAATCTTCTAACACCACACAATAAAGAGTGAATCGATGGTTATTTTAGGATTTTGAAAATGACGTATCGGTCGTTTGAGTAGATTAGCTGTAAAAGTTTACTTTTAATCATTTGAGTGTCAAGTTTATTTCGATCGTAAACGATGAAGCCTATTTGGTTTTCTTGGATATAATCACGGAAACTTCGAGATGCCACAGTGAATGGGGCTGGTTCAAAATTGAATAATCCTTGCAATGTATCCTGCGAAAGTGTTGGAAAACTGTTTTTTGACATAGTTAGAACTTGGTAAGAACGCGAAACAGTTTGGTTCACGTTTAGGTCGTTGAATTGATATTGGAACCTGACTGCGTCAATCTGCCGATTTGCCAAAACGCCGATGTTTCCCCATTCGGGCAAATCATTAAATTTAAACGCAAAAGCCAAATCATCTTCGCTGTCATAGACTCCAATGTAATTATCTTTCAAGTTTGCATTTGCAAAGCTGGCTACAGCCCAGTCAGTTCCATCAGCGGTCTTTATCGGTGAAGGTGCATCCCATGGGTTAACCCAATCCAACAAACCAGGAATTTGGACCTTGTCAAAGTGATACTTAAGATCAAAGAAAGTGCTCAAATAAAGTGAAGCATTCACGATTTCACTCTTTATTGGCGTTAGCATCCAAGATACTTTAAGCGGATAACTTGTATTTTCAACAACCACCGTCTTTGTTAAAACAATAAAATCGTTAGAGTAAATATACTCAATCTTTTTTGGCATACTTTGCTCATCAAAAATAAGTTGTTTACTCAAACTCGAGAGTTTAAGTTCATAATCTGTGCCATTTACGGTGTAGGCAAGTAAGTCTCCAGTGCCTGAAACAAAAGAAATCCTGCTCCAAACCTGATCAATAGAAACATAGGTTTCTTCAGCAATGTCGCCTTTGGCCTCATAACCTCTAATTAGAGTATTTGGATGCTCAACTTCATAAGACAGACTCAAAACTGACTCAGCAATTTCATTTCTCTGCACCGTATGATCTGTTTGCGCAATCACGCTCTTGCCTGAAAACTCTTGGAACCAAAAACCAGGAACCTCAGTCACAGTAACATTGCCATTAAATTCAGGGTAATTGGATCTTAACCAAACTCCAGCATCATACGCTTTCAAGTCTGTAGTAGAATAGAAAACACTGGCTTCCATAATTTTTCCATAAACTATGTCGGAACGATAAACCACCATCACAGACAACAAAACAATTATGGAGACAGTGATTATTTTCACCCAGTTTTTCTTAAAAATCTGTCTTTTTCTAAGATAGTAAGCTGATACTTTATCAGACTATGAAAACAACGGAAATGCTTGCAAGAATCGCCATCAAAGGCGTCAAGTAATAGACAAACCAACTAAAAGGCATGTACAAACCAAAAAGATACGATTCAGCAAAGAAAAACGGCACAAAAAAACCAAGAAACAAAGTGACAAAGAGAATGAGTTTCTTCTGTTTCTTTAAAACATAATAAGAAACAAAAATACCGCCCAACGCCAAGAAAA
This sequence comes from Candidatus Bathyarchaeota archaeon, assembly GCA_963772455.1. GTDB lineage: Archaea > Thermoproteota > Bathyarchaeia > Bathyarchaeales > Bathycorpusculaceae > Bathycorpusculum. Next base: position 197,366 of record CAVYXJ010000010.1, read on the forward strand.
ATATAAAGCCAAAATTAATTATAAAAGCGTTAAAACTTACAGCAGGAATCTGATACGCGTAGGCTTTTATTGCGAAAAACACGTATTCAATAACAATATCAAGATAACCAATCATGGCTTGAAAATAATAGAGGAAAAACGCTATTCCTCCACCTAAAATTAATGCCAAAACAACTTTTAGGTAAGCGCCTTTGGATTTTATTAACATAAAAATCAAAATCGGCGGCATTATGAAAATTGAGAGAAACGCTGCAAGCTGATGAGATAAAACAACTCCGAAAGCCGCAAAAAAAGTTACAACCAAGAATCCAAAACGCTCAACCGCCAAGGGTGTATAGAGAAAAACCAAAACCATAAACGCCAAAGCTAAAACGGTAGTATAACCGCCGAATTGGTTAACCTCAAACATAGGAAAACACATCAACAATAAAACAGCAGCTACAGCCCCAACTCTTCTGTCAAAAAATCTTCTACCAATCAAATAGACAGAGAGAAACAATAGCCAATCAACTATTACTGCTAAAATTTTAACTAAAAAGATCATTTGACCAATGTCGGTTGCTCCTGTAAGAGAAACAAACATTGCAAGCACAATCTCATAGAGCGGCGGAGTCCAACCCAGATTAGCTAAAGGAATTTTTCCAGTATTTAAAAAAATTTGTGCTTTTTCAAGGTGAACTGCAGGATCATTTCCTAAAACCACACCGTTCATTGATATGAGCACATAGAATATGGCAAAGATCAATGCAGAAAAAATCGCAACGAAAGCAAACTCGATTTTTTTCTCACTATACTTTGCACGCAAAGAGGCGATAATGCCAACTTGACTACTTGAGGTTCCCATTGACTTTAAAGATGGCGATTTCGTTGTTAATAACTTTGCTACTTTCCGCATCATTCATGTATACCAAGCTAAATGAGGGGTCTTTGAGGAATTTGGGATACAAGTCTGGATATCGGCATGCAATGTATGAAACGTTATAGCTTTTTATTTCTGCTTTGTAATTGAAGACTTGCTCAAAATCTACGTTTTCTGTACTTTGATAAGAATTCAGGTTGAGAGCCAATTGATTGTTTAATAAACTGCTTTTTCTTGCTTGATCACGATAAATACTCAAGTCATCAGAAATTGAATAAGCACTAGCCGAAATTTGCGTTTGCGCATGTTGTTTTCCTTCCAAGTTGTATTGTAATAGTATAATGCTGCAATGGATTTCCAAGAAATATAGGTCTTTCTCTGGTTGATTTGAAGTAAAGATTAATTGACCAATAACTTTGACATCTTCAGCCAACAAACCAATCGTCTTCGGGTCACCAATTGAAATTTATTCTTTTCCATTACTCTTTACGTTTACAATCAAGCCAATCCAAAACAACCCCAGGAACAGTAGAATCTATTGTCGTTGTTAAATTCACAAAACGTTGTCCCCTCATGGACAGTAGTTTGCTGAGTATAATTGAAGTATTCGTTGCCTCTGATAACTGTTGTAGTTGCCTCAAGAATGAGACTTTGATTGTAATCAGCAACTGTTGTTTTCATGCCCATCTCTTTTACTTCAAGAGCATCAAGATACACCGATTGATTGCAACGTTTCATTGAATTCCATTAATATGATACCTGATTTGGGTTTCATTGCTGCTAAAAATAAAGAAAGAATAGGGGTAATACGTCCAGTTAAGCGTCGCCAAAATCTCAGGATTATGCCTTACAAGGTATCCGCCATCTTCTCGAACTTGAACCAACCCATTATCAATCAAATAATCCGTATCGAGTAGGTTTCTGGCAAACAAGGTTTTGTTGTATTCATCATTATTCGTTAAATACTGTGGATCAACAGCACTATAGGTGGGTCGCTGAGCAAAACCCGCCAAACCACCAACCATACAATGCGTCGGAGACAAAAGTTGCATCTGTAGGTGTATTGGTTTTTGCCCATTGAATTGCTTCAAAACCCTGATCATCCATAGTTTGATAGAATTGCTGAATTGATTGTCCAGCATTATATACTGGACCCATAAAAATAGGCAATGCAACAAAAGAGATGAGAAGGAAAAACAAAACAAACACTGAATAGATTCTCTTTTGCGTTAAAGATGATAAGAAACGTGTAATCCTTACATTGGTAACTTTGTCTGCTCTATTAACCAAAGGAATTAACTTGTTTACGACCTCTGCAAAAAAACCCGAACCATGCTCAATTAATACAGCTGTAAAAATAATTAATGGCAAAATTAGGTAGTATAGAAAACGGTTAGAATCAATCGGGAACCCCACCAAATAACTAAATGTCATCACTAAGGGCACAAAAAGCCACATGGACAAAACAAACGTTGGCAAAACAAGAAAACGCCCAAAATATTTTTTTGAGAAAACAAGAAATCCAGCAAGGACACCAAAAAGAGGTAACAATAATTCAATCGGCCACGTTTGGGTTGCAATAGTCGCTAAGTCAATTGTGTTTGGACTTGCAGGATCAACAGACAACGAAGAATTATGCGATAGATAAACAGGAACAGCTTGAATAATGAACGGAGCAACCAGGATAGCACCAAAAACAACTGGTAAAAGCCAATAGAACCCCGTTTTTCGAGTGGTTCCCAACCTTTTAGGCGTTATGAACACAAAAAGCACTGAGAAGAAGATTAAAGCAACAAAAACAGCTGCACTTAATGAATGCGTTAAAAATATTGAACTTGCAAAAATCGAACCAGTAACCAAGAAAGGTACTTTTGAAAAGCGCTCTCTTTGTACATACAAGTACAATGTCAAGGGGATTAACAGAAGTGTTATGACGTTTGGGTATCCCCCCCACATAAGCATTTCAATGTCGAAACGCGAAATCGCCGCTAAAAAAGCAACGATGTAAGCTGCTGGCTCTGACCAAACAGATTTAGTGATCAAAAATGCAGCAAAAACAATCAATGAAGAAAACAACGAAACAACTAATGTTTGGGCTATATAATCAGGTAAACCAGTCATCAATATTATACTCGAAGTAAAAATGTGGTATCCTGGAAAAGTAAGTGATATTCCTCCACCCATGTGAAAAAAATTATAGAAGAAATCAACGTTTCCATGACCAGTAATTGAGTAAATTACGCTATTATGTAAACCAATATCAGCGCCAGAAGGAAAACCATCCCACAGCATCAGAACCAAACGATAAATGAAGGAAAAAGTAAAGATTAACAACAATAAGAGATACTTTCTGTTTACTTTGAGCATTTACTTTCCTGCTTGGTCGCTTACTATGGACTTGTTGGTAAAAGGTTAAATATTGATTTCGAGTATAAAAAGCCCAGAGTATCTAAAAAGGAAAAAAAGGTGTTTAAATGTCTTGGCTTAAATCTATGATGGAAAAAGAACCACCAGAACCAGAAAATCCAATCGGCATAGTCGTAATCGGTAACATCGAACCAGACATGCACGACACTGCAAAAGAAGCAGTCAGACGCTCACTAAAACGCGCAGGATTCAAAACAATTGACGTTGGAAAAAGTGTTTCACCACAAGTTTTCATTGACAAAGCAAAAGAAAACAATGCAAACTTGATTGCAATTTCAGTTAACACTGTTCCAGCAAAAAACAACATCGCAAAACTTGATGAACTCTTAAAAGCAGCAGGTCTCAAAGACAAAGTCGGCATAATCATGGGCGGCGCAGCAGTCAAAAAAGAAGATGCAGACGCAATCGGTGCACTTTTCGGCAAGAACAAGGAAGAAGCTCCTGAACTTGCAAAGAAAGCATTGAAGAAATAAATCCATCAGATGTGGAAAAATGTCCTTTAAATTCAATACCCCACAAAAAATATATGACCTCGCCGGAGCAAAAATAGGCGGTCAACCGGGAGAAAATCCAACCTTTTTGATCGGCTCCATCTTTTGGCTAGGCCAAAAAATGGTTACCGATGCAAACAAAGGAATTTTTGATGCTAAAGCAGCCGAACAAATCATTAACACATGCCAAACCCAAAGCGACATAACCGGAGTCAAATTTGCACTAGACATCGTCGGCACAACAGAATTAGCATTCGAAAAATACATCGACTTCGTACCGAAACACACTGATGCACCACTCATGCTAGATGCAATGAGTCCAAAGACCCGTATGGGCGCAGCAACATTAGCAAAAAAGATGGGTCTAGCAGACAGATGCCTCTACAACTCCGTCTACAAAGGAGTTATGGATGCTGAACTTGCAAACCTAAAAGACAGTGGCATCAAGATGTCCATTGTTCTTGCTGACGATCCAAAAGACACTACACTAGAAGGCAAAATGAAAGTAATTGTTGAAGCACTCGCACTAGCAGACAAAGGCGGCATCACAAAACCCCTAATCGACACAGCCATCCCAGCATTCGAACCAGACATGGGCACAGCCGTCAGAACCATACCAATAATGAAAGAAAAGTACGGTCACCCTGTAGGCTTAGGCAGCGGAAACGTTGTCACAACCATGGGTTGGGTCAAAGCAAACGTCGCAAAAGAATTCCGCCCAGGATGCAGAACAGCAACAAACTCAATCATGCAAATGGCAGGCGCAAACTGGCTAATGATCGGTCCAGCAGAACAGGCAGAATGGGTATTCCCAGCAGTCGCAGTCACAGACACATACATCGCTTCAGCAGCCGGTGACCTTGGAACAAGGCCTCTCGAAGAATCTCATCCAATCTACAAGATGTTCATGTAAAAATTTTCTTCCTTTATTTTTTATTTTTTTTAAATTTTGAGGTAAAAATCTGAAACCAATAAACTGGTTTGAAATAATCTTAGGTTTTACAATTTTAACACTACTGACTGTCTATCTTACCCCAAACAATACAGATTTATCAATTACCTTAGTTCCAAGATATATTCTAAGTTTTATTTTTATCTCTTTTTTACCAGGTTACTGCCTTGTAAACATTTTATTCTTAGGAAAAAACAGCATAGATCTTGTAGAACAATTAGTGTTGTCAGTTGCTCTAAGTTTTGGGTTAACAGGGTTGATAGGTTTATTCTTGGGGTTATCGCCTATCGGGATTAATTTTACTTCAATCACAGTTTCACTTAGCCTGTTAGTTCTAATTCTAGCAACAATTGCATTGATTAGAAAAAGAAGAGAATTATCAAGGTCTAATGTGCAGGTACCTGAGCAAGTAAGCGCCTGAAGTTTTCACTGCAGCGATACCATAGACATTGCCTTTGAGCAGCATCTTAAACACATAGCTAACTCGTAAATAGAAATCCTGGTAAGCCTTGTAACGAAGCTCAACTAGTTTCTCCATGCTTAAAGAAGGCGTCTCAAAAGTTGGACCAGCAGTATCATACTTATCAAAATCGGTAACTCTTAGCCAACCATTCTTCTTTACCAATTCATACATTGGTGTTCCAGGATAAGGCGTGGCAATATAGAAACCCACATCATCAGGATTCAACTCTTTAACGAAACGGATAGTTTCTCGAGCAGTCTGTTCGGTTTCACCTGGAAACCCCAAAACAACATTAGCAATAGTCATCAATCCCAACTGATGCGCGGTCTTGTATGCCAATCTGGTTTGATCCAGCTTAATGCGTTTGTTCATAGCTCCAAGAATAGCTTCAGAACCAGACTCTACTCCTAACCAAACTGCAAAACAACCCGCATCCCGCATAGTTTTCAACAATTCTCGGTCAACCATATCAACGCGAGTGCCGCAATCCCATTTTATATGCAACTTTCTAGCTTGCAGTTCCTCACAAATTTTGATAACCCGGTTGCGGTCAACACTAAATGCATCATCATAAAACGTAACTTGGTCAACACCATACCTGTCATGGACCAACTGCATTTCATCTACAACGTTTTTAGGACTGCGCATTCGATAGCCTCTGCCAAACATGCGCACAGTGCTGCAGAAGTCACACCAAAAGACACATCCACGACTGCTTACCAACGGGAAAATTATTTTACCATTATGCTTTAGACTTTCAAGCGGCATCAAGTGATGAGCTGGAAAAGGAAGAGAATCTAAATCTTCAATGAAAGGCCTATCTCCATTGCGAACAATTTTATCCGCGTTTCTATAAGTGATGCCTAACACCTCATTGAAGCTGGATTTATTCTGGATCTTATCCATAAGCTCAATGAACGTTTGCTCACCCTCTCGACGCACAACAATATCTAAACTTTGAGATTCTTGAAGCGCGTTTTCATCCCAAAAGGACCCATGTGACCCGCCAAGCATCGTGACTGCTTGCGGCTGAACTTGTTTAGCAATTTCGATTAACTTCATTGCAGAATTATAAAGCAGCGTTGTTGCAGTTACCCCAATTATGTCAGATGGCGTATGTGAAATACGCTCGCGAAAGCTTTCATAATTAAGTTTCTCAGCTTGACAATCGATTACTGTAACCTGGTGACCTGCATTCTCCGCAACAGCACCCAAATACCCTAATCCTAACGGAATAAACGGTGGATGCGAATGGCCACTTTGTGGATAAGGCGGATTAACTAGGGTAATTTTCATTTCAGATAGCCTGTGCAAAGGAGATTCTATGTTGGATTAAATATATTGCTTTCTTTAATTTCCAAAAAATAAGGCTCAATTGTTATTTGATATTTGATTTATTATGAATAAAAAATATTGAGTAAAGAAACGATTGTTTAGGAGAGTTTTATGTGCATTGCCCTAAGAGCATACGCCGCGGATGTTTTAAGTCCAGATCTCCCATATGTTCCGCCTTTGAGCATCATCTTAAACACGTAGCTAGGTCGCAAGTAAAACTTTTGATGTGCCTTGTATTTAATTTCCCGAATCTTTTCCATACTTAACTCAGGGGTCTCAAAAGTCGGGGTAGCTGTATCATATTTGTTAAAGTCGGTTACTCGAAGCCACCCGTTTTTAACTACTTGCTCATACATTGGGGTACCCGGATACGGTGTTGCTACATAGAAACCAATATCATCTGGGTTTAATGAATTGATAAAGTTGATTGTCTCCCAAGCAGTCTCCTCTGTTTCACCAGGAAAACCGATGACAGCACTGGCTATGGTCATCATACCAGCCTTCTGCGACATCTTGAAAGCTGCGCGGACTCCTTCAGGCTTTATTTTTTTATGCATCTGATCTAAGATTCTTTCTGAACCAGACTCAACACCAAACCATATGGTTATGCATCCAGCATCATGCATTTTTTCAAGTAATTCTTTGTCAACGGCATCAACTCGGGTTTCACAATCCCAAGTAACATCTAATTTACGGGCTTTGATATCCGCGCACATTTCAAGTGTATGCTGACGGTTAACTGTGAATGCGTCGTCGTAAAATGTGAATTGGCTCTGCCCATACTTGTTATGCAGCATCTCCATATCGTCTACAACCATTTTGGGACTACGTACACGGTAACCTCTGCCAAACATTCGTACTGTGCTGCAGAAGTCACACCATTGGACACATCCACGACTGGTTACTATTGGAAAAATAGTTTTTCCCATGCGGTGATAGGAGTCCAAGAGGAAGCAAATGATAAGCTGGAGAAGGCAACGAATCTAGTTCGAGCAGGAAGGGTCTGTCTTCATTACGTATGATTTTTCCGTTGCTCCCACGGAATGTGGTGCCTAAGACTCCTTCAAAATTCTTTTTCGCTTCAATACGCTGCAATAATTCAAGAAACGTCAATTCGCCTTCACGACGCACAATTACGTCAATAGCCTGAGATTCGTTTAGGGCGTTTTCATCCCAAAAGCTCACGTGGCTTCCGCCAATCATTGTAACTGCGTTTGGCTGTTCTTCTTTTGTAATTTCCATTATTGTTTTAGCTGAATTATAAAGAAGCGTAGTTGACGTTACTCCAACTACTTCAGATGGAACCTGCTTAATTTTTTGTCTGAAGGTATCATAAGTTAATTTTTCACCTTGGCAGTCGATTACTGTGACTTGGTGTCCTTCTTTTTCGGCGACTGCTCCCAGATAGGCTAAGCCCAATGGGATGAAGGGTGGATGTGAATGTGCATTTGGAGGATAGGGTGGATTAATGAGAGTAATTTTCAAGGTAGTTTCGCCCTTTTAGTGATGGTTGTACGCTAGATGGATTATATAGTTTTCTAAATAAAACCAAAAACACGAAAAACCATGCTTTAAGAAGAAAAGGCTCTTAAAACAAATCGGTTAATGGTGTCTAAAAGAAAGAAGGCAATGTCCACTTGTTTAATTACGATTAGGGTTCATCTTGGTGATGCTAGTGCTCAAAGCGAACTGTCTAACCCATTTTTATCAGTTGCTATCTGACTTTTTGTTGAGTAAGCTAAAAGTTTGGGGGTTTAACGCCTGAAGGTAAGCATGTGTGCTTTATGAGTAACCATTCGGTGATTGCGAAGTTCCTCGGGATTTTGAAAACTTGATGAACAAATTCTGCATTTAAATTTTTCTTGGATTAATTTTTCGTAAGTATACATCAAATATAGCCTTCTCAATTGTTCTCTTGCAAAAATAAGTCTTTTACAAGCTCATTAGATAATGGGTTCTGCATGCTTATAAATGCATGATGCTTTATTATCCAAAACAAGGTTAAACCAAGCGTTAATGCTTGATACGGTTTGTTCTAATAGGCATCCTAAATAGTTACGGTGTATAGTAATAGCTGAAATCCTGTTGGAAAGTCAAGGAGGGACAATACGATTGAAGAAAAAGACCAAACTTAAGAGTAAAGGAACAAAATACTACCAGAATACTCACGGCAAAGTCTACAGAGTAAAACCAAACCCTAAAGCAAACAAACGAAAGCTTTTGCAAAAACGCCAGAGAAAAATAGATGCACAAATTAAGGCAACTACAACAGCCTAAACTTTCCCCTTATAATTCCGACTTAATTATAATTTTTATTTATTAATTCTATATTCTTGTTGCTTCATTTTACTAAGTGAAGAGTTTCATTTGTTATTTGGTTATATCAACTGAGCAATTGGTCATTTTCAAGTACCCCTCAAAAGGCAAATGATCAGCCTTGAATCTGACTATAAATTAATTGAATTCTATTCTGGGACGAAGCAATTTTGAGAAGAATCGGACAAAACCATATCAACGAACAGGATGCAAAGGTTGCATTTACAAACCAAACTCTTTCTGATAGAACCAATGTCCCGTCAACATTTGGCTAACTCTAAACGAATGATTAAACTGTACCATTTGGGTGTTTTAACATCCAACTCTCAGCAAACGTGTCAGCTTTAGATTTAGAGGGGTAATCAGGTGAGATTGTTTTACCTTCTTCCTTACCGCTTTTTCCAGACTCGAAGAGCCGAACATGATAGTCGTTGCTGAAATCTTTTTTTGAAACAATTACAGTTTGCCCAGTTACATCGTTAAGGTAACCACAATCGTGACTCAGCATCTTCCAACCCTTAATTATCTTCATATTCTATCTTCACTACCTTATTTTTTTCAGTCTTTTGAAATATAAAATCTGCGCACAATCAAATATAATTAGGATACATCTAACTTAAAACTATAGAGCAAAAAAAATAAAAACTAAAAAGAAGAAAAGGAAATTACTTGTAGAGTTTTTCCCAGCGGCTAAATAGATCCAATACTTCGTCGCCGCCGTGATCTTTGAGGAATTCACGTGTTTCCTTATCTTCGGCTGCTTCTTTCTGGAACTTTTGAATATATTCAGCTTTTTCAGCAAGGAAAATGATTCCATCAACGCCTTGTCTTGCAACTCGGGTTGCAACAGTCATGATCTGTTTTGTTGGTGCAACAGTATCCCAAGTTTCGTTTGGACCGCGAACGTAGAAATTTACAAAGACTGGCTTTTTGAGGAAGCTTTTGTAGCCTCTTGCGATTGTTTCCCAGTACCAAGGTGTTGGATATGCTTTGCTGAACATTGGTATGACAAAGTAGTCAGCGTATTGTGCCATGGCTTCAAAGTCATATCCGAAGCGTTCTTTGCCCATTAATGGGTCAGGAAGACAGTTAACGAAGAGGGGTTTACCGGATACTACTTCTTTAACTTCAGCAAGGAAGTCAGTTACCACTTTTGCTCTCCAATCAACCCATTTTAAGCCACTTTTTCTTTGTTGTTCTATGCATCTTGGGCAAGTGCAGAAATGTTGGTCGGCAAAATGTTGGCTGCTGATGCTAATTCCTGGGGTGATTTTAGCAGTTTCAGCGATAATTTTTAAGTTATATTCTCTGGCTTCTGGGTTAGTCATGCATACGACGTCCCAGCGCAAGTTAAAGCGTTTGTTTGTACGGAGTGCTGGACCAAAAGAGCTTACCGATACCCAGTCAGGCCGTTTTGCAGCCATGTTATTGTCGCCGAAAACTGCGATGTTAGTGTACATTTTTGGATTTGGTTTTCCAACGATTCCTGATTCTGATTTTTGACGATAGAAGTTATAGTCGACGCCTTCAACAGGCTCGGGTTGATAGAGAAATACGCCGAATTTCAAGTTTAATACACCATTTTTCTGTTGTTTTTGTTTACGGAATAAAAGTGCAAGTTATTTAAGTCTTTTCAGTTAAGGCGCAGATTGCGCGTTTCTAACAATATTGATCAAAGTATGTTTTAAGAAAGGAGGCAAATCTACAAATTCATAATTTGGTGTTTTTGTACTTTCAAGTTTGTTTTGTGTACACAGCCCAAAGAATTTACTTGTCTGTATCCAATCCTTAAAGTCAGCTGGCAAAAGGTTCTTTTTGAAGTCATCATCCATCTTCGCCGCCGCCAATAAGAGCATCAAATAAACATGGTTCTTTTTTAGAATTTCAGCCAAGCTCTCTGCGTTTACTGTTAACCCCTCTACTTTGGATATTTCAGACACCAACTTCTCAACTGAAAGATGGCGTTCCTTGAGTCTGTCCAACACAGTTCGACATGCCCATACTGGTTCCTGCTTGAGCAACGCTTCTGTAACAGCTTTTCTTGTACAAAAACCCACAAGCTTGCCCAGCTTTGAGGCTGGACCCCCCAAACTTAACGGTCTGCCTAAACAATTTGAAGCAATTGTAACGCTATCAGTTATCGAACCTGTCGCCGAATCACCTGTATACCTACTTCGAATATCAAAATCTCTTAGCACTGCCGATTTTGCTTCAGTAGCAGTGATTAATGCAGCGACCATACAACTCTCCGACGGGTTACCATCGATTAATACGATAATGTTTATTGTGCCGACAATTTCTTGAACATCCATCTCTTCCCCTGATGACTCACCATGTGAACATCCAGCCGTTGCAATTACATTTACAGAAAAATCGGTATCTTTCTTTGAAACTAAACTATAATTTTTTATTTTTGCAGCTGTGACCATCGCAAGGTAATCTTTAGTTAATCCAACCTTTGCCGCGGATGAAGTTATAAGTTCTAGAGGGTTAAGGTGCAAGGAACGGTCACTGTATCCTTCAGGTACGCCTACATTGAGGACGGCTTTAACCTGCTTGAACCCGCCATTATAGAAAGCTGAGCTAACTGTCTTTAAAGAAGAATCGCAGAAAACAGCTATAACATTTTCTTTAACGATAAGGTTAACGTTGTTTGCGAGGCTAATTTGCTCCAAATTCGCCCTAAGCCTCCAATCCTATTTTTTTTGGGTGCTAACAGTTATAGTGATGGCTTTACTAGGGCACAAATTCACACAAACTCCACACTTTGTACATTGAACAAGAGTGATAACTTGGGGTTTTCTATTCTTGCCTTCTTCTAATGCACCCTGTGGACAAACACCAATACAGATTTGCCCCGTGCAGGGACCACATTTAGTTGCGTCAATTGTGATTGGAGATTTATGCTTGTCCATTTGAATCAACAATTAAATAAGCGCCAAGAATATATTTGTTGCGAGCAAGGAATTGGGCATGAAAATAGGCTTAGTCACATACAAACCTGAATATGTTGAGGGCTTTGACCTTCACGTTTACTATTCCAAATGGGTCGACGGACAAGTTTTTCCTGCGGCAAAAGGCATGCAAAACGATGTTACAGTTTTATGTGATGCCAAAGCAATCCGTGAAGACCCAAGCCTTGTCGCCCTTTCAAAAACCGGTCCGGCGCTGCGAAGCAATAAGAGAAGTCATTTTGTCTTTGACTATGTTTGCCCGACACATCCAAGTTACCGGGCTAAAGTTATGGATTACATCGAAGGATTAAGCAAAGAAAAAATTCTTGGTGTAACACTTAATCTCTATCATTTTCCAGACCAAGACTTCTGTATCTGCCCCAGGTGCACAGAACAAAGGCAGAAGAGCGGTCTAAACTGGACACAATGGCGAGCTCAAACAATCACAGAATTGCTAAAAGAAGCTAAATCGAAAATTAGTGGAACGTTTGCTGTTGAAATTTACCCCGATCCAGTTTTAGCTAAAGAACGTTTTGGCATAGACCTTGAAGCAATCGGGAACCTGGTGGATTATTTCCATGTACCCTTATCCTCACGCGATTATTTAACAAGCTATTGGGTAGATATACTAACTCGGGATTTCGTTGCAATCCTAAAAAAGCCAATTGTTGTTGAGTTGAGTGCCGAAATGCCAACAGATGAAAAACTCAACGCCCTACTTAGAACAACAGCTTATATTTCACGGCATAACTTGGACGCAGTATTGCTACTTGTTCATGATTCTGAAAACGCCCGACAAGTCGCACAATTTGCTGTACACAACAGTGACTTTCGAGACTGGATAGAAAAATACGAGTTTACAGAAATGCAACGCGTCGTGGATGGTTGGGCTAAACTTTACTGAGTTGTGCTCTGTAGTCTCTAAGCATTTTCATATCCAGATCCGCGCTCAATATGGAGTCTTTGGGTGAGTCAGCAACTTCACCAAGAACACCCCAAGGTGCAATGATGGCACTTCGGCCTCCCCGCATATTTGAACAAACATTCCCAACTTTAAGTATATAGAAACCAAAGTTTTTTGCAATCCCAACTGTAAGTGGGTGGCCTTGAACAGTTGGGTGGGTCCCCATAGCAGCCACTGGTAACGAGACAATTTCTGCGCCCAGGGCTGCAACAGCCTTGACAACCTCAGGGTTGAAGGTGTCTGCACAAACTATCATTCCTAACTTGCCAAAATCAGTGTTTACAACCATTGGTAAGGATCCTTTGGTTACACCCGCTTCAATTTCAGCTTTTATTGGACTAATTTTCTTATATTTTGCCAACAATTCGCCATTTCTCCAAAGAGTGCTTGTATTATAGTATTTTTCACATTCTTCTTCCAAAACCGTTCCACCAAGAAGATAAATGCCGTTGATAGTCTTGGAGATTTCTTTAAGGAAAGCTATAGTTTTTGAAGCGGTTTGTTTGCTGATTTTTGGGGCGTTGGTGAAGTCTGCCATACAATTTGGAACCGTGAAGTACTCTGGTAGAGCAATTAATGCTGGGTTTTGTTCTGCGGCTTTAAGGACCGCAGTTTTGGCTGCTGTTAGGTTGTCTTCAAGTGTGTCACGGATTTCCATGTGGAGTATGCTTACTTTCATGTTAGAGCCTCAATTTATCGGATTATGACTTTTGTTTTTGAACATTTAAACTTAGTTGATGGCTATGTTAATTGATCATTTTGAATTATGAGTAGCATTATGTTCAAAAAACATGGTTATTTCTGCACAAATGTTTATCAATTACCGTCTTTTATATGCACGCGGATAAACTTATATACTGCCTGAACGACAAACTCAGTAATGCGAGGGACAGAAATGACAATTAATGAAACAGAAGTTAACAAACTCTTGCCTGAAGTAAGAACTTTAATCAATAAAGTCGTCAAGAAAAACATGGCAGATGGCTTCCTCTTTTCTGCTGGAACAGACACCCAAATAATCGCTTATGAAGCAGTCAAATACAACCCAGACATCCCATGCCTTACCTTAGCCTTCAAACATGGACAACCCAAAGACACCGAATACGTCAAAAAGATGGTTGAACTCCTACATCTAAAGCATGAAACCTACCAATTTGGCAAAGAAGACGTAATGAAATTTTTCCCCAAAGTTGTAGAAGCACTCAAAAAATATGACCCAATGGAAATTCGAAACAGTCTCCCCGTATACATAGGTTTAACCCTTCTAAAACCAAAGGGTATAAAGACAGTTTTCACAGGAGACGCATTAGACGAACTTTTCGGTTACCCATGGCAATTCCACCTCTCAGAAGAACAATTCGCAGTAAAGCAACAAGAGATGTGGGCAGAAATGGGCTTTTCATCATTCCCAATGGCGGAATCTTTAGGAATGCAAATCAAAGCACCCTACCGAGACCCAGAATTTATGGCTTGGGCAATGAAGCTACCAATCAAATACAAAATTAACATGAACAACGGCGTAAAATACGGAAAATGGATATTGCGCAAAGCCTACGAAGACGTCATACCTAAGGATATCATCTGGAGACCCAAAGCACCACTCGAAGCAGGAACCGGAACAGAAACACTTCGAACATACTTCAACGACATGATAACTGACAAAGAGTTTAACGAGAAGAAAGAAGCAATCAAAACAGCAGACGATGTGGAAATTCAGGACAAAGAACAGCTTCTTTACTACGAGGTCTTCCGCAAGAAATTCGGCAAACCCAAAGATGTCTTCCCAAAGATTGAAGGCGGAGTTCAGTGCCCCAAGTGCCACAGTTACATCAAAACTAAAATCCAGTTCTGCAAAACCTGCGGAGCTTACCCCATCTAATTTTCTTTCTATTTTTTAATCTTTTGAATATAGCTAATTTTGGGAAAACCTTAATTCTTTAGTTTTATTATTTGTGAAAACTAAAGAGAGAGAATAATACTTGGCTAATCTATCACAACTCAAATTTGCAATGGCAACATCTATTTTCTTATCAGCCTTCATATTTGGACTTCTAGTATTTGTCATAGTATACTTCTTGCAGTTAGACGTTTTTTCCGGTTTACTCTTAGCTTTAGGCGGCTCAGCATTATTCATTTTGTTTCAGTATGCGGTCGGTCCAGCTATCGTGGCTGCAACAACCCATCTGCATTATCTAAAGCCCGGTGAAAACCTATGGCTTGAATCCACTGTCAAGGAGTTAGCTGACAAAAGCGGTCTACCTATGCCCAAACTAGCTACAGTTCCAAATAATACGCCAAACGCATTTACTTTTGGACGAACCACCAGCAGTGCAACCTTGGCTGTGCATGAAGGTCTTCTAAGACAGCTAAACGAAAACGAGGTAAAAGGAGTCATAGCCCACGAGCTGGGTCACATAAAACATAAAGACTACATCGTCATGACGGTGCTCTCAGCGTTACCACTGATTGCTTACTATATTGCCCAAATTACGCTATATGCTGGAGCCTTTAGTGGTGGACGTAGAAACAGCAAAGATAACTCAGGAGCAGCTATCATTGCTATTGGCGTAATAGCGTTCATAGTTTACATAATTACATTTTTGATCGTCATGCGCCTTAGCCGACTCCGAGAACATTACGCAGACGCTTATTCCGCTTATGTGACTAACTCTCCCCGAGAACTCGAAAGTGCATTAGCAAAGATCACGTACGGTCTTTCCATCTCTCCCAAAGCACCCGAGGGAGCAAGAGCATTTTATATCGAAGACCCAGGTCAAGCAAAACAAGAAGTCCAACAAATAATGGACAAGAAAGACGCATACGATTTAGACCATGATGGTGTTTTAGATGAGCGTGAGTTGCACCTGGCAATGGAAAAAGAATCAAAGAGCACATGGGTTCAAATGAACAGCCTCTTTGCAACTCATCCACCCACATTTAAGCGCATTTTACTCTTACGCGAGATTGAACAAGAAATGCAAACAGGACAATACAGTAACGACAAAATGTACACTCACGTGTAGAAAACCAGTTTTTTGGTTAAAATTGTTGAAAACTATGCGAAGACTAATATCTCTGCGGAATCGATTTACTATAAAACTTCCCTGAGCGAGAAATAATGTCAACGACCTATTGTCCTGAATGCGGCGGAGAATGCCATTACATGATAGGCACCAAACTCTATGTCTGCAAAAGCTGCGGTTTATCAGTAACTCAACAAGAACTCATGGATTTGCGAGAAAAAAACAGACCAAAACGAGAAACTGAGGACGACGAACGAGAGAACCGCAGAAAAGACTACCTTAAATGGTGGCTAAGCAAGAAATAGATTTGATTGGAAAAGAAAGCGACTCTTCTTGTTAGCCTTGACTCTGTTTATTAATTTTTTCAAAGTCATTATCAGATTAATAGCATAAATCAAGCAAACTGTATAAAAGAAAACAACAATAATTTTACAATTAAGGAAATCTATCATGAAAGTAGACATTGAAATCATCTGCATTGGTAATGAACTCCTTATCGGAAAAGTAAAAGACACAAACGCATACTACCTATCCAAACAAGCCACTAAACTTGGTGCAAACGTTAAACGCGTAACTCTAATTCAAGATACGCTAGAAGAAATATCCAGTGCCATCCGCGAAGCGATTGCACGAAAACCCCGGTTCATAATCACCACAGGAGGGTTAGGACCTACTTTCGATGACAAAACCCTTCAAGGTCTTGCCAAAGCATTAAACCGCAAACTAGAAGTAAACTCAAAAGCATTAGAGATTGTTAAACAAAAATGCTTAGAATACGCAAGAAAACGTCAATTGTCAACAGAAATAGAATTGACTCTACCAAGAGTTAAAATGGCGACCCTACCAGAGAAAACTGAGGTTGTGAACAATCCTGTTGGGACTGCACCTGGAGTAAGTGTTGAGGTGCAGGGAACTGTTTTGTTTGCCCTTCCCGGTGTACCTGTTGAGACGGAAGCGATTTTTAATGAAACCATTACCCCACTAATCAAACAAGCAGTAGGTAGCAATGTGTTTTGTGAGCGAAGCATTTTTGCCGATAACATAATTGAGTCACGTTTAGCTCCATTAATTGACAAAGTAATGGTCGATAATGTTGAAGTCTATGTTAAGTCACATCCGATGCGTTCGGAAAATAAACCTCACGTTGAACTTCATCTGACAATTATAGCGAGTCAAGAACAGAAGCCCGCTGAAAAACTCGCTAAAGCCGCCAAAGAACTTACCAGTTTAATCGAGGCAAATGATGGATTAGTCATTGTTGATGTAGAGGAGTAATTTAGGTAAGAACTTTAACTAAAGTTTGAAAACAAAATAAAATAAAAAGTTAAGAAAAGGAAAAATTAGGCTTTTTTGGCATTCTCAAGTTCTTTCTTGAGCAGCTCAGCTTTGTCAGTTTTTTCCCATGGAAAATCTGCATCTTCTCTTCCAAAGTGACCGAACACTGCTGTTTTCTTGTAAATGGGTCTAAGTAAGTTTAACTGGTCGATGATTGCTTTAGGTCTCATGTCGAAATATTTTATTACTAATTCCAAGATTTTTTCGTCAGATAGTTTGCCTGTTTCGTAAGTGTTTACTAGTACTGAGATTGGTTTTGCGACGCCGATAGCGTAGGAAATTTGAACTTCGCATTGATCAGCGAGGCCTGAGGCAACTACGTTTTTGGCTATGTATCTTGCCATATAGCATCCTGAGCGGTCTACTTTTGATGGGTCTTTGCCGCTGAAACATCCGCCGCCATGGCTTCCAACTCCGCCGTATGTGTCGACGATGATTTTTCTTCCTGTTAATCCTGAATCAGCTAATGTTCCGCCGATAACAAATCTGCCTGTTCCATTGATTACATAATTTATATCTGGCGCCATCATTTCAGCCGGGATGACGTTTTTAATTACTTTTTCAATTATATCATTTTTTAAGGTTTTATCATCAACAGTTCCATTGTTTTGAGCTGCAATTACTACTGTTTTGACACATTTTGGTTTGCAACAGTCGTATTCGACTGTAACTTGTGACTTGCAATCTGGGCGTAGATATGGCATGATTTTTGTTTTTCTGCATTCAGCTAAACGTTTAACAAGTTTTTGAGCCAACATGATTGGCAAAGGCATAAGCTCTTTTGTTTCATTGGATGCATAGCCGAACACCATTCCTTGATCACCGGCACCTTGTTCATGGCCTTTGGATTCGGTTACTCCCATAGAAATGTCCGGAGACTGTTCAGTTAATGAAACTAAAACGCCGCATGTTTCCCAGTCTAAGCCATCTTTTGCGTTGTCGAAACCAATTTCTTTGAGTGTTTGGCGAACAATTTTTGGGATGTTAACGTAGGAGCATGTTGTAATTTGACCCGTAATCATTACGGTTCCCTGCATAACAAGAGTTTCGCAGTCAACTCTTGCTTTTGGATCGCAAGTGAATATTGCGTCTAAAACGCTATCGGATATTTGGTCTGCAACTTTATCTGGGTGACCCTCTCCAACTGACTCGGATGTAAACAAATATTTACCGTTTTTTTTCATTGGAATCTCTTCCTTCTAAACGTGTGTTAGCCATAGTAACCTGCTTTTTTTCTTAAAAGGCTTTCGACAATATAAGCAATTAATCAATAGATAATTGCTCACCAAAGGGTTTGCAGAAACAATTTTAGATTCCGTTGACACACAAACCTCCAGAGGGATTATGTGAAAAAATTTGTAATAACCTCGAATGCACCAAAACCAATTGGACCATACAGTCAAGCTATTGAAGCTGGAAATTTTCTGTATGTTTCTGGACAGTTAGCAATTGACCCAAAAGAAGGCAAAATAATTGTTGAGAATATCCAGCTCCAAACACGTCAAGTTATGGAAAACATTAAAGCAATCTTGCAAGCAGCTGGGTATAGTCTAAAAGAGGTAGTTCAATCTACTGTGTATCTGTCTTCGATGGCATTGTTTAAGGAATTTAACAACGAATATACGAACTACTTTGAATCAGATTATCCTGCTCGAGCAACAGTTGGTGCAGAACTTAAGGCAGGCGCACTTGTTGAAATTTCAGTCATCGCTTACAAGGACTGATTGCACTTCCTTTAAGAAGTTATAAAAACCAGTCAACGCTTAGTACAAATAGACAAGACATGGCTGCATCACTCAAGAAATTCATGCAACAAATCGCTGGAAAAAAAGCTCCAGGACCATCAACATCATTCACAATATTCCATGTCTTCTATGCATTGGAGCTTATGGCACAAAAGCCACTTGGTAGAAATAAATTAGCGGAAAAACTTAACGTTGGAGATGGTGCTGTTCGTACAATTATTAGCAGACTCAGAGAAGCAGATCTTATTGAAACCTCAAAAGAAGGATGCAACCTTACAAAAAAAGGCATAGAAATTTGGAAGCAATTTGAAGAAATTTTTCCAAAAAGAATCGAAATTCCACACTCAGAGCTGGCTGCATCTGAATTTAATTTTGCTTTCTTAGTCAAGAATAGCGGACAGAAAGTTGGATCTGGAATTGACCAACGTGACGCTGCTATTATTGCTGGTGCACGCAAAGCCTTAGTAATTGTTTACCAGAATGGACATTTAATCATCGAGTCCGTAAGTGACTGTATTGAGCAAAAGTATCCTAAGGCCTCGAATTTAATTCTTAAAGAGTTAAACCCAAATGACAACGATGTTATCATTATTGCTGGTGCTGAATCTATTTTGAAAGCTAAACGTGGAGCGTTTGCGGCAAGCTGGTCGCTAGTACAAGTTTAAGTTGTATATTTTTCTCCTTCGTTCAAAATTCGTTCAAGTAATGTGTTAACGTTGACCATGCCTTCGTTTGTTTTGGAAGAAACGGGCATTAATAGGAATTGTAAGCCCAATTTGTTGATTGCTTGCATCATGTTTCGACTGAAAAGTCGTTTTGTTCCTTCAAGCTTTTGTTCTATTGCATCTTCAAGAGCGTTGGTGTTTGCTGACCAATTTGCTATTGCTTGTACATCCTTCTTTGGCACTAAATCGCTCTTTGAAAGCAGATGAACCTGCGGCTGGAAAAACCTGTTATATACTGCTGCAGCCAAGAACATGTTTGAAACATAATTTAATGGATTAATTGAAAAGACAGCGTCGAAGAGGTAGATTAGGGCTTTTGGCTCTTTTGTTAATTCATCAACGATGTATGGTCCACTTGCGCGGAAAGCAAAAAGTTCCATTTGACCGGGAGTGTCTACAAGGACGAAGTCGGCGTGAGCGTCATCGATGTCTCTTGTTAAATTTTCTATTTCATCCGCAATCAAGTCAGCAGCCATAATCATGGCGCCATTGGGACCTAAACTGTATTTATCCATAATGTCATCAACATTAACATAGTTGCGCACATCAACGTCCGGCTGATAGGGTAACTTTAGCGCACCAGGATCCAAATTAACAACGGCCACATCCTGTTTTGACATTTTTAGCCATTCGGCAAACGCAGCTGTGAAAAGGGATTTGCCTGAACCAGCAGTCCCAATAATAAATGCTAAAGGCACGATTTTATCTCCGCTTACGAGTGAACTGCGTTGGAAATAATAACCTTTCTACTTAGTGCCTTAGTCATTTTAGGAGCATATGCTCTTTTTATTTTTACTTGGATGTGCGGTTATTGTGGTCCCAAATTATTTCTTGAGAAAATTCTCATAAAAAGATTCGCTGATACTGCTCGCTTGATTCAATTCTTTAGTCAATAAATATTGACTTGTTTTTAGTCAAGAAATCCTTACGAGAACCCTTTAATCCGCAAAACCCGGATTTTAAGTAGGGATTGGATATGGACTACATTAATGAAATATCCGATTTGAACCATAAACTGATTTTCCCTGACTTATACCTAAAGTTGAATGTATCTTCTTGCGCTGAAGTAGCAAGGAGCTCTAGGCAAGAGTTCATTGTTAAGCAAATTACCGTTACTATTGAAAAGGCGAAACCTATTGCAAAGGGGCAGGGTTAAGTGGCGAAGCTCAATCAACTCAGAGGGCGCGCCGTTAACGTTGATCTAATTCGAACAATAGCTATGGTGGGAGTTCTCCTGCTTCATGCTTCAGGTCGATTCTCAATAACTCCTAATGAACTCAATCAACTGACTCCAGTAGAATTTGCCCGTTGGGGCGTCGTTGATATTTACCAAAGTGTAGCAGTTCCTCTGGGTGTTCCATTATTTTTAATGCTCAGTGGAGCACTTTTGTTGCAGCCTTCAAAAACTGATGAAAGCCTCCGAGTCTTCTTTAAGAAACGATGGGTAAGAATAGGTTTGCCCACTTTTTTTTGGGGCGTCGCCTATTTTGCGTGGGACTTCTTAGTACAAAAAATACCGTTTTCTGAAGCCGCAATTATCCAAGGCATACTCAATGGTCCTTACACTCAGTTGTGGTACCTCTATGTGCTCGTTGGCCTTTATCTTCTGACTCCGCTCCTACGCGTAATTATAGCTCATGCAGATGAGAGTTTGATAAAATACTTTGTAATACTGTGGGTCGTTGGGGTAGCTGTCATACCTTTCTTCAGTTTATTTACATCATACCAGTTGAATAGTAATGTCTTTGTGATTTCAGGATATGCGGGATTCTTCGTTTTAGGCACATACCTATCAACAGTTCAAATACGTCGCAAAACTCTCTCGATTCTTATTATTCTTGGGATTGGTTTGACTGCGGTTGCAACCTACGTGTTAGCTGCGACTGTTGGAGGCAAGGAAATGTATTTCTTTCAACAATATTTTAGCCCCACAGTCATTTTAGCCTCAGTTATGTTGTTTCTGCTATTATTCACAGTGAAGCCTCCAGTCGTTCAGAAAGAAAATGAGAACCGCCCTGTCAAAGTCTCTGGAAGCAGTAGACTAATTCAACTTATCAGCCAAAACACTTTAGGTATATTCTTCATCCACGTCATGATAATTGAATCTATTCAACTTGGCTACTTCGGTTTCTCGATTAACCGTAACATACTAGATCCAATCATTGAAATCCCATTATTGACAGCAATCGTATTGCTTGTTTCGCTTGCAATAATTCTTTTACTAAAAAAGATACCATATCTAAAGAGACTGATTGATTGAAGACCCAGATTATTAAAAAACGAAAATTTCTGGTAATTGGCTTAGCAATCCTGTTCGTATTGTCAGGAATAACAGTGCACTTCATTTTGGACAACGCAAACAAAAACTCAGTTGCTCTCCGTGTTGCTTGTGTCGGCGACAGCCTCACACAGTCAACCGCTTATCCATATGACCTCTGGATGCTTCTTGGCAACACTGATTTTACTGTTCGCAACTTTGGCGCGGGCTCCACAACTGTTTTGCTTAATTCTGAGACGCCATACATGAAAACAAACATTTTTCAAAATGCCTTGGAATTTCAACCTAACATAATAATCATTATGCTGGGAACCAACGATGCTCAACCAAGCCTTCACCGATACAATACAAGTTTCGTGGATGACTATGTGAAGTTGGTTGCCGCTTTCCAAGGGCTTTCAAGTAAACCAAAAATATGGATTGTCCTGCCACCGCCAATTTTCAGCAATCAAGATAACAAAATCGATCAAGAATACTTCAAACTTACAATAATTCCAGCCATCGAACAGGTAGCACGTGAGACTAATTTGCCAATCGTCGATGTTTATTCAGCTTTGATCAGCCACCCTAATTTTTTTTCTGATGGTTTACACGTTAATAGCGAGGGTGCAAAATTAATTGCTGACCAGATATACAAGGCTATATTCCCAGTAACCCAACGAGAAGATCAATTTATAGGTCAAACGGAAAAGAAGTAAAAGAAAAAGTTGAGTTACTGTTTGCCCATTGGGTTTTTGCGTAATGCTTCGATTGCTTTGGGATCTTCCTGCAAGATCTTAGGTATATAGTTGCATGCCGGATCTGATTCGAATAGGTCACCTGTGTAGAATTCTGCGCGTGTTCTGCATCCTCCGCATATCTCTCTATATTCGCAAATTCCGCATCTGCCCTTGAGATTGCTCTTGTCACGTAGCTTAAGGTGTAATTCGCTCTTCTGGAGATTTTCCCATGCAGTTCGTAGTTTCGTTTCTTTGACATTGCCGATGCGGTAGCCTTCGTGGAAGCCGCAGCTTCGGTAGTCACCGTTTTCAGTGATGCCGATGTAGTTGCCGCCTATTGTGCATTTTCCAAGATATCCTTCGTTGTACCATTGCCAGAAGTCAGCAGGGTTTTTTTGTCGGACTATGCGCGCGTAAAAGGGTGCATAAACGTTGACTTTGACTTTTCCGTAGAGTTTACGTTGGATGTCGTAAATTTCATTGAACGCAGTTTCGTATTGTTCTGGTGTTGGAGCTATATCCTCCATGTGTTCTCCTGCTCTTCCGACTGGAACAAGGTTGTGGTAGACTAGCATGCGGGCTTTGTATTCTTCTGCGAGAGCAGCTGGATGAGCCATCTGATGGATGTTGTGCTTAGTCATGGTTGTGACCAAGGCAGTCTAGCAACCCGACTTCACTAAGTTTTTTCATGGCGTGTAAGGCTTTGTCATAACCGCCTTTTCGTGCGGATCATGTCGTTTGTATCTTTGTTACCATCAATGCTGATTGCCGTGTGAACTTCATATTTGCGCAGTTTATCAAAGCGTTCCTCATCCCAAGCAAAGCCGCTTGTGATTAAGCTGACTTTCATGCCGTGCTTTTTCTCTGCGTATTCGATAACTTCCCAAACGTCAGGTCTAACCAACGGTTCTCCGCCGCTAATTCCTAACCATTGCGAACCGAATTCTGCCATTTCATCAACCATATGTTTAGCCTGGGCAGTGTTCAGCTCTTGATCTTTTGCATATTCCTTGGTGTAACTACAATATGTGCAGCTGCCTACACAGTTGCGGGTGCATCGCCAAACAACCATGAACAATGGGGCTGTGATTGGATTCATTGAATTATTCATTGAATTCACAGAGTCAAGTTAAATTCGGCTAATCGATATAAAACTTCCCCTAAAAAATTGAATTTCTATTTTTTTGTAAAAAATGCAGAAAATTCTGTTATGTTAGAAAAGCTTATTCTTTTTCAATTTGGTTTTTGCGTCTTTTTTGAAGCAATCCTTCTATTGTGAATACTGCCATTGCCAAACCTGTGATTAGTGTTAAGAGAAGAAAGAAAACTTTGAATTCTAGATTTTCACTCGAAAAATGAATGAATAAAACAACTAGTTCAACTAACAAAATTGATAAGAAAATCAGCGAATATAACCACATTTTTGGCATTAATCGATGTCCAAGCCATAAATGTCCCTCAATTTGGGCTTTGCGTTTAACAGTATATTCACCATAATCATTTTTTTGCAGGTAACCTAAGTCTTCAAGTTTCTGTAGATGTCTGTAAGCAACACTTGGACTGCTGAGGTTGACTCCTTTCATAACGTCTCTGGGGCCTACAGGCTTCCCTTTTTTTACGGCGTGCAAATAGACATTTAACGTTATTCCTTCAAGTTCAACCTTATCGTTATTAGTCAAGTTATTTCACCTCATCTGAAGGATAATTACTTTTTGCGTGTATTAGCTTTACCTAAAAATTTTTTTTTCGAAGGTTTTGTCCGAAAAAGATTCTCTGAACACTTAGGTGCAATTCCAATCTGTACAATATTTCTTCGAAAGATTTCATTGAGAAAATATTTCTTCATGAACGCACATTTTAAAACTGTATTTATAAATTTCAATATTTATCGGATACTGAGTAAGAAATTAAGTTAAATAACGCAAAAATCTTTCTCTTTCCGAAAGAGTTTAATATTTAACGCTTAGATAGCACTCTTAACATTTAAGAGGTAAAACAAAATGAGCAAAGAAACCCCTCAAGATCTAGTTGTTAAATCCGCTCCCCACATAACCGGTCCAATGTCCAAGAATCGTCTAATGCAATACACTTTTTTCGCCCTTCTTGCAGTTACAATCGTCTCAGCCGCTTTATGGTCTCAAACTACAACTGTCTCAGGATGGAACTTAGGCTTAACCGTTGGTATCTGTGCACTATTAGCAGTCGGCATAGCCGTCGGAGTAGATTTGCTAATAGGCAAAATCACCTCCGATAGTGAAGTAAACACTTGGTCTGCAGCAGTCTTCGGCTTAATCGTGACTTGTTGTTATACACTGGGTACACCTTCCATGAACACTGAAGTAGGATTACCCGTTGAAGCTCCACTAGCATTTGTCTATGTTGCCATAATTTCACTTTTAGGTATGCTGGTGTTTAAGAAACTTATGGGCTTAGCCGGCAGAAAGCTAGTAAACCCCGCAGCAGCAGCCAAATTCCTCGTACTTTTGCCAACTGTCACAACAACGCTTCTTGCAATCGACCACCTTAAATCAGGTCCCCTCCAAGTTCCTTCACTAGCAGGCGGAATCAGCGCATTATCAGTCATTTCAGGTAACGGCGGCGCAGCATTCGGCAGCTACATACAAGGATGTTATGCCAACCCATCCACAATTGCCTCAGGTATGCCTGACATTACATCTTTAATGATCCTGGCAAAGTATCATGGATGGATAGGCGGAGCATCAAGCGTTGCAGTAATTATAGCTGGTGTAGCCCTCTTTATCTTGGCGCGAAAATACATCAAATGGAAAATTACCGTAAGCTACCTCGTCGCAATTGCAGTCCTTTCATTGATGTTCTCCTTCATCTTCGCAGACGGTGACTTAACCACAAGACTCCTCTTCGAGGTATTCATGGGTAGTTCGATATTCCTAGCGTTCTTCATGGCAACAGACCCTGCAACAACACCCTTAACTAGCATAGGACAAGTCATCTTCGGAATCGGATTAGCGATATTGACAATTCTTATACAGACATATCTGAACTTCTTCGGCGGTGCACTTATGGCATTACTCATTATGAACTTGACAGTGCCACTCCTTGACCGAATAGGTATACACAAACCCTTTGGGAGATGAACAAAATGACAAACTATGTTGAAATAAAAGAACACAAAGAGAAAGCAAGAATCACACCCATAGAAGTATTCCCCGACCCAAAAGTCGCCATAGTCTTAACCTACCAACATACCGGAGCAATGAACAAACCTCTGGTCTCTGTTGGAGACACTGTTGCCATGGGACAAAAAATCGCAGACTCAAAAGAAAAAATAGCCGCTCCAGTACACAGCCCAATCTCCGGCAAAGTCATAAAAATCGGCGATATATACAACAGCTGCTACTCAGAATGCTCTGAAGCCATCTGGATTGAAAACGACAATAAAAACACAAAAGATAAGACACTAACACCCATTGCTGAATCCGAACTTAAAAACACACCAAACGATGTTTTAATAAAACGAATACGGGACGCAGGTATCATAGGTTTAGGCGGTGCAGGATTTCCAACTAGCATAAAACTTTCAGTGCCCCAAGACAAACCAATAAAGACCCTTATCGTAAACGCTGCAGAAGGCGAACCATACGATACTGCCGACGAGAGGTTAATGATTGAAAAAGCTGAAAACCTACTTAGAGGCGTTAGAGTTGTTCGCAAAATCCTAGGAAACCCCAAAGTTATCGTTGCTACAAAAGTCAGCAAAATAGAAGCTGTACCTAAACTGGAAGCAGTCTTCGGCAAAGAACCAGACACACAAGTTATCGCTAAACACCTCAGTTACCAACAAGGTGACGCAAGCGTTCTCCAAAAAGCAATTTTGGGCTATGAACAACCACCAGGCAAACGCTCATACGAAAGCGGCACCATAGTGCAAAACGTTGCAACCCTAAACGCAATTGCAAACGCAGTTTTCGAAGGCGAACCATTAATCTCAAGAGTCACAACACTAAACGGCGACGTCAAAGAACCAAAGAACATACTTGTCAAAATAGGCACTCCAATAAGTAGCATCCTTAGCGCCTACAACGTCGACACAAACGACCTTAAGCAGGTAGTAGTTGGCGGCGTTATGATGGGAAACGCAATCCAAACAATCGAAGCTCCAATAACGAAACGAACATCAAGCATAATCGTGTTCACTAAAAGTAAAAGCAAAAAAGACCAAAAGCAAACTGCATGTATACACTGCTCAAATTGCATTAGCTCTTGCCCAGTAAAATTGCATCCAATAATGATCTACGACGCTATCATGAAAGGCAATTTTGAAAAAGCGGAAAAACTATGGATGAAAGACTGCATAGCGTGTGGAACATGTTCATTCGTTTGTCCAGCGAGACTGCCACTTTCAGGGATAATTTGCGGTTCGAAAAGCACTTGAAATAAATAACCGTAAAAAATTACGGTTCCACAATTCTTTCTTTTATTATTTTTAATTGCAAAAATTAAAGAATTATTTTTAGATGACTTTTTTTGCTTTATGAATAACATAGTAAGCATTAAGCTTATATTCACGCCACAACGTAAAATAATTAAAAGGGATAAAAATTGGAAACACCAAAATTTAAACTAGCAGACATACTCTA
The DNA here is from genome assembly GCA_963772455.1 of Candidatus Bathyarchaeota archaeon. Lineage (GTDB taxonomy): Archaea > Thermoproteota > Bathyarchaeia > Bathyarchaeales > Bathycorpusculaceae > Bathycorpusculum. The sequence goes on from CAVYXJ010000010.1 coordinate 224,571, forward strand.
CGGCATAATCATACCATTGATACTAGTGCTCTTGATCTATATTCTCGCAATCTACGTTAACCCTGGCGGACAATATCACGTACTCGGTACAGAAGGTTTCGTCGCCACACTCGGAGTCATCTTTTCTCAAGGCTTTGCCCAAATGATTGTTCTCGGCATACCATTAGTTCTTGGTTTGCTTTGGAACAAATGGGCTGGTGGAGCAGCAGGCTTCATCATGGGCGGCATGTACTATGTAGCAGCTGCAGGTCTCTACAATGGATACTACGCAGGTGTAGCCGCAACAAATCCAGGCTATTCTGTTAATTTCTATGGCGACATCAGTATGCTCTTCTGGCTCGTCAACGGAGTCATCATTGGCTACGTCGCAGGATCACTAAACAACGGATCATCAAACTTCAAACGTATGCTAGGCGCAGGCTTAACCGCATCAATCATGGTGGCAGTCCTCCAGTCATACTTGAACTACACAATTTCGCTTGACTTCAAACCCGCAGGCGGCGTGATGGGTCAATATTCTCCAAGAGGCATGGCTCAAGGAGCTTGGGTAGCAGACCCTGTTAACGCCATCGTTATCAACTTCTTGCCAGGAATTCTCTTAGGCGTAATCGTACCAATACTAGCTAAAGTAATGACATGGTATGGTATGCAGCCACAGAGGCACTAAAACAATCCATTTCCTTTTCTTTTTTATTTTTTAAACCAATAAACTTGTTATTTTTAGCCAACTTTTGCTAATATAATATAGAATTTAAACAAAAATAGTTTATACAAAAAGGAAAAATTATTTTGTTTGGTTAGGCGCGAATTCCCAAGCAATATTTCCCTTCCAAATTTCGCCCAGCTTGGTAATTCTGACTTCCTTATCGTCAATTTCAATTAGGCCCTTTTCTTTTAATTTTTCCAGCTGTTTTGGAAATACCTTTCTCTGGTGTTGTTCCAAATTTTTCCAGAAACTCTTTTTTGCTCACAGGCAATCGTAGGTAAAGCCGCGTCATTGTTCGTCGCATCATATCTTCATTTGTAGATTCCGAAAGTCTGCAGATAGGTAATTTTCCAGATTTTACCGTTTCCATATAATTATTTATATTTTCAATGTTAGAATATGAAAACTTTTGAAGATAACCCATAAAGCAGCCCGCGCCTGTGGTCAATATTCCTCCCCATGGCCAACCATTAAGACAATTCTCACGCATATGCCACTCTACACGGCTGTAGCGATCATGACCCACTGCCTTGTAGCCAGCATCCGTAAGCATCTTGTATGCAGCTAAAAACATTTCTTTTTCATACTCGGCATTGCCTTGGGGCGGAGAAGTACCGTCTTTAATCATTTTTTCAAGAATCGTTCCAGGATCCACATGTAGAGAGTAAGCATCAACTTCAGCATCCAATTCAATGGTTTTCTTAAGGGTGCTAATCCAACTTTCCATAGTTTGACCTGGCAAATTATACATAAGGTCAACACAAACGACTAAACCAAGTTTTCTTGCATATTTAATTGCTTTTTCAACGTCGGCAGCACTATCTGGCAAGCACAAAGCTTTTCGCAATTTATCGTCAAATGTTTGGGCACCCATGTCCATTTGATAGACGCCGTATTTGGCTAGTTTCTCAATTTTTGGAAGTGCCAGAGTTTTTGATGACCCTGTGACTTTTATAAAATATTCTTTGCTAGTGTTAAAGTTAGCTTTGCAGAAATCGATTAAATCAATTATTTGCTCTGCGCTAAGTACACTGGGGGTTCCGCCTCCCAAGACGATTTCGTCAAAGACGCTTGTTTTTACATATTTTGTTTTAGCGTACATAGCTAATTCTTTTTTAAGTAAGTCAAGATACGGTTCAAGCTGTACTTTGCTTGAAGCTGTAGTTGGAAAATAGCAGAAAGCACATTTTGAGTCACAAACTGAAACCCATGGTTGCAACTCCATTAACCTGCCTGAAGTGTTCTCAGTGCTTAAGAACTTCATGAAGGCTTCATACGCCTCAGGCTTTATACCCGGATAATCTCGGTACGTATACGGCGGCCAGTTTTCTCTTGTACCGTAAGCTTCAGAGGTTTTTGTCATCTAAAGGATCCTCTTGATGTAGTTTTAGAAACCGTTCGAATATGTTATAAAGTTTCCGCAAAAATATCTGGTAAGGAGATAAGTAAATTTTTGGAATGCTTTAATTTTTAGAACTTTTTTAGATGATAAAGTTGTTGGTGTTTTTGAGGGATTTATGAAATATGCATAGTTTTATAAACAAATCGTAAGATAAACATCGCATACAATTAAGGAGTAAGAAAAAATGCAGAAAAATAAAATAGCAACTATTGCAATTTGCATAATACTATTGGTTTCAATGTTAGGAGCTTTATCAACCTTAACAAGCGCGCACACACCTTCTTGGACTATTCCAACGTTTCCCCACATCTATGTTGCAACCGATCCGATAGGCGTTGGTCAAAAGGCATCAATTTACATGTTTGTGACACCAACATATGCCGATACACAAATACTTAACGACTACAGATTCCGTAACTACAAACTCATCATCACAGCGCCCAGCGGGGCAGTGACAGAACAGAATTTCCCCTATATTGTGGACACGACATCTAACCAGGGTACATCATTTGTTCCCAATGAAGTCGGCACATACAACTTGACTTTCATATTCCCTGAACAAAAGGTCAACGACTACTCACATTTGCCGGGCTCTGCGTTCGAAAACGATACTTATATGGGCGGTACTGCATCAGCAACTCTCACGGTCACGCAGGAACCAGTGCTGGAAATTTCTTATCCTCCACTCCCAACGGAATACTGGACACGACCGATCTTTGGTGAAAATACAATGTGGAACGTAATTTCATCAAACTGGTTAGGTGGCGGCATGCCAGGTTATGGCGGGTCAACTGGGCCAAACCAACGAGTCTTCTCAGGTGATTCCATAGGTTCTTTAACGTCGCACATCATGTGGACTAAGACTCTTGATCAACCTGGAGGAGTAGCCGGCGGAAACAACTTTGATATCCCAGGAAGCACGTGGTTCGAAGGTACAGCTTATTCACAAAGATACGTCAACCCGATAATTGTAGCTGGAAGACTATACTACCAAGAACCCCTATTCTCAACTGGCACCGGCACTGAGCCGGATCAGGTCCAGCAGGTCCCACAGTATGCGTTGACTTGTTCACAGGTAAAGAAGTCTGGCGACGAGCCGATGTACCCGCATTATCATTTGCATACGTACAAGACATGCAAAACCCCGACTACCACGGAGTTCGCCCAGCAATGCTCGCGACAACCAACTTTGCCCAAGTATACGATGCAGCCACAGGGACAAACGTATTCAACGTAAGCAATGTTCCCAGCGGCACAAACGTCGTCGGTCCAAACGGAGAAGTCATAAAATACATGTTCGTCAACAACGGCACAAATGCAAGCCCCGCTTACTATCTATGTCAATGGAACTCAAGCAGGTTCTGGGGACAAGGTAGCATGCAGCAACTAAACCTGCAGACTGTCACTCAAAGCACAACAGTAAACGTTTCGCAGACAACCTACGTTAACGGAGTTTCAACGACCACAATCACACCAGTAACATCAACATCCACATTTGTGAATGCCAGCAGAGCCATAATGTATGATACCATAAATTCAGTAACCCCCGCAGACCAGAACGTATCAATATCTTGGCGCAACAACCAACCTGGAAACCCAAGTATAGTAGGAGCAATCTATGGTGACATTTTGCTTTGCATGAACGGTTCACGCCCAACCTCACTAGCACCGACCGGCAATAATCCATACAACTACTTTGCAGTTAATCTCAACGCCTCCGTTGGACCAATCGGCCAAGTTCTGTGGAGAAACACTGTACAACCCCAGGTAGATCCGAAAGATGGCAACATTACAAACGTCTCATTCGCAGGACTTGACAAAGCTGGTTACTTCTGTGAATCCTACAGGCAAACCTCTCAATTCGCATTCTTTAACCTACGAACAGGCGAATTCATCAAATTGAGCGACCCACAACCAGCCCTTGACTACTATGGCAGCACTGGATCCGGCTCGCTGCACAACGTCGTTGCTTTTGGTCGAGTCTACTCAGGCGCATACTCTGGTATATTGTACTGCTATGATATGGCAACTGGCAATGTACTTTGGACATACGGTAACGGCGGCGTTCCTGGCAACAACACAGACAGTGGCTTGGAAGTTCCAGGTCATTACCCAATCTTCGTCAAAGCTATTGGCGGTAGAAACCTTAACGACGGAGTCATCTACACTATTGTCACAGAGCACACTTTTGCAACACCAATCTACAAGAATGCATTAACACGAGCAATTAACGCATCTGACGGAAGCGAAATTTATACATTCACTGCAGTCACAGGCGAATTTGGCGCTGGCAGCTTTGCCATAGCCGACAGCTACACCAACTTCTTCAACAGCTATGACTCAAGAATCTACACCCTCGGCAAAGGACCCAGCGAAACTACAGTCACAGTTGGTCCTAAGAGTTCAACAATCGGCGGTAACGTAGTAATTGAAGGTTCAGTCACAGATGTTTCCGTAGGTTTACAGACCACTGAGATACAAGGACGCTTTCCAGCAGGTGTTCCAGTTTGCTCTGACAGCAGCATGAAAGACTGGATGGCTTATATCCACCAGCAACAGCCGAAACCAGCCAGCTTCACAGGTGTTAACGTGAACATTGTCCTTATAGACTCAAACGGCAACTACCAAGGTCCATTCACAACAACCACTGACAGCGAAGGGTACTACAGCCTAACATATACACCAAACATTTCAGGCGACTTCAAGGTTTACGCATACTTCGACGGTACTAACGGTTACTGGCCATCCAATACAGAAACCACATTCAATATGGTGGAATCACCAGCAACACCTACTCCAGCCGCAACCGCAGCTCCATCAATGGCTGATCAATACTTCCTACCTATGTCAGCAGCCATAATTGTCGCAATAGTTGTAATCGGTGCATTACTAGCTCTATTGATGCTAAGAAAACGACCCTAATAAGGTCAAATCAACCTTTTTCTTTTTTTGTTTTTTAAAAATTAGAAACCAGATATTTTAAATTCAATCAATAAAAGAATTATCTTTATAAGAAATTTTTAAAGTAGGTTTTTCGCTCGCCAAAGCATATAATTAGCAGCGGTTCGAGTCATTATTTTACTGTACAAATTACCCTTCAAATAGCCTTTCACTGCTTGTCGCATGACATATTTTGGTGAATAGAACTTGTTATAGAAGTTCTTGCGCATCGCTGCTATTTCTTTGGCAGGTAGTGCGGGGTCTTCAAAAATTGGGTTCATTGTATTGTAGAGTTCCCACTTTTCAGACATTTTCCATCCATTCTTCTCAACTATCTCGCGAAGGCATGTTCCAGGATAAGGAGTTGCATGGCAAAGCCACACGTCATCTGGTTCTACTTTGCGAACAAAATCTAATGTTTCCTGCAGTGTTTCTTTGGTTTCGCCAGGATAACCCAAGATAACTGAGACGGTGACGAATATGCCTGCTTCTTTGGTCCATTTAATTGCATTCTCAATTTGTTCAGTTGAAACTCTTTTCTTTAATATGTCGCGCATCCGTTGGCAACCCGCTTCTACACCAAACATGGTTTCGCTGCAGTGAGCTTTGCTCATTTTGGCTAAAACTTCTTTAGTGACAACATCAGCCCGTGTTCCACAACCCCATGGCAAATTGATTTTTCTTTCAATTATTCCATCGCATATGTCCATTGTACGTTTCTTATCAAAAGTTAAGGTGTCATCTTGGAAGGCTATCCCTTCAGCTCCATATTCATCTCTGAGCCATTCTAACTCGTCAAGAACGTTTTTTGGACTTCTTGCTCTGAATTGTGAGCCGAACATTTGGGTAGCAACGCAGAAGGGACACTGGAAAGGGCAGCCTCTGCTGCTGATTATTGGCAGGAGGTTTTTTCCTGTGATGTTGTATTTTTCCATTGGAAGATACTTGTAGGCTGGTCGTGGTAGGGAATCGAGGTCTTGGATGAATTGTCGTTGATCAGTTTTTATTATTTGGTTGTCTTTTCGAAAGGTTATTCCTTTTATTTCGCCAAGTGGAATTTGCTTGGCTATTTCAACTATTGTTTCTTCTCCCTCTCCCCTCACGATTAAATCAACAGCTTTTTCAGTGCTGAGAATTTCTGCGTCCGCAAAAGTTGCATGCGGTCCACCCATCACAACTTTAGAGTCTGGGCAGGTCTCTTTTGCTATTCGAGCACATTTGAGTGCTGATTCAATGGTGGGAGTCATGGAGCCAACGCCTACTATTGTAGGTTGGAAATTTTCCAGTTCGGTTTTGATTTTTTGGTGATCAAAATCAAGGACGGGGGAATCAATGATTTTTACTTCAAAACCGTTTTGCTCAAGTACTGCTGCCATATAGGCTAAGCCTAAAGGAGGAAAAAGCGGATGATGCGCAACCTTCTCTAACAGTGGCGGAGTTACCAACGCTACTTTAGTTTTAGTTGCATTCATCACAATACCAGTCAATGCTATTTTTTACGTAAGCTCTCAGGTATATAGGCGCATGCTGGATCAGATTCAGTGATGTCGCCTGTGTAAGCGTACGCTCGATTTCTGCATCCGCCGCAAATTTCACGATATTCGCAGACGCCGCATTTGCCTTTCAATACGTTTCGATCTTGGAATTTATTATAGTACTTGGAAGCTTTGATTTCATCCCATGCCGTGGATAAACTTTTGCTTCGTATGTTTCCTAGCATCATAGGTTCGGACGGTTGTAGGTCAGTGTAAAAGCACGGAATCAAATCGCCATTTTCGGTTACGCTAAGGTATCCTCCAAAGGCGAAGTAGGTGCATTTGCCATGAAATTCTTTTTCGTACCATTCGTCGAACTCTTTTTCGGGGATTCTCTGTTTTACTACCCTAGAAAAGTGTGGGCAGTGAACATGAACTTCAAATTTGCCTCTGTATTTGGTTGTTATATCCCAGATGTGGTTGAGTACCCATTCGTATTGTTCTGGAGTGGGCGTTAGGTCCATTGTGGCTTTTGCCCGTCCACTGGGCACAAGATGATTGTACCAAACAAAGTTTGCATGATATTTATCAGCTAATTCGGCAACGTGGTCAAGGTGCTTGTAATTTATAGTTGTGATAGCGCAAGCTAAACCGTTGAGAATTTTGCCCTTAGACAATTTTTCGATTGCAGCAAGAGCTTTCTTGTATGAGCCTTCTCCGCGTAGTTGATCATTAATTTCTTCAGGTCCATCGATGCTTACTGAAGTCCAAACTTGATTTTTTACCAAGTTATCATATATTTTTCCATCAACAAAGACCCCGTTGGTTAATAGACAGACGTTTAAGCCTTTATTTTTGGCATAAGTCACAATTTCAAAAATATCAGGGCGTGTTAAGGGTTCGCCGCCTTTTATGCCAAACCATCTTACTCCAAAGCTTTTAACTTCATCAACTAAGTGAAAGGCTTCTTGGGTTGTCATTTCTCTTAGAGAATGCGAGCCTGTCGCGTCGACGTTGCAGTATTTGCAGCGAGCATTGCAAGCGCCTGTTGCTCTCCAAGAAGTCATAAGTAAAGGACCCTTCTTCTCTGTCAAGTAAAATCCCCTCAAGTTCCCTTCAATAATTCATTGTTTACTTTAAGGGTTCTTTTCGTGTTAAAAAAGATTGTGCGATTATTGTTTTATTCGGTTTTTTAATCTTTTTTTCAATCTTTCTTGATAATTAAGATTTTTATACTTGATTTGTTGTTTTCCGCAAAGTTTATAGTGAAACAAACATCCTAATCATTCATTCTCGGGGGCTAGGATTTCAACGCAAGTTAAAATCAAAGTTGCATTTATCTTGGCATTGTTGCTTATTTCATCAATTTTTGCAGTTTTCTCTTTACAATCAAATTCAAACCTCGTAAATGCACAAACAAGCGTTAGTGCAACTTCCACAAATCCTAATCTACTCCAATATGAGTGGCCACAATTCATGGGTGATTCTTCTTTCTCTCGTTTTTCAGCTGGACCCGCCCCAAATACCCCTGACATACTTTGGAAAGCCAACGTCTCAGGCATACAAACCTACCTTTCGGCTTTTAATGGTATGATCTACATAGGAACCAACACATCAGTAGTTGCACTCAACCAACAAACCGGCAGCCAAATATGGAAGACAGATATTCCAATGCCGAAACCTTGGCCAATAGCCTATAAAATTGATGATTCACACATGATTGTGGAAAGCACATGTCTTGACCCGAAAACAGGCAGAATACTTTGGACTAGCCCCGATTTCTGTGAGGATACGGGCATTTTCAGTGCCAACGTTTACAGTCCAGAAGAAAAAATGTTCTACATAAAAGTTGACTCGTATACTGAAGGCTGGAGTTTTGCGAATCCCTCAAACCCGCCAACGATGGTTTGGAGAACTTATGTGCCAGGCGGAGGCAGAACTGGAATCGGGACAACCTATGGAGAAGGGTTGGTTTTCCCTGGGTCTTTTGAGAACCAACAGATGGCACTTGACGCAAAAACAGGTGCAGTTGTTTGGACGACTCTCACCAAGGGACCCATGATTTTTGACGGCGCTTATTCAGATGGAATGTTTCTACGTGGAGGCACAGACGACAATACAATGTATTGTTTTAACGCTGCAGACGGCAAGATTCTATGGACATATACTCCAAATACAGATGGATATTTTACCACAGGTCCCGCAATCGCTTATGGCAATGTTTATGAACTTAACAAAGACGGCAACCTCTATGCTATTGACTTGGCAACTGGGCAAACTTGCATGGAAATATCAAGGACCAGGCACACTTCTTTGGCCAGGATATCCTACAGTTGCCGACGGCAAGGTTTATGCCACAACTGGGCAAGCCGCGCAGTATGGTGGTGCCGTTGGTACTTCCGAGTTTGTCTGCTTAAACGCTTACAATGGACAACTTATCTGGAAGCTTCCTATCGAAGCGTTAGCTCCAAGAGAATCAGTTGCAGTGGCTTATGGACATCTATATCTGATTCCAGGAACTGTAACCGATGCTGTTGACGCCACTTCAGGAAGCGAATACAACAGTTTCAACCAAGTATGGGCAATAGGAACTCCTGATATCCCGACTAGTGACTGGCCAATGTGGCGCGCTGACGCATCTCATTCTTCGACGGCTCAAACTGGACCTTCAAACCTGTCTTTAGCTTGGCAATTCACGACAAACGGTTCAGTTATCTCTTCTCCCAGTGTTGTAAATGGAATAGTCTACGTTGGGTCCCAAGACAAAAGCATTTATGCTTTGGGTGCATGGAGCGGGAATTTAATTTGGAAATATACTACCCAAGATGCTCAAGTGTCTTCACCAGCAATTGCAAATGGTAAAGTTTACACGGGCGGTGATGATGGCTATGTTTACTGTCTTGACGCTTACAATGGAGCATTGAATTGGAAGACTTTTGTCAATGGCGACTTACCTTACACTTATGGGTCGTTTGTTTACAAATCGTCACCAGCGGTATCCGACGGCAGAGTCTTTGTTGGGTCTTTGGATGGTTTTATGTATGCACTTGACGCAAACAGTGGTAGCGTTATTTGGAAGTTCAAGACTGAAGGACCAATTCTTTCTTCGCCAGCGATTAATAGTGGCGCAGTTTACTTTACCTCAGAAGAACCCAATATTGCGTCTTTGTACAAAGTAGATGCCGCAAGCGGTTCTTTGGTATGGAAATATCCAATTCCCTATGAATACCAATTTACGGGAGGCACTGAAATGATTGGTTCACCTTCAGTTGCAGATGGTATGGTATTTGCATCCTCGGACCTTAGAACTTACTATGCTGTAAATACAAATACAGGCGAAACCATATGGACTTTCCGCGATCCAGACGCAATGGAATTCATAGCTTCCTCACCAATTTACGTAAACGGACAACTCTATATCATTGACAAGTTTAGCATGACATCCCTAAACGCAACCAACGGACACACAAACTGGAGCTTCTTCACAGGTGACGAACTATACGCTTCACCATCTTACGCTGACGGCAAGATCTACATGATGACCAGCCAACGCCATATTTACGTTCTTGACGCAAACAATAACGGGGCAAAGCTCGCAAGCTACACTACACCATCAGGAAGCTGGTCCTCCCCAACCTTAGCTAACGAAAGATTGTACATAGGAAACCACGATTGGAACGTATACTGCTTCGCAAACACAATAACTGCTACAGTCAACTCGCCTGCAGAAAATAATTTAACTCCACCTTCTCCTGCAATAATAATTGCGCTCATAGCAGCAATCGTAGCTTTGTCTATTGTGACGGTTTTTTATTTTAGTAGAAAAATTCGAAAACTAGCAAACCAAAAGGAACCACTTAAACTGTCTTCTCAATAAAGGCAATAATTGTTGGAGTCTGAGCAGAACCCGTTGCAGCCAATCGTTCCACCTTCTTTACCGAAAATTTAGGTGCTAAGATTTTTTCTAATTTTTCAACAGTATAAAAGTTTTTGTGGGAATCATAATTTAAACCCGCCATTCCTTCAGGAGTCTCGATGATTAAGAACCCGCGAGGTTTGAGAGTTCTATAGGCTTCATCTATGAAGTTTTCAGGCGCCCAGAGATGCTCAAGAACTTCTGAGGCAATAACTAGATCAAACGTTGCATCTGCAAAAGCCAATGTTTCGGCGTCACCTGCCATTATAGAGGAAACATTGCATTTATGAGCTGAAGTAGCTACAGTTGGCAAATCTACCGCTGCAACAAAGTGGCCTTTTTTAATTAATGGCTCACTTATGACGCCATCGCCGCAGCCTACATCCAAAATCTTAAGGTCATCGCCGATGCTGCTGACCATTTCGTTGAAAATTTTGATTCTGTCAACATTTAATGTATTAACGCTTAAGAGTTCAGCATGCTCTTGCATCATCATAATATGCATGTTAGCATCGTACTTTTGCCACTCAACCCATTTGCGTTTGCTTTTTTTGCGTTGTCCAAAGTTGATTTCCCTTGTGATGACCCATCTGAGTTGGTGTGGGTGCGTGAGCAGGTACTTGATGCCTGCAAGGGAAAACACAGCGCTAGGCTCCTTGCTGTTTACTCGGGGTGCTGTGTCCGCCGGGGCTCTTTTTGGGGTGATAAAGCCTTCTGAGAACCCATCGTGCGAAGCTGTTATTTGCGACAATATGGTTTAAGGCGCTTCGTGCCATGATTTGGCTGTAGAAGTCTCCCTTCAGCTTCTTTCGCAAGTAAAAGGTTGGAGACAAGTAATGGTCGTAGAAGTCTTTTTTTGTCTGATTCAACTTTTCCAGCGGCAAGAGAGTGTTTTGGAAGACTTGAGTTTGTTCGTGGTATAAGCTCCAGTCTTTTGCTAATTCTAAGCCTAAGCTTTTGGCAAAATCATAAAGCTCCGTGCCTGGGTAAGGAACTGCTTCACACATGTAGACGTAGTCTGGTTTTGTTTTGTAGATGAAATCAATTGTTTGCTGTAATTGCTCAGGTGTTTCAGTTGGATAGCCAATGACAAGTGAAATGGCGACGGAAATTCCCGCTTCTTTTGCCCACTTTATGGCTTGAGCGTTCTGCTCAACAGTAGTGCCTTTACGCATCAAATTCAACATTTGTTGACTGCCCGATTCAACGCCGAAGTGAACAAGTTGGCAACCTGAACTTCTCAGTTTGGTTAACAGTTCTTTGGAGACTTTGTCGACTCTTGTTCTGCAATCCCACGGCAAATCAAATTTGCGGTTTTTCATTTCATCGCAGATGGCAATTGCTCTGTTCACGTCAAATGTGAAAGTGTCATCATAAAAGGCAAACGCTCCTCCTCCAAATTCGTCTCTTAACCATTCTAGTTCGTCAACGACTTTCTTTGGGCTTCTACCTCGGAAGCCTCTGCCGCACATTTTGTATCCTGCACAAAAGGCACAGCTAAATGGACAACCTCGACTAGTAATTATAGGTAAGTAAGTTTTGTCAAGAATTTTGTATTTGCCTACATCAAAGTGTTTGTGTGCTGGATAAGGAAGAGAATCAATATCCTCCATGAATGGACGGTCGGGATTGCGGATAACTTTGCCATCACTTTGAAAAGTTATTCCTGAAACTTGATTGAGGTTTTTAAGGTTACCCTCGGAAACTAAGTTTGCAAGTTCAAGCATAGTTTGCTCACCTTCACTGCGTACCACAATGTCGACATTTTGGCTCTCGGTGAAAACTTGCTCATCCATAACGGTTACGTGTGGTCCACCAATCATGGTGACGGCTTTGGGTAAGGCTGCTTTTGCCGCTTTTAAAATGTCGAGTGCTGGATTGTACGTAAGTGTGGCGGATGTGACGCCGATTATATCGGGGTTTAGGCTCCTAAATTTGTCTTCGAGCTCCTTTTGTGTAGGGTGGGTAGTTTGGCAATCAACCACGTCCACTTTGTACCCCTTTTCTTCAAGAACCGCTGTCAAATAACTAATGCCAAGTGGCAGGAAAATAGCTTGAGGCGCTTCGATTGGGTATGGTGGATTTACAAGTGCTACGTGGGCTTTCACGTTGGTTCCCCGATTTAGTATTCCCAAACGGCTGATGGAACTATTATGTGTTTTGCAGATAAGCCTAAAAGTGGTTTTTCTTCGAGTTTGACGTAGAGCACAAGGCTTTTTACTTCAAGCATCAACTATCCAATTAATGTCGGCAATAACTGGAGAAATTTGGCATTTGTCAGCGGATTTGGCAATAATTAACGCTAATATTCTAACAATGAACCCAAACCGGCCCACAGCCCAAGCCCTTGCCATTAACAAAAACAAAATCATCAAAGTTGGCACTAACAAAGAAATAGGCCAATTAATCAACGAAAAAACCAAAGTCCTGAACTTTGAAGGCAAAACGGTCGTTCCGGGTTTGATCGATACCCACATCCATGTTGCAGACTATGGACGATGCCTAATGTGGCTTGACTTAACTACGGCACAATCCATCAGTGAGCTGCAAAGTTTGCTTAAAGAAAAAGCTAGACAAACATCTGCTGGCAGGTGGATTGTCGGTCGTGGATGGAATCAGGATCAATTCAAAGAAAAACGCATGCCAACAGCCGCAGATTTGGATGCAGTTTCACCAAACAACCCAGTAATCCTCTATCATGGAACCGCAATGATTTGTGCAGTAAACACCAAAGCACTCCAAAAGGCAGGAGTAACTAAGCAAACCTCGTTGCCTAGCGGCGGCGTTATCGAAAAAAACTCTGCGACAGGTGAACTGACGGGCATTTTCCGGGACCGCGCTACTAACCTAATTTGGCAAGCTGTTCCCGAACCCACGGCATCTGAGCTTTTAGAGGCAACGGATTTGGCTTGCCAAAAAATCTCCGCCGCTGGCTTAACCAGTGTTCATTGGATGGTGTTGTCGGAAGTTGAGCTAGAGATTATTCAAAATTTGCATGCAATGGGAAGGTTGCCATTAAGGGTTAATGTGGTTGTTCCGCAAGAACTCTTAGAGAAAACAATTGGATTCATGACCAACAATGTTTCAGTTTTGCGAATAGGCGGCGTTACGATTGCTGCGGACGGATACTTGGATTCAAAGGAAGCTGCACTTCTTGAGCCTTACATTGATGAGCCAAAGAACAGTGGCAAACTGCTTTGTACCGAGGAAGAGTTGGCTGCTTCAGTTGCCAAAGCGTTAGCTGCTGGAGTTCAGCCTATAATACTTGCAATGGGCGACAAAGCAATCGATATGACCCTAAAAATTATTGAGCAAAGACACAAAAGCAACGTTCGCTTTCGCATCGAGCAGGCAGCTGTCCTAAATAATGACTTAATTCACCGTTTAAAGAAACAGGAAATTGTGGTTTCGGTTCAGCCCAAAGTTATCTCAACGGAATTTTCGGTTTGGTCAGCCATACAACGACTCGGCTTGGAACGCGCAAGGTGGCTTGCATCCGCTAAAAACGCTTCTTGACGAGGGCGTGAAAGTAGCGGGTGGTTCTGATTGCCCCATGGAACCTTTAAGTCCTCTGCTTGGAATCCAAGAGGTTGTGTTGCGACCAGAGTTTCCTGAGCAGCGATTAAGCGTTGAAGAAGCATTGAGAATGTACACTTTGGATGCTGCTTATTCTTCGTGTGAAGAGAATGTTAAAGGGTCAATCGAAGAGGGAAAACTAGCAGATTTGACAGTTCTATCAGATGATCCGGTGACTGTTGAACCCGAGAAAATCAAGGATATAAAGGTTGAATTTGTCATAATAGATGGAAAAATATTGATCGTTTGACTTCTATTTTTTTAGAAATGTAACGATATCATTTCTTCTTCAGGAGCATTTTCGTTGTCTTCAGCGGATGCCTCATCGCTCGCAAAATTTTTTCCTGAGTAAACCTCGGATTAACCAAATTCGCTTTCATGCATAACTCCTGCAAATCTCTCGCAGACCATTGGGGTGTTTCAACCTGTGGTTCTGTTGCCGCTAAAGCAAAGTCGCAAAAACCCTCTCGGAGAAACCCTCCATCTTTTGCCTGTTCATAAAATGCTGTTCCATAGAGTGGCATGGCTATGCTGAAGATGAATGTTTCAGCTCCCAGCGTACGAAGTTTGTGCGCGAATTCTATGGTTTTTTCAATGTCTCCTTTGGTTTCACCAATTAAACCCATTACGAAGAAACATCCAACTTTAATGCCAACTTTCTTGCAAAGGACAACTGCTTGTTCGACGGCTTTTAGGTCCTGGTTCTTTTTGATAACATCATTTACGATGTGTTGAACTCCTGATTCAGGTGCGATGCGAATTTTTTTACACCCTGCTGATTTCATCTTGCGAAGTAGTGCCTCATCGAGAGAATCTGCTCTGATTCCGTTGGGGGTAAACCACTCAAACTTCAAATTTCTCTTAACTATTAATTCGCAGATTTCAACCATCCGTTGCCTATCAAAGGTCATGTTGTCGTCAGAAAAATCAACCTGTTCAATACCGAATGTTTTGATTAATTGCTCTAATTCGTCAACAACATTTTTTGGGCTTCGAGGTCGCCACTGTTTACCCCATACTATACAGTTTGAGCAGAAAACACAGTTGTATGGGCAGCCTCTGCTGGTGATTACGATAGTGTAGGGTTTGTAGATTTCGCCTCTAAGTGGATTCTGTTTAACAGCCTGAGTGTATACCTCCATGGGCAGTAAATGTCTTGCTGGAAAGGGCAATGAATCTAAATTCACAATTAATTGACGTTTGGCATTCAGAATCACTTTGCCATTTTCGCTAAAGCCCACTCCAGTGATGTCCTTGAATTCATTTTTTCCAGTTTCCAGTGCCTCAACTAACTCAGAAATAGTATTCTCAGGTTCTCCAATTGCCACAAAATCCACATCAATGTTTTCTAAGCAAGCCTGCGGACGTGAAGAAGGATGCAGTCCAAACAATATAACAACAATCTCTCTGTTGACATTTTTAACAATTGATACAACTTCAAATGCAGTTTTGGACCAGCCAGAAAATGGGATCTCAATCGCAACCACGTCAGGTTTAAAATCTGAAATTCGCTTTGCAATTGATTCTGCACTCAAACCCACTCGATACTTGGATTCATCCAACTCCTCAAGGTTCTCCCAACCTTCAGTTGGAGCATCGATAATGCTAACCGCGTGTTTCTTTTCTAGAACGGCTGCCACCGTTGCCATTACGATGGGTGGAAAAACGTTAGGCTTCCCCCAGACTTTAGGCTGAATCCTTGGCGGGTTAATGAGGCAAACACGCATGCAAGAGGCACTTCTGTCTCAAAATACCCTTATGCTTTGATTAAAACTTTGCACTAAATTGGGATGAACCAGAATAACCTCACCAATACGAGTACGGCGACACAAAGTAACCCCCAGAGAATAATTGTCACATCGCGAATTCGCAAAGCTCCTAAAATCTTCTCGCCGGTCAAAGGCTCCTGTGCATCTCCAAGGATGTATTGTCCGGGTTTTTGAAGTTGTATCCTGAGAGCTCCAGCCACGGCGCCCATTGGCCAACCGTGGTTACGACTGGGAGTTTTTTTGTGATCTCGCAAGGCGATTCTCCAGGCGTTAGCTGCATCCATGCGAAGGATTGCCGCAGCAACTATCATGAACAATGCCGTTAGCCTAGTGGGAATGAAGTTGACGAAATTGTCAAGATTTGCGCTAAACCATCCAGTGTTAATGTGCTCTTTAGTTTTGAAGCCGACCATACCATCAAGCGTGTTTATTGCACGAAAAGCAATAGCTCCAGTAACACCAAAGAGGGCAAAAGACATCATAGGTGAGAGTTTAAAGTCAATTAGATTTTCCGACATGGATTCGATTACTGCACTTCCCATTTGAGTCCCGTTTAAGTCCTTTGATTCTCTCCTTGAGAAATGACTGTACTTTTTTGCTTCAATCAAATTATTTTCATCAATGGCTTTGGCTGCGGCTTTTGCCCAATCTGTTTCTAATTTAATGCAAATTGTCATTTTTACTAAAATTACGGCGATGAAACTGTATACCAAGACGTTAATATAAAATGGAATGAATGTGAAAATTGCCCATAAGCCAAAAAAAACTGGCAATGTAAACGAGGCAATTACTGTTAAACCCAACAAGACTCCCAAAAACTTTTCTATTTTTGCATCAGGATTTTTAAAATAAGGTTCAATTTTCTTTGTAAATTTACCCATCAACACTGTCGGGTGCAACTTGAATATCCATTTCTCTGGGTAGTTGGGTGACGGGTCGCCAAGAACTAAATCTAACAGGATGGCTAAAACCAAAATACTAATTGCGACTAATGCATTTATAATATTTAACTCCATGAGTTGCCATCCCATTTCGAATACTTCAAGTAAACAGTTAATATTAATTACGGTGAACAGTCTTAAACACGGAATTAATGGTGCACAATATTTTTCTAAACTATTTTGACTGATTACTATGCATTTTTAACGTTTTATTTTTGAAATTAATTATTTTACAATTATTTTTTTACACTAGTCTTATTAATCAATCAAGCGTTGTTATTGCAGCATAAAACTTAAAGGAGAATAAAAAAAAATGCAATTTGTCAAAAATAAAACAGCAGCTATTTCGATTGCACTCGTATTAATTATTTCAATGGGAGCATCAATGCTACTAATACCAGCAACCGATGCACACACACCTGCATATCAGATTAAATCTTACGCTCTTGTAGAGGCCCTACCTCATACAACAGGGCTAGGTCAAACAGTCGTTGTATACGCCTTCCTAGGAAATGCACCTCCACCAGGATCAGCAGAAACAAACAGCTACAGATTCCACAACTACACAGTTACTTTCGTAGCACCTTCCGGCAAAACCGACGTAAAGCACTATGATACTATCTTTGACACAACTGGTGCCCAAACTATTCAATTTACCCCTGATGAAGTCGGCACATACAACATCACATTCGTTTACGGTGGACAAACACTATCAGTCGGCGGAGTTGACCAACCAGTTGGCTCAGCAAACCTTGGCGACATTTATCTACCAAGCACTGCAACTACAACACTTATTGTTCAGCAAGACCCAATAACTGAATACCCTGCAAGCTACCCTATTCCAACTGAATATTGGACACGCCCAATTTACGGAGAGAACCCCTACTGGTGGAAAATTTCATCCAACTGGTTAGGTACAGGTTCACCAGTTAATTCAGCCGTAAGCGCTGGCACCATTACAGGCATAGGCATGTCATCACTTGTCCAAAGATTCCCCGGTGACGCCGTAGGTTCTCTAACAAGCCACATTATGTGGACCAAGTCAATTCAATCAGGCGGAGTCGTCGGAGGAGGCAACTTTGAAATTCAAGGCGACACCTACTTTGAAGGTTCTGCTTACAGCCAACGATACACCAACCCAATAATCGTCAACGGTCATCTCTACTACAATCCACCCCTATCATTCAGAGGCTCCAATGCCGGACCAACCACATGCGTTGATCTACGCACAGGGCAAGTCATCTGGCAACGCAGCGACGTACCAGTCATAAACTTTGCAATGATCTGGGATCTTCAAAACGGCAACCAACATGGTGTTTACCCAGCACTCTTATGTACCAACAACTTTGCTCGAGTCTTTGATGCAGACACCGGCGATCAGCTATTCAACGTAACAGGCGTTCCCACAGGCACCACAGTACAAGGTCCAAACGGAGAACAACTAAGATATATAATATCAAACCAAGGCACTCCGCCACTAATCCAAACTACAACTTGGCCTTATGGAACTCAACTCTACTATGGTCAGGAACTTTCTTCCGCCCAGGAACAACACAATCAGGCAACTCACCCGACTTAATCAATGCAACCAGCCCAACAGGTACCGCTCCAGGTAGCGCCATTTCAACACCACCAAGCACAACATCACAATCAGTAGTCAACGGAAGCATCTTTGATTCTTCGAACTTGCAAAACCGTTTCAGCTGGAACGTTTCAATTGCATCCTGGCGCAACACCATGACCTCCGCACCAACCGTACTTAATGCAATATACGATGACTACATGATTTGCAGAAACGGTTCGTATCCATCATTGACAGGACAAACAAACGCAGACGGCTCACTGGTTAACGCAAACTACACATACTTCAAAGTAGACATCAACCCGAAATCCTGCAACATTCGGTCAAGTACTATGGTGGAGAACAATTAACGTGCCGATGGACAGAAGCATTACCTACGGTGGATTAGATCCTACAGTCGGTATCTTCGCTGAAGGAATAAAAGAAACTAGAAACTTCATCGCATACAAGGTATCTGATGGCTCTACAGCATGGGGTCCATCACCATCACAAACAGCTCTTGACTACTTCGGTAACCCAATATACCCATACATCGCAAGCCAACTTGCATTCGGCAAACTCTACAGCTACGCTTACGGTGGAATACTCTACTGTTATGATCTGAAAACTGGTAATCTTGACTGGACTTATGGTAACGGAGGCGTTGCAGGCAACAACACTGACAGTGGCTACCAAGCCCCAGGCTACTATCCTGGCTTCATACAAGCAGTCGGTGGTCATAGTCTTGATGATGGAGTACTATACATTGCTGTCACAGAACACACAATAGAAACACCAATCTTCAAAGGCTCATTCACACGCGCAATCAACGCGAGCAACGGAGCAGAACTCTGGACTATCAACGATTATACAGGAGAATTCGGAGCAGTAAGCTACGCTATTGCAGACGGATACACCAACTTCTTCAACGGTATTGACAACCAAATCTACACCTTAGGCAGAGGACCAACCGCAATGACAGTATCAGCACCAAATATTGCAGCAGCATCAGGCCAACCAGTAGTCATCGCAGGTACACTTTCAGACGTCTCATCAGGCACAAAGCAAGATCAGTTAGCATCACGCTTCGCCAACGGTGTTCCACTCGCTAATGATATGATCATGGGCGACTGGATGGGATACCTCTACCAGCAAAAACCATTGCCAACCAACTTCTTAGGCGTAACAGTTGACATAAGCGTACTTGACTCAAACGGCAACTATAGAAGCATAGGCACAACCACAACCGACGCAACAGGCAAATACAACATAGTTTGGACTCCAGACATTTCAGGAACATACCAAGTTGTCGCAACCTTTGCAGGCACTAACGGCTATTGGCCAGCATCTGCAACAACAGCATTCAACGTAATGGCAGAACATCCAACCGCTACACCAGCACCAACACAAGCACCATCAAACGCTGACCTATACTTCGTTCCCGCAATCGCAGGGCTGTTTGTCTTCGTAGCCATCATCGGCATCGTCATTATCCTGGTTCTCAGGAAACGACCATAAAAACCCAAAGTGGATAAAACCACTTCCTCTTTTATTTTTTTGTTTTTGATTTAGCAATAAATAAGCCTATTATTCTATTTCTTAAAGAAAAAAAAATTTTCCGACTTATTATTTGTAGAAACATTTGCGATTTAGTAAAAGAAAGCTTGGTTTTTTAAGGGGAAACGACGATAATGGAGGAGTGGTGTCTGCTTGGAGCATGAGGAAGAATTAAACGCAACAACCTTCCAAAGTTACCTCTATTTAGTTAAAGTGGGCAAACCCGTTGGACCGCGAGATTTGATGCGTGGAGCTAACCTCAGTAGCCCAAGCGTTGCCTATAGAAATCTCCAAAAACTCATAGATTTAGGTCTAGTGGTTAAAGACACATACGGAAATTATGTTGTTAAGGAAAAATTAGGCATGAAAGGATATGTATGGTTGGGAAAAACCCTTATCCCAAACTTTGCCATCTTTGGATTTATTTTTGTAGGTGTTCTAATTGCTGAAATTGCAGTTTTAGCTCCCCACTTAATTGTAGGTGCACCCGTTGAAGAGTCATTTTGGCTTTTGACGATAGTAACCATTGTTGCTGCAGTAGTTTTTTTGGTTCAAGCTTTGCAATTTAGAAAGAAAACTAAAAGTTAAGCCATCGACAATGGATGCTGAAAGTGGCTTTTAGGTTATTCTGTTGAATGCTTTGCAACTGAGAAAACGATATATTTGTAGTTAAGAAGGAAGAAAAAGAGTTCATCTTCTTAGTTTAAGTTTAATATTCGCTGCAAAATGCACACCAACAATAAGTGCCGTAGAAAGTCTAAATCTTCTCTTTTTGTCAAAGAAGAAGGCTCTACGTAGATAGTAATGATGAAACGCGCCTTCCCTAAGCTTGCCTAGTACCTTCATGCTTAGCTGTGGTGTCTCAAAAATCGGTTTTGTAGTATCGTACAAATCAAAGTCTGTTATTCTAAGCCATCCCTTCTCCTTCACCAAATCGTACATGGGTGTTCCTGGAAAAGGTGTTGCAACATTGTAGAATCCCACTGCGTCTGGTGCAACTTTTTCTACGAACTTGATGGTTTTCCATGCACTCTCTTTAGTTTCTCCTGGGAAACCAAGGATAACGTTTGGAACAGGAATCAAACCTGCTTCGCGAACCCAACTTAAGACTTTCATGGTTAATTCTGGAGAAATGCCTTTTTTCATGGCGTCCAAAACTTGTTGAGTACCCGACTCAACGCCAAACCATACCGAAACGCAACCAGATGTTTTCATCTTGGCAAGCAGCTCTTGGGTTAACATGTCAACGCGCGTTCCGCAGTTCCATTCAATCTTCAAACCACGCGTGAGAATTTCATTGCAGAGTGCTTCTGTTCTTGACTGATCTACTGTGAAAGCGTCGTCGCAGAACGTAAATTTTTTCACACCATACGTTTTGTGTAGCAGCTCTAATTCGTCAACCACATTTTTGGGGCTTCGCATACGGTACTTTCTTCCATGCATCCTCACTGTTGTACAGAATTCACACCAGTAAACACAGCCTCGGCTAGTTGCCAAATATAGGATGTCTTCTAATTCGCGAAACTTCTCCATTGGCCAAAGGTGACGCGCTGGAAAAGGTAGACTATCTAAATCCTCGATATATGGTCTATCGGGGTTCCTCACAATTTTTCCGTTATTTCGACAAGTCGTGCCTAAAACGTCGCTGTAACTTTTCCCTGATTCAATCCGCTGAACCAATTCAAGCACAGTGTTTTCGCCTTCACGTCTAACTACGATATCTAGTTCTGGGCATTCTTCTAGGGCATGGTCATCCCAAAAAGTGACGTGAGAACCACCAGCAATTGTTATGCAGTTAGGACAAACTTCTTTGGCTATTTTAACAAGCTTCAAAGCCGCACGATAAGTTAGCGTTGATGAAGTTACCCCCACAATATCTGGTTGGCGTTTGCTAATTTCGTTCTTGAAATCTTCAGGTGAAAGTTTCAACAACTGACAATCAATGACGTCAACTTTGTACTGGTTTTTCTCTAAAACTGCAGCCAAATATCCCAAACCCAATAGTGCGAAAGGCATATGCATAGCTGCACCAACAGGGGCTGCAGGGTTAACCAAGGTTACGTGAGGATTCATTCGACTTCACATTTATTCTTCAAAAGAAGATGATTAATGCTTAAACTTTTCGCCTAAACAGAGAAAAAGACTTTGATATTAAAAAAACCAAATAATTAAGCTATTCATTTATGAAAACCATATTGGTTATCCTTTTTTCTTAGGACTCGATAGAAGAATCAAACCAGTGTTTAGGCGTAAGTTCGTTTTCTAACAATGAAGGGAATAGGTTGAGAGGCCATCCTGGGAGCATCGGTGTTAAGAAAATATCGGTTTTTTCTAGACCAAAAATTTTCCTGATTTTTTTCTTTGCCTCAAACATTTTATCAAAATCCTCAACCACAATTGCAACGTACAAGTCGTAAGTGCCGATGAGTCTTATGATTACGATAACGTTTGGTATCTGGAGTAAATGGCCGTAAATCTCTGCCATCTTACTTCTGTTCGAGACTTTTATGTAAAAGTTAGCGATCGCATTGTATCCGAGCTTACTCAGGTTAAGTGTAACTGCGGAAAGTGTAATCAAATTCTGTCTTAGTTTTTTGTATCTTTGAATTACTGTTTTAGTTGATACGCCGAGCTGTTGGGCAATTTTCCTAAATGGTGTTCTGGCTTTTTGGCAAAGTACCAATGCGATTTTTCTATCAATTTCATCAATTTCTAAAGGTGCTTGGTCTAGATTGACCAAAGCAGGTCTTTGAATGCTCTTGATTTCGTTTTGAAGTTTAAGCGGATTAATGATTAGGTTTTGAGGAAATTCAATATTTATTGCTTCAGCCCAAATTAAAGCATCAACGTGCTCGATTTTATGGTTTGATTCTAAATCCTCAATGATTCCTGATAACTTGTTTAGATCTCTCAAAGCTACTTTTCCAAAGAAATTATATTTTCCAAAATGGCTAACCACTTGAGAAATGTATGGCTTACTGTCAAGGTATTTTATAACTTCATTTTCGTTTTCAGTATCAGTTATAATTCCTAGATCTATAATATGCCTATAACCAAGGCAATGGGGATTAACAAGCATTACCTCCCCCGTTATTACGCCTTCTCTGGATAAGCGTTTATATCGCATTCGAACTGCTCCAACAGTGATTTTGCATTCGGCAGCTATGTCTGTAAAACTTGTTCGGGCTTCAAGTAGGAGCATCTTTAATATTTTAGCATCTATTTCATCGATTTTTGTTGAGTTGCGCAAAGTTATTCACTTGAAAACGCTAAACATCCATATGGACCATAAGGATTAGTAATTAAAGTTTTCTGGTACACATTCTATATTACATAAGATATTCAATATGTGTTTTGTGGAGTTTATAGCGAAAAAAAGATAAAAGCATGTTAGCTATAGCTCGGTTATAAAATATTTATTGAATAAGGAGAATAATTGTGCAAACTTTTAAACGATACCAGTTGTAGCGATTGCGATATTCTTAATCTCTTCCATAAGCGCATCCAAACTACTCATTCCAACCACTTACACACACTCCAAGTTGGAATATTGCCTTGTAAGCCTTCTTCAATGTTGCAACTAATTTGACCTACTTGCAATTCTGTTACCAAGAAAACGACCATAAAAATCTAAAGTGAATAAAACCGTTGCCTCTTTTATTTTTTTATTTTAAGATCTCAAACTGAATTTTCATACTATATATTAATTTGAAAATGCCATAACTCACACTAGAACTCTCTCTAAATGAGGCGCCAAATATTTGCGAACAGATTCAGCTCTTAATGAACAAATTCACCAAGCAAACATTGCAGTCCACCGAGTCGAAGCTCAATATTATGAATTATTGCATCCAGAAGTCTACAGTTTTCAAGAACAAAAAAGAATTACTGCTAAATTGAAAAAAATCGATAAGCAAATTGCAACCAACCAAAGAAATGCCCTGGATGTGGGGGCTGGTACTGGCAACTTAACAGGCAAACTATTGCAAATGAATTACAACGTAATAGCGACGGATATTTCGCCAGAAATGTGTTTGATACTGAAGAAAAAATATGCTGCCTACTTGCCAGACAAGTTAACTGTAATTAATTCGCCAATAGAAGATCTAAGTTTTAGCAAAGACCAATTTGATCTTATAACATTCTATTCTGTTCTACATCACTTGCCAAATTACCTTGAAGCTCTCAAAGGTCTCTCGATTTTCTTAAAGCAGGGAGGAATAATGTACATAGATCATGAAGCTTCGCCTTTCTACTGGAAAAACGAACCGAGCAATCTTGCGAGCATTGTAAAAGACCTTTACTTTCATTCAAATCCAATTATCAATAGTTTATATTTCGGTCTAATCGGCTTAAAAATCCCAACAATCGATTACACTTTGTCGGATTATTGGCATAAAAAAGAACATGCCCTAAACCAACACGCCATAATCCAGGTTTTCAAGACTGAGGGTTTTGAATTTTATAAACGAACAGATTACTACCAACAAGCTACTTGGATTCCAAACCCACTGTATCCTATTTATCGGCTTTTGTGTAGCCCCGAAATGAGTTATTGGGTTGCAAAAAAATAATTCGCCTTTCGGCTCGTATTATAAATAACCAATTCTTATTTTTCGCTTTCAATCATTATTTGTTAAATCAATTTTTGGCATTTAGAACAAGCTCCGAACGTGAGCGAATTTAAATATGCAAGTATTCTTGTGCATTTCAATAGAAGGTGGAGTCGTTGGCGTTAGACCCTGTACTTAGAGCAATAGTGACGATTTGCATCTTGGTTTTCTCAGCAAAAGTGCTCGGAGAAATTTTCTCTTGGAGAAAAATCCCATCCGTTTTAGGAGAATTAACCGCTGGAATCATTCTGGGTCCTTTCGCTTTAGGTTCCATAATAGCGATAAATGGAACATCGATAATTCAAATCAATGAAATTGTTTTGGCATTCGGGGAAATAGGCGGCATCCTTATCCTTTTTATTGCTGGCTTGGAGATGACTTTTAGAGATTTTCGAAAGGTCGGCACAGCCGGGTTTGTTATCGGGACAGTAGGCGTAATTATTCCCTTCATTATGGGTTATGGGCTTTCATTTGCTCTTGGGTTAGGAACAATAACTGGTTTAGTGGTTGGAGCCGCACTTGTAGCTACGAGCATTTCTATTACGGCTCTGGTATTACAGGAACTTAACCGAAGTCGAAACATCGAATCAAGAATGATGATTAGTGCTGGTGTTATCGATGACGTGTTGGGGTTGGCAATTTTAGGCGTAATTATCTCATTTCTTTCCACCTCAACCGCAATTACTCCATTAAACGTCATTGTGGTAATTTTTACGTCACTTGGATTATGGCTTACATTGACAGTTTTCGCAGCATTTGCTCTTCCCAAAATAATTAATTTTTTCTCAAAAGGTTCAGAAGCAACCACAGAGGCAGCAGCTACAGCATCATGTTTCGGAGCTTCTGCGCTAGCAGCTGTTTTGGGGTTATCACCAATTGTGGGTGCTTTTGCTGCTGGCATGGCTGTTGCGAGTTCTCATACAATTGAGAAGATCCGGGATTACACCAAGAAGATAAGCGTTATTTTTTCACCTGTTTTCTTCGGTTTGGCTGGAGCACAGCTTGACCTTAGGAGCTTTGTTACTTCCGACTGGTTCTTCTATGTCTTTTTTGTATCCCTCGTAATTGTAGCGGTCGTTAGCAAATTGGTCGGATGCGGTTTGCCTGCTGTCTTCTTTTTGAAAAGCCGTTCTAAAGGTCTCAAAGTAGGCTATGGAATGATTTCACGAGGAGAAGTAGGGTTAATTGTGGCTGGAGTTGCCATCTCTGCAGGAGCTATCACACAAAGTACTTACGCGGCAATTTTGGGAATGATTATGATAACGACTATTTTGGCTCCACTTCTTCTAAAAAGAGCCTATGATAAAGACGAATTTGAAGAACTACCGCCAGCTGGTGAAGATGACAACGCTCCTGATTATATACCGACCTATCCCCTTTAACAATGCTATGTCAAAGAGATAATTCAGGATAAAATACAATTTTAGAAGAAAAAATAACCAGCGAAACTATAAAATCAACAAGTCCTTGTCTCTTTAGAGAGGGTTTTTTCGTCATCTATTCCGTAAAACTGAATAATATCCAAATTATCGGTTTTGAGTGGAGCGATTTTTTTTATCATTGAAATAGTTTTCGTCGAAGAACAATTCCTCTTAAGCAACTCCTGTTCTCTTCCTCGTTCCGCCCATGATCCTGCGTTTTGCGAAGTTCACTGCGCCTTCACGGCGGATTCTTTTTAGTATCTGTTTGGGAGTCATGTGGAATTCTTTGAAGAATCGACGTTGTACCATCATGAGTGAGTCATAGTCGAACTCGTCGGTTTTTACGCTTAGCAAGAACTCATCCAACTTCACATAATTGCCCTTTTCTAGCAATTCGTTGTAGAGTCTACTGTCGGGGTAAGCGATGAAGGTATTGAATTGGCACCAGTCAGGGTTAAGTTTCTTGGCAAATTTGAGCGAGTCTTCCATGTCTTTTAGCGTCTCGTCGGGTAAGCCTATCATGAAGGAGCATGCTGTTTTTATCCCATTTTTTCTGCAGAGTTTAAACGCGTTTTCTACTTCTTGAGGTGTAGTATTTCTGCCGATTCGTTGGAGAATTTTTTGTGACGCAGATTCGACGCCAAACCAAATGGTCTTGCAACCTGCCTTACTCATCAACGATAAAAGATCGTTGTTAACAAGGTCCACGCGGGTATCGCAAACCCATTCTAAATCCAACTTGTTCTCAAGCATCAAATTACAGAGTTCAGCAGTTTCTTTTTTTCGCAAAGTAAAGTTGTCGTTAATAAAATAGATTCCTTTCGTTCCATATTTGCTCTGTAGGTCTTGGATTTCTCCAATAACTCTTTGCGGACTGAAACATCTGCACATATTCCCCCATAACTTACGGGTTTCACAGAATCCACAATTATAGACGCATCCCCTTGAAATGCTCATTACATCGGCGGGTTTAGCATCCAAATACTCGATTGTTCGATCGTAGAGCTCAAGCGGCAATAGGTGCCTCGCTGGATACGGGATTTCATCCATATTCTCGATGAACTTGGGCGGGTTCTTGATGTTTTCACCATTACGCTTGACTGCAACGCCCGAGATAGCTGCGGAGGCTTTTTCGTTGCCACTCATTATTGTGGTTGCTAGTTCGGTAATTGCACGTTCACCCTCACCCATGACGACATAGTCAATTTCGGGGTTACTCAGCAAGCTATCAGGCATGTAAGAGGCGTGCCATCCCCCCACAACAATCTTGCAGTCAGCTTTTGCCTGTTTGATAGCCTTGGATGTTTCTACGCATCTTGGATAAGTAGCTGAACCGCAGGTTATTCCCACGATTCCAGGGTTAATCTGCGTAATTAACTGCTTGATCTCTTCGGTTGATTTTTTCATAAGGTAGTTGTCGAGCATCTGCACTTTGAAGCCTGCTTTTTCTAGTGCTGCGGCCACGTACATTAATCCGATTGGAGGCAACCGTTTGCCAAGGTACCATGCACCGTTTTCAGGCGGAGCAGTGGTCATGAGCAGGACAGTGTTGTTTTCGGGTTTGGGTTTAGAATCTTTGGTTATTGGCTTGACGGGCACGGTTTTGCCTCTGTGGACGGGTGTGTTGTTCCTTTTGATGATTTGCGCTGTTTATAGCTTTAACGGAACACTGCTATGCAGCTAGGTTTTATTGTGGTTTGCAAGTTTTGGGTCTGAAATAATCAATTCAACTTCAACATGCTAATGCCCAAACAATCTCCAATGCTGACCTACCCCTAAATAGTTGGAATATAGTTTTTATTGCAAAAGCCAGAGGGTAATTCACTTAGAAACATTGTTGTTATCTATCCGTGCCTTATCCAAAGTCAAGTAAAATGCTTTTTCTAATTTTGTTTTAATTTATGTTTGTACATCATGTCTGTTAGAGTCGTATAAAATGGTTAAAACTATCGCTATTAGTGATGAAGTTTACCAAAAGTTAATCATAATGAAAAGAGAGGACGAAAGCTTCAGTGAACTTTTTGACCGACTTGCTAAATGCCCGAATTCGCATCAAGTTTTAACCAAGCTACGACTTTCAGTCGTATTAGAAAAAGAACAAAAAGATAAGATTCTAACTGAAATATCAAAGAAACGGTCTGAACGCAGAAGATAATTACTAGAAACGATGCAATCTGTTCAAGTAAGCTTAAGTTGGAGGCGGAAAAAACTGGCATCTCCATCGGTAGAATCGATACTATGGTCGCAGCAATTGCAATAAATAACAATGCTTCCCTGTACATGTTCAACCTGAAACATTTTGAGTCTCTAAAAACGCAATGGCTCAAACTCTTCAAGTAATCAGTCATTTCGTCTTTACTGTTTGTTAGCGGTTAAGATGGTTCTTATTTTTTCTACAAGCTGCTGGTTGTCTTTGGCTGAGCGGACTGTAACACGGAAGTAATGGTCGTCTAATCCCATGAAGGTACAGCAGTCGCGTATTAGGATGCGCTCCTGAGCAAGTAATTCTTTGAGCATGGTGGATGTGATTTGGGAGTTTGTGATTTTTACTAACAGAAAATTGGTTACGGATGGGTAAACGTGTAAGCCTTCGATTTCGCTCAATGCTTTGGCGAGGGTTTCGCGGTTTTTGGCGATTGTTTCTTTTGTGTTCTGTATGAATTGTTTGTCATTTATGGCTGCCATCGTCACTAGACAGGCTAAGCCGTTGATGCTCCAGGGCAACCGCATCGTCTGCAACTTGTCGATAAGGTTTCCCGAGGCAACTGCATAACCAAATCTGATTCCCGCCATCCCGTAAAACTTTGTGACAGAACGAATAACAAAGAGGTTCTCGTAATCCTTCACCATCCCAGCCAATGTATTGTCCAAGCTTTTATCGGCAAATTCGATATAATTCTCGTCTATACTGAAGATAATGTCTTTCTTGTTGCAGAATTTAACCAGATCCAAAAGTTTCTCTTTGCTGTAGAGAATACCTGACGGGCTGTGAGGGTTGCATATGCAAATGATTTTGGTGTCGTCGGTTACTGCTTTTTTGATCTTGTCTGTTTCCATCTCAAAGTTTTCTGGTAACTGAACAAACACTGGTTCCCCGCCAACCCGAAGCGTTGCCTTCTCATATTCCGAAAAGGAAGGTACAGGAATCAATGCTTTGAAGCCTCTTGGCAGAATCTCTGTAATCATGTAGATGAGTTCAATTGAGCCATTGCCCAAAAGCAGGTTTTCTTCTTCAACTCCATGACCCACGTATTTTGCGATTTCTTCTTTGAACTCTACAGGGTTTGGGTCTGGATAATAACGAATTAATTTTGCATTCTGCTTTACGGCTTCTATAGCTTTGGGTGATGGTCCTAGAAAGTTTATGGGTCCGCTGAATTCGAGCACGTCTTCGAGGGGTATGTTATATTTTCTGCTGAAACCCCAAATGTCGCCGCCGTGGCTGACGAATCTACGTTTTTTACATGTGCTCGACACGTTTCTCTTCCTCCATTAGTCTACCCATTTCTTTTTCGACTTGTAAGTGTGCTTTATAGTGAGCGTTATACAAGTTTACGACTTTGTACAGCCAGTACACTGACCCTACGCCCAGCGTAACTAAAGTTATTATTGCATAAGTTTTTATCGGTATTGTCTGTGGCATAAATACTCGCTCTGGTAGAGCAGAGGCGAGGAAGTCGTCTTGCTTTTGTTCATGAACCGCTAAATCTCTTGACAATAAATAAAGGATTACAAAAACTGGGATAACAAGAATAATGCTTGCGGTCCACACCTTCGTATTCATCTCGGAAAAACGTTCACTTTCAACTGGTGGCTCCTTTCCTTTACTTTTCAGATAAGCAGATACTCGATTTTCAAACTCCGGTTCCCTTCGGAAATGTCTGTTTCTTCCATCAACCAAACGGTAAAACATCGGAAAAAAAGCTATTCCGAAAGTAACAATTGCCCCCAGAAACCACATGGAAAACCAAACCTTTCGGTCACCCACAACTTTAGAGTCCATAATGTTTTCCATTTAGGCATCAATTACCCATTCAATTGCTAACAAGGTTGGCGTAGCCAAACTTTATAAGTTCTTCCATTGGCTTCTTAAAATCAAATGCGCCTAAGCAATTTGCAGCTCTCTGTAGTTATTCCTGTTTATAATGAGGAGCAAACAGTCGGCAACATCATTGAGCGCACGAAAATAGCTCTGCAGCAACAAGGCTTAGATTTTGAAATAATTGTTGTTGATGATCGGTCACATGATAGATCCTTTGAGGTGGCAAAAAGACATAGCGTTAGGCTCTTTTCTCTGAAACAGCATTTAGGCAAAGGCTATGTTCTTCGCGCTGGGTTCGCAAAAGCAAAAGGCGACATCATAGTCACCATTGACTCAGATGGGTCCCACCGACCGGAAGAATTAGCTGAAGTTTTGGCCCCTGTTCTCCAAGATAAAGCAGATATGGTGATAGGTTCCAGATACCTAAATCATAAACGAGTTGCTGCAAGAAAACTCAACCGATTTGGTGTACGGGTCTTCAATTTCCTAATTCAACTATTTACTGGAACAGCCTGCACCGATTCCCAGTCTGGCTTCCGCGCCATGAAACGGGAAGTTGTCGACAAGCTAAAGCTCTACGCTCGCGAATATGAAATAGAATCGGAAATGCTAGTTAAGACGGCCAAAGCAGGCTTTAGGGTAGCTGAAGTGCCGATTAGCTTTGAGCAGCGCACATATGGCCGCTCAGGTGTTGATCCTTTATGGGATGGTTCAAAAATTTTATACTCAATTTGGCTTGCTCGTTTTAGGGGATAACAAATGGCTGAAGACGGAACTGTGAAAGTTTCAATCGTTGTTGCATCTTACAACAGCCAAGACACAATAGAAGAATGCCTCAAATCCATCCTATCTTTGAATTATTCCGAGGGTTTTTTTGAGATTATCGTGATGGACGGTGGTTCCAAAGATGCCACAGTCAAAATTGCAGAGAAATATCCAATCAAAGTAGTTTCTATTCGTCTCAATGCTCCAGCAGCATATAATTATGCAATGAAAATTGCTTCACATCCGATTCTGGGCTTCATAGATGCCGACGCCAAAGTCGAAGTTGAGTGGCTAAAAAAACTTGTGCCACATCTAAGCGACCCTGATGTAGCAGGAGTCAGCGGGAGTATCGAAACCTGGAATAGCGAGAATCCTTGGGCAAGAAGTATAGGGTACGAATTGAAAAACCGTTACAAACGTATAGGAAAGTATACCGGTCGTATAGCTACAATGAACTTGCTTCTCAAAAAAGCTGTCATTGAGGAAGCGGGCGGATGGGATGAGAAACTGCCAAGCCAATATGACACTGACCTTGGATTTCGTATCAGCGCTAAAGGCTACAAAATCGCCTATGAACCCAGCGCTGTGTGCTATCATTTTAACCGCCCAACACTTAAGACCTATTATAGGCAGCAGTTGCAGTACGGAAAAAACACCCTTAAACTCTACTTCAAACATGGGCATTTAGCGAAGGGTGATGAAATCACCGATGTTGGCATGAACATCCAGCCACTTCTGTTTTTGGTGGTTACGGCGTCTTTTCTTTTGGGAATAATTCCGTTGCTAAGAATATTGTGGATTGTTTCAGGATTAACTCTTCTGGGAATGTTTGTTTACTTTGTTTATTCAGCGGTGAAAATATCTGTTAAATTTCACGATTGGACTTCAATGCGGTTAATTGTGCTTTATTTTGTGCGGTCGGTAGCGTGGTTTGTTGGTGCAGTTATAACCACGGCAAGATATCTGACGGGGAAGGACAGGTAAATGACGCATAAAGTCTGCTTCATCACGCCTGAGTACTGGCCGCTCTCTGGCGGAACAGGTGCGTACGTTTACTACCTCTCAAACGAACTCATGAAGAACGGCTACAGAATCCAAATCGTCACGGGGTCAAATCAAACCCAAGACATCCAAGTCAATCCACAGCTCGACGTTTCTTTCCTGAAAATCCCCAAGATCCCAGTCGTTAAATCTTTTATGCTTGCAGCCGCCAGCAGTCGCAAACTAAGCAGTATTCGCAGCACGGCCAATGTGGACATTACTCATCCACAGTTGCCCTTAACGCCCAACTTTGCAGTTCCGCCCAGCTTCGGCAAAGCCCTCATCTGCACTGTTCACTCCACATGGAAAGGCGAAGCTGAAGCCATCCGCGGCGAACCCTACAGCCGCCTCAACGCGAACGAAAAGTTCCTTGTAAGTTTTAATTGGTTTTTGCGGTTCTTCGAAGAAGGTATGCTTTCAAGGGCACGCAAGATTATTGCTGTTAGCAACTTCACGAAATGGGAGCTCACAAACTACTACAAGATTCCGGCCCACAAAATTCAAGTTATCCACAACGGCGTGGACATTAAAAAGTTCCAGCCAGCCGTCGACAAAAGAAAAGTCAAGGTGGCGATGGGGCTTAACCCCGATGACTTAGCCATTGTCTCGGTTGGGCGTCTTTATGCCCGTAAAGGGCTCTTTACCCTAATCGAATCCATGCCCGATGTCATCAAGAAGTTTCCTAAAGCCAAATTCATCGTCAGCGGCAAAGGACAAAGCGATGAAATGCACAAACTCAACGCTTACGCTGAGCGTTTAGGAGTCAGAGGCAACATTGTCTTCACAGGTTACACTCCCGATCGAGAATTGCCAAAACTCTACCAAGCTGCAGACGTTTTCGCTTTTAGCACCTTCTATGAGCATCACCCGTTTGCCGTGTTGGAAGCATTGGCAACAGGCTTGCCTGTGGTCACCACCACCGTGGGGGGTATTCCCGAAACTATCGACAGCGGTAAAAACGGTTATCTGGTTGAGCCTTTTAACCCGCGGCAATTTAGTGAAAAAATCCTGCGCTTACTCGAGAATCCCGCTGAGGCACAAGAGATGGGTAAAAAAGCGCGGCAGACCGTGGAGCAGCAGTTGGATTGGCGTATTGTAGTTAAAGAAGCCATGAAGGTTTATGATAAAGTGCTAGAATAATCCTAAGTTCCGGCAGACCAGACACTGACAGAATTGACAAAAGCATGTTAATAATGTTTAAGGGCATTCTTCCTGCTTTGATAGCCGGTTGGTTATTTCGTTTGAGGGGTAAGTTATGGTCAATCGAGCAAGAGCGGCAACTTCGAAAGCTCGTCGCAGAGGGAGTTGGTATTGCCGAGATTTCTAATGTTATGGGTAAGACGCGTGTTTCTGTGAGGTCTAAAATGTACCATTTAGGTTTGACTGTAGTTGATGCAGCAGCAGTTTCCCCGACTGTTGCTGTATCAGTTGCATCAATTGCATCAGTTGCATCAACTCCTGAACCCATTATCGACCATGCACCCCTTGATCATGTCCCCTCTCAGGTTCCAATTATAGACCATCAACCCACTGTTAGCTCTGCATCTGCGCCTTGTCATAGTGAGGTTGACGCCGTTGCAGCTCAAGTCAAGGAGAATGCACCTTTGCCTACCATTGAGGAGCAGCTTCATGTTTTGAACGCTGCGATACTAGAATTGCGAAGGCCAGGTATTAGCCGGGCTGAAGTTGCAAGGAACTCAAAGATTATTGATGGCGTAAAAGTCTACAATGAACTTTTCGCTAAATTTGTCGATTACCGAGGGCTCGAAACTAAAGTCTTGGAGTTAGAAAAACGGCTTGCCAACGAAAAAAACCCGTAATGTGCAGAGTCGTCGCAGATTCAACGCCAAAGAGATCCAAGCGCACTGGCAAAACCTGGACGAAGCATACAGAATTCGCCAGCAAGCCACACACGCAAAAATCGAAGCAGTTAAGGGTGACACGGCAGCGTTCTTCCAGCAAATCTGCCGCCTAAAATCCTTCAGCTACCAGTTGGAACTCGCAAAACTGTACCGTGAAAACCAGTTTTTGGCAGTTAGGTGGCCAAGGCAGACAGGCAAGAGCACTTCAATCGGTGGGTTGCTTTTGCAGGATGCCTACGAGAACCCTGATCTAAACATTGGTTTTATTGGTCCAAGTTGGCGCCAAACTAAACGGAATCTTCGGCTGGTAGCGGGTTTTTGCCGCAACCTTCCCCAAGGAAGCTGCCATATCCAGAAAACCAGAATTAGCTTCAAAAATGGCTCAGTCATCGAAGCCTTCCCTAATAATTCTGATACAATCAGGGGCAACACATTTCATCGACTTTGGTGGGATGAAACCAATTTTACAGCAGGAGATGAAGACCTCTACGACGCCATCCTATTTACTTTGACCACTACAAACGGCAAGTTAATAGCGAGTAGCACACCGTTTAATCGTGATTCACTATTCTGGAAAATGTGTAACCACAAGAACTATGCAGATTTTGTTAAGCAACATTTCAGCTGGGAGAAAGCTCTGGATCCTTTGGGACCTTTGTATCCTGAGATGGTTGAACGCATCCGTAGGCAGTTTGGGGATGACCCTGCCAGGTGGCGCCGGGAGATGGAGGCTGAGTGGTCAGAGGACGAAGATGTCTGGTTGCACCAGAGCCTGATTGTTTCTTGTATTGGCACTTCCCAAAACTGTGGAGTTGACCTTGAAGCATTCGATCCGGAAAAAAATTATCGTGGCAATTTTTTTGGAGGCTTAGATCTGGCTCAGACACGTGACTTTTGCGTATTTAGCGTAATAGAAAACCTCAACGGCAAACTGTATCTGCGGTTTTTGAAGATTTTTCATCAACCTACCACATATGCGCATGTTTTGGGATTTATCAAGCAGATTCAAGATCGCTTTGGCGGTTTTGACAAAATCCGTGTTGATTATACGCGTGAAGGACCAAGCATCATCGCTGATATGGTAAATTCTGGCATAGATAACGCTGAAGGTGTAACCTTTAGTGTGCCACGAAAAAGCGAGATGGCAAGTTTGCTAAAGCAGCGAATGTCAAACAACAAGTTTTTCTATCCACTTCTAAATTGGGAAAAACCCTATCGAGGAGACATCTGCACCGAGTTAAACATTGAACGCTTCGACTTACGCAAAGACGGCACCATAGGCTACTCACACCCCAATGGCACCCACGACGATGTCTTTTGGAGCATAGCATTAGCCGTATACGCAACAACCGACATGGCACCAGAACAATTCTTAACAGTAATTCCCCGAAGCTGAGGACTAAGTTAAGGCTAATTATTTGGGGTTGGGGCGCCCGTGATACTAAAAAGTCTTGATAGCTAAATTCTTGCTTACTGATGACCTCTGATACTCTCTTGCATTAAATGAACTCAAATTTCTAACTAGCGATAAAGAATTTGAGAGGGCTAGTCAGTGTTGAATATTAAGAGACGGTTTCATGCTTTCATTTTTCTTGAAGTATCTTTAGGTATCGGATTTTCTAGTATGAGATCGCGCTCTTTGCAAAGTCTTTCAATATGATGGTCGTTGCTTATGATTACTGATATTTCGTTGATTTCTGCTGTCGCAATCAGGTTTGCATCAAAAGACCTGACCTTGTGAACTTTGGCTATCTCCAAGGCTTTTCGGGCGATATCCACAGTTAATGGTAAGAACCTTATTTTTGCGCTTCTTGTTAACCCATCAAGCTTGTATGCGGCTTCCTCTCTTTCCACCTGATAATCTCCTACGAGGGCATGAAAAGTCTCCAGTAAACTAGTAGTGGCGATTGCTACTCTTGTTTTTCCATGTACGGCACTCTGCAGAAGCGGCCAACAATATGGGTGAGCATCGTGTTTCTCGAAGAGAGCGTAGGTAAGTATGTCTGCGTCGAGTATTCTCATCGTTTCCATGCCTTCTCCCTTGAGAAAGCCTTCTTTCCTGATTCAGGATTTCCTGTTTTGCAGGGCTCTCTTAGAGAACGGATTGCCGAGTCGTCTTCATCGGTCAATGGAATTAGTTCAATAGTATTTTCTCGAGCTACTAATTCCAGTTTGCAATCATCTGAAAGGCCATACTTTTCTCTGACTTCTTTTGGTATAACTATTCGTCCTTGTTTGTCAATTGCAACTTCCAAGTGGAATCACCATTTACCATTACCACTATTCTTGGATATAGCTTTTAACCTTTACTGTAGACGGAAATCGCGCCCTTCGCAAAGTCGTAGGAAATGGTGATCGTTGCTTGGAGTTATGGCTTCATTGTATCTCTAGCAAAAGCGAAATGGCAAGCCTACTAAAACAACGCATGCAAAACCAACAATTCCGCT
Source organism: Candidatus Bathyarchaeota archaeon (assembly GCA_963772455.1). GTDB lineage: Archaea > Thermoproteota > Bathyarchaeia > Bathyarchaeales > Bathycorpusculaceae > Bathycorpusculum. The sequence goes on from CAVYXJ010000010.1 coordinate 260,605, forward strand.
TTCCCCTGCTCACTTGGGAGAAGCCCTACCGAAGCGACATATGCAGTGAACTCAACGTTGAAAAATACCAACTTCGCAAAGATGGCAACATAGGATACAGCCACCCCAACGGCACCCACGACGACGTCTTCTGGAGCATAGCATTAGCCGTATACGCAACAACAGACATGGCGCCTGAACCTTTCTTAACAGTAGTTCCCCGAAGCTAAGACTAAGTCAGGGCTAATTACCTGCGTTAGTTGGGCTGCTGGGATTTGAACCTAGGACAATTGAGGCTGACTCTCTGTCAACATCGGTTCCACGTCCGCCCATGGCAATTCATATATTTGCGGATTTTAAGGCTGGTGCATCATTGACTCCATCACCTGTCATTGCAACAACTTCGCCACTGGCTTTGAATGCATTGACTATTCGTAACTTTTGTTCTAGGACAACACGTGCAAAGATGTTTACTGTTTTGCATTTTGATTTTAACTCTTCATCGCTCATTAATTCAAGCTGAGGTCCAGTGATGCAATTCTCGGGAGATCTTAACCCTATTTGACGACCAATATTCTGCGTAGTTAATGGGTAATCTCCAGTAATCATAACTACTCGAATACCTGCGGCATAACATTCTTTCACTGCGCTGTCTACATTGGGTCGTACAGGATCAGCAAAACCTATGAGTCCTAGAAAGCTAAATTCAAAACCATGTTGTTCAATGGGTAATTCTGATTTTTTAAATGTGGCTTTTGCTACACCAAGTACCCTGAGGCCGTCTCCTGCTAATGTCTGAACGTTTTCGGACATTTGGTTAAGTTTTTTCTTGTCAAAGTGACAAAGATCCGCTATTGCTTCTCGAGCACCTTTTGAGGCAATTATGTAGTCTTGTCCATTGGGTGAAACCCAAACGTTAGACATCGCAAGTAGTTTGTGGGAGAGGGGTACTCCTGTAGTAGTTTCCAATCATCATGGATATGTTCAGATGTTGCGAATTCGCCTTCTGTGAAGGTTCGGATAGCTTTTTCCATTGAGTCAAACGGATCTTCTTTACATGCTAGAACACTAAATTCCACTAATTCGTTGCAGAGATCAGGTGGTGATTTGGTGTCAACCGGTATATTGTATATTTTATCCTCAGCTACAAACTTGCTTACTGACATTTTGTTTTGCGTTAAAGTTCCTGTTTTGTCAACGCACAAAACGGTTGCTCCGCCAAGATTCTCGATTGCATGTACTTGTCTAGTTAACACATTTTTCTTAGACATACGCCAGGCGCCTAAAGCTAGAAAAATTGTTAGAACAACAGGAAACTCTTCCGGCAGAATTGCCATAGCTAACGTGATTCCAGCTAAGATGCCTTCAATCCAGTCAAAACGGGTCAATCCGTAAACAATTATAATTATTGTGCATAAAGTAAGACCGACCAAGGCACTGTTTCTAACAATATGGCTTATTTCCTTCTTTAGTCTGGTTTCATCTCTCTCAACTTTTTGGAGAACAGTTCCGATTTTTCCCATCTCAGTTCTTGGACCAGTGCTTTTGACTTCTGCAATAGCTTGACCTTGAATCACTACGGTGCCAGAATAAGCAAAGGGCAAATCGTCGCCCCCTGATCGATAAGTTTGTTGTTCACCCTTTCAGGCGACTTTTCTGACTGGAATTGATTCTCCCGTTAGAAGTGATTCATCGACCATTAAATTGTTGGATGAAAGCAAAAGACAGTCTGCTGGGACGCGATCCCCTTCTGATAGAACAATGGTATCTCCGAAAACCACGTCACGCCCGGGTATTCTTTTTTGTTCACCATCCCGGATTACTACCAATGCTCTTGGACTAGAAATATTTTTTAATGCATCGAGTGCTTTTTCGGTTTTTTGTTCTTGATAGACCGTTATGCCGATTATGACGAATACAAAGCTTAGGAGAACTGCGCCTTCTGTTACATCTCCTAATAGGAAATAAAAGCTACCGCTAGCGATTAGTAATATGAAAATTGGTTCTTTAAGGATACTTAAGCCTATTCGGAAAATACTCCGTTTTCCCGAGGCAGGCAATTCATTATAACCTGTTTCTTTCAACCTGGTGGAAGCTTCGTTACTTGAAAGCCCAGTTATGGAATTATTTGTTTAGATGTTAATAAGTTGGTAAATGGGACTGATCGTGTTTGTATTTCATGTTGTTTGCCGCTTGTTTTTTTCTTGAGTATGATTGGTTTTTAGTATCCAATGACAGTTTTGTTGTTATCTCACTGTCTAAGGCGCTGAACTCAACCATAGTTGTTGATTACCCTGCCATCCCACATTTGGGACATTTAATTAGTGCTTCATCAAAGACTTCGCGGCAAGATACGCATCTAATTTTTACTATGACCTCTTTTTTCAATTGTTCATGATAATTTCTTTGAGATGAAAATATTTCATGCGCATCCATTTTTTGTTTTATTTCTTCAATAAGTTGATCATGATTCAATGAGGATTTTCTTTTAGAGATTACGTTTGAAAGTATCGACATAACAATTTCTGCTCCTTCTCCGAAGTCACCTTCTTCGTTGGAGTTTTGTTCTTCGTCGTTTGATGGGTATTTCCATTCAATTGAAAATTCAGTTTTAGCTTGTAAGGCTACGAAGTAGAATTCGATTTCTCCTTTTTGCATAAAACTTTCTTTGTATTCTACAAGTAAATATGATGATTCAACTGATTTTTTGGTTTTTAGCTTCTTAAGTCCAATACTTGTCAATACGGTCTGAAGTTTTGAAAATGTTTCTTCAGTATTCTTGGAGGTAATGAACTTTTTTCGTATAGTGGATTGTGACATTTCAATTCACCAATGTACTTTTTTCTTCTTATCCTTGGTTGAGGGTATATGTAATAATTGCTCACTCGGAAGGAGTCTTGCTTAAATCCATTCGAAGAACCTAATTTGATCAATTGGTAGGTGTCATTGTGTGTCATCTCGAAATAATCAAAATTAAGAGGCGAAATTTGTTCTAAGGTTACTTAATTCAATTCGGAACCCATTCAAAGTAGAAGTGCGGCATTTTCACGGAGAAAATTGATTTGACTGAAAATCAGAAAGAGTGGCGTTCACGCTCTAAAGAACAATCGTTAGCTTATGGTGGACAAGCACTAATCGAAGGTGTAATGATACGATCCAAAACGCATTTGGTTTCCTGTGTAAGAAATCCTAAAAAAGAAATAGTGACCGATATAAAACAAATAAATCCTATTTCGGATAAATATAGGATTTTAGGGTGGCCATTTTTTAGAGGTATGGTAAATATGGTTGAAAGCTTCTTCCTTGGCGTGAAAAGTTTGATGTTTTCAGCAAGCGCTGCCTTTGAAATTGAAGCCAAAGAAGGAAAAGAACCCGAAAAGATTCAGTTTGGCTGGATGGAAACTACTTTGCTTGTTTCCGGCGTTTTAGGCATAACAGCTATTTTCTTTTTGGTTCCCTTCCTTTTGTCTACTTGGCTAAAGCTATCTGGTATTGTTTTCAATTTAGTTGAAGCGATCATACGTCTGGCTATGTTTGTAGCATACTTATCAGTTATTTCCTTGTGGGGGCAATACAAGCGAGTGTTGATGTATCATGGTGCAGAACATAAAGCAATACATGCCCACGAAGCAGGGGCTACTATGGATGTTGAACATGTAAAGAAATACTCGCGACTTCATCCTAGATGCGGCACAAGTTTTCTCTTTATAGTATTAATGATTAGCATCATCTTGTTCACTATATTGCCAAACCTCGGCTTTACAACCAATTTTGCGTATCGTCTGTTGCTAATCCCAGTTATCGCCGGAATTTCCTATGAGTTGCTGCGATTAAGCGGGAAATATAAAGACTCACCCATTACAAAAATTTTAATCTCCCCTGGTTTAGCATTCCAAAGATTAACTACAAAAGAACCTTCCGACGATATGATAGAAGTGTCTATCAAAGCAGTTGTTGAAGTAAACAAACTGATTTGTTTGAGTTTGAAGGATAAAAAATAGAAATAAGTGTAGTCGTATGTGTGTTAAAACTTCAGAAGGGTGGAAATGTCTTCAGAACTCACGAGATTTTTCCTTTCCATAAATTCTTGTCTTTAACTATATTAGATTCCACTAAACCCGCACTTTGGGCATGTACCTAAGGTTTCCTCATAAGCTTCAAGGCAAGCTCGGCATTTAATTTTCACTGATTCATCTTTTTCGAATTGGTTATCTTCTAGATTTCTTGAAGAAAACAGCTCTGTGGAATTCATTTTAAGCCTAATTTCTTCTATTTCTTTACAACGAGTTTCTTCATCCTGAGAGGATTGCTTTTTTTTTGATGGGTAGCTCCAATCAATTGAAAATTCAGTTTTAGCTTGTAAGGCTACGAAGTAGAATTCGATTTCTCCTTTTTGCATAAAACTTTCTTTGTATTCTACAAGTAAATAGGATGGTTCAACGGATTTTTTGGTTTTAAGATTTTTCAGCCCAATGGTGGTTAGTACTTTCTTTGCTAGAAAAAAGGTTTCTTCAAGATTCTTGGAAGTCAAGAAATTTTTTCTTATAGTAACTTGTGAAGACAAGGGAAATTCACCTATGTGGCCTCTTTTAATGCATTTGTATCAGCTATATGTAATGATTGCTCACTCGGAAGGAGGTTGTCTTATATTCAATCAGGACTTATTTTTTGGTTTAAATACGGCTTAAGCTTCAACATTTGTTGGATTTGGAGATTTAGTCTAGTGAATCGTGAAAACTTATGATGACAGAGGAGAAGGTAGCTTCAAAAATTGCAGAATTAATGGAGACCTTAGACCAAATCAAGAAATACAAAGCTGTCACAAAATCCTTGAAGAAATTCGGGGTTATAGTCGGAGGCTCGGTAACGGTCTTCTTTGCGATTTTGACATTGTTTGAGGTATTAGAATTTGAGCATGTTCTAAATACAACTTCGTTTTTTGTTGTAGCTTTCTTGTCGCTGTTAATTCCGATTACTGGACTGTTCGGTGGGATGTTTTTTATGCGCAAACAAATCAATTCAGTAAAAGAAGGGGAATGGAGGCAGGATGTTTCTAAGGGATTTTCCTCTAACCTAAAATTGTTAGTTGATATGAATTGGGATAGAACACTCCAAGACATATCTAACGGACGACTTGGATATTCTATCTATGGGCTAATTAAGGTAGGAACGTACATAATTGTTACAGTTTCGGCATTTGAGCTTTTTTGGAACGGGCTTACCCTTGTTTTGTTTCAAAGTATAGTGTCTGCGGGTGCCATATTTTGGGGTTTGTTTGGGGTTTTGCTTGTGATTGTATTGTTAGCTAATGATCTTGTGAAGCGTTATAGAGAGTTGCGTGCATTAGATACGCTTGTTTGGGAATTGCGGTGGTTTAGCTTTGAGTTTGGGAGAGCAGAATTCCAAACCTGACCTCTATGTCGTCGCTAGAATTATAGAGGCGATTAAGGAGAAAAATAAGCTAAACAGGACCGCTCTGGCTACCTCCACTGGATTAGCTTATGATAGGCTTGTGCGGTATCTTTCTTGGATGTCTGATAAGGGTTTTGTTAAGATAGATAATGAAGGATTGGTTCACTTAACAAAAGAAGGCGTTCAGGCGTACGATGAGTTGGTTCGTTGGATTCTAATGCATGTTGGTCAGCTAAAGTTTGGAAGACTTGGACCTAGAACATAGAACTTGGAAAGAAATGTTTTTGGTGGTTAACTCCTTCGGAGTGAGTTCGCCTTTTATTCGATGTGCCGATGGATTTAGAAGGCGTCTTAAAAGTGCAATTGACAAACAGTTGGGAATTCATTAGAAATAGCCGTGCACAATTGATCATATGTTCAACTTTTTTGTTTTCTTTTTTGGCTATTTTTATTATTTTTTTTCCACCAAATTTGTGGATTGCTAACATAGTTGGTTTTTTCAGCTACTTCACTAATACCTTGGCTTTATTGTTAGCCATTGGATATGTTGGTCTTTTTGTTATTGTCTTTGCTGAAACAGGGTTGTTTTTTGGGTTCTTTTTGCCTGGTGATAGCTTGCTTTTGGCAGCAGGTATACTTTCGAGTCAAAATCTTTTCAATGTTTTTGGAATTATGGTAGTTGTAATTTTGGCTGCCATAATTGGAGATAATTTTGGTTATTGGTTTGGGAGAAGGGTTGGTCCAGTGTTTATTAAAAGAGAATCTCGCTTTTTGAATGCACAAAGGGTTGAATCTGTCAGGGTTCTCTTTGAGAAGCATGGTTCAAAGGCCATTGTTTTTGCGCGTTTTGTACCTATTGCACGAACATTTGCACCTATTCTTGCAGGGGCAAGTAAAATGAAAGTCTCAAGTTTCTTTTATTATAATGTAGTTGGAGCGTTGCTGTGGGGCATAACTATGCCAATGCTTGGCTACACTTTGGGAAGGGTTATTCCAGATATCCAACAATACATTTACCCTATTATCGCTTTAATTATTGTTTTTTCGGTTCTTCCTTGGGTGATCAAACCCATTTCTAGAATTGGAAAGTCTTTTCTTTCTGGGAGAAAGAAACCCTCAAATGTTTCGTTTGCGTCTGCAGCTAACTCTTCAAGAATTATAAGTAGTGCCGAGGTACGACAAGAGCTAAAAACTCAAAGCAGATCAAAACGAACCCTGAAGATCGCTATTCAAATCATTGCTATGGCGGCAATTTTTGGGGTACTATTATGGTATGTAGGTGTAGGTTCTCTCTATGACGCCTTGTTAAACATCAAAGTAGAATACTTGTTTTTGGCGTTCTTGATGTATTTTGGAATTAACGTTTTGTTTACAGTGCGGCTTAGACGTGTTTTAGCTAAAGATGGCGTCAAAACATCTTTTGGAAAAACACTCTTGGCCCAGTATGCAGGTATGTTAACTAGCGACGTTACTCCCGGACGCTCAGGATATATTCTAACACCGGTTTATCTTCGAGATCAAAATGTGCCCACATCAAAGGGGCTTTCAAGCATTTTGGGTATTCAAACAATTGAGTTTCTGTTCAAAGTGTTAGGCGGATTGGGTGCAGTAATTTTCCTAGTAAAAACGGTGCCTACGCAAACATGGAATATGCTATTTCCTCAAACGGTTGCAGGAATCAATATTGGTATATTAATTGCGGGATTAGGCATAATTTTGATGCTTGTTGGAGCTATTGTGTTGGCTGCTTTTACCTGGTCTAAAAGGGCTATTACCCTGTTTGATCGGGTTGCAAATTCAAAATATCTTAAAAGGTTTACGGGGGGTTTAATGGGTAAACTTGAAGAATACAAAGAAAGCTCCCACAGTACCCGCCGAGCAATCCCGGAAATTATTGGGTTAACAGTGATATGTTGGATTCTCAAGGGGTTTGAATGGTACTTTTTGGGTTTAGCCTTGGGAATTACAAATGTGCCGTTGATTGCCTATTTTCTTATACATCCGTTGGTAACGGCGTTAGCGTTTGTTCCTATAACTCCTGCTGGAGCTGGCGTACAAGAATTCGGAATCATCGGAGTTCTTGGTCTTCTAGGCGTTGGGGTTGGTCCGGCTGGGGTTTTCGCTTTACTTGCTCGCGGTTTACTCATAATTGAAGATCTTATAGGAATACCACAGATCGTTAAATCAACAAGCAATATTTTTTCAAGCAAACCTGTTTTGGATAATCAGTTGAAAAACGGGTAGCTGAATCGATTAATAGAACTGCTTTTTTAAACTGCTTAGGGAAAAGGAACAAGCATTTTTGAAGGGCTTGTAACCTTAACTTGCTGTTAGTGTATAACAAGATTATGGTCAATTTCCCATCCGAAACTAATAGGTAACTTATTCCCTGCAAAACTGCAGATTTTAGGCTTGTAAAGAAATATTTTATTTCAGAGAAAGCATTGAGCTGCAAACATGCTGTTATTTGTTGTTTAATTCTGGTATCGCTGCAATCGCAATTCGATGCAATACTAGCATTGCTAGTATAAAGAAAGCGACTATAAATCAACAAATCAAAAACTATCTTTCCCCTTTTTTAGTCTTAAAATATGCATTGGAGAAGAATGGGGCTGAGTAGGCTCTGGTTAAAATTTACAATAGTAGCTATAGAGAGTTTGCATTTTCTCTCTTTTCTCCTAATTTGGTGCCGGAGCCTCAGCAAACCTCACTTTTTTCGATTGCAAATTTAACAATATATGTAACTATGTTATTCGATGGCATTGAGAAAAAGGCATTAAGTGAACTCCAGCGACAAACCTAAAAAGCGTAATCACCGTAATGACAACAGCAAAGAGGTCTAGCAGATTCCAAAACAACCCAAAATCGCATCCATTACTGAACAGGAATATCTTGACTTACTCAAGAAAAACCAAAAACTAACCATTATCAAAACAACTCTTGAACAAACACTCAACAACAAAAATCATGGAAAAATGTTCAGCATTGTTACAGCGACATGGAATCCAATTTCAGGTTGTCTTTACAACTGCAACTACTGCTGGGCGAAAAACTTGGCGCTAACAAAACTCAAAACTAGCAAAAGATACATTAATGGATTTAAGCCGAGTTTGAATGACTCAGAATTTAAAGCTAAATTCCACAAAGGCGACCTTATTTTTGTGGCTGACATGGGAGACATGTTCGCCGATTTTACTCCTGAAAAATGGATTAAACAAGTATTAGACCATATTAGACAATTTCCCGAAGCAGACTTTCTATTCATGACAAAAAACCCTCAGAGATACCTTGAACTTTTACCTTTTATTCCAGATAACGCAATTCTAGGCGCAACTATTGAAACAAACATTGACTCAATTATTACTCAAGACAAAGTGTCGAATGCCCCCCTTCCCAGTGAACGCGCTAAAGCAATGAAGGCTTTAGATTGGAAAAGAAAAATTGTTTCAGTAGAACCTATCCTTCAGTTTGACCTTGAAATATTTTCTAAATGGATTGAAGATATCGACCCATTTATTGTGTATGTAGGTTACGACAATTATTGTCATAAACTGCGTGAGCCTACATTGAAGCAAACAACAGATTTACTCAATACACTGTCAGACAATTCACTGGTAATTAGGAAAACCATTCGTCCTTCATGGTCTGAAATGTGCTCTTCATAATAATCTGATTGAGGAATAAACATGCCAGCTAAAATTCCAACCTCAGAATGGCTAAAAGATAAACTGAATAGACTGGAAGAAATGACAGAAGTTGTTAAAAAAATTAGCCCTGAATTCTATTCAGAAGTTGACCCAGATTATGGCTTTTGGTCTATAAAGAAAGAAATTGCGTTAATGTACTGGTCTTATCCCTTTCAACATATAGCAAAAAACCACTTTGAATCATTCTATTACATTGACCTGTTCGCTGGGTCAGGATTAATGAAGGCTGAAAACAGTTTTTTTGTTGGTTCACCTGTTGTCGCTGTAAGCTCAACAATTAAAGATAAAGGATTTAGCAAATACATCTGCATTGAACAAGCTGAAGATCGAAAAGTAGTCCTTGAAAAACGCCTCAATAAAGCCTGTGAACAACATCAGACATGCGATCCAACGGTGATTCAAGGCGACTGTAACAAGGAAATTCTTAACGTGTTAAGGGAACATGCACCTAAAGGAAACACGTGTTTTTTGGCTTTTGTTGATCCACAGAGTTATTCTCAGTTAAATTGGAGTACTTTAGAGACTTTAATGAGTTATGGAAAAGGCGACATAATCCTAAATTTCCCAACCATGGGACTTACGCGGAATTTGAATAATGCAGAGTGTAGGCGTTCAATCTCAGCTTTTGTTGGTGATGATTTATGGCCAGAAGAGATTGGGCAACTTAAAATCGATGATTTTTTGGATTATTTCATGAGCAAGATGAAACGGTTCAGAAGTGAAGTTCATAGTTTAAAGGTTAAAGATGAAAAAAATCACCGATTGTTCGATTTGGTTTTTGCTACAGGTTCGACTGGAATGAATAATGCATTAGCTGATTTAACTGAGAAGTTGGATGCATTTAACACTAAAACTATCAAGGGATTGTATTCTGTAGTTGCCAAAGGACAAACTCAAATGCAGGATTTTTACAGCCAACAGTTACTTTAAAAATTAATGTCTCAAAATTGTAAGAAGTTAACTAGAAATTTTCCAGGGTCCTTTGAGTGCGTCCATATGACCCAGTCAAAGACATGAAAATCCATAGCCCAAAAATTGTTCGAAGATTTGAGCAGCTCAACTGGGTTAAGGCTCAAAGTTGGTTTCGACCATGCTTTAGGTTTGCAGCGCTTTTACACTACGTTACAATTGATTAGTGAGGATGGGAAAAAACAACTATGCCATCTTGTTTTCAGTAATATTACAATTTTGTCTGTTTACTATTCGTAACTCAACCCACAAGCCGAGGATTTGATTCCTGAGTGCAAATATAGCTTAGGTGGCTTGCAGCATGCTAGCGCGCGTACCCCAACACCATGTTGGCTTCTAGTAGCAGAGGCCGCAAGCGGATCCTCAAAGCCTAAGCAATAACACTAATACGTAAACTATCCCAAAAGCCCTTCTCGATGAATACCCATAACCTAGAATTCTAGGAATTTCTAGTGATTTCAAAGAACAAGTAATTTATAGAATTGATTAAATTCATTGTGTAATTATTTAATTTTTATTTATTGCAAAATCACTAATCAAATTACAGATTACTTCAGATTACTTTGTTACTAGATAAAATTACTTATTAATTTCTAGAAGTATGGTTATTAATAATAAGAATGCTGAATAATATGACTATTGAACACCTAAAAACGTGTCCCTGCGAATTTGGCTGCAGAGAAAAGCGATCTACTGTTGTAAATTTAGTTTTAGAAAAGGGAACTTGTTCAGTCAGAGAATTGCACGATTTTCTCGATGGCAAAATTGGTGTATACGCTTTCAGAAGCAGCATTGAATACTTGTGTACAGGACAATGCAAACTAGTTGGAGTATATGGTTTATGTGCCGGTCAAAAGCCTCCTCAAATTGGGAGACGCGGAAGGCTGCTCTATCGAAGAACAATGGCCTCTGAAACCCTCCAAGAAGTTATAGTTGGGCTTCTATCACCGCTTCAAAAAAGAATATTGGACAAGTTTACTTTGCTAAATCGACGTATTTTTTATTTCACAGCATATGATCTACGTCGGCTAATTCCATCTTCCGGAAATGAGGTTGAATATGCTGTAAAAAGGCTAATCACGTTGGGCTTATTGAATAAATTAACTTTTAACGGAATAGTTTTTTATGTTAAACCTTCGAACGTATCGCGCCTAGTGCTTCAAGAAAGACAAGCAATACTTGACGACAAAACAGAATATGCAGTTATAAAAATAGTACACGAATTAATTATGAATCTTTACCCAGCAAATACTATAACTGGTTATACTGATAGAATTCGCCCTCACACCCAAGACATATTAACTGTCACCGGCGGGATGGCTTTTGACATTTTCTATCAGTTCCGCGACCCAATAGCAGAGCGAAATTACCTAGCAATTGACGTTTACACTAGAATCCCTGTTACAGGTTTTATGGTTCATTCTTTTACTAAAAAAATCGAATGGGCAAAGACAGTAACACGGAAAAAAACAACCAACTACCTCAAAGACAAGACTTATGGAATAATAGTTTATAGAAATGCTACGAGAAATGCAATAATAATAGCAAATAGAGTTGGCCTAAAGTTTCTCAGGTTACGAGACATCAAAGTTGATTATAAACAACTTCGTAATGAAATTGAAAATCAGATTTCAACGAATCCTTAGCATTTATGTTGAAGCTAACTACCCTAATTTGAACACTCTTGTTGGACTACCCAATTTGGTCCCAAAGTTTCATGGATGTATATGCCAATATGATTAAACGGAGTTTCAAAGGTGCTTTAATGCCAACTAGGACAAAGCAATAACCGCACATACACGCGACTATACTTAGGCAAAGCTCAGAAAATAAATGGTTGGTACATGAGATCCCCATTATTGTTTTACCCTACGCCATAGACTGAGACAATTAAAACCCCTAAAGGTGAATTGGGCTTTGCACTGATGCACTATCGAAAGACCAAGCATGGTCGAATTCACTAAAAAAGATAGTAATAGTTGACCCACGCTGTTTCTCGAGACAAATTTTTGTCTAGGGTTTTTTATGTCAATACCCAAACGGACATTGTTCTATCACGAATCGAGAGTATAAGGAAGCAAGGGTAAACTAACAATAAGCTAGTAGGATACCTATACCAAAAAATAGAGTGTTAAGCCTTTTCTTGCTTGTCTCTATCTTGCTCAGTTCGTGATAGACATTTGGATGCGCGACTCAAGGTTTTTCTATATCATTAGTTACCCAATTTCGACAGGTGTACCTCGATAAGCCATTGTGACCTTTTGAAAGAGCTTTACTATGTCTAGTGAGCAGAAAAGCGCTTTTGTTAGGTATTCATGTTGGTAAATCATCATCTGTGCCTTCACGGGCAAATCGATTCTGGGTGGCTCAAATTTGCGTGCAACCTCCGCCACCTGCAAGCCATCGATGCCGATGTCTTCCTCGCGCATGCCAGTCTTGTTGGCGATGTAGCCAAGGTAGGTTTTTTTCCAGTCCAACATCATTACTTTTGCGGCGACTATGTCCACCGCTAAAGCGTCGTCACCGGTAAGCATCAAATCCATCTTGACGGGTTTGCCTTTGGTGGGTCCGTTGCCTTCGATGCCGATTCGTGCATCCATTATGGTTAGTTGCGGCTTGAAAAGCGAGTAGAGTCGGTACATGACTTCAGGCAGGTAGGGGTGAAGGTAGATGCGTTTGTTGCTGGGTACGCAGCCGAAGAGGTTTTTGATGGCGCCGCTGTAAGCCATAAACTCATGCGTCTTCATCAAGGGCAAATCCACCACCGCATCGGCGTCCAGCACAGTTTTTGGTAGAAACAGCCGTTTGAGGGGGCAGCCGTCTGGGAATTTGACTTCGACGACTTTGTCTTCGGAGAGGTTGATGGCTTTGCCGCCTGCGGATTCCACGGCTTTCTGCATGCCTGTTTTGTCAAACGCGGTCCAGCAAGGATAGTTAAAGCCGTTGGATTCGCCTACGACAACTTCGCTGTTGCCGTCCCTTAATAGCCCGACGAGTTGATGCATAACCTGTGGGCTTGTTACTACGCCTGGCAAGTATTCGGGGTGGCTAAGGTTTGGCTTTATGAAAATCTTTCTTTTGCCATGTAACCCTGAGTCGGCGACGGCTTGGGCGACGATGCTGCTTACGTCGTCTCCTGCACGGTAAATCGTGACTTTGTGTGGGTTAGGCATGTTTTGACTTCACTCCTTGGAGGCATCCGGGGTCGCCGTTTAACATGTCTCCACTGTGGTATGCTGCGGAACGTGCTCGGCAGCCGCCGCAGATGAATTTGTAGGTGCATTTGCCGCAGGTACCCTTAAGGTTTGCTCGGTTGCGGAAGGCGTTGAACAGCGGCGCGTTTAGCCAGATGTCCTGGAACTTTTCTGTCCTCAGGTTCCCGACGTTCACGGGCAAAAATACACACGGGTGGACATCGCCCTTTGGTGAGATTGAGCAGTAGAGTCTTCCTGCGCCGCATCCGCCGATGAATTCGCCAAGGGGGACGGCTTTTTTTGTGACTTTGACGGTTTGCATGTGAGCCATTGACATGGTGACTTCGTCTGTTCCCGCTGGACCCTGACATTGCAAGGCGACGCGAGCTAATTGGGGCGCCGTGGCTAGGATGGTTGTTTTGCAGCCCGCTGACATCCGATTCAGCAGATAACGCATAACGTCCTCGCGTTCCTGCGGTGAGAGGTCTTGGTCGAAGTGGGCTTTGCCGCGTCCAGTCGGGATAAAATTGAAGTAGGTGAAGCGTTCCGCATGGATTTTCTCGGCTAAATCGATAATGGCAGGCAGCTCAGCCATGTTGTTCTTACCAACAGTAGTCGCGATGCAGACGCAAAGATCCGCTTCAACGCAGTTTTTGAGTCCTGCAATAGCTTTGTCAAAGGTGCCTGGAACCCCGCGGAAGTCATCGTGGGTTTTAGCACAGGCGCCGTCGATGCTGACGTCGATGTAGTTGACTTTGGCTTCTTTAATTTTAGCTACGTTTTCTTTGGTGAGGAGCGTGCCGTTGGAAGCCAGCGAAACGTAGAGTCCGCGGTCGGAGGCATGTCGCGCAACTTGGAAGAAGTCTTTGCGCGTGAGAGGTTCTCCTCCCGAGAAAGCCAGAGCCGTCACGTGTGCATCGGCTAATTGATCGACAACCGCCAAAGCCTGCTTAGTGGACAACTCCTCTTCCTCCACAGCGCCGCTGTTACTGTAGCAGTGTTTGCACTGTAAGTTGCATTTGTGAGTGAAATCCCAAACCACCAGAAACGGCGCAGTCAGCGAAATGGGTTTTTTGATGCCAAAATAATCAAATGATTGAACCAAATTTATAACCGCTGCTCGTGCATATCGGTCAGTTAAGAGTTTCTCGGCTTTCTCACGCTTAAATCCGAGGCCTTTTCGGAGGAACTCTATCCAGAAACCGATAATCTGAGAGTACAAACCGCTGCATTTGTCGCATTTGCGAGTCGATTTTGCCGCCGTAATCATCCAAAGCTGCTTCAAGGACTGTTCTGCCACATTTGCCGCATTTTTTTAGCGAGAGTTGGAGCATCTTCTTAGTCATTGGCAGGGAGATGACTGCGTTCCAGAAATGTGTCGTGGCTAAGGATGCTCATTTAGTTTCTCCAATTGTGGCTTTGGTAGTTAATTGGATTGTTGGGATGTTAAATATTTCTCTAATCGAGATTCAGATTCAAAAAGCTGCAAAAAGGCAAGTTACTAGAGACGAATGCTTTGCCGAGTGTTTTTGATGCGTTTTTAGTGCTTTAAAGAGTTCGAGCTTGATAATAGGGGCTATAGGGAAAAAGGAGGTTTAGAGCTTCTTTGTTTTCAGCATAATGTTTTGGGCTATTTCCAGGTCTTTGGTTGTATTGATGTTTAGCAGAACCTCGATTTCTTCTGTGATTATGGCGCTTGTTTCGATTTTGCCTTCGCCGAGGATTTTAGTGCCATTTATAATGTTGACTCCTGAAACAGCGTACCAAACTCCCTTGTATTCGTCGGTGGAGGAGATAGATAAGCCCAAATCTTGCCTTGCTTTGATGGGGACAAAGACCGCCAAGAAATCTTTTCCGCAGACCTCAAAGGCATCGATGATTTTGTCAAGCTCCTGTCCTGTTATGGCTGGAACATCGGAAGGCATAGTGAGTATTGGGCCAGTCAAATTTGCCTTCGAAACGGCTTGTTTTAGGTCGTTGTGATAACCTTTGGCGTCTGTATGCAGGATCTTCCAGCCTTTTTTTTGGCAGTATTGTTCGGTTTGCGGGGTGTTCGTGCTTGTTATGACGTAGAACTCGGAAACCTTCTTTGCCTCCAAGATTGCTTCTGCTACCCAATCAATCAGCGGTTTACCCAGAAACGGCAACAACGGCTTCTCCGTTGACAAACCCATCCTTGAACCTTTTCCGCCAGCCATCACAAGTACAGGAACCTTCATAGTAGAATCAGCACCACCACAACAAACAAAACCAGTACAACTGCCCTTCCAACTTCGTTGGTTGCTCCAATCATGTCGCCCGAAACGCCGCCAAAGACGCTGTTCGAAACTATGTTCATCACGTACGCCACTGGAATGCTAGCAAACACCAAGGCAATTGCGGCTAGACCAGCTATTGGGTAACCTGAAAAGTAGAAAACTGGGTAAACAATCAAGGGAGACATTAAGTAGGCTGCGAAGTTGAGTTTCCTTTTGGCTTTCGCAAGAAAAATCGAGCCTAATCCTTTATGGGAGGGTTTGCCGACCCAAACGATTGTCACCATTGAAAGCTTAGCTGAAACCTCAGCCAAAAATATTACTGAAAAAACAAGAAACAAATTCGTCGTTATGTTCAGTGTTAGCCAGTTAGTTAAGAATAAACCTGCAAAAGCTAAAAACTCAACGACTAACGCCAGTACTGCGCCAGCACTTGTGACTGTCCAAGCATGCGCCTTCATTTTTCGATCCTGAACATTTCTTAAGCCAACAGCGTTTCCTAAATCGATTAAGCCGTCGAAATGCTGTAGTCCAGTTATTACGCTAAGGAAAGCTATGGTCATTGCTGCGGGAATAATGGCTCCAAAAAGCCCAACGGGCAAAGCTACAAAGCTGTTAGCTAAACCCAAAAGAAAACCAACGATAACGCTTGAGCCGACAAAGTAAGCTGCGCCAAGCAAACCGATGAAGCCACCTATGAATGGAAAAAGCCACATGTTTTCTGCCGTCGTGAAAATGAAATCTTCTTTCCTCCCAACCGGAATTATGGTGAGGAAAGACAGCAAATCCCTAAAAGTTTTTATAGTTTTCACAGGCGACATATACCTACAACCTTCCCAATAGGGAATATAGACTTTGTCGTGACTTGGATGGCTGACTTGAAAGGGAAAAAAGTGTTCGTTACTGGTGGAGCAGGTTTTATAGGCTACCACCTTTGCAATAAACTGTCAACTCTCACTGATGATTTGACGATTTACGATAACTTATCAAGCGGTAAAATGGAAAATGTCAAAGACAATCCTAAAGCCAAATTCGTTGAAGGCGATATTTTAGACGTTAAAAAACTCTGCAGTCAACCAAAGTCAGACTTGATTTACCATTTAGCTGCACAAGTAGTTGTTCCTTACTCGATGGAGAATCCGTTGATAGATTTTGAAATTAACGCCAAAGGAACCCTTTGTGTTCTTGAGAAAGCGCGAAAAGACGATGCGAAACTGGTTTTTGCCTCAAGCGCCGCAATCTACGGCAACCCAACACAGTTGCCAACCTCCGAAGATTACGGTTTCCATCCATTCTCATGCTACGGATTATCAAAGGTTGTGGGCGAAGAATACTGCCAAATGTACCGTGAACAATACGGTTTAGACATTGTAATCACAAGGTTCGCCAACGTTTATGGACTAAGATGCCACGGCGTTATCCATGACTTTCTCGAGAAACTCGCTAAAAACCCAAACAAACTCGAAATCATAGGCACCGGGCAACAATCACGCGATTTGGTGCACGTCTCCGATGTTGTGGATTTGCTGGCTAAAGTTGGCTCACTTGAATCTGCCAACGGACAAACATACAACGTAGGTCTTGGCAAAACAACAAAGATAATCGATTTAGCTAAACTGATGCTTCAGATTCTCAACCTTCAAGATAAAACCGTCGTAACAACCACCGGTGTGTCTTGGCAGGGCGACATCGTCACCATATGGTTTAACAATCAAAAAGCCAGAAAAGAATTGAATTGGAATCCAAAGGTCACTTTAGAAGAAAGCATAAAAGAAGTCATCGCCGCGAGGAAACTCTAGAAATGACCGCTGCCGCGCCAGCGAAAGGATTAATCGCTCTTCTGCGGCTTCCCTACTGGCTCATGACTGGCGGGTTATCAGTTTTAACAGCTTTTGCAATCACAAAAACCATGATTGCTCCCCAAACAATCCTGCTTATTTTCTTCTCTATGGCGTTCATAACCTCTGCTGGCTTTGCCATAAACGATTATTTCGACCGAGAAAGTGATGCGGTAATCAAGCCAAAACGCCCTATTCCTTCAGGAGCATTATCGCTTAAACAAGTAGTGGCTGTTTCAAGCATACTCTTCGCTTTAGGATTAGTTATGGCAGCTTTGATTAATTGGCTTAGTTTCGCGATCATCGCCGTTGATTCGCTGTTGCTGCTGGTTTATTCTTACATGGTGAAGCGCAAGTCTGGTTTTGTTGCTAACATTTTGGTCGGCATTCTAACAGGAACGGCGTTCATGTATGGGCAAGCCACAATAACCAATCCTGCAATTGTGAATTTGGTTTCGTTAAGCTTGTACCCAATAGCTTTTGGCACCATCGGCGGTAACGTGCTTCGGGACATCTTGAGCGTGGAAGGCGACTCCAAAGTTGGATACCCAACCCTGCCCCAGAAAATCGGCAACATAAGCGCAGCCAAAGTCGGCGCTCTATTTTTCCTCTTGACAGGTATACTTGCACCCCTTCCATATTTCATAGGAAATTTTACTTTCTACTATCTGCCGCTAATTCTGCTCTGGAGTGTCCTGTTAATCTACGCTTCAATTCGACTAGTAACATCATGTTCAACCGTTCAGAACGTCCGCAAGTATGAACGCATAGTTACAATGTCGATGATTCTGCTGCCTCTGGCTTTGATAGTTGAAGCTGTGCTTGGATGGTTGATATGAGCGAAACCAAAAGTATCTGCCCTGACTGCCAAAAGAAAATAGATGCTCAACTCTCTCAAACCAATGGCAAAATCCAAATCACAAAACAATGCCCTGAACATGGCGAATTCAAAGCAACCCATTGGCAAAGCGTGCCAATATACAATCACATGCAAAAATACGATCAGTACCAGTACCTTGGCGACTTGAACGCGCCAAAAAACCCTGATGGGTGCCCTTACAAATGCGAAACTTGTACTGAACATGCTTCTGGAACAGTGATTGGCGTCATTGACGTAACCAAACGTTGCAACTTTAAATGTGCAGTATGTTTTTCAACTTTTCCAGATCAAGAAGGGGATTATGAACCCACCAAAGAAGCACTCGTAAACATGCTCAAGTTCGCAAGCAAAGCTAACCCTAAACCCCCAGCAATTCTATTCTCAGGCGGTGAACCCCTTGAACGCGAAGACATGCCTGAAATCATAGCCGCTGCGCATAAACTGAAATTCATGACTATCTTGGCGACAAACGGGACACATTTGGTGGATACGCCGGGATTAGCCAAGAGGCTCAAAGACAGCGGCTTAAACATAGTTTATTTATCGTTTGACAGTTTTCATGAAGAGTTCAACAGAAAGGTTAGAGGACGAGAGCTTCTTAGACATGAAACTTAAGGCTATAGACGTTTGCCGCAAATACGACATGGAAATAATCCTCGTTAACACCTTGATGAAGAGTCTTAACGACAAAGAAGTAGGCGACATGATCCGATTCGCCGCCAAAAACACTGACATAGTCCGAGGTTTAATTTTTCAACCTATCGCCTTTACAGGCAGAGCAACAGAGAATCCATTCCGCGAGAACTTTCGTGAATGGTCTTTTGCTGAGGATGTGGAAAGCCAAACTCAAGGCGAAATAAAATCCACTGATTTGTATCCTATGTCCGTTATGACTTCGCCGATTAAAATAATGCGTAAGTTCATGCAGAAACCTTGGCCATTGTTCTCATGCAGCCCGCAGTGCGGAATTGTCAATTGGGTTTACGTTTCTAAAAGCGGCAAAATGTTTCCAATCAACCGCTTCGTAAACTTTGACCGCTTTTTCAATAGTATTCGCAAAACTGCTGAAAACGCAGAGTCAAAAGGTAAAATTTCCTTGCTATCCTCACTTTTCATGGCTTCTATGTTGTCAATGGATATGTTCTTAGTTACCAAAGAAGTCGGTATGCCAACTCTGATGAAGTCAATTATGAAAATGCATCTTTCGCCATCTTATCAGTCGCTGGGTAAAATCCGTCGCAGAATATTCCTGTTGGGCTGCATGGCGTTCATGGATTCTTACAACTTTGACGTTAATCGTGTCCGACGATGCGTAGTGCACTACATCACGCCAGATCTTAAAATAATTCCATTCTGCGCCTACAACAACGTCCATCGAGTCGCCATCGAGAAAGCATATGCCCAAAGACACAAGAAAGCTTAACTTTGCAACATACGCTTTTGAGTTATTCTGAATTTGAACAACGAAATTTAGCTTATCACACTAATTTTTAGAACGCAGGAATTTGGAGTTAAAACCAAGACGCCGTTTTTCATTTGCCAAAGTTCAAATTCAACTGAGTAGTCGCCAACCTGATTAAGAGTGATTGATGCTGAGTCTTGCCAAGTTTCCCCATCCTTCAAACTTAAATCATAAGTCTTGGTCGGCTGTGTACCTGGAAAATTTGGAGAAATTTTTGATTGAACTTGATACGTTTGGGTGTCTGTGCCTCCCATGTGATTTACAACATTAACGTATACGATGAAGGTGTTATTCTGGTTAACAACAAGAGTAGAAGGAAAGTCAACGGCTTTTTTCTGGGCATCAAGCAAATAAATTGTGTTATAGGGCTCTGCTTGTGGTCTGAATACTACATAATAACCTATGACTGTGGCGGAAACAATGATTAAAGCAAGAAAAATAGCAACAGCGAAGCCTTTCTCTTCATCTAAACCGATTTTTCTTCCAATTCTCTTGACACTTTCGAATTGTATCCGCATCCAAAAGCCCCTTAAAGATAGTGCTAAATATCTGAATCCCAGACTTAAATGGTTTAAGCTTGGTTTTCCCATATTCTCGGTGCTTATAAGTTGTTGGAACTTCCACCATTGTGTAACCTTCTTTAGCGAATTGAATCAGCATTTCGGTGGCAAATGCCATGTCATCCTCTTTTAGTTTTACTTTGTCTATAGCTTCATGGGATATTGCCCGGAAGCCAGATTGTGAATCACTTAAGAATTGGCTGTAGCAGAAGTCAAAGCAGAAAGTGATTACTTTGTTGCCTAAAAAGTTGAAGAAACCCATGGCTTTTTTCGGATCATACATGCGTGTGCCCAAAACCATGTCTACATCTTTCGTAATCATATGGTCTATTAAGCGGTTTATGTGTTTGAACTCGTAAGTGCCGTCTGCGTCAACCATGATAATGATGTTGCCTTTCGCGTTCTTCATTCCAGTTCGCAATGCAACTCCGTAGCCGCGTCTGGGTTCAATAATTAATCTGCAAAAATCAGTATCCTTTACAATTTCAATAGTTCCATCAGTTGAATTGCTATCTACTACAATTATTTCTTTGGGGTAATGTACATTGTTATTGATAGTGGTAACAGCTTCCAATATGGTGCCAGCTTCGTTTAGTGTTGGAATGATGACTGAAACTAGATCAACTTTAGATGTCATGGTAAACCCCATTTGCTAAGGCTAATAGATGCGCTAGTCTGGTTAAATAAGCTCTTCGTATATTTTGACAAGTGAATCAACATTCCTATCCCAGCTATGTTTCTCTTCCATCATCGCTCGAATCTTGGGTGTGCGTGAAGACAAATCCATCTTTGAGTAATCTACAATTGCCTCTGCCAGTTGCTCTGGCATGTTAGGAGGAACCAATTTTCCATACTCCTCAGTTAATATTTCCCCGATTCCACCCACATCCGTTGCTACTACAGGCAATCCACAGGCCATGGCTTCTTCGGCAACCAAAGGTAAGCCTTCACCAGATTTCGATGGCACCACAAAAAAGTCTGCAGTATTATAGTAAAAGGGTAAATCGTTACTTGAGACAAAACCAGCAAAAATAACATTTTTCTCTATTCCCAGCTGTTTTATCCTTTCTTGGGCGTTGTCTTTGTTTGGACCTATTCCAACAATTAGAAAAGTGATGTTTGGGTTCTTTTTAACTGCAATGTTCGCAGCTTCAATTAGAGTATCGATGCCGTTTTTGTAAACAATTCTTCTGACTGTTAAAACAACAATTGCGTTTTGGGAAATTCCCAATTTCTTCCTCATTTCTTCTCGCTTGCCAGCGATGGGGCGAAAATGCTCCAAGTCTACGCCGTTATGCATTACGATGACTTTCTTTGGATCCGCGCCCAAACTTAAAACATAATTTTTGGTTGCATTGCTTACGGTGATTATTTTGTCTGCTAGTTTAAGCGTTTGCCTTCCAACTGCAAGGTCATTTAGACGTTCTACGGTTTCAAACATGTTGTCATATTCGATGAATGTGTTATGTTGGGTTAGGACAAAGGGTTTCGAGTACCGTTTAGCCAGTTTTCCCATTATAAGCGAAGTAAGATATGGGTGGCCATGTGCATGCACTATATCACATGATTGTACAGCGTTGAGGAAAGTTTCAAGACTTGCCACGGAAGGAATAGTGTAAGGTATCCCAAGTCGATATCCTGTGTTCAACGATTCATAACAATCAACTTTTACTCCTTTTATGACGTAGCTTTTGGGAGTATTCATCCTGTTTGTAACTACAAATGGATCATAGTTTCTGTTGAGTAGACGTCTGCTTTGTTCATAAACAACGGTTTGTATTCCGCCCACCTGCGGCAGGTAGATGTTTGTGACAATACACAGACGTGTTTTAGCCATGCTTGAATTCCTCGCTCAACATAGTATTATAATGTTATGGAACCCTCAGGCACCCTTTAATTATTGAACTAAACCTTGAGTTGCGTATGGTACCGCATTAGTAAACGGTGTCCAGGCGTTAAAACATGTATTATCCACATTCAAATTTTTGACAGCGGAAATTAATTCAAAAATTCCTTCATCTAAAGACACTTTAGCACGGTAACCCAAAGTCTCTATTTTAAGTGTTGAAAGAATGTAATTTCGCTTATCCCAATGATAATCCGATTCTGCTACATGCAAATCGTAATCAACTTGTTTTTTTATTCGTTGAGCAATTTGTTCTTTTGTAAACGTTAACCTTGATGAACCAACATTGAAAATTTCACCCTCCATCGATTTTCTGTTGTTAATCGCAAACAATATGCTCCTTGAAATATCGCGAACGTGAATCACGGACCTAATTGATCTTTCGCCGTAAACCATCAGGGCTTTGTGTTTGACGGCTTCATACACAAACTGATTAACCAACAGATCCAGCCGCATCCGATACGAAACTCCAAATGCAGTGGCAAACCTAAGAGTAACAACGTTTTTTCTTTCAGAAAATATTTTTTCAGCTTCAAATTTGGTTCTTGCATAGTGTGATTGCGGAGTGGGTACCCTTTTCTCTGTACAATCTAACCCATTAAGTACGCCATATACGCTTCCTGTGGAAGCAAAAATTAGAAGTTGATCATCGGACAAATACCTGTTTATTTTTCTGGAGGCATTAACATTTACGTCAGTTGCCTGTTCCCTGTTGCCTTCACACAAAGGTTCACCAACAATCGCCGCCAGATGCACCACGACATCTTTATTTTCGATAAGAGTTTTGATTAATTTATCATCCCTAACATCTCCTTTAACGAACTCAAACCCACGTTTGCCCACATTAACACAAATCCCTTGCATCCCCCAGGTTAAATTGTCCAGAACAGTTACTTCATGTCCTTCTTTGAGTAGCTCAGGGACAAGCGTAGAACCAATGAAGCCTGCACCTCCAGTAACAAGAATTCTCATCTCAACACCTGGTCAATTTATAGCAAGGTTAAGGTTTTAATGACTTTTCGTACACAACTCTTGACTAAACTTAGTCCATTTTTCTTGACTGACAAAATCATATTTGCAAACAATAAAACAAGGTGAACCTTGAAGTTGAAATTCCAAGAAAAATTGTTTTTTTACCAACCAGCTTTAACTGTTCCAATTATGTATTTCAAATCTTCTAAAGTTAAATCCTCATGAATGGGCAAGCAGATAAAATCTCTATCAATTCTATCTGTATTAGGCAAATCTGTTCTTTGTTGACCAAAAATTGAGAACACATCATTTCTGTAACTCTGCACGTTCAACTCTATGCCTTTAATGCGCATGGTTTCTAAGAATTTTTGTCTCCGCTCAACATGAATTGGATAGAGGAAATAGGCACTTTTGCTGTCCGCCCTATATTCCATAAGCTTAACCCCCCTTATCCCTTGCAGTTCCTCATCATAGATTTTGGCTTTTTCACTTCGTTGAGCCAAGATTCTATCGACATAGCTGAGCTGCTCTCTGCCAATGGCGGCAAGAAAACTATTCATCCTCATCTTATAACCGACCTCAATGATGTCTTGCGTATATGCTCCGGTTAATGCATCTCTTTTTTGACGATCCATCCCAAACCAGGATCTCCTATTAGCCGCTTGAAAAATACTCTCGCTATTGGTAGCCAACATGCCTCCATCTCCAGTTGTTATGTGTTTAACCGCGGCAAAAGAGTAACAAGCAAACGAAGAGTTGCAGCCTATGAAGTTGTCTTGGTAAGTTGCGCCGATTGCGTGGGCACAATCTTCAATTAACGCTAAATTATGCGTTTGGGCTATTTCTCTGAGTTCGGTTAGGTCACATGGATATCCTAAGTTATGTACACAAATGATTGCTTTGGTTTTTTTTGTGATTCTTTTTTCAATATCTGAAACGTCGATATTTGCGGTTTCATAGTTAACATCCACAAAGATTGGCGAAGCGAACTGTTCAAGAATTGAAGTGTTGGTGGCAACCATAGTGAAGGCTGGAGATATTACCTCGTCGCCTGGTCCCACGCCTGCAATAGCAAGGGATAATCTTAGCGCTGAAGTGCAGGAATTCAGTGCTACAGCAAATTTAACGTTGAATTTTTCCGCGAAAGCTTTCTCAAATAAGGTTGTTTCTATTCCAACATTGAGCCATTTGCCTTGTAAGGTTTTTGACGCTACATCAATTACGCTCTGTGGCATATGTGAACTGAAAATGTTGATTTTTCTTTGCGGTGCCATGATTCTTGTTAAGATGAATTCTTATTAAATTCTTGCTAACAAGCGGTTAATTGCTATTCTAAGAAATAGGGTAGGCAAAAATCATTTACGGTTTAGCTTGCTTACCTTTCAGTGCATTTGTATAAACATTCGAAGATGCTCCAGCCACCAATGCGCCAATTGCATCATTTGTCAGGGGAGGCAACTTCTTAAGGATGCCAGGTTTAGCCTGATCAAATCGAACGAACTCAAACATAGCTCTTGATCCTCCAATGTATGTGGCGATGGCTATGCCAATAAGTTCATCTGCGACAAGACCGGGTCTGCCCAAAAATCTCTCTTTTGATAACCCTGGGATTCGCCCGTTTTCAGCTTCTTCTTGGGCAAGGAAAGCGGCAACAATGAGGGTTGAAACGTTTACATCTGTTAAGATGTCAAGGAATTCATCTTTAAGCAATTCGATGGCCTTTTCTTGTGTTTCTACACCTGGGTGGGGAACGTACATTTCAAGTGCGCTCTCGATTAGGCTTTGCAATGTGATGCCTTTGCCTTCTAAGTAAGTTAACAATGGCGGGTTTTGCTTATTCATGCGTTAAACCTCAAGTTTTAGAGGTACAGACTGTTTTAAGTGTTGTGTGGCTTTATTTACAATAACGCATAAATGAAAAGTTGGATAAACCAATAAATTTAAAATATTTTAATTAGCTGAAAATCGAAAATATTTATCTTGCTATAACCAAACTTTTATCAAAAAAGAATTTGAATAACTATTTGAATAGTAAATAAGCAGTTTTTTATACAAGCGTCCACAATTAAAAATCAATATCAAAATCACCTAAAAACCATTAATTAAACAATTGGTTAAGAGTGAAAAATAGAGGAGATAAAACTGAATGAAAGTTGTTGCTTCATGGAGCGGCGGAAAAGACAGTGCTTATGCATATTATTTGGCAACCCAGCAAGGCCATCAAGTAATCAACACTTTTACTATGATGATGAGTGAATCTAAATCAAACTTCCACATGATACCATCAGGAATCTTGGATTTGCAAGCCGAATCCATCGGGATTCCATTAATCAAAAAAACCACTTCTCCGCAGAATTATGAGAAAGACTTCAAAGAGGTCCTAATGCAGTGCAAAGCAAAAGGTGCAGAAGGCTTAGTCACAGGCGACATTTACGAAGTCGCTGGACACGAAGAAGGCTGGCTTGGACGAGTCTGCAAAGAAATCGGTTTAACACCCGTAAAACCATTATGGATGGGCGATACAAAACAAATTTACCTTGAATACCTCAAAACAGGATTCAAAGCAACAGTTGTACGCACAAAATTGGATAAGCTTGGAATAGATTGGCTTGGAAAAGTGCTGGACCGAAAATTCTACGATGACATCTTAAAACTCGGCAACGTTGACCCCTGCGGCGAAGGCGGCGAATACCACACCGTAATCACCGACGGACCCACCTTTAAGAAAAAGATTGAAATTGAGGAAACACAGAAACATAAGCTTGAAGGCGGCTTTGGATACTTGGAAATAAAAAAATTCAAAGCAGTGCCCAAGTAAAGGGAAACCCCATGGATATACTAATTGCGAATAATGAACTCAAAGCAAAAGCCTTCTTAGACGAAATTGAAGGCAAAAAACCCCTCTTCATCTGTACCATCGCGACCACCGAAACAGGGAAAATACCCGGTTTATCGGCGGCTGGAATGAACCCAGATTTTACTGATTTTACTCCGCCAGCAGACGCAGAACTGCTGCTTTTAGGAAAATGCAAATCGATTGCCGGGGTGCCGATAACGCCTGACGGAATTCCGACACCAGGATTGATAACGATGTCGGCTTTACGTTTAGCAGACATACCTGTAATGGTTGTTAATGGTGGTGTGAAAGTTAAACCCCAGATTCCCTACATTGACTTGGGAGGTAGCAGTGGCAGAGATATCCGAACGGGCAATTCCGTCGATAACGTGGAAGAAGTTATTGAACGAGCAAAGATTTTAGGGGAACAAATGGCTAAAGTGTCGGATTACTTAGTTATTGGCGAGAGCATTCCTGGAGGAACAACAACTGCACTGGGTGTTCTGTCTGCTTTGGGAGTAAATGCACAGGGAAAAGTAAGTAGCACCTTACCGGAAAACCCACACAATCTAAAAGCTGAAGTTGTTGCCGCTGGCTTAAAAGCTGCAAAAGAAAAATTCGGCAGTCTAAAAAATAACCCCATACAAGCGGTTTCCTGCGTAGGCGACCCAATGATGGCGGCTATGGCTGGCTTAGTTATTGGTGGAGCAAAACAGTCGCCTGTATTGATGGCTGGTGGAACCCAAATGACTGCTGTTTTAGCAATAATTAACGCTTTAAACCCAGAAGCGCTGTGCAATGTGGCTGTGGGCACGACACGTTGGGTGGCAAAAGACAAACACTCCGACATCTGCGGCATAGTAAAACAATTCTGCGACGTACCCATTCTGGCGGCTGACCTAGATTTTGGTCCCTCAAAGTATCCAGGCTTGAGAATTTACGAAACAGGGCTCGTCAAAGAAGGCGTAGGCGCAGGCGGCGCATCAATTGCAGCCATGTCCAAACTTGGTGGCGCCGTCACGAAGGATATACTTCTTAAGGAAATAGAGCGTAATTATGCTCTATTGATGAGCATAAAGTGACTCGGGTTTGGTTGTTAAAGAGCTAAAGAATCTTTTTTCTTTCTTAACCGTTTTCCCAGTTGCCATGGACAAAGACTTACTTACGGACTGCGCACGAAACATGTGGGCTTTCCCATTAATCGGTGCTTTTCTTGGGTTACTAGCTGGCTTGTTCGGGTGGGTGGCATACCAGTTCTTGCCTGGTCTTGTTGTCGGCGCTTTGACGTTGGCTCTACTTCTATGGATGACTGGATTGCATCATACGGATGGGCTGTTGGACTTTGGCGACGGCATAATGGTGCATGGTTCCGCTGAACGTAAAATTGAAGTTATGCATGACCAGTTGACAGGTGCAGGCGCCATTGGACTGACTTTTATGACCTACATTATCACTGCTTTCGCATTTGCTGAACTCGGCAGGACTATAGTTCATTGGGAGTTTAGCATTACCCTTAATTTTTCCCGCTTTAATTGTGATTGAGTTATGCGCAAAATTGTCGATGGTTATAGTTGCTCGGGCAGGAAAATCTGTTCATCAAGGCATGAACTCACCGTTTCTGGAAGCCATGCATGGAAGCAAGGGCAATTTGCGTTTGGTTGCAGCAATACTGATTTCTTTAGCGATTGCTTTGCCACTTTTGCATTGGGCAGGAGTCTTCACCATTCTGGCAGGCTTAATAACGGGATTAGTGATGGTTGCAGTTGCACATAAACACTTTAAAGGCGTTACAGGCGACGTTTTTGGAGCCACTAACGAGTTGGCGCGGATGATTTGCGCCGTTGTTTTGTTGGCGGTAATTGCATGGGTATAGTTGCGCTCGTTATGGCTGGTGGCAAAGGCACACGTATGCGAATTGCAGAAGAGAAACCACTGGTTAAAGTCTGTGGCAAACCCGTTATCGAATACGTACTTGCAGCATTAAAGGACTGCCAAAAAAATCGACTCCATCATTGTCGCCACTTCTAGTTGTACACCCAAAACCACCCAACTAATGAAGCAACTCGGAGTCCAAGTTATCGAAACCCCTGGCAAAGACTACGTTTCCGACATGGGCTACGCTGTTCAAACCCTCAAACTCGGCATTTTCTTAGCCATCGCCGCTGATCTACCACTGGTCAAGGGTGAAATGATAGATTCTGTCGTGGAACGATATGAGGACTGCGGAAAACCTGCATTGACAGTTGCGGTTCCGCTGGAAATCAAAGCTAAACTCGGCATGTGCATCGGATATTCTTTCAAAGCCGACGACCAAGATGTTGTACCTGTCGGAATCAACGTTATCGATGGGCACAAACGGTATGGTGACGAGTGGCTTGACCAAGATATCTATTTGATGGAGATCGAGGAATTAGCAGTCAATATTAATACGGTGCAGGAACTTCAACTGGCTGAACGGTTACTGTCTCAAAAAACATAGAAAAGCGGTATCTGGTTCTAAACTTTTCTTCACTCAAAATAAGTTCAAATTTTCAATATATTAATGAGCGTTGTAAACGTGAATACAACTTGCCACTCTTAGACTATTGTGCTTACTTACCTCCATAAGCTACTTCATTGGGTTCCTATTAGGATCCAAATATTAACCCAAAAATGATGCTATGATGTTTTTGGTTGTTTAGTTTCGATAACTTCTTTCAGTGTTTCCTTCATTTTTCTTGCATCAACATCTAGAAATGGGTGATTCGCAAATCATTGTTGGATGCAACCCAAAATCCACAATTACTTCAGCGAGCAATCTGAATTCTGGTCCATACCTTTCTTCGTCGAGGGTGTGGTGACATTTTTCGCCTTGACTTGAAAACTCTATCTTTGAGAAGTGACAATGCATGTTCCTGAGCGTTTCTGTTCCAAGCTTTAACTCGACTTTTTCGGCGATTGCGCGGAAGTCCTCGACTTTTTTGAGGGCGCCTAGGTGTAACGCGTGCAGGTGACCCCAGTCAATGACTAGTTGTGTGCCTTCGACTTCTTGGCAGATGGTTAAGATTTCGTCGATGGTGCCCACTTGGGATTTCTTACCCATGGTTTCTGGTCCAAGCTTGGCTTTTAACCCGAGAGCTTTCATTTCTGTGCTGATTTCTTTGAGGGCGACTATGCAGGTTTTAAGGGCGTAGTCTTTTTCGAATTTACCGTAAAAACCAGTATGGAAAACAACGACGTAGGCGCCCATCCAGTCGGCGGCGGTGGCGCAAGCTATTAGGCGCCGTTTGCTGGCTTCCACAACCTCTTTTTTGCCTGACAGGTTAACAAAGTAGGAGCCGTGCATGCTTAGTTTAACATCGTTTTTTCTTGATTCATCCCCAAGTTTTCGTGCGTCTTCTATTTTCATCTGCGGCTTAGGTCCCCAGCGTGAAGCTTGATACTCAAAAGCGTCTAATCCCTCTTCATGCAGAAGCTTGGGTACGTCAGCCATAGTTGCGCCTAGAAGCCTGAACATTGGTGGAACGCCTGCTGGTCCAAAACGAGTTTGCTCTGCCATTCTAATCCCTTTCACCCTTTAGGTCACGTTGGCAATATTGTTTTCTCTTAAAATGCGATAGTGAAGAAGGATAACAGTTAGAGAAAAAAGATTAGGGAATCTAAACATTTGACTATCCAAAAATTTTTGATTCCATTCGCGTTTAATGTGACAGTTGGATTGAGATCCATCTATTATAATAACTGAGTGATTGTTGGGATCGATACAAAAAAGTGCACGTAAACAGCTATAGCCAATATTCCAAAAGCAATTGCTAATAATGTATAGTCGCCTTTGTGTAACTTAAGTAAATACAAGTTTGTGCGTTTTTTTGTGGCTCCCCATGCTCGTGACTCCATTGCCTCCGCTAGCTCCAAACTCCTGCGAATGGCACTAACAATCAACGGGATAAGTACAGGTACATAATTTCTAATTCTTTTAAGCAAGCCACCCTTCTCGAGCTCCAATCCACGGGCTTTCTGGGCATCCATAATTGTCTGGGCTTCCTCAGCTAAAACAGGAACAAAACGCACTGCAGTCGTAAAGGCAAAAGCGAATTCGTAGGGCACGCGTGATTCCTCCAGAGCCAAACCTAAGTGATCTGGTGAAGTGGTTAGGAAAAAAACTGAAAACGACTCAACGAGCACGACAAAGCGCAAAGTCATTGCTGCTGCATTCTCCACATTTTGAGCCGTCAACAAGTACCCTGAAGTGAAATAGGTTGTGCCAACGTTAACTACGAAAATGAATGTGG
This sequence comes from Candidatus Bathyarchaeota archaeon, assembly GCA_963772455.1. Classification (GTDB taxonomy): domain Archaea; phylum Thermoproteota; class Bathyarchaeia; order Bathyarchaeales; family Bathycorpusculaceae; genus Bathycorpusculum. Next base: position 290,846 of record CAVYXJ010000010.1, read on the forward strand.
CAAGAAAAGCTGCTCCACGTAGTGAACGTAGCCACTGCCTCTGAACACGTGCTAAAAGAACAAAAGGTATCTGCATAAAGAACAAGAGAAGCAACGGAATAATCTGGAAAAAGAGAATAGCTACGATAAAGATAGCGATGACATACACGAACTTTATTCGGGGGTCTAGATTGTGGATTGGAGAGTAAACTTTTCTGAACCTTAGACCGTCAAAAACGCTCATATGCCCTGTTTGCTCTCCTTGGCTTTCAATATGATTGCTTTGGCTTCGTAAATATCAATTATGTCCTTGGGAAAACCTAGTGGCTCAAGTTTATTGAAAACTTGAGCTATCTGTGGCAACACAATTGACGATAACTCTAAAAGTGCTGGGTCAGTGAGGATTTCTTTTCCGACACCATCCGCAACGATCTTGCCATCTTTCATCAATACTACACGTGGGTTGCATTCTGCCACAAACTCCACATCGTGCGTCACAGTTACAACTGTTTTCTTCTGCGACTGCATCTGAATGATGAATTGGCGAAGCTTCTCCTTCTGCTCATGGTCCTGCCCAATAGTTGGTTCATCTAAAATCAACGTTTTTGGGTCCCAAGCTAAAACCGAAGCCAACGCCACCCGTTTTCGTTCCCCCCCGCTAAGCAAGAAAGGTGAGGTTTTTCTGTACTGAGTTAACGACATCAGGTTCAAAGCCCAAGTAACTCGTTCTTCGATAACTTCTGTTTTGAAACCGAAGTTTTTGAGGGCAAAAGCGATTTCTTCTTCGACTGTTTCGCTGAATAGTTGGTGATCAGGGTTTTGGAAAACGAAGCCCACGTTTCGCGCTAAGGCTGCAACGCTTGACTTAGTTGTTTCAACGCCATCTACGCGGACTTTACCTTGTGAAGGCTTCAATAATCCGTTAAAGTGTTTGACAAGGGTTGATTTTCCAGCACCGTTCTGCCCCATAATGGCGACAAATTCGCCGTCTTGGATGGTTAGTGAGACGCCTTTTAGAGCTTCGACTTTGTTGGGGTAAGAATAGCGGATGTCTTGTGCCTCAATCATTTGGGCGATAGCTCCTTAATCAATTGATCAGCTAATTCCTCAGAGGATAACGGGGTTCTGTCATCTAGATTTAAGCCTTCTTTTTTGAGCATCTGATAAAGCAGTGTCGCCTTTGGAATTCCAACTCCGATTAAACGGGTTTCCTCTGAGCTTAGGATTTGCCTTGGATCGCCTTCAAACCGCACTTTTCCTTCATCCATAACGATGAGGTGATTAGCATATTTGGCTGTCAAATCCAAACGGTGCTCAACAAGGATGACCGTGATTCCTTGCTCCTTGTTTAATCTATAAATTACCTCAAATATTTTCTCAGCACTTAGCGGGTCAAGAAAAGAAGTAGGCTCATCTAAAACGATGACTTCTGGCTCCATTGCAAGCACAGATGCAATTGCTACGCGTTGCTGTTGTCCCCCTGAGATTTCGTGGGGTGAACGTTCGCGTATATCATAGATGCCTGTTTGGTTGAGTGCCCAATCAACTTTTCTTCGCATTTCCTCACGTGGAACCCCCATATTTTCCAATCCAAATGCCACATCTTTTTCAATTGATAATGCGAAAAGTTGGTTTTCAGGGTTCTGGAATACCAAACCAACGTGTTTTGCCATCTCGTAGGTGTGATGTTTAAGCGTGTCAATTCCAGAAACAGAAATTTCACCTTTTAATTCGCCTTGATAAAAATGAGGAACCAATCCGTTGAAGCATCGGCACAAAGTTGTTTTTCCACAACCACTTGGACCAGTAATCAAAACAAATTCTCCTTTCTCTACTCTAATTGAAACATCCACAATTGATGGTCTTGTGGCACCTGGATAGGTGTAAGAAAGGTTTTTTGTTTCAATTATTGCCATATTTATTGTGCCTGCTTAAATTAAGCGTGAGAGTTTGCTCATTTAAGCGTAACTACGCAGTTTTGGCTATTTTCTGTTTTAAAAGTACAAGACATTGTTTAAGCGCTTCTTGGATTTCGCCTGTCCCGCTTACACCTGAAGCCATAGCATGTCCACCGCCAACCCCATGCAAATACTCGCCAAGCGGTGCAGCAATATCAACCCCTAAATGAACACCTGCTAACTCATTGAATTGACGCGTTGACCTCAAACTCAACTCAACTTTTCCATTCTTTTTCCCTGCTACAGCCGACATATGCGCCCCTAAATCAACAAGAGCTTTGGCAGCAGGAGCCTGATAAGCACTAACATGAGAAAGTGCAATAATCCAACCTTCAACCTTTATGATTTTTGCTCTCTTGCAAGCCTTCAGCTTCGCAACCCGCTCAGAAGGGTCTATTGGTAGGGCAAACTGTGCCAATGTTTGCTGAGCATCTATACCTTTGACAACTAATTTAGCAATAATCTCAAAAGTCGGCGAATTAGCCAACGCAAAATGCCTAGTATCAAAGGCTATGCCGATAAACAGTGCTTTTGCCTCGTTAAGGTTAGGCTCAACTTCCGCTTGGCTGAAAAGTCGATAGATTAATTCGCAGTTAGCAGCTGCTTTTTCGTCTACTAAGCAGAACTTGCATGTTTGCATCGTTTCAGGGCTGGGTGCATGGTGGTCGATGATTAGTTTGGGTGAAGGAGATTTCTTTATGATATTGGCAAATTCATCTAGTTGCTCAACTGTGTTCATGTCTAAGAGTACTATGGCTTCTGCTGATTCAATGTTGGGTTTAAGGTTCACAGTTATGGGCATGCGTTCAAACAGTACTTTAGCTGGCTTGTTGACTCCCTGTGGACAGCCAATCTCTATGACTGCGTTTGGCAAAAAACGTTTAAGCAAACCTTGCAATGCGTAAGCTGAACAAATCGCGTCAGCGTCAGCACTACGATGACAAAGTAAAAGAATGAATGATGCCTTTGCATCTTCTAAAACTTGAAGTAATTCTTTAAAGCTCATTTTATCTTTCTCAAAAAGTTTTCAGTAGCTTTGTGTGCCTCATTCACTGCATCTTTAACCAAAGTATCAGCATCAACACTTTTCGTTTGGGGGTCTAAAATAAGGTCGATTTCAACTGTTACATTTACTGGTTTTGACCCATCAGCTTCAACGCTAATATCTAAGCGATGAATATCTTTGTTAGAAACTTTGGATAAAACATATTTTCTGGCGGCGTTTTCGGCGGTGGAGCAAAGATTTTCAATTTGCTCAGTGGTTAGCTCTGGGAATCCGAGCTCTACCACAAGCTTCACCTTAAGATAGGGGTTGACCAGAGACGGGACTTAGGTCTTCTTGTAGTTTGGTTTGTGCTTCTTTAACTTGGCTGCGTATGCGTTCTTCTTGTCTTGTCATTACAGTGCTTCTTGTATCTAAAAGCGATTTGCGCTCTGCAAGTTCTTCGTTTACTTTTGGTTTTTCTGCCTTAACAAGTAGCGAGCCAATTGCTTTGTAGATGACTGCGTCATCAGGTGTTTTTTGTAGCTCAGCTAAGGTTTGTTCGACCTCGGTTTTTTCCATGTCAACCTGCTGTTTCTGCGCTAAGATAGATTGTAAGGTTTGCTGCAGTTGTTGAAGCCTGAGAAGTCGTTCTTGAACGTTAGGCGGTAATTTTGAAATTTCGTCACTCACTTTTTATTCCTTCCGTACCAGCAATAAGATAAGCTCTTAATTAAGCATTTCCAACCTAAAACGCGGTTGATTTGGGCATGTTAAATTGCTGTAGCGTTCCAATAGTATACTTTCTGGTAAGCCACGTTTGTAATAGGGTATGTTGAATCCTCATAAACTATGTCTAAGTTGACGCCGTAATAGTATATGCACATAGCAGTTACGACTGCAACCTGATTTGTTCGGTTGTCAGTTAACCAGAAACCCCACACGGTATCATTGGGGTTGCGTAGGCCCCAACCGAAGTTTTTGGGCAAAACCAAGGCAGCTTGAGGGCTGCTTAAATCGGCATATTGTTTGGTGGTTATATCGTTCCAGAATCTTTGGAGCGCAGCAAAATGGTCATCTGTGAGGGTTCCGTAGACGCCCCCTTCGTAGGGGTAATTGAAAACGGCGATGTATTTTGCTCCCGCTTGATATGACATTAACATCTGATTGTAAATTTCATCCCCACTATCAAGGTAGGGCGGCGAACGATACTTCCAGGTAATCATTGTTCCCCACTCTTTATCCTGCAACCTAGCAGCTCCTTTAACTAAGGCAATTTGCTCCGCAATACTAACATTCCAGCCTAACTCTGCGAACATAACATCATATCCGCCTTTGTAATCCCACCAATACAAACCATAATCCGACGTAAAGGTTCGAATACCGGCGGCTGTCAGGTTTTCAATACCAGGATCATGGGTGATAACATAATCCATGAAAAACTCAGCTTCTAATTCATAATCGTCGGGGGATGGTTTAGTTCCGTTTTCGACGTAAGCAGCTAGTTTCAGAGCAATCTCATTTAGTGATCGCAAGGCTGGAAAACTGCTGTTGCCAAGGTGCTTCATGGTTTCCTCATAGAATTGTCTCCAACTGCCATCCAATTGAATGCCTCCTGGTTCATCGTTATAGTAAATGCCTAAGAATTTGTCCCCCCATCTCTGTGTCCACTGCTGTTTTATGCCCTCAAGAGAAGCTTGATCCCAAAACCAATTAGAAGAGTCATACTCATTTTTAACTCCCAAATTAACAATAATGTATAAACCCTTGCCGACAGCGTAATCGCACACTTCCTCAACCTTTGACTGATCAGCGCTTATTGGGTTTCTACCCGAATCCAAAATAAATAAGTTAGTATAACTTTTCACTTTGTCGATGAGTTGTTTTGCCTGGTCTGTCGTGTTTCCACAAAATGCGACACCCACATAAGCATTGGGTTGAGCTTTGATTTGGTTGCCATTAGAAGACGACAAGTAAACTGTAAATATCGAAACAGCTAAAATTACAATTAGGAATGTTGGAACCAAAAATTTCCTAACCCGATTAGAGCTGCTCATGCCCAAACCTTACTATACAATATAGTTACTCTATCCTTAAGGTTTTACCCAAATCACTTTTTATGAAAATCAGAGAATTTTGTGAAGTCTTTTTAAGTATCCAAACATTAACCAAGAACACAAGAGGCGAAGGACAAGTGGAACGCGCCAAAGTCGTAAAGGAAGAAGTGCAAGAGAAAGACATTCGTTTTCTAGCAGTTTATGTGGAAGCTAAAAACTCAATCATGATTATGCTGAGTGAAAAAGAAGACAAGCTTGGTACTTTGGCAATCGCTGTTCCAAAACCCAAAGACCTTCTTGGCTCAGTAACTTCATCTGTGCTCTTAGGTGATAAGAATGTTATTTCAGCACGGATGTTTGCGGAACTTGTTGCTTCTAAGAAAGGTAAAATCGCTATGGTATCAGTCTATCTTGAAACAGTAACTGAACTGCAAGCACAATCATTCTTTATGCATCTTATCGACAAATTGATTAAAAGTGAAAGCCATAAAGAACCCACAGCAATCTAACTTTTTCTGCAAAGTGAAATTGTAATGATTTGCAAACTAACAAACATTAACTTTCAAGATATTTTAACCGTGATAAACGACGCTGCCACTGCTTACAAAGGCAAAATACCAAAGGATAGATGGAAAGAACCATACATGACTGCCCAAGAACTAAAAGAAGAAATTCTAAGCGGCATTCACTTCTATGGCTATTTAGAAAATAACACTTTAATCGCAGTTATGGGGATTCAACTTGTCAACGATGTTACATTAATCAGACATGCATACACTCTGACAAACCACCAGCGAAAAGGCATAGGGGAAAAACTCTTAAAATCATCTGCTAATTTTAGCCCAAACGGAAAGGATTCTTGTTGGAACTTGGGAAACCGCGACCTGGGCAGTCAGATTCTATGAAAACCATGGATTTAGACTTCTTTCAAGAGAAGAAACAAATAAAGTCCTAAAGAAATACTGGAACATTCCTGCGCGACAAATAGAGACTTCAGTTGTGCTTGAACATGATAGGAACCCCCAATGAAAACCCTCGTAGTAAAAGTAAACCCAGAAAAACCCGACCCAAAAAAAATCCAATTGGCAGCCAAAATAATCCAAAAAGGGGGATTAGTTGCATTTCCAACAGAGACAGTTTATGGCTTAGGAGCAGACGCGCTTAACAAAACAGCTGTGTTGGCACTCTTTGAAGCTAAGAAACGACCGTTGGATAATCCACCAATCATTCATGTGGCTGAGTTAGCGGAAGTCTATAGATTAGTTGATGAGGTGCCCGCAAAAGCTCTGATTTTGATGGAAAAATTTTGGCCTGGACCATTAACACTAATCTTTAGACGTTCAAACATAATGTCCCGAAAGAAACGGTTGCAGGCTTGGATACAGTTGCGATTCGTATGCCAAAACACAAAGTAGCCCTTGAACTAATCAAACTAAGTCGTTGTCCAATTGCGGCACCAAGTGCAAACCTCGCCGGCAAACCCAGTCCGACCATCGCACAACACGTTTACGAAGACCTCAATGGAAAAATCGACGCTATAATAGATGGTGGAGCAACGAACATCGGAGTAGAATCTACCGTCGTAGACTTGAGTGTAGATCCACCGATGCTTCTTCGACCAGGTGGCACATCTTTTGAAGCGTTAAAGAAAGTCTTGGGCGACATTAAACTTCATGTTTTCGTCCAAGCTGAACAAGAGTTAACGCTTCAGGAGATAAGGTCGCCTGGAATGAAACACAAGCATTATGCGCCAAAAGCAGAAGTTATTCTTATAGAAGGAAATGTTTTAGCAGTTATAAGCAAAGTAAAAGAATTATCAGAATCATACAGGCAGAAAAGGGAAAAAAGTAGGAATCCTCGCCACCGATGAAACCCAAACTGCTTACAAAGAAGATGTAGTTAAATCGCTTGGCAGCCGCTCTAACTTGGCTTCTGTTGCTCAAAACTTATTTCGCCTTCTAAGAGAAGTTGACGCAGAAAACGTTGATGTCATAATTGCTGAGGGTGTATCTTCCGACGGACTTGGCTTAGCAGTGATGAATAGACTCCGAAAAGCATCAGGTTACCACATAATTAAAGCCAAATAGCCTTTTTGTTTCCATAGTTACTTTTTTAAAATGTATAATTGCGATGTTTGATCATACGTACAATCACATATTCTTAAATTCTCGCCAAATAAAGAAATTATGTTGAATTATTTTTAGAAAATGTGCCTTCTTAAGGTGGTGATTGTTTGCCTCCAAGGGGTATTGAAAGTGAAAAAAGAAAAAGGCAGTACGAGCACATCAAAGAATCTGAGCTTAAAAGAGGTGCGTCTGAAGAAGATGCAGAACGCATTGCAGCTGCAACCACGAATAAAACCAAGAAAGAAAAGGGCGAAACAAAGAGCTAATCCTTCCAGATTTTGAAACAGGTAAATCCTGTCGAATATATGCTTAGGCTGGGAAAAATTTATATCTAAAGGTTTGATTGTTCCGTTTAGAATCTAATAACTCTAAAGGAAATATTTGGTGAAAAACATGTCTCAAGGTAGTGGAAACATTCCAATTCTAGTACTAAAAGAAGGCACCGGCCGATCAAGTGGTCGAGAAGCACAAAAAAACAACATAATGGCTGCAAAAATAGTGGCTGAAGCAGTTAAATCTACACTCGGTCCATGCGGAATGGATAAAATGCTCGTGAGTAGCATGGGCGATGTTGCAATAACCAACGACGGCGCAACCATCATGAAAGAGCTTGACGTTCAGCATCCAGCAGCAAAAATGCTCGTTGAAGTTGCAAAAGCACAAGATAATGAAGTTGGCGACGGAACAACAACCGCAGTCATTCTAGCGGGAGAATTACTTGCAAAAGCTGAAGGCTTGCTTGATAAAAATATACATCCCACTGTTATAATTGAAGGATACAAAAAAGCAAGTGAAGAAGCACAGAAAATTCTAGAAAAAATAGCTATTCCCGTTACATTCGAGGATGAAAAAACCCTTAGGAATATTGCAATTACATCCATCTCAAGCAAAAGCATAAACGTTGCAGAAGACCATTTTGCAAAAATAATAGTTGAAGCTGTAAAACAAGTTTCTGAAAAAACAGGAAACAAGTATGTCTCTGATATCGACCTGATAAAAGTCGTTAAGAAACATGGCCAAAGCCTAGATGAAACAGAACTTGTGAAAGGCATGGTCCTTGACAAAGAAGTCGCTAGTTCAGGTATGCCAAAACTAATTGATGGTGCAAAAATCGCTCTTCTAAATGCTAAATTAGAAATTGAGAAAACAGAGTTTGACGCTAAAATTAACATTGAAAGTCCAGATCAGATGAAGATGTTCCTTGACGAAGAAGAACGTATGTTAAAAGAAATGGTTACTGCTATTACCAAATCAGGTGCCAATGTTATTTTCTGTGAAAAAGGCATCGACGACATGGTGCTGCACTTCCTTAGCAAAGCAGGCGTTTTAGCCGTTAAAAGTGTCAGTAGCAGCGATATGGAAAAACTCTCTCGTGCCACAGGAGCAAGTATAGGTGCAAGTGTAAAAGACTTAACACCTGACGCACTTGGCAAAGCTAAACGCGTTGAAGAAGTCAAAATCGGCGATGACAAATTAATATACATCCGCGACTGCAAAAACCCAAAAGCAGTGACAATAGTTATTAGAGGTGCATCAAACCACGTAATAGATGAAGCAGAACGTTCACTGCACGATGGCTTATGCGTAGTACGTAATGCAATTGAAGATGGCAAAATCGTCGCAGGCGGCGGCGCACCCGAAGCAGAATTAGCAAAGAACCTTCGCGCTTTCGCAGTGAAAGTTGGCGGACGCGAGCAACTTGCAGTTGAAGCATTCGCAGACGCAGTTGAAGAAATCCCGCTTACACTTGCGGAGAACGCAGGCTTAGACCCCATAGACATCATGGTTGCACTAAGATCACAGCACGAGAAAGCAAACAGCCAAGTTTTCGGCATCGATGTAACTACTGGTAAAATCGTAAACATGTGCGACAAAATGATTATTGAACCACTCCGAGTCAAGCAGCAAGTTATCAAATCTGCAACCGAAGCAACCAACATGATATTGAAAATCGACGACTTAATTAGCATCAAAGGCGGCGGAAAGATGCCCCAAATGCCACCAGGAATGGGAGGCATGGGCGGCGGCATGGGTGGAATGGGCGGTATGGGCGGAATGCCCTACTAAGCCAAAACTTCTTTTCTTTATTATATTTATTAAGATTAGAAAGTCATTTATTTTTGTTTTATTTTTCGACCTCACAATTTCCCTAAATGGGCAGATGATAGAGAAAACAAAGTTTTCCTTCCATTAAATTGTTCCAAGTGAAATTTTAGGGTGAACATTGCTCCTATCTTGGCTTCTCCATTAAGTTTATGTGACCAAAAGTTGGGTGTCTCCCAAAAATAATTAAGTGCCGAGCAACAATGAAATGAAAGAACACCATGAAACACGTAAAGATTTCCGCCTTCGATCTCCCTGATGCATGGTTCAAAGTGCTCAGCAACATATGGAAAGAAGGTGACATTTACCCGGTTGGCTTTGGGTCCGAAGAAACCGAAACCAAAAAACTCAATTTAACTATCGAAATTAGTCATCCTGAAAATAGACCTCTTGTTAGCGACAAAGCCCCTTGCGATTTTAAGTACGTCCAAGGTTATGCGCTGGAATATTTATGGTGTGGCGAAAAACAAGAGGATGAAACTTACACTTATGGTAGCAGGCTTAACCATCCCATAAACCAAGTAGAAGAAGCTATCAAGAGGTATGTCGAAGAGCAAAGAGACCGTCAAGTTACAATGGTTATAAGGCTTCCCACTGATATAAAAAAATTCGATGAAAACCATAAGAAAAGTGAACCGCCATGTTTAAGTCTCATTGATACTGAAATCCTTGATAACCGTATGCATCTAACTTGTTATTTTCGCAGCTGGGACTCTTTTGGCGGGTTGCCTGCTAACATTGCCGGGCTCCAACTTTTCAATGAAGCCTTCGTAAACGAAATAAACGAACGCGGTAATCTATCGCTGAAAACTGGTAAACTAATTTTCCATTCAAAGAACTGTCACATTTACCAACGCCAATATAACCTTGTGAAGGACCTTTTGGAACCCAAAGATACTCCGAAAAGAATCGCTAAAACATTAAAAGGTGAAAGCTAAGTTCCCTTGGTTGTTGGATAACCAAGATTATTCCAAGCCGTCATGCCCCCCAAGACGTTACTGACCTTAACAAACCCTTTTCGTTCAAGTATGCTTGCTCCTATGCTGGAGCGGTTGCCTACAGAGCAAGTTACCGCAATTTGTTTGCCTTTGGGCAGTGAATCCGTCTTTTGTTGTAAATCGGCAAAAAATATTCTGGTCGCTTTTTCAACAAAGCCATCTTCTTCCCATTCAGGTGGATCCCTTACATCTAAAAGCAAAACTTCACCCTTGGTCAATCGGTCCTTGAGTTCCGTCACCGAAATGGTATCGAAACTTCTAATGGTTTTACCTGCTTCCTGCCACTCATTCATGCCCCCACAAAGATACCCGCACATATTATCAAATCCAAGCCGCCTCAACCTTGGTGTTGCCAAATCTATGTCGCTTGGTCGTTCATGGATAAAGATGATATATTGGTTGATATCAAGAATCCATCCTGGGTAGACACTGGTTCCTCCAAGCCATAAGCTAAGCGAATTTGGAATGTGTGAACCTGCAAAAGCGTAGGGCAAGCGAGTGTCAATTATTATCATATTTTGTTTATGCATTTCTTCCTCAAATTCAAGTAGTGAGAGGGGTCTTGGGTAAGATAGCTCACTTAGAAGCGGAGGACCGTTTAAGTTGAGCTCCTCCATTTTCTTGAAGTAACGAGGAACCACTAATTCTTCAGCGACCAGTTTTTTGATGAATTCTTCTTTACTTAGCTGAAGGTAGGGGTTGGTTTTCTTTTCAAATCCCAGAGTGGTTGGTTCCATTCCGCTTATACCTTGTCCGCAAACGCTGCCCGCTCCATGCGCAGGATAAACTAGCACATGGTCGCCCAGAAGCAACAACTTTTCGTGTAGACTGAAATAGAGTTTTTCAGCTTGAATCGTTCGTGTACTTTTACCGTATAGGTCTATTCTTCCCACGGAGCCAGCGAAGAGAGTATCGCCGGTGAAAACCATCTGCGGTGTAACGTTTCCAGACTGATAAACAAAATAGCACATGGATTCATTCGTATGACCTTCAGTGCATATTGCTTTGATTTTCATATTGCCAAAACTTAAGCCATCTCCTTCGGATAGGAAGTTTTCACCATACTTGAAGTTCAGTTCCTTGCTATGCCCAATTTCTGCGTTAGTCATATTCTGCAATTCGAGTGAGCCAATTGCATAATCTTCGTTTCGATGCGTTTCCAAAATATGTTTAATTTTAGTACATTCTTCCTTAGCAATTTGAGCATAGATTTCGCAGTCTCGACGTGGATCAATTACGACTGCTTCTTTCTCACTGGATAGGTAGTAGCTGTTGTGGGCTAATCCCTCAGACTTTATGATTCTCAAGTTCATTTTTGTCACCGATAAAATACATTTCCTCAAGAGAAGGCAAGTGAATGATTGATCTTTCGTGAAAACTTGCTAATTAATTATTACAGAGTTAATGATTTATTTCTTTCCAAACTAAATATTCCACGATTAAATCTTTATAGAACAAAAACGCCTAGATTAAACAAGGTAAAGTGTATGGGTCACAATACGGCGACTTGGAAACTGCTCGAAGAAATGCTAATTGAATTAAAGAAAAAAGGAGTCACCATTCCATCTCCTATTATGGAGGATTTGAGAGCTGCCAAATCAATGATTAAACTTTCTTGTATTAAAGGCGGCGGTGACGCTATCGAGAGAGCTGAAGAATACACTGCAAACGTTGAAGGTTACTTGATAAATGAAGCTCAAAAAATATTTGGCTCTGAAACTGCTGATCAATGGCTAAGGCGCCTGGAAGAAGCCAATACTGAAGTCTGTGAAGAGACAATAACAGAAAACAACTTCGTAACGGGAGTTCCCAGAGATCAAAAATGGGTTCGAGTTGAACCTATAGAGACATTGCCGAAACAAAGGATTTTGCAACTTGCAAACGAACATAAACTTCAAGTAAAAATGCAAAATGATGGGCGCCTAGTAGTTTACGGTCAAAATGAAGATATCAAAATATTTCTAAAAAAAATAACAGCTGAAGCAGCTGTTAAGAAATAAAAAATAGAAATAATTTGCAATAGATCTTTTTCTTAATGGGGCTGGTGTAGGAAAAAGAGATTTTATCTTTTCATAGTCAATATTGTCTATTTGTTAATTTGTTATTAGTTTCGATATGTTTTTTATTATAAATTGACAATGCTCTTCTGTGGCAACTGTTTTGGTGAAACTTAAGGGATTTCAAAAATTAACATTTGTTGATCAGGCACTTCAGACGTGGTTCAGTGCATTGCAGATTGGCAAGCCCAACGTTGATGAGGTACCGCTTCGCGAAGCATTAGGTCGCGTACTAGCTGAAGATCTTATCGCTCATGAAGCTTTGCCCCGTTTTGATAAATCAGCTATGGATGGCTACGCAGTTAAATCAGTTGATTTGGTAAGTGCAACACAATCCAAACCCGTAGTTCTGCAAATAATCCAAGCAGGTCAGGTAAATTCTAAAGAAGCTATGCAGGTTTGGACGGGAAATCCCATTCCTAATGGCGCAGACGCAGTTGTTATGATTGAAGATACCACGAAGTGTGGAGAGCATTTGCAAGCTTGGGGTCAACTTGCACCCTGGACCAACATTTCTAAGATTGGTGAGGATATTAAACAAGGCGACCTACTTGTTGAAGCTGGCACACGTTTGAATCCATATCATCTAGGATTAGCTGCTGCACTAGGGCACTCAAATCTCAAAGTTACTCATAAACCAAGAATCGCTATCATTGCAACCGGCAACGAAATAGTTGAAGTAGCAACCGATCGAGCGAGTAATCAAATTTTTGATTCAAACAAAACCATGATTTCGGCTATGTGTCATGAACTTGGCGCAGAAACAACTGACTTTGGAATCGCAAAAGATAAAATTGATGAAATTAGCCAAAAAATAGAAAACGCCATTAAAACTAACGATGCTGTTATCACTACTGGAGGAACCAGTGTTGGCGGCTTAGATTTAGTTCCTGAAGTAGTAAATAAGTTGGGAAAACCTGGAGTAATAGTGCATGGTGTTGCACTTCGTCCGGCCATGCCAACTGGAGTGGCAATGCTTGAAGGTAAACCTGTTCTGATTTTGTCAGGCAATCCAGTTGCTGCAGTTATCGGTTTTGAAGTATTCGGCAGACCTTTAATTTCCAAACTGTTAGGGATGGCACATACCGAATTTAGACCCACGATCAAAGCTGTTTTGAAACGAAAAATTACAAGTGTTTTGGGGAGAAAAACTTATGCTCGAGTTCGAGTCACTTTGGAAGACGGAGATTTATTTGCTGAACCGGTTAGCGTCAAAGGGTCAGGATCAATATCTACAATGACTCAAAGTAACGGTTATCTTATTGTTCCAGAAAACCGTGAAGGAATTAGTGAAGGCGAAACAATATTTGTTCAAATGTTCGGCCTCTTAGAGGTAGTGAATAATGTTTAGAAAACTCATGACTCTTAATGAAGCAAAAAAAACTATTAACGACAATTTTAAACCTGTTTCTTTAGGTGAAGAAGACGCCGTACTTTTGGAAGCTTTCAATCGCGTTCTCAACCAAGATGTAGTTTCAACTTTGGATATTCCTCCGTTTAGCCGTTCAACCGTCGACGGATATGCAGTAAAATCCAAAGACACATTTGGAGCCGATGAAAACGAACCTATAAAATTGAAGGTTACTGGCGCGATTTGTGCCGGTGAACAGCCTAATGTTATGGTTGCAGATGGCGAAGCGGTTGAAATTGTTACCGGAGCTCCCATGCCTGAAGGAGCTGACGCAGCTGTAATGGTTGAGGATACTGAGCGAGAAGATACTCAATTAAATGTGTTTACCCCGATTACGGCTAACCAGAATGTTATGAAGAAAGGCTCAGACATTAAAAATGGTGATGTAGTGCTCAAGAAAGGGCAATTGCTGGGTTCTTCGGAGATTGGTGTTTTAGCAGCTTTGGGTTTAACTAAAGTTAAGGTCGCCAAAATTCCTATAGTAGCCGTTTTATCCACTGGTGATGAAATCACCGAACTAGGAAAAGAATTGCCAGCAGGAAAAATCTATGATATTAATGCTTACAGCATTAGTACTGCCGTAATTGAAAGTGGCGGAAAACCCGTTTATTTCGGCGTAGTTCCAGACGACAAAGCAGCTTTAACAAAAGTTTTGCAGACAGCAATAACTTCTGCGGATATGGTTATTACTTCGGGCGGTGTCTCTGTTGGTCCACGCGATTATACTCCGCAAATCTTGGATTCACTGGGTAAACCTGGAATAGTAGTTTATGGAATTGCAGTTAAGCCTGGCAAACCTACAACCATTGGATTTATTGGGGATAAACCGATTTTTTCATTGCCAGGGCATCCAACATCTGCTTTGTTGATTTTCTATTTGCTTGCGAGGCCATTGATTCAACAGTTGGCAGGAAGACCTGTGGTGGGCATGAAGGTTGTTAGAGGTTTTGCCGGTTCAAGAATGTTTAGTGCTAAAGGCAGACGCACTTTTGTTATGGTTAAAATAGAGTTTGACCAGAATTGCCGTTTAATTGCAGAACCTGTAGAATCTGGGGCTTCAGGTGCAATTACGACATTATCAAAAGCTGACGGATTTGTGGAAATTGCCGAGAACGAGCAGTTTATTGATGTTGATGAAGAAATTGAGATTTTTCTCTTCCGGGGCTCTGCGAATAAAGTTTAGTCTTTTCTCTTCAATAAAAGATACGCTGTGAACATCCAAGTTAAAACGGCAAAAACAAGCATGCTTGCTGCAACTATAATGTTGCTTAACCCAATTGAGAACAGAACATCTAATGAAAAGACTGTGTTTACAATGAATAATATTGCAACTAACCAAGGTGCCCAACCTCTCTTTACAAAAAGACTGTAAGCTGTTATCAAACTAAAAATTCCAAGAAACCCTAAATGAGGTGGATAACCTGTTAAAGGCAAAAAAGCCAAAAAAATTAGTCCCGTGACTGCATAGAAGGCAATAGATGCAAGTTGGAAGGGCTTAAAATTTTTTAGTCGTTTTGATAGGGACACAGTTATTCGCCTTTACCTTATGCAGTATGGTATAATTAATAAATTTAATGTATTAGATAGGAAAAATAATTTAGAGTTAGTTTGAAAATCTAATCATAGAATTTGATTATAAAATGAGCCATCAAGCTTTTTTCTAAAAATTGACCCCTATAGTTTTGGTACTGAAATAGATCTCGATAATTAAGCTCTGATACCTTGAAATTGAATTAGAGCGGTTGTCTCTGATTTTTATATTTTAAAGTCACTACAGTTAATGTTGTTGGAGGACTTGATTGTTTGTCTAAGGCATCAGAAACAGTAATTTTAACAATTGGTCATTCAACCCGCACGCTCGAAGAATTTGTACAGATTCTTGAGGTTTATGGTGTAACACTAGTTATCGACGTGCGTACAGTTCCTCGAAGTAGACATAACCCCCAGTTTAACAAAGAAACTCTGCCAACCACCCTCAAACATTACGGCGTAAGATACATCCATATACCCGAAATCGGCGGTTTACGACATCCAAAACACGAATCAGTTAACACGGCTTGGAAAAACAGCGGCTTCCGAGGATACGCAGACTATATGCAGACCCAAGAATTCACGGATAACCTGCTAAAAATAGTGGCTTTGGCTAGGGAAAACCGTTTGGCATTAATGTGTGCAGAAGCGCTGCCTTGGCGTTGCCACCGCAACCTCATATCGGACGCCTTATTGGTTAGGCACATAAAAGTTGAACACATAATAAGCAAAGACAGCATTATTAACCATGAACTCAACTCGTTAGCTCAAGTCCAAGGAACAAAAATAACTTATCCATTGTTCACCAAAGAAACTCCGCAGAGAACTCTGGGAGATTTTGGAACGGCTTGATTTTTTGTCGATTATTTCTTCTGTAGTTTTGCGATGAAAAAGCCATTGCATTGGTGAATGTGGGGGTAGAGTCTTTGGCACTGGGTTAAGCCGTTTAGTCCTGGCAATCCAATTTTAGGTTCGATTTCCAATAAAGAGAAATCAAGGTGTTCTTTTAGGAACCTCTCAATTATATTTTCGTTCTCTTCGACCGTTATGCTGCACGTAGAGTAAGCCAAAATTCCCCCTTTAGCTACTTTTTCTGCACAATTGTTTATCATTTTCCACTGAATCTCTGACATGTTTTGAATTGACATTGGGCTCAAACGCCATTTAGATGAGGGTTGTTTGGCAAATACTCCTGTGCTGGTACAGGGTGGATCCAAAATAATAAGGTCTGCCTCGCCAAGCAATGGTACCGAAACAGTGGCATCTGCTACAATGGGTTCAGCAATAATAGTTTTCATCCGAGTGGTTTCTTTTTTCCACGTTTTCATACGTTTAGATGAGAAATCGATAGAGTAAATGTTGCCTTGATTTTGCATGAGTTGCGCTAAAAATGTTGTTTTTGCACCTGGTGCCCCACAAACATCAAACACCTTATTACCTGATTTGGGGTTTGCAACTTGGGTGGCAAAGCAACTTGCCTTGTCTTGCACATAGAATAAACCCTCTGCATAACTTGGCAAAGCGTTTAAGGGTTTTTTAGAAGAAATAACCTTGTAAGTGTAATTTAACTGAGGGATTTTCTCTAAAACGACTCCTTCTTGATTGAGCTTTTTTACAGTTTCTTCTTCAGATTCCTTTAAGGTATTTATGCGGACGTATCCAGGAGGCGGAATCATGCTGCCATTTAATAACGCGATAGCTTCGTCGTGTCCAAATAACTTGAGGCAATATTCAACGAACCATAAAGGATGAAAAGTTTGAAGACTGATTTTTTCTGCTTCGTCAACACCTGCCATAATGGATGAAAATTTTTTCGTAAGCAAAAAGCCCAAAAATGGTTCGATTTCACGCATCTCTTCCCAGCCAAGAATGGCTCTACCCATGCCAGCGATATTTTCAGCTTCTTTTTGATTAATTTTATCAAAATTTTTGACTAAGCGTGTTTGATAAACATACAAACGCAGGAAAGCTTGGATTCCCATATCATATTCGTTGACGCTTTTAGGTGCAACTACTTCATTTATGAATTTGTCGATTAAATTTTTTCGACGTTCTGTCTCAACGACTAAACCATAAGCGAAACGAATGGCGCTAGGGTCTTTGATGGATAGTTGTTTTACTGTCTTCATCAATGCTGAACGCTCGTTAAGTCGGCGCATTTCTATCCAGCTAAGGGTTTCTATGGCAACAGTCCAAGCGTCACGTAACAAAATCAGTTCACACAAAGCTACCAAATGCAACCGTACTAAATAAGAATTCAAAATCTGTGGCTATATTTGTTTGGAAAAAGGAACGTATCATATTAAAAATGGCGGCGAATGGTAACTAATTTAGGGCGTAAGCTATGCCAAGAAGGGGTTGTAGAGATAGGTTGAACGCTATCAGCTTATCAACTTTTCGCTTAAACTACAACAGAAATGGAAAAGTTGAGTTAAAATCATCAAGGCAAAAGTATACCAAACACAGGAGGGAAAAAAATTGGATGATCGCTTTTTATGCGTTTGATAGCATCTTTTTGCTGAACAACCAATAGGAGATTCCACGTTTTTTTAGTCACTAAGCATTTTAGGTGCCATGTGCCATATTTGGGCAAGGTTAACTGGGGATGCCGCGTACTCTCTTAGATTATTGCATTAGCGAACAAACTAAACCAGTCGTTAGA
The DNA here is from genome assembly GCA_963772455.1 of Candidatus Bathyarchaeota archaeon. Taxonomy (GTDB): domain Archaea; phylum Thermoproteota; class Bathyarchaeia; order Bathyarchaeales; family Bathycorpusculaceae; genus Bathycorpusculum. Next base: position 308,709 of record CAVYXJ010000010.1, read on the forward strand.
GAGGCGGTTAAAACTCCTGTTTCAGTCGTGCCCATCCAACTTCAAGAAACTGTAACAGTTAAGCAAAAAAAGCGAGGACAACGTCAACCTTATCCGCCAGTATGCCCAGAAAACCTTAAGCAATCATACTTTGTTTCTGCATCTTATGATGGACGCCAAAAGAAGGCTGTAATTAAACTCTACGAACCAGAATCGGGTCAAATTTTTTTCTGGTATGACAATACGGGGCACAAGCCATATTGCTTAACCAACCTAAAACCCTTTGAACTAAACAAAATCGACAGGCTAACCCATCATGAAGGCTTCGACAGCCTCGAAGTTACTGAAAGATACGACCCGCTTCTAAATCAGACTGTTAAAGTTACAAAAATAATCGCCAAAGATCCCTTAGCAATCGGCGGTAGACCTCAGGGTACCATCAGAGATATCATACCTGAAGATTACCCTCGTGTGTGCGATACCCACATTGAATCTTCGGACATTAAGATTTGGGAATCAAAAATCAAGTATTACCAATCGTACATTTACGATAAGCAGCTTCAGCCAGGAATGATTTACGAGGTAAAGGATGGTCACTTGCTTCCTAAAGTGCTCGAAGAAGCAACTGAGAACCTCAACAAAATCCGAAGCCTGTTCAAAGAATGCTCTGAGGAGGAACGTGAATATGCGGAAATGTGGGCTAGACTGCTTGAGTATCCCGCTCCGAAGTTCCGCAGGGCAGCCCTAGATATCGAAGTATATTCACCACTTTCGACAAGGATGCCTGACGCACGGGAAGGCGCCTGCCCAGTAATAGCTTGTTCCATTTACAGTTCTGACGGCGAAAAACGGGTTCTTGTCCTCAAACGTGAAGGTATGCGGGAGGGCAACGTGCATTTAGCGCCGGATATCGAGGTTGAGTACTGCGAAACAGAAGAAGATCTTTTGCGCAAAGTCTTCGATGTAATCTGGGATTACCCGTTCATTTTAACTTTTAACGGTGACGACTTCGACTTACGATACCTAGTTCACCGTGCTTACAATTTGGGGATCTCCAAAAAAGAAATTCCAATAGACATTGGCAAAAATACCTGCGGTCTCAGATATGGCATACATATCGACCTTTACAAATTCTTCTTCAATCGTAGCATCCAAATTTATGCTTACGGGGGACGATACAAAGATGTCAGTCTCGGCGACGTTGGCAACGCATTGTTGGGTGTAGAAAAAATCCATCTTGAAAAAGAATTTGGCAACCTAAACTACAGTGAACTCGCAGCTTACTGTCTTCGCGATTCAGAAATTACCTATAAATTGACAAGTTTTGAAGACGACTCTGCGATGAAACTCATATTGGTTCTTGCTAGAATCAGTAGTATGCCCATGGAAGACGTGAGTCGACAAGGTGTTAGTCGTTGGATACGCAACTTCATGCACCGCGAACACCGCAAACGCGGTATTCTAATCCCAAACGGTGAAGACATCCTGACAAAGAAGGGCAAATCTACTTCGACCGCTGTTATTAAAGGCAAAAAATACAAGGGAGCAATTGTCGTTGATCCCATTCCCGGCGTACATTTTAACGTGGCTGTAATGGACTTTCCTAGTCTATATCCCTCAATCATTAAGGTGTGGAACCTTGGTTACCAATCAATCTGCTGCGAGCACCCGGGATGCAAGAGCCACACCATACCTGACACTCCGCATTGGTCTTGCCTAGAGAAACGTGCCCTCGAAAGCTTGCTCATCGGGTCGCTGCGGGATTTGCGTGTGCGTTGGTACAAGAGTCGAGCCAAAGATAAGACCCTTCAGCCTGAACTTCGCAGTTGGTACAACATAACTCAAGGCGCGCTTAAAGTCATTTTGAATGCTAGTTATGGCGTCTTTGGAGCTGATAGCTTTGATCTCTATTGTCCACCAGTTGCAGAAGCCACAGCAGCCATTGGACGTTATAGTATTACTCAAATCTTGAATCATTCAAAAACTGTCGGCATAACAGTTCTCTATGGGGATACTGATAGCTTATTTCTTAAGAACCCCACCAAAGAACAGATCGAAGATGTTGTACACTACACCGAGCATGAACTGGGAATGGGCATAGACGTTGACAAAACTTACAGATATGCCGTTTTCAGCTCACGTAAAAAGAACTATCTCGGTGTACTTGAAGACGGCACAGTCGATGTTAAAGGCTTAACGGGCAAGAAAAAACACATTCCAACGTTCATTAAAGGCGCCTTCAACATGATGAAAGACAGGCTTGCAAAAGTTAAAAACCCTGAAGATTTCGAAAAAGCAAGAAAAGACATTGCAAATATAGTTCGGGAGCGCTACAACATCCTCAAGCGACGGGAATGGGGAGATATGAGCGAACTTGCTTTTCACGTGGTTTTAGGTGATGAGGTTGCAAGTTACACAAAAACGACACCGCAACATGTGAAAGCAGCAAAAATTCTGCAGGCAAGCGGCAAGGAACTGCGTGCAGGTGACCTGATTAGCTTTGTCAAAGTAAATAGCAATAAAGATCATGTAAAACCAGTTGAATTGACTTCAAGAAATGAAGTGGACGTTGACAAATATATCGCTTATTTGCAATCGACTTTTGATCAGGTTCTTGATGCGCTGGGCTTGAGTTTTGATGAAATTATTGGGTTAACTCGGCTTGAAAGTTTCCTTGGCGCCTAAACCCGATAGAAGCCTCTTCTATCTTAGTCTTCTTTATTATTGCACATTTCATAATGCATTGAATTCAAAATATTATCTTAAGGATTAAATTTCACAAAACTAATTTTTAAAATTAAAAAAGTCGGATGATGACTCCTAGCAACGTAAAAAATGCAACTATGATAGCGATTATTTGCACAATACGCCGCTCGGTCATCGGTCGCTTGTAAGCTATTACCGTTACGAGGCTTTTTCTGCCGTCTGAGCAAAGTTTTTCGCCGTCGAAGGTGACTTTGGCTCTTTTGCGAGTGAAGAAGATGGCAAGCAAAATAATGGATGAATTGAAGATGAAGGGTAACATAGAGATTAAGAGGCTGACTTTTAGGTCTGATATTACTGCAAAAGATGCAATGGTTATTCCTATTGCAAATGAACCTGCATTTCCCACGAAAATCTTTCCTCGAACGTTAAAAAAAGCTAAGATTAGCCAGAAGAATAGTGGTCCAACCATAAGGATGTAAGTGGGTGAGAACGACATTAACCCCAATATAACTATGGCTGGACAAATGGTTTCGAGCCCGTTTAATCCTCCAAGCTGGTTAACAGTGTTTGTAATTATCATGACGATTAGTGGAACGATGAGGAAAACGTAGTATGCGCCAAAATGAATTGTTCCCAAAAATGGAAGGGCGATTGAATCTCGAATAGCCTCGATCTGTAAACCTTCAAATGCATAATACATCAACGGTAACGCTGCAATAAGGGGCATGAACGCTTTGTATCGCCATTTCAAATCCATAAAATCATCTAAAAGACCCATAAAACCGCCGAACAAAATGCAAACCGCCAAAGTTAACGCGGCAGAAACACCATTTACTGAAGTGTCTAATTCTAAAGTGAAAACTCTGTTCAAGAAATAAATTGAGAAAAGATAAACGATAGTGGTTAGGACAAAAAGAACTCCTAAACCGTTGGGGATTAAAGGTCGACCAACTTTGTGTTGATCTGGGACCTTTGGAAACACTTCTATGCTTCCTTCTTAGGGCGGTGTGATGCCGTGGTCGGCGTTATATTTTGCCCAGTCAATTTCGTAGATTGCAATTATTGGTACTAAGCCGCCGTATTGTGTTGGGGCTGTTTGTTCTCCCGCAAAGTATGCGTATTTGAAATAGGTAGGCACTGTTGTTGTTTGGTCCGGTGAAACGTCGATTCCCAAACTGGTCATAGTGCTAGCATAATGTACTTCTGCGTAATTCAATAATTCAAACACGGTGCAGTTCAAGCCTTGATCATTCCATTGCCATCGACCAGTATTTGGGTCACTTGCGCCAAATTGGCTTTCATTAGTCCATGCTTTTGCAGGGTTCATGTAGCCTTGATCTATTAGTCTGGTTTGGGCTTGTCCTGAAATTCTTGCCATCCATACCCATTTGCCTTCGTCACCATATCCGGCTGGACTCACAATATACGATGATGAACCGCTTGTTGCTTGTTGTACTTGAAGCACTTCAAAGACGGCAATGTATTTGACGCGTGATTGACCGTAATTGTTTAGCATCGCCATTGATTGGTTTTCATTACCCATGAATATGAAACCTACGTTCTCTATTTGGGTGCTGTTTACTGTTGTGTTATCTGCAAAGCTAGTTACGTTTCCAAGGTCCGCTAACCAGTTGCCGTAATCCCACCACATTACTACTGCGTCTGTTGATTGAACGTTGGTCTTCATCCAGTTTACTGCGTCAAGCCATGCAGTTACTGGTGCGCTTAGACCTGCTCCACCCAATGGAAGGCTTGATCCACTGATGGCTGTTGGTACATAAGCTTGTGAGACTGATCTTGGCATTCCACCGGTTTGAGGTGAAAACGCTAAGTTTGTTACTAGAATGAGGAATATTACAAAGACTGCGACTCCGCTGTATTCTTTGCTTACTCTTGCCATTCTACGTTTGGATTTTGCCAGAGTTTTTGGTGCTTCTTGAAGCAGAGTGAAGAATGGCTTTAGCAAACTGATGATACCTATTGCAGCAATTATAGCGAAGACTGGTGCGAAGAGAACCAGGAGACGAACCATTGAAGTTGCAAAGTATAATGAAGTTACAGCGAATAGCATTAGGAAGATGTTTCTGTTTGTTGGATTTCTAAGAACGAAGTATAACCCTACAAGGAAGAATAGTATGGATATGCCTAATTCTATGTATAGATTTCCCCATGCTGAGATTCTCTGTTCTGCCACTGAATCGATAAGTGGTGAAGCTGCCCTAATGAATGGATCTAAAACTGTGATGAATTTTCCAGCTATTCCGCCAAGTAAGCCTGTTACTGCTGCTGTAATTATTCCGCCAATTATTATGACTGTTGAGGCGATTGCTAAAGTGAGTTTGTTCTTTGCGGATATGTTGTTTCGGAGAATTTCTGCGAGAATGAGCACTAGAAATACTGCTACAACCGGGACTATTGCGCCTGAGGTTAAGTAGCTTAATGAGATGTAGGGAACTTTTGTTCCAATAAATAATGCTAAACCAAAAACTATGCTGTAGTTGATGAGTAGTCTTGGAGTATATCTCTTTAGTAGAACTAAGACGAACACGAATAAGACCGCTAGATCAATTAAGTAATAAGCTGCTCCCCAGCCTGCGATGAAATATCCTAATGCTGCTGCAGCGCCTAAAGAGTATAATAATGATGAACGAAGTGACTTGTTGGCGTCAATTGACCTTAGGAACAAGAATATGAACAATACTAGCCCAAGTACGCCAGGTACCTCAGTATCGAAAAATCCTAAAGAACTTCTTTGTAAGAACGATGGTGCTAATGCAAGAAATAGTGCAGCAAATAAACCGACTGCTTTTCCGCCCATGTCTTTGCCGACAAAGTAGAGTACTAAGCATGAGACTACAGCTATTAAAGCTGGCATGATTGAGCAGAAAGTCATTAAATCAATTTTTGCACCGAATAATGAGACAACTTGGAAAAGTACTGCTGCTGTCATAGGTAAAGCAGGCAATGAAGTGGACATGTCTAATCCATCTGGATACCATTTTTGAGTGTTAATCCAGTGGGTTGGCCAATAAGGCGAGAGTAAACCATTTTGTACCATGTGTTGTGTGATACTGAATTGATAATAGGGGTCAAACTCATTTAGAAGAGCTGTGCCACCAGACAAGTTTTCCCAACGTAACGGTAAAATACGAATTGTGAATGCAACAAATAAAATCATTACTAACGCTGCAAAAGCAATGATTGTACCGTGACTTACCTGAATTCTTAATCTGCTAAAAATTGATAAGCCGTTACCGAGTTTTTCCTTAATTCCTTCGCCCACCTTAAGTCATCTCTTCCAAACGTATATTGCGATTGTACTATTTTACACATTGGTGATTTATTTATGGCTTTCCAAAACCAAATCGAATGACTAAGAGGAATTGGTCACATGAATAATAATCCAAGGACTATACCTAACTACCCGTTGCAGACCAAAAAAGTTCTCAAATCTTGCAAGAACAGATACTAGTTTGCTCTCAGAAGTCCTTCCAAACGGAAGCCAGCTGTAGCCAATTTTCTTTTTAACTAAGAATCCAGTAATAAATAGACATTTTATAACTTCCTTGTATGAATGACGATAAGATTTTCCTTGCATCGCCTTCAACTTTGCTTTAAGGCTTGATTTATTGCCAAAAGATAATACGCTGGAACCATTGGTTTTCAAAGTACGTTTACATTCACTTAGGGCTTGGTCCAGTTCAGGAATGTAATCTAAGACTTCAATCATAAAAACAACATCAAAAACGCCGTTCCTTAATGGAAGCTGTCGAGCATCTGCCTGGATAACGGCAACTGATTTATTCTTTTGTCTGAGTCTCTTTAGAGCATAAGAATTGACATCAACGCTTATAACAGTGGCTTTATTGTTTGCCGCAAAAAGCGAGAAACGGCCAGCTTCAGCGCCAACGTCCAATACAGTGATGTTCGATTGGGATAGGTTTATGGATTTAGAAATAAAATCTGTTTCAACTTTAGTGAGATATTTACCCATTTTGGTCTTGGCAGCGAATTCCCAGTGGGTTTCTGCAGATAGGTCAAGTGAGTTACTCAAGGATGTAGTCAACGCTTGGCAATGGGCTTGACTTCCACTTCCATTGGCAGCAAGGATAGTTTTCGGTCGCATTTTGGGCATTTTCCTCCGTGTTGCGCAATGACTTCATCTGGCGGTTTAAGATCTTTGCCTTCATACAAAATATGTTTACAACCATGGCAGATTACACGTTGCGGCATTTAAATCCCCAGTAATTACATGGATGAGGCTTATTTATTGGTTGCTTAGAAATTATTTTTCGTTCAAATGATGTTTATTGTAAAGCTTTTAAAGTGATTTACATTGGAATGTTAAAGTGTGGTTTGACGGCGTTTGGATAAATATACTTTAATTATTACAGAAAAACCTGATGCTGCAAACAGAATAGCAATGGCTGTTGATGTTGTTGGAAAACCAAAAAAGATAGTTAGCAATGGGGTTCCATATTATCAAGCGTATCGTGAGGGTAATATAGTGGTGGTTCCTTCGCTGGGGCACCTGTATACTTTGGCAAGCAAACATGAAGGGCGTATCTACCCTGTTTTTGATTATCAGTGGGTTCCACGATACAAAGCTGAACGTGGAGCATCCAGAATTCGAGTTTGGTTAAAAGTAATTGCTCAATTAGCGAAAAATGCGGATGGATTTGTAGATGCATGCGACTTTGATATTGAAGGCAGCATAATAGGTTACAACATACTCAAATATGCTTGCGGCCACAAAGAAAAATCGGCTAAACGCATGAAATACTCAACCCTGACAAAAGAAGAACTCCAAGAATCATACGCTAACTTGTTGCCTTCTTTGGATTTTGCTCAAATTGAGGCTGGATTAACTCGCCATGAAATCGATTGGTTATACGGCATAAACTTATCGAGGGCATTAACCCAAGCTGCCCATAGCTTCAGTGGACAATATGCTACTTTAAGTACTGGCAGAGTACAAGGGCCAACATTGAGGTTTTTAGAAATCCGTGAAAAAACCATTAACTGCTTTGTCCCTACACCTTATTGGAAAATAACTGCGAAAATAAGTATTAACGATGTTGTTTTTTTAGTCGAATATGAAAAAATCCTTGAAAGCAAAACATTAGCAACAGCTGTAAAGGACGCCTGCAAAACTAAAGAAGGTCAAATAGAAACAGTAAACGTAACAGAGTTTTCGCTGAATCCTCCTGAGCCTTTTGACCTTGGTTCATTGCAAAGAGAAGCTTATCGAATATTCAAGTACACCCCAATTCGTTCCTCAAGCATTGCCCAACGCTTGTATACAGATGCGTTGATTTCTTATCCTCGAACAAGCAGTCAAAAACTTCCCCCTTCAATAGGCTATAAAACAATACTTAAAAAACTTGGAAAATCACCCGCGTATTCTAAACATATATCTGAACTACTATCTAAATCGACTTTGACGCCCAACGAAGGCAAAAAGTTAGATCCTGCTCACCCTGCTATTTACCCAACTGGAAATCTTCCTGAAAAGTCACTTGACGCGGCAGAAAGAAACATCTTTGATTTAGTCGTTAAGCGGTTTTTAGCTGTCTTTGGAGATCCAGCAATCAAGCAAAGCATCGTTGTGGTCATAAATATCAACGAAAATATGTTTCGTTTGAATGCAACCCGAACTTTGATAGGTGGATGGCTTCATTTCTACAAGCCATACATTGAATTGAAGGATGATTCTTTACCCCTTCTAACTAAGGGACAGACCGTAAGCGTTAAGCAGATAGTTTTAAGTGATTATTTTACTAAGCCCCCTGCTCGTTATAACCCCCGAAGTTTACTGCTGAAAATGGAAAAAGAAGAAATAGGGACAAAAGCAACGCGGGCAACAACAATCCAAACTCTCTACGATCGAAAGTACATGAACGGAACAGGGAACTTCCATATTAGCGACCTTGGCTTTGAAATAATCGAAGTTCTCTCAGATTATTGTCCAACTATTGTATACCCAGAAATGACACGATTACTTGAATCAAAAATGAACGACATTCAACAAGGTATTGAAACCAAACAAAACGTATTGCAAAACGCCCTTGAAGAACTAAAAAAAGTTACCAGAGAGCTTAAAGAAAAAGAAATAGAGATAGGACCAAAGCTAAGTCAACGGCTACAAAAAAGTAAACCCAAAGAAAAAACCGTTGGAGCCTGTCCAAAATGCAATGACGGTAAACTAGTGATTTTACGCTCAAAAAAAACAGGTAAACGTTTTATCGGCTGCACAAACTATTTTGAAAACAAATGCAACACGGCTTTTCCATTACCTCAAACTGGGACAATTAAACCACTACGAAGTATATGTAAAAGCTGTGGTACACCGATAATCGCTGTATATTTAAGATCCAAGAGAATTTGGAGGTTGTGTCTTAATCCAAATTGCCCCTCAAAAGGAGTCTCCAAAAAATGAATTGTAAACTTTGTTGTCGTGAAGCTGTTGAAAACGGTTTTTGTAAATTGCATTTGAAGTCTTACAAAAACGTGCTTTTAAAATTTAGGGTTTGGGCAGCTGCTTCGAACGTTTCTTGGATGGAGTATTTAGTGGAGATTCAGAAAAATTCATTAACTGGAGTATGGGCTAAAGAAGTAGCAAAGTACCTAATTGAGGAAGAGGATACCAAAAATGACTAGTAAAATAAAGAAGAGTTCTTCTGATATGTCTTTTTCGCTAAGCCGATGGTTCCGAAGAGTTTCAACTACCGCACCTTCTGCATTCATAGTAACATTAGTTGGAATGTCATATGCCCTATTCCTTTTTGGAGGCGGTCTATTTGCTTTAATTAATCAACCTATTACATCATTCTACAATAGCAACACTGGGCAATTCTTTTTCCTATACCCAGACATTAGCAATCAATTCGTATCAGATACTTTAATTTCAGTATCGCTCTATGCAATGGGCTTCATTGGTTTACTCGCAATTTACCAAAGTACCAAAAGTGCATATAAACCAAGACAAGCCTACATGATGCTAATCGTTGGAGTCGCCCTTCTGCTATTAGCATATGTGTTCTTGGAAGGTTCGATCTCATTCAAAATAAACGGCGGCAGATAATTTTTTAGCCGTTTTACCAAGGATTTCTTTTTAACTTCATTTTATAAGCTAAGAAATTAGTGAATAAGTGAATTGGTGGAGTAATTAATAACACAGTCAATGCTACTTCCCAGCCAATCAGTGCTAAAGGAAGCGAGAAAACTACAGCCCCAACCACAAAGTCAATTTGGTCAACAACGGGTAAAAGTCCTCCTGGAGCAATGCTTAATCTACGTTTTATGAAAGCACCTGTTAAATCGCCTAAAAGTGCACCCAACGGAATAAGAAAGGCGAATATGATTGGGTAATTCTGAAACCCGAAAATGGCTCCTTCGGCTAACCCCACACCAAAACCAACTCCCCAACCAAAAAAGAAACCTCGGAATGTTTTGTTATTCCCAAAAATTCGTTTGCCATCCATAAAATTCTTGCCAAAATCCATTTTGGTTCCACCTCCAGCAAGCACAGGCGTTCCGTTGGCGCAGTAAGCTGGGAAAATGAACTTCAAAGCTTCAACAATTATTAGAGCTATATCCATTGGGTTTCAACCGTTGATCAGTGGAATTGAGTATCTTGTATTCCAGCTTCTCCTATTTGTACATAACACGTTACTTCTTCTTGAATTTCCTGTGCTTTTTCCAAAACTACTTTAATTGTTTGAGGGTTATTGGTTGGTTTAAGGGCTATTATTGTGTCGGACCAGAATTTTAAAACTCGCGTCGCCACTGGTCTAACACTTGTACTTTGGTCGTTGAAGACGCTTCGTACTTGGCTTGTGATTATTACTGGAATTTTTTTTATTTTTGTGGTTTGCGCCAAAATAGCAAGTTGTCGGTTTAATTCTCGGTTAACCCCGAATGTTTTGGATTTAATTGAAGACTCAGAAACTTTTGCTCCGTAGAGCGACGTAAATGTATCTATTATTATTAATCCAACGTTTGTGCTTGTATAGTCGTTAATTTGGTCTATAAGCGCTATTTGTTCCTTAAAATTTTTGGGTTTCACCAGAATGATTCGCTCAGCAACTTCCTCAAATCGGTCTTCTGAAATTTGAAATAACCTTTTAGCATAGAAACTATTGTCACAATCAATAAAAAGCACTTTCAGGTTTTGGATAGCGCAATTAACAGCGCATTGAATTGCAAGGGTTGTTTTTCCAGTTTCAGGTTCACCGTAAATCAATGTGATTGTTTCAGGCAAGATGCCTCCTCTAAGGCTTGTGTCAATGCATTTGCAGCCTGTCTGAATAATAACCATGCTTCACACGTCGAAGATTATTAACTGAAGCTAATAATGTATTTTGCACTTAAATCTATACTTTAAGGTTGCCATATGAAAGAAAAAGAGGCAGAGGCAACCGTTCAAGGTAAATCCTATTTTCTCATAGTTGCAAATTAAAAGAAAGATATTCCTTTATAGTGCTGCCAAGCGTCCAATGCCATGAGTGCATTTTATACAGTTGTAGCATGGTCGTAGGCACCCTAGACTATTCAGGAAAGAAACACTATATTTAAAAGAAAATAATTTGTCAAGAGTAGAAGAAAGTGAAAAATTTACTCTTCTTCTTCTAACAAATATATATTTCATCAGTTTAGTTCCTCAAGAATCTGTACCTGCCAAAATACCTTTAGTGATAACTACTGAACAGGAAAAATCCTTAATAAAACACCAACACATCCTGATTTTCTGCGGGAAGATAAGCTTGACCGTCTAATTCATCAAGTAAAAATACTGCTTTAAAGAAAAACCGCTTTTCAAAAATTAGTAACATGCTCAATCCTGGTTTCGCTACTGGGATGGTTGTTATTGCTGAGGGAAAAGTTATTGGGGATGGTAACCGCTTAGCAATAAAGAATTAATTACCAGCAACTTTAAGATACTAAGAAATGTTAACTTTGAGGTCACAAGCGTTTATGTTAAGATTGGAAATGGAGTTCCTTTCTACAAGCAATGCTTGAAGGTTTAGATAGCGATTTGCCCCCACAAGTAACACTAGAAGTGGTTGGTGCGGCAGGAATTAACAAACCTTTAAAAGAAAACAAATCTAGCAGAAGAGTCAGACATATTTCCTAAGCCATACGAATAGCTGGAAAAAAAGGGGAAATCATTTCAAGGAGAAAAATATTTGCAGCACACAGTAGAATCAAACAAAACAATGCTTGTCGATGGCCCAGCGTCAGTAAGGCTTGTTTTAGGAAAAGCTGAAGTGTTCGGATACCCAATGAAAGAATCACAACGAGTTTTGATTCAAATAGGAAAACGCCTTCCCTTTTTTGTCAGTGAAAAATCAACATTTGATGTCTCTTTAGGCGCCAGTTCTGGCATAGCCGAAACAATGGGCAGCACAAATCCATCATCATGGAACACAGTGGTTGAAGCCATTTTGGGTTTGCCAAAGCGCCCTGCGGTTGTAATGATTTTGGGGGCAGCTGATTGTGGAAAAAGTAGTCTTTGCACTTATCTTGTAAATAAATTAGTTGATGGAAAATGTAAAGTTGCAATCTTAGACGGCGATTTAGGTCAATCCGACATAGGTCCCTCAGCCACCGTTGGTTACAGTTTAACATCTAAACAAATATCAGAATTATACGATTTAAAGCTGAAAAACGCTTTTTTTGTTGGTGTCACCTCTCCTCTTACAGCATTGTCCAAAACCATTGAAGGTTTGGTTACAATGGAAGCTGAGATTATGAAGGGACAGGTTGATTTTGTTTTAATTAATACTGATGGCTTTGTTGATGGTGAAATTGCTGTTAAATACAAGGTTGACCTAGTCAAATCGCTTAAACCCGACATAATCATAGGCATACAAAAACAAGGTGAACTAGCACCCTTGATCAACTGCTTAGAGAGTCCAGCTTTCATAGTTGAACCATCTTTTGCTCTAAACCCTCGAACACCAGAAAAACGCAAACACCTCAGAGAAATGACTTATTCAAGATACCTAAAAAACGCAAAACTGCAGATTTACCCCAAGAGTCAAGTGACTATCGAACCCAGAAACGCTATACCAAAAAACCAAGAACCAGAAAAAGGAATACTCGTCGGTTTATGTGGTCGAGGCAGCAAGTTTTTAGGAATCGGTGTGTTGCGTGAAGTTAATCAACTTCGGAAAGATCTGAAAGTTCAAACAGCAGTTTCAGCTAAACCCTTACGGATTATTATTGGAAAAGTAATTGTTAACGAGAAGCTTCAGGAAGTTCAGACTGAGTCCTAAAAAAATTGCTAACTTCAGAAGCTAAAACGTCTTTTTTATCTGGCAAAATTTTCATTCCGTTAGTTATCCATGACGGCAAAAAGTTTTTACAGTAATTTGTTGCAAAACGAAAATCCAAGAACACAATGGCGCCTCGATCCTCAAGTGTCCTTATAGGTCGCCCCGCAGCCTGCGAAGCCTTTTTCATAGCGGGCAAAACATAGCCGTATTCACGTCCAAACCCTGGAAAACATTTTTCATAATACTCAATTTGAGCTTTAATTCTTGGTGTTGGTTCGGCATAAGGCACGCCAACTACCACTACTGAATTCATTTGGTTGCCTGGAAAATCTACACCTTCTGATGTTCTTCCACCTTGAACGCCTAAAAATACGGCGCCGCCTTTATCGCCACAGGCTTTGAAGTCTTGAACCATTTTTTCGTTAGCTTTTGAAGTCATGCCTTTTCGTTCATAGAAGAGGGGTTTTAATAAAGCGTTTTCTAAACCTTCAGCTAACAAGGAATTTAGAACTTGGAAAGAAGCAGCGAAGATTCCTGTGTTAGTTGGAGTGCTATTTACAACTTCATTGATGCGTTCTACCATGGTTTGGTACATCTGGGGTGTTCTCTTATCCATCGATGTGGTTACACCAAGAGAAACGGCGGCGAAAACATGTTCCTTTGGAAACGGTGAAGGAACAACAAACTTAACTGTGCTTTCCGGTAAACGAGTAATTCTTGCGAAAGCTTCCAGCGGCTGAAGTGTCCCCGACATAATGACATTGGCGTAGGTTGATGAGAAAACAGGTTGTGTAACCTTCGATGGGTCCAGCGCCACTATTTCTAGTTTGGTGGTTTTGTTGTTTTCTTTGTTGAAGTACCTGCTTGCTACATTGATGAATGAGTCATCTTTAATTGTATCGAACCATTTGAGCAGAAACTCACTCATTGAATGAACATATGACCTTGGGTTTTTACCATCAGCCAACAAAGCCTTCTTAATAATTCCGCCTGCCTCATGCATGTGTTCAAAGAACTCTCTGGGACGTGGAATGTTGCCCTTTTTCTCGATAATTTCGATAATAATATTTGCTGAAATTATTTCTTCCCGGCTTATTTTATCCGTTATTTTTTCTATTTCAGTTCGGAAGAAAAAAATAAAATCCTCGATATCTTTGTGGCCGAATCGTGCAGCTTCCATCTCCGCTGCCCTCATAACGAAAAGCGAAAGGGTGCTTCCAGAGATGCTAATAGCAGTTTCAGGCAAATTATGTGCTTCATCAACAATTAGAATTATTTTCTGCAATTCCGTTTCAAGGTTCTTAACAAAAGCCGTTCGTATAACGGGGTCGAAGACATAGAGGTAGCTTAGTGCAATGACTTTAACGTCTGAGAGCCCTGCTTTTACAAGTTCATAAGGGCAGACTTCTTTCTTCTTGCAGATTCGCTGGATTTCTGAGCCCATATAGGGGCGGCTGGCTACCTGCTGTTGGAGTTGCAAGTAGTCATACGTACGCTCTTCTACGTTTGTGTAGAATGGGCATCTGCTTTTCGCTTTGAGGAGCTCGCACATTTCCATAAGTGACTTCGAATCAAAAGCGCCCTTAGAAGCGAAAACGTTAAGACACATTTCGTTACGGCCACGGATTGAGAGGCCGGAGACTTGGTGTTTTCTAAATACTGCTCTTAACTCTTCAATGACACGATCATGTTGACGATGAGTTCGTGCTACATAGAGGATTTTGAGTTTTTTTTCGATCGCGATAGGCAAAACGGCGGATAGAGCTGAGATCGTTTTTCCCAAGCCATTACTGCCTTCGATTAAAACAGAACGCCTACCAGCTACTGCATTGTAGACAGTGGTTATGAAATCATCTTGATGAGGGCGTACGCTGTCATAGGGAAAGTATTCTGCAACTTGACTGGGAAGCTTAATCATACCTGATTTCAATCTTTTTGATTTCTCCTCATGAAAGGCAAAAATTCCTGTAACATATTAGAGCTTGCAGTAATGCACATAGTGATCATTTTTGCCTCCCTCATCTGAAAATACAGCCACAAATATGGTTTGCAAACTATAAATACCAATTGCGATAACAACAGATGTTTGAGAACCAGACGGATCAAGAGCTGATAGAATATTCAAAAATTGCTCCGCCAAAGTTAGTAGGGATGAGGTTAAGGAGGTACGTCTTGGTCTATTGAATCGCTCCACAGACCCACTGGCATTGTTGTTGGGGTTTTGCGTTAATAGGAAAGGTTTTTAGTATAGTTATTATATGAGACAGTGAAAAAGTGTATAGTGTAAAGTGAGGTTAACATTATGTCTGTATTTGCAGCCCCAGGAGCATATGACCGTGCCATTACCGTTTTCTCGCCCGATGGACGACTCTTCCAAGTAGAATACGCGATGGAACTAGTGAACCGCGGAGCCACAATAATAGGTATCCAATCCACAGAAGGTTTAGTTCTCGGTTCAGAAGAAAACATCGAAGTCCTTGAAGAAGCAGGATTTTCGTGGAAAATCTTTCGAGTAGATGACCATATTGGCGCAGCCATAGTTGGCTTAAGCTCCGATGCAAGAATCCTAATTGATCAAGCAAGAATTTACGCTCAAAGCAACAAATTAACTTACGACGAACCCATCGACGTGGAAGTTGTAACTAAACGTATATGCGACATCCAACAAATGTACACACAACACGCAGGTGTACGGCCTTTCGGCGTCTCCATTATCTTCGGAGGAGTCGACAAAACAGGAACTCGTGTCTTCGGAACACACCCAAGCGGAACTTATAGAGGCTATAAAGCTACAGCATTAGGCGCAGGTAGAGAAACAGTTCTCGCTATTCTAAAAGAAGATTACAAAGAAGACTTAACTCTCGATAATAGCATAAAACTCACAGTCAAATGTTTGGTGAAAGCCCTTGAAGCCCGCCAACTCCCGCCGAGAATAAAAATCGCAATCATCCCTGCTGCAACACAGAAAATGGAAATGCTAAACGATAATACTGTGGAAGGTTACATCAAAGAGCTGGGTTCAAGCAAGTGAAAAATTAATGAGCGAAAAGTTCACCGTCGCGCGCTTAACAAGAGAAAATGAGCATTTTGAAATACTAGTTAAACCACAGAAAGCGCTCGACTACCGAAACGGAAAAATCGCGGGAATAACCGAGGTTTTAGCCGCTGAAATGATTTTCGCTGATGCTAACAAAGGCACCAAAGTTTCTGAAGAAGCAATGAAAAAAGCCTTCAAAACGTGTGATCCATTAAAAATTGCAGATGAAATAATAAAGAAAGGCACTCTGCAATTGACCACCGACCAAAGACGTAAAATGGTGGAAGATAAGAAAAGGCAAATAATAGATTTTATTTCTCACCAAGCAGTTGACCCAAAAACAAATTTGCCACATCCTCCAGCAAGAATTGAAAATGCAATGGAGCAAATTCGTTATCCAATAGATCCATATAAGCCGATTGAGGAACAAGCCAAAGACATAGTTAAACTTCTCCGACCAATCTTACCCCTTAAAATAGAGCAGGTAACTGTTGCCGTGAAAATACCCACACAACATGCTGCAAGAGCTTATGGAACAGTCAAAACGTTAGGAACCATCAAGCGGGAAGAATGGCGCGGTGATGGTTCATGGTATGGCGAAATCGAATTACCAGCAGGATCATACTCTTCGTTGATAAACAAACTTGGAGACGCAACCAAGGGAACGGGAGAAGCAAAAATAATCTCTTAGTAATGAAAAAAAATGATAGGTGATTTTATGCCAACATTCTTTGAAAAAAAACAGCTTGTTACGCCCGGAGAAATGCTCGCTGAAGGCGACTATTTACCTGGCGAAAACACGTATGTAGAAGCAGGCAAGATTTATGCCTCAAGGATTGGACTCGTAGACAGCGATAACAAAAAAGTAAACGTTGTTGCATTAAGGGCATTTTACGTCCCAAAAATGGGTGATATAGTGATAGGAACAGTCATCGAAGTAGGCTTCAATGGCTGGACAGTCGATATTAAAGCACCCTACACAGCGATGCTTCGAGCATCAGACGTACTTAGCAGACCCTTTAAACCCCAAAACGACGAGTTATCCCAAGTCTTAACAGCAGGCGACTTAATCGTTGCCAAAATCGCGACCTTCGATAGAGCACACGACCCACAATTAACAGTGGGAGAACCAGGACTTGGAAAAATTACTCGAGGCCAAATCCTACATGTGACCCCAACAAAGATTCCCCGAATTATCGGACGGAAGGGTTCAATGATTTCAATGATAAAGCAAGAAACCAACTGCCAAATAATCCTTGGATTGAACGGAGTCATCTTGGTCACTGGCAAAACCTTGGAAGAAGAGGAACTCGCTATTTTCGTGATTCGAAAGATTGAGGAAGAATCCCATACAAGCGGTCTTACTGATCGCATTACACAGTTGTTAAAAGAAAAGAAAATAGTTAAAGTGGAGGAAAATAAAGTTGAATGAAAAACCAGATAAATTAATCGATAAAAAAGGCATCCGATTAGACGGTAGAAAAGCGGATGAACTTCGCCCTGTTAAGCTTCAAGTAGGCGTCTTGTCACACGCTGATGGATCAGCCTATATTGAACATGGAAAAAACAAAATTTTAGTCGGCGTTTTTGGTCCAAGAGAAGTGCATCCAAAACACTTGATGCAACCAGACCGCATGGTTTTGAAAGTTCGATATCACATGGCGCCATTTTCTGTTCAGGAAAGAAAATCCCCCGCACCATCCAGAAGAGAAGTTGAACTCTCAAAAGTCATAAAAGAATCTTTAGAACCAGCCCTATTCTTGGAATTGTATCCACGAACAGGAGTTGACGTTTTTATTGAAGTCTTGCAAGCTGACGGAGGAACAAGATGTGCAGCTATCACCGCAGCAGCCCTAGCAATCGCAGACGCAGGTGTTCCAATGCGTGACTTAGTTGTAGGTTGTGCAGCTGGAAAAGTTGACGACACTGTAGTGCTAGACCTATACGATGCCGAAGACAAACTTGGCGCAGCAGACGTACCAGTAGCTTATATGCCCGCTTTAAACGCAATTACCTTGTTGCAAATGGATGGCATTTTAGAGCCTGCAGAATTCGAAAAAGCTGTTTACATGGCTATGGAAGGCTGCAAGAAAATCTATGAAATGCAAAAGGAAGCGTTAAAGACCAAGTATATGGTTGTTAAAGAGGTTGAAGAATAATGTCATCACTTGTAACTAAAGTTAGACTAAAGCAAATAGAACAACTAATCGAAAAAGGCAAACGCCTAGACGACAGAGGCTTGCTTGATACCCGCGAAATCAAAATTGAACAAGGTCTAATCGAGAAAGCTGAAGGATCCGCAAGAGTTTTCCTTGGAAAAACTGAAGTCCTAGTAGGCGTCAAAGTCGGACTTGGAGAACCATTCCCAGATACACCAAACGACGGTGTCTTAACAGTAAACGCAGAATTAGTTCCATTAGCTTCACCAAACTTTGAACCAGGACCACCAGACGAAAGTTCAATCGAACTAGCTCGAGTTGTAGATAGAGGCATCAGAGAATCAAAATGTGTCGATACTGAGAAACTTTGCATTGAACCAGGCAAGAAAGTGTTCGTTGTCTTCGTTGACATTTACGTACTCAACCACGATGGAAACTTGATTGACGCAGCGGCGTTAGCAGCTATGGCAGCTCTCATAAATACAAAAATGCCCAACTATGAAATCAAAGATGGCGAACTAAAAATGAAGCAAGGCTACACTCAACTGCCACTTAAGAGCCATCCAATTACAGTCACCACAGGCAAAATTAACAACCATCTGTTTACTGATCCATGGATTGAAGAAGAACAAGTCATGGATTCACGTATAACATTTGCAACAAAAGAAGATGGAACTATATGCGCAATTCAGAAAGGCGGCTCTAGCTATTTCACACCGCAACAGATTTTAGAAGCCTCAAAGATTGCTCTGGACAAAGCAGCAGAACTGCGCAAGAAACTTGATTGGTGAGATAAAAGTTGCCTAAAATGAAGAAAGTCGGTCCAACACGAGGTCTAGGGGTACGTTACGGCTCCACAGTAAGAAAACGCTATATGAAAGTAATGATTGAACTCAAGAAACCCCACAGATGTCCACAATGCGGATTTAACCGCGTTAAACGTGAAAGCGTTGGCATTTGGAAATGCAAAAAATGCGAGTTCACTTTTGCAGGCGGAGCATATACACCAGTAACTAAATTAGGTGTTGTGGCCAAACGTGCAGCTAAAGGTGCGCCAATTGAAGAAACGGCGAAAGCTGTGGCGGCTGTCGAGTCGGCAACTGAAGAAGATAACAACGAGTAAACATTTTCTTTCTTTTAATTTTTTTATTTCTATTTTTATTTATTACTCTAAAGGTCATGTCTTAGCATTGGAGCTGCTGAATTGTGATTGGCGCAAAGGCTTTTATTCGCCTAAAATTTAATTCACAGAAACAACTTTCTACGCTTCTTGAAGCTTTAACGCCAGAAACCAAAGCCCAAGTTACAAGGCGAGCCAACGTTATGCTTGAAGCCGAGGGGTTATTTCTCGTATTGACTGTTGAGGCTAATGACACAGTTGCTCTGCGTGCAACATTGAATGCTTATCTACGATGGATAAATTCTATGGTTAATGTTATACAAATGGTTGAAAGTACTTAATTTTAGAAAATTTTAAAAATAGTTTTTAACGTATTTGATAACCTTATTGAGATTCATAACAGAGACTTAAGATGTGAAATGTACAAAGTTAAAGAAAATTATTTGTATTTTGTTTTGAAAAACAAAATCACTATTGCTTGAATAAACGCCAAAGAATTTGCAACAATAATCGGTAAGTCATTAACGAAAATCCCATATACAAACCATAAGAGCACTCCAGCCCCAAAGAGGGTGAACATCCCTGTGGAGATATCTTTGGTGGATTTTGTTTTGTAAACTTTGATTAATTGTGGAAGAAGCGAGACTGTTGTAAATAACGCGGCTACAAGCCCGATAATTGTTATTGCATCCATGAATGCACTTTTTGCTTAAGAGAAGTATTTAGCTTTCGATTACCAAAAGTAGTTTATTCATACGTAAAATGCAAAAATTAGGATTTTACATTTACCGTTGATGATACTTTTTGGAAAGGAAGGTTTAAATAAATACCGCCATATTTCGTATATGCTTTAAAGTTAAAAAACGGATGAAAACTTAGCATGTCGTCACAGGAATATCGCTATATACTTCGTATAATGGGTACAGACGTTCAAGGTACCTTGAAGACTTATTACGCTGTCGCGCAAGTCAAAGGGGTAAGTGCAGCTCTCGCAAACGCAGTTATTAAAAAAGCGGGAGTAAACCCTGATCTACGCGTTGGTTTTATAACAGAATCAGACATCAACAAAATCGAGGATGTAATTAAGGACCCAGCAAAATATGGTATTCCAAGCTGGATGTTTAATCGTCGAAAAGACACAGACTCTGGAAAGGACCAACATATTTTGAGTTCTGAACTTGCATTCAAAATTAAAACTGACATTGATCAAGCTAAAGAAATCAGGTCTTGGCGTGGATACCGCCATGCTTACAGCCTGAAAGTACGTGGCCAACGAACAAAAACCACTGGAAGAGCAGGCAAAGCCTTAGGAGTTAAGAAGAAGACTCTAATGCAAAAGCCAGGTGGAGCACCAGCAGAAGGAGGCAAATAAACATGGGAGATCCGAAGAAACAGCGTAAGAAATTTGATACTCCACGTTTCCGATGGCGAAAAGATGTCCTCCAAGAAGAACTAAAACTCTTGGGTCAATTCGGTCTAAGAAACAAACATGAACTCTGGCGTCACAAAACTTCTCTATCCAAATACAGAAGCATCGCCAGATCACTCATCAGCAAAACTACTGAAGAACGAGCAAAAATGGAAAATGAATTGCTCGCGCAACTGAAGAAGAAAGGCATCTTGGATGAGACTACAGTGCTGGACAATGTTTTAGACTTAACCATTGAAGACATATTGGAACGAAGACTGCAAACAGTAGTTTTCCGAAAAGGCTTAGCCAGAACTATTTTCCAGTCACGCCAACTAATCACACATGGACATGTAACAATAGATGGTCGCCGAGTAACAATCCCCGGCTATATAGTTCTAAAAGAGGATGAAGCAAAAATAGTATATTCACCAGAAAGCGCAATAGCCGTTCCAGAACACGCATTACGCGTTGGATTAACAGTGGTGGCTAAACAAGTTGAAGCTAGACCACCTCAAAGAGGTCGCAGAGGCGGACGCGGAGGCGGCAGATTTTGAGCGCTCCCAACAATAAACGCAACGAGAAGTGGGCAATCGTTCACATATTCAGCTCATATAACAACACTTTAATCCATATCACTGACATTTCAGGCGCAGAAACAATAGCCCGCACAACAGGCGGAATGTTCGTCAAAGCTGACCGCATGGAATCTTCTCCATACGCAGCCATGCGTGCATCAACTGGAGCAGCCGAAATTGCACGTGACAAAGGAATTACCGCTATCCACATAAAAGTTCGAGCACCAGGCGGCGCAGGACCAAGAACACCTGGACCAGGCGCTCAAGCAGCCATTCGAGCATTAGCCAGATTTGGTTTCCGCATTGAACGTATCGAAGAAGTCACACCAATTCCCCACGATGGAACAAGACGACCCGGTGGCAGAAGAGGCAGAAGAGTCTAATCTGCAATATTCTTCCTTTATGGAAAGTAACTTATTGGAGTGTTTAGCAAGTGAAAATAGAAGTCCTTGAAAAAAACGATATCAACCTACGCATAGCCGTTAGAGATGCGGATGTTCCTTTAATGAACGCTCTGCGACGCCTAGCACTTGCTGAAGTTCCTTGTATGGCTATTGAAGAAGTTGTAATGATAGAAAACTCTTCAATTCTTCAAGATGAAATTATTGCTCATCGACTTGGTCTCACACCTCTCAAAACTGATTTAGATGCATACAGTCTCGCTGAAGAATGCGAATGTAAAAGTGAATTTGGCTGCTCACAATGTCGAGTAACATTAACTCTTGATGCTGAAGCAAAGGAAGGAACAAGAACTGTTTATTCCGGCGAAATTGTTTCTGAAAACCCAGAAATTGTGCCTGTCTCAGACAAAATTCCAATAGTTAAACTTGCAAAAAACCAGAAGCTAAAACTGGAAGCTTACGCAAAACTTGGAATAGGCAAAACCCATGCAAAATGGCAGCCTGTTTCAATGTGTGCATACAAATATTACCCAAAAATAACTACTCCAACAGAGAAATGTGAAGATTGCTCAAAATGTGTTGACATTTGCCCCAAAAAAGTTCTTGCAATAAAAGACGAAAAAGTTGATGTGCGCGATCTTTTAGCATGTAATCTTTGTTTGGATTGTGTTGATGCTTGCCCAAAAAAACCCTCTCCGCTCAAAGTTGAATGGGAAAAGAACGCTTTCGTAATGAGCATTGAGTCTACAGGTGCTCTTCCTCCGGAACGGGTCTTAAAAGAAGCAACTAAACTGTTAGGCAAACAACTAAACGAGTTTGAAGAACAAATAAAGGCTGGATTACAATGAGAGAAACAAAAACTACAAACCCACAATTAATCGATCTTATTTATCTTCTTAAGAAAGAAAGCCGTGATAAGCAAGCACCTATCTGGCTAGACGTCGCTGACCACTTGGCAAAACCACGAAGCCAACGCGTTGCTGTTAACTTGAGCAAATTAAACCGGCACACAAAAAAAGCAGAAGTAATAGTCATACCAGGTAAACTCTTAGCTTCAGGTAGTATAGATCACGCTTTGACTGTCGCAGCATTCGATATCTCAGATAAAGCTAAGCAAAAACTTGATGCGGTTAAAGCTAAATATATAACCATCTCAGAGCTGTTGGAGAAAAATCCCAAAGGCTCAAACGTAAGAATTATTCGGTGAGAAAAATGCAAACAACTAAAACATCAGTCACTTTCGTGAACGCTGAAGGCTTAATCGTTGGTCGAATGTGCAGCAAAGTAGCTAAACGATTGCTAAATGGTGAGGAAGTAATCATATTAAACGCTGAGAAAGCTGTTTTCTCTGGCAAGAAGAAAAGCAAAGTACTTGAAGCACATAAATTCCTTGAGGTTGGCGCTCCCATGCGTGGGCCTTTCCATTATCGTAGACCTGACCGTTTTCTACGAAAGATAGTGCGTGGTATGGTTCCTTTTAAGTTGCCTAAGGGCAAAAGTGCCTTCAAACGGTTGAAGGTGTTTATGGGCATCCCGCTTGAATTCAAAGATCAAAAAATGATAACATTCGAAGAAGCTAATTCAATAAATCTTAAAGGACCACACTTTACCCTTGGCGAATTAGCAAAGGAAATTGGTTGGTTCGACAGGATGGAATAATTATGCCCGCAAAAAAAGTTTTAGTTGTTAGTGGAAAGCGAAAAACTGCAGTTGCCCGCGCCGTTGTTAAGCAAGGTGTAGGTAGAGTGCGAATAAATATGACTCCAGTTGAAATTGTTGAGCCTGATATTGCTAAAGCAAAAATTATGGAGCCTCTGCTTCAGGCAGGCGCAGATGTTTGGCAACAACTTGACATGGATGTAAAAACTAGTGGTGGAGGATATATGGGACAAGCTGAAGCGGCACGCATGGCAATATCAAATGCTCTTCTAAAATGGACAAAAAGTACACATCTTCGGACAGTATTTAGTGAATACGATCGTACAATGATTGCTGGAGACTCACGAACTAAAGAAACTAAGAAAGTGGGCGGAGCAGGCGCGCGGTCCAAAGAGCAGAAAAGCTACAGATAAGGAGATAGAAGTTACAATATGATTATTCCCGTAAGATGCTTTACTTGCGGCAAACTCGTTGGAGACCGTTGGGATGAATTTACTCGTCGAATAAAGACAGGTGAAAACGCCAGTGACGTTCTTGACAGTTTGGGTTTGAAAAGGTACTGTTGTAGACGTATGTTGCTCGCAAACGTAGAAATCATTGATGAAGTATTGAGGTTCTACGAAGAAGCCGAGAAACGTAAAGAAGCCCGCAACTTCTATTAAAATTTCTTTTTTAGTTTCTTTATATTATTGGGCGAAAGCTTGCTCTTGAATGCTCTTTTCTAATGTGGTTTTAAACCGCACGATGTGATTTCACAAATTATATTTTGTTCTTTGAAAAGGCAATTTTCTAAGATAAGTATAGTCGAAAACCAATTTCAGGGAAGATTAGAGTTTAAAAATATATTAGAAATTTAGACTAAAGCTTACAATAAAATTCTTTTTATTATAAAAGCGTGAGTGGCAGTTCTCTCCATAAAAACCCCAATTTTGTTATCGCCCACGCTCATGCAAAGTACCTTTACGTTTTTGCCCTCAACTAAGACGCTTTCAATATCTGCCAGATTGAATTGTATTGCAATTTCGTTGCTTGACTCAGAAATTTGAGATGACAAGATAGCGTAGTCGATTATTTTTGTTTGCTCGGCTAAGTCTATTATGGCTGAGGTATTGTTTCTGAGAATATAACCTGTGACTCCTTTTAGTTTGCGTATTTCTGATAAACTTGCAGCTAAGTTTTCGAAAACAGTATTATCATCTCCGACCGAAATAACTGGAGCGTTATTGTTTGGTTCGGTTGAGATTTCAATATTTGTTTTCTGTTTCAACACCATATCTCACGCTCATTCGATTACAGGTTTAACCATAACTAACTTGCCTTTTTCAGTTTGCAAGGTTTGAAGAATTTTTTCAGGTATTTGGATAATGCCTTTAGAATTGGCTTTTTCTTCTTTGATAGCTTTAAATTTGCAGGTGGTTTTTTTGCCATCTAAGGCTTGTATGTCAACCATAGTGATTTGTTTGCCCTCGTATAGATCGCTCCATTTCGCTAAAATTTCGCCATCGATTCTCACTGTGTCGGCTTGGACAAGTATGCCTCCGATTTTTTCAACCATGAATTGGTTGACGGGTGTTTTTGGCAAGGCTTCGTAAATTGGTTGAGTTTCGGGTATAGGTTCTATGTTTGGTTTTTCTTCTTCCAGTGGCAGAGGCGAAACCTTTTCTTCGATTGGCAGGTCTTGGAGTTCAATAGTTTTTTGTACTGAGACCTCTGGTTCTAAAGATTCATGCTGTTCAACTAAGCGGGCAATTGTTGGAATTACAACCTGAGTTAGTGATTTAACGATTTCTTGGTTTGCTTTACGTGAAGAAACCGTTGCTAAATAAAGGCTATCCATTGCTGTGATGTTAAGTTGACTTCCGCCTGTTTGGATAGTTAGGCATTCAACTCCTCCGATTGACTGAGCTGGTAAGGAGATATTTTCAAAGTTGGCAATTAGTTTCTTGGTTTGGTCTTCGTTTGTGGCTTTAGTATTAGCAATGGTCTGGCCATTGTTTTTAAAAATTAGAACGTTGGTGGTTTCTGGGCTTAAGGTTTTTAATTCATCTATGACTGTTTGGAGCGGGTTTGAATAAGCCTCAGTCACCGTTTAGTCTCCTTTTTCTTCGACCTAAGATATTTTGAATAAGATGCGCTCTGGAATGCCATCATCTTCTACTACTAGGTACTTGAGACCTTCAGTGTCACCGAGTTGATCAAGCCATTTTAGGGCTTCACGCACTTTTTGCAATACCAATAATCTTTCTTGGTGGCTGCGCACTACAGATTCTATTGCTGTTAACTCGTGAGATGCATTAGCGTCTAAAATAATGTTTAAGGTTCCAACAGTGATTTCGTTTTGGCTTTCCATTGGGGCTTTTTTGCCCGCCAACTTCATAACGACTTCGCGAACCTTTTTTGATTTCTCTGCTAACGTGCGGATTTCATCGAGTTTTCGTAGATATTCGCCTAAGATGCTTTTAGTTTCGGACAATTGCTTGTCTAAAGCTTCGGCTATTGCTTGGGCGGATGAATATTCTTTAATTTGTGTTACCATGATTTGTTACTTCCTAAATTTTTTTCTAAATAGAGAAAGAGGAAAGTTAGGTGAAGATTCCTTCACCTTACCCCCGAATTTCTAGATGTTCTAAATGTTGGACGTTTATGGGTTGTATGTTGCAGTGTAGACGATGTTGTTCCCTTTGGCTGTTGACGAATCCAAGTTGATATTGTGCACCTGCTGCTGAATTGAACCGAGTTGCTAGAGTCAAAGTGATAGACCTTTGTCTGCCTTTAGCAATGGTGGTGTTTGCTATAAGATCGTTACTGCACTGCTGCAACTGTGTTTCCGTCTATTGTACTGCCTTGTTAGATATTATTACTGAGGATGCACCACTATTTCTAAGCTGTTAGAGTAACGGTATGTATGCCGTTAAATATGGATTTGATGACTGTGACTTGTTCTGCGTTTTCATGAGGCCGAGGGACATTCCTCCCATCCATGCTGCGACGACGACGCTGACTGCGACTGTGACGGCGATCAAGATGATTGATGCGACTACGGGGCTTAATCCTTTTGCGTTTTTCTTAAATTTTCTGAAGTATTTGTTCATTTTTCTTATTTTCCTTTTGTAGGTTTGTAATACTTATCGACGGAATCAGCCTTTTAAATATTACGTCTTACTACACCATATTAAATTGTTGTTGTACACAAATGCAGCTAAGCCAAAATACCTCAAAAAAAGTAAATTATTGTCACAAAAAGAAATAAATGATAGAAAGAAAACGGCTTTTATGCCATTTATCTAGCTAAATTTATTTTTTAACGTCTAGTTCGTCAAAAAATCCGAGAAGAAGATTTGATACTTTCTCTCCAAGAACAGTTTTCACATAGTATTTTTTGAGAGGATCTATTCGTTCACTTTTAGCTAAACCCAAAGATTCGATCTCTATCATTCTTGCTCTAAAAGTACCATCACTGAGGGTTAGGTTATTGTCTTTCATGAAGTCTTTAGCATCCTTCCATTTGCCTCGACCAACATGAAGCAATAGCAAACAGTCGATG
This sequence comes from Candidatus Bathyarchaeota archaeon, assembly GCA_963772455.1. Taxonomy (GTDB): domain Archaea; phylum Thermoproteota; class Bathyarchaeia; order Bathyarchaeales; family Bathycorpusculaceae; genus Bathycorpusculum. The sequence continues at coordinate 335,580 of CAVYXJ010000010.1, forward strand.
GCATGATCTTTCTCAAGCATCGATTTTATAGCTGCTAGCTTTGGTTCTGTGAGTACGCGTTTAATCTTTTCTTCATCCACATTCTTCACCATTTTTCTATTCTCCTTTCATTTGTTAATTATTGGAAAAGACGCCTAAGCATTTAAACTATATTACGAAATACGACACATATCTCCAGACGCCTATCTCCCGAATAAATTTAATAAGATTAACCCCTTAATAAACCTGCAACCAAGTAAGCGAAAAAACAATTCATCCAACATTAAAACTCAATGTAAAAATCGAATAACATTCACAATAAACCCAATAATAGATGAAATATTAAAAATGAGGTTCAATAAAGTATGCATGGGTATTTTGGGTATGGAAAAGCTTAACAGACTCAAAAAGGTAGTTCCCAATTAAGAGACGAAAGTTTTGGTTTCCAATATAGATTATGAAGTTCCAACTTGGAATCAAATATATGAAATGCTTCTTTGTCAATCACAAAAAATAAGCTGCCAAAATTATAAGCCAGATATCATTGTTGCCATAGCACGAGGAGGCTTAATACCTTCTCGCATCTTAAGTGATCTATTAGAAATCCCGAATCTTAGCTTTATTCAAATAGAATTCTATACTAACATAAATCAAACATTGCAAGAACCAAATCTGAAACAAACCTTAATTACAAATGTAACGGGCAAAAAAATTCTTCTAGTTGACGACATCTCGGATACAGGAAAAAGTCTGAAACTTGGCAAAATTCACCTTCAACAACTAGGGGCTTTAGAAGTAAAAACAGCCACATTGTACCAAAAACCACTCTCCGTAACAGTTCCCGATTTTTGCGAAAAACAAACAGTTGCTTGGGTAGTTTTTCCGTGGGATACAAAGGAGACTCTTCGAAAAATAATTAATAATCAATTTGGTAAACGAATTCTAAATCAGGAATTGGCAAAACTTGTAAAAGCGGGTTTGCCTAAGCAGCTAGCTGAAAAACTCTTAAAAGACTTGTAATTGGAATCAAAATGTTGCAATACTTAAGAGGGTACGGTAAATACTTGGAAATAACAGGGTACAACAACGTAGAGTTCGACAGAGTTGAATTATTTTTAAAAGCCAATCGAAAACAAACTTGCCAAAACGTAGATATTCAATTCTTTGATGCTGACTTAATTGCAACTCAAGAACATCTATACTTCGCTGTTCTAAACGCTCTGCAAGCTTTCGATAACAAAACCAATTTTTCAAAGAGTCTAGCTATGGAAACAATGTTATATGCTTCGGCAGAAGGGCAAATAAAAAAAGCCATAATTCGGGTTGGAATAAAACCTCAAACTCACAATATGGCGATAGTAATTATTGGTGATGACCCAAAACAAATAGAAACTATGCTTAAAGCAGTAACAAAAAACATGGGTAGTGAACCTGATGAGGGCGTTCTTGGTTTAACAAAAGACAAGGAAGAAAAAATTAAGGTAGCCTTTGAAATTACAGAACAAGAATTAAAAGTTCTTGAAAATGATAATCAAAAGAAAGCAATAATTAACTTGGTCATTGAGCGTGTTGCCTTACTTTCGACTCAATTGTGAGTTAAATCATTTTTTCTTTAATAACTGCCAGCATATCATTAGGCTTTAATAGAGACAGACCTGTTAAAGCTCCCAGGACTTCAATAAGCATGATTTTGTCAGGGTTTTCAAGGTTAGCTGTATTTTTAATTTCTCCTACCGCTGCCTCAATAAGTTCTTTTGAATGGAGATTTGTGAAACGTTTTTCAATTGTTACTCTGAAAGTTTCGTTTTCGCCTATTTTTTTGGCTAACTCTGCAGTCGCTTTTTTGATTTCCTCCAAATCGGTAGGTACAACCTTTTCTATTGGCAGAATTCTTAGTGCATAACGAAATTCGTATGGGCGTTCTTTTAAGATATTGCGGAATTTTTCTATAACAGTACAGGGATCAAGAGAAGTTTTTGCAACAATTAGGCCGCGTATTTTTGTTTTTGCTGCTTGTGCTTCGGTGTCGCCTAGTTCTTCTTTGAGCATGAAAAGAATTTCGTTAATCATTGGGCGTTCGTTTCCCCGAGAGGTGGTTGCTATAAGATTGAAGCCATTTATCATTGTTGTCACACTTGAAGGGAATGATGGTTGAGAGGTTATTTTTGCTTTCGCTAATTAGTTTCTGCTATTTTGGCGAGACTCCTGAATGATTCTTTGTTAAACGAATTTGTAAAAGTGTATTAAAGAATTATTTAATCATCAAAACAGTACAGATGACTACTGCATCGATGCAAGGGTAAAAGTTTATATTTCCGTTGGGTTTTTAGCATAAAACCGTATTAAACAAGGTTCTAGTAAATAGGGAATGATAATATGGCGTATTTAACAACAACAAATTCAGGACAACCGGTCCTCATCCTTAAAGAAGGTACAACAAGAAGCAGAGGCAAAGAAGCCCAAAGAAACAACATAATGGCAGCACGAGTAATCGGCGAAGTACTAAAAACCACTCTGGGCCCACGCGGCATGGATAAAATGCTGATTGACAGCCTAGGCGACATCACAATAACAAACGACGGCGCAGCCATCCTCAAAGAAATCGACGTTGAACACCCAGCAGCAAAAATGATGGTTGAAATTGCAAAAACCCAAGACGACATGGTGGGCGATGGAACAACCTCCGCAGTAGTTCTCGCGAGCGAATTACTCAGAAAAGCTGAAGAACTTCTTGACCAAAACATTCATCCAACAATTCTTGTAAGCGGTTACCGTAAAGCTTCTGTAAAAGCAATTGAAGCCATAGGAAAAATGGCAGTTCCACTAGATGTAAAAGACCGCAAAACGCTCCTTAAAGTCGCTTTAACCTCAATGAGCAGCAAAGCAGTCGGCTCAGCAAAAGATCACCTAGCAGAAATATCCATAGATGCAGTTTCACAAATCTCTGAAAAACGCGGCGACAAAATAATCGCGGACATAGACAACATTCAACTCGTCAAGAAAACAGGTAAAAGCCTTCTTGAAACACAATTAATTCAAGGTATAATAATTGACAAAGAAGTTGTCAGTCCAGGGATGCCAAAAGTCAAAGAAAACGCAAAGATCGCACTTTTAGATTCAGCCTTAGAAATCGAGAAAACCGAAATCACCGCTGAAATCCGCATCAAAGACCCCTCACAAATGAAAGCGTTCCTCGATCAAGAAACCGACATGATGCAAGACATGGTTAAAAAAATCAAAGCCTCAGGCGCAGATATAATCTTCTGCCAAAAAGGTATCGATGACATGGTTCAGCACTTTCTATCAAAAGACGGTATAATGGCCGCAAGACGTGTAAAAGAATCCGACATGGAAAAACTTGCAAGAGCCACAGGCGGAAGAATAGTCAGTGACTTAGATGACCTCAAGAAGGCAGACCTCGGCTTAGCCGGACATGTTGAAGAACGCAAAATCGGCGATGACAAAATGATATTCGTTGAAAAATGCAAAGATCCACACTCAGTTGCAATCCTCATACGTGCAGGCTTAGAACGAATGGTTGATGAAGCCGAAAGAGCAATGACCGATTCACTATCAGTAGTATCAGACGTATTAGAAAACAACAAAATCGTCGCTGGTGGCGGAGCAGTAGAAATTGAAATCGCTAAAGAACTACGTAAATATGCAACCAAAGTAGGCGGACGTGAACAGCTTGCAGTTGAGGCATTCGCGGATGCAGTTGAAGTAATCCCACGCACACTCGCAGAGAACGCAGGCTTAGAGCCAATCGACATACTAGTTGAGCTACGACAAGTACATGACAAAGAAACCGGCAAATATATGGGGATCAACGTTTTCACAGGCAAACTACAAGATAGCATTGCAAACGGTGTAATCGAACCAATCGTAGTCAAAGAACAAGCCATTAAGTCAGCAGCAGAATCAGCAGCAATGATACTACGCATAGACGACGTAATTACATCTAAAGCACCAAAAGGCGGTCCAGGTGGCCCAGGCGGAATGCCGGGCGGTATGGGCGAAGAATAAATTTTCCCCTTTTAACTTTCTTTTTTAATTTCTTCTAAAAACAATTTTTCGAAATTATTATTTTTCTCTATTGTTCAATAGAGCTTATTTTGTTATTAAAAATGGTTTTATAGTTGAACGCCGTAAGTTGGGCGTGCTTCAATCGTGTCTCTGGTAGAGTCAATCGCTATAGTTGTTGGCTTGATAGTTTTTGAAGTTGTCAACAGCGTAGACAACGCTATCGTTAATGCCAGTGTCTTAAAAACGATGAGCATGCTGTGGCGTAAAAGATTCCTCCTAATCGGCATTATAACATCAGTTTTTTTAGTGCGGTTTATTTTGCCGCTGATAATAGTTTGGATTTCGGTACCCACAATAAGTGCATCTGACCTGTTTTTGGCATTTTTGGGGCAAAGTGACGTTGCTGCATCCGCCATCGAACAGCAAAAACCCATAATTCTAATGTTTGGAGGAGTATTCCTGCTGTATCTTTACATTCATTGGCTGTTTCTTGAAAAGAAAGAGCCACTCTACATTGAAAGGTTCATCAAAGAAAAGCATGGTGTCTGGTTTTTCGCATTTGCCGCAATCTTACTTGTTATTATTATGTATTTAGCTCGTGCTGACCCATTGGTAATGCTTGCAGCAGCCATAGGAAGTGCAACCTTCTTCATACTTTATGGTATAAAAGAAACTGCTGAAGCTAGCGAACGCAACATGGTGGCAGGAACAAGTAATCTAAGTGACCTCTCAAAGTTCCTTTATCTTGAAGTTCTCGATACAACCTTTAGCTTTGACGGAGTTATTGGTGCATTTGCCTTTACCATAAATCTGTTTCTCATTTTGATAGGTATTGGAGTTGGAGCGTTGGTGGTTAGGGAATTAACAATCAAGGGAATTGATACCATAGCCAAGTACAAGTACCTAAAGAATGGAGCTCTAACCTCGATAGGTTTCCTTGGGTTATTCATGATTATTGAGGGTTTCAACGTTGATTTACCTAGCTATGTTCCGATAATCGTGACATTCCTACTGATTGGCGTGGCTTTCTATGTGTCTCGAAGACTTCTAAAAACCGCCAAACCAAAAAAGGACTGCAGAACTCAACAACAACGATCTAAATATCAAATGCTAAAATATGCCTACTTCTCTGGTCTGCATTAAGGTACAAAACCTATTTATTTCTTATAGAGAACCATCTTTCCCGAGCTCCGGTAGTATAGTCCGGTCAAGTATGCCGGCCTCTCGAGTCGGCGACCCGGGTCCAAATCCCGGCCGGAGCACTACTATTTTTAATTTTTCAACAGAATTAAATTATTTGTATATGAGCGTTGAACAGAGTTCTTCAACGGTTCGGTTAAGCGTTAACTCTGCCATGTTTCGGCTGTAATCCATAATTCGCCTTGAACTGTCAAAGATTAGTCGCAATAGTGAGTTTATGTTTGGGTCGAGTTTTTTGCTTGACATTAACATGATTAATTCGTTTTCGAGGGGGATGAGTGCTTCGCGTTTGGAGATTAGTTTTTCTGCATCTTTGTAGTCTCTTTTGAATAAGGCTTTGATTGAGTCATCGTATAGTTGGTGTGCTTGAAGGCTGAAATTGACGAGTTGATTGTAAATTTCTTCGTCTATTGGGTCTTTTATGAATAGGGTTTGGTCATCGATTAATTTTTGTAGAGTGTCCAGGTTGTTTATTATGGTCATTGCGTTTTGGGCGATGCTTTCTATGTCATTTACTGCTATGCGATAGAGGAGGAACTCTTTTGGTGTTTTAAATCCAAGTTCACGGTAGAGGTTACGTTCTATGCCATGTTTTAACTGGCGTACAATGTAGAGTCCGAGGCGGTTTACGTCGTTGTGTGCGCTTATGACGCTGTCAAATAGTGTTGTGCTTCGATCTTTTAGTGCAGCTATGGCATCTCTGTTTGCGGCAAGAGCTACGATTGCCATTCTACGGACGGCTTTTTCTAATGGAAATTCTGAGTGTTTGATTAAAATTTGTAGGGTTATTTCATCTTGGGTTTCATCAATTATTTCTGATCCTAAAAATTTATCTCGGGCTAGGTTTTTTATTTGGGTTTTGTTTTTTGTTGCGTCTTGAGTGTTTTTGAAGTGGACTCTAATTATATCGGCTCCAATTGCATAGAGTGCGCGTATCATTCGAACCATTGCTTGTGGGGGTTCTTTGGGGTCGATGTTTATGCAGTATTCTTTAGGTTTGGAAGAATCGTCTCTGCCTTCTTTTTCCATTATTGTTCTTGGAACCAAGGTTAGTGTGGAGTCAGGTTGGGTGTTGAAGGCGATTTCGCTTCCACGTTTTAAGCCTATGTCTTCTACCCATTCTTTTGGGAGGGAAATGATGTAGGAGCCTCTTCCAGTGCATTGCACTCTTCTGTAACCAAGATCTTTTTCTGCCAAAGTATTCGCCTGGTAAACGTTTCGTATAGATTACGTATATCGTTAAGGTACATATAAATGATTATCGACAAAGTTATATAGAATACATGCTATTTTGTGGGCTATCCTGAAAAAAGAGGGCAATGAAATGCCGTTAAACACTTGTAAAATAGTGGTAAAAAATGATAATCAAATAATAACAAGCAAGGGCGTATTATGCACAAACGATACTGAACTCCATGTGTTTATGCTCACTTGTCCACGCGAAAAAATAATTAAGGAAGAGTTTTAGCATGAAAAAAATAATTGCAAAACAAGAAGCCTGCATGGGGTGCGGAATATGTGAAGTCCACTGTACCGTAGCACATTCAAAATCAAAAGATATTATCAAAGCCTACAACAGCGAAAAGCCTAAACCCCTAAGTCGAATCAGACGAGAAGTAAACAAGCCAGTTTCATTTGCCATCCAATGTCGACACTGCGAAGATGCTCCATGTGTAAGCGCATGTCTATCCGGTGCTATGCAGAAAGACCAAAAAACAGGTGAAGTAACTCACAACAAAGAAAAATGCATAGGTTGCTGGACTTGCGTCATGGTTTGTCCATATGGTGCTTTAATTATGGATAAGGAAGGTCACGTTGTTGCCAAATGTGATTTATGCCAAGGTTTAAGCGAACCTGCATGCGTAGCAAACTGCCCTAACCAAGCGTTGGTATTCAAAGAGGTGAAACTATAATGGTGAAGTACGTCATTATTGGTGCTTCTGCAGCTGGTATCGCCGCAGTCGGAGCTATAAGAAAAATTGATCCTGTTGGAGCGATCATGGTTTTTACTGAAGAAGAGTGCTCGGATTACTCTAGACCAATGATAAGCGAGTTAGTTAGCGGTAAAGCAGATCTCTCAAAGATGAAGTGCAAAGCCGAAGACTTCTGGACGGAAAATAAAGCAGAAGTACGTCTGGGTGTAAAGGTTACAAGTCTAAACTTGGCAGAGAAAACCGTAAACTTGGAAGGTGGAGAAAAAGTAGTTTATGAAAAGTTGTTGCTTGCCACAGGAGGTAAACCATTTGTTCCTAAAATGGAAGGGCAAGAAAGAGATGGTGTTTTCACATTCACGAGTATGGCAGAAGCTCAGCGGTTATCTGCAAAAATTGATAGTTTGCAAGCGAAGAGCGCCGTGGTTATTGGTGCAGGTTTAATCGGAATAAGCGTTACTGAAGCCCTTATGAAACGTGGATTAAAAGTTACCATTGTTGAACTTCAAGAGAAGATCCTAAGTTTGCTTCTAGATTCGAAAGCATCAGACATTGTTGAGGCAGTTATTAGAAAAGCAGGAGTTAACTTTGCTACTGGGCAATCTGTGCAAAAAATTATTGGTAAACCAGAAAATGCTGGAGTAGTTGGCGGAGTAATCTTAACTAAAGGCGACGAGGTGCCCTGTGATCTTGTCATTGTAGCTATAGGTGTGATTCCACGAACTGAACTTGTAGTTGGAACAGATGTGAAAATAAACAGAGGAATAGTTGTGGATAATTTCATGCAAACCAATGTTCCTGACGTTTATGCCAGCGGCGATGTAGCTGAAACTTACGATTTTATTTTAAACCAAAGTCGTTCATTGCCTTTGTGGCCGCTAGCGGTTTTGGAAGGCAGAGTTGCAGGTGCAAATATGGCAGGATCAAAAATCAGTTATGAAGGAGGCACCAACATGAGCAGCTTCAAGTACTTTGGAATACCCATAGTTTCGATCGGTTTAGCTAACCCAAAAGAAGATCCAACGCTGGAAATCATCGTTAAGCAAGACTTAGAACATAATGTGTACAAAAAATTGGTTCTAAGAAACAATATACTCGTTGGCATGACCTTGGTTAATTGTATCGATCGCGCTGGAATATTGTTCATCTTGATTAAGGATAAAGTTAACGTGAAGAAATTTAAGCAAGATCTGCTTCGAGACGATTTCGGTTGGGCCGTTTTGCCTGTTAAGATGCAAAGAGAAATGGGAGTTGTCCAATAATGAACCAAAATGATAGAAATATAATCAGTCCTTTCGGGGACGATAAGGATTTCTCAGGCTGCGCCCTCTTCGGCATGATGAATACTCAGGGTACACGATTTGGCTCTAAAGACCCTGTTCGAGCAATCACCAATATGCATGACCGCGGCAACGGAATGGGTGGTGGTTTCGCAGTCTACGGAATATATCCAGATTTCAAAGAACAATATGCATTCCACATAATGTACCTGGGCAAGGATGCAAAAGAAAAAACTGATAAAATTCTAGCTTCAAAGTTTGATATTATATACGATGAAGAAATGCAAACCAGACCAGCTAATGTTCGGGATCCACCGCAGGTATGGCGTTACTTTGTTCAGCCCAAAAAATTGCGTCCAGAAAATCAAACCGAAGAAGATTACGTTATTGACGCAATTATGCATATTAACAGTGAAACCGGAAAAGCATTTGTTTTTTCCAGCGGTAAAAACATGGGGGTTTTTAAAGGCGTTGGTTTCCCAGAAGATGTTGCAGAGTTCTTCTGTTTAGATGAATATGAAGGATACCTTTGGTCTTGCCACAGCCGATTCCCTACAAACACTCCTGGTTGGTGGGGAGGAGCACATCCCTTTAGCATCCTGGATTGGACAGTGGTACACAACGGTGAACTCTCATCATACGGCATAAACCGTCGTTACTTGGAAATGTACGGTTACAAATGTACCATGCAAACAGACACCGAAGTTTTAGCATACGCTGTGGATTTGCTTATGCGAAGACAAAACTTGCCAATAGAAATGGTTGCACAAGTGTTGGCTGCGCCTTTATGGAGTGAAATTGATACGATGGAACCCAAACAAGCCCAGATTCTTAGAACGCTGCGTCAAACCTATGGAAGCCTACTAATGAATGGGCCATTCAGCATAATTATTGCTCATCATAGCGAAATGATAGGCTTAACTGATAGAATCAAACTGCGACCCATGGTTGCAGGTACAAACGGAGACTACACATACCTCTCATCTGAGGAATCCGCCATGCGATTAGTCTCGCCGAACCTAGATAAGTTCTGGTGTCCAAGAGGCGGCGAACCTGTTGTTTGCAAATTAAAAGACACCCTTGGGGGCTTAAAATAATGAAAACATTCATCCAACCCGAATACCTAATTGATCGAGACGAAAAACGTTGCATTCGCTGCAAAGTATGCATTAACCAATGCACCTATGACACCCACCTATACGATGAAGAAACAGACACTGTATGCAGTAAAGAAGAGAACTGTATTAACTGCCAACGATGCGTAACTTTTTGCCCAACTCACGCAATCACAATTAGAAAGAACCCTAACGTAAGTCGAGACAACGCCAACTGGACTATGGAAAAAATTCGAGATGTGAAAAAACAGGCAGAAACTGGGGGCGTAATCTTAACTGGAATGGGCTGCGATAAACCAGAATTCACTTACTGGGATCGACTGCTTCTAAACGCTAGTCAAGTCACTAACCCTTCAATAGATCCATTGCGGGAGCCTATGGAAATCCGAACTTACCTTGGTACTAAACCCGATTGCTTAGATTTCAAGGTTGAAAAAGGCGACACTGTATTGAAGACACAGTTGACTCCGCAGCTTTGCTTGGACACGCCAATAATGTTCTCTGCTATGTCTTATGGTGCTATCAGTTTAAACGTGCATGAATCTTTGGCTCGAGCTGCAACTGAATGCGGTACATATTGGAATACGGGTGAAGGTGGCTTAGATAAGAGTCTCTACAAATATGGTGATCATACCATTGTTCAAGTTGCTTCGGGCAGATTCGGAGTTCATTCAGATTACCTCAACGCAGGTGCAGCAGTAGAAATCAAAATTGGTCAAGGAGCAAAACCGGGAATCGGCGGTCACCTTCCTGGAGAAAAAGTCACTGAGCACGTCGCCAAAACCCGAATGATCCCCCAAGGAACAGATGCACTCTCACCTGCACCCCAACATGACATTTACTCTATTGAAGACTTACGTCAATTAATCTATGCATTAAAAGAAGCAACCAACTATACCAAACCAATATCCGTTAAAATCGCTGCAGTTCACAACGTAGCCGCAATTGCCAGTGGCATGGTGCGGGCAGGAGCAGACATTGTTGCTTTAGATGGAGTTAGAGGAGCTACTGGTGCGGCACCTAAAGTTATTCGAGACAACGTGGGTATACCCATCGAATTAGCCATTGCCCAAGTAGACCAACGTTTGCGTGAAGAAGGCATACGAAACAATGCATCATTGGTTGCTGCGGGAGGAATTCGAAGCAGTGGCGATGTTATAAAAGCCATTGCACTTGGAGCTGACGCAGTTTACATTGCAACCGCAGCCTTGATTTCTATCGGATGCACAGTTTGTCAACGTTGTTATACTGGAAAGTGCCCTTGGGGAATTGCAACCAGTGATCAATGGATTAGTAAACGAATAAACCCAGATATTGCATCTAAGAGACTTGTGAATTTGCTCAATAGTTGGAGTTTAGAGATTAAGGACATGATGGGTGGTATGGGCATAAATGCTATTGAAAGCTTACGTGGTAACCGTTTGGCGCTCAGAGGTGTTGGTCTAAGCGAGACCGAGCTAAATATATTGGGCGTAAAGATGGCAGGAGCGTAAAGATATGTTACAACAAAGAACTAAACCCTTGGAAATCGACGCAAAATACCAAAACCTAATCAAAACTGAAGATAAAGTGGTCAAAATAAACGCTGAAGGCCTCTATTACAAAGAATTAAACTGCTTACTAAGACAGGTAATCACAACAGACGTTGCGCGAATTGAACTGCACAATATTTGTGGACAACGATACTTAGGTACAGATCTCGACACCAAAATACCAATTGACATTTTTGGAACACCTGGAAATGACTTGGGTGCTTTCATGTGTGGACCCAAAATAGTTATCCACGGCAACGCACAAGACGCTAGCGGCAACACAATGAACGAAGGCCAAATAATTGTTCATGGGCACGCAGGCGACTTAACAGGGCATTCGATGCGAGGCGGTAAGATTTTCATTAAAGACTTTGTCGGCTACCGCGTAGGCATCCACATGAAAGAGTACCAACGAAAAATCCCTCAAATTGTTATCGGCGAAACCGCGGGCGACTTTCTCGCTGAATACATGGCAGGTGGAGTTATCCTCATTTTGGGGTTAAACCTTAAAGAAGGTGAAAAGAGCGTTGCAAAATTCGTTGGTACAGGAATGCATGGCGGAGTCATCTATGAACGCGGTGATATCCTTGTACCTGAACCTGGAACTAAAACTATGTCTGTGGGTAAACGCGATTTGCAAGTTATCACGAGTTTAGTTAACGAATACTGTAGTCACTTTGGCTCCGACCCTAAAACAATTCTATCTGGCAAATTCAAAAAAATATTGCCTCTCTCAAAGCGACCTTACGAAAAACTATACTCCCACTAAAACCACTTTATTTTTTGTCAAAATTATTATTTTTGTGAAAAATCAGGTGAATTTTCTTCTTCAATTCTTGGCAATAAATTATAATTAAGGATGAATAAAGTGAAGAAAAAATTTAGCCCTGCGCTCTTCTGATTTCTTTTTGCTGAGCCATAAGTAGCACTGCCAAAACCGCCAAAAATATTGTTGCGAATACAATCACACCGATGAATATTTTGTACGAGAAGTCTATGTTAACGTAGAAAAGCACCAAAATGAACACTAGCACCAAAGCTAAAACTAGTGCTTCCATATATCCATTGAAGACTTTCATTCTTCCAAAACTCATTTGATTTTCACCGGTTTCAATGTTCTTGAGCTAGCGTATCATATTAATTTTCTGTCTCCATACTTCTTATTTTTCGGTTATGCTTGAAGTCCTAAGCTTTGCTCTAAAAACTTATATTGAATATTATGTGATGTACAAGATCATAACTTAAAGAGGACATAACTAATTGCTGATTCTAACAGGTAAATTGCGACGAATGCTTGTTTCTGAAATTGGCAAGGTCTTCCTCATTGGTTTATCCTCAAGACTTCTTATTTTTGGAGTAACTCTTTTAACATCTGTTTTTTTTAGTTCAACAAGAATTGTATCGTCAATTCCTTTTGTGAATTTTTTTAGTCAGTGGGATGGGGCTTGGTATAATCAAATTGCGCTTTTCGGGTACCCTGGTGGAAGTGATCCTCTTAGTGGAAATTGGGCTTTCTTTCCTCTTTATCCTTTTTTGATGCGTGTTTTTGGGACTCCGTTTTTTGGATTAATATCGTCTGCTGACGCGGTTTTATTCTCTGGCTTTTTGATAAGTAATATACTTTTTTTTGTAAGTCTGTTTCTTTTTTATCATTTAACTAAGGTCATTTTTGGGAAAAATAGTTTAGCTTTGATTTCAACAGTTTTCTTTGCGTTTTGGCCAGGAGCCCTATTTTACTCAGCAGTGTATTCTGAGAGTTTATTTATGACGTTTGCTTTGGGTGCTTTCTACCTTTTGGAAAAAGGAAAATCAGGCAAATCAGCGGTTCTTGGTTTTTTTGCCGCTTTGACGCGTAGTAGTGGCTTTTTAGTGTTCATACCTTTTGTTTATAATGGACTGCAAACTCGTAAGTACCGCACAGCAATTTTACAAACTTTTGCAATATTCTTACCCTATTTGCTGTTCAATGTTTATGGGTACTTTTCAACTGGTTTATTTCCAGTAAGAGAAATAGTTTACAATCATATTTGGGGAGCATCAAGACTCACATTTACCCAAGTAACTGGTTATCAAATAGGCTATACAGGATTGTTTTCGATTGAAGCATTTTTAATTCTTTTGCCGTTTGCTTGGTTTCTTCTTACCGAAAAAATTCCCATTAGTGATTTTGTTAAAGGTTTAGTTGCTCAAAGAAAAGATTTGAAATATTGGATTTTTTCAATTTACACTCTTTTGATGTTGCTTTTCTATTCAGACCCTCAGAATCTGCATAGATATGCTCTGCCGATTTTGCCTTTGTATTGGGTTTCAGCTTTGGTATGGGGGAAGAATAAAAAAATAGGTAAATTAATGCTCATTATATCTTCGATAATTTTAGTTTTAGGTACAATATTGTTTACTACAGGTAACAACTACTTGTAGGTTTTAAGAATCTATTTTTTTATATTAGGTGGGATTCGAATCATTACCCTGATTAGCTTTTTCGCGAAATTAGCATTGATCCTATCGTTGCCATTATGGCCGTCGTAACTATGACAACTATTGCTATGTCCACAAAAATATCTGCATATAAGAGTCCGAGTTGCGCTGGCAAAGTAGCTAAAACCGCCGTGGCTAATCCTCTTGTCAAAATTACAGTCAGAATTTTACGTTCATTGCACAATGAACATTTAACCGTGGTTAACCAAACTGCGCCATAACGGGTGACAAGCATAATTGCTGAAAGCACAACTCCCGAAATTAAAACAGTTACGCTTGAAACAGACGCGATAATGCCTAAGAAAACAAAGAAGAAAGTGCTGATTAGAAACGCCACTTCAGCCTCAAAGCGCTTCAAACCCTTAGTTACAGACAGTGTGATTTTGCCTCCATTTTGGTTTGTATCGAGGTTTAGCCTAAACACTTTGAGAAGGTCGTGTTCATTTCCCAAAATCAAACCGAAAAGCAATACACACAAAACCCCGCTTCCGCCTAAAACTTCAGTAGCGGCATAACCCAATAGCACAATACCTAAAGTCAGCATGTAGGTGAAAGGCAAAGAAGAGACTTTTTTTAATGCAAATAGCCAAGCAAAACCTAATCCAATGCCGACGACTAATCCGATGAGGAATTTGCCTGCGATGCCTATGCCGATTGCTGTTACGTTGGCGTTGCCTGTGATTAAGATGTCGATTATGGCTATTGCAATGACGATGCTAAATATGTCGGTGATGGCGGATTCCAATATTAGTATGGTTGCGCCTTTTTCGCTGATTTTTATTTTGTTTGCTAACGAAACCACGATTACTGAACTGCTTCCGCCAAATATTGCCCCGAAAAGTAACCCGTAGAGCAAAGGCATGTTTAAGGCGTACATCATGAATGCTGCAACACCTAACATACTGAAAACAAAGCCCAGTATAGCCAGCAAGATTGCTTTTGGGCTGTTGTAGAGGACTTGTTTGATGTTTAATCCCATTCCCCCGTCAAATATGATGAAGGATAAAGCTAACGCGGCGATGTAAGGCGCGAAACTCTTTATTGCTTCTGGGGCAAATATTCCAAGGACAGGTCCAAAAACGGCCCCTAAAAGTATGAGTATAAGCATGTCGGGAAATCCTGTTTTGTTGAAAAGGTGATTGGCTAAGAAACCAATCAAGATTATTAATGCACTTACAATAAGTGCCAAGGAAACGGAATCAACCAAGTGCAATCAAGTACACATCACATCGGGAATCGTTATTAAAACTTTCAGCGAAGAAACATTAATTGTGTTTTTACAAAAAACCTAAAAGGTTCTCGAATCTATAGCATTCTGATCGTAGTGATAGTGTATAAACGCAGAAGAAACGCTATAAGCTTTTATAGATATGTTGATGAGAGATGTTAAAAAGAAAATGTCAGCTTCCGAGAGGATAAAGACTAAATGCCCTACATAAAAAAAATTGAGTTAAAAGGCTTTAAGTCTTTTGGACCACAAACAGTTAAAGTGAACCTTGATAGGGGTTTTACGGCGATTACGGGTCCAAACGGAAGCGGAAAAACCAATATTATGGATGCTCTTCTTTTTTCGCTTGGAGAACTTAGTACAAAAAGGCTTCGTGCTGAAAATTCGGCTAAACTAATTTTTCACGGGTCCGAAAAAGCTGGGCAAGAAAAATCCAAAATGGCCAAGGTAGTTGTACAATTTGATAATTCAGATGGAACTATGCCTGTTGATACAACTACAGTTACAATTTCTCGTGAAGTTTACCGAAACGGGCAGAGCGTTTACCGTTTGAATGGTCGTAGAATGTCGCGTACTCACATCACAGAAACGCTTTCCATGGCTGCAATAAGTAGCATGAGCCAAAATATTATCCCACAGGGCACTATTACAAGGTTAACTGATGTTAATCCGCTTGAAAGAAGAAAAATCATTGAGGATCTCATCGGCATAGCCCAATATGATGATGAAAAAACAGAAGCAGAGGAAAAGTTGCGTGCTGCCGATATTTCAATCCGGACAGCTATGGGTAGAATAGATGAAGTTCAAAAACGTCTCGATGATTTAGAACGTGAACGCAACCAACTTTTGCGCTACAATTTCATTCAGACCGAGACAAAAAAGTTTCAGGCAGTAAAAATTTCAAGCGACTTAACCCAAATGAACCTGAAAATTAATGAAAGTTCTGGACAGACTGTTAAAGTTAAGGAGAGAGTTGACAAACTAAAAGAGCAAAGGGATCTTCGTAGAACCAAACGTCATGAGATTGAAGGGGACTGGCGAAAACTTAGTGGTGAAGGTCTTGAACAGGGTGGTTCAGAGGTTCTTAAAGTTCAAATTAAGATTGGCGAGTTAAAATCTAAATTAACTGAACTTTCTACGAAAATTAATTCTGGGCAATCTACTCTTGAAAGCTTTAAGCGTGTTCGAGAAAACAATCTTGCGCAACATGAAAACCTGAGAAATGAGATTAGAGAAAACCGCTTAAAGATTCGTCAATTCCGAAGTGAGCATGAAAAACTTAAAACTCAAATAACAGAAAAAGAAGCGGCGCACAGTGTTTTAGCCCAGGAAACAAGTCAGCTTTGGGGAGGACTTGACAATAACAATCTTCAGATACGAGCGTTCGAAGCTCAAATTGAAAGTCATGTTAAACGAATTGCTTACTTGCGTTCAGTTTACACTCAGGATAAATCAGCGCTTCGACTGTGCACTGGCAGAATTAAAAATTTAAGTGTTAGACGAGAGAGATTCCAAACCAGTCAGGTTGAAATAGAAAAATCTCTCTCTGAACTTGAACAAGTTCAAAAAGAACAAAAAATCCAACTTAGGACTCTTGAAAATGCAATCGAGCGTAAAACAAGTCAGAAAGAAACAGTTCTAAAAGAAATTACCGAAGCAGAGAAAATTGCGAGCTCAGCCAAAGATGCTGTTATAGAATTTGCTACTCAAAGAGACCTTGCAGCAACAATTGCCAACGAAGAAAAAGCTCTTCGAGGCATCGAGGAAATGGGCGATGTTGGTGCTATCGCTGGTATTCATGGCAGACTGCGTAACCTTATAAAAATTGACAAAAACTTCAAAAAAGCTATCGATGCAGCTGCCACTGGTTGGCTTGATGCTTTAGTTGTTAAAGACATCGATATTGCCTTTACTTGCATGGAAACTCTAAGACGCATGAAACTGGGCAGAATTAAAATTATTCCGCTTCAAGGCGCAATCAACATAAAAAATAAAGAGCCACCCAAACGAGAAGGTATAATTGGGCCTCTTTCAGGTTTAATGAAATATGATAGCGCTTTTGCATTGGCAGTCAACTATGTTTTCGGAGACACAGTTGTTGTTTCCAATGATAAGACGGCATTTGCTCTTTCAAATGAGGGCTATCGGGCAGTCACGGTGAATGGTGACTTGTATGAGCCAGGCGCATTCGAAAGTGGCTATTATCGTGCACCTATCGATTTCTCGACGATAATTCCCAGTGAAAACGCATTAAAGAGTTTAGATGAAGCCGTAAAAGCGTTGCAGCAGCATCTTACTCAACGAGGTACGGATATTGTAGGGATTGAGGAAGAGCTTGAATACACAAAAATTGCAATTACAAGACTCACAGAATCCGTGGCTACATTAGAAAGAGAAATAATTAGAATTAAGCGTGGAGTTAAAAGAACCCAATTTAACATTCGTCACTTGGAGAAATATGGGGGAAAACTTGAACGTGAAGCAGCCTCCTATAAAGGTCGCATGGAAATTTACAGAAATGAGCGAAACTCTATTCGAAAAAATCACCAAAAAATCCATGCTGAAATCGCAGCTTTAAGATTAAAAACTGATGTTGCCCATATCCAAGAATTAGAAGTTCAACGTGAAAAAATCGGCGAAGAATTAAATACACTTCGTCAACGGTTGGGTTCTGCACAAACGGAAATTTCAACTTACCAATCTCAATTCGATAGAGTGTTACGTAATGGCTACAAGAATACTAAGATTCAGCTTTCGAAGGTTGATCAGCAGCAGAATAAGCTTGCTAAAGAAGTTGCGGATGCACTTTCTGAACGTGACGCAATAAAGAAGGAAGCGGATGAGTTAGAGAAAAGCCGAGTTGATCTCTCTAAAGCTGTATTTTCAGCCCGTGAAGAATCCAAGAAATTTACTTCCCAAATTGATTCAATCGATTCAGAACTTAGATTGCTGGATTCGGAGTATGAGCAGGCAGAGCGTCTTCTAAACCAATTGCAACTCGGGATAGAAACTAGTCAACTGCGTTTGCAACAACTTCAAGGCCAACTTAGAAATTTTGGTTACGAGGTGGCAATAGAAACTAACCCAAGGCAGGTTCAAGAAGCCGAAACAACCATTCGCATGATGCAGTTTGAAATGGAAAGAATAGGAGCTATAAACCAGCTGGCTTCTTCACATTATTCAGAGCAGATTTCAAGATACCGCGAATTATCTGTGCGCTTAAACGAATTAGAGAGAGAAAAACAAGCCATAGTTCTATTTATGGATGAGATTGAATCTAAAAAACGCAAGGTTTTCATGACAGCTTTTGAGAAAATCAACACTGCATTGAAGGTTTACTTCGAAAAACTCACTGGCGGAGGAGAAGCATCACTTAAATTAGAAAACCCAGAAGAACCCTTCAATGGAGGCATAGATATGATTGTGCAATTTCCAAACAAGCCTGCAATCGTTGTAAGTGGAGCTAGCGGTGGTGAACGTTCTGTTTCAGCAGTCAGCTTTATTTTTTCTCTCAAAGAGTTTACGCCAGCGTCATTCTACATCCTAGACGAAGTTGACGCGCACTTAGATGCTTATCACACAACCAAACTTGCTGAAGTACTGCTTGAGGAAGCAGGAAAAATCCAGTTCATAGTAATTAGTTTACGACCAGAAATGGTAAACAAAGCTCAGAAAGTCTATGGTGTCTATGAACGCAACGGAGTTTCCAATGTGGTGACTGCAAAGTTCCCACCGGAGGTAGCCAGGTAAATGGCGTCATCTTCACCCACAACTCCTATGAGGCGACCGTTTTATCTTCGCCCCCCATGGAACATTCTCTTCGAAGTTAGCAAACTTGAAAAAGTTACACCATGGAACGTTAACATAGCTTATTTGCTAAGGTCTTTTCTAACGGAAATGGAGCGAACAGAAAAAGTAGATTTCCGCGCTTCAGGCGTGGCATTGGATTCTTCAGCTTTAATTTATTTAATGAAGTCTAAGCTCCTGCTCACTCTGCAAGAGCCACCGGTGTTGGCTAAGGGTCCAACGGATTTTGTACCACCACCATTATTCCTGCCATTGCGACATGAATTAACATCAACAACCATCGAACATTTACTCGATGTCTTAAAAGAAGTCTTGAACGGGGAAAAGCTTCTGACTTTGAACCCTGAAGTTAAGACCCATCCAGTTTTTCCAGCACTCACAGATTTACTACCCCAATTCGACAAGTTTATGGCTGAACTCGAACTGCAAGTTGACCAGTTATATGCCATTTTATGTGAGAAAGTAGGAGGTCAAGGAATAATTGATTTTACAACTCTCTCAAAAGGTGCGACTCGAATTGAAGCGTTGAGAATGTTTATTTATTTACTGTTCCTTGCGCAGAATGGCTTAGTTAGTTTGTGGCAGAATGAAGAAACAGAGGAACTCTACATAGCTGTGGGGAAACTGAACGTTGGAAAAGTCGAAAAACCTACAAGTTGATTCAAACATAACGGCAGAGCAAACGATAGAAACTGATCGAAAAGCTCATCATTTGGCATTACTAGAAGCAGCTCTTTACGTTGCTGGTCGTCCACTTGACTTAAACGAGCTATGTCAAGTTGTAGGTAGTCGTTCTAAGAAGAGAACCCAAATTTATATTGAAATGCTGATGAAAGAATATGCAGCTCGAAATAATGCATTAGAGATTTTATCACTTAAGAATGAACGCTATGTTCTGCAAGTGAAGGCGGAATTTACTCACCTCATTAAGAAACTCGTGAACCGGCCTCTTCTCTCGTCTGGTCCGCTTAAAACGCTTTCTTATATTGCTTATCGGCAACCTATCTCTCAGAAAAGAGTAATTGATGTTCGAGGTCAACACGCGTATGGGCATGTAAAGATGCTTAAGGATATGGGGCTGATTATGTCGGAGAGAAGTGGGCGTTCTTTGGCATTGAAGACAACTGATTATTTCGCTGATTATTTTGGCTTAACTACGGATACATTGGTAATGAAGAAAGACCTCAAGAAGATTTTTGGTGAAGCAATAAAAGAGGATGCTGAAGAGAGACAAGAAAAAGAAAAGCAAGAGCAACAAGAGAATAATGCCAAACAAGTGTAGTTTGGATCTTTTTTCCAGAACTAAACAATTGTTAATCAAACAAACAGAAATTGGATGGAAGACGTAATATGTACGTTAATTATTGGTTTTTCTAAATGTTGTTTAGTAACAACAATTATAGAATAAACCATTTAAAACCAGAAAAATACACAGAAAAACAATCAATAAACAAATACATTTATATTGAAATCTACGGTTTTAGTGACTACTCGAACGTAGGAAATGTAGAATATGTCTACTCATAGCAGTTTACGCAAAAGAAAACTTTCAGGCGGCAAAAAAAGAGCTTACCGCTCAAAGAAAAAGTATGAAGCAGGCGGTTACCCAGCAGAAACAGTTCTTGGTGAGCCAAGACGAAAGACCACCCGAGGTATGGGCGGTATATGCAAAATCAAAGCTCTCGCCGAAAAATTCGCTTCAGTAACTGACCCTAAAAGCGGCAAGACAGAAAAAACTGAAATCACACGCGTTGTCAAAAATGGTGCGAACGTTGACTACAACCGCAGAGGCGTAATAACAAAAGGCGCAGAAATCGATACTGCATTAGGCTTAGCAAAAGTTACAAGTCGACCAGGTAGCGACGGCGTAATAAATGCAGTTCTCATAACAAAAACAAAGGCATAATTTTTTTATTATTTTAACGTCTTATTGACTGCTGCTGTTGGCTTTTTATCTTAATTAATTGTTTCGCTATCTTTTGAATTATTTTTTCTTTTGCTTCGTTCTTTTCTACAAGTAACATTCCTGATTTAGCCCAGGGAGTTTTTGGAAAGTGCGCTTCAAGGTTAATTTCGTTTTTTAAACATAGTTTATCTGTTGCTTCTTTGATTTCCAAGATTTTTGGGGATTGCACAGCCATGGCTTTTGGGACGCGTCGTCCATCTTTTCTGGTTTTGTTACAGTCGAAGTAGATTGGCCAGATTATTGCTTTATCGAGTTTTCTCATGTGTTTCACCTTATTTGTGGGCGTAATAAGCGATTAGTTTCTCGCTGACTTCGTTTATGTTTACAAATCCGAAGCGTTCAAACTGTATGATGATGTCTGGCTTTAACTTTTTGCAATCAGCCTCAGCAAATCCTTCTACAACTGAAGCGTCTGGCATGACTATTTGTGTTGGGAATTCTGATCCTTTGGGTATCCATTGGATGAGTTGGACTTTGATTTTTCGTACGTCTTCGTAGGATTCGCTGACAAATTTTGCGGTCACTGCGTTGTCTGTTTTTGTTTCGATTTTGACATTGAATAGTTCCATTAGCCTAAAGATTTTTTCAGGTTCCATTGTTTCCGAGTCTTTCTTTGAAATCCAAAAACTCACGGCTTTATCTTCACTTTGGGGTGTTATTGTGTATTCTCTGAATCCATGTTCTGGTTTTTCGGGGTGAAGGGGTAGTTTGGTTTGGAAAGTTTTTGGAAGTCCTGTTACTTTGAGTTCGAAAGGTTGAGCTACGAAGAAGTATCTGTTGCTGATGTTGTCGAGGATTTTGCGGTTGTATGAAAACAGGTTTTCCCAGCTTAAAGTAACGTCGTTTGGTTTGATGCCTACGTCAATTATCATTTTTTTGATGGCTTCTGAGGTGATTCCGCGTTTTCTTAGAGCTGCGAATGTTCCTAATCTTGGGTCGTCAAAGCCTGTGTATGTGCCTGCTTTTATGCCTGCAACGATTTTGGATTTGCTCAAGTCGGCGCCTGTGATTTTTAGTCTGCCATAATGTATGGCTTCAGGATAATCCCATCCTAAATAATTGTACATGTATTTTTGGCGCACCATGTTGGTGTAGTGTTCTTTGCCGCGGATGATGTGGGTCATGCCCATTAGATGGTCGTCTAAGCCTGCTGCTAAGTTGTAGAGTGGCCATACGATGTATTTGCTTCCTACTCTTGGGTGAGGATATTTTATGGTGTCGATGACTCTTAGTGCTGGCCAATCTCGGATAGCTGGGTTAGGGTTTTCTAGATCAGTTTTTATTCGAACAACTGCTTGGCCTTCAGTGTAGCCGCCAGTTAGCATGCTGTGCCATCGTTCTAAATGTTCTCCAGCTGGTAGATCTCGACATGGGCAGGCGATTTTGTCTATTATTTTTTTGCGGAATTCTTCAGAGGGGCATTCACAAATGTATGCGTTTCCTTGTTCAATGAGTTTTTCTGTGTATTCGTAATAGATTGGTAAGCGGTCGCTCTGGATATATTCTTCATCAACTTTGCAGCCCAGCCACTTCAAATCTTGTCTGATGCTGTCATAAAATTTTAAGGAGGGTTTTTTGATTTTTGGATCTGTATCTTCAAAGCGCAGAATGAATTTGCCATTGTAGTTGCGTGCGTATTCGTGGCTTAGAAGTATGGCTCTTGCTGAACCTAAATGGAGAACGCAATCTGGGTTGGGCGAGAATCTTGTGACGATTTGTTTGTATTTGTCGGCGTTTGGCAGTGGTGAGAGATGTTTTTCTTCTGGTTTCTCTTTCTTTTGGGTTTCAGGCCATTTCGCTTCAACAATTGCTTTCTGCTCAGTTAATGATAAACTGTTAACTTCACTTACAACGGCGTTAATGACGCTTGATAGCTCTTTTACGCGGCTTCTCAATTCTGCTTTTTCTCCCAAAATCTTGCCAACCATGGCACCCGCCTGAGCTTTTCCATCATGCCCAACCGCATTTAACAAAGCAGCTTTTCGAATAAGTTCTCTAAGGTCAATGTCGTTTTCTAATTCCAAATCTAATACGCTCGCTGAAGTTTACTTGTTTCGTGTAATCAAGAATTCGGCGAACGCTTTTAATTTTTCCTTAGCTTGGGGCGTTGGAAGAAGTTTTTCGGTTGCCCTCCAGCTTTCCATTACCATTTGTTCTGCAGTTTGCTTTACATATTCTATGGCGCCATATTTCTGAATGAGTGCGATGGCTTCATCTCGTAGTTTCTGGTCTGAGGTGTGCATGTTTAGAATTTTTATTAGTCGCGCTTTGTCTTTGCTGTTTGCTTTTTTGAGTGTGTAAATAACCAATAAGGATCGTTTGCCCTCAGTGATGTCTCCTCCGACGCATCCTTTGCTCTTGGCGAATTCTTGCCCCGTCAAATCCAATATGTCATCTTGCATCTGGAAAGCGACACCTATGCTTTCTGCAAATCGACCGAGCTTTTCAACTAAGGGTTTGTTGGCGCCAGAGAGAACAGCAGCCATCTTTGCTGCCATACGCGCGAGAGTGCCGGTTTTGTAAGCACACATCTGCAAATAATCATTTTCATCTAAGTTGTCGGCGTTTGCGATGCCACGGTGCCATGCTATGTCCATAGCTTGTCCCATGCTTAAGTTAATCATTTCTTGTACATAGACTTCGTAGATATCCCGTTGCACTTCGGCCTTAACTTTTGTGGCCATTGTCATAAGTGGCAAGAGCGGCAGGTAATACATTGCATTTCCAGCATTAACTGCGATGTCGGTTTGGAAAATTTTGTAGGTGCATGGTTTGCCACGGCGAACTTCTGAGGAATCTTCGATGTCATCGATGACAAGTGTGCCGTTGTGGATGACTTCGGGAATTATCGAGAAATCTAAACAATAATCGGCTTTTTCGCCTAATGCCTCGCAAATGAGCAAGAATAATGCTGGGCGCCAACGTTTTCCGCCGCGATCTAGCATATCCCAGATTGGGTCGGCAATTGCTTTGTTTAGCGGCTCAAGAGTGTAGCTGTAGATTGGTGGTTCAACTTTGAAAAGAATGGCGTCTTTGGTGAATTTTCTTGGGATGTATTTTTCGATGGCTTTGTCTATTTTGGGTGCTGTTTGTTCAAGAAACTTTTCAATATCCAAGTTAATGTGCTCCTCTTTTTGCATATTTTTGCAGGTTGTAGCCTCTGGCTTGAAGCCACTCGCCAGTTTTACCTGTAATAACTATGGAGATCTTTGGTAAATCTTCGATTTTTTCTGCTCCGACAAGGAACATGGCATTTCGTAGTTCTTCAATTAAGCTTGAAAGTTTTTCTTCGGTTTCTTTTGCGCTTTTAACTGCGGTCTGGAGAATTGGTTGGGAAATGCTTGCTAGAGATGCGTTAAGGGCTAAGGCTTTAGCTATATCAGTGCCACATCGTAAGCCACCTGAAGCTATCACTGGTAACTTTACAGTTTGAACTGTTTCAATAAGACTTACAACAGTTGGTATGCCCCAGTCCCAGAAAGCTTCTCCTGATAAATTCGCTGTTGCTGTTGAGCGGTAATATTCGACTGCTGCAAAACTTGTTCCCCCAACTCCGCCCACATCAATTGATTTGACGCCTGCATTTTCGAGGGCTTTGGCATCTTCGGCGGAAATTCCTGCACCAGTCTCCTTAACAATCACAGGCGTATCAAGAGCGCCTGCGATTTCAGCGATTTTGGCTAAAACCCCTTTAAAGTTAGTTTGTCCTTCGGGCTGAACTGCTTCCTGCAACGCATTCAAATGTATTGCAACAGCGTCAGCGTTAATCATTTCTACGACTTTTTTAACTTCTTTTAATCCGTAGCCGTGAACTAGTTGGACTCCGCCGATGTTGGCGATTAAGAATGCGTTGGGTGCCATTTTGCGTGCTATTGCGTAGGTGTGTTCGAGTTTTTGGTTTTCGATTGCTGCTCTTTGGCTTCCAACTCCCATGCCTAACCCGAGTTTTTCGACGGCTTGGGCAATTGATGAGTTAATTTGGGTGGCTTGTTCAGTTCCGCCAGTCATTGCGCCAACTATTATTGGGGCATTAAATTTTTTTCCAAGAAAAGTGGTTGATAATTTGATTTTTTCTTTGTTTACTTCTGGGAGCGCTCGGTGAATTAATTGGATGTCTTCGAAGCCTGAGGTGGCAGTTTTGGCTTGCGCTTTGTTTCCTAAACATATTCTTATATGGTCTTCTTTGCGCTTCCCAGTTTCGTTAGCCATTTTAGGTCTTCTCTATTTCAGTGCCTAACACACTTTGGTCTGTTAGCGCTCTGTAAATAGATAACCCTTTTGTGGCTCCGGTAACTGTAACATGGACTCCGTGCTCTATTGCAGGTATTAATGCACATATTTTGCCTGCCATGCCGCCTGTAACGTCTTTGCCTTGGGCTTTGCCAAGTTTAGGTTGAATTGCTTTGAGCTCGGCTAACGTTAGTTTCTTGTAGGCTTTTGCATCTGGATTGGTTTTTGGGTCTGCATCAAATATGCCATCTGTGTCGGTGCCGACAACGATTTTTGAAGCGTTGTATTTGATTGCTAAGTACGCGACTAATTGGTCGCCTGAGAGGATTGTGAAGCCTAATTTTTCGTCTAAAACTGCATCGCCATACATGACGGGTGTGAAGTTCATTTTTTGCATTGTTTTGAGGACTGTTTCGTCAAAGACTTTTATTTTTCCGTTTTCGGTTAAGAAACATGAAGATGGTGCGATGCTTACAGCGGCGATCTCATGCCAAATCATAGCATCCATGACTAGACCGTTTAGAACAGTCATTACGTGGTGGGTTTCGGCGAAGCCGAGTTTTTGGGTTGGATCCTCATTGTAGCCTTCTTTTAAGCCGTATTTTAATGCGGTTGGGTGACCAAAGCTGCCTCCTCCATGCACAACGATTAGGTTGTCGAGGTCTGCACGCTTGATTTCTTCCGCTAAACGGTTTATTATTTCAGTTTTTGCGGCTAATTCTCCGGTTTTATCAGTGATGGCTGAACCGCCAATTTTTAGGATGATGGGTCTTGAATCGCTCATTGTAATCGTAACCAACTATGATTATTTGTGTTCTGCTAATTTAACATTACAGTTCGAAGGAAGTCCCATTAAGTGAATGTGGACAAATTTTTCGTTTGATAGTGGAACAACAACCAACAGGTTTTGTTAAAACCGAAGTTTTGCTTCTTAAAGCATGTTGAAGCATTAGACTGTTTGTGCAATATCCCGCAAAGGTGTTTTTCGTAAGTTTTATCTTATGAGTTGTGGGATATTAAAGCGCGAACGCAATGGCAACGTCGAAAGTTGATCGAAAACATCGAATAGTCATAGACGAACAAACCAGAGCAAAAACTCACCTCAAAGCAGGCGATACTGTAATAATTGAACCGCTAGACAGTCACAGCTTTAAAGATACTTTGTCAGACTTTACATCAGAAAAAGTCGAAGATGACCCAGCGAGGAAGATGCGCCACAAACCCGCCAAAATCAAGCATTACATTCCGCCCGAGGAACTCGAAAAAATCATGGAAGAAACGATGTGGGAAGAATAACTAACCCAGAAATCAAATTCCTGGACATGTGAGGATTTCGCTCATTATAACTAGACCAGCTACGTTTGGTTTGGCATTCTTTGATTACCTTTGGGTGTGTCTTTTCTCAGGATTAAAAAACTTGATGTTTTTTAGAGTTCAAGCAGGATTTTTTTGAACTGAGGTTTTAAGTTGGGTAAAACATTAATTGCCATATTCCACATGGCGTTGGGGTCAGAACCAAAGTATTCGTGTGTTAACTCGCTTCGAAGTTCGCTTAGTTCTTTATAGGGTATCCGATAATGGTAAAATCGTGATTTGATGCCTGAATGCTTCGCCAAAACTCTTGCAGCTTCGCCGATGTTCCGAAGGTTAGCATCCACCGCATCAATTCTTAAGTGGTCTTCAGCAAAAGCTTCTTGAGTTAACCCTTTGGTGTACTTCTCTATTTTTTCTATACTGTCAATAATTTCGGTCAGGTATAAACGAGGACTTCTTTCAAGGTGATCGCTTTTCATACGGGTATAGCTTCCTTGAGCACCTCATCTTTTATGTGCCTGTTCAGGAACTCTTTGGATACAACATCCACTTTAACGCCTAGTTTTCTTCTAAGATATTTTTTTAAGCCTATGATCGTAAAATAATCGTAATTCGTCGTTGAGTAAGTGACCAGTAGGTCTATGTCGCTTTTTTCGTTGGCTTGATTTCTTGCGTATGAACCGAAGATGTCTATAGTTTCGACTTGGAAGCGTTTCTTTAACGTGGGCTTTAGTGTTTCAAGCTCTTTTTTTATTTCTTCAAGAGTTTTCATTGGGTTTCATTATGGTTGATGTTATTTAAAAGCGTTAAAAAACTATATTGGAAAAAAGGATTTCTAAAATAAAGTGACGGTGTCGTTTTCAATAATTACTTTATTGCCTGTTTTGATTTTGCTTACGTCGATTTTGTCTATGAAGGGGATTTCGCTAATGATGGCTCCGACGGCAACGATGGTTTCGGTTTCTTTGTTTATCATGCCTGCGGGTGCTGCACCGTTCTTTTTTAGGCGGTAGAGTGTGTAGCTGCCCACTGTGCTGCCTTTGCCTTGTGGGAAAACTAGGATTTTGCCTTTGACGCTTTGTCCTTGGAGTTCGTGTCCTTTTTCGGTGACTACGCCTGTGTTGGGATCTACGCCGCCATAGAATGAAATTGGCTGTGTAGTGACGAGTGCTTCGCCTTCGGCTTTGCCTTTGTAGATTATTCTGCCTTTTAGCTGTTCCATTTTCCAGTCACCGCTGCTTGGACGCATTCTTTCATGCTTCCCATTTTTGTTTTCATAAGGTTTTGCCTTGAATAGAAACATCCCTTTGCGGATGTGGTTGCTAAGGATTTGAATCTGCCTTTTAGAGGTGCGACTGCCATGCAGGTGTCGCATGCAAATTTGGCTCCAGATGCCTCAATGACTTCGGTGTAGCCGCGTTTATCTGCAAGTTGCTTGGCAGTTCGGGATGTAGCAACCCAAAACTCTGTGCCCTGTGCCACCTGTTTGCCTTTCACTAATTCTGCGATTTCAGAAATTTCTTTAATTGAGCAATGTGGGCATCCTACGCAGACAAGTTCAATCTCTGAAACGTCGTCGTTGATGTTGTCGTAGGCGTTTTTCAGGTCGTTTTGTTCAATTACGACTTTTTCTTTTAGTTGGGGTTGTTGTTCTGCTCCAGGCGTTACGCCCTTCATGTAGAAAAGTGGTTTAGCGCCGTAAGTAACAACAGAAGCGCAGAATGATTTTAGTTCGTCAAGTTCTGCTGCTTTTATGCCTGTGATGTATGGGATTTTGTTTTCTGCTTTCTTTCCTATTGCGTATCCAAGTGCTCCCCAATCGGATAGTTTGGTTAATTCTGCATTAACCTCGACTAAGACATCTGGTGCGCGGTTTTCATCTAGATGCAATCCGTAATTTGGGGTTTTGCCAACAAAAGCTGCTGCAAGTGCTGATGGTCCGCCTTCGCGGTTTGTTCTTGCGCCTAAAATTGAGTTTGCGAATGTTACTGCGCTGCTTTCTGACCATGCGAGGTGTTCGCCGTATAGTGGAAGGTTGCCGATTAGGTATGGTGTGCAGGTGCAGCTGATTAGGATGCCCATGCGTCTGAAGGCGTCGATTACTAGATTTTGTTTTTCGGCAAATTCTGGGCTTATGCCGAGTTGCTGCCAATTTTCAAGATCCATTCCTGCTGGGTTTAATGTGGTTAAAACTTTGACTCTGCCGTCGACAGCTAGCTCGTTTAGGAATTCTAATCCTGCGTCGCCAAGATTATGGTAAGATACTCCTGCTACTTGGACGCTTCCTACTTTGATTAGGTCTTTTGCTCCAAAGATTTCGCCTAATGCAACGAGGATTTCCATGCTTTTTCGGACGGCGTAGCCTTCTTTGCCGTCCAGCATTGCTTGTTCTTGTTTAGTTAACTCCATATTTTTCACTCGGTGTATCCTGTTTCATATGCCCATTTCTTCATTTTATCGCTTACTTTTGGGTCTTTAGTACGTAAACGAAGGTAAGCTATTACAAAGTTTGCTTATACATGTCCTAGGACGATTTCTTCTTTAAGCCACATCAGAAGCTCCTTATGCGCCGCGACGATTTTGTCTTCTTTTATGAATCCCTTCTGGGTTGCTATGCTGTAGAGGTCTTCTTGGGTTTTCCCAGATTTTTCCTCAACTCCTTGCATATACGCTTTGTAACTCATTTTCCTCACCATTATAGGTATTTGTTTAGGTCAATTTTGATGTAGTCTACTTTCTTAAAGCCCTTGCCTGTGGATACCATTGGTGCGGTGGCGTCTAAGCCTGCTTTGGCTGTTGTTGCTTTTTTGCCTTCTGAGAGGTTGCCTGATGGGTCAAGTGAGGAGCCTGGTTGGTTTGAGAGGATTATTGTGTTTTTGTCGGCTTGGAGTCTTGTTGCGATTGCCCATTCCACGTCGTGTGGGTCATAGATGTTGATGTCTTCGTCTACTACGACGCAGTGTTTGAGTGATCCATGTCCTTTGAATGCGGCGGCGATTGCTTTTTTGCCGTCGTCGGCGTTTATCTTTTTGATTTGCACTACTGCGTGGAGCCAGCTGCATCCGCCAGGTGTTATGTAGACGTCTTTGCATTGGCAGACTTTGCCCACTTCGTTGTAGATGGTGGGTTCTTTTGGCATACCCATTAGGAACTTGTGTTCGTTTTTGCCTGCGAGTATGGTTTGGTAAATTGGGTTTTTGCGGTGTGTGATGCATTTGATTTCTACGACGGGTTGTTGGCGTTCGCGGTCAACGATGCCAGTTAAGTCGAGGAAGGGTCCTTCGGTGGCTTTTTCTTTGGTTATTGTGCCTTCGAGTACAAATTCGGCGTTTGCGGGAACTTCTAAATCGATGGTTTTGCATTTTACAAGGTCTGTTTGCTCTAATGCGTTTGCCATTCCCAGCTCATCCACGCCCGTGGGCAGGGTTGTTGCTGCCGAAATCAGCGTTGCAGTTGAGTTGCCTATGCAGAATGCTATATCCAGCTCTCCGCCTGCCTTCTTTAGTGCTGAGTCGGTGCCTCGGTTCTCGACGATACGGGCGACAAAATGGTTTTTGTCTTTAAGCATGAGTCTGTGGAAACACATGTTTCTTCCCAATTGTGGGTCTTTGACGATGGCTACGGCTGAGGCTATGTATTTTCCACCGTCTTTTTCGGTGTAGTGCATGATGGGTAACTTTGTTAAATCAACTGTTTGTTCTACAATTTCTTGGCATGCAGCGTTTTCAACCATTTTTGGTGTAGTTGGTTTTTCGATGGCGTTGAGAAGTTTGGGTAGAAGCTGATCTTTTGTAATGCCCATTGATCGACAGATTAGATCTTTAGAGGACATGAGACCAGCCACGACGGGGTAGCTGGATTCTTTAACGTTTTCAAAAAAGACTGGTTTTTCGCTTAAAGCTGCAATTATGCCTGCCATCTCATATTCGGTTGAGACTGGCTTTGTAATCTTTGTTAATTCATTATTCTTTTGGAGTTGTTCCATGAAGTCTCTTAAGCCCATTTGATTCGCCTTAAGAGCAATTTACTTGTTTTCTTTCTTAAATAACAATCGCAAAATTTCTTTTGTTCTTTTTGTGTGGGTGTGGTGGGATAAATTTGCACACATCACTTTGGGCTTTGGATTTGGTTGGTTTTTTGGTTTGGGTTGTTTTTCTTTTTGTGTTATGAGTGTGGGAAGAGGTTTGGTCCACAAAGTCAACATGGGTTCTATGTTGAGATGTGTGGGTGTGGTGTGGGAGTTTGTGGCGTCTTTAATTGGTTTTATATATTGATTAGCTAAAAAGTATAAATTACTGTTGTACTTTTGTATAACTTAAGGTGGGAAATTGATAGAGGAAGAGATGAAAGTTGGACCAAAAGGCCAAGTTGTCATTCCAAGAGTCATGCGAAAAGCGCTTAAGATTAGTCCTGGCTCCAAGGTGTTGTTCAAATTGGACGATGGAAAGCTGATTTTGGAGAAACCAAGCGTTGATGCTGTAGCTGTTTTCAGAAAAATTGCCAAAAAAATCAGCTATAACGAAAAAATAGATCCACATCAGTACCAAGAAGAGATTGAAGCGAGAAATCCTTAAATGATCTATATCGATTCCAACGTCTTTGTTTACGCAATCTTAAATACAGAAGAGATTGGAGAAAAAGCAAGGTCTTTGCTTCAAAGAATTCAACAGGGAGACGAGAAAGCAGAAACCTCAGCGTTGACTTTTGATGAAGTATTTTGGGCAATAAAGAAAATTGATTTTGAAGCAGCGCTTGAAGCAGCCCAAGCGCTCTTGAACTTTCCTAATTTGGAAATCGTTTCTGTCGACCGAGACCTATCCCTATCAGCTCTACAAATAATCAAGGAATATCATTTAGATCCAAGAGACGCCATTCACGCTGCAACGGCAATTGCTGGAAAGGCAGAAGTTGTGGTTTCAACAGATCCACATTTTGATAAGTTAAAGGAACTTAAAAGAAGGTCACTTTAGCCTTAAAACCATAAGATCGCTCAGTTTATTCAAGAAGGATAGCCACCCAACTCCTCAAACATCATCAAAGCCACGACAGATCAAGGAACACAAATTGAACTATCAATCAAAGGAAACATAGCAAGCACCCAAATCTCAAACACCACCATCACAACAAATCAAACAACCTCAAAAACAACAATCGCGTTCACCCTAACAGGGCAACCTGGAACAACGGGATTTGCCAACCTCACAATCCCAAAAAATACAATACCCTATGATGGAGCCCCAACAGTATACTTTGATCGCACGATAGTTCAAAATCAAGGCTTCTCAATGGATGACAATAATTTTTACGTATGGTACGAAACGCATTTCAGTATACATCAAATGGAAATCGTATTCATGCCATTTTCTACTACGTTCACGCCGTTGCCTGAATCTCAAAATTCGCTTCCAAGTTTAGGTTTAGTGGAAATTGCTGTCTTAACGTTGATGTGTGTTCTCGTTGCTACCGTGATTTATGTAGCGGTGAGGAATAAAAGAAGGCCAAAGAGCCGCCTTGAGGGCATAGAGGTTGGAAGGTTTACTTATTTTTTCAATGCAGCTAAGACATAGAGAATTCAAGAAGCTCTAAAATTACGTGACAGAACCTTTACCGACATGCGATATCTGATTTTCTGGAAGTACTCGATGAAAAGAGCTGGATATGAAAAGGTAGCTGAATACATTATAATGCCTGAGACCCTGAAAAAATACTTTTTTTAATGATTACATTAATATCGGCTTTTCTAAACTATTTAACATGTTAAAAAAGAGGGTTAAAGGCTGAAAATTAGAGTATTAGGTGCCGCAAGAGAAGTGGGCGGTTCCTGCATTGAAGTTGCAACAGACCGCTCCAAGGTCGCCTTAGATTACGGTATAAAACTTGAAGGCACAACTGATGAATACCCCAAAAATTTTGACGCAATAATAGTTAGCCACGCCCACTTAGACCATTCAGGAAGCCTTCTGCGACTATCAAAATCCAGCAACAAACAGGTCATTTTAGGATCAAAGATTACTCGAGATGTCACCGTTGAATTGCTAAAAGACATGATTAAGGTTAACGAGTTTAATGGTACGCCACTGGGCTATGACAACCAAACAGTTGACCAAGTGAGTGGATCATGGAACCCAACAGATAAAATGGCTTTGCCGGACATGAACATTGAATTATATCCTGCTGGACATGTTGCTGGCGCCGCCATGACAAGTATTCAAGCAGAAGGAAAAACTCTACTTTACACCGGCGATTTTTGCCTGCATGACACAGAAATTTTTACAGGCTGCAACCCTAAACTGCTCCCCAAACAACCAGATGTCCTCATTTCCGAGTCAACATATGGCGGAACAATAAGGCAGCAACGAAGCGAACTCATAGACAAACTGTTCTCGGAGATTAGCTACACAATCAAGCATAGAGGCAACGTTTTGATTCCCACTTTCGCGTTCCACAGAAGCCAAGAGATGGCTAAACAAATAGACCAAGCTATTGAAAACGGAATCATCCCTAAACGCAACGTTTACATGGTTTCAAAACTCGCAAACAAAATAACAAAAATCTTCAACAACAACGCAGATCTGTTCAAGCAACAGATGCCGCAAAGGACAAAACCGTTTGAGTACAAGTATGTGCAAGAAATTGATCAAACAGCCGAAATTGACGAGCCAGCTATAGTTATTTGCACACCAGGGTTTGGTCATGCAGGGGCAAGTCTTAGCTTACTTAATGCATGGGCTGAATTTGAAGAAAACACGATAATTGTAACTTCAGCTTACTTGCCCCAAGATAGTCCCCTAAGACTTGCGAAAGATAAGCATTACATAAAAGTCGATAGCGAAAGGTATCCAGTAAATGCAAAGATTGTCCAAATCGAACTCTCAGGGCATGCTGACCAACGCGAACTTGTAGAGTTAATAGAGTACCTCAAGCCTAAGCGAACAGTTCTTGTTCATGGCGATTTAAAGCAGGCAGAGGAACTTTCCAGAGCAGGTTTCCGACTTAACTGAAGTTAGTATTCCAGAAAAAAATGAAAGCATAACTATATAGCGAAAAGTGAGCTTAAAAACTCACATTTCAAAGATAGGCTTAAAAAAAGCCATCGACTTAGGTTTCAACGCCTATTCGGGTTATTAAAACCTCAAAGCCCAAGCCTTTAATGGCGTCTGCAACTTTGCTCTGCAACTCTTTGCCCGGAGTCAACGCAAACATGCATCCTCCACCTCCGCCACCCGTCAATTTAGCGCCAAACGCTCCTTCTTTTCTGGCTAATTCAACAAGTAGGTCGAGTTCTTTGCTTGATACCTCGATTTCTTGGAGTAGACGATGGTTTTCGTTCATGAGTTCACCGATTTTTTTAAGATTGATAAAATTCCAGTGCTGCTCTGCCCTCATAGGCAAGTTCTTCTGCTCGTTTGAAAGATCTGCGTTGTACTTTTGTGGGATTTTTGTTTTTGCGTTCAGTCAACGCCTTCAACCATGGCTTTGGTGTTGGCTACTTTGCCTGTGCTTCCGATGACTATTTCGACTGGCTGCCTCAATGCTTAAAGGTTCAACTTTGTCTTGTCCGCCAGCCAAGGTTTTTCTTAAACCACATAAGTCCGCCATAAGTGGCAGCGGTGTTGTCGATGCCTGAAGGGGTGCCTGCGTAGGCTTTTTCTGCTTCGTAGGCAACTTGATTGATTTTTTCATTAGCGATTTTCATGCCGAGTTCTTGGGCGATGGCACGTGCGATGGCAACGCTGCTTGCTGCCGAAGCGCCAAGTCCACTAAAGCCTGGCAAGGAGCCACCGACCCAAATGTCTAATGCTATTTTGGGGTCAATTCCCATGGCTTTTAGCATTCTTTCAATTGATTCCAATTGTTGAAGTCTTTTTTCTTCACTGTATCCCTTTGCGGTTTTTCGTTCATCTCTAACGTTGATTCCACTTTTTGCTTTTTTTACTTCTGCATCAGTCGTGGAATCAATAGCTGACACAATTCCTGGGACACCGTGAACTACAAAATGTTCGCCGAACAAAATTACTTTTCCATAACCTGAACCTTTACCCATTAATGTTACACCTTGAATTGTAGCAATGCGCTGTTTAGATAAAAATGTTCGTTTACAAACTAA
This sequence comes from Candidatus Bathyarchaeota archaeon, assembly GCA_963772455.1. Taxonomy (GTDB): domain Archaea; phylum Thermoproteota; class Bathyarchaeia; order Bathyarchaeales; family Bathycorpusculaceae; genus Bathycorpusculum. Next base: position 369,773 of record CAVYXJ010000010.1, read on the forward strand.
TATAGCAACAGAAACCCTTTCTAAAACGGCAATTTAACCGTTCGATTTACAAGGTTAAGTTTTCCGAAACCTAAAATAAGCGCGCAACAAAATTATAGCCACTTGAGGTAAAAGCTTGTCCTCCATCATCGAAGACCTCATTGCTAGAAAAATCTTCAACAACCGCGGAGAAGAAACCATAGAGGTCGATGTAATCACCGCTTCCGGGTTCGGAAGGGCAGCTGCTCCAGCAGGCAAAAGCCGTGGAAAAGCAGAAGTAGCTTATTATCCACAGGGTGGAGTGGAGCAAGCTATCAAAAAAGTTGACGATTTAATTGCTCCTGAACTTGCAGGGTTAAACGCTGATTTTCAAGAAGAAATCGATAATACCCTTCACGAAATAGATGGGACTACTGATTTCAAAAACATTGGCGGAAACACTGCTTTCGCTATTTCTCTATCCAATGCTGAAGCCGCTGCAAATAGTCACAGTTTACTTTTGTTCCAATTTCTTGGGGGAAACGCAGCAAACACTCTGCCTTATCCGTTGGGCAACTGCATAAGCGGCGGCCAACATGCACGAGGCAAATCACCCGACATCCAAGAATATCTTGCATTGCCGTTTGGAGCAGAAAGTTTTCTTGAAGCCCAAACCGCCAACACACAAATCCACAAAAAATCGGGGATTACCTAAAAAAGAAAAGCACCACTTTTAACGGTGGAAAAAGCGACGAAGGCGCATGGATAGCCAACATCGACACTGTCGACGCCTTTGAGGTTATGGCTAAAGCTTGTGAAGAAGTCGGTAATGAACTGGATTTTGAATGCGGTTTTGGCATTGATGTGGCTGCTTCATCTTTTTGGAAGCCAAAAGAAGAAAAATACAATTATGAAAGCGAAGGCAAGAAACGCGATACTGCTGAACAACTTGAGTTTATGTTGGAGTTAATTGAAAAGTACCATCTTGCCTACGTTGAGGATCCATTTAATGAAGATGACTTTGACAGCTTCTCCGAGTTAACTCGCAAATCCAAGAACTGCCTGATTTGCGGAGACGATTTGTTCACAACTAGTACTGAAAGGTTAAATAATGGAATTAAGATTAACGCTGGAAACGCTATCATCATCAAAGTCAACCAGATAGGCACCTTAACTGATGCAACTGAAACAATCGAGCTGGCGCAACGTCACGGTTACGACGCTGTCGTATCTCATCGATCCGGCGATACATGCGATTGGCACATAGCTCATTTGGCTGTAGCATACAAATGCCCACTTATCAAAACAGGCGTGGTTGAAGGAGCACGTATAGCCAAATTAAACGAGCTAATCCGAATTGAACATTTCCTTGGTAACAGAGCCAAAATGGCAGATTTAAAAATACGTTAAGAGAAGATGAAAAGTAATGTCTGAAGATGAAGGAAAAGAAAATCAACCAGTTGAAGACCAAGAAGAGGAAGCTGAAGAGGCTCCTTTAGAGGAAACAACTGAAACCATTAGCACTGAGCCTGAAGCCGAAGAGGAAGAAGAAACTCAGGAAGCGCAAGCTCCAGAAGAAACACTTCTTTTACCCCGAGACACACTCCTATCAGCAGGTATCCATATTGGAACAAGGATGAAAACCCTTGACATGGAACCATTCATCTACCGAGTACGCCCAGACGGCTTATTCGTTTTAGACGTTAAAAAAACAGATGACCGAATTAGAGCAACAGGAAAATTCCTATCACGCTACGAACCAGCAAGAGTAGCAGTTGCAGCAACAAGGCTTTATGCACATGAACCAGTCAAAATGTTCTGCAAGCTAACAGGCGCAACACCTCTAATCGGCAGATTCATCCCAGGCCAACTCTCAAACCCACAATACTCAAGCCGCATAGACCCCGAAATCATACTTGTATGCGACCCAAGAGCAGATGCACAAGCAGTCAAAGAAGCATCCAAAGTCGGCATCCCAATCGTAGCCTTATGCAGCACCGACAACGAATTCGCAGGAGTAGACCTAGTTATCCCAACAAACAACAAAGGCAGAAGAGCCTTAGCAGTTGTATTCTGGCTATTAGCACGACAAGTACTCCGAGAACGCGGCGAACTAGGCTTTGACAAAGATCCACCAGTAACCATCGAAGACTTCGAAGCTAAAGTAACACGCGAAGACGAAGAAGAAGGCTAAAAATTTGCCGACAATTCGGCGTCCACATTTTGCTTCTCAATTTTATGAGGGCGACGCCGAAGCATTAAGAGCACAAATTAGCTCTTGTTTTCTCCACAAGCTTGGTCCAAAAAAACTTCCCAAAGTCAATTTTGATGTACACCCACGAAATATCGTGGGCTTAATTTGTCCACATGCAGGCTACATGTATTCTGGTCCTGTGGCAGCTTCAGCTTTTTACGAATTAGCCATAGATGGCAAACCTGATACGGTTGTGCTTTTAGGTCCAAACCACACAGGTTACGGAAGCGCTTTAGCATTGATGCGTGAGGGAGTTTGGCGCACACCGCTTGGCGATGTTGAAATCGACTCTGAGTTAGCTGACAAGATTCTGCAAGAAACCAACCTAATTGATGCCGATGAGTTGGCTCATCGATACGAACATTCAATCGAAGTTCAACTGCCTTTTCTTCAATTCCTATACGGCGACAAATTCAAGATTGTGCCAATTTGCTTTCAATTGCAGGATTACGAATCAGCAGTCGAAGTAGGAATGGCCCTCACAGAAGCGTTAGCAGAAACAAACACAGTTGTTATCGCTTCATCTGACATGACCCATTACGAACCAGCAAAAGCTGCCTCGACAAAAGATCAAGCAGCACTCAAAGCAGTCACAGACATGGATGCCAAACGTTTCTACGAAACAGTTGAAACCCAAAACATAACAGCATGCGGTTTTATGCCAATTACTTCCCTAATCACTTATGCTAATGGCGTTGGCGCAAAAGAAGCCAAAATTTTGAGTTACCATAACAGCGGCGACATAACAGGCGACCACTCAAGCGTCGTAGGCTATGCAGCAGTAAGTTTCAAAAAATAGTTTATGTATGAAAATTGTAAAGTGAATTTTGTTCCTTTTCCCAGTTCACTCTCAAAAGTTACAGTGCCATTCATTGCTTCAGTCATGCGTTTAACAACTGGTAAGCCGAAGCCTTGACCTTTAGATTTTGTCGTCATCAAGGGGTGAAGAGTTTGCTTTGAACTTCTTTGGGTATTCCTTCTCCTGTGTCTTCAACGTCAATTTTGATTAGGTGCTTTTGACTGGTTGCACTTATCGTGAGGTTTCCGCCTTTAGGCATCGCTTGTACTGCATTTTGGATTAAGTTTACAAGAATGCGTTTTATCATCATTGAGTCAGCGGTGAATTGAGGTAAATTGTCTGCAGAAGGCATTGATACTTTGATGTTTTCAGGAACCGGAACGATTGCCAATGCTTCTTTGATGGTTTTTTCCAAATCAATTTGTTCTTTCTTGGGGTCTAAGGGTCTGGCAAAATCTTGCAAATCCGCCACTATCTTGTTTATGTAAACTAAATTTTCTTCAATGCCTCGGATGCTCTCTAACAAGTTTTCTTTGGCTTCACCGTCTTGTAATGAGTCAACCTCTAATTTTTCTAAGTAAAGTTCACTAGTTATCGCTTGCAACGGGTTACGGATATCATGACCAACCATGCCAGCAGTCTGACCAATAGCTGCCAAACGCTCGGCATCTTTGAGTTTTTTTGCCCTGTCTTCAGCTAACTCTTCCATTTGAGAAGCATACTCTTGGACTTCTGCAGCTTTTTCTTCAAGTTTCCCCTGTAGATCTTTTTGGTTGTAGAGGGATTTCGCTAGTTTAAGGTTAGCATAGCTTATTTTTGAAATCAACTCTGACAATCTAGAATAGAAAACCATTAGGTCCTGGATTTTTTCTCGGCTAAACCTTGGAATGCGATCAAACGCCTGCAAGGTACTCTTCTTTATTGAAACCGTATTTTTCTGCTTGGGCAACGAATAAAGCGCGGTCAACTTTTTCGTCTTCAAAGAAGAATTGTCCAAAGAAAACGTTAGCAACATGATTGCCACCAATAAATAGAGGTGTAACTACATCCCACATGTTGTTTTTGCATTTGTAGAGGCGGATTTCGCCGTTTTTAAGTCCGCTTGTGAGTTCAATGTCGCTTTCAATACAGTTTTTGCAGGTATTAGGATTTACCCGGTGGAATTTGGTGCATATGTCTTGCCATCCGGTGCCTACAAGTACGTTTCCTTTCAGGTCAATTAATGCAAAACCCATTTTCGTAACCTCATAGAGGTTATTCATGGTTGCTTGCAGTTTAGGTACGTCTATTATGTTAGCTATGTCTTCTTCGGCTAATTCTACATCAGGCGAAAGGACGGAATCTAATTTTAATTGCAGTCGTTCTTCACTTTCTCGCAGTTCCTCTTCGGTAGATTCCCGTTCAGTAATCTCTTGCTCTAATCGTTTATTGACGGTTGAAAGTTCTTGTGCGCGGTTTGCCAATGTGGTTTCGCTTTGTTTTAGGTTACGGAACAACAGTTCGTAGGGTTTAGTTAAGCCTGTTTCGAATTAGTGCTCTGTAGATGAAGTAGAAGGAGACAACGTTAAGCAGATGTCCAACCATGTTTGCGATGCCGTAAACGTCTGTGTAGAGCGTGAAGGCCATTTCTGTGGCAACTGCCAACGCCATAGCAGTTAACAGAAGTTTGTAGATGTTTGAGCTGAATTCTTTGCGTTTCTTAATTAAAATGCCGATTGATGCCAGAATTATTATTGAAATGGTGTATTCGCTGCCTATTTTAAAAAACGTCAAACTCGAAGTGTTGTTATCGTATGCAACTGGAAAATTTTGCCAAACAAAAATTGAAACAAGAAGCAAAGCTGCAACTATACCGTAACCAACAATGATTATAGTTGGTTTAATTTTGCGTTGGGTAAATAGCAATGGAATTAGAAATGAGAAACCAAGTACGTATCTTGTTGCGATCCAAAGTTGAGTTGCAAGGTTAGAACCTATAAAACTTGGAAAAATCCCCATTCCTTTGTAGGCTAAAGCATGGAATACGTCCAGTCCAGCGACAAAGAGAAATGCTATGCCAATGAATACGAAATAGTTGTTGTCTACTAAGCGTCTGCTGTTCCATGCAATTGCAAAGATGGCGAAGGCAATGACGATGCTGAAGATTTCTACGATGCCGTGGAAAAGTAGGTAGTTTTGTCGACTTAAAAAGTACAAGGCACCTAAACTTATTGCCCCAGCAGTGATGACGACAGCGTTCTTTATGTTGGCTGTTTTCTTTAGGTTCTTTGTTTCTATGGCGGCACCTAAACTTTGGTCTTCAGAAGACATAGACTCTTTTATTCTCTCCCAATGGAAATTGTAATTGACTATTATTCGATTAAGTGGTTTAAAAATATGCCCAAAAACTTTGCAAAAAGTTGTCGCAAAAAATATCGTTAAAATCAGCTTAAACCGATTATGCCCTAATATTTCTTTAATAGTTTTTCGAAGAAGGCTTTGGACTTAGCAATTTCTTCCATGGACGTTTTATGTTCCAGTTCCAACGTAATTGGACCTTCGTAGCCGCAGTCATGCAGCTTTAGTGAGGAACCTTGTTAGTTCTGGAGTTTCCTGCGTGAATGGTTTATGCGCCTTGTTTGCCATGTGAACATTGCAAACGCGCTTGCCATATGCATCAAGCAAATTATCCATTTCTTTAGTTTCTAATGCATGGCATAAATCAAACGTAATTCCCATCTCACCCTCTGGATCAATTACTCCGAGGACTTCTTCTAGCTGTTCAACGTTCTTGCCAAACCCAGTTGACGTATAAGATAAATTCTCTAAAGCCAACTTGATACCGAGGCTTTTTGCAAACGGTTTAATTTCATCAAAAACTTCCCTCAAACACTTTTCCCTGACTTGTCTGGGCAACTTCTTTGAAACATTCGAATGAACAGTCATAAGCGGAGCATGGAGTGCGCGGGCACATTCAAGCGAGATTTTGCCATAATAAACCGCCTGATGAACCTCAATAGGATCTTTCACATGCATAACCGCTGAATGAAGCGTTAAACAATTCAAGCCTGAAGCTGCCAACGCTTTTTGTTCACGATAAACATCCGTGTCATGTTCTTTCTTGATTGATTTCATGTTAAACTCAATGTTTTGAAAACCAAGTTGCTTAACGGCAGCAAAGTTTCCATCTAAACGCAGCTTGCAGAAAATCCCATTTGACAAACTCAGTTTCATATAGTAAGTCTTCTCTGCTATTTTAGTTGCATTTTAGTTCATTTAAAAGTTGTTGGTAGAAAAAATTTTTTCTGATTCCTATTCTTCTTGGTTAGCAAAGCTTGATGGATTCGACCTGTATCTACATTTGGTTGCATAATAGTTAATTTCTTCAACATCTAATATCCTGTTGGTGTCGAAATAGTGGAAGTTAAAGTTCGTTTCTTCACTAACCTTCGAGAAATCGTGAATAAAGAGAAGAAACTTTAAAGTTTCCAGACGACGAAAAAGTTACAGTCGATCTGGTTCTTGAAAACACTTTCTAAAAAATACGGCAAACCTTTCACTGAATATGTCTACAATGCGAAACGGGGCAGCCTAAAAATTTTCTTCAATTTCTCGTTAACGGAACAAGCACCTCAACACTCAAAGGTTTAGAAACTGATGCTTAAGGATGCAGCTGTTTTGGCTATTCTTCCACCTGTCGGCGGTGGCTAAAGAAATTGTATCTTCCGCGAAACTATTGTCCCTCATCAAACATATCTCGTGAATTAATTTTTCACAATTTTTTTGGAAAAATTTATCTCAGTGCTTTGTCCTGCAAATTCTTTAATCATGGAATAATTTAAAATAACTCCTCTTGTTTATATCAAAGAAACACATAAGAAAAGACGCAAGGAAGAAAATAAGACATGAGCGAAGAAGGCGACACATTCTGGGTTTCACTAACTGAAAGAATCTTTGGATTACTCCTCATAGTAATTGGTGCAGTAATGCTTTATTACACCGCAACAAGCCCCGATCTGGGACCATTTGGTGTTCTCTTTGGCGCTCTAAGCGTTATTCTAATGCTTTTGGGCATTTTCCTGCTTATTGTCAAACCGCCAAAATAGACTTGCTTCTATTCTCTTCTTTCAACAATAATTTTGCAATTAGTAACTAAAGCAGCTATTACGCCTAAAGCTGCTAACCAAGGAGCCACAACCGCGCCAACAACCCCCAGGGTTGCAGGAATTTCTAGCAAAGTTTTTCCTGCTTCATCTTTTACAATCACTCGCGTTACGTTTCCTTCATGTAGCAACTCTCTAACACGATCAACAAGGTTATTGCCAGAAACCGTGAATTCTTCACTTGTAAATTTGGGCACAGCAGTTCCGCAAACCGCACAAAACTTGTCGCCTTCCTTTAATGGAGCTCCACATTTAACGCAATAAGGCAAAATAATTCACCAAATAAAAAAACACGACAGAAAATAAAAACTTTCCTTTATAGAGCAAAAACTATACAAACAAGGTATAACAAACATAAAATTGAATTACTGTTAATCAGTACTCACATAATATCGGACAATCATTAATTGTGAAAGGAGAAAATTTGAGATGCCCACGCGCCAACCAATAGTCTGTGTTCTCGGACATGTAGATACAGGCAAAACCTCGCTTCTTGACGAACTGAGAAAAACAAATGTTCAAGGACGCGAAGCAGGAGGAATGACCCAGCACATAGGCGCAAGTTACTTTCCTGTTGAAACCCTAAAACAACTAATCGGTCCCTACATGTCTACCTTTAAAACCGGAATAGAAATTCCAGGTTTACTTATAGTTGATACTCCCGGACACGAAGCCTTCACGAATTTGAGACGCAGAGGCGGGAGCGTTGCTGACATTGCAATTCTCGTAGTAGATATTTTGAAGGGTTTTGAAGCTCAAACCTTCGAGTGCATAGAAATTCTAAAGGCACGTAAAACACCTTTTATCGTAGCAGTCAACAAAATCGACCGCATACCTGGCTGGAAAGCTCATCCATCAACTCCCTTCCTAAAATCCTACGAACAACAAAGCAGTTTTGTTCAAGAAGACTTCAACAATCGCCTCTACCAAGTCATGGGAGAATTCTCACGGTTAAGCTTCAAAACCGACAGATTTGACCACATCCGAGACTTCACCCAAAACCTTGCTTTAGTGCCAACAAGCGCAAAAACAGGAGAAGGCTTATCTGAATTAATCATGGTTTTAGTCGGGTTAACTCAACAATTTCTAAAAGTACGTTTACAGACCACAGATGGAGCGGCGAAAGGCTCTGTGCTGGAAGTTAAAGATGAACAAGGCTTAGGCTTAACTCTCAACGCTATCATCTATGACGGTACCCTGCATAGAGACGATTTAATCGTTGTTGGTGGACGTGATGGTCCAATTTCGGCGCGTGTTCGAGGGATTTTGGTGCCAAAACCATTAGATGAGATGCGTGATCCTCGTGATAAATTTACAAGTGTTGAATGCGTTTACGCCTCGGCAGGTGTTAAGATTGTTGCACCTGACTTAGCAGGTGCGTTAGCTGGTGCACCCTTATTTGCTGTGCCCACTGGCGAAGATCCAGCAAAATACTGCAAACTAATCACAGAGGAAATAGGACGAATCAGAATTACAAAGGAAATTGCAGGCGTCATCGTAAAAGCAGACACTTTAGGTTCCTTGGAAGCAATGGCCGAAATTCTCAAAGCCCATAATGTACAGGTACGCATAGCCGACATCGGAGATATCAGCAAACGCGACGTCATAGAGGCATCTGTAGTAAAGACACATGAACCTTTAGTTGGGGCAATTTTGGCTTTTGGAGTAAAAACCTTACCCGACGCAGAAACAGAAGCCGCCGCCACCAACGTTCCAATCTTTAAAGAACCCATCATTTACAACTTAATTGACAAATACTTAGCATGGGTCAAGGATAAACGTGAATCGAAAAACGAACAGGAATTCGATGCACTCGTTAAACCTGGAAAACTCATGGTTTTGCCCAACTGCATTTTCCGCCGTGCCAAACCAGCGATATTCGGAGTAGAAATTTTAGCTGGACGCATAAAACCCAGAATTGCTCTTATGCGTGCAGAAGACCACTCTGATTTAGGTGAATTGCAACAAATCCAGGATAAAGGCAAAGCCATCGGAGAAGCCAAAGTAGGCGCTGAAGTGGCAGTTTCAATGGATAAACCTATTGCGGGCAGACACATATTTGAGAAGGATATTCTGTACGTAAAAGTGCCTGAAGATGACGCTAAAAAATTGCTAACTGAACACATGGACGATTTAACCAGTGATGAACAAGAGCTTCTCAAAGAATTCATTGCTTTCATGCGCAAAAAGACATTGTTCTGGGCAGGCGTTTAACGCCCAACATATTCTTGTCAAATCCTAAGCTTTCATTTCGTTGCCGAACTTCTTTTTAACCGATTAATTTCTTTATTATAGGCACTCTTCTTAAGGGAAGAATCACTCCAAGACAAATAAGAAGAGTAACTATCGAGATCAAAGGAACTTCTATAATGGAATTCAAGTTGTTTCCGCTGATTGTGAAACCCCATAAGTAACCTCGTTGCAGCGTTTCAAGTACAATCACATGGAATAGGAAGATTGCTAACGTGCTTTGGCTAATTTGTTTAATAATCCAATTGATTTTTGATTCATGTGTCTCTGTTTTGTTTATTGGAGCTTTAATTGTGTTTAAGAGTAGGAAAAACGCTGCCGACGCTAAAATCATTGTTGGGCTAAAGTAATCATGAAAATAATATGTGTTTGGTCCTCCAACAGTGGCGGCTATAACATAGGTGCCGACTAAAGTCAACACTAATCCAAGAGTTGTAAGACCCAATAGAATACGGCGTTGTACCTTAACATTCATGAGGAATACTCCAAGCATAAAATATCCAACCCACAAAGGAAGCGAAAGCAAGTTACCATCTACATAGAATGCTCCAAAAAGACCTGGAATTGGAATGATGAAGGCTGTTAAGAGCCACACCACAAGAAAATACTTGAAAGTTTGCCGATCAATATGAGCCACAACTATGCGCAGAATTGGGGTCAATAAGTACAAACCCACAATCATGTAAAGATACCAAAAATGGTAATACGGACCCGACAATATTCCTTGAAAAACGAAGCTTGATGTAAGCGCAAGATTGTCAGCATAATAGTCCCAAGCAAAATATATGACGCCCCAAAACAAGAAAGGTAAACCAATCCGATTCCACCGCTTCCTAAAAAAAACACTTAACGACTCAATCTTTGAAGGTTGAAGCAGCAGAGCACCTGTTAACATAACAAATAAAGGAACTCCCGTTCGCCCTAAAGTCTGGTAAACATTAACCATCCACCAGCGATAAATTTCAGTCTGATTCATAACTTGAGGAACAATTGCTTCATTTGCAGCATGGAGAGTAATAACGCCAATGATGGCTATTGCACGAATTAGGTCTGCAGGTACAGCTCGAATTCGCTCTTGAATCAGATTAATCCACTCTTACCCAATCCTTCTTTGAAGGCATTATAGGCTAATAAGATTTAACTTACAAAACACAGAAAAATTATTTTTTAGGATTTGAAAAATGTTGCACAATATGTTTAAAGTGGATTTTTTCAAATTATTGCCTTGTAAATTTCGTTAGCAATCAATATTGCGCCCTGCTCATCTGGATGGACTCCGTCACGGAACAATTCAGAATAATTAGCCAAAGCTGAGTATACATCTATTATCGGCAAATTAGTTTGATTTGCTACCTGTTCAATTTGAGGAATTACATAGTTTGTGAAGTATTCAGCACTTGGAGTTGTTCCATTGCAAAAAATCGGCGGCGGCTTCACAAGATAAATCTTCGGCTTACTGGAAAGTGATTGGAATTCCTCAACCAACTTTACATAGTCTTTTACAAAACTTTCATTGTTTGTTCGGATAAGTGGGTTAGCGTCGTTTGTTCCCAACATAATAATGACAATATTTGGCTTGAATTCTTTTGCTTCTTGAAATTCGCTATTATTGACGTAGGGATTCCAAGAATCAAGTGAAGCTGTAGACCCTCCAACACCAAAGGTCCCAACCGTATAGTTTGCGCTGCCAAGTAACATCCAAAGGTCTCCCGGGTACTGAGTTCCTCCAGTGATGCTATCGCCCACACAGGCAACTCGAATTTTATCTTTATCTCCTGTAGATAACATGTAAAACGTCGTTGCTCCTGACAATAAAGCCAGAATTATTAATGCAATTGCCAACAACATTAATTTCTTATTCATTTTCTTTCTCGTTAAACTAAATACTATTTTTTTATCCCATTAATCTGTTGTGGATTTACGAAGAATTAATAACAGACATCGAACCAAGCAGAAAAACAAAGATTTTGATAATTTGCTATCATTAAGGTCAAACAACAATCAAAGAGATCTTTTACAATAAAACTTTAAATTGTGCAAGACTCAGAGAAAAGGTGCAAACCAGACATTAAAAACTGGTTTTTGTTTGCCGAGGTATCCTAGCCAGGCAGGGAGCAAGCCTGGAGATTCCCTTTGGGGAACCACATAGCTTGTGGCCTTTCGGGGCCGCGGGGGTTCAAATCCCCCTCTCGGCGCCATTTTTTATGGTTGTTTTTAAGGCTATTCTAGCTAATAGCTGCTATTTTTGCTTATTTGGCAATACCTCTAAAATCAAGCTTTATTCGTTGCGAATTTTTACTGGTGAGAAAATTAGGTATTTTAATTAATTATAGACCTGCCGAATGCAATTTAAGATTAGTAAATGCTTGACATTTATTGGCACGGCGTTTTCATGGCTTCGATATTGTCTACGAAAGCTATTTACGTTAAAACAATTAAGTGAATGAGTAGGTGCATTATTGTGAGTCAAATGTTTTGTTTTCAGTGTGAGCAGACTGCACAGGGAAAGGGCTGCACAGCTTTTGGTGTTTGTGGAAAAAATCCTGAGGTCGCCGCGCTTCAGGACTTGTTGGTCTACTTGCTTAGAGGGTTATCTCAGTTATCAATAGAAGGGCGAAAAATTAGCGTCAAAGATGAGCAATTAAACCTGTTCATCTGCGAGTCAGCCTTCGCCACATTAACAAATGTGAACTTCGACCCGGACACATTAATCGAATACATAGTCAAGGCAGCGAGACTTCGTGATACCTTACGTGAAAAGGTGCGATCAGGCGGGGGCTATGTAGAACTTCATGGACCAGTTGATATGCTCCTTGAAAAGACGTCGGAAGGATTAATTAGACAGGGAAAACAGGTTGGGGTGAATGCTGATCCCTCAATAGACCCTGACTTGAATGGGCTTCACTGGCTCTTAATCTACGGATTAAAAGGAGTATCAGCCTACGCTTATCATGCCTACCTTTTTGGAAAAAAAGATGACAGCGTTTTCGAGTTTATTCAGCAAGGTCTTGCAGCGACGCTGGACAAGTCTTTGGGCGTTAATGACTTTTTAGGTCTCGCTTTGAAATGTGGTGAAGTCAACATCCGAGCAATGGAGCTTTTGGATGCTGGAAATACTGAAACCTATGGTCATCCTGTGCCAACTAAGGTTCCGCTTGGACATAAGAAAGGCAAAGCTATCCTTCTTTCAGGCCATGACCTTATTGATTTGGAACAGATGTTGATACAAACCCAGGGAAAAGACATTACGGTCTATAGTCATGGAGAAATGTTGCCTTCACACGGATACCCAGAGCTAAAGAAATACCCCAACTTCTACGGACACTACGGAACTGCATGGCAAAACCAGCAAAAAGAATTTGCCGCTTTTCCTGGTGCCATATTGATGACTACTAACTGCATTCAAAGACCTATCGAAAGCTACAGGGGAAACATTTTCACTTCAGGACCAGTCGGCTACCCAGGTGTACCACATATATCCGGAAAAGACTTCTCAGCAGTGATTAACAAAGCCCTAGAACTACCAGGCTTCCCCGAAGACATTGAAGGCAAAACCGTCCTCGTAGGTTTTGGCAGAAATGCTGTGCTTTCATTGGCGGATAAGATAGTAGACTCAGTAATGAATGGGCATATTAACTCCTTCTTCCTCGTAGCCGGCTGCGATGGCGCTAAACCTGGACGCAACTACTATACCGAGTTTGTTGAAAAATCGCCAAAAGACTCTATCATTCTGACTCTGGCATGTGGAAAATTCCGGTTCTTCGACAAAGACATAGGCGAAATCGACGGTATCCCCCGATTACTGGATATAGGACAATGCAACGACTCTTATTCAGCTGTTAAAATAGCCCAAGCCTTTGCCGATATCTTCAAATGTGGGATAAACGAATTGCCGTTGTTCTTCATACTTTCATGGTATGAACAAAAGGCTGTAGCCATTCTGCTGTCTCTTTTCCACTTAGGCGTGAAAAACATTCGCTTAGGACCAAGTTTTCCAGCATTTATCACCCCAAACATTCTCAAAATACTTGTCGAAAAATTCAACATAATGCCTATAAAAACTCCAGAAGAAGACCTAAAAACAATTATCGATTATGTCAATGGGGTTTCTGTCAAAGCATGAATACTATAGTGAGCTAAAGACTGACGAGGTCTGTTAAAGTCCCTACTTTTCATATTGATTACTGGATTAACGGTAGCATTAAAAGTGTCTTTTGTCATTAATTAAAGAAGAGTTAGGAGCTAGTTTTGAAATGTCTTGGCTGAAAGCTATGAGAGAGAAAGAACCACCTGAACCAGTCAATCCAATTGGAACCGTTGTGATTGGCACTCTTTACCCGGAAGTAATGGACACTGCTAAAGACATGGTTAGAAGATCTCTCAAACTTGCGCAGTTTAAAGCTGTTGATGTTGGGAAAGGAGTTTCTCCAGCAACTTTTGCTTCAAAGGCAAGAGAGGTAAATGCCGATATAATTGTAGTGTCTGTTTTGCTCACAGCCGCAAAAGAGAATCTTCCAAAGCTAATTTCTGCTTTAGAGCTTGAAGGATTAAAGGGCAGAACTGTAATTATTGGGGGCGCTGCGGTGACCAAAGATGATGCAGAAAAAATCGGTGCACTGTTTGGCGAAAGCTAGAGAAGACGCTGTAGCTTTAGCGAAGAAAGCAATGGAGCAAAAGCGGATCAGAACTTGAAATTTTTATTTGATGAACTCACTTTTGCATTACACGGTGAGAACCGGATAGTTGCCGATAATAGAACATAATCTCTTTCAAAGACTTTCTTTCTCAAAATGCAAAAAACAGAATGCGAGGATTACACCCAAACTATTTAGTGGATACATGTTAGTAATGCTTAAAAATAATTTTACTGGTAAATTGGAGATAGTATACCCCTCTCGGCGCCAATTTACGGGTAAAGTACTTCAGTTTTTCGCCACAAATAAATGAAATTAAAAATTATTTGCACCTGCATTAGCATACGCAAGTAAAAAAAAATGTTTTTATCATTGCTATGCAGTGCCTTTTCTGAAAAATGCGGAAGCTTTCATCGCTGCCATGGCTCCCTCTCCTGCTGCAGTAACAACTTGCATCCCCCCGCAAGTGCAATCCCCTGCTGCAAAAACGCCCTCTATGTTAGTCCTTTGCTGTCGATCAACAGTTAGGCAACCGGTTCTATCGGTAGTTATTCCTGCGCTTTTCACTATTGATGTCATCGGTACCCCGCCCAGAGAAACAAAGACTCCGTTTGCAGCCTTTTCTGTTGCTTGTTTAGCGTCATATTCGAGAATTTTTACAGCTTTAACAACCTGGTCACCTATAATTTCAGTAACTTGGCCCTTAATGATTTCAATATTAGATTTACTTTGAATTCTTGCCAGCAAGGTGCCTTCTATGTCAACCTCTCTTTCATGGGTAACCAACGTTATCTTGCTTGTAACATCAGCCAATGACAATGCATCAATGGCTGCTTCTTCGCCATTTCCCACAATTACCACTACTTTATTCCTGAAGAATGGTCCATCACAGACAGCACAATAACTGACTCCGCGACCCAGAAAATCTGTCTCGCCAGGTACCCTAAGTTTTCGTCTCTGCGTTCCTGTAGCGATAATGATTGTTGAGGCTTCATAGGTTTGTTTTCGGGAGACAACTTTTTTCATTTCACCCTTCAAATCCAGACCGACAACTTCCTCGTCAATTTTGAATTCTGCATGGAAACGGGTTGCTTGCTGGGTCATTTTGTCAGACAATTCGCTACCCTTAATGCCTTCTGGAAAGCCTGGGAAATTCTCTATTTTTGGAGCCAACCATGCCCTACCGCCTGTGATTCCTGATTCTAAAACAACGGTTTTTAATCCCAGCCAAGCCGAATATATCGCAGCGGTTAGACCGGCAGGTCCAGCTCCAATGATTAAAGTATCGCACTTTTGGATTTTTTCGCTCATAATAAACCCTCAACAAAAAGTAAGCACTATCTAGAAAATAATTTGTTAACTAAAATCTTTCGGATAACTAAATAAAGTAGAATTTAGAAAAATTACTCATCATCAACTTTGAGGAAGCGTTTTATGGTTGCCATAATCTCTTGCAATCCCTTGGCTGACAATGGGGGATTATATGGAATCCTTAACACATCCCAACCTTGCTTTATTAGTAAGTCAGTGATTTCTTCGTCGCGTTCAATTGCTTTGTCTTTTTTATGTACCGGCATGCCATCTAAATAGATGATTTTGCGTTTTTCCATCCAACAAAAATCTGGAATAGTTGATTTTAAAATGATTTGTTGCTGTGTTACCATGCCGCGAGTTAATCCAGACTCGCTTAAAGACTTGAAAACTTCGATTTCTGCTCTGCTAACTGTTGGATGCATGCGTTCTTTATAACTCAAATTGACTCACGAAAGAAAGCATAACATTTGACCCTTAATAAATTATATATAAAAAATCAAATAATACCTTATCTAAAATCATAACCAAAATTAGGCTTGACGGATCGCCAGTTGTTAACCCAAGACGCGATCAAAAGCAGTCCCCTAATCCTTCTTTAGGGGGCATAAACGATCCACATCATGGTTAACGGCTGACCCGTCAAGCGTGGGTGTACCTCTTGGATGGCTATTTCTCGCAAATAAACAACTATTAGCCAACTATAAATGGAATTGTGGGTGTGTCCAGGTGACAACAAACATTAAGCTATTCCAAGAAATTTTCTGAAATAGAAATAGAAAGAAAAATTCAAACTCAATTTTTCATTTGATAGTTACTCGATTTTCTTTTGTTGAGTTTGCCCAGCTGGATATTCTCTAAGTTTGTCCGCCATCTCTTTTAGGTGCTTATCCACAAGGTAATTTACTGTGCCTTCTTCGAAGGTTCCATCTGCTTGCCTCTGGCCACCTTTTAATCCCGTAAGTACTTCAATGCCTTCATCGATGGTTTTAACTGAGTAAACTTTGAATTTGCCCGTATTTACTGCTTCCACGACTTCTTCTTTAAGCATCAGATTTTGAACGTTGCTGTCAGGAATCATTACGCCTTGTTCACCCGTTAATCCTTTGGCTTTGCAGACTTCAAAGAAACCTTCGATTTTTTCATTTACGCCGCCAATAGCTTGTACTTCTCCTTTTTGGTTAACTGATCCAGTAACTGCTATGTTCTGTTTTATTGGTAATCCGCTAAGCGATGACATAATACAGTATAGCTCGGTGCTTGAAGCGCTGTCACCTTCGACGCCTTCATAGTTCTGTTCAAAAACTAGTCGAGCTGAAAGACTTAGAGGTTTGTCTTTGGCGTATTTATCATTTAAGTAACCGCTGAGAATCAAGACGCCTTTAGTATGGATTGGTCCACCCATTTTTGCTTCTCTTTCAATGTCTATAATGCCTTCTCGGCCCAAACCAATACTGACTGTAACGCGGGAGGGCATACCAAAAGCGAAGTCTCCTAACCCCATAACTGACAAACCGTTAACTTGCCCAACTTTCTGGTCAACTGTGTCAATTAAGAAAAAGCCACGAGTAATCATTTCTTGAATTTTTTCTTGAATCAGCTTTGAGCGATAGATTTTTTCTTCTATAGCCTTTTTGACGTGTTCCCCACTTATGAATTCAGAGTTATCTTGCGAAGCGTAATAGTTTGACTCCCGAAGAATATCGGCAATAGCAGAGAATTGTGTAGATAACTTATATTGATCCTCAATTATCCTTGAGCTATACTCAACTATTTTTGCTAAACCAGCACCATCAAGATGTTTGAGATTTTCTTTTTCGCAAAGACCACAAACGAAAGCCGCATACTGCTGAACTTTTTCGTCGGTTCTGGGCATAGTTGTGTCGAATTCTGCTTTTATTTTAAAGAGTTCTTGGAAATCAGGATCCAAGCTAAACATCATTTGATAGAGGTAAGAAGTTCCTATTAGAATAATTTTGGTCGTTAATGGAATTGGTTGGGGCTTAAGGGTTTTTACACTTAGGAATCCGTAGCGTTCTTCTGGTTCTTCAATTGACATTTTTTCGTCTCTGATGTCGCGTTTTAAACCGTCGTAGGAGAATGGATTTCGCAGCAAATCTTCGACAGGTATGATGAGGTATCCACCGTTAGCTCTATGTATTGATCCTGCTCGAATCATGCTAAAGTCAGTTGTGAGGGCGCCGAATTGAGCTTCTTTCTCTGTTCTGCCAAGCAAATTATGATATGTTGGGTTGGTCTCTACAACTACTGGGGCGCCTGTGCTGTTGGAATTATCGATGACTAGGTTTACTTCATATTTTTTGTAAGGTTCTTCTCTCATCCAGGGCATTGGAAAAGGAAACTGCTGTTCGGGTTCACCTCTCCTAATGAACTGCTGCAGATTTTCTAAAATATCATTTTCTACCTCTTTAAGGTAAGTTGTAACTTCAGAATAAACCCGATATTTGTCTGCAAGACCCTCCATCTGGTTTCCCAAGGCATAGAGGGCAACTTCCTTGTTTAGTTTCTTTAAAGCTTCATGGATTTTACGTTCCATATCGATTAATTGCCGCATTGTGGTTCGAAATTCTGATTCTAATGCTTCTCTTTTCTCATTAAATTTATCCTTTATTTTTTGGGGGAGCGCCAACAATTCTTCATCGCTAAGTGGTTTACCATCTAAAACTGGAACCAGCAGAATACCGATGGGGGTGGTTTGAATAACGAATCCTTCACTTTGAGCTTTGATGCTTAATTCGTTGATTAATTGTTTACGTTGATTTTCCAACTCTTTAATTGTTGCTTCTCTTTTGGCAACGTAGTCGTCGCTTTCAAAAGCTTTCGGAAGCGCAGTTTTTGCATTCTCAATGAAGTTTTTGAGGTCTTCACGGAATTCTTTACCTTTTCCTGCCTGCAACTTTATTGCTTTTGGCTCATATTGATTGCTAAAATTGTTGACATAGCACCAGTCAGGTGGAACAGGCTGGGTTTTAGCTTGAGCTTCTACAAAGTTTTTAACTGCAGTTTTTCTCCCTGTTCCAGGGTAACCCGCAACATATACATTAAATCCGTGATTTTTTATACCTAATCCGAATTTTAAGGCTCTGACAGCTCTTTCTTGACCGATGATTTCGCTAAGTGGAATTAGGTCTTTGGTCGAGTTGCAATGCATAAAATCAGAATTACAAATATTCCGTAGTTTCTCTACTGGTAACTGGTTAATCAAATTAAAAATCTCCTGCAAACTACTCTAGAAAACTCGCTTTTAACTTTTAACTGTTTCTGCCAAGCGGCAACACGCTAAAGTTATTGTTCGGATTACATTAACGATTGAACTCTGCCTACTTTGCCATCTACTAGACGAACTTTGATTCCGTGTGGATGCGTTGGGCTGCTGGTTAGTAATTCTTTAACGATGCCCTCGGTTAATTTTCCGCTTTTCTGGTCCTGCTTCAACACAATTCTTACGTGGACGCCCGGCTTGATTTGGATTCTTGAAGGCTGCATTTGCTTTAATGCATACATTCGGGGCTTATTTGCATTCGCATGAATTAAATTCAAATGTTCTTAGAATTTAGAACACAAATTGTATGAATTTCTTTATAATTTCTTGGTTTCTTACCTCAGGATGAAATAAGACTCCAAAGATGTCCTTTTGTTTGTGTTTTATTGCTTGAATACATTTTGTGGACTCAGCTAGAACTTCGAAAGTTTTGGGTTCTTTGATTGAGTAGTTATGGAGTACATATGCTTTGAAATCGCCTTGGAACAAGGGGTTTTCTTTAAGGGTTGAAATTTCAGCCATTCCAATCTGCACGCATCTAACCAACGGTTCATCGAAGAGTAGACTGATAGTTTGCATACCAGCGCAAATGCCCAGAATCGGCTTGCCGCATGTCTTAATCCACGTGAACTTGTCCACTTGTTTCAAAGTTGCGTGGTCTTTTAATGCAGTTCCGGAAAGCACAATTTTTCTGTAACAACTTAGTTCTGCAGGTTCAATGTCCAAAAAATGTTTAATCCTGAATTCTTCAACTGGTCGGACAACTGCAACAATTGGCAAAACAAACTCGTTAAACGACAACGAATCTTTTTTCCAGTTCATATCAACAATAAGAATCATTTGGGAATCAGCCTTGCCTGCTTAATAATGAAGTTTCCGCAGTTGCCCTTAGCTTCAGTAGTGCAACTAACAATTTCAATTTTCTGCTTAAAGAGTGGTGCATCCAAAACGGTAGTCTCTATCTCTCCGCCTTCACCTGAGGGGCTAATGCCATATTGACCCTGAAGCTGAACCAATCGGGCTATCACAAGTGGATCTATTCGCGCTCCAAGCCATCTTTCGTCAAGTGGATACGCGAAAACACCAGAAATAATTATCTCAAAATTCTTTGCAACAAGTGTTTTTAGAAGCACTTGTTGGTCATATTTCCAAAGAGGGTTAAAGCACCAAACATCAAGATGATTGCAAATTCGTTGAACCCTTGAAGCCTGATATACCGATTCTAAAGCCCCAGTAACTACACCTTCGATTTGGAATTTTTCTTTCGCTTTGGCAATCGCCACCTCCAAATCAATCAGTTCCTCCTCTTTCTTCCCCTCCGAAACTAACGAAACCAACGGCAACTCCATTGCCTTGGCTTGAAGCTCTGTCACTTCAATATTCGGAGTATGGAACATGTAACTTTCCTTATTTTTAGAAACCACGGTGATTAAACAGCTTACTTCTTCTTTTTCTGCCGCTAAATGCAGAGCAAACGTCGAATCCTTGCCGCCGGAAAATAATACTCCAAGTCGCATGAGCAGTTTAAAGAAAAAAGGTTGTTTATATTTCTGCTTGAAAACCCTTTTTCTTACACTTTCACGTCGCAAACATTATCGATTTTCTTTAAAATCTCAAGAACCTTACGATCAACTTTCTTATGCAAAACGTAAACCGAGATAGCATAGCCACTTTTTCCAATTTGCCGCGAATAATTCGCCCGAATGTTGATGTCGTTATCAGCTAAGACTTTATCGATGTTTGCGAAAACTCCTGGAACATCTCGATGATGGATGAAAAGGGTATGGACGGTTTTCTCTTCCAATTCGATACTTTCGCCAGCGTTCACTGCGTTAGTGAAGTCTCCACCTAAAAGATAACTTGAGACAACGCGAGCAATCTCAGTGGAGGTTTCCCTTTGGGCTTCAGTCGTTGATGCGCCAAGGTGACTACTTAAAACTATATTGTCAAGTTCTTTGAGTTGGTCTTTGAATTCGGCACCCTCCGTTTTCGGTTCTTCAACATAGACGTCAGTTGCAGCACCAGCGATTTTCCCTTCTTTAAGGGCTTTGTAGAGTGCTTGTTGGTTAATGTTGCTGCCTCGGGAAGTATTAATCACAAAAGCAGTAGGCTTCATTAATGCGAATTCTTTTTCTCCGAGTATTGCTTCTTTGCCGCCCGTGTGGATACTAATGTAATCTGCTTTTGCAAGCACTTCCTCTTTAGTCATGAATTTTATGCCGGATTCAAGGCAGGGTTTAATGTCGTGGCCAATGATTTCCATTTCAAAGCCACGTTTAGCGATTTGAGCAACCTTTTGCCCGATTCTACCACAACCCAAAAGTCCCAAAGTTTTGTATGCAAGTTCGGTGCCTTTGAGTTTATCCTTTTTCCAAACTCCATTTTTCAAAGAGAAATGAGTTTGAGGAGTCTTTCTTGAGATGCTGAGCATTAAACCAATAGTTAACTCCGCAACTGCATTGGTGCTTCCATAAGGTGCAATTTTTACAACTATGCCAAACTCGCAAGCCGCGGCAGCATCAATGTTATCAAAGCCAACGCCCGCTCTTCCAACAATTTTGAGCTTACCTTTGGCACCAGCTTCCAAAACCTCTCGTGTAACCTTCGTAGCGCTTCTAACAACTAACGCATCAAACTGACCAATATCAGCTATAAGCGCAGATAAGTCTCTTTTTTTAGTGTCAGTTTCCACGCCAGCGTCTTGAAAGATTTTTAAGCCTTCTTTCTCTAAACCGTCATTCAATAATACCTTCATGCTCAAGGTCTCCAGTAAAGATTATTTAAAAAGTTGAAGGATGATGTGGATAATAAAGTTCTCTGAAAAAACGTTCTCTTGTTTATGCCTTAACCTTGGCTTTCACTGTGTTTCTTGGTTTGCGAACTCTTGTAGATGCTATATCATAAGTTGATTTTACATGGCAGTAAGGGCATTTCAACTGTCGCATATTCCTTTGAATTAATGACGTTATGGTAGCGCCAGGTACCCAATGAAAATTAAAGGTTTTTCTACAATTTGGGCATGTCAATCTTGAAATGTAATGGGGGCCATACCTTGGAAGAAGAATGAAAATCAATACAAAACCTATAGCTGCAGTTAAGAATAGAATTGAAAGGAAATCGAAGGTCATGGGTTTCAATGGTAAAAGCAAAATGTAACTTTATTAATCTTTAGCACGCAAAAAAAGGAAAAGAAAGAAGGACTACGCCTTTTTGGTGTAGCTTAAAGCTTCTTCGACGTTTTGGAATCCATATTTTACTCCGCTGAACTCCTTCTTAAGCACCAAAATATCCACTTTAACTTGGGCTGGAGTGCGTTTACCCTTGATTACATCCAGCATTAGGTCGCAAAGGTGCTTGACATCGCCTTCAGTAAAACCACGGCGAGTTATGTCTTGGAAACCAACTCGTAATCCCGAGGGGTTTTCCTTGCTGCTTTGATCATCATAGGGAAGCAGGTTTTTGTTAAGGACAATATTTGCATCTTCGAGATCTTGGGCGATTTTATTGCCGCCGCCATAACTGCGGATATCTAAAGCGATTTGATGACTTTTGGTGAAACCTTTGTTCTCAGCGAGAACTTTTACACCGTTTTCACAGAGATATTGTCCTGCTGCTTGTGCGTTTTTAACTATTTGTCCAGCTAATTTTTGACCAAAAACCTTCATTTCCAAGGCAGCTATGCCAAGTGCTGGTAATCTACCTAAATGAGTGCTTGATGCGCTAAGTGGGAAAACTGCGAATTGAATTTTCTTTACAGCTTTCTCCATTGCTGGGCTGTTTGGGCTTCCCATGATTACACCGCCTTGTGGACCAGGGAAGGTTTTATGAGTTGAGGAAGTGATAAAATCTGCACCTTCACGAAGTGGATCTTGGAATTGTCCACCTGCAATTAAACCAAGTACATGTGAGGCATCATAGGCTATGTATGCACCAACTTCTTCGCAGACCGCTCGCAATTCTTTTATCGGGTGCGGAAATAGGAATAGACTTCCGCCGAAAGTGACTATCCCCGGTTTTGCAGCTCTGATTACCCAAGCAGATTTTTCTGCGTCAATGTTGAACTCATCAATATTATAAACGTGGTTTATGTTGTCTAAACCTAAGATGTTGCCTGCTAAACCTGTATAATCATGACTAATGTGTGCACCACAACTAAGGGGTGTGACAACCATTTTGTTATTCTTTGAAGCTAAAGACAAACCCTTGAAAGTCGCCAAGTTCGCATGCGTACCCGAAACTAATCGAACATCTGCCCAAGTACTCTTAAACAAACTCTTCATGATGTCAGTCGCATAATCCTCGATTTGCGACATGTACTTTTGCCCTTGATAATACCGCCTCTTAACGTGCCCTTGAGCATCGTTTTCTCCTTCAGCGTACCTGCAATCTAGGTCGTGTGAGAGATCGAGCATTTGATTGACAGCTGGAGATTTGAGTCCTTCGCTTGCAATCATGTTTATGCATTCTTTTTCACGATATTGTTCGTGTTTTTTTGATGCTTCTAGTATGTCTTGGACTAATTCTGGCAGATCTTTCATTCTAAACTCTCCGCTGGATAATCAACGGAATTGGTCTTTGCAGTATTTAGCCGTTACTGGGGCTAGATATGAGTTCACGGGTTGGTGATGCTTTTAATCGTGGTGTTGGATGGATGTTATATTTTAGGCATGCCTAAACATTTATATGGTTCAGAAATCCAATTTAGGTATACCTAAAAAAGGGTGTCAAGAAAATGGAGCAAAAAACAACCCAAGACTATCTCAAAGCAATCTACGGTCTATCCAAAAATGGCGACTTGGTTAGCACTAGCGAAATCTCCCAAAAACTTGACGTTGCCCCAGCTAGCGTAACAGAAATGCTAAAAAAACTCTCTCAAGAAGGCTACATAAAATACTCACCATACCACGGAAGCACCCTAAGTGAAAAAGGACTCCAAAAAGCCCAAAAAATAGCTCGCAAACATCGTCTTCTCGAAAAATGGCTCTCAGACGTTTTGCACATTGGAAAAGACAAAGTTCACAAAGAAGCATGCCAAATGGAACATGCCTTATCAGACGAAGCAGAAGAATCATTGTGCCGTCTTCTAAAACACCCTGACACATGCTCAGACGATGGCAAAATTATTCCAGCATGTGACCTACCCTTCTCGAACTGTGAAGAATGCGTTCAACTACACAACCAAGGACTAGAAGAAGTTGGAAAACGAAACGCAAACTTAACTCCAATCCGCGAATTAAAAGGAGGCAAATACGGCAAAATCAGCTTTATCCGAGGCGAACACAAAATTCTCCAACGACTTTTGGACATGGGGCTAACACCTGGAACACAAATAAAAGTAATTAAAGTCGCACCACTCAACGGACCAGTTGAAGTGTCAGTACGAGGATCCAAATTGGCTTTGGGACAAGATATCGCCTGCAACGTTTTTGTTGAAATTGATCAACCACTCCTAGAAGGAAAATAATTCGTGTCTTGTCATTCTACCTCAAACTCTAAAGGAAAAACATTCAACGGCAAAAATTGTAAGCCGCTAACTTTTGCGTTGGCAGGTAACGCAAACGTTGGGAAAAGCGTAATATTTAACCGACTTACAGAATCAAATCAAATTATTGGCAATTGGCCTGGAAAAACTGTAGACCGCGCTGAAGGAACCTTGAGTTTTGAGGGGCATGAAATAAAAGTTATAGATTTGCCTGGGATCTACTCTTTTTCAACTTTCTCTTTAGAAGAGTTGGTTTCCCGTGATTATGTTGCATTAGAAAAACCAGATGTAGTCATAAACGTAGTTGATGCTTCCGTTTTGGAACGAAACCTGTTTTTCACGCTTCAGCTGCTCGAAATGCAGGCGCCTCTTGTTTTATGCTTAAATCAGGTGGACGTTGCTAAGAGTAAAGGTATTATTATCAACAAAGAAAAACTCCAAGAAGCTCTTGGAGTTCCAGTTGTTTTTGCGGTAGCTACTCGGGGCGATGGCATCTATGAGTTAGTAAGTCAATCCGTCAATGTTGCAACTCACAAATTAAAATCCAAACATCTAAAGTACAGGAAAGACCTCGAAGAGAAAATTGAGAAGCTAAGCCAGATAATTGAAAAAGAAAATCTCCAGCTTCAGTACCCTTCGCGCTGGATCGCAATCAAATTGCTTGAAGGCGATAGTGAAATCACCAAAATCGTCGCTGAAAAATCCGAGATAGTCGCTGATTCAGCAAAGACTATAACACATGAACTGGAAGAAAGCTGCCAAGAAAAATGCTTCTCTATTATTGCATCTGAAAGATACGCGCTGGCTAGCTCAATTGCCGCCTCAGCACTTCAACAAAGTGAAATAAAAAAAACTTTCTCAGACAAACTTGAATGGGTAACAACCCACAGAGTGCTAGGATATTTTACGTCAGTAGGAGTAATAGCCGGATTGCTACTTTGGACTTTTTTTGTAGGAAATGGGTTATCTATCCTCATTTCTAATGGTTTAAGTCTCATAAAACCAGTAGACCCAGCTCTATCATTATCTCAACCACTTTTATCAATAATATTGAACGGTGTCTGGGGCGGCTTCAACGCAGGATTAACCTTAATCATCCCATTCGTAATTCCGTTTTTCTTACTGTTAGCTTTCGTTGAAAATTCGGGCATTTTAACCCGAGTTGCGTTCATGATGGATAGTGCTATGCATAAAATGGGTCTACATGGCAAGGCGTTAATCCCCATAATTCTTGGGTATGGCTGTAGCGTGCCAGCAATTCAAGCATGCAAAATAATGGAAACTAGACGTGAGCGGTTGTTAGCTGCTTTTGCCATAACATTCGCTCCATGCTCCGCAAGGACAATAGTGCTCTTTGGTATGGTGGGATTATTCGTGGGCATTCAATGGGCGCTGCTTCTATACGTTGTTGACATAATTCTAATCTTTGGTTTAGGTAGAATCGCCATGAAGGTTGTTCCTGGAAAATCAACTGGCTTAATTATGGAAATGAGCAGTTTCAAGATGCCTTCGCTTAAAGTGGTGCTAAAACAGACATGGACTAGAACCAAATCGATAATCTACTTAGTCTTCCCCATATACATCGTTGGCAGTGCAATTATCCAGGTTTTGTACTATTACAATGTGTTAACGCCTTTTAGTAATGCTTTGTCGCCTTTGACAGTTATGTGGCTTGGTTTACCTGTTGAGGCAGGAGTTTTGCTCATTCTTGGTATTGTACGTAAAGAATTCGTTTTGTTAGGAGCTATTGCGATTTTTGGCACATCCAATTTGGCGCTTCACTTCTCTTCCGTACAGCTTGTAGTAATGGCGTTGGTTGCAATGCTTTACATCCCGTGTTTATCAACTGTGGCAATTCTTGGAAAAGAGTTCGGCTGGAAAGCAACTACGATTATTTCATTAGCTAACGTAGCTGCTGCTTTGGTTATCGGGGGTTTAGCCTTTAGGCTTTTGAGTCTTTTCATATAAGATATTAAAAATGTAAATTAACAGGTAAACTATTTCTCCTGAAAGGAAAATAAACCCCATATGCCTGATTTGGAAGTTAAGTTATGTCTGCTCCGAATTGTCCATGCCCAAAAAAAGAATGTCCGCATCACAGTAAATGCGAAGAATGCGTTCCTCACCACAAAGAAAGAAATGAATTGCCTTACTGCGCAAGGTAGCAAGTCTTATGGCTAAAGATGCAGAAAAAGATTACAAACAAAAAAGGAGAAACGTCCAGGTTTATTTTTGGAATATCGTTGGTGTAGTTGAGCACATTTCATTGCCTAAACTTAAGGATGCTATCAAAAAAGAGTTCAAATGCAGTGATGAACGTTTTGTTCAAGCTCAACTTACGCTTATGCAAACAGAATCAATGATAAAAGTCCAAAATAGAGTTAAAGTATGGATAAATCAACCCGACACTTCTAAAAATAAAACTCTAACTTGAAAAAATTGAGAGCCGTAAAGTTATTGGATTATTTCGCCTACTGCTAACTTTTGGCCTACTTGAACAATTTTAACTTTCACCAGATCTCGAGGCTTTGCTTTTGGAACCTGAATGATATATCCCCGAATATTAGACATGCCATCCCCATTTGGACATAAACCATTAATATTTACATCTAATTCTTCTCCCAACTCAACGGGGGGCTTCTTTTCAACATGTTTGATTTTAAATTGTCCGCCTTTTACTCTTCTATGGACCATTACAAAACCTTTCCATTATTCCATTTTTAATTAGAGCGATAAGCGCTTAAGTCTTCCGTAAGCAACCATTGATTTTTAGGGAGTTTGGATGTTCTTTTTACAATAAAATAATAATTATTGAAGAAACTTACCTTGAAAACACTTAAATCAGAAAAGAAAGGCAAAACTTCTATATGTCAGGTGTAAGTTTGAATAGCACAGATCGATATGAACCCAGATAATTATAAGTCGATAAGAAACAAGCCAAAACGAAACAGTCCAATCAGCAGATCTAAAGCCCGAATGCTCGCTAAACCAACGCTAGCTCCCGCTACTCAAAAACTGCGCGATAACTACAAAACTAGAACTGAATGGGCAACCAAGATACTTCCTAAACTAAAAGAATAATCTTAAAAGTTTTGGTTTCTAAACTTTATTTCTAATTAATTGATTTCTGCAATAGCTATGTTGGGCTATGCTTCAAAATAGATAGTACAACAGTAACTTTTATAATGAATAATTTTCTTCAAGAATGGAAAGTGAAGTTATATGACTGAATCAATCCAAAAAAGAGTTCAGGAAGCCCTTAATGAAATAAGACCGCAAATCCAAGCTGATGGCGGAGATGTAGAACTTGTATCAATTGAAAAACAAACTGTTAAAGTTCGCTTGACTGGACATTGTGCAGGTTGTCCGATGGCGGCGATGACTCTTAAAAACGGCGTAGAAGCACTTATCAAACAAAGGGTTCCAGAGATACAAAAAGTTGAATCGGTACAATAATTAACACCCAATTTGTTTCTCTTCTATTTCTTGTTTATTTTTAAGATTTGGTATTTAAGAGATAAAAAGTATAATAAAATTTTAAATATGAATTCTGTTTTCATAAAGCATTAGAATAAGAAATTCCTTTTCTCATTAACTGGGTTCAGAGAGAACTGCATTTGATGGTTCGCCATCACCCTTTGCATCTTCGCCAAAACTCTGGGCCCAAGCTTGCTTACTACCTATTTTTTCAAGAAATTCAAAAATGGCTTATTTTTCTTTTCATGAAAGTGGAAGTTTTTCCATATAATAACTCAAATGGTTTAGAACACGATTACAAGGAAAACAATGTCGATTTACTAAAATAGAAATATCATGGTGGGGCTCCCCGGATTTGAACCGGAGTCTATAGAGCCCAAGTCTACAAGCCTAGACCAAGCTAGCCGAGAGCCCCACTGTGGTGCAGAGAACATAATTTCGCAAGAACCATAAAAACCTTAGCTACCCTTCCGAAGATTTTGAAGTTTTAGAGCTATCTTGACTATCTGCATGCCAGAAAGCGCTTTAAAGCAAAATGTGCATAGCTGTAGGCAGTGACTGATTTGCCAAGAGAATTTATTCTTTTTTCTCGTATAGGACAAACTGACTCAAATTTCCGCAGTCTCCACGATGCTGGGAGACTTGACATCGTACACGAATGCATAGTTAGCAGTCTCTTTCTCTCTCATGGTTTGCGCAGGGACGTTACTTTTCATGCTATACTTAATGGTCCACCAACCCCTCCTGTTCACATTCAAATCGACGGAGAAACCCTCTACGATGTGAGAACAGATATGGACACTTGGCAAGCAATCCTCAAAAAAACCTTACAGGGCAAACAGCATCCAGGCATCACAAAAGACAAGACAAGTTTTGAAGCCCTTGTGAAAACAAGAGCTCAAACCCGCAAAATATATGTTTTAGAAGAAGACGGAAGAGACCTGAGTGAAGTTGAACTCGAAGAAAATAGCCTATTTATCCTGGGCGACCACGTTGGGTTACCAAAAAAAGCCGAAATCTTTGCACAGCGGTTTGGAGAAAAAATCAGCCTTGGAAAAAAACCCTATTTAGCGGCTTCATGCATCACAATAATCAACTATACCCTTGACAAACAAACTAAAGTCAGCTCTTAAAATGCTCCCAGCCACGCGCCTCAATAAGTTTTTCCTCGCCATTAGCTCTGAGAATAATTTGCTTTTCATGAGTAGCTTTTCCAATAGGCAAAAGTTGTCCACCAACTGCTTCAACTGCAGCTAAGGCTGTTGCCCAACCTTCGGGCTTAACCGTTAAAACCAACTCATATTCTTCGCCGCCATAAAGCGCCAAATCAGACGGATCAAGATTGTTTAGCTTTGCAAACTTCTTCACTTCAGGAGCAACAGGAATCTTATCTAATTCAAAACCCACGTTACTCGAGTGAGCGAGTTCATGAAGAGTCCAAGCTAATCCGTCGCTGGAATCCATCGAAGATGAAACCACACCACATCTCCCTAACGTCAAACCCTCCAACAGCTTAGCATTTGGAATTAAGACTGAATCCACAAACGTTTTTGTATTCTTTGAAACTAAACAGCCGCCAAGCAGCATACGCAACCCAGCAGCTGATTTGCCGAAAAACCCTGTAACTGCCAAAACATCACCCGCCTTTGCGCTACTGCGTAGCATCAATGCTGATTTATTTGCTGTCCCATAAAGTGAGACAGAAATGATCAGGTCAGAAGCTTCACTTGTGTCGCCACCGATGATGTAAGCACCATATTCTCGAGCTCCAGAATTTAGGCCGTTAGCGATTTCTTCAATATTTTTTTGAGTAAAGTCTGCAGGTAATCCTAATGCAACTAGGGCTGCTATTGGCTGGACACCTTTTGAAGCAAAATCGCTTATGTTCATTACTAATGCTTTTCTTGCAGCTTGAAAAAGAGTCATTTCTTGGGGAACGTCCGTTTTTCCTACAAGCATATCAGTTTTAAGAACGGCGACCTGTTTTTGATCAAGGGTCACTGCTGAAACATCATCTCCGAATGGAACCGGAATGTTAGGAAGCGGGGTAAGGTGGGATTGAATAATTTGAATTATTCTATGTTCACCCAAAATTTTAGCTGTCGAATTTCTGGCAGTATTCATTTGATATGCACTCCAGTTTTGAATGATTGTTTATTGCTTTTAAGGTTGAGGTTTGTGAAACTTTAAAAATTGGTACCGTGTTGTTTAGCGTTTAATGGTGCCTCGATAGCTCAGCCCAGTAGAGCGGCTGCCTCGTAAGCAGCAGGCCGCGGGAGCAAGGCCCGCTCGAGGCTTTTGGCTTTTTGTGTAGCTGTGTTGTGCAAATGAACGTTTACTGTGCTCTGCGGATATGTTTATTAAATATTGCGACACCCATGTTTCCTAAGGTGAATGGCAAATGCGCCTTTTTTCACACAGTTCAGACGAAAAACTACAATGCCCCTACAAGGGGTGCGAAAAACACTTCGATCGTCCAACGATGATTACAGATGACTCTGTTATTCCTCGCCAAACACATTATGCATGTCCATTCTGTATGTCACGATTAGAATTAGATACAGCTAAACAAAAGATCGTAGGCGTCCGGGCAACCGAGTATCCAATGGTTTTTGATTCACCTGCTAAATGTGCGCATTTTAATGGACTTTTGAACGCGCCTCCTGGAAGCATGTCAACTCTGGATGAATGTTTAATTTGTCCTAAAGTGTTGCAATGCAATAACCGCAAAAAATAGATATTTAATTTTTTTAAATTCGTATGCACTAAAAAAGTTTGTAAGATACTGCTTATTGGACTAAACCATAAAAAGTCGACTCATAATCTTTTTTTTGGGTCAGCGTTGATTGACGATCTCTCAAAGCTTTAGGCTCAAAGCCGTCGCCTTACATCATCCCCAACTAAACGATGTTTGTGCAGATTTATCTATTTTGATTAAGACGATTGAAAAACTAAAAAAGGAAAAAATCGTGTGAATTATTGGTTTAGGCAATCAGCTGATTAACGAAGTTTTGTGCTAGGCATCAAGTCTTCACTACTTCCAATTTGACAACGATAGCCTTTTACAATCTAGGATCTGAACGGGGTAGCCTGGATAGTTTAATTTGAGTTCAAAAATCCAAAAATTTAGTAGGAAAATTGAAGCAAAAACAATGTATTCCTCAATCTGCTTGGGCAAATTTAACGTCATTTGACGAATCTAAACCCTTAAACCACTCCAAGGATAGGGTAACATATACGGCTTATTTGAGAGGTGAAAAAGGACATGATATTCGAAGAAGAAGATGAATGGGAAGAAAGCGAAGACGAGGAATGGGAAGAAGAAGAATGGTAAGTTGAACCATAAACCACAATTTTGTATATCTTTCTTTTAAGCATAATTTTCGAATGGCTTGAGTTAATTTCTATTAATCGTGTTTGATGATGAGAAGTTGCAACTTATCTTTTCGAATGTTTTCAAAAACTGTGGAAATAAACCCGATTAAAAAACCAGCTAAACCTAAAAAATACTAACACAAACAAGATTTTTATTCAAAATAATGTTGTCCACTTAAACTCAACTTTTATCGTTCAAGGTTTACATTTATAACTATCTTGTTGGCATCATTTAACGACGCTTACAATGACCCGAATCGCAGTATTAAATGAAGATAAATGCAAAGTCAAGAAATGCAATTCGTTATGTGTTAGCTTCTGCCCTATGGTGCGAAGCAAAGTTGAGGCTATTAGAGTTGAAGGAAGCAAAGCTATCATTGCAGAAACTCTTTGCAGCGGCTGCGGGATATGTGTCAAAAAATGTCCTTTCAAAGCCATCAGCATTGTCAATTTACCCAACGAGCTTGAAAAAGACTGCAGCCACAGATTCAGCGAAAACAGCTTCAAACTTTTCCGTCTACCCATGCCTTCACCTGGAACCGTTTTAGGATTGCTGGGTCAAAACGGGATAGGCAAAAGCACTACACTTAAGGTTTTTTCAGGCGAAATCAAACCCAACCTCGGCAGATTCGATAACCCCCCAGATTGGGCAGAAATTATTCAATATTATCGGGGTTCAAGCCTTCAGGACTATTTTTCAAAGTTAAGTGAGAAAAAACTTAAAGTCAGCAGCAAACCCCAATACGTCGACAAGATTCCTAAAGCAATAACTGGCAAAGCTGGTGACCTTTTAGAAAAAGTTGATGAGAGAAAACAACTTGATTCTATTGCTGAAGAGCTTGAGCTCAAGAAGATATGGGATAGACCCCTTGATGTCCTTAGTGGTGGAGAACTTCAGCGGGTTGCAGTTGCAGCTGCGCTTAGTAGAGACTCAGATGTTTACCTATTCGATGAGCCATCAAGCTACTTAGATGTTAAGCAAAGGCTTGTAGTTGCAAGAGCTATCCGCAGCCTCAAAGAACAGCAGAAAACAATAGTTGTAGCAGAACACGACTTGGCCATAATCGACTATTTATCTGATCAAATCTGCGTTTTCTACGGTGAACCAGGAGTATACGGCGTCGTTTCGCACACTCATGGCGTACGCACAGGAATCAACATTTACCTGCAAGGATACATCCCAGACGAAAACATCAAGTTCAGAAAAGAACCCATAATCTTCCATGAAAAACCGCCATCCACAGGCGAAATGATTGGTGAACCACTGCTTAAATGGGAAAAAATGGAGAAGACCTTCAAAGGATTCAAACTTACCATTGAACCAGGCGAAATACGCACTGGAGAAATCGTGGGTATCCTTGGACCAAACGGAATCGGAAAAACCACCTTTGTAAAGATTTTAGCTGGCGTAGAAGAAGCGGATGAGAAACAAAAGCTTGGAAAATTAACTGTCAGTTACAAACCTCAGTATATTGCACCAGACTACGAAGGCACTGTTCAAGAATTGCTCATGAATGTAGCTAAAGAAAACTTTACCTCTAGCTGGTATAAGACCGAAATTGCCCAACCACTTCGGCTCCAAGTTTTAATGGACCGCAACGTTATGGAACTTAGTGGTGGAGAACTCCAAAAAGTCGCCATCGCCGCATGTCTAAGTCGCAAAACCGACATGTTCCTTCTCGACGAGCCAAGCGCGTATCTTGATGTTGAAGAGCGTCTTAATATAGCCAAAACCATTCGACGCGTAGTCGAAGCCCACGGCACCCCAGCCTTCGTAGTTGAACACGATGTAGTAACCCAAGATTTCATTGCAGACAGACTAATGATCTTCAACGGTGATCCAGGTGTCACTGGGTTAGCTCATCCACCAACTAGCTTAAGGCAAGGAATGAATACGTTCCTCAAAGAAATGGACATAACCTTCCGACGTGATTCGCTCACTTTCAGACCCAGAGTTAACAAAGAAGATTCACAAATGGACAAATTCCAGAAAGAAATTGGCGAATACTACTACACCAAAACCACTAAGCCAGAAAAAGAAAAACAAGGACCAACTAAAAAATAAATTGACCTCGAATTTTTCAAAGAGCAAAGTGAAAGTGAAATCTAAATTAATGGTTTTGTTAGTTCAAAATTATATATTTGAAAACGCAACGTTATATTTTTATTAAAACGGCATAAAGCATCTTATTCAGCACTATGAACGATATTTTTACATGTTTAAAGCAAAAATATCCATTGAGGTATGTGTTGGATAAGTTTTAGAACAAGAGTTTTCTTAGTGTAATGCAGTTAACTTAAAGAACAAGCAGCAAATATACTAAAGTTCGCAAACTTAAAACAGGGAAAGTGGTGTAGGCTACAAGTGGCTCAAGCAACCTTCGAAGAAATTAGCGCATCGGACTTTTTCTACCGAAACCGAGACATCGCAGGCTTAACTAACCCATCCCGCGCAATCTTCGTAGCCATAAGAGAAATTGTAGAAAACTCATTAGATGCAGCGGAAAGCCAAAAAATTCCACCAGACGTATACGTACGCTTATCCTATGAGGGAGAAGCCACCAAGGAAACTCAAATCTACAAACTTCGAGTTGAAGACAACGGAAGTGGAATACCACCCAGATTCATTCCATCAGCGTTTGGTCAAGTGCTCTACGGCAGCAAGTACAAACTCAAACAGGCAAGAGGCACTTTTGGCTTAGGCGGCAAAATGGCAGTACTCTACGGACAAATCACAACCCACCAACCAGTTTTTGTGACATCAAGCACAGGGCAAGAGAAAATTTATAGCTTCAAATTAATGATCGATATCCAACGCAATAAACCCATCATTTTAGACCGCAAAGTCCTCATCAACAAGGACCAATGGCGTGGAACCATCGTTGAATTCACGTTGGAAGGCGATTACCTTAGGGCTATGCCCAAAATCATTGAGTACTTCAAGCAAACGGCTATGGTTAACCCCTATGCAAACATAACGTTTGTTGATCCTAAAGGCAGACTCTACAAGTTTGTCCGAGGAACGACCGTTATGCCTGAGTCACCCAAAGAAACCATGCCGCATCCATACGGCGTGGATGTTGAACTCCTTCAAAGGCTAATCCAGATAACAACTAGCAATAATATGTCTGACTTTTTGAAAGTTCACTTTCACAGAGTAGGCGGAATAACAGCTCAAAAATTCCTTGATTTTGCAGGTATTCCTCCAAGCAAAAACCCCAAAAAACTATCACACGAAGAAATTGTACGGTTAATGCAGAACCTCAAAAAATACAAGGATTTCCTGCCGCCAGACGCCAGCTGTCTCTCACCTCTGGGTGAAGATTTGCTTAAAGCTGGTATCATTAAGGAGCTTAAGCCAGAATATCTTGTTGTGCATCAGCGTAAACCATCCACATATGCTGGTCACCCATTCATCGTTGAGTTAGCTATGGCATATGGAGGCGATGTGCCCAAGCGAGGCACTTTCGTGATTTACCGTTTTGCCAACAAAATCCCGCTGTTGTACGATGAGGCAAGCGATGTTTCTTACCGTGTAATAGCAGCCATGAATTGGCGTCGCTACAAAGTTGCGCCTGAAATGCCAATTGCAATAGTCGTACACATCTGCAGTACTAAAGTTCCATACAAGACAGTGGGAAAAGAATTCATTTCTGACCGACCAGAAGTGCGAAGAGAAGTTGCAAACGCTCTGCGTGAAGTTGCGCGTCAACTGCAACATTTCCTCTCAAAACAGGAACACGTGCACAATGAAAAGAAACGACTAGGTATTTTCAGCAAGTACCTCCCAAAAATCGCCGAATTCTCAACCACATTAGCTGGAGAAACGAGGAAACCTGACATAGAAAAATTACTAAAGAGTGTACAGAAGTATGGCGCAGAAGAAAATTAAGATAACTGAAAGAAAACAAGAGGTCCTCAGGAGTCT
The DNA here is from genome assembly GCA_963772455.1 of Candidatus Bathyarchaeota archaeon. Classification (GTDB taxonomy): domain Archaea; phylum Thermoproteota; class Bathyarchaeia; order Bathyarchaeales; family Bathycorpusculaceae; genus Bathycorpusculum. The sequence continues at coordinate 404,666 of CAVYXJ010000010.1, forward strand.
CAAGAGCTTTGGCACTTCGATTTACAAGCAACTCGACCAATGCGTTTTCCCTACAGTTAAAATGCCCAGCCGCTCTACGGAGAACATCAATTATGATCCAGCTCTGCGTCAATTCATATTAGGCGAAAAAAACGTTGACAGAAGCACACGAAACATTCGCCACATTAAACCATTTACTCAACTTGCTTGGGTTGCAATGTTTAGCAATGAACTCACTAGTCAACGTAAAACCTCAACTTTAAGAGATGTCTACTACTCTGCACAAGCCTACGAGATGACCTTTGCTGATCAGCAGGAATCAAACAACATAATCACCGACCTTGAAACACTCACAGGTTTTGCAAGAGAAGACTTCAATATTTTCCCCGAAGAACGAAGCGCAATTTTCGGAGATTTAGAGATTGGTTATACCGTTCCGGGCTATGAAGGTAAAACCGTGAATTTAACTAGTCATCCAGACGGTGTACTCATTGGGCCAGCGGTTACCTCTGCAGAGTTCATAAAAACCACTGCTGATAAAGTCATAGCCATAGAGAAAGGTGCCCTGTTCACAAGGTTTATCGAAGAAAACGTCCATAACAAACATAAATCGCTTTTGATTTCGTGTGGTGGGCAAGCACCAAGACAAACCCGTAGCTTCATCCGTCGATTACATGATGAGCTCGGGCTGCCAGTCTACATCTTGACTGATGGTGATCCATGGGGAATGCACATTGCCCAAGTCATTATTTCTGGTTCAGCCAACGCAGCACACCTCCGCGACCTAAACACTCCAGACGCAGTTTGGAGCGGCGTTTGGGCATCAGACATTGTGGAATACAAATTACCAACCGATCCACTTGATGAAGTAGACATTAAACGGCTCAACGAATTAGCCCGAGATCCAAGATACCAAAACGACCCCATCTGGCAACGTGAAATCAAACTTGCCCTCAAGATTAAGCGTAAGACAGAATTGGAAGCTTTCAGTAGATACGGCTTAACTTACATAGTGGATGAGTATTTACCAACTAAACTCGATCAGAAACCCAAAGAGGAAGGCCGCGAGACAGGCAAGAAAGGATAGTAACAAGCTCAAGTTTTAATAATCCTTGATTTTAACTTGGAATGCTAACATAGCATATGAAAAATACTTCTTGCTTGTTATAAAAATGATTTTTTAATGAATGATTTATCTTTTTTTCTTTCGGTAAGACGCTATTGAGTATCCGCTGCGATGACTCTTCAGTCATTAAGAAATCCACTCCATAAGCGACGCCTACCCAATTATCCCTAAACACAACATTTTTTTATAAAAACATTCACATTTAATGTAAACTGAAACCAAAGTTTTTTTTGCTTAGACAAAGTTTTTATGCGCGTTTGAAACTCTTACAATTCCCCGTTAAGACAAAGGATGATTCAAGATGGCCCTACAAAAAGGAGATTTCATATTAATCGATTATGTAGCGAAAGTTAAAGAAACAAACGAAGTTTTTGACACAACAAAAGAAGATGTAGCAAAAAAAGAGCATCTCCACAAAGAAGGACAAGTACATGAACCAGAACTTGTGGTTGTTGGTGAAGGCTGGGTTCTAAAAGCACTTGATGAAGCTTTAACAACATTGGAATTAAACAAACCTTGTACCGTTGAAATTTCACCTGAAAAAGGCTTCGGACAAAGAGACCCAGAAAAAATCAAACGAGTTCCAATAAAACAACTCTATGCAAAAGAAATTAACCCAGTCATTGGAGCACGCATAGAATACCAAGGAAAGAACGCAACTATTCGCTCCATAGGCGCAGGAAGAGTCCTTCTTGACTTTAACGCTCCTTTAGCCGGAAGAACCCTCATTTATGACGTTACAGTAACAAACAAACTAGACAAAATCCCAGAAAAAATCGGCGCCTTAGTTCACCGCAGAGTACCAGTAGTTGAACAAGATAAATTCAAATTAACACTAAAAGGCTGTGACTTAACAATAGATATGCCTGAAGAAACTTTCTATGTTGAAGGCATACAAATCGCTAAACGCGGTATAGCCATGGACATTCAAAAGTTTGTTCCTGAATTATCTGAAACAAAGTTTGTTGAAACCTTCAAAGCTGAACCTAAACCAGTCACAGCTACTCCAACTCCAACATCGACAACTCCAAAAACTGAACCAGAAACAAAAACAGAAGCAGAAGCTACAGCAGAAACGAAACCTGCAAAAACTCCAAAAGCAGCAAAAGCTGCTAAGGCATAACTGTTCCAAACAGTTTTTTCTTTAATTTAATTATCATTTTTTGAATTTTGCTGATGCAATTAGGCACATTTTTTTTCAGTTGAAAACAGATATTAAATCTTAAAGAATTTACACAATTCAATCTATCTATCTGGATTTAGTCTATTGTTCCTGTTGCCTTCGCTACTCTCTCACATGCTTCAGTGTTAAGGTTTAGCTTATGCAGGATTGTAAATCGTTCAGGTCTTATTTTCGGTGCTAACTCAAGTGCTTCTATCAAGTCTGTATCTTTTACACCTAATTCAGCGGCGGTCGTTGGTGCACCAAGTTGTTTAAGAGTTTTTTTTATACTTTGCCAATTTGCTCTATAAAGATAAGCAGTCAAAATTGCGCCGACACCGCATTGTTCTCCGTGCATAGCTTGGTTTGATCTTACCCTATCTAATGCATGGCTAAAGAGGTGTTCAGAGCCACTACAGGGACGACTGCTTCCAGCAATGCTCATTGCAACTCCACAACTAATCAAAGCCTCAAGAAGAACTCGTAAGCCTTCATCTTGTCTATAAACAATTAAATCAGCGTTCTCAGTCACCAATTTAGCACTCATCAAGGCTAAACTTGCAGCATATCCACCATAATACTCGTTATTTTCCATGTGAGCCAGCTTCCAATCTTTCACAGATGAGAACTTGGAGATTACATCTCCGCATCCGCTAACCACAAACCGCCAAGGAGCCTTGGAAATCACTTCAGTATCCGCAATTATTGCCAACGGTGCTTGTGCTAAAATGGAGTATGGCTTGTCTGAACCTTTGATTGAAGCAAGGGGGCTTGCAATTCCATCATGAGAAACTGTAGTTGGAATGCTGATGAAGGGAATGTTTTGGGTGCAAGAACTGATTTTTGCTGCATCAATAATAGTTCCACCGCCAACACCGAATAGAACTTGGGGTAATGTAGCCTCGATTCGTTGTTCAATTGATATTAAATCTTTTTCGGACATGGCTTTTATCTGAAGAACATCAACTTTCAAACCCGCTTGCTCAAGAAGGCAGCAAACGGTTTTTCCAGCTAACTCATAGCTCTTTGAACCGGCAATTACCAAAGCTTTTCCCTTAATATTTAATCGTCTTACAACTTCGGGAACTCGGCTTAGGGTGCCGTTTCCAACAATGACCTCACGTGGAAGCTGCATGTAATGGTAACTTAAACTCAAATTAGACCACTGTTTAACTTGCAAAGACATAGTTCGGGATGGATGCTTTAAAACTTTGGGAAATATAGCACATTTACAACCAAGATATCTGAGATAAAAAGTTCAATTAAAGGAAAAAAAATAACACTAATGGTTCATCCATAAAATAAACATCTTTTGATGTGGTTTTAGGTCCAAATAATATTTGAAAAACAAATGCATAATCAAATTTTGCTTCTAAAATATGTCATGCTTAAATACCGATTATTCGTTTATTGGTTTTTAAGGAGACACAAAAAACATGCCCGCCATTGAAGTCGGCAGAATATGCGTAAAACAAATAGGTCGAGAAAACGGCAAAAAATGCGTCATCATCGACGTCATGGATAAAAGCTTCGTCTTAATAACAGGACCCAAAAAAGTAACAAGCGTTAAACGAAGACGCGTTAACCTTAACCATATCATGCCCCTACAAGACAAAATTGAAATAAAAAGAGGCGCTTCAGATGAAGAAGTTGCCCAATGCTTAGAGGCTTCAGGCAAACTCAAAGAAATGACTGAATCAATAAAAACAGCCTAGTTTTAAACTTTAATTACTTCAAATTTCTTTTTCTTAAAGCCAGTTAGGAGAAAAAAGCCGAGAATGCCCAGAACAACCCCTCCATGGGAAATCAAACGTGAACTTTTAACCAAAACAGAGGACACTACCAACCCAAAATATGGCTGTAAACCATCTGAGCGACCGGCAAAAGAATACATCAAATACGGAACCATTAATTTGGATAAACCGGCTGGTCCAACAAGTCACGAGGTTGCTGCTTGGGTTAAAAGGATCATGCATCTTGAAGCAATTGGACATGGAGGAACCCTTGACCCTAAAGTAACAGGCATTTTACCCATTACATTAGAAGACGCAACAAAAATGGTTCAAGCCCTTCTCTACAGTGGCAAAGAATACATCTGCGTCATGAAACTGCACGGTGACGTTCGTGAAGACCAAGTTAAACGTGTTCTTGTAGAGTTTGAAGATGAAATTTATCAACGTCCACCACTTCGTTCTGCAGTTAAACGGCAACTAAGAACAAGGCGAATTTACTATAATGAATTTTTAGAGTTTGATGGGCGAAATGTGCTCTTTAAAGTTGGCTGCGAAGGTGGCACATACATTCGTAAACTCTGTTTTGACATCGGTGAAATCCTCGGAGTTGGGGGACATATGCAAGAACTTCGACGTTCACGTGCTGGACCTTTCATTGAAACCAGCGCAAAAAAAGTAACCTTGCATGATGTGGCTTATTGGTTTGGCGAGTATGAAGAGAAAAAGGAACAATCGATTTTATGTAAATTCATTGAGCCCATGGAAGTTGCATTGATGCAATTACCGAAAATTGTTATTCGCGACTCGGCTGTTGATGCAATATGTCATGGCGCTAATTTGACTGCGCCAGGTGTGCTGCAAGTTGATACAGGAATCATAAAAGGCTCGACAATCGCGATTTTCACCCTGAAAGGTGAGGCTGTTGCATTGGCGAAGGCTCTTGTTTCAACTCAGGAAATCATGGATTTGAACCATGGAGCTGTTGCTGAACTTGCAAGAGTGTTAATGCCGCGGGGCACCTACCCAAAAGTCTGGAAGACTGGTAGCGCACATGAGCAAAAACCCAAAGCACGTTGAGCACTATTTTTCTTCTGCGCCTCAGTCCCATGAACGTTTCGGGCTTATTCGAACTAGCTTATGCGGTAAATCCTTCGAGTTTTTAACTGCATCAAGCGTTTTTTCGAAACGAAAAATTGATTGCGGTACTAGATTGCTCATTGAATCTATGATTCTCCCCACAACAGGATACATTCTTGACTTAGGATGCGGATACGGAGCTGTGGGCATCTCTGTTGCAAAATTTAATCCTAAATTAAATGTGATCATGACAGATGTAAATGCACGTGCAGTGCGTTTAGCTAAGAAAAACTTAACATTAAACAGAGTATATCAATGCTGAGGTACGGTACGGATTCTTTTATGAACCTGTCGAAGATTTCAAGTTCAATTGCGTTCTCTCTAATCCACCTGTGAGTGCAGGTATGGAAACAGTAAAAGCAATTGTGACAGGCGCTCCAAAAGTGATGGCGCCAGAAGCAAGTTTTCAGATGGTTATACGATCTAAAATAGGAGCAAAAATATTGCCCGCATTGTTTACAGAAACCTTTGGCAACTGTGAGGTTGTTGCACGAGAAAGCGGTTTTCGAGTACTTATGGGCAAATCGAAAGGTTAAAGAATTCTTAAGTAAAATTTTTTAATGCCTTTCGAATTATTCGTCTTCTTGAAATTATAATTCCTGTAAATCTGAACCAAAGTAGATCAAAAGTCTTATTTCTCGAATAAAAGTGGTATTTGCATTTTTATTGAAATCGGAACCAAGTTGTTACTTCTAATTATGTTTAGGTGTAGATGGTCAAAAAAGGGATTCTGTCCAATAATTCCACAGTTGAGACAAGAAATAATTTTTGCTAAAGTACCGCAAACTTGAAAAAGCTATTCTGCCATAACAGAAGAAAACAGTGTTAGGCAGTGGACTAAAATGAAGTTAAATAAAGTCGACGAAAAAGTCTTCAAAACCCTCAAAGAGGAAGGTAAGGAATTAACTCTTCAAGAATTAACTGACAAAACGGGTGAACCCTGCAAAAAAGTTTTCAAGTCACTTAAGAAGTTTTTCGAGCACGAAATCATCGAGACCAAAGCACGCAAATATTCGTTAACCGGCAAGGATCCAGCGGCAAAAGAAGAAGAACCCGAATCTGCACCTGAAGAATAAAAATTTTTGGAGCCTCGAGCGGGCCTTGCTCCCGCGGCCTGCTGCTTACAAGGCAGCCGCTCTACTGGGCTGAGCTATCGAGGCACCCAACCAACAAACCCAGATTACACCAACAAATAAACCTTACACAAATAAAAGTTACTACTGTCGCAAAATCATTTTTTATTTGTTTTCTATTAAAAAAAATTTATTGAATGAACCAGACAGATAGAAAGGTCAAAATTTCATGAGGAGTTATGGACACGGTTGTTGTGAGAACATGATAGCTCTTAAAAGGTCCTGCAGACAACTTAACGTTTCTTTTAAAATAGTGTCTGGCCTATCTGAAATGGTGCAAAATATTCTCTTGTTGTTCTATAAAGAACGACAATCTTATATGACTGAGTGTAGCTAGTAAGGTTCCCCACATATGCAACTCGGCAACGAAATGTTTGCGCGAGTGAAGAAGCAAAAGAAGCAAGCGATGTATCAAAACCCCGACGACAACCTCACTGCAGCTCAACGATACACTTATATTAACGGAATCTGCTTCTATTGCAATTCAGCAATATGGGTTATACCATAAAAACTGATGCAACTCCCCACCTAATCAGTGTGGAGTGAAGGGTGAGTTGAGTTCCTGATCACTGGGAATTCACAATGACACCATGCATAGGCCAAACAACAACGACGCAACACACTATATACGAGAAATATGTGTTTCACCAAACGCCAAACAGACACTACCATTGGCCCGAAACATGCCACGCTGTCTGGAGGATGGCTCGGCTTGAGAGCCGAAGAAGGGCGCGGCAAGCCGCGATACCGCCTCGGGTAAGCGCACGCAGCCTTAGAACCGAGGATACCCGAATGAGACTTCTCAGCAGCTCGCAAGAGTTGTTGCTCCTTCACGGAGCGGGAACCCCCCGAACGGAAGCATCTTAGTAGGGGGAGGAAAAGAAACCAAACACGGGATTCCCTTAGTAGCAGCGAGCGAACCGGGAACAGTCCAAACCGAATCCCCCAAGGAAACTTGGGGGAGATGTAGGGTTAAGGGCCCGGCTGCCTCTTCGTTGGTTAAGCTGAAATGGCCTGAAATGGCCTGCCACAGAGGGTGATAGCCCCGTAAACATACACCAAAAAGAGTTGAGCTGGAGTCCCAGACTACCGTACCATGGTTTTGGTGCGGAAAGTTGGGAGTCACCAACTTCCAAGACTAAATACATCTCAAGACCGATAGCGCACTAGTACGGTGACGGAAAACTGAAAAGTACCCCGGAATGGGGGTGAAAAGTGCCTGAAACCAGACAGTTACAGACGTGTGCGGCCCAGAAGAGTAGAAACCATCCATAGGAACCCGCTGTGAAGCGGCAGTACGAGGAAGGTGGATCAGGGTCGCACGTTCCGTCTAGAAACACGGGCCGGGGAGTTTATTGCTATGGCAAGCCTAAAAGCAATAAGCTTGTAAGCAAAGGGAAACCAACAAGCGCGCAACTCGCAAGAGCCAGGCGCAAGGTCTGAAAGGGCCTGAAGTCATAGCGATACATACTAGAAACCAGACGATCTAGCCCTGGGCAGGGCGAAGCTAGGCGAAAGCCTAGTGGAGGCTCGAAAGGGTTCTGACGTGCAATTCGTTCCCCAGACCTGGGGCTAGGGGCTAAAGACCAATCTAGTCTGGTGATAGCTAGTTCCTTCCGAAGTGGGCCTGAGCCCAGTCCCGAACGAGGCGGCTGGTGGGGTAGAGCACTGACTGGAAAACAAGGATCCGAAAGGGTCCACTTTCCTCTCAAACTACGAATCCACCCGCACCTAAGACTTTGGGAAACGGGTTAGTGGGGGTAAGCTCCACGACCGAGAGGGGGACAACCCAGACTGAGGTTAAGGTCCCCAAATGCTGGCTAAATGTCAAACCAAAGGGCGTCGTCAGCCTCAGACAGCGGGGAGGTAGGCTTAGAAGCAGCCATCCTTCAAAGAAAGCGTAACAGCTCACCCGCCGAGGCTGACGGCCCCGAAAATTGACGGGGCTAAGCCAGCTACCGATACCTCAGAACGCAGCGCATACTGCGCTGGTAGGAAGGCGTCCTAGTTGGGCAGAAGCTGGGCTGTGAGGTCCAGTGGACCGATTAGGATTGCGAATCCCGGTGGTAGTAACAGCAAAGAGAAGTGAGAATCTTCTCCGCCGAAGGGGCCAGGGTTCCCCGGCAACGATCGTCAGCCGGGGGTAAGTCGATCCTAAGGCATAACTTAACCGATTATGCCGAAAAAGGGAATCCGGCTAAAATTCCGGAACCATAGAGGTACATGCGGCGACGCAAGCTTAGTGTTGACGTTTCGGGGTAAGCTGAGCAAGGTCTTCGCCTTGTTTAACTATATAAACCTAGGGAGTGCCGTAATGGCGAGAACTAGGCGAAAGTGGGAATAGCCTCCCGTTTTAGGGGGGTTCAGCTGATCTCTGGAGCCACTGAAAAACGCACTAAGAAGGATCCTTTATGACCGTACCTAGAACCGACACAGGTGTCCCAAGGCGAGAAACCTAAGGCGTGTCGGGTATACACTAATGCGAGGGAACTCGGCAAATTAGCCCCGTACCTTTGGTATAAGGGGTGCCTGTTCTTTCAGCTTCGTGCTGAGAGAGCAGGTCGCAGTGACAAAGGGGTCTCGACTGTTTAATAAAAACACAGGAAGCCGCAAGAGCGAAAGCTTGTGAACGGCTTCTGAATCCTGGCCAGTACAGGTACCTGAAACCTGGGTCCAACTGGGCTAAGGGCCTGCAAACGCCGGGAGTAACTCTGACTCTCTCAAGGTAGCCAAATGCCTTGTCGGGTAAGTTCCGACGTGCATGAATGGATCAACGAGGGCCCCACTGTCCCCGCGTAGTACCCGGTGAAACCACATAACGTGGACGAACAGTCCACGATCTCCCAGCGGGAAAAGAAGTCCCTGTGGAGTTTTACTGCAGCCTGCCGCTGGAATACGGTTGTGGATGCAGAGCGTAGTCGGGAGCCGTCGATCCTGGGGTTCTCTGGGACCTCGGGGAGGCAACAATGGAACACCGACTTTCTGCAACCGTGTTTCTCACCAGCCCCTTGCGGGCTGGAACAACGGTAGGTGGGCAGTTCGGCTGGGGCGGCACGCCCTTGAAAAGATATCAAGGGCGCCCTAAGGTTGGCTCAGGAGGGACAGAAACCCTCCGTAGAGTGCAAGGGCAAAAGCCAGCCTGACTGAATCCCAAACAGTAAGGGATGCAGAGGAGAAATCCGGGCTTAGCGATCATCCATGTTCCCCCTTGGTGGGGGCTGGATGTGTCAGAAAAATTACCCTAGGGATAACAGGCTCGTCGCGGGCGAGAGTCCCCATCGACCCCGCGGCTTGGTACCTCGATGTCGGCTCTTCCTATCCTGGCCCTGCATAAGGGGCCAAGGGTGAGGCTGCTCGCCTATTAAAAGGGAACGTGAGCTGGGTTTAGACCGTCGTGAGACAGGTCGGACTTTATCTGCTGGGAGTGTTGGCTGCTTGAGGGGAAAGGGTCCCTAGTACGAGAGGAACGGGACGCTGTGGCCTCTAGTTAACCGGTTGTCTGATAAGGCAGTCGCCGGGCAGCCACGCCGTTGTGGATAAGAGCTGAAAGCATCTAAGCTCGAAGCCTCTCCCGAAAAGAGGCAGCCATTCCAGTTTCACTGGACGAAGGCTCCCATAAAAGATGGGTTTGATGGAGCCGGGGTGTAAGCTAGAAGACTTCGGTCGACTAGCTCAGCCTGCGGCCACCAATCGCCTGAGATGTCGAGTCAATGTAGTGTCTGAGCGATATTTGGTTGAGACGCATATTTCGGTGTAGTGTGATGTAGTGTTTGGTCTATGCATGGCGTAACTGTCATATTGCTTAGAATTTTCTTTTTTTTTATTATTTTTGTTATTTTATGGATAGAGTAAAGAAAGATTTTTATTAAAAAATCATGTTGTATTTGGTTTTTCATTGTTTACTTATGGGTGTTAGTTTGTAGCCTTTTTTTTATTTGATAATCTGAGTAGTTAACTGTTGGGATTGAAGCTGGGAAAACAATTGTCCCGATTAGTTTAGTTGTTTTTGAGTAAAAGTTAAATCTTCATTACAGCTAAGATTCGCTGATTGAGATGGATAGAGTGCCTCTTTGCCCTACATGTTTTATTGAGATGAAACCTAAATGCAACAAAGAAAAAAAGGTAATTTATCATCAATGCCCCCAATGCGGGACCCTCATATTATTCACTCATTCGGGCATTAATCTGTTATTTAAAATAGACTTTTGTATGATTAGTGTGAGCAAAATGTTATTTTGCATACGAGTTTTGAAAAAGACATTCGCTTATGAAAAGGATCAGGAGATGAAATAGATTCTTAAAAATCAGGCGTGGACAACAGTTTCAGTTATGGTTATGCCACTAATTTCAAACACAGTATCTCGAATGCGTCGTACATCCTCAAGGTCTTTTCCTTCTGCATAAAGAATAACGTCATAGTTACCCATAACAGAATGTGAAACTTTTACCCCTTGAATCTTAAGTGATGCATGAACAACATTCTTGGATTCTCCTATCCTGGTTTTAATTAACATATAGAAAGGCACTACCATAGTGTTTCCCCAATGTAGAATTATGTGAATGCCAAAATGTAAATCTTGCTGTATTTTTCACGCCATTGACAAGAATAGATTTGTATTTGGAATTGTCCCAAAGTCATTTGTAAGAGGCTAAGCGTGAAGGAAGTGATGTTGATTATGAAACTATCAATGTAGCAGTTGTTTGACTCCTAATTAATCTCGACCTGAATCCTGTATTCATAAAATCTATTATGTTGTAAGTGAATGTGTTTTTGATCCAAAATGAAGAGTCAAAAAGTTGAAACTTGCACATTGGAGTTTCCGATTATGGTTGACTTTTTTGATTTAGGCACTGTTGAACAGGTAGTTGAAGAAGCCTTCATTAAAGAACCACGGAAACGAAAAAGAAAAACCTAAAAATCATAAACAAACTTTATTAAAAATTGAAAAAAAATAGAAATTGTAATCTAAAAAAAGTGAAGTTTTGGCGATTGCTTTATTCGCCCCAGTCTTCACCTTCAATCGTTAACTCTTGAAGATCTATGCATCCACCTCCATCACTTATTTTTTTGACTTCAAGTTCAAGACCGCAACCTGGACAACTTAGGATTTCTCCTTTTTCCAGATCGTTGGGGACATTTAGTTGGAATTCGCAGTCTGGACATTTAGCATTTGTTTTGTTTATTTGGATTTTTTGGGTTAATCATTATTCTTTTCTCTTTTTGATTGTTAATTCTTTAAAGGAAAAGATTTCTTTTAAATATTGTGACATTTATGTCACAAATTATACTATTTGTGTTCCATTTGGGACAATAGTACTTTTATCTATTTACTACAGAAAATTATTGAAGTAACTTCAGCAACAACTAAATTATGGTAACTAGATTAGATAGCAGGTGATGATGGATTAGGGTAATTTTCCATTTGGATATGGATCATTTTTATACAGCTCTTGAAGAGCGAGAGCACCCAGAAATTAAGGGAAGACCCGTCATTGTAGGTTCTGACCCAAAAGAAGGAAAAGGCAGAGGAGTCGTTAGCACAAGTAATTATGAAGCAAGAAAGTCTGGAGTGCGTTCAGGTATGCCTATTTCTCAAGCATGGCGGCTTTGTCCACGTGCAGTTTATTTGCCGCCGAACTTTCAATTGTACATCAAAGTTTCTGACGAAATCATGGAAATAGCTCGTAAGTATGCTTGGAAGTTTGAGCAGTGGGGAATTGACGAAGCCTTTTTGGATGTAAGTGACAAGGTTTGGGACTGGACGGGGGCGAAGTTGTTGGCCCTTCAGATTAAGCAAGAAATTAAGGACAAAGAGGGAATCACAGCATCGATAGGTGTGGGACCAAATAAATTGGTGGCTAAAATTGCAAGCGATTATCAGAAGCCCGATGGTTTAACCATCGTCAAAGAAGAGGAAGTGGAAAAATTCCTTGATCCCTTACCTGTGCGCAAGTTGCTTTGGGTGGGGCGCAAAACCGAGCCAAAACTTAAGGAACTGGGAATAAACACTATTGGCGACTTAGCCAGCTACGACCCAACAAAGCTCTCTTCGATGTTTGGAGCGATGGGTTTGCAGATGCATATTCTATCTAAGGGAATTGACAAAAGCGAAGTCGAGGAACGTGTGGGCGTCAAAAGCGTTAGTCACGAAACCACGTTTGAAGAAGATACAGCAGACTCCACAATTATTTTTCAAGCATTAGATGCACTCTGTGAAAATGTTTTAAGGGAAACCGTAGATCAACACTTGCTTTTTAAAACTGTAACTGTAAAAATTCGTTATCAAGGCTTTGAGACTCACACAAGAAGCAAAACCCTACCTTTCTTGACTAACCGTCTTCGCGACCTGCAAAAAACCGCCAACGAATTGCTTTTTACCTATTTACAAAAAGACCGAAAGGTCAGGTTGATTGGAGTGAGAGTTTCAAGTTTGGTTTCTGGAGAAAAACAGCGTACATTGGTTTAGAGTTCAGTAATTTTTTTGGGTACAAGAAGTTTTCCATATTCTTCTTCGCTGGCTACATCGCTCAGTGATTTTCTTGTTCGAACAATATTTAAGAGTTTACTGGAAAGGTCAATGTTGTTCTCTGGGTATCCGACTGCGAGCATTATTAGGACTTCAAAGTTTTCTGGGATTTTTAAAACGGTTTTAACTTCTTTTTCGTTGAAACTTCCAACACAGCAGGTTCCTAAACCCAAGCTGGTGGCAACTAAAACCATGTTCTCCATCGCCAATGCAACGTCGATGGCATACCAATCGGGCGAAGCTTTTTTGTCACCGCATGCAACAATCACAAGCGGGGATTGGTTAAGGAACTTTGCCCAAGTACCCCCAGACAATGCTTTACGTTTTTCAGGATCAGTAACTGCGATGAAGTGCCAGGGTTCAATGTTTTTCGCTGAAGGAGCCAGCCGACCAGCCTCCAAAATTTTCTCGAGTTTTTCTCTTTCAACTGGCTTGTCTTGGTAGTTGCGGATTGAATGCCGTTCCTGAACAGCTTCAAAAACATCCATTTTAAGAGCTTCCTAACTAGAAAATAACCTTAAGTCTAATATTGGTTTTTACCTGTTAGTTTTTTGTTATATTATCAAGTAGCGTCTTTTTCTTTGCTGATTATTCTTCATATTTTGTTGGATCAGTGATGCTTGCTTCTTTGAAGGCTTTTTTGCGGTTGTTGCAGGATTCGCATTTGCCACAGTGTTTGACTCTATCACGATAACAGGACCATGTTAATTCAAAGGGTACGCCTAGTTCCGCGCCATCTTTGAATAGGTCAGATTTGCGTTTGCCGCTGAAGGGTGCTTGAATAATGATTTCTTCGCAGGTCCCCAATTGGGCAGCTTTCTCGAAGGCTTCGTAGAATTCTCGTCGGCAGTCAGGGTAGAAGGGTTCATCTGAGCCTTGGGCGCCATAAAAAATTGTGTTAGCTCCAACAGCGACGGCGTAGGCTACTGCTGTAGAAAGGAAAATTGCATTTCGAAATGGTACAATGATTGGAGCAGTGAACTCCGAGGTCAAAGGAATTTCGGTATTGCAAAGTGACGTTACATCGTTAAAGATTTCTTTTAAGGCAGAGAGGTCAATAATTTTTGTAGTTGTGCCTAATTTTTTGGCGATTTGTTTGGCACATTCAGTTTCTTTTACGGCGATTTGTCCATAGTTGAAGGTAATGGGGTAAATTTGGTAGCCTTGGTTTTTTGCCCAGTAAGCGACTGTTGCAGAGTCTGGTCCACCGCTAAGAACGATAACACATTTTTTTGGAAGTTTCATTTATTCTGCCTTCTGCATTTGTGGTTTCTTGTATTCTCCGAACCATCTTTGGAATATTTCAGTTCTCTTTAATAACTTGAAAATTGGCCATCCGATGAGTACGCTTGCAATGGCGTTTCCAAGGGCAACGTATGCTATGGTGGGAAGAAGCGGTAGCCCGTAAAGGTAGGATAACATCCAACCGACTGTTGTGCCTAAAACTGCAGAATAAGCTATGCAGGTTCCAATTACTGTGAAGTCTTTTTTGATGCGTTTGTAACCGTAGTAGACTAAAAAGGACATGGCAAACGAAGGTATAGTGTTTAGCAAGTCAATTGGACCTGCTGTTGAGAATATGTTACCAACGAATACTCCAAGTGTGTGACCAAAAACTCCCGCTAAACCAAGTAATGGAACAATAGCGAGCAAAGAGTCTGCTATTCGAATTTGAATTGGTCCATAAGAGAATGGTCCGAGAACAACAACTAGCGCTGCATAGAGTGCAGCATAAATCGCTATTAGAGCAATATTTTTAGTTCGTATTTTCAAGTGCATTTTTCTCCCTACTCCCGGGTTTTATTTTGGTTGGCGGAACGGGTAGGAGAATTCACTCACCCGCCAATTGCCCCATTAATTATTTGAGTTGCCTAAAAATGTTGTGAAAGATTTCATCGTAACTTGCGTTTGTTTGGTATATTTAAACTAATGTTAGTCAAGAAAGTTTGACTAAACTTAGTCAAGAAACCTTTACGAAAATGCATTTATCAAGTGAAAAATAAAGCATGTCTATAGGAGAGCGAGGGACATGGCATTAAACCACTATGTAATAAATCATAGACTTCTAATACAAATGCAAAAGAAAGGTTGCATTTTTTGCGCCATATGCCACCAACCTATTGTTGAAGGGCAGCGAGTGGCTTCAAGAAAATCTACAGCTGTACGTCATGAAGAATGTTATCAGAAATCATTTATTTAAAAATTCGTAGAAACGATAAAAAATGAATTGATAAGACCAATTGCTCCAAACTTGTAATCACTGGCAAATTGCATGGATAACCCCGTCGCCAAGCTAACCAGATACCCTTTGCGAAATATTAATTAGGCTCTCGGAAAGATTAGATGATGCTACTTCCTAGTGGATGTTACATTCCGTGAAACGGAGTTTTAGGGAGAACAAAACCTATGTCACAAAACAATACAACTAGCCAACTAGTCCTAAAAGGCACAACAACAATCGGCGTCGTCTGCAAAGATGGCGTGATTTTAGCTTCGGACACTCGAGTAACAATGGGATATTACGTTGCACACAAATTCGGCAAAAAAGTTTACAAAATAGACGATCACATGGGTATGACCATCGCCGGAACCGTTGCAGACGCACAAAGAGTAGTTGATATATTGACCGCTAATGCGCATCTTTACAAAATTAACCTTGGTCGCCCAATGCCGATTAGTTCAGCTGCAAGGTTAGTGGCGAACCTTCTGTTTTCAGCTAGATATGTGCCCCTTTCGACACAGGTTTTAGTCGGAGGCATAGATGAAACTGGACCTCACGTTTACAATTTAGATCCATACGGAAGTTTAACTGAAGAAAAATCTGTTTCAACTGGTTCAGGATCACTAGTTGCATACGGTATTCTTGAAGACAAGTTCCGTGAAGGCATGACTATCAAAGAATTACTTCCAATTATAGCCAAATCTGTTAATGCAGCAATGAAACGTGACGTTGCAAGCGGCAACAATTACAACATTATTGTAATTGACCAATACGGTTACAAAGAATTGTCAGACAAGGAGAAATCTGACCTTCTCAAAGCAGGAAGTTAAGGACTGTGGCTAGAACACAAGAAAAACGAACGCAAGACAAAGATAAAATTGAAATTAGCCAATATATTCTTGAAAAAGTCCCCCGTGAAGCAGAGGTAACTAGAATTGAATACGAAGGTCCAATGCTTGCGGTTTATACTAAAAAACCAGAAATCTTAGTTGATCAAAGCAGCATTGTTGCTGAAATCGTCGGTGTTATTCGAAAAAGAATAGTTATTAGACCCGACCCATCCGTGCGCATTCCTGAAGTAGAAGCAGAGAAAATCGCACGTGAACTAATTCCTCCAGAAGCTGAGATAACAGATATTAATTTTGACCCAAGTCTTGGCGAAATTATCATTGAAACCAAAAAGCCTGGTTTAGTCATCGGTAGAAATGGCGCTGTATTGCAGGAGATCATTAAGAAGACCAAATGGCGTCCTCACGTATTGCGAAGTCCGCCGATAAAATCCAAGATTGTTACTCACATGCGTCATTACCTTCATTCAGAAAGCAAGGAACGTGAACGTATCTTGCGCACTGTTGGTGAACGCATTTTTAGACCAAAAACCTATGACGTTGGAGATGTTCGAATGACAGTTCTTGGTGGCGCTCAAGAAGTTGGTCGTTCAGCATTTCTAATAAAAACACGTGAAAGCAGCGTATTGCTTGACTGTGGGATTAATCCAGGTTCGAATAGACCTTTTGAGTCGTTTCCACGTTTTGACTGTCCCGAGTTCCAGATAGATTCACTTGATGCCGTAGTAATTAGTCATGCCCACCTTGATCACTGCGGTTTAACCCCTTTTCTCTTCAAATACGGTTATGATGGTCCAGTTTATTGTACTGCTCCAACATCAAATTTGATGACTATGTTGCAGCTTGATTATTTGGATGTTGCCAGTAAACAAGGTGTTACGCCGTTTTATGACCAAAAAGATGTGCGCGAATGCGTTTTGCACACTATACCTCTTAGGTATGGTGTGGTTACTGACATTGCCCCCGACATCCGATTGACATTGCATAATTCAGGTCACATCTTAGGCGGTGCAATGGTTCACCTGCATATCGGTGAAGGTTTACACAACATCGTTTACACAAGCGACTACAAGTTTGCTCGAACAATGCTTTTAGAAGCTGCGGCAACTGAGTTTCCACGCATTGAGACCGTGATTACAGAGAGCACTTACGGTGGAACAGAAGATTTCATGCCCTCTAGAGTTGATGCAGAAGAAGCCATGACAAAAGTCATCAACCAAACTCTAGAACGCAAAGGCAAAGTTCTCATTCCAGTCCCAGCAGTAGGCAGAGCCCAAGAAATCATGCTTATCATCGACGGTTACATGAAACGAGGCTTGATGAAAGAAGCTCCAGTATTCATTGAAGGTATGATCAGTGAAGCAACAGCCATCCATACGGCTTACCCAGAATATCTTGGTAGAGAAGTACGCCACAGTATCCTCCACGAGGAAGTTAACCCGTTCCAATCAGATTATTTTACCATCGTTGAACACCCAAGTGTTCGTCAAAGCATAATTGATGGCGAACCATGCATTGTTCTAGCAACTTCAGGCATGCTTGAAGGCGGACCAGTAATTGAATACTTCAAGAGTTGGGCGCACGACGACAAAAACACAATCATTTTTGTCAGTTACCAGATTGAAGGAACCATGGGCAAACGTGTACAAAAAGGCGTTGGGGAAGTAACCATGATGGATAACGAAGGCAAAATGGCAGCAATATCCGTCAAGATGCAAACAGAATCAATCGAAGGTTTTTCAGGACACTCTGACAGACGCCAACTCGTAAACTACTTAACTCACTTAACACCTAAACCGGAACGAATCTTTGTTGTGCACGGCGAAAAACAGAAAACAATGAACTTCGCCAACTTCATGGATGCTAAAGCAGGCATACACACAGTTGTTCCAGCCATTCTTGAAACCTATAGGCTACTATAAGCTAAAATAGAAACTTTAGAAATTTACGCTGATGTAGGTAAAGGACTACTGGAGACCGGTGCAGGCGATTTTTCTCGCCAAATCCGTATAGTTTTTGGGCAAATAACTACTCGTTCTTCACCTAGTCGTGCAATGTCGCCGCCTATCGAATCAGAAAATTCATAGAGATCATTTACTGCGGTCTTTACGTCTTCTATGCTTTTACTGGCGAGCGGAGTTACTCGTAAAATGATGATGTTGCCGTTTTTGACTTCGGTTTTTATAGTTTCAATGTCGGATAGTTCACGCAAAGGCATTGCTTTTAAGTATGTTTTGTTTGGAGTTTCGGGTTTTTGTTCCGCGGGTGGTTGAGTGATTTCTTGTTTTTGCTCGACAGTTGGTGCAATGTTTTCTTGCGTTTGCTCTTGGACAAGTGAAGGGGCTTGTTGCGGTAGCTCTTGAGTCGATACTAAAGGTTCTTCTTTTGTTTCTTGAACGGGTGCAATGGGTTCTTGCGGTGATTCAGTCTCAATCGGAGCAGGAGCTTCTACTTTGGGTTCTTCTTGAGGAGGCACGGCTGGGTTTTCTTGATCTGTATGTTTCTTTTTGCGGAATAGATTGAAAGGCAATTTTTTCTCCCCTAAACCCTCTATTATTGATGCTTTAACAGTTAAGCGTTTCTTCCCTTTAACTTTGACACAGAGCTTCAGTTTAGATTTGTTGGTACAAGAATATTTGATTTGTGCTAGAACTTTCTTTACTTTATGATTTTCTTAGCTAAAAGGTTCGCAAACAAGGTTTAAACAAAGAGAATTATAAGATTATTTACTATAACGATGAAAAGGAAAATCATTAAGCCTAAATAGACTACTTTCATCAACATGCTTGAGTATCTGAATGACTTGCTTTCTTTATTTAGAGTTTTGTTTAAGCTTCTTTTAGCTAAAATATAGGTGAAACCTATCAGGAAAGTTGCTGAAATTTTTACGACTAAGAACGCAATAATGTTTGTGCTGACAATGCCCGTCATTAATGGATTCAACTCTGTAGCTCCAAAATAGAGAACTCCAATAACAGTCGTTAGGCAATCGATGGAACCCATTAGTATTAAAATGAAACTTGGAAATACATCTGACTTTATCCCGTAATACATCGAAGCCTTCTCCTTCTCCCTGCTTCCCCTTTTTTCTCAAACATGTTTTGCTGTCAATGCATAAGAAGTAAATTACTGAACTCGATATATTCCTGATTCAAAAACAGCAAAAAAGCTCTCTTCAACGAGGCTTAATACATAATAGTGCATACACCAAAATAAACTTTTCCAATCTAAAAAAAGATATTCTTTTGCCAGTCGTTCTAAAATGACTGGTTGAAAGTCTCTGGTTTATGCGCATAAGCCTTATATTTTAAAGGGTTAACCTCTTTTGCTGAAGGATCCACGATGCACAAAAGACTTTTGATTCCTGGTCCAACAGAAGTTAGCCAAGAAATCCTAAGAGAACAGACTCAACCAATGATTGGTCACCGAGAAAAAGAGTTTGCCGAGTTTTACGGTGGAATAACAAGTAAACTCACCAAATTTTTCGAGTTGAAAGAAGACTGTAAACCCACAGTAACCACTTCTTCGGGAACATTATGGTTTGACATAATAGGTAGAAGCATCGTGAAACAAAAAGCGTTAGTGTGTGTTAACGGCGCTTTCTCTCAGAGATGCGCGCAAACTATCGCCTCCTGCGGTAAAACAGCAGACATCTTAGATGTTGAATGGGGCAAAGCTGTTACGCCTGAAGTGGTTGCAGCTAAACTTGATGGTGGCAACTATGATACCTTAACAGTTTGCCATAATGAAACATCAACAGGCGTTAGAAGCCCAATTGCGGAAATTGGAGCAATGGTGCACAAAGAATACCCGGAGGTTATTTATGCAGTAGATGCGGTTTCTTCAATGGCAGGCGATAAAACTTTACCCAGTGAAATCGGCTGCGACATCGTTTTCGGATCGACACAAAAATGTTTTGCTCTACCCCCAGGGTTAGCAATTGCCCTTGTCAATGATTGCGCAATTGAGCGAGCTAAACAAGTTCCAAACAGAGGAGCTTATACCGATCTTATAGACATTTTCGAGTTTGAAAAGAAACATCAAACCCCCTTCACCCCAAACATTTCACTTCTATACGCCTTAAACAGACGAATGGACCTTTTACTTGAAGAAACTTACGACAAGGTATACCAACGTCATTTAGACATGGCAAACTTCACCCAAAAATGGGCAAGAAAACATTTTGCTATGTTCCCAGAATCTGGATCTGAATCAATTACAGTCAGCTGTATCCAAAATACCCAAGCCAAAAACGTAAAAGATCTAAACCAAAAACTCGCTGAAAAAGGATACATGATCTCAGGTGGATACGGTAAACTGGCGGAAAAAACTTTCCGAATCGGGCATATGGGCGAATGGAACCTAAGCGGTATCAAAGAAGTCATAGACTTAATTGACCAGATATGGGGATTATAAGTGGCCATTAAGATTCTGGTTAGCGACAAAATATTTGACGAAGGCATAAAAATTCTTCAGGAAAAAGGATACGAAGTCACCTGTGCATGGGATATGCCAAAGTCGGAATTGCCAAAAATTATTTCTGACTATGATGTGTTAATTGTGCGGTCAGCCACCAAAGTTAAAGGTGAATTGCTTGATAACGCTAAAAAACTCAAAGTTATCGGTCGTGCAGGTGAAGGCTTAGACAACATAGATTTCGAAAAAGCTCAAAAACTCGGCATTTCACTAGTTAATACACCACATGTTTCCTACATGAGCGTCGCAGAATTAACAATAGGCTATATGTTAGCTTTATCAAGAAACATTGTTCAGGGCACAACAAGTCTCCGAAACGGGGAATGGGAAAAAGAGAAATTAATGGGTCATGAAGTCAACGGAAAAACCTTGGGCATCATTGGATGTGGCTACATCGGCAAAAATGTCGAGCGTTTAGCAATAGCTCTTGGCATGAAAGTTTTACCCGTTGAGGAATGTGTTTATGACCGGTTCGTTCCACTTGGCCATATGCTCCCCCAAGCAGATTTCATTACAATTCACGTCCCGTTAACATCACACACACGTCATATGATTTCTGTAAAAGAATTTAACCTAATGAAAAATGGAGTAATGCTTATTGATTGTTCTCGAGGCGGAGTGGTCGATCAAGAAGCACTCTACCAAGCCTTAGTTTCAGGCAAAGTTGCCGGGGCGGCATTGGATGTTTTTGAAGAAGAACCACCAAAAAACAACAAACTCTTAAAATTAAACAATGTTATCGCCACGCCACATATGGGTGCTCAAACAAGTGAAGCGCAGCTAAAGGCAAGCTTACAAATAGCTTATGGAGTTATTGAAGCGCTTAAAAAAACTGTGAGCTGAAGTGTTTGGTTGACATAAGACCCTTTAAAGCCATTAGGTATACAAGTGAAGCTGGCGACCCAGAGGATTTGATTACTCAACCATATGATAAAATTGATTTACAAATGCAAAAAGAATACTATGCGAAATCACCGTACAATTACTGTCGCTTAATTCTGCCCATAGAGGAAAACAAGTATCAAGTTGCAAAAGAACGCATAATGCAATGGCTAAAAAAAGGCGTAATGTCAAAAGAAAACCAATCAGCAATTTTTGTTTCACGCCAAGAATTCACCTTAGAGGGCAAAAAATATGTGCGAACAGGAATAATCGCTGCCCTAAAGCTCTACAATTATAGCGAAAACATGGTATTTCCACACGAAGGTACCTACAAAGCGCCTAAAGCTGATCGCTTAAATATGTTGCGCACTGTTCAAAAGGACCTTGAACCAGTATTTTTAATTTATCAGGACCAAGAAAAGAAAACAATTGCTTTTCTCGAGGAAATAGCTAAAACCGAACCAGTAACAGAAGTCACGGATTCCTTGAAAGTTAAGCATACTATTTGGAAAGTAACTGATCCTGAGAAAATAAGTCAGTTGCAAGCGGTGATGGGCTCCAAAACAATGGTAATAACAGATGGTCACCACCGCTATGAAAGCGCAATTGCTTATCGGGATGAAATTCGCGGTAAAGGCAACTATAACGAAGATTCAGCATTCAACTTCCACATGAGCTACATTGTGCCTGTTCAAGAAGAAGGCTTGGTCGTTTTGCCAACCCACAGGCTTCTCAAAGAATACAAGTTAACATCTGAGCTTTTGGAAGCATTCAAGTTTTTCTTTGAGGTTCATGACATTGAGCCAGATGTTAAGGGAATAGAGAATTTCTTAAAACAACACGTTAACGAACATGCTTTCTGTATCTACGATGGCTCAAAAGCTTATGGTTTAACGCTCAAACACGATAAAGCGGTCTATGACTTTGTGAACGCTAATGTATCGAAGGAAACAAAAATTTTTGATGTGGTAATCCTGCGTGATATAGTTTTCAAATTTATTTTAAAAACTGGTGAGTTAAACATGGACGAAAATATCCTCTACGTGCGTTGGACCCAAGCAGCAGTTGAGAAGGTTAACACTGGGGAAGCCAGCATAGCGTTCCTTGTTAATCCAATTAGCGCTAAAACAGTTGCAGAAATAGCGCAACAACACGAACTTTTGCCAGAAAAAAGCACGGATTTTTATCCCAAGATGGTGTCTGGTCTTATGATGATGGATATTTCTGCTAGCGAAAAACTCTAAAAGCTTTTTCTAATTTAGCTCTTTCTTGATGAAAAATATTATAAGTCATTGACAAAAAATAGAGCTAAATTAAAAAAAGAGGAAAGAAAAATGACTGAATCAGAAAAAATTACATTACCAACTCCAATTCCACCCACAAAAAAATACATTGCAGAATTAATCGGAACAATGGTGCTGGTTTTGATGGGCTGCGGCAGCGCTGTTATTGCAGGCGCGAACCTTAGTGGTATAAATGGTAACGGAACAGTAGGCATCTCCTTTGCTTTCGGTCTTGCAGTATTAGCAATGGTTTACGCCATCGGCGCAATTTCAGGTTGCCATATTAACCCTGCAATTTCAATATCAATGTTTGTTGCTGGAAAATTAAACGGAAAAGACACGGCATTCTACGTTATTTTTCAATGTGTAGGCGCAATAATCGGTGCGGGAATACTCTATGCAATAGCAGTTGGAAATCCAGCGTATAATTTAGCAATAAACGGTTTGGGACAAAACGGTTATGACACTGCTTCGCCTGGAGGTTACAATATGGTTTCCGCTTTAATCGCTGAAATAGTCTTAACTTTCATATTCTTGCTTGTCATCTTCGGCTCAACAAGTGAACGTGCACCAAAAGGATTTGCGGGAATTTCAATCGGCTTAACTTTAGTGCTTATTCATCTTGTAGCAATACCTATTGATGGCACATCAGTAAATCCAGCTAGAAGCCTTGGACCAGCATTATTCGCAGGATTAACTTCAGGCAGTGTAGCACTAAGTCAACTTTGGCTATTCATCGTCGCACCAATAATCGGCGGCATCTTAGCTGCAATAGTCTGGAAAATATTTAAGCAAAAATAAAACAATAACTTCCTTTTCTTTTTTGTCTAAAAATTAAAAAAGATTATTTTACAAACTTTGTGGAATGTCTTTTGAAACGTTTCTTACAGACAAGACTGCAAAAATAATATGTTTCACCGTCATAAGAAATTTTGAATTTAGCTGTATTCTCGTCTAGAACTGTTCCGCAAACAGGATCTCTAAATGACATTACTTGTAGGTAACCCTCATCCACAAGATTCTACTTTCTGCCTATTATGGTTAGTGGTGGCACAGGACAAAACAAAAACGATTTTACTCCTCAAAATGTGCACTTGACAAATAAAGCGTATTGAAGCGGAAAACATGAAAAATAGTTAGTCGTCTTCGGCGTCTTCTTTAGCTAATTCAACTGCAATTTGATCATCATGACCGACGGCGTTTTTACGTGTTTCTTTTTTGCTAGGACCTTCTTCTTCTCTCCCTCTCATGAAGCCTTCTTCAGCAGCAGTGATTTCATCATCGTCGAGCATTTCTTCTCTTTCTTTTGAGTTGTATATGTCTTCGGTTTCTTCTTCTACGTCAGGTTTGGGGTCTCCAGTGAATAAGTATGGTAGGGGTTTTTTTTTGGCTTTACTCATTTTCTTTTACCTCTCAATTTTAAGCTTTAAAGCTCATGCATATTCTAATTCAACTTGTTTTAAGAGCTTTTATGACTATGTGATTGAGCTTTGACAGTCACATAATTCATTCGTGTTTTTGTTGATTATATTAATCAAAACACAATCCTATTTATCGTTGCTTGTATTTGGAGGCTCTTAGATATTTTTTGCAATAAGAACTTGGATTAGTTGATAAAACTCCCATCTTGCTATCTTTTTTTAATTCAAGATATTTTTTATGTTTTTAATTCTCTTGATTTGTAAAAATAATGCAAAAAATGGAAAATCTGATGTTTTTAATGTCAAAATCTTTGTTTTTTCGCAAATAACGGTTTTTAACGTATCCTTTATCTCAAAACTTGCTAAAGCTTTTTATAAGCCGAACAAGCCTTTTGAGTTGTCACATTAATCATGCTATCACCAAAGCTTCTGAAGCTTTTAGAGACATCATGAAATATCCTGTGGCAGAAGAAACAAAATATGCAAATTCAATCATTTAAGGACTTGCCATTATCAGGAGAAGTCCTAAAAAGTATAGCAGAACTCGGGTTTGATAGTCTTTTTCCAATTCAAGCTCAAGCAATTATTCCCTTGCTCGAAGGCAAAGATGTCATCGGGCAAGCACAAACCGGAACGGGAAAAACAGCCGCTTTCGGCGTACCCATGGTTCAACGATTAAATCGTGAAATCCGTGGAGTTCAAGGATTGATATTAGTACCAACCCGTGAATTAGCCGTGCAAGTAGCAGAACAAATGGCGCTTTTTTCTAAATACGCCAAACTGAAAGTTTTAGCTGTTTACGGTGGAGAATCCATCAACAAACAAATCCACGCATTAGCAAGCGGAGTCCACATAGTTGTTGGTACTCCTGGAAGATTAATCGATCTCATGGAAAGACGTGTATTGAATCTTTCAAATGTTAAAGTGGTGGTTCTAGATGAAGCTGATCGCATGCTTGACATGGGCTTTACCGAAGATGTTGAATTCATTCTCTCAAAAACACCCAAAGACAGGCAAACTAGCCTTTTTAGTGCAACCATTGAACAATCAGTAATGCGAGTATGCAACAGGTATATGAAAAACCCCGAGAAAATCTTGGTAAGCAAAGACGAAATCGCATTAACCCAAATGAAACAATTCTACACTGTCGTCAACCAAAACGGCAAATTCGGAGCACTCTGTGACATCCTACATGATGATCGCGTTGACAAAGCAATAATTTTCTGCCGAACCCGCAGAGAAACCAGCCGCCTCTCAGACCAACTTTATCGCAAAGGTTGCAGAGTACAAGCATTACATGCAGGCTTCACACAAGCACAAAGAGACCGAGCAATCTGCGACTTCAAAGCTGGACGATTAAACTTGCTCGTAGCAACTGACGTTGCAGCAAGAGGCTTAGATATCGGAGGAATAACACACATTATCAACTACGACGTACCAAACGATGCACCAGTCTACTTCCATCGCATAGGTAGAACAGCACGCAAAGGCGAAGAAGGCACAGCAATTACACTAGTAAGCTACGGCGAAATGTCAAATTTTAACCAAATCAAATCGCTGACCAAAACCAAAATCGAAGAAATCAAACCATCAACAACAACCGAACGCGGCGACGACTCGGGAATCCAAAGCTTTTACTAAAAAGCTTTCTTTATTTTCTTTTTATTAATTAAATTTTCAAAAAATAATTATTAAATAGTGATTAGTTACAACTTCAATATAGGTTCTGAGGATTTCTTTAAATGAACGACAAAAAAGAAATTCAAAGAAAAAAATCCGTCAAGCATCTCAAGTCCACGCTAAAAAATCTTAGTCAAAAAACTGATTCTACCCAACTTCCTTCGGATTTAAATCTTAAGCGTTTTGAAAAGAGCATGAATATTGACTATGAAAAATGGCATGATGGATTAGGGTATGATTTAGATGCAATAAAATCGGCTTCAGCGACGGAACGCAAAACAATTGAACAGATTTTAATTCAACATAATCCTCGGGATTGGAGAGACATTGAAGCCATGTCGCAAATCGCAACAGCAAACGCTCGAAAAACAATTAAGAGGGCGATGAACGACCCAAACCCCAATGTCCGAATTGCCGTTACAAGATATGCTCCAAAATTAGTGTCTAAAAGAGACCGAAGCAAATCGCTGATTAACGCATTGCAGAATGCAGAATTATTTGGTGGTCTCTCACAAACTCTTGATGACATCGAAAAATATCATCCAAAGGAAATCAAGGAAGCTCTCATAAAGGGATTGTTAAGTCGCAAGGGAGAAGTCGCAACTCTCTTTGCAGCAATGCTCTTTTACATATACGGAAAAGCTGATGAGCCTTTTGATATGAACCAAAGACCTTTCTTTCTACGCTTTAACACTGAAAACAAAACAGAAAGATTAGCGGTATTCTTAGAACTATGCAAAACACTAAACATTAAACCTGAAAAATATTTGGCATAAAAACGTAAAATAAAAAGAGAACTGCCTTTGAGGACTATTTTTAATGTTTGGTATCATCTATTAGATCCGAATTGCAGAATTGCCAGAATCTTCGATATTAGGTCAGTTTCCGTAGTTAGGGCAGAAAGTGGCCGTCGATTGGAGAGTATTCAGTTTTATTAAAGAAACATTGCTGATTTTTTAGTCAGATTGTTTTGGTTTTCACTCAAGAAATTAGTATTTCTTGAGAAAACTCAATGCAACAAAGGTGTTATCGTTACAACAAAAAACAATACTGCTAATAAAAAAGGAATAATAGCTCTAAAAGGGCTGTCCTTAATTATAACTTTAGTGAATAACCTAATAATTTGTGTTTTTTGTATTTTGTAATCTATTTTGCTAAAGCGTCTATTTCTAATCATTTTATTAACTCTTACGACGTGCACGTTTGTTAGTATCTTCAATCTTTTTAAAAATTATGAATTCTAAATCACTAAAATTCTAAATTTTCCTAGAAAAACGGGAAAAGACCATTATTGGAGGATTTGAACCCTCGACCCCCAACTTAGGAAGCTGGTGCTCTAAGCCATTTCGCATGTTCTTAGGCGGGAAGGTTTTTATTCAGTACTTACGTTTATTATGTGTAATAAACATGTACGGGAGTAGTGTGCGTGAGTAACATTACTGTAAGAGTTCCAGAGGAGCTAAAAGGGCGCATGAGACGCTGCAAAAGCGTTAACTGGAGCGATGTTGCAAGAAAGGCGTTTGAAGAGGCTGCAAGTAAAGAAGAGATGCAATGCGCTGCAGAGGCAATCAAAAAACTTCGATTGGAGAGCAAAGTTGAATGGGATGGCGCTAGGGAGATAAGAAAATGGCGAGACGCCGGAACGTAGTACTAGACTCTTCAGTAGTCGTCAAATGGTTTAGCACAGAAACAAAATCAGATGAGGCACTAAAACTCTTAGATTCCTATATACAAGGAACAGTTGAGTTGACAATCTCGGAAATTCTAATTTGCGAGGTTGGTAACGCTTTAAGATACAAACCTGATTACGATACACAGAAATGGAAAACTGCCCTTACTCAACTATTCAACCTCCACATGGATGTGACTCACCTGAACGAAAACCTCACATATAGAACAGGCGAGATAGCCTACGAGGGAAAAATAACGTTTTATGACGCTCTACCCATTGCGATTGCTGAAAACAAAAAAACAGTCTGTATTACAGCAGATGGAGAGACACAATACAAAAAACTCCAGCCAAAGGGATACCCTGTCGAACTTTTATAGTAAATGGCGGGCGGGGAGGGATTTGAACCCTCGACCCCCAACTTAGGAGGCTGGTGCTCTATCCGTACTGAGCTACTCGCCCAACTATTCTTTAAAATGGTGCTTGATTCTGCCTTATCTAGGTCAATATTGGCATTGTGACCAATGTGACCATTCTCGTTTGATATGTTGGGATATGTTTCTTTGGGCATTTCATTAAGTTTTCTCTGAATGTAAGCTAAGGATTGCTGATGATATGTAAACTGTGGCTTACCATTCATTCTGCATTTGTAATGTCTAGCTCTTGCGTATTTGATGTCTCCATTCTTATTATAGAAAACTTGGATAGAATCTAACTTGGTGCAACCTTCACTCCAATCAAACACATTTTATTTTCATGAAGATTCATCTCTATACTAGGAGCTCACCTGATTGCTAAAGGAACTATATAATGACCATTAAAACTAGTTCTTTAGAGCTATTGATTACTTTGCTCAAAGGTTATTTAAAGAAAGAATAAATCTACTGTTAGTTGAGGGTTAGCTTGTCCCTAAGAAAGATGAAAGCAGGTTATGCAATTGTAGCAGGTATCGGTGTTTTAGTTGGAGTGTTAGGCATCAGTTCAATGGTGTATTTTTTTACTGTTAAACAAGTTATGGGGCATTCAAACTCTATCTATGGGAACTATTTTGTTGCTGGCTTAATTTGCATTGTTTTTGCTATTGCTGTACTTAGAATTACTATTCCAGCATTTCTGCCTCTTAAGAAGACTAACTTACCCACCAACAGAACTTGTCAATATTGTGGAGCAATAGTGGATGAGGATGATTTATCTTGCAAGAAGTGCAAGAAACAACTTGATTGAATAATTAACTGTTCTAAGGTATAACACTGAGTCTACAAAATCTGCTATCATCGTTTTATAATTATAAAGGACTATTTTTTGAGCTTAGTTTTTGTGAATTTAAATAGTAAGATATTTAATAACTGATTATGGCATTTGAACTAATTCCTTTTCCAATCTCAATCATCTTTGCATTGGTTTTTATAATTGCATGGGTAGCAATCTTATGGAAGTTAAGAAAAACAGGAAAAATCTACTCTATTTTGTTTAAGCTAAGTGTTATTGCAGGAGCAATTCTGATAGTTGCTTTCATTTATGGAATAATTGCAAATATGCTTTAGCAGCTTTAGTCTGTCAGCTTTCAATCACTAAGAACTAGTTTGAGCAAATCCTATATGTAAACTGATTGCATTAGAAAATAGGGATTAACTGATGATGAGATTTAGGAGCATTATCATTGTTAATGCTGTATTGATTATGTTTTTTATTGTTGCTAATTATGCTGTTTGGAATATGGTGAACAGTAACACTCATCTTGGCAATACTATTATGAATCCAATCAATGTTATTGAGTCTATGTGGGGAGATGTTGTTGATGGCAAAGGTGAGAGGATTGGAGGACTTAGTATTATGCCTAACTTTCCCTTTTGGCTATTCTTTGCTACAATAGCAGTAAATCTATACTTTATCTATAATCTGAGTAAAAAACCAAATATGCACTAAATATGCTCTATCAGCTTAGTCAGACTTAGTTTATACATCTAATAAACAAAGGAGATTGCTTAGATGTATAATGCTTGCATATGCTATAGTTTCTTCAGCCTTTTTCTTATGTATATCAGATTTTAGAATGGTTATTACTTATTTTATTTCTTTATGAAATAATAACAAATTAATTCTAAATGCTTATTTATCAATTCCTGATGAAATGCCAGTTGAAAGGTGCAAATTGCTTATTTCATCAACATTATCATTCGGTAGTGCGATTTCTCTTTTATTCAGGATAATATCACTATTTACTGCAGCTATGCATTTGGCGTTATCAATTAGGATCGCCAGTTTCTTATAAGCTACAAAATAATCAAGAAATCTTTCAGCTTCTTCATTTTCAAATACTTGTTTATTTTCCTTCATTTAAATCACATTGAGTCATTCTTTGTTTATTGAATATTAAGACATAACGTTTGTTAATATGCACGTATATACGTCCAATGGTCAAAAGAGACAATTATCAATTTCGAATAATTTATTAATTAAAAGAAGAAAGCAAAAACTCCAACGAAAAACAATCTTTTTTCAATAAATCTCTAAAATCAAATCAGCCATGAATAAGTACAATATTCATATTTTTATATTAAACAAATTATGTTAAATTGTAGATATAATCTGATTCATTATTGGTGACTGTAAAGTAATGATGACATTTTCCGCAGTGAAATGCCTCAATAGTAAAACAGTGATTCTTTAACACTCTAGAAGGTTTGTTTACTTCTTTACCACAGCTAGGACAATGCGTCATATAATTCATTATTTCTTCGACAAAAATAGCTTATTAGACTTGTGAACTCAGAATAAGTAATAATGTTGCTTAAAAGAAACCATTCTTGAGTAGAACAAGAAGAAAAAAATGTGGTTGAGTCTAAACCCCACTGCAACACCGCCTAGTCAAATAACGCTTGCCAAGACTTATCCTCGATCTGATCTCAGATTCATCCGGCAGACGCTTAAGGACCAATACTGCGTGTCACCGTGAAGCTTGTTCCTCAACCGGCAACTACAACATACCTTTTGACGGAATATAATGTTATGTTGGCACCTTAAGCCGCCAACTAGAAACAGTTGAATTAGATGCAAAAAACTTAAACAATAGCGCGCAGTCATTACGGTGCTGGTGCCGGGGTATCCGAGCCAGGTCTAAATGGGCGGCCAGATAACAATTTGCCCCTAAGATATGGAGGAGGACTTAAGATCCTCTGGCGCAGGCCTTCGTGGGTTCAAGTCCCACCCCCGGCACCATTTAAAAATAAATTAATAAAACAATGTGGATTTTTTGTTATTTTGATAAAAATCCTTCAGTTTTATACCTTTATTTTTAAGGCTTCGACAGCTTTTCAAAATGTTTTTTTGCTTTCTGTCAGGAGCACATCTTAGCATTTCCACTAAAAAAATAATATTGCAACCTTTTAGTATTCCAATCTGCTACTGTGTTTTTGGGTTCAATGGGAATTTTAAGGAAAAAGTTGTTCCTTTATTGATTGTACTCTCAACTGTAATGGTTCCACCGTGGGCCTCTATAATTCTTTTGCAAATTGCCAATCCAAAACCCATACCCTGAGCTTTTGTTGTAAATAATGGTGTAAAGATTTTGTCCATTACTTCAGGTTTCATTCCACTTCCAGTATCAGCAAAAGTTATTTCAAGTTTATCCCCATTTTGACGGCTATTTATCTCAAGTATTCCTCCTTTTTCCGACATTGCATCTATAGCGTTTGTAATTATATTGGTAAAAACTCGGGTAATCTTGTTTGAATCTGCCATTATAGTTGGAGAACTTTGAATATGATCCACGATCTTGATGTTCTTAGGAATCTTTATCGTAAGTAGAACATAATCTATCATGGATTTAGGCGTGCACACTTCCACCTCTAAACGAATTTCCCGACTATAATCGAGTAAATCATTGATTATTTTATTAGAGTACTCAATGGCATTTTCTATTATGCTAAGCATTTGTAAACCGCTATCTCCCACAAAACTACCTTGTTTTTTCCTTAGAAAATAAGTTGCATTTTTTATTCCTGCTAAAGGATTGCGAAGGTCATGTCCGATCATTCCGGCTAATTCTCCAATTGCCGCTAACCGTTCTGATTTGAGAACCCTATTTTGAGCTTCAATAAGTTCTTTTGTTCGCTCTTCAACTAACTCAGCCAAATTATCAGCATGTTTCTTTAAAACGTCTTGTAAAGCTTGTCGATGAACAAATTCTTCGTATGTTCTTCTTCTATACAAATGGATCTGATGAGCACTAAACCCAGCAATCAAGTATGATGCAATTAGACTGAAAACCATTGTGTACATGATTGAAATCTCCGATTGATTGCCTAGAATTATTATTAAAATTTCGCCAATAACCATAACTGACGCCAGAATGCTTTGAAACAAAAATCTCAGTGGAACAACTAAATAAAAAATAAATAATGACATAAGAGTTACAACTGAGTGAAATATGAAATTTTCAGGTCGTGACATGTTGATTATGCCACCGCCAATAATCAAAATTAAAGTTGTCAAAAAAACAAGACGATCGTAGACGGAGTGATTTTTTATTTTTCCCATATAGGCTACTTCAAAAACTATGATGGAAAGAAGAATTAGGCGAATTGTTGCTAGGCCAAAAAACATTGAAGAATAACCGAAAAAAGCATAATCATTAAAGACAAAACCCAAGATTGGAATTGCGAATAGCAACGCTGCCTTTCTATATTGATTGATGTCTGATGATAGATAAAAATTACGAAAATTTTTCTCAAGGGTATAGTCTTTGTTTTTGCTATTATTAGAGTTACTGAAGGCTTGGTATAGCTTTTCCAGCAGTTTTCACCTTTTTAGGATCTCAATTTTTGTATTTGCTCTTGAACATTTTCCTTATCATTGGTAATTGGAAAATATAAGAATAATGAATTTATTTTGTTTAGAGTTTGAAATTTTGCAACGGATGAACCTGAAATAATTCGAGTTGGCAATAGTCTTTTATCTTAAAGTAACCAAGAACTTGCATGGATAAAGAAGAAGATTTGTTAGTAGTAGAAAGAGTTAAAGCAGAAACTTTCGATGATTTTTTGGGTTTAATCGATAAACTTGCTGAATTTGAAAAGCTGGCTCCACCTGATGAAGAAGCGAAAAAAAGGCTACGACGTGACTGTTTATCTGACAAACCCAAATATGAGGCGTTCATGGGAAAAATTGAAGATAAACCCGTTTCATATATAATTTATTTCTTTACTTACTCAAGCTTTCTTGCATTACCAACTCTTTTTCTTGAAGATATTTTTGTTCTTAACGAATATAGACGAAAAGGAGTAGGTCAAAAAATGTTTGATTTCCTAAAAAAAACTGCTAAACGCGAGGGATGCGGCAGATTAGAGTTTACGGTTTTGAAATGGAATACGACAGCGCAGGAATTCTATGAAAAAAATAAAGCCAAACGTTTGGAGTGGTTTTTATATCGTTTGGTAAACGAAGATTTTTAGATTGGCTCACATGAAGGCTTAGCTGCTTTTCTCTGCAGATAAGAGTTAATTGCATCTATAAGGGCTTCACAGGCAAACCATCGTTCTTCCAAGGAAGTATCTGTCTCCAAGGTATGGACTATTCTGCGGAATTTCTTAATTTCATCCAGGACAGGTTCTTTTTTTCTGTCGAATTCAGCTTTAAGTTCCTTTTGTTTGGCACTAAAATCCAGCATAACCAATTCAAGTTCAGTTTGCTTATCGCTTAATTCCTTCACTATAACCATTTCTTTTTGTTCTCTTTTCTTCTTGGAGATGCCGTGGAAAAATCCGGTTTTCATCCGAATTACCTCGTCCTGT
This sequence comes from Candidatus Bathyarchaeota archaeon, assembly GCA_963772455.1. Taxonomy (GTDB): domain Archaea; phylum Thermoproteota; class Bathyarchaeia; order Bathyarchaeales; family Bathycorpusculaceae; genus Bathycorpusculum. Next base: position 437,735 of record CAVYXJ010000010.1, read on the forward strand.
TCTTTTTTCAGTTGATGTATTACCTTATAGAGACACTTGGTCTCTCTGTTTCTTTGACCCTTAATCGCCCCTGTTAAAGTTGCATATTCTTCTTTGATTTGTTTTAAGCGAGTTCTCCAATCTGAAAGATTATTTAGTTCTTGATCAAGTGCCGTTTCCTTTCGGCGTATTACTTCAAGTTGATCCTTTATGCTGGAAAATATTTGTGCGCACTCATTCAAGAATTGATCATCTGCAACTATGTTCGGGTGTGACTTAAACTCGTCTAGAACAACAATTATGTTTGTTAGCCAACGGTCAAAATGCTCGCTGAATGGTGAAGAACCAAACTTCTGGCTACCCAAAGTGTGAAGTTGCTTAAGGGTTAATTGGGAGACTTCACTTTCAGTTGCAGGCTGCTTTTCTTCCCTTATTGGTTTTGTAGTGCCTCTGCCAACACGTTTTCTATCTTTTCGTTTTTCGCGAAGGGTTTTTTTGTATACGTGAATTGCGCCTTTAGGCGACTTTATGCGAGGCTGATATCCCATAACAAGAGTTATCATTCTTTAAGTATTTAGTCTGTACCCTATTGGCTTGACTCTTAGGTTCTTTTTCTTTTCGACCCAGCCAAGATTTTGTTTCAATTGCTAAGACGGTGCCTAACAACGGGATAAGTTACGCCTGAGAAAATGACCAAGGCTGCAACTATGATAATTACAATTGAAGCTATACTCAAAACTGTTTTTGATTTACCCATTTAATATATCTCCATTTCAAGTTTAATGGTCTAAGTCGTAAAATAATTCATGTTGTAGCGAAGTAACGATCACAATTTTTGCTGACTTAATAGCAAAAACTGGAAATGTAGGTATCTAAGTCGTAGTGGTGAGTCTTCAAATGATATTAAGTCAGCGGATTACCAATTCCACGGAAACACTTGAGGATAGTAAATTACAGCTATAATTATAATGACTACGGCAATTAAAAGACCTGTTACTATGCCTCTTTTTGCGTTATACGATAATCCACGTTTGGGAGCAGATGATTTTTGAGCATTAAGGTTTGTATTGGTGACAGGCTGAGTTATTGGGGGTGTTGAACTATTCTGGGGTAGGGCTTTTCCGCAGAATGCACAAAATGGCACATTATCTTTATTTTGTTTACCGCAAAAAGGGCAAAACATTATTTTATCTCCAATACCACTAAGCAATTCAGGGCAATAAAGTTTGCTAAGAAAGTCCTTTGTTTTTCAACTTTTAACAACTATGAGATACTCAAAGGTGTGCTTGCCCTTACATACGCATTAGAAAAACAACAACAAATTAGCTTCGGAATATTTTACTTCACTTCAGATTCTTGTTTTTCAAGTTAGAATTATCAACTTTAAATCAATCATTTTAATGCTCAGTTGGTTGGTGAAGCGCGCCTGTGAAACAGTTGATTAACCCCTTCTCCCTTTCAACCGGAGTTGTTCAATAGCGAAGAAGGAACAAACTCACCATTACGCTATTTTCATCATCAAAAATTCTTTCGAATTTTACCCACGATTGCCATAGCTTTTATTCATACAATCTTGGCAATAATTTCGCTTAAACCTCTTTATTCGCCTAGGCTGAAAGAGTTTTCCACAAGAACTACATTTGATTTGGTTAATTGTCTTAGGATCGAGCAGTTTAAGTCTTCGCTCTATCTCATTTTTAACGTCTGAATCGTTTTCACCAAGCAAAGCGTGTGTCAACAATGTTTTAGCTTGTTCTTCACATTTATCCCCGAACATCTTTGAAAAGACATTGTTTTTTTTCTGATCAACACTAATCTGAGAAGGAAGCATGCAGATAAAATTTGAAGGATAGCTCTTTGATTTATCTGAGTCAACTACGGCAAAGCGGTAGTGCCTGCCTACATAGTTGCCTTCAAGGCTATCTTGAGTAAATATTTGTAACTTGAACTTCACAATAACACCCACACGTATAGATAGCGCTTAGCAAGCTAATATCTATAATCATTTAAAACCAGAATTTCACAAATAAATATCTTTGTATAAAAAATTAAGGCGAATAGAACAGCGACCGCAAAAACGAATGTAGTTTTGCTTTGTTGATTAATTACTTCAAGAGGTAAACGCTTATTTCATGTCTTTCTTCGTCAAGGTTGGGACTTTTTTAATTTGGTTGATTTGAACTGTATTTATGGATGCAAGTTGTATTACAAATGTAATACAGATGAAAACGCTTTTATGTAATCCTACCTTGAAGGCTCTAATTATCAAATCAAAAGGAGAACGTTAAATTGATGCAAAGTAGTGCAAAACGAGTTTCAATAATTGCAATAACAGCAGCCCTTTATACCGTATTTTTCTTCTTATCATTCGCAATTGGTGTACCAACTTTCACAGTACTTTATCTCCCAATTATTCTACTAGGTGTCTTCCCGCTTTGGTTTGGATGGGCAGGATTAGTCGGCAGCATGATTGGAGCATTTATAGGCGGCGTTTACGTTGAAGGCTTGCCACTTTACCTAGCTTGGGTAGAAATTACAACGGCGATAGTCATTTTCGGATTAAATTGGCTCCTTATTCCCAAATCAGCCGCCGAAGCCAAAACAACAAAAGGAATCATAATCCTCTCAAGCATCTATGCTTTAACCCTATTTGTTGGGACATGTTTTATACTCTGGCAGTTTACAGCTGTCGGTTTGTTCCCTGCGGAAGTTGCTTGGCCTCTATTGCCCGGTACTTTTGCTCTTAACTTACCCATTGCATTAATCGCGTGTCCAGCTTTGATTAGGGCTGTTACGCCTAAACTCAAAAGTTGGGCAATGTACTCAGGCAGCTTTGCAGAATGGCGAAATCGCTCCAAAAAAACTGCATAATACCTCTCAACTCTTCTTTTTATCAAAATAGAAAATACTTTTAAGCTAATAGTCCTTAAGGCAATTTGAGCGGTAACTATGAAAATCCAAATTCTAAAACTAACGCCTGAATCTCTCGTCAGATTACTCCAAGGCAAAGCAACCATGTTTGCAACTAACTTACCGTGTGACACCGAAATATTAGATATAAAACTGGATTTTTTCACCCAACAAGTTTCCATCGTTATTAGAAGTGAAAGTTTCGAGGACATTTCTGAAAATGTCCCACCTCCTCAGCTTCAATTATCTAAGTCCACTGAATTCAAAAGCACATCAAAACTAGCAACAGTCGTAAAGCCCCAAATTGTTGCTGAAACTAAGTCTATGGTTGCAAAGCTTCCTCAACCCCAACCTAGTAGAATGGCTTCTAAAATGGAAAACGAGTTTAGCCCCGAACAACGCAAACTACTAAGTTTTACTGCGAAAGAAAACTGCGTAGTTGTTAAGCCAATAATGTTTCTGAAGGCCGAATGGGATGACATCAACGAGGTTGTACGGAGTTTAGGCGGTAAATGGGTTAAAGGCGATATAATCAGTTACTGGGAAATCCCATTGCAGTAGGACTGTTGTTAACTTGAGTAAGAAACGAAAAAACTTTAAACAAGAAAACGCTAATCAGAATAGTAGTGAGCCAAAGATGGAAAAAACTGATAAACCTCTAACAAGAGACGCATTAGTCGCAATGCAAGTTATAGACGCAAAAGGACGACTTATAGGGAAAGTAAAGGATGTTGCTTTCGCCGTTGGAAAAATGGGTATAGCACTAACAATTGAAAACGATGATGGCGAAACTCAAAACGTTGCATGGGAAGATGTTCAAGCAGCTTCAGACTTCATACTTCTAAAACCTCAAGCCATTCATCAAACCGCATATCAACCTGCTCAAACAATAGCACAACCTGTTCAACAATCAACGCAACCGCTATGCCCAACATGTGGTAAGCCTCTGACATGGATTCCGCAATACCAACGATGGTACTGCTACAACGACAAAAAATACGTCTAAAACCTAAAATCATCAATATTTTCTTTATTTTCTAGCATATATTTGACTAATTAATTTTAGAGACTAAAGCCTCCTTGATAAAAGAAAAAAAAATATTTTCTTTTCCATGAAAATCAAGTATTGGGTATTAAGAAATAAGTAAATAAAAATAATTTTGAGAAATCAAAAAATTAACCGCTTTATACTAAAATAAAGCGAGTGATAGTTTTGCAGATTTAACTTTCTATAGGCTTTTCTAAAATGGTTATTGTTCCATTTTTTCCAAGTCGCAGCTGCTTTTCGCCCTTAAACATTGCCACATGGGCGTTCTTGATTTCTATGTATTCGCCAGCATGGACGCTATTAATCTGCTCATCCCAAAGACACAGGAGAATTTTTCCTGATTCATCGCCAATTGTGGCATTAGAAACAACTGCGTTGTCCCTAAATTGAGTGTGAACTTTGGCCGGTTCCGCAGTTTGCAAAACTTCCGCTGTAACATTTATTTTTTTCATACCAACACGCAAATTTTCTATCTTGAAATGTGAAGGCGCTGGGTTTTGTCTAGCAATTTCTTTTCGAACCTTGCTCGTGTCCATTGAGTGGTCGAATGAAACATCGGTTCTTGCAAGTGTTTCATCTGGAACTCGGAACTGTGCAACTACTTTAGTATCTTTTGTTATTAGGAAAATGGCTTGGGTAGTTACGTTTCCTCGATACTCCACAGTTAAATCTGAAACAGACATTGGTTTGCTTTGTTCTTTTGCATTAATTAGGGCTTGAAAGAGTTCGGTTGGGTAAACTTCATGCTGAGTAGCAATGAAGGCAAGTTGGTCTTCTAATGTGGGCTTTTTTGGTTTCATACTTTATTTTGTTCTCCTTTCAATTTAGCGAATAATCTTGAAAATAGCAAACTAGTTAGCCCTAAAATTTACTTTTTCCTCGATTAACTTCCGCAATTTAATAGTAAGGTTACTTTAGCTATATAGGTGTAACTATAAAAAAACGGGTTTCTCATGGACAACTATCCTCCTTGTGGAAGGCACTCAAAAGCTGACGAGGGCTTCCAAAAAGCAAAAAGCATAGCTTCTGCATATGAATTATAGAGCGCTTATTTTTGGAGTTATATTATGACCGAAAACCTAAGAGACTTAACCAAAGTTGACTTAAAAAACCTCGATAAAATCTTCTATCCCAAAAACGAAGTAACCAAAGGACAAGTAATAGAATACTACGTTCGAATGGCGCCAAAGATTCTTCCTTTAATTGCAGATAGACCACTGGTCTTAACTAGGTATCCTGACGGTATTGAAGGTGACAAAGTCAGGTTTTTTGAAAAGAACGCTCCCGAAGGCACACCTAAATGGGTTAAAACCCAAATAATCTACTCCCCAACATCAAAACGAAATGTTTACTACATAGTATGCAACGACTTGGATACTCTCATTTGGCTGGCAAACTTGGCTGCATTGGAAATCCATATGCCATTTTCCAAAATTGACGATTTAGACAAGCCCGACATGTTATTCTTTGATGTAGACCCCGAACCACCAGCAACGTTGAGTGATGCTGCTGAAGTTGCATTGCTGCTTAAAGACAAACTATTGGAATTGGGGCTCACACCTTACGTTAAAACTTCGGGCAAAAAAGGTTTACATGTCGTAATCCCCATAGTTGCCAAACACCCGTTTGAGAAAACGAGAGCTTTCGTGCATAAAGTTGGAATCGAACTTGCAAAAGAAAACGAAATAGTAGTTTCTGAATTCAAGGATACAAAAAAACCAGGAAAAGTTTTTGCCGATTACTTGCAGAATTCTCCAATGCGAACTATGGTTGTTCCCTACAGTTTAAGGCCGACAACTGAAGCTACAGTTTCAGCGCCTTTAGAATGGAGCGAAGTGAAGAAAGGAATAAACCCTTCCGACTATACTATTTCTACAGTAGTTAAACGCACGAGTAATCCGTGGAAAGATATTTTTGAAAAAAGATGTGAACTGGAGATTTAATTATGGAACAAGAAAATATTGAAGACCCCCCTTCTGAAAAAACCAGTGCTTCAGCCCCAAGTAGATCCATTTGGTCAGGAAACATTACGATTGGCTTAGTTAATGTTCCCGTTAAATTGTTCTCAATGATTTACGATAAGGGTATAGCATTTCATTTTCTGCACAAAACTGATGGTCAACCATTAAAATACGTTAAAATGTGCACTAAAGACGACAAAATAGTGCCTTGGAACGAGGTAGTAAGAGGATACGAAGTATCAAAAAATGAATTCATAACATTCGATCAAAATGAACTCAACCAAGCTAAACCCGAATCAGACAAGCGAATTCGCATAAGCAAATTTGTTGATTATTTCTCAGTTGACCCAGTTTACTTTGACAGAACGTACGCTTTATTGCCAGACAAAAGCAAAGATGCCTACGGGCTGCTTTTAAAGGCACTTGAAAAAACCAACAAAGCAGGGGCAGGCAGAATCACGTTACGAACGAAAGAATACCCAGCGCTTCTTCACACATACAAAGGCGCCTTAGTCTTAACAACGCTCCGATACTCATACGATGTAGTAAACCCAACAGATTTTGAACCCCTGCACAAACTTGAAACACCCCCGAAAGCGGAATTAGATCTTGCAGTAAAAATCGTAACTGACCTATCAGGGGAATTCGATATAACAGAATTCGAAGACACATACCAGAAAAGAATCAAAGAACTGGTAAAACAAAAAGTTAAAGGCGAAAAAATTCACATTGAGAGACCTCCAGAAGTTGAAGCCAAGGGACTCATGGTTGCACTTCGAGAAACGCTCAAGCAGTTGGAGACGAAATGAGTCGCCACATTTACCGCCCAATGCTTGCAAAGGTTGCCGAAGAAGCTTTTTCAGATAAAGAATGGTTTTTTGAAGTAAAATGGGACGGATTTCGAGCAATTGCCTACATTGAAGAATCTTTCAGCCTCAAGAGCCGTAACGAAAAAGAACTTAAAGGCAACTTTCCAGAACTGCAGGAACTAAAAAAACTTGCCAAAAACATAGTTGTTGACGGCGAAATCATCGTTATGCGAGAAGGCAAACCCGACTTCCAATCGTTGCTTGAACGCGGGAAAGCTGTTTCTGAAGGAGAGATTCAAAGGCAAGAAAATCGGTTACCTGCAATCTACATTGTTTTTGACATCTTAGAGAAAGATGGAAAATCCCTAACTAAACTCCCATTGACTGAACGAAAAACAATCCTTAAAGATTCTCTAGTGGAAGGCTCAAACGTAATTTTATGTGATTTTATTGAGGAAAAAGGCGAAGCCTATTTTCAATCAGTTTTAGAAAAGGGCTTAGAAGGGGTAGTGGCAAAAAAGAAAGATAGTCTGTATGAAGAAGGTTTGCGGACTGGGAGTTGGCTAAAAATAAAAAAACTCAAAACATGCGATTGTATAATTTTCGGTTATACCAGGGGCAGCGAATCAAGAGGAGCAACCTTTGGAGCCCTTCTCATAGGCGTATACGACGAAAAAGGTAAGCCAATTTATCTAGGCAAAGTTGGAACGGGTTTCACGCAAGAGATGATTAGAATTTTAGTTGATAAATTTGAAAAAATAACAACAGAAGCTCCACCATTTAAGCCGGAAGTTGGCGATGTTGTGTATTGGCTTGAACCAAAACTTGTCTGTGAAGTTGCCTACCAAGTGGCTACGAGGGATCTAAGATTACGTATGGCACGTTTCAAACGTTTAAGAGATGACAAACCACCTGAACAATGCACCATTGATCAAATAATCGAGATTAAGAAAACAGAAGTCGACGAAACTAATGATAAGACAAGGCAGAAAAGTGAAGAAGAATCCGAAAAGCTTTCAGAATACTCTAAAAAACGCCACTTCGAAGAAACACCCGAACCCATAGCCACAATAGAAAAAAAAGACGGTAAACTAATTTATGTAATTCAAGAGCACCATGCAAGAGCTCTCCACTTTGACCTTAGATTGGAAAAGGATGGTGTGTTAAAAAGTTGGGCTGTTCCAAAAGGAATCCCTGAAGGTCCGGAAAAACATTTGGCAGTGGAGGTTGAAGATCACCCTTTTGAATACGCAAGTTTTGAGGGCACAATTCCTAAGGGGCAATATGGTGCCGGGACAGTAAAAATCTGGGACAAAGGGCACTACGAGCCTAAACTCTGGGAAAAAGACAAAATTGAAGTTACCCTAAATGGTGAACGTCTCAATGGGCGCTACGTTCTGATTCGACTCAAGAGAGCAGGAGAAAAAGATTGGCTCTTGTTTAAAGGAAAAGAATAATATGCAAAACCTCCATTTAGGAACAATTGGATTTAGCTATAATTTCTGGAAAGGAAAATTTTACCCAAACAAAACTTGTCAAAAAACTACTTGGCTTATTACTCCACGCAATTCAATACAGTAGAAATTGACAGCAGCTTCTACCGAATTCCAACATCTCAAACAGTAGAAAACTGGAAAAAACAAGTTCCAGAAGGATTTCTTTTCTCGTTAAAATTTCCCCAAATAATAACTCACATAAAAATGCTAAAAGACTGCCAATACGAAACTAATATTTTTCTTGAAAGAGCAAGCCTTCTTGAAAAAAAACTTGGAGCTTTACTTTTGCAGTTTCCACCCAATTTCAGCACAAAACACCTCGCTGACATGGAGTTTTTCTTACAAAAACTGCCTACAATCCATCGTTACGTCGTTGAAGTCAGAAACAAAAGCTGGTTAAACCAAGAATTTTATTCAATTTTAAAAGCTAATAACATTGCTTTGGCAACGTCAGATAGCCCACTAATGGCTCAAATCAACGAAGTAACAGCCGATTTCCTATATTTTAGATGGGAAGGTGACCGAAAAAAAGTCAACGGTACTTTAGGTAAGGCTGAAGCCGACAAATCCAAGGATTTGAAGTTGGTAGCAGAAAAAATCAAACCTTTCTTAGATAAACAGACAACTCTCTTTGGGTACTTTGGCAAATACTACTCAGGCTACCCCCCCTCAGACATCGTTAGCCTTCAATCATTAATCAAATAAAGGATATTCACAAATTTCAGCGGGCATTACAAATTAAAAGTCAGGAATGGATTTTAAGCCACAAAACCAATAACAATACGCAGGAAAGAGTGATCTCCTATGTTCTTTAGACAAATTCAACAACACAGCGACAATTTCTCGTACATTATAGCCGATGAGGATACACTTGACGCAGCAGTTGTAGATTCAAGTTATAATGCTGACGAAATAATAAAAATAATAAAAAACGAGAAAATTACAATTAAAATACATTGTTAATACACATGGTCACTCTGACCACACCGCTGGAAATATAGAACTTCAATCGATCTTTGGAGCAAAAATAGTTGCTCATAAACAAACTAAAATTCACCCTGACCTCCTCAGTGGATGAGGGCAAAACACTTAGAATTGGAAAAATATCATTAAAAATTATTTACACACCCGGACACACCGCCGATAGCATCTGCCTCCTTGTTAACGACCAGAAACTGCTAACGGGCGACACCTTGTTTGTCGGCGAATGTGGAAGAACCGATTTTCCCGGTGGCAACACAATAAGTATGTACGAGAGCCTCAATAGACTTCAAAAACTAAGCGACAACATGAAGTTTATCCTGGACACGACTACGGATTAAGCCATCATCAACAATCAGGGGAAGAAAAAAAATCGAACTACACTCTGCAACCACGGAGCTTAAGGAATTTATCGAGTTTATGAGTCAGCCTTAACAAGTTTTCTTCTTCTTGGAAATACGACGATTATTACTAAAACAACAATAAACAAGACGATGAATGGATAAATTTCTGGATGAATCAAGATCTCAAATATGATAATCAAAAACTGAACTACTGAATTATTTGCGTAAGTTTGGGGGGATGAGTTTTGCTGCGAAACAGGCAATCCATTGTAAGTTATGCTTTTGGGCAAAATTACCTGATTAACCAAACTATTTACTGGGTAAAATGTGGATGAGTATGTTTTCCAGTTAAAAACTGTAGCTACACCATAGACATCAAGATTGGAGATCTCTATAGTTGGACTTCTCATGTTATAGACTGGATACATCAAATCTTCCGTGTAGTTGCTATGTCCTAAACCTAAACTATGTCCCAGTTCATGGATAGCAACATTCTGCATGTCTCCTTCATTCAATGTGTCGCCATGGCGAGTGTGTGCGGAAAGTCTAACTGTACAATTAATTATAGTGTTTTGGTAGTTTGCAGAGATTTGTGATAATCCAACTTCGTCTGTTGTGTTACTAAAGGGGGACTCAAGCCAATTGATATAAATATCATAACCCGGCTGCAAAGTGCTAGAAATTGTCGGTTGAATTCTAAGGCTTGATAAATATGAATAGTCTGAGTAGTTAGAAGCAAAAGTGGCGATCGCATCGTTCCACTGACCAATAGCGCGAAGTGAAGTTTTAAGAAAAGTAGAGTCCCACCAAGATTCATTATTTGCTGGTACGATAAGGGCGTTTAATATTGGGTGGTTCCAAACAAATCCTTGAAGCTGCAAAGAATATGTGTCTTGACTTTGACCATGAACCAAGCTATCGCTAACATAACATCCTGCCAAAAGCATACTTGCAATCCATAAAAACAACAAAAATCTGCGCATGGCGCTTCCTATAATTAGAAATGAAGTCGCCTCCTTTAAGTTTTCTTTGTCTTCAACATTTAAAGTATAACAAGAGCCTTTAGAAACCTAACCTTAGACCAAAGTACTATTTACAGACAGATAGCCAAAAAGTTCTCTTTAGCTTTAATTTTCAGAGGTGACTTAGGCGAGATAGTTTAGATACTTTTTTATTAATCTTGTTCTAAACAGTGGGTTTAAACAGACTTACTCTAATCCCTAAAAGAGTACAAACCTTAAAAGGTTCCAAAAATGTATATGTGAGACTGTAATGAAAAATAGATTTATCTTCCCTAGCGTAGCTCAATTAGCAAAGTTTAAGGTTATTAAGACTGGTATACCCTTCAAAGCCCAATCAGAGATAAATCCTATGGTTCACTCATTTACTATCATGTTATTCAGTGAACAATTCAATGGGGCTGGATATCAATGATAGTTTTTGACATTATTTCTATAACATTGCTTGCAGTATTACTCTTTTGGACTCTCTACAATGGCTCAATTATATACGTGGGCATAAAGAATAAGCGCAAACAACCAACCTTCTTATCAGATAAATCAATAGAACTTCCAAAAATTTCATTGATCATCCCAACGAAAAATGAAGAAACCGTCATCCGACGATGCCTCGACGGAATACTGAATATCGATTATCCAAAGGACAAAATGCAAGTAATAGTTGTGGATGGAAAATCCGATGATAATACATTAACAATATGCTCAGAGTTTTCAGAGAAATATCCTGAAAACATCAAAATTATTTCAGAGAAAGACAGCAAACGGTAAACCAGGTGCTCTTAACCTTGCCCTGCCCTACATTAATGGCGAATTAGTTGGTGTTTTTGACGCCGATAGTCTACCTGAAAAAGATGTACTTGGCAAAAGTTGCTTTCTACTTCAAAGATCAAAAACTGAAGGCTCTACAAGGTAGAACAACTTCATTGAATGAAAAAAACAACGCTCTAACAAGAGTTATCGCTATTGAAGAAAGAGCTTGGTTCCAAGCATTGATGAGTGGAAGAGAAAAACTCCAATTATTCGTTCCTTTAACAGGTAGTTGCCAATTCGTAAGAGCCAATGTACTTAAAGAATTAGGCGGCTGGGATGAAAACTCGCTGACCGAAGATGTTGAATTAGCTTTACGTCTTGTTGAAAGAAACCATCATATACAATATGCTCCAGACGTTTGCTCAGGACAAGAAACACCCAACAACATAGGCAGCTTAGTGAAGCAAAGAGTTCGATGGTACCGAGGATATATGGAAACCGCCATAAAATATGGGCGACTCCTTGATAACGTGAATAAACGGACAGTTGATGCTGAAATTTCTATGGCAGGACCATTTATGATGGTTGTCTCACTTTTAAGTTACATAAACTGGTTTTTTGTTGCATTGTTCCTATCTCAAAGTAACCCAATCATCGACTTCACAGGGTTAGTTATTGCATTAACCGCTGTCTCACTTGTTTCAGTCGGCATCGCCTTAACTGCGTCTGAGAAACCAATTAAATTAAAAAACCTTCTCTGGATACCTTCGATTTATTTATACTGGCTTATTCAGATGTTCATTGCTGGTTGGGCATTCTTAAAACTTGTATTTAGACGAAAAAGAGTTTGGACAAAAACAGTTAAAAAAGGATCTCATGGACTCTTTATGAGTCCGATTAAAATGATTTTTTATATATTAGGATTAATATATTTTGAATGCCATAGAAAAAAAGAGATTTTTATCAAAAGATATAAACTAGATAAATTGTTGCGAAATTAATTAATAATCTTTTTTTGATTTATTACCATAGTTTTAAATTTCACATATCCGTTAAAGCTATTAGTTATTCTAACCGTATGGTTGGTCGGTTAAGTGGAGAGGGAAATAGGAATTAAAAACCAAAATAGATAGTTTCATTAAGAAGTCTAACTTAATGAAGAGCAAAAAGTTTAATCCATTCGCAGTCTTTTATAACTGCATTTTCTAACATTTCTTTAAACAAATACGTGATAAAAAAAGCTTTTGTGGGGCATGGTCTATTGAAACTTAACATGAAATCAGGCTCAATTTTGGCCATTGCAATAATAGTAATCATGATAATTTCGGTTTTTGCATCGATTTCAACAAGTACACCAAATAAACCAAATATTATTCAACCTGTAGTAAACAATTCAACAAGTACACCCTCACCTACAAGCCAACAAACTACAAGTCCAACTCCAAAACCGTTAGTACTCCAGGATAGCGGTTCTGATTGGAATCCCATTTCAATTATAACAGACATTATTGAGCCAACTCCTAAACCTGCCGGCTTGATAGAATCAAATCCAAACGTTAACACTCCAGTGTGGAAGACTGTGGCAGCAAATGCTTGGCAATACTTCCAACCTGATATTGGTGTAGATCCTACTACTGGGCTTCCTAGAGGAAGTTTGGTTTTCCCTATTTCACTGATTGGGATTTAGGTGTCTATATTCAAGCTATCATCGATGCAAATCAAACTGGTTTAATAGGTAACGATGGCGATTGGGGTTCGAATTCACGAATATCGAAGGTTCTAACGTTTCTTGAAACTCGGGAACTAAACAATGCTAGTTATCCATTCTGGTTCTACCAAGCCGCGGATGGAAAAAACTATCTTGAAGCCTCATCCCACTCAACAACCAATGTTGACACAGTTGATAGTGGCAGGTTGTTTGTCGCGCTCAACAATCTTAAATCTTTCAATAATAGCTTGTCACCCCGCATTGACAACTTTGTTTACAATAGAGGTCCGCAAAATAGATCAGATTATGCTGCTTTAGTGCCAAGCGTTCTAAACGACTGTAAATCATCAACCAGCATCTATACTTATTATTACGCTAGTGGTTTTGCAAGCTTTTGGCCCAGTGAATTGGCTGGCGCAACCACAATGGTGCTTAATAATATTAATAATGCTGGTACCACCACATCCGGATTGTATGGGGTTTCTTTGCCTAACGCGTCAATTTCTTGTGAGCCACTTCTTTGCTCAGTTTTTGAGCTCAACAATAATCCTAAGTTAATGGGGCTATCAAGGCAAGTTTACTTAGCCCATGAAGCAAGGTATAACGCAACAGGGCAATACGTGGCTTTCAGCGAAGGAAACACTATGACAGGGTTCATTTATGAATGGGTTGTGTTGCCAAGCGGAGAAACTTGGAAAATAATGAATGCTGGAGAGACATCTTACTTAAACATGAATCCTATTATTTACACCAAAATTTCAATGAGTTTTCTGGCTCTTTACAATACATCATTTGCACGAAACATGACTATTTATCTTGAGCAAAGCCTTCCGGATTCTGCAAGTGGATACTATGCAGGAGCAGATTATGGTTCAATTGGAAATGCACTTTTAATTCTATCTATTGATAGCAACTCTAACGGAATGATTTTAGGTGCCGCCAAATATGCAATAAAGAATAGTTCATGATCAGTAATTCCTTTGATTTTTTTTATCTTTGCCTCTTAACGATTTATCTTTTATTAGCGTAAGGGATTTAGGTTGGCGATTGACAGATTTATAAATCTACAATTTCCTTTGCATTGCTGGAGGTTATTAAGTGATTAGGGCTCGTAATTTAGTTGTTTGGGTTCGCCAAAATGGTCACTTAATGCTTCCGTTCTTGGCGTTTGCCATACCGTTAATCGTGCGAGCAATACCCGAAATCTTGATGGGACCATATTTGGTTGGTTTTGACAATGTTGGGTATTATGTTCCAAATACTATTACTTGGCTGGGAAACGGAGTCAGTTTCTGGTCTCTAATGTCATCAGCTCCTCTATTTTACCTGCTTCTAATGGGAATTACTTCAACCGGAGCCCCAATAGTTTTGACTCTAAAAGTATTAGGTCCTTTACTTCTTGGGATTCTTGGATTTGTGAGTTATAGCTATTCAAATAAAGTACTCTCATGGTCACCCAAAAAGAGTTTAGTCTTAGCATTAATGTCAACCTTGTATTTTGTCGCGTTAAGAATATCTTGGGATATGTTCCGAAGTGAACTTGCATTAATATTTCTTTTTTTAACACTGATATTTCTTAAAAAAAACGGGAACACTCTGAGAAATGGAATTTTGCTTTCATTAATGATGGCTTTAACCGTTATTTCTCACCAACTTATCGCTATCATCATGTTTGTTATTATTATAGCTACAATCGCAAGTTTTTCCTTTAAAAAGAAAAAAACCGAATTGCGTCAGATTATTGTTTGTTCAATCCCCGCTTTTTGTTTGTTTGCGTTAATAATTTACATTAATTATTTCGTTTTTTCATCGCCTATTATGGGTTATACAGTTGACTATGCCGGAGGGTTCGAATCACTTGCAGTTGCTTCTCATCCTGAATTGATTTTCAATACTTTGGGTTTTCTTGCCATCTGTTACTTGCCCCTGGTACCATTGCTTTTTTTTGGTTTCAGACGTTCTAAGCGTAATATTCAACTTATTGCTTGGATGTTTTGGATTCTCATCCCCTTATTAATTGTGATGATTAGTCCTACCACCTTCTTCCTTGGTGGTGTCCTTCCATTCCGTTGGATTTTGCTCTTAACTTATCCGCTGTCTTTTTACGCCGTTGAGGGTCTTTTTGCAATTAAATGGAACTGGTACAAAATAGTTTACAAAATCGTGGTAGGTTTCATAATCGCGTTTTTAAGCGTGGGTTTTCTAGTTTTACCTAATAGCGGAGCGCTCGAGTACTTCGGTAGCTATCCAACGTATATTCCTAAATCAATGTTGCAGAATACTCTACAACTAAGCGACTGCCAAAACACCGCTAATGCTCTACTTTGGGCTCAGAACAATATTCCCAGCAACGGTTACCTACTTGTTCATGAAGCATTTTATGGTTGGGCAACACTTAGCTTCAATAACAGTAGATTAATTCCATACTTCTTCGGAAGTCCAACGGATGCTTTAAACAAATTACAACAAGAAGATAACTCCAACCCACTTTTCCTAATTTGGTGGGTTAATGGCACTGGGTGGTACGGGCAATCAAATGTCCCTTCAACATTTAAGGAACTTTTCCAAAGTGGAAATATTGCCATCTACCAATATTCAAAAACTAGCTAAAAATTACTTCAACAATCCGATACTCGTGAAATATTGATGCAGGTTATTTGATTTGCTCAATATGTCCAAGTAAGGCAAATGTTAAATTCAATCATGTTGTAAACCTTTGACAAAAGGAAAGTCTGACAATTAACTTTGATAAATTTACGCCGTTACTTCAAGATTATTCGGGATTTTGTTGTGAAATCTGTTAAGGAAAATTGGGGGTTTCCATTTATTGTGGGCTTTCTTGCTCTTTTGCTTATTTCAGCAATTCTTTTAGCCTCAGCGAAATGGAAATGGTAGATCCTAACGTTCTAATGGCAGACTTTGATAACATTATAGCAATAATCGCTTATTCTCTTCTAGTAATTGGCGTTATATTGCAGCTCGTTTGTTTTTTCAGAAATAGAAAAAAAATTGAGGTTACATCTGATGGGGCAAATTGAATTATCATTCGTTATCCCAGCTTACAACGAAGAAGTCTTTATCGAAGATACACTCGGCGCGTTAGATTTGATTGTAAAAGAAAAAATGACCCAATACGAAATCGTAGTGGTTGATGATGGAAGCCAAGATAAAACTTTTGTTAAGGCATTAAATTATGCAAAAAACAACAATCATGTAAAAGTTATCCATTATGCCAACAACAATGGAAAAGGATTCGCAATAAAAACTGGGGTATTAGGATCCATTGGTGATGTTGTTATTTTTATTGATGGTGACATGGAAATAGATCTAAACACAATTTCTAAGTATGTTGAAGCTTTGGAGAATGCCGACATGGTTATTGCCACCAAGTGGCATCCAAACTCGATTGTTTATATGCCTCTCTCCCGGCGATTTCTCAGCCGAACATTCAATGTATTAGTAAGACTACTAATTGGTTTCAATCTTAAAGATACTCAAGTTGGATTAAAAGTAATGAAAAGAAGTGCTGTTGAAAAAATCTTTCCAAGATTAGCGGTAAAACGTTACGCTTTCGATGTTGAGCTGTTAGCGTTAGCTCACTTATATAATTTAAAAATTATTGAAATGCCCGTTAAACTCAATTTAGAGTCAACATTTAAGCCAAAAGATGCTTGGCGAATGTTTGTTGATTTGATAGGAATTGCATACCGACTAAGAGTGATTAAATGGTATTGAACATCAAATTACCCAAAAACAATTTAGGCACTTAATCTTTCTAAGGTGAACTCAATGAAAATACTTTGGCTTAATTGGCGTTGTTGGCTTAACCCTGATATGGGCGGTGCTGAAGTTTTCACTTATGAAGTAGCCAAGCGTTGGGCTGCTTCCGGTCATGATGTAACTTTGTTTTCTTCAAAATTTCCAGGCTCTAAATCGGAAGAAACAGTTGATGGAATACGAATCGTTAGAGCGGGTGGTAGATTCACAGTATATCAGCAAGCAAAAAAGTTTTATTCAAAGCGTTTCAAAAAAGAACACTTTGACATAATTATCGATGAAATCAATACGCATCCTTTTTTTGCCGCAAAATTTGTAAAAAATGGCGAAAAAGTCATTGCGCTTATACATCAGCTAGCAAGAGAATTCTGGTTTTACGAAATGCCTTTTCCGGCTAGTTATTTAGGGTATCACTTTTTTGAGAATAGATGGTTAAAACAATATGTTAACGTACCGACAATAACCGTATCTGAAAGTACAGGTAGCGATTTGTTAGATTTGGGATTTAAAAATGTGTCTATTGTATCTGAAGGTTTGAATTTCAAGCCATTGAATTCACTGCCAGAAAAAGAATCAAGACCAATTGCAGCTTTTTCAGGTCGTTTGAAACGGGCTAAGCGACCAGACCACGCGATCAAAGCGTTTGAACTTGTACGCAAGAAAATTCCGAATGCCGAGTTATGGGTTTTTGGTGATGGCCCATTTAGAAAGAAACTTGAAGATACTTCAGGAGCCGGAGTTCGTTTCTTCGGAAACTTGAATAGTGATGAAAGAAGAGAGTTGTTGAGAAAAAGTTGGGTTTTAATCGTTCCTGGATTACGTGAAGGCTGGGGTTTGAATGTTATTGAGGCTAATGCACTTGGCGTACCTTGTGTTGCTTATTGTGTGCATGGACTGAAAGATAGTGTGAAAAATGGTGAAACAGGATTACTAGTCAATTCAGGAAGCATAAAAGGTCTTGCTGAAAGTGTAATCAGTCTTTTGCAGGATCAAGACAAATTGAAAAGGCATAGCTTGAATGCTTTAAAATATGCGAAAGAATTTGATTGGGATAAAACGGCTGATCAAATTATGGCTAAAATATGCTAAATAAGGGATTACCAATCTTGGATATTACTTTCATTATCGCAGACCAAAAAGAAGTTCATGAGGGTGTTGTTCGCCCATTTGTAAATTTTGCGAAGGCATTAAAAAACAATTATGAAGTTTCATTGCTACTTGTAAATTGTAGCAGCATTTTCTTCGAAAATATGAAAAAAGTATTCCCTAAAGTAATTATATCTCAAAACGAGAAAGATGCTATTAAAAAAATTAAAACTCTAAATCCTGAATTTATTTTCACTGATGATAACCTGAATAGTCTTGAGATTACACAAAAAATAAAGAAAAAAATGAACTTAAAAGCAATCTCTTATGTGCAAATACTATACGGATCACATGCCATCGCGAGTTGTTTTGAGAATAGTTCGTTCACACTCAAGGAAAAGCTTCTTTTTAATTCGATAAAATTTGTGCCATTTTCGTTTTTTAGTGCTCGGTACTCGAAGTTGCTTAAGTCTTATGATTTAGTTATTGCTAATAGTAAAATTACTGCAACTCTCTTGCATTCGCTTTATAATATTGAAGTTACTGGAATTGTTTATCCTCCGATAGATACGGAGATTTTTCAACCGAGCGATAAAAAATCAAAACTTGAAGTAACACTTTACTTGGGTTCACATTTGGGTGATGCTCCAAGACATTTTGTTAAAGAAATAATCGCGGTCTTAAGAGAAGAAGACGTTTTAGTTAATCTTTTTGGAAATGAAAGATTAGTTTCAGAAGTTGTTGACAAGGATGATGTTCTTATTTTGTATCATTCGAATCTCAGTGATATTGAATTAGCAAGAATGTATTCAAGAAGCAAATTAACGATTTGCCCTCAAAAATGGGAACAATTTGGTCTTGTGCCAGTAGAATCAATGTCTTGTGGAACTCCCGTTTTAGCCTTTAATTGCATGGGCTTCCAAGAAACAATAAGTGATTTCACAGGGTGGTTAGCGAATAATGAAGCAGAATTCTTACGAATGTTGAATAATGCTCTCAAAAAGGAAACATTTACCATTCAAGAATTAAGGCGCATAGCTATTGAAAAATTCTCTATCGAATCATCCGGAAAAACGCTTCAAGAACTATTAGAAAAATACATTAATCCGAAAATATAATGCGCTTTGAAAGGTTCTCAAGATGTCTTGGAGCGAATATGAAAAATGGTCATTTAGCATTGTAAAAGACGTCTTGGCACACCTTCAATTCCTTTTATACTGTATTCTTTTCGGATTATCTAAGAAAACACTCGAGATAGGCAGCGGAACAGGACTGCAGAGTTGTTTCATTAGTTACTTTGGTATTGAAGTCATTTCTATTGATCGTGATTCAAGAGTTGCAAAAATGGCCTCAAATATCTCAAGGTATTACAATGGAAAAGATGTTAGTTTTGTGGTTGCTGACGCTCGGTATCTTCCGTTTAAAGAAAAAACATTTGGGTTAAGTTTTTCTCAAGGCTTACTTGAACACTTGGATAATACAACTATAGTTGAGATTGTTTCCGAAGCAACGAAAGCTGTAAAGGGAAAAATAATTTTTAGTGTTCCATCAGTCAATTTTCCTGAGCAAGATTTTGGAAATGAAAGATTACTATATCCTTGGGAATGGAAAGCTATTTTGGTCCATTTCAAAGTCAAAGCAGCGTATTACAAGTTTGATTTTCAGTCATTTAAGTACGCGCTTTTTAAGGGCAACGTCCCGAAGCCATGGCATATCCTGATTAAGGTTTCATCTAACTGAAATTTTCATCACCTATTATTTTGTTTTAAAATTTATTATTATGGCAAATTTTAATTACTATCTTTTTAATAGGTAAATTGGTTTTGGGTTAGAGCGTATCTTGAATTCATTGGACCTAAAGAAGATTCGAATAATTGAAGTGATAATTATCTTTGTTTTAGGTTTGATACCGCTTTTTTGGTTCAAAAGTGGATATTTTTTTGCAAATGGAGATGATTTTCCTCTTTTCTTAAACACTCATCAAACTTTGACCAATGGGGTGTATTTGTGGTCACCAAATTATCTAGGATATGCAACCCCTATGCCAGCTTACTTGCTTTTTCAATATACGGGGGCTTTTTTGAGTTACTTGGGGCTAAGCGTAGGTGCAGTGCAGACTGCTCTTGAAGTATTTCTATTCTTGGTTGCAGGTTTTTCAATGTTTTACTTAACCACGAAAATCTACCCTGCATCCAGAATTTCCCCTTTTATCGCTAGCTTGTTCTACATGTTTAATTTCTTTTTCCTAATTAACATGCGTAACATGGGGTTCATGTGGACCTACGCTTTTCTACCACTTGTCTTGACTTTATTCTTCAAAATTATGAATGCCGCTTATCAAGGTGACAAAAAAAATACTGACAAGAATGTTATTTATTTTGCGTTAGCATCGGTTATGGCTTTCTCTTTTGCTAGCATTAACCCCGCAAACATTGCTATATTTCTGATTGGATTGTCTTTAATGGTTTTCTATTTTTTGTACAAATTTAAAAGTCAACTGAAACCGTTTCTTTTCTCGCTGACAAAAATTGTTGTATTAACCCTTCTCATTAATTTATGGTGGCTAATTCCAGTATTAAACACATTTATTTTTTCAGGTCAATCCTTGAATTCTCAAGTAAGTATTGACGCTTGGAGTTGGACCCATGCTAGGGCATCTTTTTTGAATCTTTTCTGGCTAAACGGTTCATGGAATTGGTCACCCAACTATTATCCTTATGCAAGCGATTACTCCAACTCTATTTTTACAATTTTAGTTTTCCTACCTTTTTTCTTGCAGGGTCTGCCTTGCTTTTTAAGAGTAACAAGGCGCGTTTTAATGCTTATTTGATGGGCTTTGTCCTTTTGTTTCTCTTTCTTGCGAAGGGTTTGCATGACCCACTTGGTTCAATAAACCGATTCCTCTATGAAAATGTCCCCCTTATGGGTCTTTTTAGAGAACCTGTCTCCAAGTTCACGATTATAATGTTGCCCTTCTTAGCTTTACTCGTTGGTTTTGGAAGTGAAAAAATTGCCAACATTAAAGTTAGAAAAATTAATTTTCATTTGTCAAAAGTTTTTGTCTCGTTATTATTAATTGTAATTATGCTTGTTTCAGTTTATCCGATTCTGCAGGATTCTATGAATACAAATACTGGGGCGATTCCATTTTCATCTCATGTCAAAGTTCCAGATTATTGGTATCAAGCAACAGATTGGGTGAATAACCAACACGGCGACTGGAAGGTTCTATTGACACCTCTCGACGACTTCTATCAAATTCCTTATTCATGGGGTGCATAATGAGTCAGATGGATATTATGGATCTGATCAGTTGATGGAGCGGCTTTTTGAGAAACCAATAGTTTCCACAGCCAATCTAAACGGGTATGTTGGCAATTCTAATTCATCTTTAATTTTGATGCAAATCCGAACTGCGGTGAAATTCGATCGCATTGATGAATTCAAGGCTTTTTTGGATCTATTGAGTATTAAATATATTGTACAGCGTAATGACGTGAACGATACTAAGCTTGAGCAATTTGAACTGCGTAATAATGTAAACATTACCACTTATGGGCGAGATTTGGTGAATCCTGGAGAAATGAGGGCTTTTTTTAATATTCAGCCTTATCTTAAGTTGGAGAGAAGCTTTGGTGAGCTTGACATTTATGAATATGTTGAAGCCAAACCGTCAATGTTTGTTCTTTTACCTTCCGCTTTGGAGAAAACTGACATTAATATTGGTAAATCAACAAATCTTGATAAGGTCTGGAATTTTTCCTTTCAAAACGACGTTTCTGATTGGAAGAAATCAACGCTTCCTGACCAATCTCAGGCAACATGCTTGATAAATCAAAAAAATGGCAATCTCATAGCGGATATGTCCAATTTGACAAGTAGTTGGATAACGGTTAATTCACCACTAATGCCTGCTCACAGCGAAGTTAGTTACTTAGTTAACGCTACGTTCTCCGCTAAAAACAATCAGAAAGTCACCGTTGCAATTGCTGAATACTCAGAAAACATGACACTCTTACATACATCGTCTTTTGCGGAGATTAAATATGGTAATGGTACATTTACTCAATGGTTTGTTTCCTTCAGATTTGAACCGAAAAATGAAAACACGAAGTTTTTCCAACTTCAAATATGGAATTATTTTAATGCTACAGAAACTGGTCAAAGTTCTTTAATGTTGGACAATGTTAGTGTGCTTGGTACTTCTTCATCTCTTAAGATGAGCGGTATTGAGAATCTTTACGAAAATGCTTCTGAAAATTCTCAAATTTTAATTGTTCAAAATGTTAGTCCTGCCAAAATTGTAGCCACGATAAATGCTACTCAACCTTTTATTTTGGTGAATAATCAGGAGTTAGATAGATTTTGGGTTGCTTACTTCAACGGTGAGCAGGCTCCGTACATTTCACCCTATCTAGGTTTGGGAGGGTTCTTGATTAATGGTACTGGTGAATTTACAATTGTTCTTGAGTATAAACCCCAACTTTGGTTCAACTATAGTATGGCAATCTCAGGTGTGACTGTGTTGCTTTTATGTTTGGGCTTATTGTATGTGTCTAAAGATAGGATCAAATTTTTGCTGGGCAATCTTTCAAAGAGATCAAGGAATACAGTTGAATAGAAATTTTGTTAAGAAATTATCAGTTTTAAGGAATTGTTGAGCATAAGATAGATTTTTGGTCTTCGGTATGCATTTTATTTATTATGTTCAACATAGGAAGTCTTTTTAAGTAAACACCATGTTTATGGGTTAATTGGAACCTTTATATCGGTGGTTCAAATTAAAATGCAAAATAGCACTTCCAGCCAACTTAATAGAACTCAGCCAACAAAATTAAGAAGAAAAGCTGCAAGTGTCGGTTTGTGTATTTTTCAGTCACTTGGTTTTTGGAAATATTCCAACAGTCATAAGATGGGGGCTGCTTGATGAGCCAAGTTGAGCTATCTTTTGTATTACCAGCTTATAATGAGGAAGATTTTATTGAGGAAACTCTCTTCACCATTGAAGCCATTGTCAAAGATACAAACTTGAAATATGAAATAGTTGTAGTGAATGATGGTAGCCTTGACGGGACTTTGGCCAAAACTACAGGATATGCAAAAAGACATGGGCACATAAAAGTGGTCACTTACACCAAGAACGTAGGAAAGGGGTACGCTGTAAAGACTGGTTTTTTGGAAGCAAGTGGGGAGATAGTTGTTTTTGCAGATAGTGACATGGAAATTGATTTGGATACAATTTCAAATTACCTTGAAGCTTTGGAGCACGCGGATATTGTTATAGCTTCTAAGCGCCATTCAGATTCGCGTGTGGAAGTTTCTTTATCGCGTAAAATCTTGAGCATTAGTTTTAATGGCTTAGTTCGACTTCTTACGGGGGTACCTCTAAATGATACTCAGTCTGGACTTAAAGCAATGAAGAAAAATGCGTTCTTAGATATTTTTCCTCGATTGGCAGTTAAACGCTATGCTTTCGACGTTGAATTGCTTGCAGTAGCTAATCTTTATGGTTTAAAAGTTGCTGAAATGCCTGTTAACCTCAAATTAGATTCATCTTTTAGAGCAAAAGAGGTTTGGCGAATGTTTGTAGACTTACTTGGAATAGCTTATCGTCTAAGAGTCCTCCATTGGTATCAAAGGGAGGTTCAAACCAAGGATCGCCTGCAAAATTGGGTAGGCTTTTTTTTCAAAGAGGAACATTGATGATAATTTCATGTTCTGAATTAATACACAATTGGTTCGATTATTTGATTAAGACCTGCTATGCCGAAAAATATTGAAAAATAGAAATATCTCCATTGGTTTAAGACGATTGAACAAAATGACCTCTTTCAGGGGCGAAAATTCAAAAAACTCCAATAAAATTTGATCGGGAGATGATTTCAGCTGAACATTATTGTCTTTCACTGGAAAGATGTTATGCATCCATTTGCAGGTGGAGCAGAAAGGTTATTGCATTCCTTGATGAAAGAGGCTGTAATATCTGGACATTCTGTCACTTGGTATTGCTCAAAATATGGAAACTCCAAATCTGATGACCATTTGGATGGAATAAAAATTGTTAGGCAAGGCGGTCAGTTTTCAGTATATGCGCATGCAATGTTATTCTATTTTAAAAATAGAAAAGAAGTCGACCTGATTATTGATAATATAACAGGTGTTCCATGGTTTACCCCCATGTATTCTGCAAAGCCTAAAATCGCAATTATTTATCATCTGGGCAAAAAAGAAACATTCTTTACTGAATTACCTGCGTTAAAAGGAACAATAGGCTATTTTCCAGCTTTTTTGGCTTGGCGCGCCGAGTGTCTAATTCCCAGACACTATATAAGAAAATTCCATTTATTACTTTTTCAGAAGACACAAAAAACGACCTTATTGAAATTGAAATCTCTAAAAATAATATCTATGTCGCCCAAGAGGGAATAGACCTTGAATTGTACAATCCAGGAACTGAGAAATCATCATTTCCGCACCTTATCTATGTAGGACGTTTAGTTAGGAATAAAGGGGTGGAGCATTTAATCAGAGCCATGTCGCTGGTGGTAAAGAAATTTCCTAATGTAAGCTTATCCATTGTGGGTGCAGGACCATTTGAAGCACGATTAAAAGAATTAACTGCAAATTTAGGTTTAAGTGATCACATAGTATTTCATGGATTCGTATCCGAGAAAGCCAAAGTGAAACTTCTGCAAAAAGCTCATGTTCTAATTCATCCTTCTCTTCGTGAAGGTTGGGCTACGCCGGTAATTGAAGCAAATGCGTGTGGAACACCATCAATAGGTGCTGATGTAATCGGTATAAATAGCACGATTCGTGATGGCGTTACTCGGTTTTCTGTTTCCTTACGGAAATTCAGATGAATTATCTAGACAGAATAATAACAATGTTGGGTGACAAAAAGGGTCAGCAAGACATGCGGGGTGAAGCCTTGAATTGGGCAAATAAATTCGACAAAAATCTTACTAATAAAAAGTTTATTAAAATACTTAACCAATTAGCCTCTTCAAATCACGAGTAAGGTGGATATAACGGCTAAAAATGATAATATCAAAATCCGTTTGTTTACTTTTTCTGATTTGCCCGCAATCGTTGAGTTAATTAAGAGTTCTAAGTACTCAATGCCATACGCTTTCTATAGCATGACATCTGCTGAGATTCTTCATGTTCTTTCTATGCGTTTGAAATATGAAAAATATGTTGATCGTTTTAAGAGATTCGCGGTTAAGCGTTCTGTAAGATTCCTTTTTACCAGCGATTATGATCGAGTTGTACTAGTACGAAGATGCAAGTAAGCAAATTTTGGGTGCGGCTTTTTTATCTAACACTTTGAGGATGTTTCAAGTATAGATATAATTGTTGTTAACCCCTAGTTTTCGTTTTCGTGGGGTGGGGAGTAAATCTTGGGTGGAGCTCTATCTTTTGTTAGAATTAGAAATGGATCAGAATTAACTGTTTCAGCTACAACCGATAATGAGGATGCTTTAAGGCTTTATTCAAAATTCTCTTTTGAGGAAAATTTCCGTATAACTGAACTTAAATTAAATGTTCGGAATCAAAAATGAGAATTGCCATTTATCATTACCCCACTCTAACATTGGGTGGCGACACTTTCATTTTTGATTTGGCTCCTACCCTTGCTAATAGCGGTCATGATGTTCATGTAATAACTTCTGATCAGTTTCCATTTACAAGAATTTAACTCTACGAGATGTTAAGCAAACGCTAAATCCAGCATTGCTTCACGAATGTGAATTTGTGAAAGTTCTTCCGAAATATAGCTCGCTTAAGGAAATTAAATCAATTTTGGGTATTTGTGATGTTCTGTATGCAAAGAATGAGTTATTTGAATTAATGCAAAATGTTCTATTAAATTATAGGATCGATGTTCCTGTTGTATGTGGAGTCCATACCGCGATATATTACCCTTTTAGTCCAACATTTCGATCCCGAATTCATAATGTGTTATACATGAATGACGTTTACGGGTTATTACTTCGAAAGTCCACTGCGGTACATGTATTGAACGCTTTTGATTATAATCTGATGAAATCCTACTACAAAGTTGATGAGAAAAATTTTCTAATCTCTCTTGGTGTAGACACTAACATATTTCGACCTCTCGATGTTTTAAGTCAGGACAGTAAGTTGAAAATTCTTTTCCTCGGCAAGATTGATGAGCAAAAAGGCTTCGACATACTATGCATGGCAATTAATCAATTAAGTGCTTTGCCAGAATTTAATCAAATATCTTTTACATTAGTGGGCACTGGAAAATGGTCTGCAGTTGCCGATAACCTTGCCCAGACTTACCCTAACATTGTGCATATTAATTTCGTTCCTCAGCAAGATATTGTTAATTTATACAACTCTCATGATGTTTTTGTTCTTCCTCACAGTAGGAGGAGCAATTTCATATGTGTGTTTGGAAGCTCAAAGTTGCGGGCTTCCAGTAATAGTGACAAACATCCCTGAACCAAACGGAATAATTAAGCACACCAAAAATGGTTTGCTAATACCCTCCGAAGACCCAATCGCCTTATCAAAAGCTATACTATATATGAATGAAATGAAGAAAGATTCTCCAAGTGCTTTCAGAAAAATGGAAGAAAATATTCAAGGGTAAACACAGAAGAGCTTTTTTTCATTAAAGCTGGAAGCAGAACGACTAACCGAATTATTTGAAACCGTTTCTTGTATTGGGAAGGAACGATAAATTGAATCGTAGATCCCTGATCATTATAGGTCTTATCTATTCGTTGGTTTTATCGTTAGTAATACTTCGAAATATGATATTTTCTCATGGCATTATACTGTACGGGGATATGACTTGGGCAGTAGTTCCAGAAGTTAATTCTTTACCTTTCTACGCTTGGCAATTTCAAATGAGCGCGCCGCAAATCGGTAGTTCTATCATTCCAATTTACTTATTTATGGCCTTAAATGTGGAACTTTGAAAAGATTCTGTTGATTTTCACTTTATTTATCGCAAGTTTTTCTGGTTTTTACATGGTTTACTATTTCACAAGAAATTCAACAAACAAATTTAGAATAGTTGCTTGTCTCACTGCTGCAACCTTAATGGTTTTAAATCCTTTTGTTTATGATGGATTTTTTCTAGGTCATCTTAGCATGGTATGGGGATTTGGTTTATCCCCTTTGATTCTTGTCATGTTTATTCGTAGTTTGGAAAATGATCAAAACTGGAAAAGGTTTGCAGTTTTAGGGCGCGGTTCTTTTAGCCTTCGCCTCGATTGATTTGCATTCAGGAATTTGGAATATTTTGTTCATCGGTAGCTATCTAATTTATCATATTTTCATTAAGAAAAAGCGCTCTGGACATTATCAAATTAATAAGAAAGCCATTGTTATTTCTAGCTGTTCTCATAGGTCTTACTGCATATTGGTCATTTCCTCAGTTGTTATCACCTCAACAAGGGCATCCATTTTTTGCTTACACTGTTGATTCTTTAACGAATCTTTACGCAAGTAGGCTTTGTTCATAAATGTTGTAAGGTTATCTGGAAGTCCACTTTATACTGCGTTAGATTCAAATTATTATGTTAATTTTGGTGCAACTGGTCTTTTATTACTGTTGACATTTATTCCTGCATTATTCTCTTTTTCAGCTATTCTTCTTAAGCCAAAGAATAAAATAATAGTTTTTTTTGCGCTTTCGTTGCCAGTTTTGCTGTTTCTCAGCCAAGGAAGCTCTGGTCCATTAGGTTTTATTTATAAATGGTTAACATTTGAATCACCTATCGCCTCTTTCGGCTGGTTATTAAGAGATTCAAGCCGTGCAGCAGGCTTACTTTCCGTTATTTTCTCTTTTCTCTCAGCTATTACAATCTACGAAGTATGTAATCGAATTTCAACTTTAGATATATCAACTTACATTGGTAGAGAAAGAAAGCGGAAAGTTCCAAAAATGTTGGTTCAGAAAATACTAAATATCTTATTATCATTGGATTGGTTTTTTTGTTATTTAGTTCGGTTATTACTGCCTTAGAACCCATGGTAAGAAGTAACTTTTCTGATTACAACGATAAATTTATGGCTTCGGTTCAGTTGCCTAAAGAATATTCTGATCTTAATAATTGGTTAAGAAATCAAGATGGTCATTTTAAAGTTTTGTGGATGCCCTATGATCGAGGACAGTTCGATTACATTTGGAACAATAATGCAACTATTTCCAATCTCGGAGTTTTCGCAGGTTCACGACCATCAATTTATGTGACTTACTCAGGAATTGACGCAAGCCGTTTCTTAAGCTACACATATTACGATAGTTTGCTTAAGAATAAAACAAATAATTTTGGGAAAATGATTAGTATCATGGACATGAAGTATGTATTACTTCACGATGACTACAAATCCAAAAATGAATCTACTTATGATAATTTCTATTTAGTAAATTCCAGTATTATCAAACAATCCGATTTAACCGAAACTTGGGTCAATGGGTCCATGCAATTATTTGAGATACGTAATGCAAACAATCCTCTATTCATTCCACAATATGCCTTATCTATTGTTGGAGGATTAGATGGATATGTTTACCTCAATAATTTAGGTTCTTTCAAACCAATAGAATGGGCAACATATTATACTGAACAAACTCCTCAAATTAATGAGGATCAATTGAGAAGTAGTCAGGTAATTTTTTTCTTCAACAAAGATTTTACTGATTTTCTTTTCAGCACTATTAACAAAGATTACATAATCCAAGTTGCGATACCAGATAACCCTCAAGACTTAACCCAAAACTACATGCCTGACAAAGAAAATTCCCAATCCACACTGGGCTTCATATGCAATTTCAGTCGTTGACTTTACGAATGTACATCCAATCAAGTTAAGAATTTTAGCTATAACATTCCATCAAGCTTTGACTATGACCAAGGTTTCATCATAACAAACGCGACGAAAGTCCAAATGGACTCTATTTTATATCTCAAATACAGATGCATTGATCTATGAGTAAGAAGCTATAATAATAATAACATCGGAAAATAACCTTCAAAGTTGATGGTCAAATAATAAATTCCTTCGATGCCTATAGCGAACAAGATAAGGGTTATACCTGGGTAAATATTGGGAATCGCACTCTTGATCAAGGTT
>CAVYXJ010000011.1:0-150774 GCA_963772455.1 Candidatus Bathyarchaeota archaeon
TCATCAAAGTAGATGAGCATGTTGCGGCAACTGATAAGATCCATGTTCGAGAAGGGCGGGTCAGCCGTTATGTCCTGCTTTGCAAATACGCATTTATCTCGAATGGTTTTGGAGATTTGATAGTTGCCATTGGAGCTTTTGAAGAAATGTTTTAGTCGTTTTTCGTTTACGTCGGTTTCTATTGTTGTTGTGTAGATTCCTTGTCTTGCTTTTTCGATGTTTTTTTCGTTTATGTCAGTGCCGAAAATTTGAACTTGAAGGTCTGTTGCAGAGTTTTCTTCGAGGTATTCTTGGATTGCTATAGCGAACGAATATGCTTCTTCTCCCGTTGAGCAGGCTGGAATCCAAACCCGGATAGGTTCTTTTGGCTGGCGATTTTTGACTAAACTTGGAAACACTGTTTCTTTGAGTGCAACAAATGTTTCAGGTTCTCTAAAGAAACTTGTCACTCCGATTAACATGTCATTGTATAATGCTTCCAACTCGTTTGGATGTGTCCGCAGGAACTTTGTGTAATGGTCCATTTTTTCTATGTGGTTAATTACCATTCGGCGTGTGACACGTCGGTTTATGACTGTTTCTTTGTAGTGTGAAAAATCAACATTAAAGTTGGATTTTAGCAGAGTACATATTGCGTGTAAGGCTGTTTCCTTCTTTGGTTTTTCTCCCTTAATTCCAGTTTCTTCTCTAACTGCTATTTCACTTCGTGCAAGGTGAGGGTTTTTAGCGATTTTTTGCAATTCTTGAGCAATCTTGTCTGGGGAAAGAACAAAATCTGTAGCTTCTGCTGAAATTGCACTTTGAGGCATGTCTCCATACTGTGCTGAATCTGGAGTTTGTGCGAAGGTTATTCCTCCATGGGCTTTGATCGCCTTTAGTCCTTCGGTTCCATCAGAGCCTGTGCCTGAAAGTACTATTCCTATGCTTTGACTTTTCAAGTCTTCAGCTAGGGAAATAAAGAAAGTGTCAATAGGTTTCAGGGACTTATTCTTCGAGGCAAGCTTGAGAACCTGCTTTTCAATAGTCATTGTTACTCCAGGCGGAATAACGTAAACATGGTCCGGTTCAACTGGCATCCCATCTTTGATTGCTTGGACGGGCATTTTGGTAAATCTTGAAAGAATATCGGTCAGCATACTTTCTTGGCCAGCTGCCAGATGTTGAATAACTACGAATGACAATCCTGTATCGACTGGTAAACATTCGAGCAAAACTTTGAACGCTTCTAAGCCTCCCGCTGAAGCGCCAATTCCCACCGTTATGACTGATTGTTCAAATTTGGACATTTGTGAACTCCATTTTACACATTTGTTCGCTTTTCAGCCTTTTTACAACAATGTGATACTTCAAAGACATTGTTCAATTTGTACTCACAATTCGTTAAGCCCTTAATTGCTAGCTATTCATTGATTAGCTAACCAACTAGTACTTATGCTGTACGTATGAAAAAGAAAAAGTACTTCCCGTTTGTTTATTAAATAAATTTACCATCTTAAAATAAAATTTTATGAAAGACACGTTATAGAAGTACACTATTCAACTTCCTTTTCAGGTTCACTCCAAGCGTTTAGAGCAAAACTGGTAAGTGCCCAATGCCAACCTCAGCAAAACGATCACATGTCTCTGGGTGCTTCCAGATCTATCTGGGGGTAGACATCGAGTGGCGCGGAAGAGAGCCAATGACAAATTGGAAGTGTTCAGTTAAGAAGGCAAACTTAACCCTGCCATTTTTTGATTTTTGTTTGTAGGCTCTGAACCCAAGTGGGTCTAGGACCCAGCGGACCTAATATCCTTTAGAATCTACCTTTCAGAGCATAGTTTTTGAACCCAGTTGAGTATAGGGACGGGCAACCTCAGGTCTTTTGTATAAACTAATGTAAAAATAGCCTGATTCGGAAATTTTTTTAGAATAGTTTGTGTGGTTTGAACCCGTTTGGGTTAAAGTTCTGTTAGCCCATATCAAGGTAGCCATGCACCGTTAGTTTCTAGTTGCTGAATCTGCTAAAGTATAGCGGTTAGGTATCCGCATTCAAACATACTGCCAAGATGTCTTTCACAAACATTCTTTATTGACGTGGGTTGTTAATAGTTTCCACAGTGACTTCAAGTTCGCCTTAGATAGCGCTTGAAGGATAGAGCCCACAAAAATGAAGATCCTCTGGAAGTATTTGAAGCCGCAGAAGTGGCTGATTGTTATCGCCCTCATTCTTGCGGGTATCAGTCAGCTGATGAACCTCATCGATCCGGTTATTTTTGGTAAGATTATCGATGATTACGCCTTGAATCCCGGGAACCTTTTAGAGGTGGATCTTGTCAATGGGGTACTTTTCTGGCTGGGGTTGGCGATCGTTGTCGCATTGTTCGCCCGTCTGGCAAAAGCGTTCCAGGATTATTTCACACGGCTGGCAGTACAGAAATTCGGTATGCAGATATTCAACGACGGGTTGAAACAGACTCTTCGCCTGTCCTATAACGAGTTCGAAGATCAACGGAGCGGTGAAACACTCTCGATATTGCAGAAAGTGAGAATGGACACCCAGATATTCAGCAATACGGCCATCAATGTCCTCTTCTCTTCCGTCATAGGAATGGGTTTCCTCATCGTGTATGCCGTGACAAAGAGCTGGATGCTGATACCGATTTTCATAATCGGTATTATAGTATTGGGATCGCTCACCGGATTATTAAGCACAAAGCTCAAGATGACCCAACGGGCGATCAACCGCGAGACGAATAAGATGTCAGGGGTGATCACAGAATCGCTCCGGAACATCGAGTTAGTTAAAAGTCTCGGGCTGACTTTTCCCGAAATTCGCCGGCTACAGGATCAGACTCTGAAGATATTCAACCTCGAGATGATAAAAGTCAAAAAAGTCCGGGCGCTGACGTTTTTACAGGGAACCACGCTCAACATATTGAAGAGTTCGATTCTGTTCATCCTTCTCTGGCTGATATTCCGGAATGTCCTCACCACCGGAGAACTAATCTCGATGCAGTTCATCTCTACGATTATCTTCGGACCCCTGCAGGAACTCGGGAGTTTCATTATCAGCTATCGGGAGGTTGAAGCTTCCGTGAATAGCTTCGATCAGCTGATGCAGAAACCCATCGAGCAGAACCCGGAAAAACCGGTCATTATCGATGAGTTGCATGCCATTAAGTTCACGGACGTCGTGTTCCGGCATAAGACGGCAGCGTTTAATGCCGTTGACGGGATCTCCTTTGAGGTGAAAACGGGTGAGACGATCGCGTTTGTTGGTCCTTCTGGCTCGGGCAAGTCGACGCTCGTGAAGCTCTTGGTAGGGTTGTACCGGCCCGTCAGAGGAGAGATCTATTTCAACGGTTACCCTTCTTCGCAAATCAGGTATAACCCGTTGCGTCGGCAGATAGGGTTCGTTTCCCAGGAAGCCCAGTTGTTCGCAGGAACAATTAAGGAGAATCTTCTGTTCGTCCAATCAGATGCGACCGATCAGCAGGTTCGAGATGCACTGCAAAAAGCCGCTTGTGACACTCTTCTAGAACGGTCTTCTTCTGACATTGAAACGGTAATAGGCGAGGGGGGAATGAAATTATCCGGAGGGGAGAAGCAGCGCATCTCCATTGCCAGAGCTATTTTGCGTCATCCCCGCCTGCTAATCTTTGACGAGGCAACTTCATCACTCGATTCGTTGACTGAACAGGACATCACCAATACTATCCGCGATATTTCAATGAGCAAGGAGCAGATCTCGATTCTTATCGCCCATCGTTTATCAACGATTATGCACGCAGATTTGATCTATGTGCTGGAGAAGGGAAAGATTGTCGAAACAGGGTCTCACGAAGGTCTTCTTGAACAAAAGGGGTTGTATTACGCAATGTGGCGTCAGCAGATCGGTGAACGTAGAGATATCATGCAACGATCGCCCTAGGAATCTTCGTTAAGAAAACACTATACATGAAGAACAGGTGAGCATTGCCTTCTTGATAATTCAGAGATAGCCCACCTCCGCGCCAGAAACTTGGGGACTCCTACCGTGTAGGGGATAAGTTCGGTACGGCTCATTCCTGCTTTAGAAATGCTCGCGGTTGACTGTTTTTAGACTTTTTTTGTCATTTTGCTCTTTTAGATCTTTGTGGTTTGAACCCAGAAGGGTTCAAATCCCATAGGACCTTCTTTGCGCCAACTGTTTAAGAAACGCAAATGCTACCTTTTGCATTCAATCAGTTTTTGAACCCTTTTGGGTTTAACACCATAGAGACTTACACCATTCAGGGTATGAAATTTATTACGATTCTAGCTTCTATGCGCAAACACCCAGTAAGCATAACCCCTTTCTAACTGTGTGCTCCAGCGCATAGACCAAGAATCAACTCGACAGAAGAGATCAAGAAATGAATATGTCGAGCTGTACTTTGAAGACGTTTTCGCCAAATAATAAAATGTGACAGGAACGCTATAGAAAAATTAGTTATTTTGCTTCGTCGGAGATCATGACCGAGAACTTTATTTGTTTAACTGGTTTGTTTGCCTTTATTCCATCGATTAAGCTTTTTAGGCGCGTTGAAGGTCCCTTGACAACCATGACCTCAAGGCAACTGGTTTCAGTGAGATGTGAATGAAGATACGCCGATATCATATCACTGAATTCATGCTGGAGCTTGGATAATTCCTCATTTTGATCTTTCTTTTCATAAAGAACAGTAATTGTTGCAATTATGTCACCCTTGATTTTGTCAAGTTCTCTATATTCTGTTAAGTAGTTTCGGACTGCTTGCCTTAAGACCTCGGATCTTGTAGCGTTTTTTTCTTCCCCAAGGATAGCGTCTAATTCTTCAAGCAATTCTGTTGGCAGTGAAACACTGATTATGCTCATTTTCTCACCAATCTTCTTTATGTTAATAGTCGTGCTCTAATAAGATTGCTAAAATATTTAGCAAGTTTATGAACACTCATTCACTTATTAAAAAAAAGACAAAACTTAATAAGTTCAATATGTTAACCCACTATGTAGCTAACAATTGGGATTAAATTATGAAAAAAAGCATGTTATTTACAGTAATTATCCTCATAGCAATAATTGTTGCTGGAGCTTTCATCGGTTTGTACTTGACAAACACCCAATCTCCAGCATCTTCAGGATTAAAGGTACTTGCAACATTTTACCCTCTATATGATTTCGCAAAAAACGTAGGCGGCGCCAAGATTAACGCTTCCATACTAGTCCCGGAAACGGTTGATGTACACGATTTTGATCCCACACCCTCAGACATACAGAACATCGCCACCGCAGACGTATTAATCTACAACGGAGCTGGATTAGAACAGACCTGGCTTTCTAATGCAATCACCGCCTCAGGCAACACAAAACTTGTTTTAGTTGACACCAGCCAAAACATTGCCCTTCTCCCGGTCGCGCCACAATTTCAAAGTGAGGGTCGCTCCGTTGACTCGCACATTTGGCTAGACCCTGTCCTTGCAAAGCAACAAGTCAACAATATTCTAAAAGGCTTAATTCAAGCTGACCCTGCCAACAACGAGTATTTCACCCAGAACGCTGAAGCATATAAGGATAAGCTTGACGCTCTCCACTCCCAAATCGTCTCCATAACAACGAGCTCGAACGTTAAAACGCGAGTTTTTGTGACGTTCCACGAAGCATTCGCATACTTCGCCAAAGAGTACAACCTCACTCAGATTTCAATTGCTGGACCTTTCCAAGAAGACCCGACCCCCAGCGACATCCAAAACGTAATCAACACCATTAACCAGTACCACCTGCTCTACGTTGGATACGAGTCACTTGAAAACCCCGCAATTCCGCAATCAATTAGCACCCAAACCAGCGCTACCCTAATTCGCATGGACCCCATAGAAGGCCTAACTTCTGAACAGAAAGCCGCCGGCAAGGATTACATTAGCTTGATGCAGGATACTGTGTCAAATATAGAGTTGGCGTTGGATAACGTTGGCAGCTAAACCTATTGTAGAAATTCGAGACGTAAGCGTTAGGTATCCTAACGGAGTTATAGCTCTTGACAGTATAACCTTAGATGTAAACGACAAAGACCTGATAGCACTCATCGGTCCAAACGGCGCCGGAAAATCCACCCTAATCAAGGTTATTTTAGGGCTGATAAAACCCAGTTCTGGCTCAGTTCGATTGCTTGGCAGTGAAGATTTATCAAAGAACCTCAAGTACGTTGGCTATGTTCCCCAAAGCGCACAAGCAAGAGATGTAAATTTGCCTTTTAGCGTTTTCGAAACAGTCATGCTAGGAAGAACTCCACAAATAGGATTATTTCATGGAACTGGAACAAAAGACAGGCAGAAAGTCGAAGAAATGCTCAAGCTATTTGGGATATTCGAGCTTAAAGATCGAAAAATTGGGCAGCTCTCAGGCGGTCAATCGCAAAGGGTATTTCTTGCTAAAGCTATGGTTGCTGATCCAAAATTGCTTTTGTTAGATGAGCCAACTAGCGGAGTTGACACAACTTCAAAAACCGAGTTCTACCAAACACTTGAGCGATTAAACAAAGAGACGGGAATTACAGTCATATTGTGTTCTCATGACATAGGCGTCATCACCAAGATTGCAAACAGGGTTCTTTGCATAAACAGGTCTCAGTTTTTCTGCGGAGAAAACGCCGATTTTA
This sequence comes from Candidatus Bathyarchaeota archaeon, assembly GCA_963772455.1. Taxonomy (GTDB): domain Archaea; phylum Thermoproteota; class Bathyarchaeia; order Bathyarchaeales; family Bathycorpusculaceae; genus Bathycorpusculum. The sequence continues at coordinate 6,637 of CAVYXJ010000011.1, forward strand.
ACGCAAGTGCAGAAATTCACAAAGTCTACAATCACCCAGTGGAGATTATTGACCATGCTGACCACCCTTGACATATTAACTCTGCTTCAAGCAGGCTTCGTACAACGCGCCTTCATCATAAGCATAATTATCGCTGTCCTGTGCTCTTTTCTTAGCATTTTCATTGTTTTGAAGAAAATCTCACTTATTGGAGATGGCTTAGCCCATACAGCTTTCGGAGGCATAGCTTTGGGTTATGCATTTCAACTCGTTTTAGGCGTTTATCTGCAATTCGTTCCTTTGATAGTTGCTGCAGTAACAGTTGTGTTGGGTTCATTAGGAATCACAAAAGCGATTCGTTCTACAAGAATCTCAAGTGACGCGGCGGTGGCTGTTTTTCTTCAGCTTGGTCTTGCCGGTGGCATCGTTTTGATAAGCATCTCACGGGGATTTGGTTTTAGCCTTGAAAGTTTGCTTTTTGGCAGTGTTCTGCTAGTAGATTACAGCCAAATTCTAACCGCCTTGGTTATAGCGGCGGTAACTTTGGGCATCATATTTCTGTTCTTCAAAGAAATCGTGTACGTTACTTTTGACGAAACCCAAGCCCGCGCCTCAGGGCTCAGAACCTGGGTCTTCGACTACTTAATTAGCGCCCTCTCAGGAATCGTGGTGATTGTAGCTATACCTATAGTTGGAATCCTCTTGATTTCGTCTCTACTGGTTTTGCCAGCGTTAACGAGCACTCAAATCGCAAAATCCTTCCGGCAAACAATTATTCTATCGCCCATCATAGGGCTCTTAACCGTTACAGTTGGGCTATTGCTATCTTTGTCAATTAATTCTGCTCCAGGGGGAACAATAGTACTCACAGGCATACTCCTTCTCGCAATCACGTTTGTAGCCAAGAAAATCCAAGGGTCTATGAAAAACCCTGAAAGAAAGTAGATGCAGACTAATTCGATGAAGTATCCGAAAATTATTATTTTTTTGTTTTATGGTTTGGCGCGATAGCTGGAGCTTTATCTATTAATATTGTGAATCCCAAGGATGACTTTCTTTATTTATTGGTTCTGTTTGACCAATGCCAGCCTCGCTTCTCTACTAAATATTAACAAGCGGCAAAATACTCAGAGGCTCAGGTTACAGTGCGCAAACACCCAGTAAGCATACCCTTTCCAATCGCGCGTTAGATAAGATAGACAAAGAAGCCCTAAAACAGAAATATCAAGAAGAGAATATGTAGAATTACATTTTGAGACGTTGTTCTTTAACAAAGGCGAATTAGAAAAAGGGCAATTGCAAGGAAGGTTTAAAATCTGATTGATTCTTTGATATTGTTTTCTTAGCAGGCTTTGGTATTTTGGCTATGACAAGTCTTTTATTTGCATGTAATAGAGTGTTGTTTGAGTTGAAAAAATGGTTGCAAAATTTAGAATTTATCAAGACACTGTGAATAGATGGCGATGGAGATTTGAATCTTCTGGGAACTACAAAATATTAGAGGATAGTCGTGAAGGCTATGAGAGTAAGGCTGACTGCGAAAAAGGCATAAAAGCGCTTAAGAAAGAAATTTTTAATGCCTCAATCGAATAAGAATAATTTATTTGTATAAAAATATTAGGCCGTACATTTTGGACCTTTGTGAGCATTCAACACAATTGAAGTTACTGTACACTTCACGCCGTTGATCTTAATAATCTTGTTTTTCAAAGTACATATTGTTCACTTCAATTTTTTACATAAACTCTTTTTTCTCAAATAGCATCAATCCTATAGGCTCTAATGAACTGAAAACGAACTTCATATCTTTCCCCAACAAGCTCTCAAAGTTACTGGAATCCGCTATAGATCGTGGGATAAGCTGTTACGAGCGCCAAGTTGAGACGAAGTACGTTTACGTAGGGGGTTCCAAAAATCCAGTAAGTTCCTTCTGTTCTTTGGTTGACCATTTGGTTTAGCGTTTCTATGGGTATTCCTGTGGCATTTTGTATTTGGGGAATTTGTGCATAAGCGTCTTGAAGAGTTATGTCAGGGTCTACTCCGGAGGCGGAATCATTTCTGGGATGGAAGAAAATTGGCAAGGTGAAGTTTTGTGCAATCAAGTTCGAGCCGACTGCCTGACCATTGAATTGGACGATTTCTCCGTTCGCCTGGTTTGGAAATAATACTTGTGCTAAACCAGTGACTAGAAGCGGAAAACCTATGCCGCAGATTAGTAGTGAGAGCAACGCTAACGATATTGCTTGCCTCAAATGCCATTTTTGTTTTTTATTAGGTTGCATTTTTTTTTCACCTTATACATGTAGGAACAGAAGTAACATATCGATTAATTTGATTCCAATGAACGGAACTATGATGCCGCCAACCCCATAAATCAAAGTGTTTCGCAAGAAAAGCGTCATGGTATCAGACGGCTTAAACGCTATACCCCGCATCGCCAACGGGATGAGGAGCGGAATGATGATTGCATTGAATATTAAAGCTGACAACACGGCAGTATGTAAACCGAGGCTGAGCACATTTAGGGCTTGCAGCTGTGGAACTGCAGCAGCAAATAGTACGGGCATTATTGCGAAGTATTTAGCTACATCATTAGCAATGCTAAAAGTTGTGACGGCGCCACGGGTCATCAACAATTGTTTACCAAGAAGAACAACATCGATAATTTTTGCAGGGTTCGATTCGAGATCAACCATGTTTGCAGCTTCTTTAGCTGCCTGAGTGCCCGAAGTCATCGCGAGACCTACATCTGCTTTTGCTAATGCAGGAGCATCGTTAGTGCCATCGCCTATCATAGCCACGATCCTTGTTTGTGCCTGCTCTTTTATGACAATGCTGTATTTGTCTTCAGGTTTTGCTTGAGGCACATATTCTTCTATTTCAACTTCTGAGGCGATGCTTTTAGCAGTAAGCGGCTGGTCTCCAGTTATCATAACAGGTCTTATACCCATGAGTTTAATGGAATGGATTTTCTCTTTGATGCCTGGTTTTAGGACATCTTTCAACCGGATCATTCCGATTGCTTCGCCGTTTCGCGCTAGAGCAATTGGGGTGTCGCCTGCAGCGGAAATGCTTTCTGCAGTGCTGGTAAAGTCTGAAGGCGGCGCCTCAACAAGGGCAAGGATGGCATTGGGAGAACCCTTCATCACTATAATCTCCGACTCAAGACTTGAACTTGCTTCCTCTCCGAGAACTGTGTCCGCGAATTTTCGACTAAACCTGCCATGTTCTCTTCCGCCTTTCTCGCCCTTTGGAAGCATAAATCCAGAACTTCTAGCTATCTTAACCCCACTTGTTCGTGTTTCCGCAGAGAATGGATAAACTTCTGCAAGAGCCAGAGAATTCAATTCCTCAGGGATGAAACCTTTTTCAGAAGCAAGTCTTATGATGCTGCGTCCTTCAGGAGTATCATCGTGCCATGAGGAAAGAAAAGCTGCTTCGCCTACGTCTTGTTCAGTGCAGTCGTTAAATGCGGTGAATTCTATTGCCTGCCTGTTTCCAACTGTGATAGTTCCTGTTTTGTCCAAGAGAATTACGTCTACATCACCTGCCGTTTCAATAGCTCTGCCTGATTTTGCAACAATCTTTCTCTTGTACAGTCTGGATATGCCTGAAAGCCCAATTGCTGGCAAAAGGGCACCTATTGTTGTAGGCAGAAGACAGACGTATAGTGCAATTAGAACTGATAAGTCACCCTGAAGATGAAGAACTACAGAAAGCCCAAGCAGGGAAACAATAATTATTGAAAATATAGCTGTTAAACCGATTAGTATTGTAGTGATTGCCTGCTCGTTAGGGGTCTTGGGTCGTTTAGAGGACTCAACCATTTTTATCATCTGGTTGATGTAGCTCTCATCTGGGTTTACAGTCACCTTTGCAGTTAAGGTATCGCTGATTATTCTTGAGCCACCAATTAACATGTCGCCTGGCGCCTTACGGACAGGAACCGATTCGCCCGTAAGAAGAGATTCATCAACCATAGCTATCCCTTCAAGCACCTCAGCATCCGAAGGTATCATATCGTTCGTCTCTAGCAGAATTAAATCACCTTTTTGCAATGCTTTGGATGAAATGGAAACTGTTTTTCTTGACCACCCCTCAGTTACAATTTTTTTGGCATGAACTTCAGTCTCAAGCTTTCGAAGGCTACTAGCCGTGTTTTTTGCCTGTTTCTCAGCAAGAGCATCAGAGAGGGTACTAAACCATACGGTTACTATGAGAATCACCGCAACTGTCGCATAAAATGGTCTTTGGCTGAGGGCTGCAACAGGATAGAATCCCTGAGGATATATTGCCATTGCTAAAACAATAAAGAATGTGCACTCAACTAGGAACATGACAGGGTTTGCAATCAGAGACCGCGGATTCAGCCGTACAAACGAATCCAATAATACTTTCCCAGTTAAGACCGAGGCTTTCCGCTCCGGAACGACACTTCTACCTAATGTTTCTTCGGGAGTTTTAGCCAAATCCATTCACCAGTCCTTTGAAAAATGATAGAATCGGTCCTAAAGCAAGAAAGGGAAAGAACGTTAGCACGACCACAATGAGAATGCTTACGATGAGCACGATGGAGAATATTGGGCTGTCTGTTTTGAGACCAGCTTCGCTGCTGCGTTTTCTTCCAATCATCGAACCTGCTAGAGCGAGCAATAATAGAATTGGAAGGTAGCGACCTAGAAACATTACAATGCCTGTTGAGATGTTGAAGAAGGGTGTGTTAGCTGAGGCACCTAGAAAATCTGACCCATTATTTGCTGCACTAGTTGTAAATTCCCAAAGTATCTGAGTGAAACCAACAGAGTTAGTGCTTACTCCAATTGCACTTGCCGCTCCAGTTGCATAAGCTAAAACCGTTGGAATAAGAATTATTATAGGGTGAATTAGAAACGCAATCATAACAAGCTTCACGTCGCGTCCTCTAATTTTAATTCCTAAATACTCAGGGGTTCTGCCAGACATCAGTCCAACGAGAAAAACGGTGATGATTATGTACATTAGCATGTACATCAACCCTACACCTTTGCCGCCTGGCGTTGCTTGAGTTAGCATACCCATGAAGCCTGAAAGAACATTGAGCGGGTTCATGGCTGATAGTGAGGCGTTTACGGAACCTGTGGTGAAAGCTGTCGTTGTTGTTGTCCAGAAAGCGGAAAAGAACCCGCCTATTCTTGTTTCGATACCAGCACCAGAAGGAAGGTTTTGAAGGAACCCGATAATGAGGTTTATTGAAAAGAGTCCGTATGCACCTATGAGGATGGGTCTGGATTCTTTTTTCTTTCCAAGCAATCGACCGAATGCAAATATCAACGTTGTCGGCAGGATCATCATTAGGAACATTTCAAAAATGTTTGATATTGGGCTGGGGTTCATGAATGGGTGGGCAGCGTTGGCTCCGAAGTATCCGCCGCCGTTGGTTCCTATCTGCATAATGGATACAAGTGAAGCAACAGGCCCAACAAGAATTGTCTGCGCTGTCCCCTCTAAAGTTTGAACTAAAGAATACGCATTCAAGGTCTGAGGAACCCCGAGTGCAACTAACACCAATGATGCGACCAAGCATAAGGGAAGAAAAATCCGAGTAAGGGACCGAACAAAATCAACGTGGAAGTTACCGAGGTCTTTAGAGTTGGAGATGAAACCTCGCACCATTGCGATGGCGACGCAAAGTCCAGTTATTGCTGAGGTGAATTGGAGGAACTGAATTGCACCCATTTGGCTAAAAATGGAGAGCGTGGTTTCTCCATTGTAATGTTGCAGGTTAGTGTTCGTGCCAAAGGATATTACCGTATGAAATGCTAAGTCCAACGAAAGCCCCGGAAAGCCTTGAGGATTAAGCGGCAGCTTATCCTGAAAAACAAGAATCACAAAAGCTACAGCCATCTGCAAAACATTTAGAAATAAAGCAGAATAGAAGTACCGTTTCCAACCCATTCCACAATTGGGGTCAACTCCGCAGATTTTGTAGATCCAATTCTCTACTGGATTCAGAATGCGGTCAATACGACTGGGGGCTCGGCTGAATACTTTGGTAAGGTAAGGAGCTAGACGCCACCCTAACAGAATCGTTATGACAATGAGAAGAATTACAGTTAACGCCTGAAGGGGATCTATCAATTTTTACAAAACCTAGGCTAATATGCCTCACCTTTATTGATTCAGTTACGGATTTGAAGACGCCGGAGTTGAGGTTGATTGCTCTTTAGCTTCGCATTTGCATCTTGATCCCTTGTGGACTTTAAGAACGACAGAACTAACGGTGCTCTTTACGCCTTTAATTTTCATAATCTTATTCTTGAGAACATCCCTGAATTCTTCAATGTCGGCCGCTGAAACAAGCGAAACTATGTCAAATTCACCAGTTACTTCATAAAGTTCTTCAAGGTTTTCAAGTTCATCGAGAGCCGTCACTACATTGTCCATTTCTGACGACTCTACAAAGATGTTTACAAAAGCAAACATTCGAGACAAATATGGTCATCTTCCTCAAGTGAGTTGGTAAGCGTGCTATATACCTTTCTTCAAGGAAAGAGGAGCGGTTGTACCTTTAATATTTATGTAACTTTCAGATTTGAGTCTTTTATGAGTTTTGAGAACCACTGTGATTACAGTGCTTTTGACACCCTTAATCTTCAGGATTTTATTATGCAAGATTGTTCGGAACTCTTCCAAGCTTGTGGCAGAAACTGTCGAAACAATGTCAAATTCTCCTTTCACTTCATAAATATCCTCTACGTTTTCGAGCTTTGAAAGGGCATTAATAACTTGAGCCTTCTGAGTCGGATCGACAAAAAGGTTAACTGAGGCTTCGAACCGACTGTGATTATTTGAAGAATCAATGGTCTCCATATAGGTCATTAGAATCAGTAAGCTGGTTGAGTAGCTTTTGAGCTTTTTTGAGAAGTACAATGTACTATTTTGAGAAGTGGAGCGGGCTAATGAAAGATTAAACCAAGAGTTATTCACCTAAAGAGAATTGTCAGCAGATTAACTATTCATCTTGTGTTTGATCTTTTTTCATTGTTTTAGGCAAGGAAAATCGGGTTAATTTAAATTGGAGCGCAAACCAGGCATGGAGCTACAAAACTTTTATACGATACTTTATGCTCAATAAAGTTGATGCCAACTGTCAAAGATTTTATGACAACAAATGTCATAACAATTGATGTCCAGAGAACCGTTCTTGAGGCTGCAAAACTGATGCATCACCAAGATGTAGGCGATCTTGTCGTGATGGAAGGAAACGAACCAAAGGGCATAGTCACTGAAAGAGATTTAGTTAGAAGGGTAATGGCACAGAAAAAACCGCTTGAAACCAAGGTCTCTGAGGTAATGTCAAACCCGCTAATAACAATCGAGGAGGACTCTTCACTTAGAGATGCTGCCAGGATTATGGTTAAGAACAAAATCAGACGGCTTCCTGTGACGAAAAAGAATGTGTTGGTTGGAATAATTGCTACTTCGGATTTTGCTCGGCACATTAGCAGAAAAAGTTTCAGCGAAGTAATGCTTGCAGTCATGACTCGATATCCCTTAGCCGATGATAGCCTATAAGTAACTTTCTCGCTTCTTCAAGAAGCCTCAAAGCAGAAAAGGTCAAGAAGCGAATGGGTAGAACTACATTTTGAAATCATGTTCTTCTACCCTCCCGAAATAGAAGCTAAACTTTAATCAAAAAAGGAATTAGATTCTAAAGAAGTATCAGTTCAGTAGCCATTTATCGAGAAGGAACCATACATTGGGTGCTGATAATCAAGTAGTCTTGGCCTTGATCTATTCTTAATTGGTGGCTCTTAGTGTAATCTTCTAGCAAGTTGAAAACAGGCTCCTTAGTGTAAGCTTCATCAGCTAAAACCACATAGCCCTCTGTTTCAGTATCACAAATCCCCCACTCAAAAAATCCTTTGAATATCTTTGGATGACTAGCAGGAAATTTCTTAACGAGGGCTATAGCATCAGCAAAATCCATAAACATTAACCTATTACAAAATAGATCTTGGTGCAATGAATCTCTTAAACAATTGTGGGTAACAACAAGCAACAACTATCCTAACGGCGAATTTGAGACCTAATCATAATAATAAATCAGCAACCAACCTTGCAATACATATCGTTCAAAATGAGTGTTTCCTTAAAGCTTCAATAATTGAAGGTCCTTTTACTTTTTAGTTTTGAGAAGAGGTAAACGCACAATGAAAGTTGTTCCTTTGCCCTCTTGGCTCTCAAAAGAAACGGTGCCACCTAAAGCTTCAGTCATGCGCTTAATAACGGCTAAGCCAAAGCCCTGACCCTTAGACTTTGTAGTAAACATAGGTGTAAACAATTTGCCTTTCACTGCTTCAGGAATGCCAACGCCCGTATCTTTAACAGATATGATGGTATCTTTTGCGTCTTTGTATGTTCGAATAGTTAGATTGCCGCCTTGTGGCATTGCTTGAACAGCATTATTCACCAAATTATACATGATGCGGCTAATGAAAGTTGAGTCAGCAACAACTTTTTCAGTTTCGACATTAACAGTAACTTTAACGTTTTTGGGCAAATTATTTTTAGTTAATAAGTCATCGATTACACGTTTTAGGTCTGTTTCTTCTACACGAGGGTTAAGTGGTCTTGCGAAGTCTTGCAGGTCAGCCACAATCTTGTTAATGTAATCAACGTTCTTCTCAATTTCTGTAAGACTTTCTTCAATGCTTTTTTTCTCATCACTCGCAGGAGTTGAAGCCAACTCTGTCTTAGCCAAATAAAGGTCGCCAGTTATAGCCTGCAATGGATTGCGAATATCATGACCAACCATACCTGCAGTCGCACCAATAGCGGCTAAACGTTCAGAATCCTTTAGTTGTCTAGTGCGTTCTTCAACCAAATTCTCCAAATGCGCACTATATTCTTCAAGCCTTAGCTCCATTTCTTTGCGTTCACTAATATCATGAAAGACAAGTACAACACCTGTAACTTCGCCGTTTTGGTCTTTTATTGGTGCCCCGCTATCGTCAAGAGGAACTTCGCTGCCGTCTTTTCGAACTAAAATTGTGTGATTAGCTAACCCAATTATCATGCCTTTCTCAAGCACTTTGGCAACTGGACTTTCAACTTCCATGCGGGTTTCTTCATTGATTATATGGAACACTTCTTTGAGCGGTTTTCCTAAAGCTTCTCTAAGAGTCCAGCCAGTCGATTCCTCCGCCACTGTGTTCATAAATGTCACAGCTCCAGACACGTCAGTGGCAATAACTGAGTCTCCAATACTTGATAACGTAGTTGCCCAGCGTTGCTCGCTTTGATGCAGAGAAGCTTGCGCTTGCTCTAAGTCAGTTTTCGAGGCGGTTACATTTTTCAAGTCAGCCGTCATTTGGTTGAAAGCACGGGATAAATCGCTAATCTCATCGTTTCTTTTGGCTTCTATAACGTATGATAGGTTTCCAGAACCAATTGTCTTGATTCCCTTTTGAAGTTCCGAGACCGATCTTAGTGTTTTTCGAAAAACCATAAGGTAAATTGTTGCTAACAAAGCACCAAAAGTCACTACAAGAGAAACAATGAGTAAGATGTTTGTTTGATTTGTTTGTTGAGCTTGTTCGTCTAAGGAACGCGATAATTGGGTAGCGTGAGTGTTAAGGGTCTGGCTTTGAAGTGCCAAGTCGCTCCATCTGGTTTGAAACTCAGGGTCAATTCTAACGCTTACATTTCGAGGAGCATTCTGCAAGTAGACAATTAATTCGTTAAAAAGGGCGTTAAGAGTTTGCAGGTCTTTGGTAGTGGAGTTAACATGAATTTGTTGCTGTACATTGTTGGGTTTAAGGTTTGATAAATCGTTAGATAGGGAAGAAAATGTGGTTTGCCATCGGGAAATCTGTAAGTCTTCTTGGTAGAGAAAATAATCGATAGATACACTGTTTAACCTGCTTGCTCCCTGCTCGATGTTGCTAGCGATTGTTTTTTGGGCGTTAAGCTGAGTTATCTGCTGTTCCGTATTGGCTACTGAGGCGGCAATAATAACCAGTATTACACTAAAGACAACGATGCATATTGTGAATTGGGTTTTTATTTTCATGTTTCCATTTCCTCTAGCCAATGATGTCTACTGATTCTGGTTTTACCGAATTTAATCCCTCTACGTAAATGAAGTTAATAAAATCAGGAACCAAAGTTTGGCTAGTGAGATTGTTTTTTATCATCCAACGTGCCTCGTTTTCCATGGCGACGACAAGCGATTGATCGAGGGAAAGTGAGAATTCGTTGCGAGCCCAAACGGTTGTCATGTAATCATCTGTGTAATTCATTTTTTTCTGCACAATAGCTTTTGCTTCATTGGGATGCTGAACCATATAGTCCTCAGTTTGACTCATAGATTTCAAAAATCTTTTTACCAACTCTTGATTCTGAGGAAGCCAGTCAGTTCTGCAGGTTATCAAACCATACAACATCTGCTTACCCTGCACCGCCCAAACCACGGCATCGTCGCCGAGTTGCTGGCGTGCAGTTTCAACATAAGGAGGAAAAGAAATCACTGCATCGACGTCACCGTTAATAACCATATTAGCAGACTGGGCGAGGGTAATGTTCACAAGAGATCACGTCAGATATGCTTAGACCGTTAAGTTCAAGAAATCTTCCAAGATAAAACTCCATCACTGTTCCCCTAACAACCCCAATTTTTTTTCCATAAAGGTCGGAGATGTTTTCGATCCCTCGGTCTTTTCGCGCAACGATGGACGCAAAATCGGTTTTTGCCACACTTCCAATGGTTTGTATATTCTGGTTGCCTAAAGCCTTGACCAACTAATATGTACTCAGCGCACCATGCCATGTCTACCTCGCCCTTTTGCATAGCGTTTACCGCGTTCAGCCCAACGTCATAATATTTTAAGGTCACATTCAGGCCATTGTTTGTAAAAAAGTGCTGGTCTTCAGCCACGAAACCGGGAGCTCACAGATTCCAAGAAAGTTGTACCCAAAATAATTGACTCTATCGGTCCAGCATAGGGCTTATTAAAATTGAGGTATACAAATGAACTTAAAACAATAGCTATAACCAAGATGACAACTGCGATGATTATGAACTTTCGTTTCTTTAGCGTTGCCATGTTATTTTGCCCTCAGAATTCAAAACTTACTACAAATGGATGGTTGTGCTCATATATAATTATCGATTAGAACCGCAAACACGCTTATTTCATATTTAGATGAGAAAAAGAGAGTTGAAGCTTGGGCACATTACTAAAATCTGTCTTTTTCACTATCCCCCCACGTATCAAAGGCAAAACCTGTTAGTGCCCAATGCCAACCTCGCTTTCTGGTAATATTTACAAGCGGCAAATTCTTGGAGGCTCAGGTTACAGTGCACAAACACCCAGTAAGCATAGCCCTATCAAATCGCATATTAGAGAAAATAGACAAAGAAGCATCAAAACAGAAAAGGTCAAGAAGCGAATATTATAGAACTTCACTTTGAGAATTTATTCTTCAAACATCCTGAAATAAAACTTGAGCGACCTTGTTTATGAAAACAAATTCTGACTGCTTTTAATGAGCCTGAAGTAAGGTTCGTTGATTCATGTTTGAAATTCATAACTCTTATAGTTATTTCACTTGCCTTTCTATCTCATGAGCAATATTAACGCTCATCAAAAGGTAAAACCTCAAACACTAGAGGCAAATTCACCTATTTTGATCGATTCAGCAGCTCTTGGAAAAAAGGATTCCATACGCATTTTACATGTTGACGATGACCCATCAATCAAAGAGTTAACAAAGCTGATGCTTCTGGATTTTGATAGCAGCTTTGAGATTGATAACGCCTGCTGTGTTGATGAGGGTCTAACCAAATTAGCGGCTAAAACCTATGATTTAGTAGTCTCTGATTATGAAATGCCCCATAAGAACGGGCTAGATTTTTTGCAGGAGCTTAGGCAAAACAAGAACTTGACTCCGTTTATTTTGTTTACAGGTAAAGGCAGAGAAGAAGTGGCCATAGACGCACTGAACCTTGGCGCAGACGGATACATAAACAAACAAGGCAACCCAGAAACAGTCTATGGTGAACTTGCACATGTCATTGTACAAATAGTAAATCAAAACTGTCTTAAAACAGATTTAGCTGAGAGCGAAGTCCGATTCAAGCAGTTCTTTAGTAATTTGCCAAACGCAGTCGCAGTTTACGAAGCAATTTCCAACGGAGAAGATTTTGTCTTCAAAGATTTTAATGCTGCAGCAGAAAAAATAGAAAAAATAAGCAAAGCAGATGTCATTGGCAAACGAGTCACAGAGATATTTCCCGGAGCCAAAGAATTTGGAATATTAGAAATTTTTAAACGCGTCTGGAAAACTGGGCAATCTGAGTATTTTCCAGCTACGCTCTATCAAGACAAAAGGGATATTGGTTCATGGCGTGAAAACTGGCTATTTAAGCTACCAAACGGAAATGTCGTCGCCGTTTACAATGACGTTACTGAACGTGTAAAAACCGATTTAGAGCTTAAGCGGACAAATGAGATTATTGAGAGGGTGGGGGAGGGTATTGATGCTGGTTTAGCTGTTATCGGTAAAGATTACAGTGTGTTTTGGGCTAACAAGCGACTGAAGGATTTAGGTGTTGCACCAAACAAAAAATGTTATCAGACCTTTAACCGCTCAGAAACCGTTTGTTTAGATTGCGGGGTAAAGAAAATTTTTGAACAGAAAATATCTCTTGATGTTCATGAGTATAAAACGAAAAACTCGAATGGTGAAACTGTTTGGGTTGAGTTAAGAGTAACTCCACTCAAAGATAAAGACGGTAACGTAACAGCAGCTTTAGAACTGGCAGTTCCCATAACTGAACGCAAAAAAGCAGAGGATGAGCTTAGTGGCAAAGAAAAACGATTCAGAGCAATATTTGATAAATCTTTTCAATTTGCACTCCTATTGGACATAAATGGCAACGTACTTGAAATGAACGAATTGTGCTACACGGTTCATGGCCCATTGGCAGAGGCATCTCTGGGAAAACCTTTTTGGAAGGCAGCCTGGTGGAGTCAGTTTCCAGAGGTTGCAGAAAAAACAAAATTGGCAATACAGAATTGCCAGGTGGGTAAAATCGTTCATGATGAGGTGGAATTTATTGATAAGGACTTCCAGATTCACCAAGGGATACGTATATTTTCACCCATCGCAGATGAGAACGGGAAATTACTCTATATTTCGGTTGTTGGTCTGGATATTTCAGAACGCAAAAAAGCTGAGGACGCTTTGCGTAGAAGCGAAGAGAAACATCGAATCATTTCAGGCATTACTGCAGATGTAACATTTTCCTGTACCAAAAAGGGTGAAGAAGAGTTTTTCGTTGACTGGATTTCGGATGCATGTGAAGAGATTTTTGGTTACTCAGCTAAAGAAATCCAAGAAAAAGGTTGCTGGAAATTTACTGTTCAACCCCAAGATTTGCCAATTTTCGAAGAGAAACTCACAAACTTAAAACTGGGACAAAAAAGCAAGTGTGAGCTAATGATAACAAATAAGAATGGCTCAACGCGATGGCTCAAAGTTAATTCAACAGTCGAAGAGGATATCGAAAAACCTGGAAGTCCTCGGCTCCTTGGCGCATGCATAGACATAACTGAACGCAAAAAAAGGGAATTTGAACTTCAGCTGGAACGAAATAAACTTGAAACTGTTACCGAGAACATTGGTGCGGGACTTTTTCTGGTTGATAAGGATTACAAAATATTATGGACTAACAATTTGTCGAAATATCACTTTGGCGAATTAGAATCCAAGCAATGCTATTTGGCATTTCGCAACCGCAATGAGGTGTGTCCCGACTGCGGGGTAAGAGAGATTTTTGAGAAAGGTAAAGAAATTGTTGTTCGTGAACACTGCTTCAAAGATTCTAAGGGAGATCCTGGCTGGCTTGAACTCACGGCGAGACCGGTAAAGGATGAGACTGGAAAAGTGGTGGCTGCCTTAGAGCTTGCAGTTCCCATCACTGCACGCAAAAAAGCTGAGGTTAATCTACTAAAAAACAAAGCTTTGCTTCTCGAAGCCGAGAAAGCGGGTAGAATTGGCGGTTGGGAATTTGACATTAACACCCTAACTCAGAGCTGGACAGATGAAACCTTCCGCATCCTAGAAATCGATCTAACACATGGCGAACCAATAGTGCCTAAAGGAATTGAATTCATTAACCCTCCCTATAGGGCAACTGCTAATGAAGCAATCCAGCGCGCCATCGAACACGGTGAACCTTACGATCAGGAATGGGAAATCACCACTGCAAAAGGAAACAAACGCTGGGTACACGCAGTAGCAAAAGCGAACTATGAAAACAGCAAAATCAAATCCATCTCAGGGTCATTCCAAGACATCACTGAACGTAAAAAAGCTGAAGAGATCCGAAAGGGTTTGGAGTCCAAAGTAAAACAGTATTCAGAACACTTGAAGAACATGGTTGATTTAAGAACTGCCCAGTTAAAAGATGCCAATGAGCGCCTTGTCAAGGCTGAACGTTTGGCAGCTATTGGCGAATTAGCTGGAATGATTGGACATGATCTGCGCAATCCGTTAGCCGGCATTAAAAATGGTGTCTATCTCTTAAAAAAGAAAGGTACAACAATTTCCGAAGCTCAATCTAAAGAAATACTTGAAATCATCGACAAAGCCATAGATCACTCAAACAAAATCATCAACGATTTGCTGGACTACTCAAGAGAGATGAATCTAAAACTCATAAAATATGCTGCACGTCCTCTGGTGGATGAAGCCATTCGGAGTATTCAAGTTCCTGATCGAATACAAATTGTAAACCACGTTGACGAAGAAGCCTATATTTGGGTTGACGCTGACAAGATGATTCGAGTTTTCGTAAACCTTCTCCAGAATGCAATTGATGCAACGCCTGAGAATGGGAACAGTTGAAATTACAAGTTGCCAAAGAAGTGACCTTGTAGAGATTGCTTTCTCTGACACAGGTAAAGGTATACCTGCAGAGGTTTTGCCCAAGCTCTTCACGCCTTTATTCACAACTAAAGCTCAGGGGATGGGTTTTGGCTTAGCCATATGCAAACGAATCGTTGAGGTTCACGGAGGAACAATCAAGGTTGAATCAGTTAAAGACAAAGGAACAAAATTCACCATTAATCTGCCTGCAAAAATTTATCATGAGCCTGAGAATAAAACAATTTGATGATAATAATAGTTTAAAAAAATTAAACCAATAATAAGGTCAAAAAACAAATCTATATACTGGATTTGTGAACATGATTTTTCAAACCTTTAAGTGCCCAATTTGCAGCTCATCCCTATCAGATCCTGAACAACTCAGATTACACAGAATGAAAGAACATAAAGGACGATCCACAAAAAACAGTATTAATTCAACCCTTTTCTAACTCATCCACACCTTGAAGGCAATAACTTTGAGTTTCATCTAAGCCGGAAAATTTACCCAATCAACATACCGAGACTCGTCAAACTTTAGGATCTTTGCAATAGACAAAAGTGCGATTGGACAATTTCCAAAAAGTTGTTGCTTATTGTAATCACAACTCTTTAAGTGTTAATTTAGGAAGATATTACGTGGATTAGGCGAGTTTGTATGAATTTTGCTGAAGCGATAGATTTCTCACAGAAATTTCCTACCGTTCACCCAAAAGTATTCAAAGGATTCATCGAATGGGGAATTTGGGATACAGAAACAGAAGGCTACGTAGTTCTAACTGATGCAGCTTCAGATAGTCAACGATGTTCCAATCAATTGGAAGATTACGTTAAGTGCCACAATTTGAGAATAGATCAACTTAAGGATTATTTGATGATTACCACGATTGTTTAAGTTTCTGGCCAAAAGTTATTTTATTTTTAAAAATGTTCTGGAAAATAACTTAATTCTGATTTAGCGCTTTCTTCTCTTATGGGAAAAAAATGAAAGGCTTTGGTGGCTATTCAAGCACAACTAATTTACAGTTGACAAGTTTGCTGCTACAATTAGAACCTGCTCGGTCAAGAAATCCGTTAACCGTTTTGAAACATCACTTGCTTTCTTATGTTCGGCAACATGATTTTTTATGGCTCGGTCCATGGCTTTCAAATCAGGCACCACCAAAATTTCGAAACCGCAGACACACTTGATAATAGGCATACGTGTTTTATGAGCAACAAACTTGCCGGTACGATCTTTGTTAAAAATAAAGTTGCTTTCCTGAATGCCCCTTTTTGACATACCCATTCCCTTATCCCGAGAAAGGAAATAATAAGTTTAGTCCAAAAACATATAAAATATTGTTGTAGGCACGGCACAGTCACAAGCATATTGCAAATATCAATAATCACATTTATTATATTAGTTTTTAATTCATTTTTTCATAATAATATCTAATTTGTTAATAAAAAGCATAATTGTTTGAATTAAACAACGGCAAATAGCAAAAGCTTATAGCACTCTATAACATAACATGCAGATATATACAATTAACTGAGAGGGAATGAGCTCAAAGATGAGACGATCAAAACTAGAAATGTACATTGACATCCTCAACGTGTTGGCACACAAGGGACCATTAAAGTTGACACACATAATGTACAAAGCTAACGTCAACTGCAGCATACTCAACGAATATTTGGACTTCCTAATCAAACAAGAGCTAGTCGAAAAACGAACTATTGAAAAAGAGCATATAGTTTTCGCTGTTACAAAACGCGGCACAAATGTACTGAAGTATTTCCATGAACTAAGCATAGCTCTACCAATCATGGAAGAACACCGAAGACAAACAACGCCACTGCTCTATTAAACCATCAAACATACCGTCAAAAAAGTTAGAAGAAACAAAGAACCGAAATACCATAAAACAGCAAGCAAATTCATCGGTTTTACTTCAGTGGTGGAAGATAGTACCTAAAGTATTCTATTTTTTTGGCAAAAGTTCACTAAGATCATAACTAGCCACACATACAACGCTGTCAGCTCCGCCGTAATAGAGTAGGAGTTGGTTATCCATTATGACTTGTCCGCAGCTGAAGACTACGTTAGGAACTTGTCCAAAACGTTCATAGTCTTCATTCGGCGTTAAAATTGGTGTTTCGGAACGATAGAGAACTTGCTCGGGATTGTTCTTGTCAAGCAACGCAACACCAAGGGAGTATACTCTTTCCACGCTCACTCCATGATAGATGAAAAGCCAGCCTTCATTTATCAGAATTGGAGGACCTGCAGCACCGACCTTCCAGGCATCCCAACTGTTTGAACTTGGACCTAAAACAAACTTTAAACCATGCCAGTGTCGAAGGTCAATTGAACGAGCTATGCATATATCCGGTTCCAGACGGTGAAACATCACGTATTCTCCTTTTACCTTTTGAGGAAATATTACTGCATCTTTATTGAGAATTCCTGGAAAAGCTAGATGCTTTTCGCTCCAGTTGCCATCTTCCTAGCCAGAAAATCGGTCAAATCAATAGAAGTTAAACCAATCTGGTAGACTCTGCGCTGTAAATGCATTCCAAATGCAGTATACGCCATAATTAGTGAACCATCTATCAAGGTCAAACGTGGATCCTCACATCCTTCGTTCTCGCACTCACTTAATGGACTAAAAACTGGAATCGGCAAACGCTCATCTATATGATATCCGTCCGAAGAGGAAGCTAAGCCTATGCGAGAAATATTGTCTGCACCCATTGCACGATAGAGAATGTGAACACGGTTGTCTGCGGCGAACGCAGCTGCATTGAAGACTTGACGTGATTCCCATGCGTGAGTACCTATGCCTTCAAGTATGGGATTATTTTGAAATCGTTTCAATTTCCTTCATCAAACCCTTTTGATCAGAAGGTAAACTCAAGGTACTTAACTCACTTGTGAAATCCAACATAACATTCAAAATATGAATTGTAAATACACAGTCAAGTCGCCATTTTCCCGCTTAGGAACGACGATTATGTTTAGTCCCAATTTTACAAAGTGCAAGACCTCAGCAGAATTTGAGAAAAACATTTTGATGATCATTTTAACCCAAAAAAATTTTAGCCTTTAAGAAGGGCACGAATCTCTCTTGTATTCTGGATTTGTGAACATGATTTTTCAAACCTTCAAATGCCCCAATTTGCAGCTCATCCCTATCAGACCCTGAACAACTCAGATTACACCAAATGAAAGAAAATAAAGGACGATCCACAAAAAAACAGTATTAATTCAACCCTTTTAGAACTCATCCACACCTTGAAGGCAACAACTTTGAGTTTCATCTAAGCCGGAAAACTTATCCAATCAGTATACGGTTTGACTCTCCAAGCTTAGGATCCTTTCAGTAGTGTGCCAAAAAAGCTGTATGAATCTTCTCGAAATCAGCATGCCGACTGCCACCCACAAGACATGCTCAATTAGATAGGAACAATCTGCACTAATGGCTTATTGTCGCAAACACGACAGCACCAAAATCGAGTAAATCTCAAGTACATAATTCTATGGGTTCCCTATGGTTCACTCGAGTGTTGAGTACCCCATCAAATAATTACAGAAAATGAGTGAATTTACCATTTAGTTAAACTTATAAACAAAATAGTTACATAAGAAGCATAAAGCAAAAGGAGATTTCTAAAAATGAACATTCCTGACGGAATTTATCAGCTGAGGAATCCTATATGAGATGTCAAAGAAAGTCATTATCTCTAATATTTTTAGGTCTACTATTGGTAGTTGTCTTGCTTGTAATAACCACCCCAATAATAACAGCTGAAACGTCCAGTTTCTCTCTCTCGGCTTCTCCCGCAAGTCAATCATTACCTAAGACACTCTCGGAACCATGGGGGACAGCATATTTGGTTACGGTGACTTCTTCGCTCGGATTCAAAGAAGTCGTATCTCTTAGTGTTTCTGGGTTGCCAACTGGCGCAAGCTCGACTTTCAACCCACCAACGGTCACGCCAACGGGAACATCAAGTCTTTGGATAACAACTACCAGCACCACGCCAGTAGGAACAAGCAATCTTACAATAAAAGCAACGGCAGGATCAATAACTAAACAAACCAATGTGCTTCTAGTAGTAACAGACTTTTCTGTTTTGGTTTCGTCTCAAAGTAGCAGCGTTAGTCAGGGGCAATCTACTACTTGCACAGTAACTTTAACTAGCTCTGGCGTTTTTAGTCAAGTTGTGTCTTTGTCGGCATCTGGATTGCCTGCTGGAACCACAGCAAGTTTTAGCCCAGCCACTGTTACACCAACAACTTCTGGAGTAACCTCAACCCTCACCATTCAAACCGCCGCCTCAACTCCTGCAACAACCAACACCTTAACAATAACTGGAACAGCAGGATCCCTATCCGCCTCTAAAACAGTACAACTGATAGTAATACCAACAACTTTTTCTGTTTCAGCTTTGCCTGCAAGCAATAGTATTATTCAGGGGCAATCTGCCACTTACACAGTTACTTTAACTAGCTCTGGCGTTTTTAGTCAAGTTGTGTCTTTGTCGGCATCTGGATTGCCTACTGGTGCTTCATCGAGCTTTAGCCCGGCTACTGTTACGCCAACATCTTCTGGATCAACCTCAACTTTGACTATTCAGACCTTAACCTCAACGCCGGCAGCAACCAGCACCATAACGATAAAAGGAACAGCAGGAACAACCGAAAAGACAGCCACAGTATCATTAACCGTAAACCCAACACTTCCACCGTTGACGATATCGATTTCAACCACTGCATTGACTGTGACGAGTGGGCAAGCTGCAACTTTCACAGCTTCAGCATCCGGAGGAACATCACCCTACACATACCAATGGTACGAAGGCACAACTATCATGAATGGACAAACCTCCCCCACACTCACAACAACTAAAACTAATGCTGGCACTTACAGTTTTAGCTGCAAAGTAACCGACTCAAAATCAGCAACTACAACCTCAAACACAGCAACACTAACAGTAACAATTGTACCCTCATCGTTGACAGCGTCAATTTCATCATCAACCACATTGACTGTGACAAGTGGGCAAGCTGCAACTTTCACTGCTTCAACATCCGGAGGAACATCACCTTATGCCTATCAATGGTATGAAAGTTCAGCAGCGATAGCTGGACAGACCTCTTCGACACTTACAACCACCAAAACAACTCCAGGTACGTATAGCTTTAGCTGCAAAGTAACAGACTCAAAATCAGCAACCGCAAACACAAACACAGCAACACTAACCGTAAACCCACAAGCTCCAGTATTGGACCATTTCGAGTTTGACTCTATTAACTCACAAAATATCGATTCTATATTCAACGTTAGAATAATAGCTAAAGATCAAACAAATACCACTCTTCAAGACTATAATGACAATGGGGTGTTAAGTGATTATTCAGGTTTTATTGCAAATGTAACTTTTTCTAACGGTGTTTGCGTAACTCCAGTAAAACTTGACAGAGCATACGATAACAATAAAATGTTTATAGATAGCGGCGCAAAATCTGCTGAGAGCGAAGTCTTCAATGTTATCGCAAATTCTTCAAACTTGTCAATTTACCTTGTTGTTGTGAGCGTTTTAATTTTTGTCGGGGTTGTTGGGGGAGCAGTGGCTTATGTGAAAAGAAAAAAGCAGCCTTTTCCATCAACGCCCATAAATTGTTTTTTTTAAACATACCTTAATTCTTTAAAGAGTCATTCATGAATAGGCTGAAGTAAGAATGACGAGTGACATTCTTTATCCCGACCTTCAACCAAGTAAGCCTCACAAAACCAACCTAAACCTTGACCTTCAAGCTAACTTGGAGAGCAAAGTCCAAATCAGCCTGAGCACGCTCAATCTTGCGTAGAGCAGTTTTCCTTGAGCGAGTAACGTTTCCAGCATCAACTCTGAGCTTTCGGGCAATCTCATAATCCGACAAGTCACCTTTTTTTAAGCGCAAAATTTGCTTCTCACGCTCAGTTAAGGCCAAACCTAAACAGCCTCCTCATCCTTGGAACCTTAATATTACAACAAACGGATACGGGGTATTTTGCGGTCTCCTCATAATCAAACACTCTTCAACCTCAGGAACCTCCGCTCCATACTCGTGACGCCCATGCCATCAGCTAACTTTTCCCAATGCAACCTACAGCAAGGAACCTTCTTAGCAGTCAAAAACACTGCAGGCTCTGACTTGCAGTCTTTGCACCCACGCAGCTATGCCAATGCTTTAGCATCCAACACCCAATGAACCTTAGAACTCTTCTTTTTCATGCCCCAAACCCTCTTCAGATCCAGCAGTAGAAACTTCACTCTCTGGCTCAATTGGCTCATCGTAGGAATCAAAAGCAAACCTAGTCAGAGCCCACGCATGCCCACGCTTCTCAAAGAGACATTTGCCAGTTTCAAAGTGCAAGCGCTTATTCATGCGCAAAATTCGCCGACTCACATCATAGTACCTTAACGCAAAGTTGCCTCGCTGGTTAACGTCAGCAGCTACAACCTTTGGCAAAACACCGGGAACTCCAGCTTCTCGAATCCGCTGCACAATCTCCCGATCAACCTCATCAAGAACCGCAAAGCCTTCAACGTCACAAACAGAATACTCAGCCTCTCCAATCCGCTCCAGCCGACGCCGAATCCAACGAAGCTCACCAAGCAGACGCTCATTTTGCGCAAAAACCTTCTTCGTTAAAACCTCATGATATTTGAGTCGACCAATCTTTTCCTCAGCACTACGATGTTTTTTGGGTTTTTCATGGTCTTTATCCGAGGTTTGAACCGAAGTTTCCTCTAAATCCTGTTTATCCTGTTCAATCAACGCTTTCCACTCCATCAACATTAACCCAAAGAATAGTGTCCGCAATCAGGGCTAACCACTACAAGAAACACCCATCTTGAAAGCATGGACTTTTCCCATACAAAAACTCGCATTAAAACGGCTCCAAAAACTTTCGAACAAACCTTAACATCCAAAAAGTCAAAACATCGATGTAACCTTTCTAAGAGACATACTCTTTACCTCCACAACCCTTAGTCGCTCCCTTTTCAGAGTCAGCACCAAAAAGATTAGACAAAATATTTGTTATCTTCAAAAGAGCCTCACTATTCTTCAACTCATTTTTCTCTAACCGCTCAAGCTTATCCAAAGCGCCATCCATAGTCTCAGAAAAACTCGCAATAACCTCAATTGCATCTGGGTGAGTGCGATCGCCAACCTTAATCACAATCCCATGGCTCAACTCAAAATCACGAATCACCATATACGGCAACCGCTCCCCAGCACTGTAAGGAAAATGGCCACTCTTAGGGCGAATCCGCTCCAAAACAGGATTTAGCAACTTCATATCAGTAAGCAATCCCGTGTTGACAAAGGCGTCACAGAAAAGCTGCTTAGCCTTCCCCAAATTACCCGGACGCCTAACATGCAAAGTCACCGTCCCAGACTCAAACCAAACAACACGCCCCAACCGAGAAGGCCACATCCAAAAACGATTCTTAGATTTACTGCGCACCCAACCAAAACCCAAAACACCCAATTCACCCTCAGAAGCCACAACCCCCCGCAACCCCTGACTCAAAGCTAAATCTAATCGAACTTTAGCCTTAAAACAATGTAAACTTGAACACTTTGAACCTCGTTCATTTCGACAGTAATACTTCCACTCCCACTTAGTCTTAGAAACATAACTGTGGTATTTTTTGTAACTTAAATCTAGCAATTTACAAATCTGCTTAGGCGTCAACAATGGATTAGTGTGTCCATCGTTATCTAAAACGTCAAAAATTTGTTTATGCAAACTATTACTATTACCTACTCTTACTGTAAGAGTCCAAATTGCCTGCAGTATGTACTCGATGCCTTAGCCAAAAAAACTCCTCAGGCTCCTCTAATCATTTGTTTTTTGTACGCTACAAGCCAACCATGAGCTTCTGTAGCTGAATCGGATTTGAACAAAACATTAACTGCAGTCAAAGGAACATGTTTTTTTGCAGTTATAGCAAACAACAGATTTGAACTGCCCTTGATAACTAAAGACTGAGCCGACTAGTTCTCTGCCTTGAATGTAACCGCAATGGATGCATTGAACTACACCGAATTTCTCATTCATCATTGCCTCTTCCCATGTACTTTCCGTTTTCTCCCTGTTCCAATCAAATTTGCCTTCAACAAACAATGAGGCCCCATGATGCAACCAAGAGATAAACTGCAGGAGACTGGGGATCCAGAAATTATTGTTCCGATTCTTTTGGGTGGAGACGTAACTTTAAGGTCTAAGATTACATCGTCACGGATTTGACTGCATAAGGATTTTATTGAAACAATTTCAGGTTCTCTCAAAGAATAACCTCCAACCTATCCAGTTTGCTTCGGCTAGCACGCGACCTAACACCCAAAGTATAGAGCCGATCGAGCCTAACTGGTAAGATTAGAATTTCAGTCGCATAAGGATTAGACGCTGGATCCTCCGTGAAGTAACGGTTGTCTTTCTTGAAGCCTGAAATCTTTCCACGAGCCTTCCTGGCCTGACGTAAGCTTTGGCAAACTGCATAAGTAAAAAGAGACCCGCAATCACCAATTACGTTATGATAGACGATAAAAACTGAGTCAGGGGCAACATTGGGCACTTAGGAAACCTCCAACTTCTTTACAGAAACCAAAACAACCGGGTAACCATCCAAACGAGTACCCTCAAACCTGTAGCCCTCTTCAAGAAACATCAAAACCCAATCAAGATCAAGCAACTCCCCTGGAATAACAACACAGTCACCAAGGTCCTTACAAGGCATGACACCGAATTGCTGCTTAAGATCCTCTACAGAAGTCACTTTGCAGGCACCATCACACGCTTTTTAGCTTGGGTTAGCTTGGCAAATGTTTGTTTGTTTTTTCTGTTTTAGTTCTGGGAATTTTGCTTCAAGATAATTAGTCAGCCGATCCCAATTAACAGGGCAATAATCATTCTCCAAAAGTTAGGCCTCCTTGGCAAGGTTTGGAATGAACTTGCTGAGGGTTTCTTCATGTTCTTTGAAGAAATCAGTAATTATGGCTCTGAATACCTCAGTGTTTTGAGTAACTCCTTTGAATTTTTTTATTGCGCTAAATTTGGTTGCGTGGTCGCCTTTTAATTGTACTCGGATATCCACCGTTTGTTCAGTTAATATTTTTAATTCCTCATGCATAATTTGTGTATAATACATATATTGCTATTGCAGACAGTAAATGGGATAAAACCCCCAGCAACAAACTGTGTACTTTACATAAATTGTGCATGAGATACGTGAAAACTAATGGATTTCTAATGAATCAACAAAAATGTAAAAATGAAGAAAAGAAACCAAAAACCGCTAAAACTTATTTAAACAAGTAGCGGTAAATAAGCTAACAGACAAAAAAGATCTGCCACAAAAAATGCATAATCTACAAAAAAACCGATTAAACAACAAAAAACTAAGCAGAATAAAAAAACTCCCACAAGAATATAAAAAATAATTAAAGCGAAATAACATGCCTGACTCATCTGAAAAACTTAACGTTCACCTAAAGGGCGAAATAGCTGACATGTTTTGCCGTATTAAGAAGTACTTAGGTCTAGAGCAGGACACAGAAGTTATTAGGGCTCTAATCACCTGGTACTATAACCAAAACAAAGACGAATTATCCGGTCCACCCAAAACGATGTATCACATCAACCTTAACGACAAAGGCGTGCTTGTCTGGGATCCTGATTTACGCAAGGCAGTTCAGCTCTATTTTTGCAAGCAAGGCATTACCTGTCAAGAAGATGAGGAAACCGAGTCCTGCAAACACGTCATGTTTGCGCTCTCAAAACCCGATATCCAAGAAGTCATTCGCAAACGCAAAAAAGAAGGATGGAACCTTCCAGACGTCTAAGTTTACATAAATGTCACCCATATCGGAAAGGTTTTAATTCAAAATGTTCCTAAGTAATTGTTAGGGATTATTATGCCTACCGCGTTTGTATTAATAAATACTGAAATAGGCTCCGAATCGGACGTTCTAAAAGAGCTAAAAAAAGTCGAAGGCGTAGAAGAAGCCTCAGCAGTTTACGGAGTCTATGATATAGTAGCAAGAGTCAAAGCAGATACCATGGATAAATTAAAAGAAATTGTAACCTGGCGAATTCGACGACTTGACAAAGTGCGTTCAACCCTTACAATGATTGTCGTAGAAGACAAATAAACATCAATTTCCTAATTTTAAATCATCAAACTTTACAAACCATTTTTTCAATTGTAATAGGCTAAACACAACCACAAAATTATAAATTATTTTTAACTGAAGTAACACAACGATGCATCAAAGGTAGTTCAAAATGAAAACAATTCTAAAACCCCTACACAAGAGCCAAATGAAAACAAAAACGCTCTCTACCCGCAGATGCACAAAATTTTTAATTGGTTGGAAAAAGAGGTTTGGATCTATCATTGAACCTTTTTGTGTCCCCTCAAACAATATAGAACCACAAAACCTCTAAACCAACCAACCCCCCATTCAAAAAAGGAGAAACAAAAATGCCTACAGCCTATATTCTTGTAAATACCGAAATCGGATCAGAAAAACATGTTCTTAAAGCCCTAAAAAAAATCGACGGCGTGCAAGAAGTTCATAACTTATGGGGTGTATACGACATCATTGTAAATGTCAAAGCTCACAACCTAGATGAACTAAAACACATAATAACCAACCGAATTGAAAAAATCGGAAAAATTACTTCAAAATTAACTATGATAATAAATGAAAAAAACCAAAATATAATTCAAGAACAAATTATTTTTGAAAACCCACTAATTCAATAAGATTGGTCCAAAAGTGTTTTAGGTTAACAACACTTTTTACCTTCCAACCTATTTCTTTCTTTTAACTTGGAGAGAGCAGCCCCCATTGACTCAACAGCAGACAATGCATATTGGTTTAGATGACACAGACTCGACGAAAGGAGGCTGCACAACTTATTTAGCAGCGGTTTTAATTGAAAAATTAAAAAAATTCAATGTACAATTTGTAGATTATCCAGCTTTGATTAGACTCAATCCCAATGTGCCCTGGAAAACAAGAGGGAACGGAGCATTATGTCTAAGGTTCACATATCCAATAGAGTTTGAAGAACAAATAAAAAATATGGCAACGGAACTTTGGGAAAAATACTCCTCCATCAAAGAGAGAGGTACTGATCCGGGAATAGTTTTCTACAAAAACAATAATATCCCAAACGAACTGCGTGCATTCGCAAAAAAAACCCAAACAACTATTGTAACCCTTAAAGAAGCCATGGGGTTAATCAAAAAGTTAGGTGCTGAAGCGGCAGGATTTAACACTTGTCGAGGCATCATTGGCGCATTGGCGGCAATCGGCGAAACCTTAGAAGAAGACTACACCTACGAGTTGATTGCTTACAGAAAACCAGAAAATGTAGGAACGAAAAGACAAGTTGATGAAGCATCAATTTTCGAGATGGACAAGTTAACATCACCATACACTTTCAACAATGTGGATTCTGAAAAGAAAAGGGTAATTATTACTCCACGAGGACCTGACCCAATTCTGTTCGGAATAAGAGGAGAATCAGCAGAAATAGTAAAGAAAGCCTTTGAAATTGTTAAGCCTCTTGAACCTATTGAGCGATGGGCAATCTTCCGCAGTAACCAAGGCACAGACGCCCACTTAAAACCCATTAAAGCCCTAATTGATCTTGAACCTTACAGCTCAATCATTGCTAAAGGCATTGTTTCCCAAAATCCCCGAGTCGTCCCACTGCGCCATATCATCTTCTCAATTAAGGATGATACGGCTGAAGTGGATTGCGCTGCCTACGAGCCCACAGGTGACCTTCGAAAAATCGCACGAGAACTAGTTGTTGGCGACAAGGTTGAAGTTTACGGCGCCGTACACAAAGCAACCGCAACTAAACCATTAACAATTAATCTTGAAAAAATTAATATCATAAAGCTTATGAACCAAGTAATATTTGAAAATCCACTTTGCCCTAACTGCGGTAAACACTTGAAATCAATGGGTAAAAATCAGGGTTTTCGATGTGAAAAATGCGGTTTCAAAAATGTTGAAATAAAAAAGACCACGTTGACTTTGACTAGACCCATCAAAGAATGTTTGTATTTTACTTCGACAAGATCGCAACGGCATCTGACTAAACCTTCTCGACGATATGGACAAGAAAAGCACGATATTTCAAATTATAGAATGATTAGCGAATGGCATTATCCTTAGCGCTAAGTTGCCAATGTTTTTAGTTTAAATTTTAAAAAGAAGCTTAAATTAGGATTTAAATTTGAGCAATGGGGAAAGGGATAAAAAGGCGCCATAACTATGTTATATTAGGAAAAAGCAAAACAGTCATCAATAATCTGGCACACCAGCCTCTCTTGCGATGAGCCAAGTGGATCAATATCGAACAGGTTTGGCGGAAATAGAAACTTTATGTATGCCAAAGGAAATCAACAAACAAAGAGACGCATCGATTTTTCCCTTGCTTGACCCAAAAGTTAGGAGAGTAAAAGATGGCGAAAATCTCAACAATATTTAGAAAAGTAGGTTCATTAATTTTCACCAAACCAGCAACAGCTGGATATCCATTTACAAAGCCACAGGTACAAGATAGTTTTAGGGGGCAAATGCAACTTGATTATAAACTTTGCATTGGCTGTGGGATCTGCAAAAGAGACTGCCCAGGAAAAGCCGTAGATATGGTTGATTACTACGGAAAAAAACGTCCCCAATTCAGACTTGACAAATGTCTCTTCTGCTACCAATGTGCTGAAAGCTGCCCAAAAAAAGCCATAAAGAAATCTTGCATCTACGAGTTAGCCACAACCGACAAATCTACATTAGTTATGAAACCTAAACACGTCATTACATGCCAAGCATAAAAACAAGCAAAAAATGCTTGGCTTTTTTTAATCTTCTTTTTCTAAAAAAGGAATTTTCGTAATCTTTGATACGCCAAATCTGTTTTAGTATTGGTTGTAAAGAGGATTCAATGGTTTTTTGCGACTTTTTCTGGGAAATTCTCGTTAATTATCAGAATGTCGGATATAACTGACTTGAAAAATAATACTATGACTGATTATCAAATACCAGAAAACCGCTGATAGCATTGAAATGATTTAAATCAATGAAAAACATAAAGCACTTTTACAACAAACAAAAATACACGGTCAAGTGGAGTGCCTGAAAACAGTGACTAAAACGTTTACAGAAGCAGATTATTCGCTACCATTCTTTAAACAAGAGGGTTTCGTTAGGAAGCTTTGTCCAAAATGCGGTGAACATTATTGGACTCAAGACGCTAAGCAAGAAACATGTGGTGAATCTGGTTCAGATGAATGCGGATGCTACACTTTTCTGGGCAATCCAGCTACAACCAAAAAATTCAGTCTATCCGAAATGCGGGAAGCGTTTCTCTCGTTCTTTGAAAAGAATGGCCACACACGGATTAAGCCCTATCCTGTTGTGGCGCGTTGGAGAAAAGATATTTACTTAACACATGCAAGTATTATTGATTTTCAACCATACGTCACTGAAGGGATTGCACCGCCACCAGCAAACCCACTAGTAATCTCTCAACCATGTATCAGATTAACAGATATTTCAAACACAGGACCCACATTTGGTAGGCACTTAACTATATTTGAAATGGGTGGAGCACACGCCTTTAACTATCCAGATAAAGAGATTTATTGGAAAGACGACACCGTTCGTTTCCATCATCGTTTTGCAACTGAATGTCTTGGCATAAAATCTGAAGAAGTAATCTACAAAGAAGGCGTTTGGGTGGGCGGAGGAAATGCTGGTCCAGATGTAGAATGCATCTGCCGCGGCTTAGAAGTGGGCACGCTTGTGTTTATGCAATACAAAGTTGTCGGTGATGACTTCGTCGAGTTACCTATCCGCACAGTAGATACGGGTTATGGCATTGACCGCTTTACTTGGATAAGCCAAGGTGTGCCAAGCCTATTCCAAGCAATTTACGGCAATTTGCTCGACAAGGTCATGTCAATGGCTGGAATAACCAATGTTGACAATGATTTTCTGACCAAGGTAGCAAAGTATTCAGGCTTAGTGAGCGTTGACAAGAGAGCAAACAGACTTGTTGCCCGCAAACGTGTCTCAGAGCTCACAGGCATCGACTTAGCAACACTCGACAAAGAACTCATCCCAATAGAAAACACTTGGGCAGTAACCGACCACACCAAAACATTAAGTTTCATGCTCAGCGAAGGAGTTGTGCCATCTAACATACAAGAAGGATACTTGGCAAGACTACTTTTCAGAAGAGTTTACCGTTTAATGCGTACCCTAAACATTGAGCCAGCCAAACTCTATGATATCATTGACATGCAAGCGAATTATTGGGGAAAAGATTTTCCACGCATAAAAGAAATGCAAAACGAAATTATCGAAATGCTAAAAGTCGAAGAGGAAAAGTTTGTTGAAACCCTCAAACGCGGCGAAGGCATGGTTAAGCGAATTGCAGCTGAATTAAAAACCAAAGGCACTGGCAAACTGCCCATGGACACATTAACAGAGCTTTATGATTCGCATGGTCTTCCCCCAGAAATAGTTAAACAAGCTGCCGAGAAAGAAGGCGTGGAAGTGGAAGTTCCGGAAAATTTCTATGCATTAATTGCTAATCGCCATATGCAAGCACCAAAACCTGTTGAAGAAGAAGAGGCAAAGGCTGAACAAACGCTAACGAAGGCAGCAGAGAAGTTACCCGCAACTGAAATGCTTTATTACTCGGACGTTTACCAAAAGGAATTCAACGCTAAAGTTCTCAAAATTATAAACGGAACATTTGTGGTATTAGATCAGAGTTGCATGTACCCCGAAGGCGGAGGACAACCAACTGACCTTGGCTGGTTAATTAGCGGTGAAAAGAAAAACGAAGTGATTGATGTCCAGAAAATCGGCAAAGTAATAGTACACAAGCTTAAAGATCCAGCAACTTTCAATGAAGGAAGCATTGTTCACGGTGTACTAGATTGGGAAAGGCGATACTTGCTCATGAAGGCTCACACAGTCACTCACCTTATCAATGGAGCTGCAAGAAGGGTGTTGGGCGAGCACGTTTGGCAATCCGGTACCCAAAAAGGCTTAGAAACATCGAGACTTGACATTTCGCATTATCGACGACTTAGCCAAGATGAAATTCATAAAATCGAAACTCTTGCAAACCAAGCCATTGGCGCCAACATGAAAGTTGAAACCACATGGCTTCCACGCAACGAAGCAGAATCTCGTTATGGTTTTAGACTCTATCAAGGTGGAGCAGTTCCAGGCAAAGATATCCGTGTTGTTAAAACTGGTGATTGGGATGTTGAGGCATGCGCTGGAACCCATTTGGGAAATACAGGCGAAGTGGGCTTTGTCAAAATCGTTTACACGGAACGCGTGCAGGATGGCGTTGAACGTTTAGGTTACGCAATTGGATTAAAAGCGTTAAAAGCTATGCAAAATCAAGAAGATTTACTGCAGAAGGTTTCTGAAGCTTTAACTGCTCCAATCGATAAACTTGACAAGACCGCTGAGAAAGTTGTTAAGGAACTCAAGGAAGCCAATGTAGAGAAACGTCGCTTAATCAAGGAGCTTGCATCAAAAGAAAGTGCAGTTGGTCAAACTCAAAACAACGAAAATAACTTGGACATAGATGGAATAACTATCATCAAAAGAGACTTTGGTGAAGTAATCGACATTGATAGAATGCTCAGAACTGCAAGTGAAATAATAAAACATAATGAGGCTACCGTTACAATATTTTATGGATCAGACAATAAAACATGCAAACTAATGGTAATGGCTGGGGAAATTGCAGTGAAAAAAGGTGTCAACGCAGGTAGCATCGTTAAAGAGGCTGCACCTGTTTTCGGCGGCGGAGGCGGTGGAAGACCAAGTTTTGCACAAGGCGGAGGAACAAAACCCGAAAAAATAGCAGAAGCGGTACAAACAGCGCAGGAATCAGTCAAGAAACAACTGAAACATTAGATTTTCTCGCAAAATATATCAAACCTAATATGGAAACATTGACAGAGCAAAAACATTACCCGAGACACCAATTTTATATACTGACCAAACGTTTACCGTTTAATCAACGGTGCAAATAGTATGGACGAATTCAAAATTGTAATTATTGCAGCCATACTAGTTACTCTCGCAACTTTAGTAACCATAATCTACATTTCTGAAGATGCAATAAACAACGCGAAAATACCTGACGTTGAAAGAGGATTGGTAAGTTCAAAAGCCCTTGTTTCAGACAATCGCCCTGCGAATTATTCTGTTAACCTCTCAAGTGGTCAAAAATTGTATATTCTTAATAATGCTACGCTCTATGACAGCTTAGTCATTAACCAAAGTTACGCTTTTGAGTGTCGCCTTGACTTCAACAACAAAATGACAATTATCGACCGCGCAACATTAATTATTCCTACTAATTGACCACTATAAGTTACTTTATCAATACTAACAGAATTTTTAGCTTGTGGTATTAATTTCTAATTTTGAGACACAAAATATATAAACACGAATGCACACCTGTGCTTCAGGTGAAGCGTGCAACAGCACGTTAGCACTGGTGAACATATGAGAAGAAGCCTAACAGTAACTCCTGAAAACGACAAAAAAATCCTACTAACAAAGGGACGATTCCTAACTGGAGACTCACCCTTCGACATCGACTACACTACATTAGTCAACATATTCATAGAACTAGGCCACAAACTAATGACAACAGCATGGAACGACAACAACACCCACAACACCAACGTCACAATAGACAAAAAAGAGATCGTGGAATCCTTCAAAAAGCACGCTTTTAGCTCCGAACTCAAAGAAGAATCAATAGGGGACCAAGTGACAGAAATAATCTTCAGAAAGCTAGTCGAACAATCAGGTCTAGCATCAAACGAGCAACACCCTACCGCTGCATTGCCTGTTGAACAACCAAACCAATCAGACACAAAAAACCAAAAATACATCTCATAGAGTTAAAACTAAGAAGGACAAATCCAAAATGGTTGACGAACAAGAATCTAACCCAGATAATTTTGAAGTACGCCTTGAATGCGAAAAAAAACGTTCCGAAGATTACCTGACTAGGCTAAAGTATTTACAAGCAGATTTCGAAAACTTTAAGAAACGCAACGATCGAGAAGCGGAGCAAATAAAAAACTATGGCAACGAACGGTTAGTAATCCAACTATTAGATGTTGTTGACGAACTGGAATTAGCAATTAAGAACGGCGAAATCTCAACGTCACCTGAATCCTTGATAGAAGGTGTTGAATTGACTTTAAAGAAGCTAAGAAAAGTTCTTGAGCAAGAAGGAGTAACACCAATAGAAAACCCTGAAGGGAAAGTTTTGGATCCCTCACGTCATAACGCTATTGCCGTTGTAGAGCGAGATGATGTAACGGACTCTACAGTAATTGAAGAAATAAGAAAAGGATATATTATGAAAGGAAAGGTCATTCGACCAACAATTGTCAAGGTAGCTGTTAAACCAAAAAATAATAAAAATCAAAGTAACCAAACGGAGGAAAAAAATAATGAGTAATCAAAAAACAAATGAAAAAGTATTAGGAATAGATTTAGGAACAACCAATTCAGCAGCCGCCATCTATGAAGGCGGACATTCCACTGTAATCCCAAGCGCTGAAGGCCCAACTATGGCGGGAAAAATGTTTCCATCAGTTGTCGCCTTCACAAAAGATGGGCAGCTTCTAGTTGGAGAATCGGCAAAACGCCAAGCAACTACCAACAGTGAAGGAACCATTTTTGAAATAAAACGCAAAATGGGCACAGACTACAAAGTCAACATTTATGGAAAAGATTATAGTCCACAACAGATTTCAGCGTTCATTCTGCAGAAAATAAAGAAAGACGCCGAAACCTATCTTGGTGGATCCATAAGCAAAGCCGTAATTACGGTTCCAGCTCACTTCAACGACAACCAACGCCAAGCCACCAAAGATGCAGGTGAAATCGCAGGATTCCAAGTCATGCGTATTATCAATGAACCCACCGCGGCATGTCTTGCATACGGCATAGACAAAGTACAACAAGAAATGAAGATTCTCGTGTTCAGCTTCGGCGGAGGAACCCACGATGTGACTGTGATGGACTTTGGCAAAGGAGTCTTCCAAGTGCTCAGCACTAGCGGCGATACCCAATTAGGCGGAACAGATGTTGACAAAGCAGTAATGGACTATATTGTAGGCGAGTTCAAACGCCAAACAGGCATAGAAGTTAGCGGCGACAAGATGGCAATGGCACGACTGAAAGAAGCTGCGGAAAAAGCAAAAATCGAACTCTCAACTCTAATGAGCACCGACATTGACCTACCATTCCTAACTGCAGATGCATCAGGACCAAAACACTTAAAATTATCATTAACCCGAACAAAACTGGAATCTTTAGCTCAACCCGTCGTTCAAAAAACCCAACGCACTCTAGAAAAAGCATTAGAGGACGCAAAATTGACGCCCCAAGGGATCGACAAAATAATTCTAATTGGCGGCATGACCAGAATGCCTCTAGTTCAGCGGTTCGTGGAGCAAATCTTGGGCAAAGCGCCAGAACGCGGAATTGACCCCATGGAAAGCGTTGCCATAGGTGCAGCAATCCAGGGCGCAGTCGTTTCTGGGGAAGTTACCGACCTTCTGTTACTTGATGTCACACCCTTATCGTTAGGGCTTGAGACTATGGGCGGCGTCATGACAAAAGTCATGGATAAAAACACAACGATTCCAACAAAACGCAGCCAAGTCTTCACCACCGCTGCAGATTTCCAAACCGCGGTAACTATCCACGTACTCCAAGGCGAAAGACCAATGGCAGCAAACAATGTATCACTGGGCGAATTCAACTTAGTCGATTTGCCACCAGCGCCACGCGGGGTACCCCAAATAGAAGTGACCTTCGACATAGATGCAAACGGAATACTAAACGTAACCGCCAAAGACCGAGCCACAGGAAAACAATCTAAAATTACTATATCAGCATCCACAAAATTGTCAAAAGAAGAGAAAGAAAAACTAATCAAAGATGCAGAACAATTTGCCGAGCAAGACCGAAAAACTAAAGAAGACGCCGAAACACGCAACACCGCCGATAGCATGGTCTACACAGCTGAACGCACCAAATCTGACCTTGCAGGTAAACTCTCAACTGAAGAAACAGCTAAAATCGACACTGCAATTAACGAAGTCAAAAATGCGTTAGCAAGCAACGACATGGTACAAGTCAAAGCAAAATCTGATGCTCTACAAAAGGTTCTCCAAGAAGTAGGTACCAAAGTCTACCAACAAGCAGCAGCCGAAGCAGCTAAACAACAAGGACAACAGCCAGGCGATCAACAAGCAGGTCCACAAGGAGCGGGACCAGAAATGCCTCCAAGCGGCGGACCAGGACCTGAAGAGCAAGGTCCAGGCGAAGAAAAAGTAGTCGATTCCGAAGACTATAAGGTAAAATAAAAACCAAACTTTTCCTTTTTGTTTCAATTTTTTAAAAAAAACTAAATTGCATTACAAATATATCCACAAAATCAGTTTACAAAAAACCCTTCAACCCAAAAAAACAAGTGGAAAAAGGGGAAATGGTATAAAAGGCAGACTTGAGCATCCTATAAAAGACGTTAATAAAAATTTAATTTAGCGGTAAAACCAATGGCTGAAAAACGAGATTATTATGAAGTTCTTAGCGTACAAAAAGGCGCATCCAAAGACGAAATCAAGGACTCCTACCGTAAGTTAGCGATGCAATTTCATCCAGATCGCAACAAGGAGGCAGGAGCCGAAGAGAAATTCAAAGAAATCTCTGAAGCATATGCTGTTCTTAGCGACGACCAAAAACGACAACAATACGATCAGCTTGGCCATTCAGGTTTTGATCAAAGATATAAACAGGAAGATATTTTCCGAGGAGCAGACTTCGACTCTGTTTTCAGAGATATGGGTTTCGGAGATGTATTTCGAAGCATATTTGGTGGAGGCGGAGGCTTTGGCGGTTTTGGAGAAGAGCGCAACCGCGGACAGGATCTCGCTTACAACCTTGAAATTACCCTCGAAGAAGCTGCCAGAGGTACCGAAAAAGAAATTGAAATCCCAAGGACCGAAAGATGCGAAGTATGCAATGGCTCTGGAGCAAATCCTGGCACTTCAGCTAAAATATGTCCGCGGTGTGGTGGCGAAGGTAAGATTCAGAACATGCGTAAAGCAGGCTTCGCTATGTACGTCCAAGTTACTGTTTGTCCATTGTGCAAAGGAAAAGGTAGACTAATAGAATCTCCATGCAACAACTGTCATGGCTCGGGATTAGTTCGAAGAAGACGCAAAATCACCGTTAAAGTGCCTATGGGCATAGATGAGGGAACCCAACTTAGGCTACGAGGAGAAGGCGAAATGGCAGCTAACGACGGCGAACCAGGAGACCTCTATGTTGTGGTTCACGTCAAGCAGAACCCCCAGTTTATGAGAGAAGGAGACGACCTCTGGCATGTAGCTTTCATCAATTACCCACAAGCTGCACTAGGCGCAGAAATTTCAATACCAACCTTAGATGGACCAACAACAATTAAGATCCATCCTGGAACGCAACCAGGCGAAACTATAACGATTAGAGGAAAAGGAATGCCAAGATTCAGGGGTTACGGTAGAGGAGATTTACATGTACGCATAGGAGTTTCAGTTCCCGAGAAACTTACTGGTCCACAGAAAATACTTTTAGAACAATTAGCCAAAGAACTAGGTACAGATGTCTCAAAGAGCCATAAGTTCCGGCTGTAATTTCCATTTTTTCAATAAAAGTACCCCACCATATCGACGCCAACAATAAATATTTAAACCATAATCAACAAATACAGATTAACTAAACTTTTAGGAGAAAGAAAAAAATGGCAATTGACATAGCTTCTACATTAATTGGGCTTTTAGTTTCAATCATTGTAATGGTTATCTTTGCAATGCCAGCGCTTTGGATTTCAGGAAGACTTTTAGCAGGCAAACAAAATGCAAAATTCACAGATGCTTTATGGATTGTCATATTAGGCGCAGTAATTTTCTACTTTTTCAACTTCTTCCTTACCGACATACTCTCAGGATTCACTACAATAATATCCTATATCGTATTGCTCATCATTTGGTTAGGATTGGTAAAACACTTCTTTGACTGCGGATGGCTCAAGGCTTTGGCAATAAGCATCATAACAATTATAATCGCAATAATCTTCATGATAATCATTGCATTCGTGCTGGCAATAATAGGGATCGGTGCAGGCTGGATTCCTATACCACAACAAATCAATAGTTTCTAAAAACAATCTCCTTCTTTATTTTTTTAGATTTTTATATTGATTACGATTAGAAAATGAATAATATCGAGCTAACGCTTAATCAAAGTAAAATTTCAATCAGTTAGCCAACGTGATAAAAAAGATAAATTCAACTTTAAGAAAAATCATTTTACAAAAAATAAAAAAAGAAAGATTGATTATGGTTTATTTTTTCTCGAGTTGCTTTCGCAGTTCTGCGTATGTTGCTTTGATATCTTCGATTGAGCCTTCGTCTTCAATGGTTGATGTGTCGCCAAGAGGTGCACCTGTTAGCACTGCTTTGAGAAGTCTTCTCATGATTTTGCCGCTGCGGGTCTTTGGCAATTTGTCAACTATTATGACTGCGTCTGGAGTTGCGATTGGACCGATTGTTGTTCTGACGTGTTTTGTGAGTTCTGCTCTGAGTTCGTCTGAGGGTGTGAATCCGCTGCGTAGTACAACGAATGCTACTGGGACTTCGCCTTTAACCGCGTCTTCTTTGCCCATGACTGCTGCTTCGCTGACTGCTGGGTGTGAGACTAATGCGCTTTCAAGTTCGACGGTGCCGATTCTGTGTCCTGCTACTTTTAGAACTTCGTCTGCTCTGCCAAGTAACCAGAAGTATCCATCAGGGTCGCGTATTGCGTAGTCGCCAACATAATAGATTCCTGGCCATTTGCCGAAGTATGTTTGTTTGAAGCGGTCATTGTCTTTCCAGATTGTTTGCAGCATTCCTGGCCAAGGAGACTTTATTACTAGGTAGCCTTTGGTTCCTTGTGGCACTGATTGTCCTTTTTCGTCGACGATGTCTGCGTTAACTCCTGGCAACGCAAGTGTGGCTGAACCTGGTTTTAGTGGTGTAAGTTCTATGCCTGTTGCGGGAGAAATCATGAATCCTCCTGTTTCTGTTTGCCACCAGGTGTCGATGATTGGCAATTTTTCTTTGCCGATCACACGGTAGTACCATTTCCATGCTTCGGGGTTTATGGCTTCGCCGACTGAACCGAGTTCGCGTAGTGTGGACAGGTCGTGTTTGTTGACCCATTCTTCGCCGAATTTCATGAACATGCGGACTGCGGTTGGTGTGCCGTAGAGTATGGTGACGCCGTGGTTTTCGATCATTTGCCACCAGCGGTCTTGAGCTGGATAGTCGGGTGTTCCTTCGAAGAGGAATGCGGTGACTCCCAAGCTTAAGGGTGAATAAACGTTGTATGTGTGACCAGTGATCCAACCGATGTCTGCAACACACCAGTAAATGTCTTCGTCTGTTGGGTTAAATGCCCATTTGAGTGTCCAGTAAGCCCAAACTAAGTATCCGCCTATGCCATGTTGGACACCTTTTGGTTTGCCTGTAGTTCCTGAAGTGTAAAGTATGAACAGTGGGTCAGTTGATTTCATGCTTTCTGGTTCAACGTATGCATTTGCGCCTGCTGCTGTCAATGCGTCGTGGTACCAGACGTCTCTGCCCTCTTTCATTTGGACTGGTTGACCTGTGCGTTTTACAACGATAACTTTCTCAATGTTTGGCATAAGTGATGATGCACGGTCTGCATTATCTTTGATTCCAACTGGTTTGCCTCTTCTGAATGAGCCATCTGCGGTTACAAGGATTTTTGCTCCGCAGTCGTTTACTCTGTCGGCTAATGCTTCAGCACTAAATCCTGAAAAGACCACAGTGTGAACTCCTCCGATTCTTGCGGTTGCAAGAAGAGTTATTGGCAGTTCAGGAATAACTGGCAAGAAAACAGCGACGCGGTCGCCTCTTTTGACGCCAGAATCTTTGAGTGCTTTTGCAAGTTTATTCACTTCACGGTATAGTTGATAATAAGTGTAAGTTTTTACTTCACCCATCTCGCCTTCCCAAATGTAGGCAAGCTTGTTTTTGCGATTGCCCTTCACGTGCCTGTCGATTGCGTTATAGCAGATGTTGAGTTCTCCATCAGGGAACCAATTAAAAAACGGCGGGTTCGAATCATCCAGCACTTTAGTTGGCGCTTTGAACCAGTCGATGGCTTTTGCTTTTTCTGCCCAGAATTCTTGAGGGTTCTTAATGGATTTTTCCCATTCTGCTTTGCGTATTTCTCCAGAAGAAACCTTTGCAATACTTGGACTGTATCTATCATTGAAAGGTAAACTATCGGACATATGATATCATTTCCTATTAGATGCTGGGAACAAATAGCCTTTGAGAATATAAGTTTTTTCAACTAAAAAGGTAAAAACAAAAAAAGAATAGCCCCTTTTGCTTAAACAAGATAAGAATCCTACTGAATAAGAAAACAGAAAGGACTGCGAAATAAGAAAAAATAAAAAGGAAATGGAAGATTTTTATTGTTTGACTGGAAAGATTGGCAGGACTGTTTTCTGGTTTGCTTCGTTTAAGACTTCTGCGAGTCCAAGATAAACTGCGCTTCCGCCGCAAATGACGCCTTCGATGCCAGTGATTGTGTTGAACCAAACTGGGTTGCCAAGTAGTTCGCGTGTTGTTAGCATGAAGAACAGTATTGCCAAGCTCATGAATACGAATTGTAGTGTGCGGTTTGCTTTTAGGGTGCCAAAGAACATTGCGAAGGTGAATATGCCCCACATGAAGAAGTAGGCTGCCATCGATACGTCATTTGGTGCAGCGAATCCAGGTGAAATGAATGTTAATTTTGGCAAGACAAGCAGAAGAACAAGTGACCACCAGAAGAAACCGTAAGCGCTAAAAGCTACTGTCCCGAATGTGTTGCCTTTTTTAAATTCCATGATACCGACGATTATCTGTGCGAGCCCACCGAAAGCTATGCCCATAGCTAGAATCATTGTGTCAAGAGGATTAAAGACGCCTGCGTTATGCAAGTTTAGCAGTACTGTTGTTAGTCCGAAGCCTAATAGTCCAAGAGGAGCAGGATTAGCTAATTTCTGTATACTCATTGATATTTCCCCGATTTGATAGTTTAACTGAATTCTACATACTTTTTTATAAAGCTTTGGAAATTGATTTGTTTCGCGATCTTGAAGATGCATATTTGCCAACTTCTAAAGTAGCAAAAACTATTCCTGCAAAGAAAGCAGCTACTGCCCAATCAATCAGTTCCGGCGTATGTACATAAAAGACGGATTGTAGAGTTGGTACGTACAAAATTACCAATTGCAAAGCAAAAGATAAGAGAATTGCAATCCAAAGCCACTTATTTTTAAACACTCCAACCTTGAATACAGGATATTTCAATGATCGCATTGAAAGAGCTATTACAAGCTCCATAGCAATCATGGCTGTAAGCAACTGCGTTCTGGCTTCCAAAAGATGAAAATCACTTGTCCATGGCATATGTGAAAAGTAAGCCACCAATAACAAAGCAGCCATTAGAGCAGGCATAACACTCAGGTAAACCTTGACATCCTTAGTAAACACGCTTTCATTTGGTTTGCGAGGCTTGCGCTCCATTAAATCAGGATCTCCCGGGTCAACGCCCAAAGCAATGGCGGGTAACCCATCGGTAACAAGATTCATCCAAAGCAATTGTACTGCCATCAATGCAATTGCTGCGTTATTTATTGATTCCAGCCCTTGAACGGTTGAGTTTAATCCAGGCGAAAACACACTAGCAAGATAAGGTACCGACACAACAACTATGAACATAACCAAGATTTCCATAATGTTACATTGCAACAAATATGTTAGGTATTTCTTAATGTTATCAAAAATTTCACGTCCTTCCCTCACAGCTTTAACTATGCTAGCAAAATTATCATCCGCCAAAACCATGTCTGCCGCTTCTTTAGTGACTTCTGTTCCTGAGATGCCCATTGCAATCCCGATATCGCTAATTTTAAGCGCTGGAGCATCATTCACGCCGTCCCCAGTCATAGCGACCACTTGATCTTTCTTCTTCCAAGCTTTTACTATTCGTACTTTGTGTTCAGGGGCAACGCGGGCATAAATGACTACTTCTTCCACAACTTCAGCTAGTTGTTCATCTGTCATTTGTTCAAGTTCTTGTCCAGTTAACACACGACTTGCGATGTCTTTTTCATCTAACAACTTGAGTTCTTTGCCGACAGCAGTTGCTGTGAGTTTATGGTCACCTGTAATCATGACTACGCGTATACCTGCTTTTTTACAGATGGCTATGGCATCTTTGACTTCGGGCCGTGGTGGATCAATCATACTCATTATGCCAACAAAAATAAAACCTTCTTCCATTTCTTCTTTAAATTCTTCTGCGGAATTGGGAAGTTCTTTGTAGGCGAATGCTAAATTACGAAGAGCTTGTGAAGCAAATTCTTCTGCAACTTTGAAGTGTTTAATTTGGATCTCTTTACTAAACTCCCGTACTTCGTTGCCTAAAAGAATTTTATTGCAACATTCAAAAACCATTTCCGGAGCGCCTTTCATATAAGCAATTCTTTTACTGTTTACAGAATGGATTGTTGTCATACGTTTTCGCTCCGAAGAGAAAGGGACTTCAAAAACCCGAGGTTCTTGATCTTCAAGGGTTTCTTTGCTTAGCTCTGCTTTTTCGGCAGCAACAACTAATGCGCCTTCCGTTGGGTCACCTCTAATAATCCATTTCCCTGTTTGGGTGTCCTGTTCAAGACCTGAGTCATTGCATAAAACTGCGACTTTAAGAAGAAATTTGAGGTTTTCGTCAGGGGAAACTTTTTTGTCTTCAACTTGGAATTCGCCTTCTGGATCGTATCCAATACCTGAAACTTTGATATGTTGCTCATTTACGTAAATTCTTTGAACGGTCATTTCGCCCTTGGTCATTGTTCCTGTCTTATCGCTACAAATAACGCTTGTACTGCCAAGCGTCTCCACCGCAGGCAATCGTTTAACGATAGAATTAACTTTAGCCATCCGGTACATACCAATTGCAAGCGCACCTGTAACTATAGCTGGCAACGCCTCAGGCACAGCTGCAACGGCTAAACTGATAGCCCACAAAACCATGTCCAATACTGGTCGGTGTTCAACAACTACTCCAACAACACCAACACTTACAGCAACAACCAAAGCTAAAATGCCAATCCATTTACCAACCCCACTCAAACGCCTCTCTAAAGGGGTATGCTCTTCAGGAGCGGCTTGAACCATCTCTGCTATCTTGCCAAACTCAGTATTCATACCTGAAGTTGTAACCACAGCCTTGCCTCTGCCGTAAACAACAACAGTTCCCGTATAGACTATATTGCGTCGATCGTTTAACTGGGTTTGTTCAGGCAACGTAATGCTTAATTTGTTAACTGGTGAAGATTCACCTGTCAATGAGGCTTCATCTGTTTTCATTGTAAAAGCTTCTATAAGTCTTGCATCTGAAGGTACTTTGTCGCCGGTATAAAGTAGAATAATGTCTCCTGGGACTAGTTGAGCGGCTGGAATTCTAACTTCTTTTCCATCCCGAAGCACACTTGCAGTAGGAGCTGTCATTTTTTTAAGAGCTTCAACAGCTTTTTCGCTACGGTATTCTTGGGTGAAACCTAATGTTGCACTTGCTATAACTATTGCCAGAATTATTGCTGCATCAGTGATTTCTCCAACCGCAAAAGAAAGCCCAATAGCAACAAGAAGAATAATCATAAGAATATCAGTGAATTGCCCCAACAAAAGCTTAAGAGAAGACTTTCCTTTTTCTTTTTTAAGTTCGTTAGGTCCAAACTGTAATAGACGCTCTTGGGCTTGAAGAGTGGTTAATCCTTTGAGAGTTACTTTTAAGTCGAGCAAGGTTTCTTCAATAGTTTTATTATGCCATTGTTTCGTCATTATTTTCTTCCTCGACAGAATGTTTTTGATGGTAAATTTTACTATGCTTGTAAAGTGAAACGGTCCCTATTAACAAAATTATTAGGCTTAACAAGTAGAGAATCCAGGTGAAAACTGGTCCGTTGTTGGAGATATGCTTTTGCCATTGCCATGGAAAATCTTCAGGTTGCCGCAGTGGCCAAGCCCCGATTACCAGATAAATAAAACCAAAAG
Organism: Candidatus Bathyarchaeota archaeon; assembly: GCA_963772455.1. GTDB lineage: Archaea > Thermoproteota > Bathyarchaeia > Bathyarchaeales > Bathycorpusculaceae > Bathycorpusculum. Next base: position 48,835 of record CAVYXJ010000011.1, read on the forward strand.
CCGTCAATAATATCGCTATGTATTGCTTGTTGTGGGATACTTCTGGCTTTATTCCACGTATACAGTAAAAGCAAAGCATAAACGCTCCAACGATCAACGCGGGGAAACTTGTTAGAAAGAAGATTGGATCGATAAAACTACGGGGAAGCAATGTGTTGATTGCTGTTGGAGGGTAACTAGTCATGTCTTTACCCCAGTCAGTTATAGTCCACTGGCTAAGAATAACTGACGACATATAGAATACTCCATAAGCAGCCAAAAACAGAGCCAAAGATGCCTCATGGTTTCTCAAATAATTGGAAATTCTGTAAGCAAAAACACGCGGTTGAAACTCACTCATTGGCAAATCCTTGCTATATAAGATATTTTTAGTGCACCCTCAAGATATATTAGTTTTGAAAATTGTCAATTTGAACATATCTCTTTTGTCTATTGCTTTCTTATAGTCATATATATTGGATATTTTCAAGAATCTTTTAGAACCTTCAATAATTCACCCAGGCTTTTTAAGCCATCTAAACCCTCAAAACCAACCATATACAAAAAGTTCTAATGTTTTAAAACTCACTACTATAACAATGCCCAAAAAGGTGTTGTTATGAAATTCGAGACCAAAATGCAAGAGATAATACCGCGCACTCAGGACGTAACAAGTTTCAGGTTTTCCAGACCGACCGATTTAGATTACAAACCAGGGCAGTTTATGTTTGTAACACTAAAACAAGGTGAGAAAGAATTGAGCAAACACTTCAGCTTCAGCAGCAGCCCAACAGAAAAAGAACATATAGAATTCACGAAGAAATTCACCGATCATGAATATTCATTGGCCTTGAAAGCGGCAAAAATTGGCGATTGGGCAAGAATAGATGCGCCATATGGTCAATTTACTTTTGAAGGAGAATACCCAAAAATCGCGTTGCTTGGAGGCGGCATAGGAATAACTCCTTTTTTGAGCATCTGCAAAAACGCAACGGACAAGGCTTTGAAAAGTAAAATCACGCTTTTCTATGGGTGCAAGACAGAAAAAGATTTAGCATTCAGAAGTGAACTTGAGAATTTAGCAGATAAAAACAAGAATCTGAATCTTGTTTTAATGGTTTCCGAACCTACAGTTCAATGGAAAGGAGCAACAGGCATTATTAACTCTGAGAAAGTAAAACAGCATCTTCCCGATTATAGAGAAACCATGTTTTTTACTTGTGGACCGCCACCTATGGTCGAAGCTATGGAAAAACTCGTATTAAACTTGGGGTTACCTAAAGAAAATTTAAAAAGGGAATACTTTACGGGCTACCAATAAAGAAAATGGGGTTAAGGATAGAACCTACGTGTTGTTCGTGGGAATGGAATAGCGTCGATAATATTGTCTAAGTCAAGCATCCAAACTAGCAGGCGTTCTAAGCCCATGCCAAAACCAACATGTGGTACAGTGCCGTAACGTCGCAGGTCAAGGTACCACTCGTAATCTTCAGGTTTCAAACCTTGCGCCTTCATACGTTCGGTGAGTATGTCTTTGTTTTCTTCTCTTGCGCCGCCTGTACTGATTTCGCCTATTCTTGGAACCATCATATCAACCGACATTGCAACCTCTGGGTGGTCGCTGTAAGTTTTGCAGTAGAAAGCCTTGATTTCTGTTGGGTAATCATAGACGAAGAAAGGTCTACCAAAGTCTTCAGCTAAAACCTTCTCGTCTTCGTATCCTAAGTCTGATCCCCATTCTAAAACTGGGTTTTTAGGTTTAAGACGCTCGATTGCTTCTTTATATGTTATTCTTGGAAAAGGCGTTTGAACAGCTTTTAGCTTTTCGATGTCAGCCCCTAGCTCCTTGAATTCTTTTTGGCATTTTTCTCCAATAGCATGACAAATATATGACATTAAGTTCTCTTCAAACTGCATCAAATCGTTCATGTCTGCAAAAGGCCATTCTCCTTCCATGTGCCAATATTCAGTTAAATGTCTGATTGTTCGACTTTTCTCTGCTCGAAAAGATGGAGCAATGCAATAGACATTTTCTAAGGAGTAAATTAGTATTTCAAGGTAAAGTTGACTGCTTTGAGTCAAGAATAAGTCTTGATCAAAATATTTTAAGCCAAACAGTGTTGACCCGCCTTCAACCGCTGCTGAAATGAACATAGGGGGAGAAACTTCAGTGTACTCTTGGCTTTTGAAGTACTCTCTTGCCGCTTCTAAAACTTCAGCCCTAACCTTCATAACTAAATTCATTTTTCTACTTCGCAGCCAAAGGTGACGCATGTCCCGAATAAATTCTTCACTTTTGTCTTTGGAAATTGGGAAGGTTTCTGCTAAACCCACTATATTTAACGAGTCAATACTGATTTCAAAACCACCTGGAGCACGTTTATCCTCTTTTGAGACCCCTTCAACAGTGAGTGAGGATTCGATTGTGAGTTTTTGTGCTTCGGTCCAACTTGGACTGGTTTTCTTTATTGTACATTGGATTATTCCCGTTGAATCACGTATAACTATGAAAATAAGTTCTTTTCCTTCACGTTTGCGATAGACCCAACCGCGAACCAGAACTTTCTGGTTTGTAAAGCAACCTTCCAAGATTTTTATTATTTTAACCAAAGCCATCGGGCATCATCCATTTCCATTTAATACTTAATTTCCAACCTAAATGCCTATCGATTGACAGTTAAAACTTTGGGAATAATTTATGGGCCTAAACTCTGGTGTAACCCGTCCAATCGCTCAATGTTCTTTAGTAGAACGGCTTAGGTAAAGGAAATCTAACACACATTATCCATCAGGGAGGATGGAATATCGAAACCCTTATTTGCAAATCGATCTGAAATAAATAGATTATGGGCAGTAATTTTGTAAATATTGGGATGGGGGAGAAATGCAAGAAGACTTAGTTGTTAAATTAGCAAGTTTTGGGTTCACGGTGAACCAAGCAAAAGTATATTTGAGTATCGTGCAATCCGGGAAAACTCGCGTTGGAAGAATATCAAGAGGTACCCAGCTACATCGACAAGACATCTATAAGCTGTTACCTAAACTTGAAAAATTGGGATTAATCACAAAAACCATCGACAAACCTTTCATGATTGAAGCAATTCCAATCGAAAAAGCCTTGGAAACGCTTATCTTAAAAGAAAAAGACAAAGCAAATCAAAGAATTTCTCAATTAGAAAACAACCTCAAAGAAATGGTAACAGCTATTCAAATGCAACCAGAGATCAAAGAAGAAGCGCGATTTACTCTCCTAACAAGTGACGAAGCCATTAAGAACCGAGGCCGCCTAATTTTTAAGAAGTCAAAAAAAGATTTCAAAATAGTCGTCAGCATGGAACACATAACAAAAACTAATTTACATTATTTCCGTGAATTTCTCCAATTAATAGCTGACCACAATGCAAGACTAGAATTAATTATTGTTACAACTGAAGACAAAGAAGAAGTAAAGCAAATTGTTGAAAAAATAGCACCTAACAATGGACAATTCAAAGTAAAGTTCATAGATAATAGTATTTGTAAAAACTACCAAGTCATAGACAATAGAGAAGTTTGGATTTCAACTCAGCAAAATACAGAAAATGGGTTCCCATGTTTGCTATGGACAAACGACTTAAACATTGTTGGAACTTACAGAGAAAACTTCCAAAGGACGTGGACAAATCCAAAAGCCATTACAGTTAACCCAACCGACATAATCCAAGCATTTCAATCATTTGCTCCAAAGCAATTAAATAATGAAAAGTGCATGCCAGCGGTTTAAAATATAATATCTTTTTTATTTTTCTTTAACGCTAGGCTCATAAACTCTCCAATAGACAAAAATGGATAGAGGAATCGCTGCCACTGCTAATAGTAAAAATGGAAGTGAAGGAGAAACAAAAGCATAAAGCAAACCCACAATGATTTGCAGGACCGCTTGCATTATAAACATGAAAAATTGCATACACCCCATCACAGTTCCTCTTAACCCTCGGGGAACTAAATCACCCATCAAAACTTGGTAACTATTCAGTTGAAGCAAATTTCCCAGACCAAAGAAGAAAAATGCTAGAAGAAGCATGTTAAAATCAGCGTTCACAAAAAGAAACATCCCTGGTACATATAACAAATAACCTAAAATCAAAAATTTTTTTCGCCCTAGGACATCCATGCTAAACCCCGCAATTATTCCAGGAACAGCGATACTTAGGTATCTAAAGGCTACAACAATAGCCCATTGCTCCAACGAAATTTTAAGAATTGAAGTAGCATAAACCACAAAATAAGTTTGGCAACTAACCACCAATCCATTTATTATTATAATGGCCAAAAAAAGGTTAAAAGCTGATGAAGGAACTTTGCGCCAAACATTTATTCCTTCTTTTACTGACTTAGGGTAGATTCGAAGTACATTAATTAAACTTGGTCTTTCACTTTTCTCTAATGATGGCAAGGTTTCTTTCAGTTTTAGTCTTAAGATTGCAATAGAAAAATACGCTATAGAAACTATGGTGTAACCAATGCGCATGCCCAAATCGAAATTGAAAGTTGCAACTAAATATTGTGCTATTAATGGAGCAGGCAACAAAACAAGTGTTGTAATTACTGATTGGAAACTAAAACCTGAACCACGATTTTCAGGCGGTAAAGAATCAATAACCATTGACATTAAAGCTGGACCGTAAATGGAACATAAATTTTGAATAAGTAGTCCTATTAGAATAAACTGCCATGAAGGGGCAAAAACGAAGAATAAGCTTCCAATAGCTAAACCAAAAGTCATTGAGACTATAAGCCATCTTCTGCCATGCTTATCTGCCAAATAGCCACCAGGAAACTGGACAAGGGCAACTGCAATGGAGCCTGCGAAACCTATAATTGAAAGTAGAAATGCATTGGCGCCTAAATTAAGATAAAAAAGGCTTGCGTATGTATCTGGAATGGGTTGTGCAGCGAATAAAATAATCCAGGTAACGGTTATGAGCAGGAAGTTGCCTCTTAGAACCGCAGAATCTCCTCGGAAAAGATTTGACAACTTCATTTGTAATGAAAAACCAACTAAGAATTATTTAAACAAAAATGAAATTGAAAACATATTTTGAGAAAGCAATTCGTCTATTATACCCCGCAATTCTTAAATCGCCCTTGTCATGAGGATAATTAGATTAATAAAAAATGCAAAGAATCCTCGAAGAAAAAACTAAGCTTAAGACCTTGAAGATTTCAGCTTTTGCAATATTTAGCGTAGTTATAATTGAAGTCACTTTAGGTTTACTGATCAATAGTTTAGCAATAATGAGTGATGGTTTGCATGCCCTATTAGATGCTGTTTCTAGCGTCATGTTGTTTTTTGCTGTACGCGCAGCAATGAAACCTCCAGATGAAGAGCATACTTACGGGCACGAAAAGTTCGAAACTATTGGCGGCTTAATCGGAGGCATAGTACTAATTGCTGTTGCATTCCTAATATTCTACGAATCTGCCCTACGTATTATAAGTCCGCCCCAACTTAATCCAGGAATAGAATATGCAGGTTTCATAGCAATAGGCTACGCTCTTTTCATTGCCTCTCTAAGAGTAACCGTTTTCAAAAAGTTCCAACACGTTCAAAGCACATCCATGAAAGCAGGATTTTACGATGCTATTTCAGATTTAAGCTCGACGCTGATAGCTCTTTTGGGTTTTGGCTTAGCTATTTTGGGATTTACAGGAGGAGATGCCTTTGCATCCATATTTCTTGGAGCTATGCTTACTTATTTAAGCTTAAAACTTGTAAAATTTAGCGTGATGGAACTAAGCGACACTGCATCAAAAGAACTTTTGGAAAAAACAAAAAAGATAATTCTTTCATGCGATGGAGTCGTTAAAACCGAGAACCTTAAAGTTCGAAAAGTAAGCTCAAAAGTCTTTGTTGATGCATCAGTGCAAGTTCCAACTCTAATGAGTTTGCAAGATGCACATTCTTTAGCTACAAAAATTGAAAGTTGCTTAAAAGATGGCTTCGGAAACGTTGACTCAACCATTCATATTGAACCTTCTGACAAAGAACACAAAATGGATCAGTTAGTCGAAAAATTAGCAATAGTTGATGGGGTCAAAGAGGTACATGAAATTTCCACTATATATGTAGCTGGTAAACTATACATTACGTTACACGCGTATGTTAACCCTGAACTATCGGTTGAAGATGCTCATAAAATCGCTGAAGACATAGAACGTAGAATAAAAACTGAAATTATATCTCTTGAAAACGTTACTGTACATGTTGAACCTGCAGGAGTTGCGATCCCTGCAAGCGATGTCAATGAAGGCGAACTTAGAGAAATTGTTAATGAAGTTGCTAATGGCATTATTGGCATCCTTCGCATTAAACGAGTGTTAACTTACGTTGCTGGAGGTAAACGTTACATCAACATAGATTGTTGCTTCACTAAACAAGTGCAGATTAAGGATGCTCACAAAATAGCCTCGCAGGTTGAAAAGGAAACGAAGGAACACTTTGCAAATGCGGTAGTTACAGTTCACATTGAACCAGAATGCCCTTAAAAACAAAAAAATCCGGATTGCTATTCATGAAAACGAGATTTAAAGGATAACTTAACTTTTATTAGAATTAATCGATTTTAATAAAATGCATTCTTACTGAAAGAATTAATATTTAATTGATCAAAATAAAAAAAATAAAAAAGGAAGATATTTTGGTTGTCTATTTTTTGCGACGGTACGTGATTGTTCCAAAAGCAACTGCTACTAAAACTAAAGCTATGCCAATTGCAGCTACACTTGAAAACTCTGGTACTGATGGTGTTGGTTCAGTTGAACCTGTTGGGGTAAATACTGCTTGATAGCTGAACATATTTCCGTATCCGTGGTTGACATTGTATGGATTATCAGTAGGTGTAGCAGTGTATGGATATCCGCCGTGACTTAGGTTTGGTCCTTCAATTACCCAATGTGAAAATGTCCAACCGCTTGCTGGTGTTGCTGTCAACATTAGATTTTCGGCAGCTGCTAAAGCGTAAGTACCTGGCGCTGGGCTAACAGTACCTCCTGCGGAACCTACAACAACGACAATGGCGGCAGTTGATAAGTCAGGTGTTAATGTGGATCCTGGGGGTGGTAGAACCGGCTGGAAATTTGCTTGCACAGTGTATGTACTTCCTCCAGCGACGGGGAACGTGATTGGATTATCTGTAGCAACGTTGGATCCTTCTGCAGTATCAAGAATCCAGTTGACGAAAATAAAGTCAGCATCAGCTGTTGCAGTAAATGTTACAGAAGTGCCATCAGCATAAGAAGTGGTTCCCGCAGCAGGGTCAGTAGTTCCTCCAACTGAATCTAGAACGATTACTGTAGCTTGTCCTTGGGCATTAACACTTGCATTTACAACTGCTAAAACTAGCAATGTCATTAGCAAAGTCAAAGCAAAAATTTTTTTAGATTTCATCATTTTATTATTTCTCCAATATAAAGCATGCTTGCTTGTTTCAATTTAACCAAATATTTCTATATTTAATTATGTGATTGTGTCTACACAACAACAAGCTGAAGTCTATTTTTTTTTAAGAAAAGAGGTCTTTGTATTAGAAAACAAAATTCAAAGTAATCCTAATCTGCTTGATTGGCAAGTATTTCTTCAAAAATCTATTTCACATAAACCTTTAATGCTCAATATGCTATTAAATACATAAAATTGAGAGAGTGTAGGGAGAATGCTATCTCGATCAGCTGTAGTTAAACTTAAAGCAATTTTAATAATTGACTTAATGATTGTAGGAGCAGCCGCAGGAGTTTATTTCTATCTTCAAAACGAAGGGATCCTAACCAGCGCGGCAAAACCAGCCACATTTACTCTAACAGATCTAACAATCAATCCGCTTGAAGCATACTTGGGCGATGCAGTTCAAATTTCTGTTAATTTAACAAATATTGGCGATTTAGAAGGCAACCAAACTATAAATCTTGAAATAAATAATACCGTCAAAGATACAACTAACGTTACTCTTGCGGCTAATTCAACTGAAATCGTGGAATTTACATACATTGAGACGGCTGAAGGAAACTATACCGTTAAAGTTGGCGATTTAACAGCTGCTTTGATCATTAAACCTGCTTTACCTGAATCAAGCAAAATTTTATTGTCTAATTTAATTAGTACTCCATATGAAGTCTGGGCTAATGAAAACGTTACAATTACTGCAAGCGCAGTGAACCCGTCAAGTGAATTAGACAAATTGACTGTAAAAATTATGATTGATGATGTAGTTGTGGGTACTCAAGTTATTTCCTTAGAAGCTGGAGCAAATCAAATCGTTCAATTCACAATTAATGCATCGTCAGCAGCAGAAGGAAAGCACGTTGTAAAACTAAATACTCTTAAAGGCTCCTTTGTCATCGTAAAGACGGGTTATCATACACTTATTATTAATCGGTCAGGAGGCGGCTCCACTCCTCTTCCTTTTACGTTAAACGGGGAAAATCGTCAGACAGTTTACCAAGCGGTTTTACCGGTTGGAGAATACAGTATTTCTGTTCCAGATCCATTTAGTGTAGGGACTGGAGTGCTGGGTTTTACTTATTGGAGCGATGGCGTGAAAACTCCATCAAGAACTTTCACTTTAAGTGAACGACTGATACTTGTTGTTACTTATACTTTGATTAGCGGATATGCATCTTGTCCTTCACTTTATGTTTGGAATGGGACAGGGTATTCCTACGTTACAGATGTTTCAAACCCAGGATGGCTAGGATACATTAGCCACATTAACTCTGATGGAACAATTGTATTTGGTGGTGGAAACCCATGGGATTACGTAAAAATAGACAAGAACTTATTGGCAACTAATAACGGCAATTTCGATTTAACTCTTGCTCAGCAATGGGACGAACTCTATTATTTAGATTCAGCATACATGATGGCAGTGGACCATCCTATTGGAACTAACGTTTACACATCGATGACAAACTATCTCAACAAAGGATCAACTGGTCAGATCTATACAGTAACAAACGGCACACTCCTATCGCCGATAAACGCTACGAACGAACAAGGTAAAAACGTTTTAACTCAAATTCTATATAAGGATGGTTTATACACTCCAGGCATAAATGGAGATCAAAGTTTATCTTGGAACAATATCACGATGAATCAATTAACTTTAGATCTGGGCAATTTGTCCTCTGCACCGCAAATAAAGCTTCTAATGACTGGAATGGTTGATTGGGGTTTGGCAGATCCATATTATGCATGGATAAACAGTTTCAAAGAGGCCGCAGCCCAAGGACTTGTACCAAATGGGACCGAAATTATGCCCGCACCATACATGGAAGTCAAAGATGTAAATGGAAACTGGATACGTGTTTCACAAGAGAGACAAATACCAATACCTTCAGATTACAATGCCAGAACATTCACCGTGGACTTAACGAATCTGTTTCCATCTAACGCAAATGATTGCCAAGTCCGACTTACCAATTTCTGGAACGTAACCTATGATTACATTGGAATAGATACAACCCTTCAACAAAATATAACAATACAAAAACTTATGCCAACTTCAGCAATACTCAGTCAAATGTGGGATACCCAATCTACCGCTTCAGGAGCTTTTACACGATATGGAGATGTCACACAACTGATTCAAAATGCTGATGACATATACGTCATTGGAAGACAAGGCGACCAAGTTAACATGCAATTCTCAACTGCCAACATAGCACCGGTTGCCCAGAACATGGAACGGGACTACTTCTTTGTCGTGGCATGCTGGTTTAAAGATCCTCTTGGAAATTGGGGTTACGGATTCGACTTTACTGTTGACCCGATGCCGTTTATGGATATGAGTGGATTCCCCTACACACCTACAGAGAGCTACCCATACGATGCTGCACACTTAGAATATATGCAAGAGTATAACACTCGAATAATTACTGCTCCATAACCCTATTTTCTTCTTTAGAACTGATAAAGCCCTTTCAAAAATTGTCGAGCCAAGATTTATGTAAGATTTAAATGACATTATATTGTTATTTGCTCTAATCAACCTTCCAATGGGATCCCTTGAATGTCGTTGATACCTGAAATCTCTAATCCTTATTTAGGAGCCTTTGCAGGGGGCTTGCTGTATGGATTAGTTGTTTGTACGGCATCGTGTCTTCCGATCGTTACAAGTTATATTGCAGGTGTTGGCGCTGGTTTTGGAAAGGGTGTAAAGATAACATTAATTTTCAATTCTGGAAGAGTTTTGGCTTACACTTTGATTGGCGCCTTAATAGGATTGTTTAGCGGTTTGTTTAGGCTTTTTATTTCAGACTCTGCCATTTCTCCCTTTCAAATTTACTCTTCTCTCGCATTCGGAATAGTTACAATAATAATTGGCATTAGCATCTTTTTTAAAGCTAGAAAACCATGCAACTGTAACGTTCAAGACGCAAAAAACATTATTACTACACGAAAAACAGGCAGATTCGGATTTGACATTGGCGCCTTTTCACTTGGTTTATCCAGAGGATTAATTGTTTGTCCACCATTGATTGCACTTTTAGTTTATTCGTTACCTTTCTCCAATCCTCTTGGAAGCATTGGAATAGCTGTATTATTTGGTTTAGGAACAACTCTTTCGCCAATTTTATTATTGGGCGGGGTTACTGGATGGCTTTTGAATAAGGCACCGCTTTTTCGGAAATGGATTTCGATAGCAGGCGGATCGGTACTGATAGTTCTTGGAATAATCACAATGATTAGTTCATTAACTCAATTACCTTGACGTGGAAAATATGGCTGGAGAAATAATAGGAGACATATTGCGGCTAACAGTGCTTGGGGGATTAGGAGTAGCTGGGGTAATCTCAGTTTTAATTTGGAAGAAAAACATGTCCACTCGGGTAACTTTTCTTAGGTTTGTTATCCAAGCTATCGCCGTAGCCGCTATATTCTATGTCCTATCTTATACGGTACCACCAGTAACTGGAGGATTGCCCCCAATCCTTTTTGTTTACTTGTTAATTATAATATTGACAATGACCATATTTGTGGGTAGGTTTTTCTGTGGTTGGCTATGCCCTTTCGCACTTATAATGGACTTGGAAAGTCTCATAAGAAAAGCCCTTAAAATACCTCACCGAATCATTCCAGACAAACTAAACAAAATCCTTCACCAATCACGATATATCATATTGCTGTTCTTTTTGTTGCTACCGATATTGTTGTGGCTTTTAGATCCTCAGCCAATTATGGTTTCGCCTTTAATGGCTCAACTCTTAGCAGGTCACTTCCGCCCGTACAGCATATTACTTGACCCGCTTATTCCTTTCATTGTACCATGGAAAGGTCAGATTATCATAGATCAAGTAAACTTGACATATCCTTATGCTCTCGACTTTATCACCTACTTAGGAGAAAACATTGGGCAGGTCGTTGCCATAATATTTGTTGGTTTGACTTTGGCAGGTTCATTTATATTTAGACGCGTCTGGTGTAGATTTTGCCCAACTGGCGCTTCTTTGGCAGTTGTAAATAGATTTAAGGGTTTAAAATGGGCTCCTCTGCTTCATATTAACAAAGATGAGGAGAAATGCACTAAATGTGGAGTTTGCAAACGAGTTTGTCCAGTTCAAGTTAACGAAGTGTACGAGCAGAAGGGTGGAAAAATAAAAACCTCCCAATGTATGGTCTGTGCACGCTGCGTAGAAATGTGTCCTTATGAAGGCACCTTAAAGGTTAAGTTGGGTAACAAAACATTGTTTAAATCAAGAAACTGGTTGGAACAATCAAAAAGTGAATGAGGAAAATAAAAATGAATGAAACTGTTGGAAAAAGATACATGCCTGAAGTAACCAGAAAAGAAATCGATGAACTCAAAACCACAATTAAAGCTGCTTCCCAAAAGGTAATGGCTGAAAACATTGAACGCATGAAAAAAGCTGACCCTAAAAGACCTGAAGCCATGAAGTATTTTGATGAAATCTCAAACCTATTTGGCAAACGACAAGAGGAAATACAGGCTGAGAAAGAGAAGGGCAAAAAAGTCATCGGTTACATGTGTCTGTTTGCTCCAACAGAGTTAATTTTAGCAGCCGACGCCATTCCAGTCAGAGTTAATTCAGGATGGTATGACACGTCTAAGTTAGGAGACAGAGTTGTCCCCGTTGAGGTTTGCCCGGTAATACGATCAACAATCGGTGCAAAAATGATTGAGCTCTCACCTTTCCTTGAACAAAGCGATGCACTTATCAGTGTTCTAACTTGCGACGGCATGACCAAACTCGGTGAAATTTTAAGTGATTACAAAACTATTTGGGGAATGAATGTACCGCGAGTTAAAGATTCCACTCAGTCACTGCGCTTCTGGAATGACGAAATAAAACATATGAAAACTCAAATTGAACAGTTTACAGGAAACAAAATTACACGTAAAAACCTCAAAGAAGCCATCGAAATGAGTCACAGAGCAACAAAAGCATTCCGTCGCCTACAAGAATTGCGTAAGGGATTACCTGTAATTATGGGCAGAGATGCAATGCTGGTTAATCAAACATTTTTATGGGACGACAAACGCAGGTGGACAGAGAAAACCGAGGCTTTATGTGATGAATTAGAAAAAAGAGCGGAACGAAAAGATTGGGTTTGCCCGCCTGATACACCAAGAGTAATGATTACAGGCACACCTATGTTTTGGCCCGACAACTGGAAACTCCCAAGCCTAGTTGAAGAAGCAAATCCGCAAGGCATCATTGTTGCCGATGAACTATGTTCAGGTGAAAGAATCTTAAACGACCCTGTTGGCGTCGATGAATGGTCAATGGATGATATGCTAAACGCAATTGGAGAACGCTATTTAATGGCATCAACTTGCCCATGCTTTACAAGCAAAGACGGAAACGAAGACAGAATCAATTGGCTCTTGAATAAAGTAAAAGAATGGAATGTTCAAGGAGTCATTTACTACGTGGTTCGAGGTTGCATGCTCTATGCAATGGAATACACACGCGTCAAGAAAGCTCTAGATAAAATAAATATTCCAGTATACTACCTTGACACCGAATATACGCGTGAAGATGTTGGACAAATGAAAACCCGCGTTGAAGCATTTCTTGAAATGTTAACTGCAAGAGTAGAAATGTAAGGTGAAATTATGATAACTGTTGGAATAGACCTTGGCACCCAAAGAGTACAAGTAGTTGTCTTAAAAGATGGTTCAGTAGCCTCTAGAGCTCAATTGCTATCGGGGTTCGATCCTACAAAAGCAGCTGAACAAGCTATAGATGAAGCGCTAAAAAAAGCAAACATTAAGTTTTCAGAAGTGGCAAGTTTTGCTGCAACAGGTTCAGCCGTAGATATGGCTCCTTATTCCGCTAGCACTGTAAGCATGATGAATGCAGATGCAAAAGCAGGCGTATTTTTATTTCCCAAAGCACGCACGATTATTGATGTCGGTGCAGAAGAGGCAAGAGCAGTAAAATGCGACGATAGAGGTGTAATGGTTGATTTTGTCGTCAACGAACGATGTGCAGCAGGTGCAGGAGCATTTATCGAAGCGATGGCAAGAGCATTGGAAGTTAAATTGGAGGATATGGGTCCATTGGCACTTAAAGCAGAACGTGCAAGCCCCATTAATGCTTCATGTGTAATTTTTGGAGAATCAGATGTAGTTTCCCTCATACATCGTCAAGAATCCAAACCAGAAATTGCAAGGGCAGTTTACGATGCGATGGCTGATCGAATTTCATCGATGGTTCACAGATTAGGCATAAACCCAGAAATCATTCTGGTCGGCGGTGTAGCAAAAGATGTCGGTTTTGTTGCATCGTTAAATCGAAAACTTGGCGTTAACGTAATTATCCCTGACTACCCTGAATATGCAGGTGCTTTAGGTGCAGCAATTATCGCAGCAACGCGAGTAAAGGAGTCTTCAAAATGAAGGAATTAGAAGCGGTAAAAGGTGTAGAATTTTGGCGTTGGAAAGAATATCACCGGATCATGCCAAACAAAAAATGGTCAAGTAAAGATCTAATCACAGCTGGAGTCGATGTTGGATCTGTAGGTTCTAAAGCAGCAGTAATGATAAACGGTGAGGCATATTCTTGGGGAATAACTCGCACTGGGTCTAACAGTCCTGAAAGCGCCACAAAAGCTCTTGAATACGCAATGGAAGGCACAGGACTCAAAGCAAGTGATATAAAATATATTGTCGGCACAGGTTATGGACGAGTTAACGTGCCTATGGCAAATAAGGCTATAACTGAAATTGCCTGTCATGCAAAAGGTGCGAACTTTATTTGGGGTCCAAGCGTTCGGACAGTGTTGGATGTTGGTGGGCAGGACATAAAAGCAATTCGCATAGACGAAACAGGGCGAGTTGTCTCTTTTCTAATGAATGATAAATGTGCTGCTGGAACAGGAAGAGGTATGGAAGTATTTGCAGATTTGCTTCAGATTCCAATTGAAGAGATAGGTGATATTTCACTTAAAGTTGAAAAGGAACCTGAACCGGTGAGCTGCACGTGTGTAGCCTTCGCTAAAACAGAAGCAATGGGATTATTGCGAAAAGGTTGGTCTAAAGAAAAAGTCCTTGCTGCTTATACACGCGCTATGGCAGTTCGAATGGCTAACTTAATTAACAGAGTAGGCTTAGAGAGAGAACTGGTAGTGACCGGCGGTCAATCCAAGAACATTGGAATTGTAAGCAGAATAGAAGCCATTTTAGGAGTGAAGTGTCTTCCAATCCCTAAGTGGCGAGATGAAGGTGCATTAGATCCCATGGTTGCAGGCGCATTAGGTGCTGCGATTTTTGCTAAATCGCTTTATGAAAAGTCTCAAAAATCATAGGTGATTAATTGATTACCTATTTTGGTTACTGTGACGGTTCAGGTGAATACTACATTGTCATCGATTCAAACAAATGCAACGGCTGTGGCAAATGTGTAAAAAAATGTCCTCAAACTGCACTTAAACTTGAAACAGAGCTTATCGACCTTGAAGATAAAACAGTTGCCGTAATCAAAGAGGAACATAGAAAAAAAATTAAATATACTTGCGCTTCCTGCAAACCTGAAAAAGACAATACTCCTTGCATTTTAGCTTGTGAGAAAAAAGCCGTTAAATGTGTTTGGAACCCAAATTAATCTGACCAAATCGAAGTATATCTTAATTTATTAATAAAAAACATCATCGTGAAAAGAGATATTAAATGAAAAACAAAACAAAAAAAATCAGATACTTGTACTAAAAGTCACAATTACTTATTCACTCCAGTAATCTCAACTGTCGTCTTTCCTTTGTTAATCGGGCGATTAAAAAATAGGCATTCTGTTCCAGAAAAATCGCCAAAGTTTCATAAAGAAGAATCGAAGAAATCTTCATAGCTAAAATTCAAGTTACCAATAAAGAAAATGAGTATTTTCATATAGAAGTTTGCAAAAAAACATTATATTTCATAAAAGAAATGCCTGTTCGAAAGAAAAAAGTCTGTTTTTGAATTTTTAATTTCTGTGTTTTAAGTTCATATGTAACGGTTATTTTTCTTCTTCAGCTAACAAAGTATAAAAATATGACAATTGTCATATTATTATTGTGGGGAAAACAAAAACGAAAATCAAAAACATCACAATATCACTGTTACTAATATTCATCACATTTCCACTCATTATTCCGCCATTAGCTTCCGCTTCAAACAGCAATCAATGGAATATCGTAATTACAAATCTTGATGGAACAACCTTGAATTTGAGTTATGACGATATTTTGGTCATGCCTAAGACTGTTGTTAGTGCAGACCTTTTATGCTATGGCAACCTTGTTTCTAGCGGATCATGGGGAGGGGTCAGATTATCAGACCTCATAAATATAGCAATAATTGACCCATCAGTTGTAAGTGTAGATTTTACTGCTCAAGATGGATATTCAGTCTCCATACCAATCAATACCGCAATAAGAACAGACGTCATAGTTGCTTACGACTTAGAGGGTTCGCAGCTAAACGAAGTTTATCGATTAGTCGTTCCTGATGCAAACGGAGACATTTGGATATCTGCGATAACTACAATAAAAATGAGCATATCCTCGGCTGATCAAATCCAATCTGGAACTAGTGGACAAATCATAATAAATCAATACCAAGCAATAATTAACACGACAACACCAGCTCCTCTTCAGCAACCACCTCAAGGTGAAACTCAACCAATAGTTCCGAGTAACAAGACAGATAATGAACCTGTTACAACTCCAACCATCAATACAATCCCGCAAGCTGACAAGAAAATAACAGAACAAATTAATTCAATTCCTCAAATAGAATATATTCTAATTTTATTTGGAGTAATTGTTTTAGTTTCCTTAGTAGGCTTTGTTTTTATCAGCCGAAAGAAACCCAAAAAACTAACATAAAGTATCGACAATCAATACACTAACACTATCACTGTGATCTTATTTCTTAATTCGTTAGCTTTATTTATTGAAAGCGTTAATTGACTGTCAGACGATGAGGAGTAGAAGAAATTGGACAAGAATCCGCAATCAAAAGATGATGCCCTCGAGGCGTTAGACTTTATCGTAAACGTTCTAAAAGAACATGAAAAAGACCTCGACAAACTCATCAATGAGCTTGCAACAGTCACCGAACAAATTGGCGACACGGGCGAATTAAGCGGCAAGGTTGATAAAGTTGAAACAAAAATAGAAACACTACAAAAAGAAGTAACAAACCTAATTGGACAACTATCATCAAAATCCAAGGAAACATTGCCACTAGAAAATAACAAGATACAACAAGATGAAGTGAATGAAGTCGTTAAAACCTTCGACCATTCTGTAATTATTAACTGCAAACAATGGGAAGATTTCCTAAATTTGGCAGTGAAAGCTCAAACTCTATCTTTTAGCTATAATGAGGAAGAAAAGATTTTTCAAGCTAATGCAATTAAGGGTAACCAATTTATCACCTATAACGGTGAACTTCCGAAGCTTTCTTCTATTTTGAAGATGTGGCTGTCTAAACAGTTGGATATTCCAGACCGTAACATTTTGGAAGGAAAATTAACTGTAGGATAAATCATTATTTTTACTTCTTATTTTCGCTTCATAAATTATATATTAATTTTCTGTCATCATGAATCTTGTTAGTGATTGGAGGGTTGGTTAAGGTTGAAGGTTAACCAGTATGCCAAGATACAATTTCCGTTTTCGAAGCCTTCTCCTTTCTCCTCGATACGGATGGCTATTGGATGCCAATACACATAACCGCCCTTCATAAACACTAACTAAAAATATCCAAAATGAATTCTAAGATATCTACAATTTAGATTTATTTGAATTGGTTTGACTCAGTCAGGGATCTTGCGATTTGCCTTCATAATTTTTTATGTAGAATAAGGATTATTATTTATTATCCGAGCAAAAAGATACGTTTTTATTAAAAAAACTCGGACGCTAATTTGGACAAAGTATTTAATTGCTACTTCATACCTCTCCGTTTACGCTGGTGCAAGAATCGCTTGGAATCTGTTAAGCCAAAATTGAGTTGGAAGACTGCGGTTTTTCCTTTACTTGGTTTAACAGGTTTTTTCATTTACATTTACTTGTTCCAAGTGGATATTTTAGGCATCATAGCCACTGCCCAAACTGCTAATCCATTGATTTACGCAGTAGCCATTTTATTTGGTTTACTGGAAGTTTTGTTTTTTACTATTTCTTGGCGGGAACTAACCAATTTCCTCTCAATAAAAATGAGTATTGGTAGAGCTTACCTATACGTTTGGTATGGTCTATATGTTGACACAATTGTTCCAGCACAATCTATAAGCGGGGAGGTGACCCGAACCTACCTGCTTATTCGAGATAAATGTGGACCGTTTGGAAAAATCGTGGCATCACTCTTCGCACACAGGCTTTTGGGCATGGCAGTAAACGTTATTGCATTAATCGTTGGGATAATAATGCTTTATTTTGGTGGGCAAGCCTCTCCGCTAGTTTTTAACCTAATAATAATTGTGGCTACCGCAATAACAGCAGTTATCGCTTTGATGGTTATACTCTCGTACAAGCAACAGTGGACACTTAAAGTAATCACTTGGACTACAAGACTTGCACAAAAAATAACATTTGGAAGATGGAAACCAGGAAAACTAAAAGATCAAGCAATCGAAATCACAGATCACTTTCATAACGCAATGAAAGAGTTTCGTCATAACCCAAAATCTGTTGTCACCTCATTGTTTTTCTTATCAGTAACCTGGATTTTTAGTTTAAGCGTCCCTTACTTAGTATTCCTATCGCTTGATCATCCTGTTTCATGGAGCATGATTCTCATAACTTCATCTATAGTTCTAGCTGTAAAAGCAATTCCAGTAGGAATACCCTTTGAAGTGGGGCTTCCGGAAGCCGTGATGACGACACTTTACTTTTCAATGGGGGTTTCTGCCGCACTTGCAGCCACTGCGACAATCCTTGTAAGAATTATTACTTTGTGGATGCGCTTCTTTATTGGCTTTGCTGCCCAACAATATCTCGAATTAAGACCAGCCATATCCGCAACTACAAACCCAGAAAAAACTAAAATCCATCCTCAACTCTAATATTATTTTAGACCCACTAAATGGAAGTAAAAATCGAAACCGCAACCATCACATTCCTCGACAAACTTTTCGAAATTGAGGAACAATGTTTTGATCAAGAAGCCTTCTCAAAACGCCAAATATCCTACTTACTAACCGACTACAATACAATAGCTTTGTTGGCTAAAATAGACAAAGATATTGCAGGATTTATCATTGCCCAAGTTGAAGTCGAAGAAAACACTGAGTTCGGTCATATAATAACAATCAATGTAGCACCAAACTATCGCCGTAAAGGAACCGCTACTAAATTTCTAATTGAAATAGAAAACCTTCTAAAACAAAAGGGCATAACCCAGTGTCGCTTAGAAGTTCGAGAAGATAACAAACCTGCTATAAAACTTTACCAAAAACTTTGTTATCAAACGGTGGGGGTTCTTGAAAACTATTATGGAAGAAAACATGGTCTATATCTAAAAAAAGTTTTATAAATTAATAATCCGTCGCTTTTAAGCGCTATCTCAGTACGGAACAATGTTTAAAAGAAATGATGCGGTACAAACCGATGGTGGGGAGAGATGGGAGAAACCCGAGGAAGAAAATCAAACGAGCAGACCCTTGTCCAAACCATAGTTGTTTTAATCCGCAACACCACTTGGCGATGTGGTAAGCTTGAAAAATCCATAGTCAAGCACCTCTATAAGCGTCATGAAAATTTTGGCAAACCAGGTGTCTCGATTAGGGACATTATGCTCAATCTAAACATTACAGGCGAGAAAAAAGATGAATGTTTAGATGCGTTACGTAGGCTTGAAAAAAGAAATATTGTGAAATTAACGCTGCTCTAATTTTCTCTTTATTTTTGCAAGCTATTTCGAAAAAGGTCTTAATAAAATATTTTGTGATTTATTTTAGTAGCTCAGTCTCGCTTGGGGGTTGCTTTATCAAACCATGTCTCATTAACAACTCAGTTGATTCCCTCGCATTACTAATTATTGCAGAAGCACGTTCATACAGCTCTTGCCTGCTGGGTTTTATTCGAGCAACGCCTTGTTCAATAGATTTCAAAGCACAGGCAACGGCTTCTTTGGGAAATACTTCCCACTCATCCATCCTTGGCAAAATATCTTTTTCGTTCATTCCTCGTTCTTCGGCATATTTTGCCAGTTCTTGGGCTGCTGCAATACACATATCATCAGTAATTGTTTTTGCTTTAACATCTAGCACGCCGCGGAAGATTCCTGGAAAACCAAGGCTGTTATTGACTTGATTTGGAAAATCACTTCGTCCAGTTGCAACAATTCTCGCTCCTGCCTCTTGAGCATCCCAGGGCCAAATTTCAGGAATAGGATTAGCGCAAGCAAAAACTATTGAATCTGTAGCCATTGTTTTTATCCACTCTTTTTTTATTGTATTTGGACCTGGTCTTGAAGCTGCGACTACTGCATCTACGCCTTTGAATGCAGCTGCAACATCGCCCGTTCGACCTTCACTGTTGGTTTTTTGGGTAACGTCGTATTTCCAAGGGTCTTCTTCTTGTGTGACATCTGCCCTTCCTTTGTAAATTATACCTTTGCTATCAGCAAGAATTATATTTCCTGGTTTTACACCCCACTTCATTAGCACATAAGCCGTCCTGATATTTGCGGCTCCTGAACCTACAAGAGTAATGAGGCTTTCCTTAGGCTTCTTACCTACGAGTTTGAAAGCATTAATCAAACCTGCTAAAATCACAGTCGCCGTTCCTTGTTGATCATCATGCCAAACTGGAATTTGCATATGCTCACGTGCTTTCTCAAGCACATGGAAACATTTTGGTTTCTCAATATCTTCAAGATTGATACCGCCAAAAGTCGGCTCTAATGCTCTACAAATCTTAACAATTTCATCAGGATCCTTAGTTCGCAGGCAAATTGGAAACGCATCAACGCCTCCCAGATACTTGAACAAAAGAGCCTTTCCTTCCATAACAGGCAACGCAGCTTCAGGACCAATATCACCTAGACCCAGAACACGTGTTCCGTCGGTTACTATTGCTACATAGTTCCAGCGATTGGTTAATTCGAATGATTTATCGGGGTTTGCTTGAATTTCTTTGCAAGGTGATGCTACACCTGGTGTGTACCAGATTGCAAAGTCGTCTGTGTTTCTGATAACACATTTGGGAATGACCTGCATTTTTCCCTCGTAGAACTTGTGCATTGGAGAAGAAAGTTGCGCTGGCTTTTTGGCTTTTGCAAGCAACTCTTCTACGGTTGGTTTATCATCAATATTATCAGGAACCATTCAAGACAACTCTGATTAAAGGTGAAAAAACACTGCTGAGCATTTAAGTTTTTATTAAAAATTGTAAGTTAACGATATTCTAACTACAATTAAGCAATAAGTAGAATGTGCTAAGAGAAATAATTAAAGAGATAAAAAATCAAAAAAAGAAAATTTTTCTAAACTAACACATTGAAAGTTTAGTATCTTGGTCTGTAGCCGCCGCCGCTACCGCCGCTGCCGCCGCCGCGTCGATCTCCGCCGCCTCTACTGTCTCTTCCGCCGCCGTAACCGCCGCCGCCACCGCCGTATCCTCCGCCGCCACGTCTGTCTCTTCCGCCGCCGTAACCGCCGCCGCCACCACCGAATCCTCGTCCGCCGCCTCTTCCGCCGCTTCTAAATGGTCTACGTTCTTGCTCGTATGTCTTGCTTGAAACGTTGTTTTCTGTGTTGACTTCTACTGTGAGTGGCTCTTTTGCTGTGTCTAATTTGCCGTATTTTCCTATGTTTAAGCGTATGTTGCCTTTGAATAGTGTAACATAACCGTTTTCAATGCGTACGGTATCTGCTTCGTTGACTTTCTCAATGTTATCATCCCATAGGGTTAAGTAAACTACGCCAGTTTCGTCTCCGATAAGTGCATCGCTAACTTTGTGTGCAGATCCATCTCTGCCCATTGGAATTTCTCTAACTTCAGTTTTGGATACTACTTTGGCCGTAACGTTAACCGCTTTTGATTGTGGGGTTAAGTCTCCGACTTTTGCTTCTACTGGTTCCTTTTTGTTTTCGAAAAAACCTTCAACAGCCAATTGATTTCACCTATTTTTTAGTCTGAGACACAACTTAGATTTCTCTACACTTAAGTGTTTCGCTTTGCCAAGCTTTGGATGTTTTATACGTTGTGCATATTAATGTTGTAGTTATTTTTGGTTGTTATGAATAAAAATACTTTAACCGCCGTATTGATTGCAGTCGCGGTTATTGTTACTTGCTTGATTTTGGTAATTATTACGATTCTTGGGCAAATATCTATTGAACCTGCTTCACCAACGGTATACACTTACCAAATTATCAAAACATATCCTCATGATACAAATGCATTTACTGAAGGCTTAGTTTTCGACAATGGAGTTTTATATGAGAGTACCGGAGAATATGGATTTTCTTCTTTACGTCGAGTCAATCTCGAAACTGGAGATGTGCAAGACAATATTTTATTGTCTGAACAATATTTTGGCGAAGGTTTAGCTGTTGTTAATAATTCACTTATTCAATTGACATGGCGAGAAAAAACAGGTTTTATCTACAACAAAGAATCCTTAGATTTGGTTGGAAATTTCAGTTATTCCTCTGAAGGATGGGGCTTAACTTACGATGGCAGTAACTTGATCATAAGTGATGGCACTTCAAAGCTGACTTTCCTTGACCCAACTACTTTTCAAATTACTAGACAAGTGAGCGTCCATGATGGAAATTCTTCCATCACAAACATTAACGAATTAGAATACATTAACGGAGATATTTACGCAAATATTTGGATGCAACAAAAAATAGCAATTATTAATCCTCAAACCGGCATAGTAAAGGGCTGGATTGACTTAACAGGCATCTATCAATCAAGCAACATAGACGATGTTTTAAATGGGATAGCATATGATTCCCAAACCAATAGATTATTAATTACAGGAAAAGATTGGCCAAATCTCTTTGAAATAACAATAAAACCAATAAATTAAGGTTCATTTTCCGATAAAATGAAAATGCTTTTTCGTTTAGGAATCTCTCATTTGACCCTAATCAAAAAGAATTTAAACAGTAATTAAAAAATCTGTTAGGTTTATTGTGTTTTGGATTTCAAACTTTGACTTGTTTTTAAAATCTTGGTTGACAAAGTTATTATTGTGGCTGATAAAAAGATGCTAAGTGTTATGAGAACTATGTTTGAAAATTCTGGAATGCTTGTCGAGGGTTGTGGGGTAATTGAAATTTTAGCAGTATTTGTAGGGGTTGGAGAAACTGAAGATCCAGGAATGACAGCTGTTATTTCTTCAGTTATGTCTGTATGATCAATTAGATTTGCGGAACCTCCAGCTGCAGGGTGATCTGAGAGTTCTGAAGTTAGAGCCAATTCAGTTGATCCTGGGCTTGAGACTCTAAATGTTAATGTAGCTATTATTCCGCTTCCGGTGAAAGAAGATGCAGAACCTGTCGATGTGGCTAAAAGATGATATTGTCCAGTTGATTGTGATGCAATATCATCGACTACTTCAATTGGATAGCCTGAAGTTTCATGAAGAACTCCTCCTGAGTGAGATTCGACTCCCAATTGTGATGTGGCACTTACTACTGAGAGGATAGTTGGGTTCCAGCTAAGTGTTACGTCTAAGCCGAAGAGATTTTGGACATTTGAGATTCTTATATTAATGGTTAAAGTGTCACCAACACTCGGTTTATTTGTTGAGGCTTCTGCCTTAACGGTTGTTCCTTGTGCAAAAACACTGCTTACAAAGATAAATGAAAATAAAATACAAATTAGAATTGTAAAAGAAATTTTGGACATTAACATGCTCGGGTGCTTCATCATTTTTCACTTTTTACCCGTTCTTTAAGAGTCACTATTTTATCCCGCCCACTCATATATCTTGTTATGGAACCTTTCGTCTCCAAACCTGACAGAAGTTGGCTAGTTTTAGCTTTTGAAAATCTACTTTGCTCAGTTATTTCTGATTGCCGCATACTGCCTCCGAACGATTTAAGAATTTTTAAGACTTTGTCTTCTTCGCTCATTATTGGAGAGACTATTGTGTTTGATGAGAATCCGTTATTTTTTCGCCTTTTATAAACTAAGAACCCTATTAAAGATAAAAAGAAAACTCCGGCTACAACTGCCACTAGTATTGAGTAAAATTGCCAGTTACTTGCAAAATCGTTTTCATTTTGAGTATAACTTGTTAAAACGATGTTTACTTTGTTGGTTACTAAGTCTTGGGTTCTCATCCACTTTATCGTATTTGCTGAATTTTGGCTGGCATAGGGGACTGGAGATAACGATTTAATAGAGAATTCCGAAGGGTAGGTTAACTGCAGTGCAGCATCTCCGTAAAGGCGACTAAAGAAATTGTTAACTTGGAAAACATCTCCAAAGGTAAGTAAATTGTCTTGAATGGCACTGAAGTTTAACCAAACAAAGGAGTATTCTGTAATTTTTGAGTCCAAGGAAATTGTAGTGTTTATCTGCAAAGAGTCTTCATCTACAGTCATTGTTCGGTTAGTTATACTTGCAGCCAAATCAACTAAATCAAATACTTTCTGTTGAAAAATATCAAACGATTCTACCGTGGCGTTTGCATCCGAAAACTGTGTTATAAGCCAAATAGCTGAACCATTGCTTCTCACTTGAATATTATATTCGAAATAATTTTGTCCTTGCACACTTTGTAATTGGAGAAAGAGTAGAAGCATAAGTAAGCAGAGGATTAAGCATGATTTTTGGCGGAAGACTCTCATTACTATTCAAGTATGGAAACGTTCATCATACTTAAATTTATTATATTGTTATTCCTTTGGAGAGCGCTGTATTTCTTATTAGTTGCTGTGATCAAAAGAGGTTTTCTTCCGAAAAATTAAAAGTAACGTCGATTTACCGCTACTAATGCTTTATTTACCTTATTTCTTAATATTAGACATATTTGAACATTATTGAACGATTATGAACTGTTAATAACCTTATTTATTAAAATTAGGCTTAGAAAGGCTTTTATTTCTTCAATACATTGAGTTCTTCAATGAGGAATTAGAATGAATAGAAAAAGCATTATCGTTGCGATTATTGGAATTCTTCTTATTAGTAGTGTAGCATTCAATCTAGTTGATGCTTTGCCTTTGGATAACATTGCCAACAGATTAACTCAAGCAACTTGGATTCGCATTAACGGCAATATAGATCATTTAACATTATCAGACACCCCTATGGAGGTACGAGGACAACTTCAAACTCAAGCCCGAGTAGCGGTACATCAATCGGGTGATACTAAACAATTTACCGCGGCAACAGCTATTTGGACAACCGAAACAACTACTGCGGCAGAAAAAGCGAAACAATCAAATGAATTTACATACACATACTACATTGCAAGACTACCAAATGCCTTAGTCTCCGATACTAATTCAAAGATTACTACACCAGCAAGTTACGTTTTAGCTGGAACATGGAAGGTCGCGACAGTCGTAATAACCGTTACTACCCAGACCAATGAGGATGGCACTGTAACAAGACATCGAGCACAAGATATCACACCATCCGAATGTAAGGGAACATTAACCGTAACTGATAACACTTTCAGTCTAAAAATTGATGGGGTTGGAGAATTAACAGGTTCAATATACCGTTCCATTACACGCTCATGGTTTAACCCATTCAAAATGACAGATGACGCAACTACTAACACAGTAACTAGAAGCGATGTAAAAGCAATTGCACAAAACTACGGTGTTATGCCAGGTTGGGGAAACTTTAACTCAAACATGGACTTCAACAATAACTTCCGAGTAGACATAGCTGATATTTCGACAGTCGCAGCCAATATGTAAAAATCAGTTTCTAATAATTTTCACCCTATTTTCTTTTTTTGCTTTCTAAACTTGCTTTATGGTTAAGTTAATACGTTTATTTATCTAAGAAATCTTGATGGGCTTATAATGGTTGGGAATAGAAAAAATAATGAGTCTATTGATGCGCCAAAAGAAGTAACATTGCCTTGTGGTTGCGTATATCAGGATAAGGGTTGGATGCTTACTCGAAGCAGAGAATGTGAATATCACAAACGAAAAAGAACCACTAAGCGTCCTTATAGACCCAAGGCTGAATGCGTAAGACCATAAAAACGAAGCTGTCGATAGCCTATTTTCTTGTGGGAAAATGATTTCAGTGCGTTTCGAAGGGTCTTTCCACAATCCATTTAACCAACAAAACCAATTCCCTTAGCGTCATGTTAAACTCCCAACCAGACTCTTCGCCAAAACCTCAAAGTCAAACTAGACGATTCCTAAAGATTCTTATTCAAATAGTGGCGATGGTTGTAATCTTTGCAGTTCTGTTCTGGTACATCGGAGTTGGCTCACTATATGAGGCAATGCTAAACATCAAAGTTGAGTATTTGGCACTTGCATTCCTCATGTACTTTGGCATCAACATATTCTTTACGATAAGGCTGAGGCGTGTTTTAGCTAAAGGCGGAGTAAAAACGTCGTTTGGCAAAACCCTTCTTGCCCAGTACGCTGGAATGCTAACTAGCGACGTTACTCCTGGTCGCTCAGGATACATTTTGACGCCTGTTTACCTTCGGGATCAAAATGTCCCCGCTTCAAAAGCACTCTCAAGCGTTCTTGGAATCCAAACTATAGAGTTCCTAGTCAAGGTCGTCGGCGGAATAGGAGCAGCCATATTCTTGATTAAGATGGTGCCCTCTGGAAACTGGCCACCAACAACTATTCTGGGTGTCAACGTAACGTTCTTCGTTATAGGTCTAGGCATTGCTTTAATGTTGACTGGCGCACTGTTACTCGCCGCTATTTCATGGTCAGAGCGTGCCGTACACATCTTCCATCGAATCGCAAACAGCCGTTACCTGAAAAGATTTACAGGCGGCATAATGGGTAAACTTGACGATTTTAAGGACAGTTCACAAAAAACTCGTTCTGCAATCCCTGAAATTTTTGGGTTAACGATGATTTGCTGGGTGCTGAAGGGGTTTGAATGGTTCTTCTTAGCTGAGGCATTGGGCATCTCAATTAACAGCAACCCTGCAATTGCTTGGCTTGGATTCTTCCTCATTCACCCGTTGGTCACGGCGTTGGCGTTTGTCCCAATCACTCCTGCGGGAACAGGTATCCAAGAGTTTGGAATCATCGGGATTTTGAGTTTGCTTTTCCTTAACCCTGCCACCACTTTTGTTGCTCCAGGCATAACGGTGTTGGCAGCTATCGGTGCATTCGCAATCCTAGCGAGAGGTTTGCTAATTATAGAGGACTTGGCTGGTGTACCGCAAATCGTAAAGTCAACTACCCTGATTTTTTCAAAGAAAAAACATGCGGAAATAGCTCCTCCACCTTTGCCTTCTTAGCTATACACCTAAAGTCAATACGCTCTTAAACAGTCTGGGCATTAATTTAGTGTGAGAGAAATCAAGATGTATTCGAAGTCAGCCGTTAGGCAAGCTTTACCCGCTGATTTGGAAAGAGTAAAAGAGATTATTGACTTGTCTTTTCCAAGGTTATTTCGCTACTTTGCCCAGCACAGCGTAAAATCCGAAGAAGGAAAAGTGCTTATATTTGAAAACCACGACGTAGTCTTAGGATTCGCAAAATTAATAGAGTTCAAGGTTGGCAACATCAAGTACGGCTGTATCCTTTGGATTGCGGTTCACCCTGATTATCGGCGCCAAGGAATCGCACTTATCTTGACAAACAAGGGTGTAGGAACTCTGAAAAAAGAAGGTGTACAAGCGGTTTTTGCTTCTACACAATGGAGAAATAACGCTGCGAAAGCAACCTTGAATAAGGCAGGCTTTGGGCAGGTGGGTTTTTTGGGGTTGTGGCGGGTTTTCGGTTGGCGAGTGTTTAGTTTTTATCGTAAGATTTGGTATGCACCTATCGAAATTGTATATATAAAAGATTTTTATGAGTTAAATTGGTCGGGAGAGCAGGATTTGAACCTGCGACAGCTCGGTATCTGTGGCCTAGACAGGCTAGAATGAAGCCCACCATGGGTAGACCTCTACAGCTTCTCCACCAGCTAAACTAGTTAGCCAGCTCGAGAGCTCTGCCAGGCTGAGCTACCTCCCGACAAAGACCATAAAGACAAAAGAAAAGAATTTATGTGTTTTGGAATTTTTCACAGTCCTTACGACCAATACTAAACATTTTAATCTTTTAGAAATATGTGTTTCAGAGAAGAGGCGCAATAAATTGGCAAAAACCATTGGCATTGTTACATCTGGAGGAGATGCACCGGGAATGAATGCTGCTATTCGAGCAGTTACACGGGTTGGTTACTCAATGGGTTTTCAGGTAATCGGGTTTGAACGCGGCTGGGATGGATTACTAACTAATTGTTTTAAAAAGTTAACTCCCCGCAGCGTCGGAGGAATAATTCAACTTGGCGGCACCATTCTTCATACATTAAGATGCCCCGCGTTTGAGCAACCCGACGGAGTTGAAACAGGAGCAGAAACACTACGACAAAATAACGTTGATGGTTTAGTGGTTATTGGTGGAGACGGTTCATTTAGAGGTGCCTTGGAACTAGGCAAGAAAAGTGACGCTTTAATACTTGGAATTCCAGCCACAATCGATAATGACATCTATGGCACTGAAGAAACAATTGGCTTTGATACTGCCGTAAATACAGGTGTAACAATAATCGACAAAATTAGAGACACTGCAATTTCTCACGAACGCATTTTTATTGTTGAAGTTATGGGACGTAAAAGAGGCTTTTTGGCTTTGGAAGTAGGAATGTGTGTGGGTGCGGAAGTAATTTTGATTCCTGAAAACCCTGTATCTTCTAAAAAAATTTGCAGTATTATGGATGAAAACGCCAGAAAAGGTAAAAGAGCGGGGATAATCGTTGCTGCGGAGGGTTTTGGTGATTCAAACAAATTGGCACATGAAATACAGAGTCAAACAGACTTTGAAGTTAGGCTTTCCATTCTTGGTTATGCTCAACGTGGAGGTAGCCCAACAGCTCGTAGCAGGTTGCTGGCGAGTTTGTTTGCTGAGAGAGCTGTTGAATTGTTGTGTGAAGGAAAAGGCATGTTGGCAGTTGGATTACAGAAGGGCTCAGTCACTAGCTTATGATCTTGAACAAAGTGCAAATAACCAGAAAACGTTGGATTTGCGTTTGTTGAAAGTAGCTGATTTGCTGGCAATTTAGTTTTATTATAAGTTTGGATTTGGAAAGTGACTAGCATGACAAAGATAATTAATTTGCCTTTGCGGGTTTACGAAGATTTAGTTAAGACTTCTGAGGAGTTGTCGTTAATGGCTAAAAAGCCGATTTCGACATCAATGGCTAGTTGATTTGCTAATTGAAATTTATCATGCACACCTCAACAACCCTTGCTCACTTGACTCTTTCAGCCAACAGTTAAGAAGCCTAAACGTTATGTCCCCAGATGAATTTGATAAGTACTGGGATGAACCCATAAAGACAGAGGAAACAAAAGGCAAGGTAAAAGCAAAAAAACCCTAATCGAGATTTACGTTTCAAAATCAGGTCTATCTCAAGTTGGGTTTAGAATACTGGCGAAGAAGAAAAAATAATTGAATAACAATTTTCTGGCTGATAGAAGAAACAAGGTTATGCTTCAGAAGAAAAATCGGTTTCCGGACCAAAACTGGTCCGCTGGAAATACAAGTTTTAAATCATGTCAAAAACGTGTTTAGCTAGTTTGTCGGTTAGGTTTTCTCTATTTGAGAAAGTTACATTAAAAATTTCTGCGTCAACTCTTCGTTTAATCTGAGTTACTAATAGGTCTTTAGCTTTTCCATGTACAACTATTAACATCAATTTTTTGCTCTCTAACGCTTGCGTAACTGCTTGTTTGAACTTCTGGGAGAATAATTCCATGGGGCCAATCTCGTCGATGACTACGACGTCACTTTTTTCGAGGGCTTGCGTTATGGCTGTTGTTCCAATATTGTCAAGGTCCTTGAGGTTGACATTGTACTTGCCTACTTGGAGACCGCCTTGTCCTTTAACGTGAGCTAACCATCCATGTTTGTTGTTGGTTAAATCCGAGATTTCAAAGCCCACACGCACATTGCCTTCTCGTACTTCTCGTGTAACCATACCGCCTACTCTGACGCCTTTTGTTTTTAAGGCGTCCACTGTCTTAGTAACCACTGTAGTTTTTCCAACTCCAGGAGCACCAGTCAAAATCAAAACTCTCGACATCGACATCTTCATCTTTTGCACCAACCTACCATAAATCTAATATGTTGATTAAATTGTTTTCATACCAACATCCATGGAGTAGGCCAAATGTCGGATAAAGAAGACTATGTTGCAGATTTTCCCAGCGAAATAATCAAAGAAGGAAAAATCCAAGTCTTAGTGCCCAAACTCGAAGCCTATGGTGTCGTGCCTTCTGATTATGCGCCTTCCAAAGCTCCAGTGTTCTACAATCCTGTCATGGAATTCAACCGTGACTTAACCGTTTTAGTTTTCAAAGCCTACCAACATATCGTTAATCATGAAATCAGCATTTGCGAGCCCTTCACTAGTCAGGGAATAAGGGGTATTCGGTTCGCCGCCGAAGTCAATGGAGTGACAAAGGTGCTGCTAAGCGACATTAGCACAACCGCATTGGAACTTGCAAAGCACAATGTTGAGTTAAACAAGTTGGAAAACATAATAACTCTCAAGCATAAAGATGCTAACTGTATTTTAAGCTCCAACGCTTCCCCAAAAAAACGTTTTGACATAATTGACATCGACCCTTTCGGAACTCCAGTGCCATATTTGGATTCAGCATTTAGAGCTCTGAAAAACAATGGGTTGTTGGCTGCTACCGCTACGGATTTAGCGCCTTTGTGTGGTGTGCATGCGAAGGCTTGTGTAAGAAAATACGGAGGCAAACCCTTGCGAACAGAGTATTGCCATGAATTAGCGGTGCGGCTGTTGGCTGGCTGCATGGCTTCATTGGCAGCAAAGCATGATATCGGAATCCGAATACTATTCAGCCACAGCACAGACCATTACATCCGCGTCTACGCCCAGATTGGTTATGGTTGCCAAAAAGGAGATGAAAGCCTCAAAAATACAGGATATTTCCTCCACTGTTTTAGTTGTCTTCACCGAGAGATAATACATAATATTTTTGGCAAAATCGACCAGTGCCCTGAATGCGGCTCAAAAATGGAGTTTTCTGGACCCTTATGGATAGGTAGCTTATCCGACCCGGTCTTTGTTGATCAAATTATCAAAGAAAGCCAGAATACTGCGTTTAAGAATAGTGCTAAAATTACAAAACTCCTAACATTAATCAAAAACGAAGGTAACCTGCCACCATCCTACTATGTGATTGATAAATTAAGCGGAAAACTTAAGCTACCTTCACCAAGCATCCAAGCGGTTTTAACATGCCTTAAACAACATGGTTTCCAAGCAACTTCAACGCATTTCAATACTCGAGGGATCAAAACAGAAGCTTCAGCATTAATTATGCAAAAAATACTCAGAGAAATCGCAATAACAAAATAACTGATATGTTTTGCAACAAAAGTTTAAAGAGCAAAACCGTGTTTCTAACAGGTAAGTGAGCTCTCTTGAATGATAAAATCACTGTGATAGGCGCAGGCATGATGGGTAGCGCCATAATTAAAAGCCTAATTAAAGGCAACTTCTGGTGGCAAGATAACTGCTGTAGATATTGCACCTGAAAAACTCAAAGACCTGGAAAAGCTTGGAGTAAAAATTACATCGGATAGCCGAAAAGCAGTCGCTGATTCAGACATCGTTTTCATCATTGTTAAACCCGGAGATGTTGAAAAGGTTCTCAAAGAAATTGCCAAAGAAATAAGGGGTAAACTTCTCATTTCTGTTGCGGCTACTTTGCCTCTTGCTTTTCTCCGTAAAAACGCATCTGAATCTCGGATTGTGCGAATTATGCCTAATCTTGGTGCTTTGGTTCAAGCTTCGTATACAGCTTATTGTTGCGAACCAAATGTTACTAACGAAGATAAAGAAAAAGTCAAAATGCTTCTAAATATGATGGGAATCTGCGATGAAATGGATGAGAAGTACATGGATGCAATCACCGCTGTCAGCGGTAGCGGACCAGGCTACATATCGATCATAATTGAAGCGTTAACTTATGCAGGGTTGAAAGTTGGGTTGCCAAGAAATATCGCCCTATCAGCAGCAGCTCAAACTGTAATGGGCACGGGTAAACTAGTTATCGATTTGCATGAAGATCCAGCGAAAATTAAGGATATGACTACTACCCCAGGAGGAACAACAATTGAAGCTATCTACCAGATTGAACAATCTCAAATTCGACCTGCAATGATTCGCGCTATTGAAGAAGCCACCAAAAAAAGCCAGACTATTAGAGAAAAACTAAATGTATGATAGCGAATTTTAAATGTTTGAAGCAGTAATATTTGACTGGGATGGAACCCTTGCCGATACTCGAAAAGTAATTGTAGTTTCATTCCAAAAAGCACTCAAGGAAATTAACATCGAAGTTCCAACTCAATTTATTGAACGAAGGATCGGGGTTGGTGCATCAGAGACTTTCCGAGAAATTCTCTCCGCCGCAAATAGGAGTGTTGACGAAAAAATCGTAAAACAGCTTGTTGAAACGAAAAGCAAAGTGCAAATCGAATTAGCAAGTGAGGTTACATTGTTTGATGGCAGCCGAGAGCTTTTAGAGTCACTTCGGGACAAGGTGAAAGTTGGTTTGGCATCTATGAATAATCGCAGCGTGATTATGAATCTGCTACAAACTAATGGACTTGAAAACTGTTTTGATGTGGTTCTAACTGTTGAGGCAGTTTTCCATTCTAAACCTGACCCGGAAATCTTTCTTAAAACAGCTGAACAACTCAAGGCTAAACCGCAGGTATGTGTGGTTTTTGAGGATTCTATATTTGGCATTAAAGCAGCTAAATCCGCAAACATGAGTTGCATTGCAGTTACAACAGGCGTTTACAAGGAAGAAGAACTTAAAGTGGAAAAGCCTGATTTAATCGTTGAATCCTTGAGAGATAATAAAATTTTACCGTTCATTTTAAAATAAAATATTAATTTTGTGGTAGCGGGCTAGCAACAACATAGCTTTAAACATTTTTCGATGAACTATACATTATTCTCAAAAGACTGTAGGAAGAATTGTTGTGACTGTTCAGCTTAAAAGAAGGAATAGACCATCGGTGTTTCAAGTACTGCTCTTAGACAAAGATGACGGTGAAGACGTTGAAGTTCAAGAAGCAAAAAAAGTGGATTTTTTCCAAGTTAAAGAACATCTTAAAAACGGAGGATCTGTCTTCATTACAAGTAAAGGCTCAGAAAAACTTTCTTTTCCAAAAGCTAAAGCACAACAAAACTATAACAGATCTAGACGAACTTGTGGATTTCTCTTTCGACAGCATCTGAGAAGACCATAATTGTGTGATGTGCATCCATTAATTTCCTTTACCCCTCTCTCTTCCAAATATCTTTTGGGTGCACGTCACTCCCTCTTATACAAGAAAAATTATTTTTAATATTTAAAAAGAGTCAATAGATCGCTATTTTTTCTTTCTTAATGATTCAGGAACATATCCGCATCGAGGGTCAGAACCTAAAATGTCACCAGTGTAAAATAACGCTGCGGATCTGCAGCCACCACATAGTTCTTTGTATTCGCAAACGCCGCATTTACCCTTGATGTTCGTCTTATCTTTAATTTTGTTGAAGAATTCACTTTTTTGCATGTTATCCCAAATCTCGGCGATATGTTTGTCCTTAATGTTTCCAACCCGATAAGCGTCGTTGTAACTGCAGGGAATCGCATCGCCGTTTTCCGCTATACTAAGAAATTTGCCAAAAAAGCATCTGCCTAAAAAGAAGTTGGAATACCATTTTTGAAAGTCAGGCATGCCGCGTTGCTTGGCAACTCGAGCATAAAAGGGAATATACACGTTGATTCCGGGTTTTCCCTTATATTCTTCTGTTAAATTGTAAAGTTTGTTGCATAACCACTCGTACTGGGCAGGAGTTGGGTCAGCTTTAAGGCAGTTTTTACTATAGGGAATTAAACCATGGAAGACTACCCAACGCGCATCATATTTCTTAGCTAATTCCAGCACATGCCGCATGTCTTCTTCATTAACGTTAGTAACTTTGTCGGCGTTAGCGAAAGTGTAAACAAGGCAATTAAGGAGTTTTTCTTTTGAAAACCTCTTTATCGCTGAGAGGGCTGCTTTGTAAGCGCCTTTGCCACGGATAGCATCATTTGTTTCTTGCGCGCCATCGATGCTAACTGAGAGTTTAGTTTGGTTCTTAACGATTTTTTGATAAGCTGCTTTCCCCAGGAGGCGCCCGTCAGTTATGATGCTTGTATTTAATCCTAATTTTGTAGCATAATCGAGAACTTCAAAGAGGTCCTTTCGTAGAAAGGGTTGCCCTCCGGTAATTCCAAAGAAACCTGCGCCAAAATCAGCTACTTGGTCAACTATTTTCAATGCGTCTTTAGTGTTTAATTCATCTGGAGCTGCTTTTTTTCCTGCTGAAGTACAATGGACACAGTTACTCTCGCATTCGAAAGTGCATCTCCAGGGTACAATCAATACTGGACCTTTAACTACCAAGTCGACTTCTCCAAGAGGATATTCTATTTGAACATTTTTTTGCTATTTAATGCTTCACATTCCAATTTCAAATTCGATGACGTAAACTATGGAACAGAATTCTTAAATCTCTAAGAAAACTTCTAACTCAATAGTGATTTCATGGCAAAACTTAAAGCAAGTGCAAAACTTTTAGAAAATGTCCGTTTAGTAACCGGTAATGGTCGAGGTCACAACGTAATCTGTGATTTATCTGAAGCTGCCGGAGGAACCAACGCAGGCCCAACACCTTTAGAGTTAGCTTTGATGGCACTTGCTGGCTGTGGAGTTATTATCTACGCAGACGTATGCAAGAACAGCAAAATTGACCCTGGCAACATTGAGATCTTGGTTGATGCAGAAAAAGCCTCTGATTCACCAACCCTAAAAGGAGTAACCATGAAAGTAAACATTGCGTCAAAAACACGAAAAGCTCTTGTCGAAGCAGCTTGGAGAAGAACTGAAGCAGGTTGTCCAGTACTTCTTGTTTACAAAGAAAAAATACCTGTAAAAGTTGACGTAGAAATAAAAACCGCAGAGTAAAAACTGTATTACTCTCAAATTTTTTTATTTATGGTTCTTATTTACATTTTTCAACAAAATTTTTTAGGAACGCTCCCTTATTATTGAGTGAGGAGAAGGAGAATGGAAGCGGACATTTTGTTTAGCATGCGAGAGATTAATTGTAATCATCGGAAACAGGAATTGTACACTCAAAGACGTTTTGATATCTTAAACGGGTTTGAATTTAAATTAACTAGATGCATTAATTGCCATAAAATTGTAGAGTTAGAAACAAAGAAATTTTCTAAGTGTTAGTCTTTTGGTCTTTGGAGTATAGGTAGAGTTTGCCTTTTTTTAGCTGATCTAGTGCATTTTGTGTTTCTAATGATGTTAGTTTGCAAGTTTTTGGGTTTTTTAGAAATGGAAGTTCTTCAGGTGCATTCTGGATGATATGAAGATCTTCCCATGTAACTTTGAGGTCTTCTGAGGGTATATTTGTGTTAACATCCATGGCCCATGCGCCTGCATCTAATTCGTCACCTTCCGGTAGGGCTGTGAATGGACCAAGCAGACTTTTATCCTCAAGGTTGTATAGGAAAATTATTGAACCAACCTTGATTTGATCTTCGTTGGGCTTAGTTTTTTCATCCGCACAGGTGTATCGTTTATTGCTTAGGCATTGCTGTTGGGATGTTTTGTTACAATAAAATACATATCCGTCATACATAACTTGTTAAAACCTTCTTCTATAATTGGAAACCATTCGGCGTTTATTTCCTTTTCTTTTTTGCATTTACAAAATAAGCGCTCAAATTAGAAAATTATATTAAACATTGCTTATGTTGCTAATTTGTACAGGTGGAATGAGCTTTCAAGACTGTTTCAGTTGCTAAGTTCGGCGGGAGTCTTCTTGATGTCGAAGGCAAAGGAATCCCAAAAATAATCAAGCGAATAGCTGAAATCAAAGATAACGATGCTCATGGATCAATAGCTGTTTTTTCGGCACCAATGGGCTGCACAGATGCTCTCATAAAAATAGGGGAGTCTTATGCGCAAGCTTGTCAACAACCTTTGGATCCTGTTTTTGAAGTCTATCACAAATTAGCCGGGATTTATGTTAAAGGAAAATGGCTAAAACATGCCAAAGAGGAATTAGCTAATTACAAGGCTTTGACCCAAGCTACCCTAGACTCAGTGAACAAACGTTTCAGCGGAAATATCAAAGCCCGAACGCTCACCTTAGGAGGGGAGCTTGCCATGTCTATGCTTATGGATTACATTCTAAAAAGTCATGAAATAGATTCATTTAATCTTTCCATGGAAGACTGGCCGATTGTTACTGACGACAATTTTGAAGATGCCTTACCAAATTTTGAGTTAAGTAAGAAAAAGATCCATACCCTAATCGCTCCCTTAGAAGAGAACAAAGTTGTTTCGATGGCAGGTTTCTTGGGAGTCACAACAGACGGACTCGAAACAATCTTAGGTAGGGGTGGATCAGACTTAACTGCTGTTTTCACTTCTTGCCTTCTTAAAGATGTTTACGCAATAAAAACTCTACTTTATAAAGACGTCCCGATTCAAAGCGCTGATCCCAAGGTTGTGAGAGGACAAAAAACTGAACACGTTAGTGCATTAACCTACAATGAAGCACATAAAGCTTCGATGATGGGTATGAAAATTGTACAGAGCCCAGCTATTGCAATGGCAAGACGTTTTAGTCAACCATTAGTAGTTGTACCAATCGATGAACCAAAAATGCAATCTGTCATTGAAGCTGAAACAACAGGTGGAGAAGTTGTAAAATGCCTAACTGGCAAGTCCGGCTGCGCAATTCTCTCCATGAATGATGAGAAAAGCCGCTCGCTCGAAGATTCCTTGCGTATATGGGAACGAAGAAACGACTTCATGGATTTAGGCGCTGAAACTATGGAAACAGGAGAGCGCATCCGCGATTTCCTTTTCTTAGATTCAGAATTTCTAAAGAAAAACGAAGAAAAAATCAAGGGGTTCGATGAAAAAATGCGAATAAATTATGGTTTAGGTGTTGTTACGTTAATTGGTGATCGAATGAAGGATTCACCTGGTGTAGCTTCTTTAGCCATAAGTGCTATTTCAGGCATCAATATTAAACGTGGAATCTTTGCACCGCACACATCGCAGATTATTTTAGTTGTTGAGGAAAAAAATGTTAACGCAACGGTCGCTGCAATTCATCAGAAAAAACAAGAACTTAACAAAGGTCCTACCTGGCCTATGGGTTTTCAGTCATCAGCTTGACAAATCAAAATGATCTTACTTTCTGAATATTTTAAACTAATTTGATACCACTTTCAATGACCTCTCCCAAAACACTCAACGTCGGGTGAACACCCGCCTTTTAAGCATTATTCAGAATATCTGAGTTTCTGTGAACAAATGTGACCCAAAATGAGATCATAATAGAAAAAGAACTATTGGTAGACTTGAAATTACATAATATATCTGCAGAGATGCTAAAAGAGTTCGCGACAAAAATTGTGAAACCCTATTTTGGCGGCAATATGAACAAAGCCATCAGAAGTCTAATGGAAAAAGCTGTCGAAGAAGAAACAATAATTAACAAAGCTTATGATCATCGAAAGTAATTTGTATAAAGCATGATTTGATTTTTTATTAAGTATGCAAAACACAAAAACTTGAAATGATTGCAGTATTCTTCACACTTTTTGAATTGAGGTTGAAGGTAGCTTTTGTGATTGTGCTTAGGCAGTCACAGAGTCTTAAAGCCAAGTCTATCCAAAAATAAGATGGTGTTTTAATTGGAAAAAAATATGATGAAATATCAAGTTTTAATCAAAACAATCTCAGGTAAAGGCGGAGATTTTTGGGAAGCTTTCAAAAAGATGCCGACAGAACCAATGAAAGGAGTAATGATCGAGTCCTCATGGAGTTTGTTTGGATATTGGGATTTCGCTCTTTTCTTCAAAGCCGACAGTAATGATAACAGCCTTCATTTCGTTGGTGAAATATTACGGGCTATGCCAGGTATTGCAGAAACCAGTACTTCACCAATGACTATGCTTAAAGAACACAAATAAAATAGGCAACTTTCACCGATTTTTATTTTAAATCTTTTTTTTAGATGAATTTGATTAGTTTCTAGCTGATGTCTGGGTTCTTGTCGCTTCAAGTAGAGCTTGTTCTGATAGGAAATCTGCTAATTTTTCCAGTTCATCGGGTGTTGTTTTATGTTTTGTGGCAACATGATTGGCTATTGCTTTGTTCATCGCTTTTAAATCTGGGACAACTAAAATTTCCGTGCCGCATAAACATTTTATGATTGGCATCCTTTTTTTATGGACGGGGAATCTCCTCTGGCGACTTTTGTTTGTAGAGAATTTAGTGTTATTAGTTCTTTTTTTAGTCACCAGCTTTTCCTCGTTATTGGATATTGAAATAAATCTTAGTGATATCTGATATAAGAAGTATTAGTATGCACGATACTTATATTGAATATTTACTTTGAAATTCATAAATTTCTACAAAAAAAACCACAAGCATCTGGGATAAAGCAAAGTGCTATAAAATCGCTTATTTAAATATATAAAAAAATATTTTTGATTGAAAATCATTAATGCATAACTTGAATGGTAAATTTTTTATTACTAAGCATGAATTATCTCTGGTTCCATACCCAAGTAATGTTTTGAGTGACAATCTGCTTTTGGGCAGCCCTCGCAACTATCGAAAGTGGATTTCTGGCATGGAAGAATGTAAGCGCGATCCATTATTTTTTTTCACTTCCTTATTTCAGTATTGTGTAATGTGTCTTAATATAATATGCACATTTAAGGTTTCTGCACCAATTATTCACAAAACAGTTCCACAAATCATTCTTGCAGCTAATCTACCATACAATATTGCTATTCACGATTTTCATCTGAACTTTCCAAATCCAAAACTTGAAGTTGCAAATCCTTGTTAATAATAAGCTCAACCTGACAAACTGGGCATTGAATTATTTCTCCAACAGCAGAATATTTTACGAAATCTTCTTTATCAGAAAAAATATAACTGCATTCAGGACATTGTGCTGTCAAGATTAGAACCTTAGTAACCAGTTTTAGCATATCAACCTAATAAAATGATCTGCATCCAAAATTTCAAATAAATCTTCAAATACAAAAAAAGAAGAAAGTTTATTCTATGTGCCATTTCTTTGCTACTTTGACAATAACAAAGACTACTAAAGCGACAATTATGAAAGTAATTAACGCTACCAGAAAGTCGCCTATGCCAAAGACTTGACTTAGCAGTGTTGCAGAATAAGATGCTAGATCTGACATGCCTGGAATAATTAAGCCTAGCAACGGAATAATGAAGTCTTTGACAAGCGCTTGAATCAAGGTGCCAGCATATAAAGCTAAGATAAAAGCCACAGCTAAACCAAATATTTTATACTTTGATAGAAAATCCTTGAACTCGTTTACGAATCCTTTTGGCGGTGTCGGTGGTGGAGCTTTTTCTAAAGCAGCACTAATCTTCTTTAATTCTGTTAAAATTTCGTCTTCTTTATCCAAATTAACGAACTCCTTAGAGATAATTGGTTCAATTTTTTTATAAGACTTTCCTTTTTCTAGCAGTAAACATTAATGAAAAAAATACTGTATTAAAAAAAATTTTATTAAT
The DNA here is from genome assembly GCA_963772455.1 of Candidatus Bathyarchaeota archaeon. Taxonomy (GTDB): domain Archaea; phylum Thermoproteota; class Bathyarchaeia; order Bathyarchaeales; family Bathycorpusculaceae; genus Bathycorpusculum. The sequence goes on from CAVYXJ010000011.1 coordinate 88,159, forward strand.
TGGAAATTTGAATTGTTTTAGGAGAATTTTTATTTGTGAATTTAGCTATCAACTAAATGAGCAGTGCCGTCGGGGCAGTAGACTTTTTCACCAACGATTACTCGACAATAACGTTGTTTGCATAAGTGCAGTTGATTTGAGCATCCTTCACAGTTTTTACTTAACATTTTATCGCCTCTTTTAATTCAATCTTTAGTAATAATACATCTTACTTAATAAAGAATATGAATTTTAGATTACTAAGAAAGAAATTCAAGAATTATTACAACAAAATTGGTACAAAAATAGGAAATGACATGATAAATTGAGATTTTGAGTCCCAAAAAAATTAAAATTTAATGAAGAGAGAAATGATAGGTAATGAATAAAGCCTGTGGTGATTAGGTAAGAGACTCTTCCAGGTTAACGTTGGCTTATCCTCCTTGTTGACCAAGTCATTTTCTAACAGCCCAACTTCCTTGGCGTCTTCAAGCTCTTCTTTAAGCTTTTCAATCTCGACTATAGAAGTTGACTGTTTTTCGAGTTCCTCAGCAATTCCCTTAATTGTTGGAGTACCTTGTTTTTTTGCGTTTTGTACCGCTTTAATTAAGAGCTGGCTCTTAGTTGGAAGTTTGTTATAGAGTATAAGCAATGATGATTTTTCCTGCAAGTTCAATATTAACCTATAAATTATTAATACCATAAGTAGAATCATTGATGCTGCTGAGAGGGCTAAGCCGTTTTGGCTAATTGCCAAGGCGATTGATGTCCAGGTTTTGATGGGTTGCCAGTAGTCGTTGACTTCTTTTGCAATTGGCAATAGTAGTTTCTCTGATTCTGAAACATCACTTGTTGATTTCGGATATGTGACTAGGCTGAGTTTCACATGTTTTTGTTGGGTTTGATTATTTACGGTGAAAGTTGCGGTTTCGTACCAGTAGAGAACAACTTGGGTCTGGTTTGTGCTGTGATATTGGAATGCAAAGTAGCGTCCAACTATGGGTGGATTTGCTTGGGTTTGGATATCTGTTAGGTCAAGTTGAGTTACTTTTGGCTGTATCCCTTGACTGAGAGGATAGTTAATGAGACAGGTTTCCCAGCGATGAAGTGGTCCAGTAGTGGCTGCAAGTTCAACTGCTACCCAAATTGTGGGTTTAGCTGAATCTGTTGAGCCATAGGCATAAACGAGGGATGCATCTTCGCCTGAGAGTTCTTCAAAGTTGGTGTCTCGGTAAACGTAGCTAAGGTTGTATCCAGGGATTTGTGGTAATGGGAGAATTTGGGTGTTGGGTTGCATGCCTGAGGGTGTTTGAACTAATATTTCGGCGGGTCCTTCAGTTAGAGCAAAGACCGGCGCTTGAATAGACAGCAACAAACCGATGACTATCGCGATGCCAGCAATTTTTACTATGTCATTTTTGGTTAACTTCATTTTTGGGTATTTGATTATTTTTCCGCAACTGGAGCAGAAGTCTTCATTCGAAGTTGTGTTACAACTTAGGACAGGGTTGTTTTGGTTTAGGCTTTTTCACGAATTTTTCAGTTGTTATTAGAAGAATCAATGTACCTATGAACATCAAAACTGTTGCACCCATGGTATGAAAGACTTGTAGAGCAAGTGATTCACCATAGCTGTTGCCAATTGCAAGAATGGAAGTTATTCGTATAATGTTTAAGCACGATAATTAGGGGTATGCCCATTATGAGAATTAAGAATTTACTCCACAATTTGCCTCTGGTGATGTACGCGATGAAGACCGCGAAAATTACAAATCCTATTAAACTGTATACTCCTGAACACGCGACGTCTACGCTGAAATTCATTATTGTTTGATCGGGTCTTGTAAGTGTTATTATTGGACTACCATATTGAGCGGAAATCGTTGACGCCATTCCAAACGCGTTCGCTAAAGCATTTGACGCATGAGCGCTGAGGTCCGAGAGGGTTGAGCCAACGCTATAGAGGATTTCTGTTGGCGGTGGAGTTAAGAAAAATAAGAAAACAATTGGAAATGCAAGTTGTTTTAGAGTTTGAGCACCAAACAAAATAAGAATTAAGCCAGATATTAGAATTGGAAGAGTAAGCATATGATACTCAAGGGGTGTAAAAGTATACGAGCCAAACCAATATGCCAAAACAGCTATGGCACACAACAGAATCCCAACGATGACTGCGAAATTCTTTGCGAAAATAGATGGAGATAGTTAATCCCTCATGTTTGAAATGATGCATTAACCATTGCTCTTTTGCGATACAATAAGTAGCCAAATAGGAAAGGAATTGCTAAAATGTGGTAAGTTGATTCATCTCCTAGAGCATTTCTGAAAATAAGGTTTAGGTCCTGCAGAAAAAAAGCAACAACGACCGCAACCATAAAAAAAGATTTTATGGCAATAGCTATGTTATGTTGTCATAGGTACTTTATATTGAGGTTTTTGTGTTGCAAGTTATGGACCTTATTTGTGAGCTGAATATCTTTATTGTTCAGGATTTTAAGTTAGTGGTTTTCAAGTGAAAATGTACATTTTTTTGAATGAAGGGAACTTTTGTTCCCAATTATATTGAAGCTTCACCTTTCTCTCCATCCGTAAGATGGGTTTGAAGTTTAAAAGGCATATTTCAATATTGGATGTATATCAATACTTGAAAAATATTAATTTTGGATTCGAGCCAGTTTGAACACAAGGAAACGTCACTGTCTTAGTCTAAGAACCAGTGATAATAGTTTGTGCAGGTATAGCAAATTGGATTAAAACCAGGCAGATTAATCCATTGATTTTCCTAAAGAGAAGAGTTTTTTCGGGGTTTTTTCTTTGTATTTATTGCAGTTTAGGTTAATTGAGCATTTGCACAACGGTAATAACAACTTTTTCTGAAGAGTTTAATAGACCCCTTGTGATATTTGCGATGTAATAGAGGTTTTTCTCTGTTTGCCATTGGTCATTTTGCGTTGGGATACTTAGTAGGAAAAGGTTCCAGTAAACTTGCCAATGTTAAATTGAATTTACCTCTTCTATTTGCAGCCTCGGTGCTTCCAGATATTGACTTGTTATTTAGCTTCCTTATGCATCGGGGACCTACACACTCGTTAATTGCCATAACAGCCTTGATGATTCCATTTTTCATTATTTATCGCAGACAGGCTATCCCATACTACGCTGCCTTGCTTTCTCATATTTTTCTTGGTGACTATTTCACAGGGGGAATTGAACTTCTCTGGCCTGCGTCTCATGGTTGGTTTGGAGCATTAAACTTTGAAGTAACTAGTTTACCTAGTGCGTCCGTAGAACTTGGGCTTTTCATTGTGACATTACCAATAATGTTCAAACTTGGAGATCTTCAGGTTTTTCTAAAACCCAACAATAGAAATTGGATTCTAATAATATCATTGGGCGCAACCCTTGTACCTTTGCTCTCTCTTGGTCGTAGTGTAGAAAACTCTCTCCCTCTACTTCTTGCTTTACCAAGCGTTTTCTACATAAGTCTATTTGCTTACTCGATGTTCGTTTGGTTAAGAGGTTGGCACAAAGTGGATCGAAAATAGAATCCTTTAGGGAGAAATGCTTGGCAACTTAAAACGTCATTCCAAACACGAGACCCCTTAACTATCAAGTAAATACGAGATTCGTCTGGAGCTTTAAGAACGCGGGCGAAGACTCCGATGCGGTCAACTCACGCGTTTACAGGTTTGTATCCATTAACTTCGACAAGGTCTTTTAGATCTTTGTCTGTTACGCCAAGCTCAAGGCGACGTTATCGCCTTTGTCTAACTACTCGGTTCTGGATATGGATTCATTGTTTTGCAGTGTCCAAATCATTAACGAAAACAAAGATTACGAAACCTAAAATCGCTATTATGAAACTCGTTACTGTTACAGCTAAAACAACATAGTTCATCCAAAACAGAGATGCAAACTTTTCATCTGACAACAATGTTGTCGAAGGGTTAATGCTGTTTCAATCAATTAACTAAAACCCTCGCCAAGCCAACATACAAAAGAGAAATACGCCCCAACCTCCGCTTACTAATGACTCTCCAATAAATTCTGTGTATTGCCTTATGAACAGGTTGTTTTTGAATAGTCCTTCTTCAAATATTCTTATGTTCTCTCTTTCCACGTTTGATAGTTCCTTTTAGGGTCTCTACTATCGCCGCTTCTTTTTTAACTGGAGCTGAGATTTGTTTTTTTGCAAAGTGACTTGGATAGAGAGCTTTATGAGATTCGCGTGAAATTGGGCTCCAAAAATGTTGTTTGCAAGATGGTTCTGGACAATCTTGAGCTGTTGCTTCACGTTTAACAGCTTCTTCTAACTCTAGTTTAACCTTAGTCTTTTTGTTCATGTTTCAGGCTCCAAAAATTTTGTAATAATTCTCTTATAAGGCTTGGTGTTTTCGCAGTTATTGTTTTTTGGTTAGTTCTTCTAGGATTTCTTTAGCTCGGTCAACTCGAACTTTGCGTTCTTTAACCATTCGTTCTGCCACCAAATCTACCATTTGATCTTTGGCGCCTGCTGTAACGGCAATATTTCTGGCATGCAAGGACATATGACCACGTTGAATTCCTTCACTTGATAAAGCTCGCAGGGCACCTAGGTTTTGAGCCAGACCCACAGAAGCTAAAACTTCACCGAATTCGTTGGCCGATTTCACGTTAAGAATTTTCATGGCGATTCGGGCGATTGGATGCGTTTTTACTGCCCCACCGATTAATCCAACAGCCATGGGTAACTCGATTGAACCTTCTAGGTCTCCATTTTTGTTTTTAACCCATTTTGATAATGTTGTGTAAGGTCCATTGAATGCTGCGTATGCATGTCCTCCTGCTTCGATGGCTCTGTGGTCATTTCCTGTGGCTAAAACGACAGCGATTATTCCGTTCATGGCACCTTTGTTGTGGGTGGCCGCTCGGTAAGGGTCAGCTGCAGCAAAAGCGGAAGCATAAGCTATGCCTTCTACTACTGCTTCGCCGCCTACTGCTTGTTTTGGAACTGTGCACCATGCCTTCGCGAGTCGTTTAACTGCCAAGTTGGATATTATACGCAAATAAACATGTCCACTTGTAAGCTGCTCAATCATAGGAGAAACGGCTTCAGCCATTGTGTTAACAGCGTTTGCGCCCATCGCATCTCGGCAATCCACAAACAAGTGGACGATAAGCATTTGTCCCATAGTGGTTTGGATAACTCGGGCGTCGAGGTCTTTTGCTCCGCCGCCAAACGAGTTGAGAACTGGATCTTGTTCGTTTGCTTTTTTGAGGATTTCGACTTTGGCTGCCAAAACTTGATTTTTCGCAATTTCTGCATCTTTGATTTTGACAACTTGGATTTGTCCAATCATGATTGGTGTTGTGCTACTTGTGTGGAATCCTCCACCGTCGCGAATCATCTTTGCTGCGTAGCTTGCTGCAGCGATTACGCTTGGCTCTTCAGTAGCCATTGGAATTAAGTAGTCTTTTCCGTTAATTTGGAAGTTTACACCGATGCCCATTGGTTCGGGAAAAACGCCGATGACGTTTTCTACCATATGGTCAGCTACATCCAAGGGTAGCGAACCTGTGTTTTCGAGTAATCGAATTTCATCTTCGGTTAAACCTGCAAAATCTTTAATGATTGCTAACCGCTCTTTTGGCGGAAGCTTGTAGAAGCCTGAAATTACTGAAGACTTAGCCATTCTCTATCACATTGCAAGTGAGTGTTTGACTTTTCGCATTTAAACTTTAACCAAGCTGATTTTCAAAACATTGTGGTTATAGTGTTGTTTGACCGTTAGTTCTGGGCATTGCAATTGCTGAGATGCCTAAGCGTTTATTGATTTCTATAGCTAGAGCGTCGCCGTTGCTGCGATAATTATCGGTGATCACTTGCTTTGCTCCTGATCGTTTAACATATTCAATTAATCCGTCAAAGTCCGAGTGGTCACTTAGCGCTACTAAATGTTCTCGATCGCCTATTTGTCGACTGGGAAAGCGGAATTCCCATCCACTCAAACAGATGCGAGCATTACGCAATCCTACGTGTTGTCTTTGATTCATATGGTAAAATGCGACGCAGGGTAAGTTTTCTTCTAAAAGTTCCTGTCCTTCGTTATCAGAGGAAAGTGAAAGACAGCCTAAACGCATACCATGATGCTCACAAACTTTTGTAACTTCATAAACTCTTTCAGGCATGACAAAGGGTACCTCAACATCTGCGTCTCTTAGAAGTTGCATTGCTTCTTGCAATTTGCCATGATAACCAAAAACGTAAACTGTGCCACCTCGCAGACGTTTCTCAATCATTGAAACAAAGAGTTCACGTACATTTACATCGAAATTGCGCCTGCATGAAGGACTTCCATATGTGGCCTCAACAACTAAAACATCGCAATCCACAACTGGTGTACCGTCTAATCTGAAATCACCCGTCCAAACAATTCTGATACCTCCTGCGTCTTCAACTAAAACTTGTGCTGCACCCAAAATGTGGTCTGCTTTTATAAAACTGATTTTCTCGTCTTTGTACTTTAAGACTTTTCCGTATTCTAAGGTTTTTACTGCTGCACAATCTTTGAGTTTGAGAGATCCGTTGAGGGTTTCTGTGAGGTCTCTTGTGGCTTTAGTCATTAAAACTTTCTCGCATTTCTTTAGGCTGCTGCGTAAACCGTAGAGGTGGTCGGCGTGTGCATGGGTTACAACTCGTAATGGTCTTGATGCGTCAAAGGCGTCGCAGGCGACATTGTCCCCTAACAAGACGGCGCCAGTTTTAGTTACTAAAGCTCTTTCAGCCAAACTTTGTCTTCTCTTTAAGTTTTTTCTGCCAACCAATCGATGAGTTGTTCAGGATTATCAGTTTCAATATTAACTCTAATTGGGCCTAAAGGTGATTCGGCTGATTCTTCAGAAAAAGAGATGTGTCCTACAAAAGCCACTTGTTTGTTTAGGTAGAAAGAAATCATGTTGCCTCTGATTGATTTGAAAAGCAGTCTTCTTGATGCATCGCGAATTCGATCGTTGCGAAGTAGATTACGAAGTTTGACAAGTGAATCTTGTCCTTTAGCAATGGCAGTCAATGAGCTACCTTTTATGGAGGGCTTAATAATTATTGTTGCATTATCGAGAAAGTTGTTGACTGCCGCTTTTACATTCTCTTCGTTTTCGGTAGGGTTAATTTGAGTTTCAACAAAAACTGTTACTTCAACCATTTCTTCTCAACCTCCTTCAATGAATCCTGTATTTTTCCTTTAACAACCTCTAAACTATTATCGTTCACTATAATCTGTTCAGCCATAGCAATTACGTTTCCTAAACCAACTGTGAGTTCACGAATATCTCGTTCATTGAATACTTTCCACTCAGTTGGGTCATCACTTCTGTGCCTTTTGGAAAGGCGATTAAAACGGATTTCGGGTGAGGCATGTATTGCTAAAAGGCTGAATTTGGAAAAATGTTCTTTGAATATGTCAGCTTCAAATAGGCTTCTTAAACCATCTACTAGGATTTTGTTGCTTGCTTGTTCTAAAATTTTTGGGACACATTTTTGGGCGATAACAAAGTTACCTTCTTTTTGGCGCAATTCAAGCATAACTTTCCCAACATTCTGAGGAGTCAACTCAAAGCCACGCTTAAGTGTCTCTTGCCTGACAACATCGCCCATAACCACAACAGCATAACCCAAGTCGCGAGCGGTATCAACAACCAAAGATTTTCCTGAACCAGGCATCCCAGTTAAACCAATAACTAATTTGTCAGCTTTCACGTTATCTTGACCCTTTTCGGTTGTATAGCAGGATACTTGATTAAAAAGTCTATTGCACATACTTAATACTGGTAAGTTCTTTCTTCAAAAGCATCTTCAACGTATCACTGTTAAGCTGGCTACTCAAGCGTTGCTTATGAGATAGACGCAGCCGTTCTTTGTGCTCTAGATCTATTTTTCTGGCAAGTGCAGAGTCAACTTTTCCACAAACCATCATTTACAGTCACGCCTGCCATAACCTCAACATTAACCAAAGAGCCGAATCTGGCAAACAAATCAACGAACCTAAACCCCAATATGAACGACAAACCGATTCAGATTTTATTGGCGCTAACGCATGGCATGACAACTCAAATGATGAAATTTCATTCAAGAAAATATCATTACAAAACCGATTGAAAGCAGAATTTGACCGAACAGAATAGGCAAATCTTTTAAGTAAATTAACATCATAAAAGCAAAATGGCGATTGAAATTTCAGGGTTAGGTTTCAACTTATTTGGCGGTAAAAAAGCGAAGAAACAAAAGAAAAGAACCCAATTAGCAAAAAATCAAGCAACTGGTTTAGGCGTTCAAAGATTACATGAAATCGGTTATGCTATGCAAGGTTTCAATGTTACAAGGAAAAAAACTGGATGTGATTTTGAAGCAACAAGGCAAAATCCTTATACTGGAAAAAAAGAACACCTGTTTGTTGAATCCAAAAGTAGTTCAACTGCAACAGTTAGACCGCTACAGAAAAAAATGCAGAAAAAGAAAAGAAAAAATTATAAAATAGAACGTGGGCTTCTTTAACTCAAATTAACAACTAAATTAAGTTATTGCGTAACTGCCATTAAACACTACTCTTGTTTTGTGCGATTTAACTTAACTTTATCAAGGAATTGTTTAGCGGCTCGTTTGTGTTATCTAAATCTGAAAGAAACCAAAGAGCAGATGAAGTTTAAGCGAATACCTCAACTCATCAACAACGTGATTTCTTTCTTTGACTTCGACATGGTACTCTCAAAGTTCCGATACTATATTTATGCAGAGAGGCGAATAAACAATCCAAGCTTTTTTGAATAAACATTTATGAGTGTTTGTGTTAAAATCTTTAGAAGGAACATTTAATGTCCGAGCAAATAAGAAGCTTCATCGCTTTCGACCTCAAAAATGATAACGTATTGAATAGAATAAATGCAGCGCAAAAACTGTTAATGCAAACAAATGCAGACCTTAAAATGGTTGAGCCATCCAACATCCATATCACATTACGATTTCTAGGTGGAATTAGCCCAGAGATGGTTGATAAAGTTCATGCTGCCATGAAGAACGTCAAGTTCATTCCCTTTAACGTTCAACTCAGAGGTTTAGGAGTTTTTCCAACACTTAATTATCCACGGGTTGTTTGGGCTGGAATAACCGATGGGGCAGAACAATTAAAAAGCATCTTTGAACAACTTGAACCCCAAATCCATGAGTTAGGCTTTGCGCCAGACCCTAACGGTTTTAGCCCACATTTAACGATTGCACGCGTTAGGACGGGAGCAAACAAACAGCGCTTAATTGATTTGGTAACTAAACAAGCTAATTATGAATTTGGAAACATAAGAGCAGATTGTTTAAGGCTTAAAAAAAGTCAGCTTTCACCTAAAGGTCCAACTTACTCTACGCTCAAAGAATACTGCCCCTAAATGATAAGCCATGGAAAACGAATTAAATGCGTTGTCTAAGCGAATCCTCGAAAAGATCACGCCTAAAAAAGAGGAATACGCCAAAATTGACGCTTTAAGTCGCGAACTTGAACAGAAAATTTTGTTTGCATGCAAACAAGAAGGTGTAGAGGCAAAAGTGCGGGTTGAAGGTTCCGTTGCCAAGGATACATGGTTGAGTGAAAATCCCGATATCGACATTTTTATGCGTTTGCCAACCTCGATTCCAAGAAAAAACCTGGGCGATATCGGGTTAAAAATTGCGAAAAAAGCTGCTGGCACCGCAGAGCAGTTGGAACGTTTTGCTGAGCATCCTTACCTTGAAATTTTCCTTGACGGTTACCGCGTCGACATTGTACCTTGTTATGATGCTAAACCAGGTGAATGGCAAAGCGCAACTGATCGAACGCCCTATCACACAGATTACATCAACAACCATTTGAACAAAGTAGCACGTGCTGAAGTTCGGCTATTAAAAAGATTTATGCAGGGTATTGGCGTTTACGGTGCAGAGATCAAAATCGGCGGTTTTAGTGGTTACCTTTGCGAACTATTGATAATGAAGTATGGGACATTCGCTCAAACCATAATAGCCTTCGCAGAATATCACGGGCGTATAATAATAGATCTTCAGGGCTTTTATGCAGAAAGAGAAAACGAGCTAAAGTTGCTTTTTCCTGAGCCACTTGTTATCATTGACCCAGTTGATAAAGGAAGAAATGTCGCTTCAGCAGTGCAACCTCCAAAATTGTACATATTTGTTGGTGCAGCAAGAGCGTTTTTGAAAAAGCCAACTGAAGAATTTTTTTATCCAGCTAAACCACAGGTTTTATCTTCAGACGTATTGAAGAGGCAGATTGAAAAACGTGGGTCATCCCTCGTATTTTTGATAATTGGAGAGTTAAATGCTGTCCCAGACGTACTTTGGGGACAACTGTATAGATCAAAACGTTCTCTGCGAACGCTCCTTGAATTAGGCGATTACAAGATTTTAAAAGATGCAATTTGGAGCAACGAGAAAACCCTCAGTATATTCATCTTTGAACTTGAAGCACAAGTTTTACCCAACATCAAGAAACATCTTGGTCCCCCGCTTGAACGGGAAACTGAATGTGAAAAGTACCTCAACAAATATAGTTGCAATGAAAGCGTGATTTCTGGACCCTACATTGAAGATGGACGCTGGATAGTCGAATTACCGCGCAAAACAACTGATGCAGTTGCATTGTTGAAAGAAAAGTTGTTGGATGGAGGTAAAAACGCTGGTATTGCTGATTTAATTTCAAAAACAATGCAGAAAAACCTCAGAGTAGCTGTTGGCAATGAAGTGCAAGCAGTCTATGAAGGGAATAATGATTTTGCAGAGTTCTTGACAGATTTTCTTTCCGGTAAACCTTTTTGGCTAAAAATCTTGTAAACTCCTAAGAAGTATAGTGATGAATAACGTTTTTGTCCATTCGTTTGTAAAAAAATAATTAATTTTCCTGCATCAAAAAAATGTGCAGGTCACCACGGGTTTATTGGGTTACGGAGTGGTACCAGCTGATAATGTATTCTGGTAGATTAAGACCTCTTTCACCCAGCCTCTCTGCGAGTTTGACTGGTAGTGGACTTAGTACATATGCTGCCCTTGTGTAGAAGCGTCTTGGAGTAGAAGGCTTAACTTCTTCTGGTAAGACAATTTTTAGGTCAGCTTTCTTAGCCAAAGTTGAGTCTGCGTTTCCGGTAATTGCGAAAACTGTGCCTCCGAATTTCTTTAGCACATCCGCCCAAATGATGACAGGGCGGGTTTCGCCTGAGAACGATAGTAAAATTTCTAAATCGCCAGCTCTTGGATGCGGGGTGTTGACGCCTCTTGTAATGTATACGTTATCGCCAAGAAAACTTTTAATGTGGAAAAGTCGAACGCCGGTCATTTTGGCAATTTCGTTTCCGGTGCCTTTTCCGCCCAGGAAAACGTTTGTTCTTTTTTCCATTATGTCGACGAGTTTAGTGTAGGTTTCTGAGTTCATGTTGGCATCTATCATTTCGCCAACTTTTTGGAATTCTTCTTCGCATAGACGGAAAACGTCGCTGACTGGGAGGTTTCGAAATATGGCTTCTATCATGCTGTTTAAAAGTTCAAGAGTTCCAAGTTCGAAGATGTCGCCCATCATGCCTGTTTCTGCGTATTCAGCGCCGGGCTTGTTTTTTCCTCGTCCTTTTATTTGGACAACTTGACCATATTTGTTTGTGATATCAGCTAATGGAGATGATAATGCTGATGTTAAGAGTCCCATGGAGAAATGAGTGGATTTCTTCTCTTCAATATATTTAGCTAAGTCCTGCGCCATGACAAGTGGGTCGTCACTGTAGCCACTACCCGAATTCATCAGAAGCAAGGTCTTTTTATAGCGACGTTCCAAATCTGGAGCAGCATCATACATGCTTTTGCCTGGAAACCCAGGATCGTCAGGCGTTAAAACAACTTTGTTACGCCAACCTGCTTGGCTAAGAGCGATTTGACTCATAGCAGCATTAAGTGAGTAAAGTGATCTGCCTGAACCTCCGCAGATTACACAGTCTGCAGCATTAAGGTCATCAAATAGAGGTGCAAGTTCCCTTTTTCTTATACTCATAATGTTTTCTTGGATTTTATTTACATATCCAATTGTGCTGACTTTGCTTTTGATACCAACCGCACCTTCAGTGCAAACATGATTCAAAGATTAGCTATATTATTCTTGCGCTAGCCAACTAAAGTTCGAGTCGACTTTGATCATCGATCTATGGTCTAATCGAAAAGAAATTAAAGATTTTTTTGTTTTTCTAAGATATTTGCAAATATTCGAAGTTAACCAATCTAGCGACAAACACAATTACCTATTATATCAAGAACCTAGGAGATACTTAATAATTTTGAATAGGGATTTGCACCAGAAAAGTATAGAAAAGAAAATAAAAACTGTAATTATTTGTACTTTTAATCGCCAAATATTTATATTAAAAAGCAACCATCAAGCCAACAGACCAGTGAAAGTTATGTCACAAAAAGAAGCCGAAAAATACCAATTTCTAGTTAAATTAGCCCTCGAAAACGGTGCTACAGACGCCAAAATAATTCCAACAAGCAAAGTCGTCATCGAAGATCGAGTGGTACTAAAATGTAAAGTCGGTTGCAACCACTACGGCAAAACCCTCGCCTGCCCACCCTACACACCTTCAGCTGAGGAATTCCGCAAAATAGTCAGCGAATATGGTTACGCCATGTTTATGAAATTCGCTTCAAATGCGCAAGCTGAACCAGAGGTTTTAGCTAAGTTAATGGTTGCAGAAACAGATCCATCAGTTTCAAAAGAAATCAAGGAGAAAGCAGCAAAGTTCTGGAAAGACTGGAAAGACGACAAACGCAAAATGCTTCAGAGCGTTGTTGATTTGGAAAAAGCTGCAATGAACAAAGGTTACAGTTTAGCAATATCGTTTGTTTCGGGTCATTGTCAACTCTGCGAAAAATGCAATACAGAATCAAAAATTTGTGCTCATCCTAACTTGGCACGCTGGTCTGAAGACGCTGTTGGCGTCAATGTAAAGAAAACCGCGGCAAACGCTGGAATAACCGTTACTTTTCCGTTTGCAAAAAACCCTGAATCCTTCGCAATACTTCTAATCGATTAACTTCAGGAGAACAGGTAAAAATAAATAATTTAACCATTGGCAAAGAACATGAATTTATTCATAATTTGTTATAATGAGTTATAGAGGATAAATACTGAAAGAAGCTATGATTAAGCTTAAGAAATAAGTAGTTAAAATAATAAAAAACATAAGAAACTTGCAACGAAACTATTTTGGACTTAATAATTTTAGCAGAAGCGTAAGATATTGGCAAATAAAACACTATATTTAAAAGATAACAATAATTCGTTAAAAGTAGAAGAAGTCCAAAAGTAGAAGAAAGCAAATTTTTCACTATTCTTCTTCTAACAAATACTTATTTTCGCCACAATCTAAAGTTTCTTCGAAAAAAAATCTATCAAAACAAACCCAAAGTTTAAAGAAGAAAAGCATAAACTAAAATCGCAATGAAAAGCTGATAAACTTCATTTTATTCTGGTATTTCATCGTTAAAATTAAAGTTGATTAATCAAAAAATCAAAGTATTGACTTTTTAGATGTTGATGTGCCTTAGATATTTGTTCCAAAGGTATGAAGCTGCGTATCCTGCTACGCCACCTGAGACTGGACCCATAAACAAGACCATTGCATCGAGCATTTGGCTTCTTTGAACAAACAAACTGACAAAAGAAAATCCGTTTAGGTATTGCGGGAAAATGGCAAACGCAGAGTAGCTGGAAACAGCTATCAACAATGTACTAATGGCCATGGCTACAATCAATCGGTTGCGGTTTACGCCTTGCTGTGAACCTTTGATTTTGAATAGTAATAAGAAAACATCAACGAAGACGCCAAAGAGGAAGGCAAAAAAGAATGTGAATGGACCTAAAGCTGGGCTAACGAGTGCAGTTAAGAGTCCTCCGACTGCTCCAACATACATGGCGCCTACTTTTGGAATGAATAGTCCGCTTACTGCGAGTAGAACTGCTTGGACAACTATGACTAGATAGTTTAGTGGGGGTGGCAAAAACACGTTTGTGACGAAAATTATTGTGCCGAAAAGGGCTACAATGAATAAACGTTGAATCTTCTGCATCCATGTACCCCCGAATAGTATAGGAGTTCACGTTTCCTTCTAAAAAGCTTAATGTTAAAGTTGAAAAAAAGAAAAACTTGAGTAAAGATGTAATTTAATTTTAATGGAAAGTTATAAATTGGCAAGATGCAATATTTGGTATTATATAATAATTAACTGATAAATGTAAAATTGGGGATAATTGAAAATGAGCACTCACGCAGAAGATTTGAAGCTCCGACTAATGACAATTGAGCTTCTTCGAACGGCAAAATACAAACGGAACATTACTTACAGAGAATTAGCTACTAAAACTGGTTTACCAGTCACTGTGCTAAGCCGCTATGCAAAAGGTCATGTTTTGCCAAACACAGTAAGAGCAAAACAACTTTGGCGTGTGCTTACAAAACTTGTTGGATTAGAAGTAGAACTACGAAGCAGAATAAAATTTGACGATACAGGCTATTTTGATAACACAGAAATCGTAGGTGACTACAATATCCTCCAGCAAGCAGCAAATCATGCCTTAGCAAATTTCGCGGGTAAACGCGTTACTAAAATCTTAACTGCCGCCGTCGATGGCATACCCCTAGCTACAATGGTCGCAAACTCACTTGGAGTAAACCTCATCGTTGCCAAACGCAACAAAGAAGTCGGAGTAAAAGCCTTCCTTGAAGAAACATACATTTTAGGGCGAGATTCAGGCGTAACCGTAACTCTTTATATCCCCAAAGAATCTATCAAAAAACGAGACAGCGTCCTCGTAGTTGATGATATGATCAAGAGCGGCGAAACTCAAGAAGCTCTAGTTAACCTTGTTAAAAAGTCAAAAGCTGAGGTTTCAGGTATCTTCTCACTGATTGCTGTTGGAGAAGAATGGAAGAAACGGCTAAAATCAGGTGAAGACTCACCCGTTGAAGTTGTCACTCATTTGAAATCTCCCTTCGACACTTCATCTTAATCCCTCCTTCTTGATTTTTTAATCGAAATGTGTGAAAACAATGAACAAAATAGGCCACATAACCCTGCTTGTTAAAGACCAAGATGAAGCATTAAAATTCTACACTCAAAAGCTCGGATTTCAAAAACGCCAAGATATAGTCATCGCCAAAAATGTAAGGTGGGTTACTGTTTCGCCCAAAGGTCAAGAAGATCTTGAGTTAACATTTGTTGTTGCTGACAGCGAAGAGAAACGTAAGGCAGTAGGTAAGCAAGCGGGAAATCACGTTTTTCTCACGTTAGAATCAGATGATTGCCGAAAAGAATACAAAGCATTGCTAGCAAAGGGCGTAAAGTTTTATGGCAAGCCAGAAATTCAAGCTTGGGGCGTTGACGTAGTTTTTGAAGACCTTTACGGCAACTTGTTAGATTTAGTTCAACGTTTCAAGCGTTAATACTAGAAAATCTTTAACAGAACCGCCACAACTAATCGATATTGTAATCACGTTGAGGTAAATAGAATTGCGGATGATTAAGTGGCAAAATGGTATTGTTATAACACCTGACCAAACCAAACTTCCCCTACAAGAGATTACTTTGGAAATTAAGACGGTGGAGCAAATGGCTGAAGCTATAAAAACTCTGCGTGTTCGAGGAGCTCCACTTCTTGGTGCCGCAGCTGGGTTTGGCATGGCATTGGCAGCTTATCACTCAAACGCAAAAACAAAAGCAAAATTGCTCGCTGAATTAGAATTGGCTGGCAAAATCATTAAACGCCAAAGACCTACAGCTGTAAACCTGTTTTGGGGAGTAGACCGCGTATTAAACAAGGCGAAAAACGTTTCAGGCTCCGTTGAAGAAATTAAAGCTTCAGTTATTGAGGAAGCAAATAAAATCGCGGATGAAGATGCAGCCCAAAACCATGCGATTGGCAAGAATGGTTCAGTTCTCATTGATGATGGCGATACAATTTTGACTCATTGCAACGCAGGCGAATTGGCAACTGTCGAGTACGGAACTGCCCTAGGAGTTGTACGTGCAGCTTGTGAACAGGGCAAAAAAATTAAAGTCATCGCAGACGAAACCCGGCCACTTCTACAAGGTGCAAGGCTTACTACTTACGAACTTAAACGCGATGGCATTCCAATTACATTGATTACGGATAATATGGCTGGTTACATCATGAGCAAAGGTCTTATCAACAAGGTTATTGTGGGGGCAGATCGCATTGTGCAAGATGCCGTTTTCAACAAGATAGGCACTTATAGCGTCGCTGTTCTGGCGCATGAACATAAAATTCCCTTCTATGTCGCTGCACCAAAATCTACCTTCGATTTAACCTGCAAAGCTGCCGACGTTGAAGTTGAAGAAAGAAAACCTGAGGAAGTTACCCACATAGGAGGAGTACAAGTTGCTCCCAACGGTGTAAACGTCATGAACCCATCTTTTGATCCAACCCCCCTCAAATACGTAACAGCCATCATAACCGAGAGCCGCGTCATCTACAACAAAGACTTTGGTGAATTCAGAAAGGGAAAAGTATAGCTTCTTAGAGTGTAGAGTAGCGATCAATTAATGAGTGAATCCAAAAAAAATGTTCCAGTTGAATTTAGAACCAACGGTGTGCTTGCTGAAAAAGGAGTCGTTGTAACCGAGCAAAGCAACATCGACGCGCTAACTTCGCGGGGTTATGGCACGTTAGAAAACAAGGTTTTCACCTTAACATTTTACGAGTCACTATACCTTTTAGACAAAAGCATGCTTGAAGTAAAAGACGCAAAAGACAAGCCAGTTGATTTCCAGAGCCTTCTACATTGTTACGAAGTTCAAAATGAAAATGCGTGGGTAAACTACTTGGTTTACCGTGACTTACGAAGTAGGGGCTACGTAGTTAGAGAAGGATTTGGCGGCGGAATTAACTTTCGCATTTATGAACGAGGGACCTACGGTAAAGACACAGCACCCTACCTAGTCTATAGTGCTCAAGAAGGAACACCAATTCCGGTAAATGACCTTGCAACTGCCATGCAGCAATGTCAAAACCAAAAGAAAGAACTCACTTTGGCAGTCATGAATCGCAGAGGCGAAATCGTTTACTATTCTGTTTCTCAATTAACCTTCAGCAAAATTGATGACTGAATTCAAATCCCTGAAGCGAATATTGGATTAAGGTATGATTAGTAAAGGAATTTTTAAAACAAATATCAATGGGCAAAGAAACTCTAAAAACTTCTTGACTTTTCAGAATAAAAAAACAAATCGCTGAAGATTGATTAAAACAGATTCCAATATGTTTGATAGCTATAGCGAGAGTTTAATAGAATAATTGCATCTTTTAGCTTGTTTAGGAGCAAAAATACATGCCTGCTTTCCAACCTGTGCGCGGAATGAGAGACTTAATCGGAGAAGAAGCTCAAACCTTCACACAAATCATAGTTAAAGCGCGAGAAACCGCCATACTTTACGGTTACAAAGAAGTTATAACACCTCATGTTGAGTCTCTTGAATTATTGAGTGCAAAATCAGGTGAAGAAATCCGGCAACGTATGTTCATCTTCAAAGATCTTGGAGATCGGTTAGTTGCATTACGACCAGAATTTACAGCTTCAATTGCGCGTCTAACTACGACCATTCTAAAGAACGAACCTAAACCATTTCGATTATTGTCAGTAGGGACGGTTTATCGGTATGACGAACCTCAAAGAGGACGTTACCGGGAATTTTGGCAATCAAACTTTGAGTTAATCGGTTCAGCTAAACCCGAAGCAGATGCAGAAATCATTTTATTAACAAATAATTTGATGGGCTCATTGGGATTGCATGGTTATGCTTTCAAAATTGGCCATATAGGTGTAATTCGCGGAATTCTTAGCCAAGATGGCGTCGACGAGAAGACCCAGAATGCCGTGTTGCAACGTATGGACAAAAAAGAATATGATGCAGCACTCAAGCTTTTAGAATCTGATAAATGTCGAAGAATGCTAGAGGGATTGCTGGAAATTAGGGGCAACGATTGGCTTGACACAGTTGAGCAAATACAAAGTTACGTAGCCAACTATGAAAAAGCAAAGATCGCCGCAGGAAACCTCGCTGAAGTTCTAAAACTTGTAGCTGAAAGTGCAAACGTAAACATTACAGTTGAACCAGCTTTCGCCAGAGGACTGGAATACTATACCGGAATGATTTTTGAAATTTACATTCCAGGGCTCGATATCGCTTTAGGTGGCGGGGGGCGATATGACAAACTCGTTGAAGCCTTCGGCGGAGAATCCACACCTGCGGTTGGTTGTGCCCATGGAATTGACAGAGTTGCTATTGCCTTGTTCACTCAGAAAACAGCCGTTGCAGTAAAAAAAGAAAAGAAAGTTGTAGTTTTGCCCATCACTGAAGCAATGAAGTCTGAGGCATTAAAGATAGCTCAACAACTGCGTGCAAGTGGGGTTACTGTAGAATTTGAGGTCATGGGTAGAAAAATGGCTAAAGCACTTGAAGATGCCGATAAACGCAAAGCAGATTTCGCAGTACTCGTTGGAGAATTAGAACTCAAAGAAAACGCTGTAGTACTCAAAGACCTCTCTAACAGACAACAGAACATAGTTCCAATCGACAAATTAATTGAAAAAATCAAGAACTAAAAGAAAAATAATTGTTGATCCTCAAAAGAGGCTGATTTATTTTAGAGTCGTTTGATGTAGCGGTTGACTTCCCACTCGGTGACTTGTGTGCGGTATAGATCCCATTCGTTGCGTTTTTCTTTAAGGAAGTTATCGAAGGCAGTTTGACCAAGGGTTTCACGCATTAAGTCACTGGTTTCAAATTCGTCAAGTGCTTCTTTTAATGATTCTGGCAATGATACTATTCCTCGTGCTTTGCGTTCTTCATATGTCATGTGGTAAACGTTTAGTTCCACTGGGTCGCCTGGGTCAATTTTGTTCTTGATTCCATCTAAACCAGTTGCTAAGAGTACTGCGAATTGTAGGTATGGGTTTCCTGCGCCATCTGGGCATCGGATTTCGCATCTTGCTGCGCCTTTTCGTCCGCCGAAGTTGGGTACTCGAATTAGTGGTGAGCGGTTTTTGTGTGCCCATGCTAAGTAGACTGGGGCTTCGTAGCCTGGGACTAAGCGTTTGTAGCTGTTTGGCCATGAGTCAAGGACTGCAGCCATTTTTCGTCCGTGGGCTAATTGTCCGCCGATATAGTTTCTTGCAAGGTCAGAGAGGAAGCCGTTCTTTGCATCATCTGCGTAGAACATGTTTTGTGTTGTGTCTTTGTTCCATAGACTTTGGTGAACGTGCATGCCGCTTCCGTTGATGCCTTGGAAGGGTTTGGGCATGTATGTAGTTACGTAGCCTGCTCGTGCAGCAACAACTTTTCCGCACATTTTCATTGTTATTGCGCGGTCGGCTGTTTCAAGCGCTTCACCATATTTGAAGTCAATCTCGTTTTGTCCTAATGCAACTTCGTGGTGGCTGAGTTCTATTTCTATACCGAATGCTTCGGCTGTGTCAGCTATTTCGCGTCTAAGATCGTCAGTCAAATCGCTTGGGTGGAAATCGAAGTATCCTGCTAAGTCGATCGGTGTTGGTAGACCTCCAGTTTCGCTTTCTTTAACTATGAAGAATTCGAGTTCTGGAGCACATATGAAAGTGTAACCTGCTTTTGCAGCTTTTTCTACTGTTCGTTCAAGAACATACCTTGGATCTCCTTCAAAGCGTTTGTTTTGCGGAGTGTAAATGTCACAAAGTAGTCTGCATGACGATTTTTCTTTTGGTCTCCAGGGCAATATTGCAAAGGTTGTTGGATCTGGAAATAGAACCATGTCTGATTCTTCGATTGGTCTGTAACCAGTAATTGATGATCCGTCGAAGGATTGACCGTTTTCAAAGATAGTTTCCAGGTTTTTTGAGCTAACTGCTATGTTCTTTAACATGCCATTTATGTCGGTGAATTGTAGCCTAACGAATTTTATTTCTTGTTCTTGGATTGTTTTGATAACTTTGGATACAGCTTCTTTCCACGCGGGGTTTTTGAAATTTTTCATTTTCTCATTCTCCTAGTGAGGTTTTGGCTTTAGTCTCCATATGTTATGGAAATCAGATTAAACGTAAACATATATAAGTTTATCGCTTGAATAACATCGATAATTGTTCAATATCAGCTTAATTTACTGAAAAATTGTCTGAAAGATTGCGTACTTAATGCTTGGACAAAAATGCCCAAAAAAGATTCTTACCTAGTCAAACAACCAAAATTTTGTTATTATCGCTCCCTACGCAGAAAATCGCCTATATCTAAGACGTTTCTAACAACAATTCGATTGTCATTTGAAGAATCGCGCAGTTTTTCAATAATTCTGCCAAAACCTAAACATTCGCCAAATTCGTTAAACACCAATGTATTCGTATCCTTTTTGCCTGGACCCTGAATACGAACAATACTTTTCCGTAAAATGTCTCTACCACAAATAAAAAGCCAAGCGGCTTTCTTTTCTAAGATTATTCTGTTAGCTTCTTTTTTAGCAAGCATTGCAAGCAAGTTAAAACTAGGAAAGAATTTTCCTTCTTTAGCCTTCCCCAAAAATACTCCAGCCGAAAAGAAATTTGATCGAACTAACGGTTTCAAAGCTGGGTTTACAAGATAAAAGCGGCCTGCATTCTCAACAATCAAATCCAAATTTAATGCTATTTGCACTCCAAATTGTGAAGCAAAGTCCGTTATCGCCCTAGTGTTCATTGAAGAGGACTCCGTTTTTTAAATTTACAAATAAAGAAGCCCTGAGTTTCACCAGGCCAGAGTCGCCTGCAACGTTTAATTGAGGGATCCAGTTGTTTTCCGAAAATGTTGGTTAATCCTTTTTCTCCATTGCAATAGATTTCTTCAACTTGTAAGTTGAGATTCCTTATTGCCCAATCAACGTTCAATTCATCCTCTTCAGGTTCAAGAGAACATGTAGAATATACTATTTCACCATCATCGGCCAAGCAATGAACTGCTTCGGTTAGAATTTCCCGCTGTAAACCTGCATTGCGTTCTACATCTTTTAGTGTTCGATTTGCAAACCAGCTTTTATCTGCAGCAAAATTGCCTGAGCAAGGGGCATCTACCAAAATTCTATCAAATTTTATATCCAAAGTAGATGCTTGCCTTGCATCCAACATGTAAACCACGGTGTTACTAACACGGCAACGTTCCAGATGGTTAACTAACGCATTCAACCGCCACTTATCCACATCTAAAGCCACAATTCCTCCCAAGTTCTCCATTAGATCCGCTAAATGCACAGTCTTGCCCCCTGGAGCCGCAGCAACATCAAGAATTTTTTTACCTTTTAAGTGGCTGAACACAGAAACTGGAATTTGGGCAGCTGCTTCTTGAATTGAATACATTCCAAGAAGATATTCGGCGGTTGCTCCTGCGGAAACTTTTGAATCTTGTACCCAATAACCTGAGTCGAGGAAAGCAATTTTTTGCAGGTGAACTCCTAATTCTGCAAGTCTACTGATGAGTTTTTTTCCTTTTGCGTTAGTATTGTTGATTCTAATTGCTTGCTTTAAGGTAACTTCTTGGAATTGCCAGCCTAATTGCTCGTAACGATTGATAAAAAATTCTTTTCCCGACATCAGCCTTAGATGGATGAATCACTGATAAAAACATTTCAACTTACCAAATGCATTCCATTCTCTCTTTCTTTAAAAACAAATTCACTCAATGGTTACTTGCTAACTTTTGTATTATTCAATTATATTAAGCGATTTTTTGCTTTTTTCTTTTCGTTTGAAGTCATGACTTTGCTAATTACTAAACCAGCAACTAATATTGCTACGACGCCGAATATGCCTGCAAGTAATGTAGAAACGTACTCATTTCCTGTTGAAAAGAATGAATAATCAGCCATAAGTCCGTTCCAGATATTTTGCTGCTCCTGTGCACCGTAAGTTTCTGTTACTTTTTCAAGTCCATCTGGGTTGCTAGATGCGAACGGAATTAGAACAATAAGAAAAGCTATAATCATAATTGTAGCTATGAGAAATTTTTTCATATTTTATCACTTCTTCCTTTTAACAATGATAGCCCTCCAAGGATTGTTGGATTTAACCGTTGAATAGACGTTATTAAAACGGTTGTTATTGCACCTTCACCTACGCCTATTATACCGTGTAGAAGCAGCATAGAAGGTAGGGTAACAGTCAAACCTCCTGAGAATGCTGGAGCAATTTCAAAGCTTGTGATTATAGCTCCGAGCATAACTGAAATCCATGATGAAATAAAAACGCTTGAGACAAACCATTTTTGGCTACTGTTTTTTCTTGTTAATGCTTTGATTAAGAAATAACTTAACCCACCAATTATTGCCATGTTAAACATGTTCATACCGAATGCAACGATTCCTCCGTCTGCAAAAAAAAGCGCTTGCATCCCCAAAACTAAGGTCATGCTTAAAATGGCTGCGTATGGACCTAAAAGCACCGCTAGAAAAGTTCCGCCGACTAAATGTCCGCTTGAGCCGAAGGCTATGGGGAAGTTTATCATCTGTGCAGCGAATATGAATGCACTTGAAATTGCCAGCAGAGCTGTGATTGAGCGTGTGTATGTCTGTTGTGCTTTTTTCCAGGACCATATAAGAATTCCGATGGATAGAGCCCACATTATGATTGCTAAAATGATTGAGGTGCTGTTGAGGATTAACCCATCAGAGATATGCATCTATCAGCTTCCAGTAACACTTTTTAAGTCAATCGTGCTACTCTTAATATAAAAGCTTTTAGGCACAATAAACAACTTTTATTCGAGATAACATGACCAAAATTGTTCGAGTAGGCGTGACATTCCCACCTGAACTTCTACAAGACTTCGACGAAATCACCTCTAAAATGGGCTACGACAGCCGCAGCAAAGCCATTCAAGATGCTGTAAGACTTTTCGTTTCCGAACGCAAATGGGTCAAAGAAGAAGATGCCCAACAAACAGGCGTTTTGCTTATGGTTTACGACCATGACACCAAAGGATTAGAGAGCGACTTAACAGAAGAGCAGCATCAACATACCGAATTGATTTCCTCAACAATGCACATTCACCTTGGCGAACACGACTGTCTAGAAGTTATAGCTGTAAAAGGCAGAGGTTCAGAAATCAGGCATTTAAGTGACCATTTGGCCTCAAGAAGAGGAGTAAAAATACTCAAATCAATGATTGTTTCAGTTTAACATTTTACTGCAAACATTCGTTCCAACGAGGCACGGGCTTTTTTTGCGACTTCTTCAGGAATTTTGACTATATTCTTTTCTTCTTTAAGGGCATTGTAGAGTTCTTCAAGGGTGGTTAGTTTCATGTTTGGGCAAATTGCACCTTGATATGCAAGGTAAAAGTTTTTTTGCGGGTTTTCTTTTCGTAATCTATGCAAGATGCCTTCTTCTGTACCTACAATGAAATCTTTAGCGTTTGATTCTTTGACATATTTACAAATTTTTGATGTGCTGCCAACGAAATCTGCTACTTTGCGCATCTCAGAGGTACATTCGGGGTGAACAATTGAAATTGCTCCTGGATGTTGCATTTTTAGAACTTTTACATCTTCGGGTTGGAATAGAATGTGGGTTGGGCAGAATCCGTTTTCAGGGATGGGAATTATTTTTTTGCCTGTTTTTTCGCTGACGTATTCTGCGAGGTTTTTATCAGGTCCAAACAGAATTGTGTCGGCGTTAAGTGATTTTACTACTTCTACAGCGTTAGCACTGGTACAGCATACGTCACATTCAGCTTTACAGGATGCTAATGTATTGACGTATAATACTACTGGCGCATTTGGATACTTTTTCTTTGCACGTCTTATTTCATCAACTGTTAACATTTGTGCCATTGGACAGCGTGCACCCAAACAGGGTAGAAGAACTTTTTTCGTTGGATTCAAGATGGCAGCTGATTCCGCCATAAAATCAACCGCACAAAAAACGATGATTTCAGCTTCTTTTTCCTCAGCTGCTTTGCGGCTAAGCTCGATACTATCGCCGACATAATCAGCTATGTCTTGGATTTCTGGGCGCTGGTAATTATGGGCTAGTATCACGGCTTTCTTTTCTTTTTTGAGTTTTTGGATTTTGTCTGATAAAGTCATGTTTTCGCCTGATTAGGGTTAAACGTGAAAAATAAGAAAGGCAAGTTATTAGATATAATCTTTTACATCGATATTTTGCCTTTGAACATGCAGACCAAACTAAACAAACTATTATTCCTCTGAACGTTTAATGCGAGTGTTGCTAAAAGTTTGTTGTAGTTTTATTGCCAATTATCTTATATTGAGTCTGAAAACAATAGTAGTTATCAGGTTGATTGGTTTGACAGTTGATGCAAGCAGAACAACAAAGCCAAAGCTGCCTAAAAAAAGGATATTAAAGAAGATAACTCGAAGATAGTCTTTGTTCACTCTTCGCGGATACTTCATGATTTCTTACTGAAAAGGATAATTCTAGAAAAGTTTTGTTATTAGGATAAAGACAATAAAAAGAAAGATGGTTTTGGGTTAACCTATTCTATTTTTGAAGCCAAGTATTTGAGATGGAATGGCTTTATTACTATTCCACCCTTCAGATCGGCGTTAAATGTTTGACTTTCAATTACACAATCTGACAATTCTGAATCAAGAGCTCGGATGAATGCGGCAAAGTTTTCAAAGTTTTCATGTAGCGAAATGCAAACAGTATCCCACCCCATGCCCCTGCCGTCTAAAGCCAGAATCACATTGGCTTGATTTATGAACCATTCTTTCATTTTTGTTAGTGCTTGAGTTTTCTCCTCTCCTGTTGTGCCCTTCAGTTTACTTTTCAAAAATGTTATCGCTGCAATATCAAATCCGATTTGACCAAATTTCGGAATTACTGTATAGCCTTCGATAAAGTTTTCTTCAAGCATAGCTCGTCTTCTGGTAACTGTAGGCTGTGAAACTCCCAAGGCTTTTGCAAGTTGTCTATCGCTTCTATGTGAGTCTTTCATTAGCTCAAACAGAATCTTGTAATCTATTGGTTTCAAATCTTTCATTACAATCAACTTAACCGATATTTTGTTATCCAATAGATTTTTTGGACATCATATATAAACATCATGTTGAAAAAACAAAAAACCTTCGAGTACAACAGTGAAACAATAGGAACTTTTAAGAGAAAAAAACTCGTCTAACCATGCAGGAGCACCCATATTCATGCCCATAATGATGCAAAATGGAATAGAAGAAGAAATTACACGGTTCTTGAGCGACTTAATTCGTATAAATACAACTAATCCTCCTGGAAAAGAGAGTTCTGCAGCTGCCTTTGTGGCCCAGTATCTCGCTAGAGAGGGCATTGAATCTGAAATTATTGAGTCAGCGCCGGGGAGAGGTAGCCTTCTTAGTCGGTTGAATGGGTCAGGTGAAAAACCTAACTTGCTGTTGCTTTCGCACCTTGATGTTGTTGCTGCAAATCCCAATGAATGGTCTGTTGACCCTTTTGGAGGCATAGTAAAAGACGGATACGTCTATGGTAGAGGTGCATATGATATGAAAGGTATGACCGCAGTGGAAGTTTTCACATTGCTTTTGCTAAAAAGAAATAATATCTCACTAAAAGGCGACATTGTGCTTGCAGCAACGGCTGACGAAGAAAAAGGTGGCGAAGAAGGTGCAGGCTACCTACTTAGTCATTATAAAGAAAAAGTTTGGTGCCCTTATGTCCTTAATGAAGGCGGAGGATTAGCTATCCCTCAAAAGAAAGGCAACGTCTATCCCGTGCAAACTGCGGAAAAAGGCATTTTGTGGTTTAAAGTAAAAGCCAAAGGCACTCCAGGGCATGGTTCTACTCCAAACACTGCTGACAATGCCATTGTCCGAATGAACAAAGTTATAACTAAACTCGTAGAGTACCAGCATGAAACTGTATATGTGCCAACTCTTAGGCAGTTTTTGACTGAGATATCAAAAATTAATCCTGACCTTGAAAATAGTTTGTCGCATTTAATGAGCAATCCTAAACAAAGTGAACAAATTCTTGATGAATTAGCTAAGACAAACAAGGTTTTAGCTGAAGAAATCAGGCCAAGAGCTAAAACAACTATTACCCCAACCATAATTCATGGCGGTGTAAAAGAGAACATCATTCCTTCTGAATGTGAAGCAGTTTTCGATTGCCGAGTTCTTCCAGGTCAAAGTGTTGTTGAAACACTTGGTTTGATTAAAAACTTACTATTGGATGTCGGAATTGATAAGTTAAGTTTTGAAATTATACAGATGCATGATGGCAACGAATCCACTACTCAAACACCTCTCTACAATACCATATCGAGTGTTCTAAAAGAGTTTGAACCATGCTGCGGAGTAACCCCGACATTAACTACAGGCGGTACCGATTCACGCTTCTTTAGAGAAACAGGAAGTATCTGTTACGGTTTCCACCCAATGCGGCCAGATGAACCAAACGATCTGCTGGAAAAGCGGATGCATGGGATTGACGAGCGGATAACGATTGAGAATCTTGTTTTTGGAACAAGCATCTTCTATGAAACAGTGAAACGTTTCATGACTTAGCTCTGCCACCTATCTTTGTTTTTTTTATCCGTTTAACTTTTATTTCTATTTACCCTTTTCATTGCCAAAGACTCGTCTGCCATAGAGGAAACCTAAAAATGTTCACTGGACAAGCGTTAGTAAACAAAGAGCCCCCCAACCTCGAAGTGGTAAAAACCGTCGGAGTAATTTCTGATACGCACGTGCCCAACAGAGCAAGGTGTATTCCTAAGCGGGTTTTTGAAATCTTTGAAGGCGTCGACTATATCATTCATGCAGGCGATTTAATAGAGTTGGCAGTGATAGATGAATTGGAGCGAATCGCGCCTGTTTTAGCAGTTCGAGGAAACTCAGATGGCTTTGATGTTACTAATGTATTGCCAAAGCTTAACTCGCTAAAAGTTTTTGATTGGAAGATCGGCGTCATGCATTATCAAAATATTCTCGATGGATTAGATTCGATGGATGAAATCGCTAATTCAATGGGGTTTGACGTTTACGTTTATGGACACACACATATTGCTGACATAAAATGGAAAGGCAAAGTCCTTTACATTAACCCAGGTAGCCCAACTGACCCGCCTTCTGTCATGGTTAAACCTTCGGTTGGATTGTTGAAAATAACCCAAAAAACTATTACACCGCAAATATTCAAGTTTTAACTTACCAAAATTGCTCCATAAAAGAGAAAGTAGAGAACAATTCCTAAAATTAAAGCAGAAATCCAAGCTGTAATGGTGATACGCATGATTGACTTTCTTTTAAAGCATCCCGTGAACTCTTTACTGAAATGCCAAGCAGCGACCAGCCAACCACCTAAGAGCATTACTGAAATTCCTGCAATCCCATGAAGAAGGCCGATTATTGATATTAACTCTAGAGGAAACGGAATAATGTAAGATGGAACTATGGAAATTACAAAAGAAGGAATCATAATTACAAAAATCATTATCAAATGAAGAACAAGTGCAACTGCCATTGTCATTCCATGTTGGCGAAATTTTAACTTCTTCTTCAACGAGTAACCGTACAGAAGCAGAAACAATACAATAACTTGAATAATCAAACTTGCAGTAGCAATAAGCGCATATGGGTCAGATAATATAGCCATAACTTCACAGATCAATATTCTCAACCTTCACGTATAAAGTTTCACTTTCACTCAACCCTCTCCAGAACAAAACATTAGTTTGTACAATTGCCTTAAAAGCAAAAAGCAATTAACAGAAGGCTTGAAGGCAAAAAGAATGGAACATTGTAGAAATCCCTGGAAAGAAGTCTGCAAAAGCGAAAACATCAAACTCTACATTCAAGTAAAAGGCGAAAACCTGCCTATCTGTCAACAATGTTGGAGCAAAATAGCTGACCAAGAGGAGGATTGGTAAAATGGAAAACTTTAGAGCCAATAGTGCAAGAGCATTCATTGGAAGAAACGTTAATCTTCACCTAAAAGACGGAGCAGTAATAATAAATGTGCAATTAACAAAACTATTCAAAGGTGTAGGAAAAAACAACAATCAAATCGAGTATTCATTGAATGGAAATCACAAGGCTACTCGTGTACCTCTTAAAAACATTGCATGGGCAGAGATGCTTGATTTAAACATAGTTGAAAACATAGCTTAAAAGAATGAACTATAGATAAAATAAATATACTTCCCGTAATATTTGCTCAGTTTATGCATTGTTCAAACTGTGGAGTATGTTGTACTGAAACAGAGATGCTGCTTTCTAAAAAAGATATCAAACGCTTGGAGAAGAGTGGTTTCAAGCAAAATCAATTTGTGATATTTGATAGGAATGGATACGCTCAAATAAGAAACCTGGAAGGTTACTGTTTTTTTTATGACCGATTAAATCATCAGTGCAGTGTTTACAGTGATCGACCTGCTGGTTGCAGAGTTTACCCTGTTATTCTTGATGAGGAAACAGGAATAATTTTGGATGATATTTGTGAGTCTAATAAGTCAATTACTCAGTCCGAGAAGAACCTAAAGGGTAAACGAGTGATTAAGCTTCTTGAGATAATTGATTCTGAAGCGCGTGAAAGGTGCAAGTAGAAGTTATTTATGATTTCTTTGCAAAATTAGATTGTTTGCATTGCCAACATTTTACTGCTTTGTTGTTTTGTGCATCTAACTCGCTTCGAGGCATCATGTTTGTTCGTATCAGTTTGCCGCAGGAATCGCAGAAAAATTGAACTTCGGCTACTCGTTCATTGTTTTGAAGGAGTTTTATTGGCAAAATTTACTTTCCTGTCTTAGTTGCTTTTTCTTTTGTCATTAGATACTCGATGTATTCTTTCATGTTTAAGTTTGCTTCTTTTGATTTTTTTCTTATTTCTTCATGAAGCTTTTCTTTGACTGTTATGCATTTGTATCCTTTTCTTGGCAAAAGAACCGTCTCCTTCCGTACTTTACAGTACTTAGGAATATATAATTAACGGTAAATTAGCGCTGGATATTCTTAAACCTTAAATAAATGTACGTTCGGTTACTATCACAGAGGGGAATCGAAGACGCCAAAAAAAGGCTATAAAAGCATCACTGTGAAGACTGAGGTTTACGATTATCTTTTTAAGGAATGGCTCAAAGTCAAAGATGAATATGCCATAAAAAAAGGCATCCACAGTTTCTCAGCATACATAACCTACCGTCTGGCTCAATTAGTAAACGACGATAAAAAAACCGCCAAAGAATAGGTTGGCTAAACCCTACAACTTTAAATAATCCTTAAACTGACTTAGCAAAGGTGAAAAGTTATGCCTTGCTCAGTAATTGTTGGTGCCTTCTGGGGAGACGAAGGTAAAGGAAAAATAATTTCATATTTAGCTCTTAAAGATAATCTCGATTTCTGTGTTCGAACTGGCTCAGTTAATGCAGCTCATACAGTTTGGTATGAAGGCAAAAAATATGCTCTACATATGGTTCCAGCAGCTTTTATTAATCCAAAAACTCGTTTGTTAATAGCTGCAGGGGCAAATGTTGATGTTAAAACGTTTTTTAGTGAAGTTGAACTTACTCAGGTTGCCTCAAATCGAATTGGGATAGATTTGAATGCTTCTATTATTGAGCAGAAACATGGTGATCAAGACAAAGCTAGTGCTGTTAACAAAGGAATAGGGACCACTGGTCGAGGTGTTGGACCTGCAATAGAAGAGCGTGTAAGACGCACAGCAAAGTTGGCTAAAGATATTCCTGAATTAAAACCTTACTTGGCTGACCAAGTTATGGAAGTTAACGATGGGTTGGATGCTGGTAAAAGTGTTTTGCTTGAAGGTACACAAGGGTTTATGCTATCGCTTTTCTTGGGTGGTGGCTATCCATATGTGACTAGTAGGGATACTGGTGCATCAGCCATTGCTTCGGAAGCTGGTGTTGGACCAACTAGAGTTGATGATGTAATTATTGTTTACAAGTCTTTTATGACTCGAGTGGGCGCTGGACCGCTACCTGGCGAAATAACTAAGGAAGAAGCTTTGGAAAGGGGTTGGTTTGAAGTTGCCGCTGGAACAGGCCGCGATAGACGTTCTGCACCTTTTGACTTTGATTTAGCGAAAAAAACAGCTAAAATAAATGGAGCAACTCAGGGGGCAATGACAAAACTTGATTGTATTTATCCATCTTGTAGAAGTGCCCGAAAATATAGTGATTTGCCCAAGGAAGCTAAAGACTTCATAAAAGAGGTTGAAACCAGAACTGGTGTGCCTATAGTTTTTATTGGCACTGGACCAGATGCCTTAGATTTAATTGATCGTCGGGCATAGCAACTTTTATTTTCTTTATTGTTTATCCACATTCAAGGCAAAGTCCATGTTTAGATTTAAAAATTGCACCAAAGCTTCTGCAAGCATACTGATTTTGCTTTTTGTTGCAGGATTGCTTGTTGGAGGATTACTCATATATTATGTATCTTACCGCCAAGTTTCTGGCTTGAATGGACAAATTACAAATCTGCAAACAGCAATCTCTAACTTGGAAGGTCACCAAAACTCCACTATTCAAAATATCTCTATATTTCAAAATGGAACTTCGCTTGCAGTTATCTATTCTAATCTTAAGGATTCTGTGGTTCTAGTTCAAGGCGATACTGCTGATGGAGGTGTGCAAGGTTCAGGTTTTGTTTATGATTTTGCGGGTCGAATGGTTGTGTTGACTAATTATCATGTTGTTCAGGATACAACTGATTTGAGTGTGACTTTTGCTAATGGCAATGGCTATTCTGCAACTGTTTTAGGAGATGATGCGTATTCAGATTTTGCAGTTCTTTCTGTTGATGCTCCCGCTTTCGAGTTTAAGCCGGTAACAATTGTCAGTTCAGCTTCGTTGCGTGTGGGTGAACCAGTCATCGCCATAGGAAATCCCTACGGGCTAGGTAGGCTCCTTAACTACAGGAGTTGTCAGTGCTACTGGAAGAACCATAAATGAAGATACAGCTGGTGGATACGCAATTGCAAACATCATTCAGACAAGTACTCCTATAAATCCTGGAAATTCAGGCGGTCCACTTTTAAATGCTGTTGGGAACGTTGTAGGAATCACTGCAGCGATTGTTTCTGATTCCCAGGGACTTGGATTCGCGATTCCTTCAAACACGATTTTAAGAGAAATATCGGCTTTAGTTAGAACAGGTTCATACAATGGGCATTCATATTTGGGCGTCCTAGGAGATGATATGAGTTTTAGTGTAGCAAAAGAAATGGGCTCAAACGTTACTTATGGGTGGAGAATTGTTACAGTTACAGCCTTGGGTCCCTCAGATGGTAAACTCGCTGTCAACGATATCATCATCGCTATGAATGGTCAAACTATTAAAAACAATGAAGACTTAGCTAGTTACTTAGAAGAAAACACTATTCCGGGAGATAAGCTTGTCTTGACTGTTGAGAGAGCAAAAGAGCAAATTCCCATCACTATAACTTTGGGAACACGTCCGGCAGCTTCCTCATAAAATATTTTTCTTTTATTTTTTGTTTTAACTATCTTCTACATTTTGTGATCTAATGGAAAAGTAGATTAAGGCAAACTAATGCTGAGTAGCATTGACGCTTCATGTGAGAGGGGATCATATTTGGCGCTTCAAGAGGGGGAACAAGCATGGATAATTTAGAGGGTGTATTAAAAGGACAGAAAATAGCTTATTTCTCTATGGAAGTAGGTTTAACCAGCGAAATTCCCACGTACGCTGGCGGCTTAGGAACCTTAGCTGGTGACGCAATACGTTCTAGTGCCGATCTAAAACTTCCTCTGGTTGCTGTTACTCTTATTAGTAAAAGGAATTATTTTAGGCAAAAACTTGATGAGAATGGACGTCAATCTGAGCAGCCAAGAGAGTGGAATCCTGAAAAACTACTCGTACTTTTGCCCAATGAAGTTTTTGTGCAAATTGAAGGCCGTTCTGTTAAGGTTAAGGCTTGGCTCTACAAGTACAAAAGTGTTACAGGCGGGGTTGTTCCAGTTATCTTTCTTGATACTGACCATGATGGGAATACGCAGGAAGATCGTGAAATAACATTTTATTTGTATGGTGGAAATGAAAGATATCGACTCAAGCAGGAGGCGATTTTGGGTTTTGGTGGAGTTCGGATTCTTGACGCTTTAGGTTTTAAGGTTAGAAAGTACCATATGAATGAGGGGCATTCGAGTTTTCTTTCAGTCGAGCTTTTGCGAAAGTTTGCAATGGATATTGAGAAGGTGCGTGAACTCTGTGTTTTCACAACGCATACGCCTGTTGATGCAGGTCATGATAAATTTAATTATGGTTTGGTAAGTGAAGTTTTGGATACTGTTGATGTTGCTTTGCTCAAGCAATTTGGCGGGGCTGACGTGTTAAACATGACTTGCCTTGCTTTGAACTTGAGCAACTATGTTAATGGGGTAGCTAAACGTCATCAACAAATTTCTAGTAAAATGTTTGCAGGCTACGAAATCCATGCTGTAACAAATGGTGTCCATTCGTTTACTTGGACAGGTGAGAGTTATCGAAAAGTTTACGATAAGTATTTGCCAGGTTGGGCTATTGAGCCTGAATTGCTAGCCAAAGTCGATATCATTCCTGACTGTGATATTTGGGCTGCTCATGAAGAACAAAAACAGGATTTAATTGATTATGCTAATTTAGCGACTGATAGCAGTTTAAGTTCTGATGTGTTTACGTTGGGTTTTGCGAGGCGAGCTACGGAGTATAAAAGGCCGACTTTGCTGTTTTCAAACCTTGAGCGGTTAAGAACGATAAGTCAAAAAGGAAAGGTGCAAGCGATATTTGCTGGTAAGGCACATCCCAGGGATGAGGGTGGAAAAAGGCTTATTGAGCAAATTTACAAGTTTGGAAACCAACTCAAGGGCGATGTTGAAATCGTGTTTTTGGAGGATTATAATATGGATATTGCAGCCAAGATGGTTGGAGGAGTTGATGTTTGGCTCAATACACCTCTTCGACCAATGGAGGCTTCTGGAACTAGCGGAATGAAAGCAGCGCACAATGGCGTGATTAACTTTAGTGTTCTTGATGGTTGGTGGGCTGAAGGCTGGATAGAAAATCTAACAGGTTGGGCAATTGGCTCGCACTCCGCAGAGATCGATATAGCAGAAACTACCTTAAAGGAAGCTGAAGACCTCTACAACAAACTGGAATATGTTATTACACCAATGTTCTATGATAGACGTGACCAATGGGTAAAACTGATGAAAAACTCCATTGGCAAAATTGCATATTACTTTAACAGCCACCGAATGATGCGACGCTACGTTATCGATGCTTACCTCTAATTTAAATTGTTGCTAAAAACCCTTTAGACTTTCCTTCTTTTCTATCGCCTATTAGTTGCACTCTTTAATAATTTTATGAATTAGAATAATGAAAGATAACTAAATGTAACCCTTTTTGAACTTCTACGAGACTGTGTTACCTATAATCGTTAGTTTTAAGTTTGGGACTGCAAATCTAGTTCTGATCGTTTATGGGTTCTAATGAAGTTGTAATTGAAGCCAAAGGATTAACCAAAGAATTCGATGGATTAGTGGCAGTGGACCACATTGACTTCAAAGTTTACAAAGGCGAATGCGTGGGTTTCTTGGGTCCGAACGGCGCAGGAAAAACAACTACAGTGCGCATGATTTATTGTTTTTCGCCTCTTACCGATGGTGAATTAACTGTCGCAGGATTAAGTGTCAAAACCCATTGTAGAGAAATAAAAAGTATTGTGGGCGTGGCTCCACAGGAAGACAACTTGGATCCTGATTTCACAGTTATTAAAAATTTGACTGTTTATGCTCGCTATTTTGATATCCCAAAAGATATTGCATTAAAAAGAGCTGATGAGCAATTGAAGTTTTTCCAGTTGGAAGAAAAAAGGGATGTCCCCATAATGGCGTTGTCAACAGGCATGAAGCGAAGACTTATTTTTGCTAGAGCGCTTTTAAATCAGCCTCAAATTCTTCTTCTGGACGAGCCAACAACGGGTTTAGATCCTCAGGCAAGGCATCTAGTCTGGGACGAAGTACGTCATCTGAAAAAGAATCAGGTTACTATCATTTTAACAACTCATTATATGGATGAAGCGGAAGTTCTCTGTGATAGAATCCTAATTGTTGACAGGGGAAAAATCATTGAAGAAGGCACGCCTCCGGAACTTATAAAAAAACACATAGGCGAAGATGTTCTGGAACTGGACTACGATAAAAAACTGTTGGAAACGCTAAAAGAGACTTTTCCTGACGCTCGCTTCGAAAAACTCGGCGACCGTATGCAAATATTCACTGACAAACCCCATGGCGTCTTTGAAGGTTTTCTAAAAGATCACCCTATGCAGAATGTTACGCTTCGCAAAGCCAACATTGAAGATGTTTTCCTAAAATTAACTGGAAGGGGATTGCGGGAAGAATGAGTAATCCCAACATCCGAAAATCTCCAGCACCCTTTGCGATACCAAGGCTAACTTACAGGGTTTGGAAGGTTTGGCGCCGCAACTTCGATGTCTTCACTAAAACCATAAAAGTTAACTTTCTACCCTCACTACTCGAACCAATCCTATACCTTTTGGCTTTCGGCTTTGGACTTGGAGGTTTCATCCCCAGCATCCAAGGTCAATCATACATAGGTTTTATTGCCCCAGCGCTCGTTGCGATCTCAGTCATGAACGGCTCATTCTTCGAATGCACCTTCGCCTCCTTCGTGCGCATGTACTTCCAAAAAACCTTCGACGCAATCGTCGCCACACCAGTCAGCGTTGAAGAAGTCGTCGCTGGCGAACTCCTTTGGGGAGCAACAAGAGCAACGTTCAATACGACTATCGTTTTGGCGGTAGTTGCAGCTTTCGGCTTAATTTCTAGCCCCCTATTCCTACTAGTTATTCCCCTCGCCTTCTTCGGCGGCCTAATGTTTGCTTCCATGGCAATGTGCTTTACCTCAGTAGCACCAAACATTGACTTCTTCAATTTCCCCTCATTTCTGTTTCTCACACCAATGTTCTTTTTATGCGGCACATTTTTCCCATTAACATCTCTTCCTTCTGCAGCACAGGGAATTGCAATGGCAGTTTTACCGCTAACTCACGTTGTAAATTTAACAAGAGGACTTGTTTCAGGTCATCTTGAATCAATTCTTGGATTAAATCCTGCAGCTTTAATTGCCATAAGTTTTGCCTGGATAATCGGAGTAACGTTGCTATTCTTTGTCTTGAGCATTAACTTGATGAAAAAACGCTTAACAAGCTAAAGCATTATTGTTGATTCAGGAATAATCAACCAAGCTTTCCAATCTAACGTTATTCTTTTTGTTTGCCTCAGCTGCAGGCTCAAGAGATATTAAAGATTTTTAACTCCTTTGTGCATTTTAAGTCAGTAAAGGATGGCTAATCATGCGTATAGTTGTTCGAATTGGCGGTTCAGTTGTCGCTTCACCAATCAACACGGAATTAATGGGCAAATACGCCGACATAATCAAAACCATAAAGCAGCACGGACACGAAGTTGCTGTGGTGTTGGGTGGAGGCGCCTTGGCAAGGGAATTCATCGGCATCGCTAAAAAATTAGACTTAGATATGACGGCACAAGATGAAATTGCCATTTCTTGTTCCCGTTTGTTTGCGCAACTTTTCCTCAAAAAAATAGGAGAATTAGGCTGCAACAAAGTGGCAATAACGCTTGAAGATGCTTCCCAATGCCTCGCTGAGGGCAAAGTTGTTGTTATGGGAGGTTTAAAGCCTGGAATTACTACTGACGCGGTTGCGGCAATGGTTGCTGAACGGGTAGAAGCAGATTTGCTTGTTAAAGGCACTGACCAAGATGGCGTTTATGACAAAGACCCAAGAAAATATACCGACGCCATAAAACTTGACCGTTTATCAATTGATGATTTAGCAAAAATCTTTGAGGGATCCGTGCATAAAGCGGGGATTCACCAAATTATTGATCCTGAAGCTCTCAAAGTTCTAAAGCGCAAGAAGCTTAAGTTGGTTGTCGTGAATGGATTTAAGCCTGAGAACTTGTTGGCTGCGATTAATGGAGAGACTGTCGGCACAGTCATAAATTGATAACTACTAAAGCTGACAATCTTTCAGTTTATTGCTAGGGTATACAGAACCAAGTAAAGGCAAATTAGCCACTTTTTTAGATTTAACTAGTCCTTATAAGAAGGAAACATTTCCTTGTTAAACTGAAAATTATAGGAAGCGAAAAAAATAATGTCAAAATCAGTTCCTGTCGTTGAAGCGACTAATGTCACAAAAACTTACATGCTGGGAAAAGTCCCAGTTGAAGCCCTCAGAGGAGTAAACCTCAAAGTAGAAAGCGGAGACTTCGTAGCCATCCTTGGCCCATCTGGAAGCGGCAAATCAACAATGCTGAATCTGATTGGAGCCTTAGACAAACCAACTTCAGGCACCCTACTAATCGATGGCGTGGACATCTCCAAATTAACAGATAATCAACTTGCAGAGATAAGACTGAAAATCGGCTTTGTTTTCCAGTTTTTCAACTTAATTCCAAGATTAACAGCGAAAGATAACGTGGAATTATCCATGTCAATAGCTAACATGGGTAAAGATGAGAGAAAAAAACACGCAATAGAACTTTTAGAAACCGTCGGCTTGAAAGACCGCGTTAACCATAAACCAGCTGAACTTAGCGGTGGACAACAGCAACGCGTGGCAATCGCCCGTGCATTGGCAAACAATCCCAAGTTCCTTTTGCTTGATGAGCCTACTGGAAACGTGGATTCCAAAACTGCAAGTGAGGTTCTTACTTTAATAAAGAAACTTAATGTTGAGAATAAAGTAAGCATTATCATGGTTACGCATGACCAGCATTTAGCTAGGGAAGCTCACAGAACTGTGCAAATGTTTGATGGTGAAATAACATCTGAAGTGGTGAATAAAGAATGAAGACCATAGATATTTTCGGTTACTCGTTTAGTGCAATTAAACTTCGCAAGCTTCGTGCAGCATTAACTACATTGGGAGTAATTATTGGAATCGCAGCTATAGTGGCTTTGTTGTCAATTACTCAGGGTTTACAAGCTACTATA
Source organism: Candidatus Bathyarchaeota archaeon (assembly GCA_963772455.1). Lineage (GTDB taxonomy): Archaea > Thermoproteota > Bathyarchaeia > Bathyarchaeales > Bathycorpusculaceae > Bathycorpusculum. The sequence continues at coordinate 125,229 of CAVYXJ010000011.1, forward strand.
ACAGGCCAGTTAAACCAAGGCTTATCAGCCAATACTTTAATTGTCACTGCAGGTAGCGGAGGAGCCTTGCCAGGTGCGGGGGGTGCAGGTGATGGCGGCGGCTTTGGTGGCGGAGGAGGAGGCTTTGGTGGAGGGACAACCGATAACTCAGGATTCAAACTCTTCGTCAATCGTACAAACGAAATCAATGCCTTATCGGAAGATATCGACACTTCAATCGCAGTGATAAGTCACGTTGGATTCATTGAAACCGACGCCCTAAACAGGTCAGTTACCATTTATGGAGTCGACTTCAATGATTATTCGAATCTTTATTCAACTACCTTCGTTGCTGCAAGCGGAACTATACCTACAAACCCATCAGGCAATGAAGTAGTCGTAGGTACACGTGTAAATCAACCTGGACAAAACGGAACGATATTCTTTGACGTGGGCAATTCAATTAACATTTCTTGGACTAATGCAACAGTCCTGCCTCCAGTAAACGAGACTACCACTGCTAGCGTTGCAGCAGTTCTTCAGAAAATAGGCGGATTTGGCCTTGGAGGACCTTCAGATACAGGCGTTTACATCCCGATTGATAGAGCTCAAAGCTTCTTAGGCACTGACGAAGCGGATATGATAATAGTTAAGCTCAAAAGCAGCGACAACGCAACTATAACCAACGTATCAAAACTTATAACTGATCATTTCAGCAACCAAGTATCAGTCATATCTTCAACCGCAGTTCTAAGTTTGCTTACAAACATCTTTAGTTTACTTCAATTATTCCTTGGCGGAATCGCAGCGATTTCACTATTGGTAGCAGGAATCGGAATAATGAACATAATGATAGTCTCTTTAATAGAGCGCACTCGCGAAATCGGTATCCTTAAAGCATTAGGCATGAAAAGCAGAACTGTGTTAACTATTTTCCTTGGCGAATCAGTGATAATTGGTTTAATCGGTGCAATAGTTGGCATTGTCTTAGGCTGGATCTTGGCAAACATTACCGCAAGTGTCTTAGGGTCAGGAGTATTTGGCGGAGGTGGCGGATTCACTATAACGCCTTTGTTAACTCCAGAAGTTTTGGTTGGTGCCTTAGCTTTTGGTGTAGGAGTCAGTGTCATCTTTGCGCTCTATCCAGCATGGCGAGCATCCAAACTCAAACCAGTAGAAGCATTACGATATGAGTAATGTAGTCTACTCGCTCCATTTTTTTCTTTATTTTTATTTCTCTTTTTAAAAAGCTTTAAGACTCAAATAACATACCGTATCAAGAGGCTTCTATGTGAAACGCTTATACCCTGACCAACCGGTTGTTGGCGTTGGCGCTGTAATAATCAAAGAAGGCAGTATAGCACTTATAAAACGCGGAAACGAACCCAGCAAAGGCAAATGGACCATACCCGGCGGATTAGTTGAACTAGGCGAAAACCTCGAAGCTGCAGTCATTCGCGAGACAAAAGAAGAGGTATGCTTAGAAGTCGAAAACCCAACCTTGATGGGCGTTGTAGATAATGTAGATTTGGATGAGCAAGGCAAAGTAAAATACCACTACGTAATCATCGACTACCTCGTTCAAGTCAAAACAGGAACTATCCAAGCTGCAAGTGATGCCGCCGAGCTACGTTGGGTTTCTTTTAGTGAAGTCGAAGATTATAATTTGACGGCTTCTTTTCGGGCTTTCTTTAAACAAAACAGGAAAAAATTAGAAAAGGCTAATTCTTATTGCTAAAGAACGGACGTGTTTCTCCAAGTTTTTGATATCGAAGGCTTCAATCGGGCAACTATGGGAAATCCTTGACAACTTTTCCCAAGCGTTAATCAGTGAATTGATGGCAAGTCTCGGAGGTGAACCAATAAGCACAAAAAAGACCGTCCACTAGAGGTTAAGTTATGAGCCACTTCACTGTAAAGAGACCCGGAATATACGTAGAAGAAATAAGTTATCTGCCAAAGTCAATCGAAGGTGTAAGTACAAGTACCGCGGCGTTTTTGGGGGAAACCGAAACGGGCCCAATTACGCCAACTCTTGTTACCAGTTGGATGATTACCAGAGGTTGTTCGGCGGATATCTTGGCGGAGACAAAGTATTTGCCTTATGCGGTTGAAGGCTTTTTTCTCAATGGTGGCAAACGATGTTACGTATGCAGAGGTTAACAATTCGGATTATGCCGGGACTCTTGCGAAATTGGAAACGGTTGAGGATGTTTCAATTGTTTATTGTCCAAATGCTCAAGCTGTGCTTGGACTTGCGGATTTGTTGATCGAGCATTGTGAACGGTTAAGGTACCGGTTTGCTATTTTGGATTCGGTCAAAGGTCAGAACATTTCAAGCGTGACTAAGCCAAAGGAATCAGCCTTCGCGGCATTATACTACCCCTGGATTTACGTGAAACATGCTGGAACAGGACCTCATTGTCTAGTTCCGCCAGGCGGTCATGTTGCAGGAATCTATGCTCGAACTGACCTTGAAATTGGCGTTAATAAAGCACCAGCAAATGAAGTCGTCAGAGGCGCAGTGGATATAGAGCATACAATTAGCAACAATCAACAGGACAACCTTGTCCTCCAAGGCATAAACTGTATCCGCAACTTTGTGGGCAGAGGCATACGTGTTTGGGGATCAAGAACCCTCTCCATGGAGCCAACAAAAAAGTATGTTAACGTTTGTAGACTGCTTATTTATCTTGAGCAATCTATCAAAAAAGGAACTGCTTGGGTAGTTTTTGAACCTAACAATGCTGCAACGTGGGTCAAAGTAAAAACAGCAATTGAGAATTTCCTAATGCTAACATGGAAAAACGGCTATTTAATGGGCGTTAACTCTCAAGAGGCTTACTTTGTTAAAATTGATCGAACAACGATGAACCAATCCGATATTGACAATGGGCGTTTAATAGTGCTTATCGGTTTAGCTCTTTTAAAGCCGGCAGAATTCATCATTATAAGGATCAACCAAACAACTATAGTTTAAACTGAAATTATTTTGCAAAGTTTTTTTTTGCAAACACATGCGACCTTAGATCAGCAAGGTTTATGGTGTGTTTTATACATTGTAATTGTAGTTATTTTAGATCTTAATTTTAGTAGAGGTGAAAATTTTGCCAGATATTGTTGACGCTGCAATGGCATCGGGATGGTATAAACTTGTAGGGGCAGTAAAAGCTACAAGCCCAGTCGATACCTTGAAGGGTCCAGGTCCATTCACGGTTTTTAATCATACAGATAAGGCATTAAATAAAATTCCAAAAGCCGACATGGACATGCTAATGAACACCCCCATGAAACTCGAGGAAGTCTTAACTTTCTATGTTTTTGAAACAAAAAATGAAGGCTGCAGATTTGAAGGAACATGAGTATTCGCAGGCGCTAATGGCGGAGAACTAAGAATAGACGTAAAAAATTGGCACATGCACAAGAACAAAAAGGTTAATGGAGCGAATATCATCAAACCCGATCTAATTGTATCAAAGGAATTGCCATGCCCTAGACAAAGTGTTTATGCCTAAAAGGGCAGACATGAACCAAAAAATGTAGAATTAAACCTGCAATTACTAGCAGGAACCTCGTTTTTTTAAATGTACTGAAGAGAACCAATTTAGAGATATTGCTTTATTTTCTTAGTCATTATATCCAGCTGGGCTCTCTCAACTTCTCTGAGTTCGCTAAACGACGGCAGTTTTTGTCCTTCAAATCTTGGAACCACATGAACATGGATATGAAAAATATCTTGTCCTGCCGCTTTACCGTTCTGCTGAATTATGCTAATGCCGTCTGCACCTGTAGCTTTTTTGATTGCATAGGATAATTTTTTTGCGATTTTATGAATATGAGTTAGCTCTTTTTCGGGTGTATCAAAGATATCGATGTAGTGGACTTTGGGTATAACAAGTGAATGTCCAATGTTTAAAGGTCTTATATCAAGGAAAGCCATTACGGCTTGGTCCTCGTAGATAATGCTTGATTGCGCTTGTTTGTGAACTATTTTGCAGAAAATGCAGGATTCATCAAACGTCAAGTCAAACTCGCCTCTATATTTCAACTCACTTTTAAACATCAATCAGTTTATATGGATATTTCCTCTTCATATTCTTTAATATTTGAGGTTTTAAAAATGACTGATCTTGAAGATAAAGTACGTGTTGAAGTTGGCAAAGTGCAAGACCCCGAGACAGGCCAAACCTTCGAGGAAATGCAAATGATTCAAAGTGTAAAAGAAACAGAGCCAGGCATAGTCACAGTCGAATTCGTTCCAACCAGCCCATTCTGCCCAATTGCCTTCAAACTTTCAGCTGACCTACGTGATGCTGCAAAAACAGTTTCAGGCTTAAAAAAAGTCATTGTATTATGTCGTGGACACGCTATGGAACAGCAAATAAACGAAATGACCAATAAAGAATAACAAGGTTTATTCAACCTTTTTCGAGTATAGATTCTGTATTCTTCAAAGTATTTCGATAGTAACTTATTTTTTTTACTTCATTCTGCTAAATGCCCAAGTTCCAACGGCAATCATAATCACATCAAATAAAGATATTATTCCAATGTCAATCCATAAGGGCTGAATCTGAAGAGGTGCCCATGCTGGACCTAAAATAACACTTCTCAAGGCATCAACACCATATGTTAATGGGTTCCAGGCGGAGGCAGCAGTTAACCAGCTGGGAAGATTGATTCCTGGTCCTTTTAACGGAAACAATGAGCCGCTTAAAAAGAACAAGGGCAAGTTAATGAAGGTCTGGATTGCACCAAAACTTTCGAGATTCCCCATGAAACTTGCGATGGTTAAGCCAATGCTGACTAATCCAAAAGTTATCAGAATCATAATTGGTAGTGCGAAAAGGAAAGTTAGAGGGTCAATTGACAAGCCTAATGCTATTCCTACGAAAAATACTATTATGCCTTGAAGAAACGCAGATGAGCTATCTCCTAACATTTTTCCTAAGAAAATGCTAAAACGGGAGATTGGGGAGACTAGGATTTCTTTCATGAATCCAAATTCTTTATCCCAAATTACGCTTATGCCCATAAACATCGAGGTGAAAAGCAATGTTTGAGCAACAATGCCTGGAAAAATAACTTGCTGGTAACTTAAGCCGGGTATTGTAAATCGCAAACCAAATCCAGCCCCGAATATGATTAGCCAGAGTAATGGTTGGATAAACATGCTAACTAGTCTTGCTCTATCCCGAAGAAATCTTTTGATTTCTCGAAGCCAGAGAGTGTAGACGCCACGTAATTCACTCATTTTATTGCTCTCCTTTGGATTGCTGACATGCCATGGAGTTCTTTTCCTGAATCTTGCCGAATTGATTTGCCTGTATAGTGTAAGAAGACGTCTTCGAGGTTTGGTTGACGCAGTAGTAAAGATTCTACATAAATGTTGTTTTGGGTTGCAAGTTCCATTATGCGAGGCATGACTGTTTTGCCGTTTCGCACTGTGATCTCTAAGGAGCCATTGACTATTTGGTTTTGGTTTAGTCCCAACCATTCATTTATGAGACTTGATAATTTTTGAATGTTTTTTGCTGTAACAGTTATTACATCTCCTTCAAGGGTTTCTTTAAGTTTTGAAGGAGAATCCAAAACAACGATTTTTCCGTGATCCATTATTGCGATTCGGTCTGAGAGCCTGTCGGCTTCATCCATGTAATGGGTTGTTAAAACTACAGTTATGTCATTAGCTTCTTTGAGTTCTTTGATATATTTCCAGATATGGTCGCGAGTTTGCGGATCCAATCCAACTGTCGGTTCATCCAAAAACAGCACTTTTGGATAATGAATTAAGCCGCGCCCTATCTCAAGCCTTCGACGCATGCCTCCCGAATAGGTTCGGAGTAGATCGTTTGCTCTATCTTCCAACTCAATTAGTTTTAAGATTCGGTTTATGCGTTCTTTCTGTTCTGATGATGGAACCCCAAAGAGGTTTGCATGCATGAAGAGGTTTTCCTTGGCAGTTAAACGGTCGTCCACACTTGGTTCCTGGAAGACTATGCCTATGGATTTTCTAACCTTGTTTGGTTCGCGAACTATATCAAATCCATTGACCTTTGCGGAGCCGGAGGTTGGTTTTAGAATCGTACATAGCATGGAAACGGCGGTGGTTTTTCCAGCTCCATTGGGTCCTAGAAGCCCAAAAATCTCGCCTGATTCTACACTTATGTCTAAGCTGTCAACTGCTTTGAGGGAATTGTAAGTTTTTGTTAATTGTTTGGTTTCTATGGCAAGTGGCATTTTGGCGCTTTCTCATTTTAGCTATGAAACTTTAGGCAGATTTAAGGATATTTGCAAAGACCAGAAGAAAATGAGAAAAACTATTTGACCCCAAAAAAGTCAGCTAAATCTTAAGTGGTTTAGGTATCCTACGAGTTAGAGTGCATCTGGTTATTCGCATTAGCCTTAAATATTGATGTTTTCTATTGCAAGCGGGGCATCGAGAGCATGAGCAGTCCATATGCAGTTGACCTTCGAAATGTAACAAAACGCTACAACGAAATAGTAGCTGTAAACAACATGAACCTAACAATTGAGAAAGGCGAAATCTTTGCGCTTTTGGGACCTAACGGTTCAGGGAAATCCACTACTCTCAAGATGCTAATGGGCTTGGTTCAACCTACGAATGGAGAAATTAGTGTTCTTGGATTAGATGTTTTAAAAAACCCTGTAGAAGTTAAGGAACAAGTGGGGTATGTTCCTGAATCACCAAACATATATGAGTTTTTAACTGGCATTGAATATCTCGATTTCATCGCAGACATTTTCAGTGTCCCAACAACTGAGAAACAGCAACGTATAACTGAGTATCTCAAAGCCCTTCAGCTTGAAGGACGCGAAGGAGACATGATTAACAGTTACTCAGATGGCATGAAGAAGAAAATTAGTTTAATCTCTGCGTTTCTTCATAAACCTAAAATTTTGATTCTTGATGAACCCCTAAATGCTTTGGATCCTAGAAGTGCACGAATAGTGAAGGATTTATTGCATGAGTTGAAATCTCAAGGTGTTACAACCATTTTGTCAACCCATGTTCTGGAAATTGCTGAAGCATTATGCGATCGAATTGCCATCATGTATCAAGGGAACATCTTAGCCTTGGGTACGATGAATGAGTTGAGAAGTCGGGCAAGCATGCCTAATTCTGGTTTAGAAGATATTTTCCTAAGGTTAACAGGCACTGGGGATCTAAGAGCTATTGTTGAGGAACTCCTCCGATGAATTGGAAAAACGTTCTCTACTTGCTAAGGGTAGAACGTAAATCAGGTCGATTAATCAGAGGTATTAAGACAACAAAGTATAGAGAAAATCGTTTTCTTGCCTATTGGCCTTATTGGGTAGCTCTAATTATCGGGGTGATAGGTGGTTTACTAGCTAATTTCATAGTATCGTCGGCATATTCAGATTTGAGCGCCAGTGTTAATTTGCCATCGCTTATAAGTGGTTCATTGAGCGTTTTTGTTACCTTGCCAACGATTGTGTTGGTTTTTGCTTTTGTATTTACTCTTCTTCAACAAATCCAGGTTGCTGGCATTAAGGTTACAGGTCAAGTAATGTATTGGTTGCCTATAACTTGGCAAGAGCAAACAATGGCTTCTATTTTATCTAATCTTCTTGGTTTACCAATTGCTCTAGTGATTGGTGTTGGAGCGGGAACTATTGTTTATGGCGTCTTTAACGGTTTGATTTTGCAGGCAATCTTAACTTTTTTAGCGATGCTCGCCACTGCTTTTTTGGCAAGTGCTGTTACTGAGGTCGTTAGGTTACTCCAAATGCGCTTCATTGGCGCAGTTTACAAATCTAGTGGCAGAGCAGCAATCTGGGTTAGATTAATTGGAACATTGATTTTCTTTATTATTTTTTACACTCTTTATTCTTACGTAATTTATGGAAGTGGTGCCTTGACATTTTTCACTACACTACAACAAATTCAAAGTGTCGCTTGGTTTGTACCTTTCATTTGGCTTGCTTTAATGATAGGTAACTTCTTTAATGGATTGTATTTGCAAGGCTTGGTTTATGGGGCTTCATCGGTATTGTTCATTGTTGCCCTTTATTTTTTGGCAGTAAAGTTGAATCAGTTATTTGGGCTCTACGAACCTCCAGCAATCACACTTCAAAAAAGTGGAGTTTATACGCCTAAAACAGGGTTATTAGGTAAATTTGGTTTCTCAACTGGCGAAGCAGCATTGATCCGAAAGGACTTGAGAGCTTTTACTAGACGTCGTGAAATGATCAGCATTTTTATTGTGCCGATTGTTATGATTATTCTTCCATTAACCCAATCTCTTGGAATAAATAGTAGTGGAGATGCCTCAAGCACTGGAGCTTTTATTTTTTCTGCTATCATCTTCTTCTTACCTGCATCTTTTATGGCATTGCTATTGGGTGAAGTTATGATAGGTGAAGAAGGTCAAGCAGTTTGGAGGATCTATGCTTCTCCTATTTCAGCTAAGAGCTTGGTAAAAAGTAAAACATTTTTCTTAACGCTCTTATCAACAATTATTTTGCTTATTAGTGGAATTGTTGGAATAATATTTTATCATCCTAATTTAGCGCAAACAGTTGCATATTTGCTTGAAGGTTTCTTTGTTCTTTTAGCTGTTGGAATTGTTGGACTCACTATTGGTTTTAAAGGACCTGACTTTTCGCAGAGTCGTAGAGCAAGAATGGTTCGTCAAGAATGGTCATTGATAGGTTTGGTTGTTGGCGCTGTTGTTGGATTCGCTGTTCTCTTTCCGCTGGTTTTGTCTTTTGGATTCTCCATTTTCACAGCTGGATCTATCGATATTACTAACCTTGCCCTAAGCGTAGCTATTAGCGGAATTATTTCTATTGCTACTTCAATTATCTTCTACAAAATAAATGTCAAAATTGCCAAGGACTTCCTTCGAAAAGCTGAAGTCTAATATTTATTGGCAATTATTTCGCCAACATTATTTGCCATTTGTCTTTTTTCGTCAGCTTTATCTAGCAGAAAAAACAATTATTTCCTAGTTGATTTTATGAAAGAATTATCAGTTAAGAGTCTAACATTTGACCATAACCGTCCTATGCCAAAAAAATATAGTTGTGATGGCGAAGGTATCAATCCACCTTTGACAATTGAGGGGATTCCTAAAGAAACCCTTAGTCTCGCCTTGGTGGTAGATGACCCGGACGCGCCTGGCGGAACATTTGATCATTGGGTTGTATGGAACATTTCGCCTTCTACAACTAAAATTGGTGAGCACTCGATTCCTGGTACTGAGGGACTAAATAGCATGAGAAAAATAGGTTACACTGGTCCATGCCCGCCGTCTGGAACGCATAGGTATTTCTTCAAGGTTTACGCCTTGAACGCTCAATTAACTTTGAGTGCTAAGTCCACTAAAAGAGACCTTGAAAAAGCTATGCAGGGACATACAATTGCTAAGGGTGAATTGATAGGTCTATACCATAGGTAAATAAAAATAGAATTGAATTAATCTTTTTTCAGTCTTCAGCAACGACTATTTAAATATTAAATACTTTCTTTTAATGAATATCTTACCTTAGTTGAGCTGATTTGAACCGAAAATTCGCCGCATTGACAACTACTGTTCTAATAGCGTTAATTGTAGTATCGCTTTTTGTTGCAATACATTGGTCTAATAGCCAAAAGATCGCTAGGCAATTCTATGTAGGAGTTGAATATGCGTATGGTAATAATCAAACCGCTCAAACCCAAGTAACACAAATTCAAGCGTTAGTAGACAAAGTTAAGGATTACACGAATCTTTTTGTAATGGGTTCACTCGGCTTAACATTTGACAGGACTGCGTTAAGCGAAGCATGCGATTATATTTTCAATGCTAAACTCAACTTTATCGTTTTATTTACAGGTTTAGACATGTATAGTTACAACATTACCGATTGGATGCAGGATGCAAAACTAAAATATGGCGAAAAGTTTCTTGGAACCTATAGGTACGATGAACCAGGCGGAAATCAATTAGACAATGGCCGCGAACAACTCATCGAGAATGAATTGATTAATAACAAGACTACTTACGCTGATTTATCGAGGAATTTTACAGACACTTTAGCTTTTTTCCCAAATTATTATTTGCAGTTTACCCCAAGAATCTTCACTGCGGATTATGGACTTTATTGGTTTGACTACAAATCTAAGTACACTGCAATATTTGCGGAGTTTGTTGGCAACGAAAGCAGAGAAAGACATATTGGTCTTTGTCGTGGTGCGGCTGAAGCGTTTGATAGGGATTGGGGAGTCATTGTTACATGGAAATACAGTTATCAGTTACCATATCTTGAATCTGGAAACGAATTGTATACGGATTTATCTTTGGCTTACAGTTCTGGAGCAAAGTATGCAATAGTTTTCAGTTACCCACAAATTGGTACGTACGGAATATTGACCGAAGAGCATTTTGCTTCATTACAGAAATTCTGGATTAACCTGCATAAAAACCCCAGTAGTTTTGGTTCAAATGATCCTGTTATTGCTTATGTTGTTCCAGCAGACTATGGGTTTGGCTTCCGTAATGCAAATGACTCAATTTGGGGATTATTTCCAGCGGACGAGTTATCATCAAAAATCTTTGAAGATACCAACATAATCTTGCCAGCCAAATATGGTTCACGTTTTGACATTATCTACAATGAGCCACAAATAATTACGCCATTACTAAGAAATTATGGTCAAGTGTTTTATTGGAATCAAACAATTCCCTGATTCAAAAAATCAAAATTCGGAAGTTGAGAATCTCAGACTACAATTATATTAGTTAATTAACAAAAAAATTAAAGTGGATAGGAAGTTCTTATTCAATCTAAAAAGTGTGTAGCAACCTTTAGTATGGCCTCATTCCCCAGACACGATAAGCTTCATACCAAAAAATCGCACAAACTATAGCGCCAAACGAAATAATAAAAACGTTATCTCGAGTAAAACTGTGAACCATTATCAATAGGTAAGCTGCATAAAACACTGTTGAGAACAAGGCATAGAAGAAGAAACGTGGAAACAGCAACTTCCCCAGCTTTACATAGTGACGGAGCACACCGATTTTTACTTGACCAACCAAAATATAGTGACCGCTGACTTCTTGTTTTTCAACTAAACCCAATTCGCGTAGTTGCTCAAGATGATGAAAAGCAATGCTTGGGCTACTGAAATGTAATGACCTTTGAACTTCGCGAACGCCAACGGGGCTTCCAGTTTTTAAGAGAAACCAATAGACTTTCCAGGCTTTGCCACGTAAAGCATATTCTAGCTCGGTTTCGCTTTTGTCATTCAACTAGTAAGCCTCAGACTCATATGAGATTACAGGGTGAATATAAGTCCAGCTATTAGATGATTTGTTCTAATTAGTAGACAGAAATTAGTTGCAAATGGTTATAGAAGAAATCTGATCTTTGCCAAAATCTCTATTGTGTTTTTACATGCTAGAAAAAGAGATATTTATTATTACTTATTGTAAATTGGCATGTTTGAATATCTTGCTATAGATTTTTTTTCACATGATTTTGTGTAAATTACAAAAAATTTAAGTATTAATAATATAATTTGTCGGATGGGGGAGAAGAAATGAGCTCAACAAAAGAAACCGTTACTAAAGTAAAGAATTTAGAAAAAGAAAAAAGAAACCTGCTAACCGAATTTGAAGAACTCAGAAAAATGGCTGATTTGAAATCCAAAGCTTTAGAGGATGAAATTACAACCATAAAAGATCAAATGGATGCTTTAAGGGAGATAATGGGTCAAGAAAGAAACCATGTTTCAGACGACATTTCAATTAGCCCAGAGAATCAGGCTTCAGTAATGAAAATAGTGGATAGAATAATTGGGGAATCAAATAAGCTTGGAAATCAGATTTTTGAGTTTTCTCCTTATAGCCAATATTTTGATAGTTGGCTTGTTAACTTGGAGCAAATTATTTCTGAATTTGAATCGAATGTTAATATAAAATTAGATGACTTGTTTATCAAAGATCGGTCGCGAATTTTTCTAGACATTGAACGAACCCTTGCCCAAAAACGTCTTGAAGAATCAAAGCAAAGTATTAATGAGAAAGCACTAGATGACGCGAATCAACTTTTAGTTGAAATTGAAAAGGATTATGATAAAAAGATAAAAGAGATACTTGAATGGAAAAACTCGGAAATTCCACGATTAAATAATCGAATTCATGAACTTGAAACTGAATTAGAAACTCATGAGGAAATAAAATCCAAGATAATTCCAAAACAATTAACGAACATGACAAAACAATTAAGGGCTTCCACAAGAAAAGAATGGATTGAAAAAAGAAAACAAGCTACCGAAAAACTTGCCCAAACAAGACAAGAACTAGCATCAACTAGAAATGAGTTGGGAACGTTACAGCAAAATTTTAATGGTAAGCAAGCAGTTCTGAAAGAAAATTACGATAAGAAGAAACAGGACATTAAGGAAACGGTAATAGATCTACAGTATGAACTTGAAAAAATAAAGACCGATTCTTCAATAAATGAAAGGCGAGAGACAAGTGTGGCAATTGTTAAGTCTATTAATGCCTTAATCCAAAGGGCAACCAAATAAATTTTTTTTTGTTAAAAATCTATTTCTGAATATTTTTTAGAAACAGGTACTTTTTCTTTTGTTCCATTTGTTAGAATGGCGTTTCTTCAAAAATTCTCTTATTTTTAGAATAAAGTTTTGGTTAAGAAAAGTGTTATGATTTCTTTTACTTGTTGCTTAATGAATTAAACAAAAAAAGAAAGGTGTGGGGAAGAAGAAGGGTTAATTTGGTTTAAGCTTTTGATCTGTTTGCTGCACCGGGCATTCCTGGTGGTAGATCGGGGAAGTTTGCGCTAACTCTTTGTTCTGCAACTGTTGCTGCTTCAGATAATATTTTTGATGCGTCTTCGTTTACTGTGTCAAAGTTTAGTGACATTCCACCGTTTGATCCTGCCTCAAACATTAATCCGCTTAGCATGTTGCCGATGTCGCTTAGTTCGCCTTCTGCTTCAGGTAAAACTCCGCATAATCCGCCGCTAACGCTGCGTAAAACGCCAATGCATGGTCCCAAGGCTGAAACTACGTCGCCAAGCTCTGTTACGGTTCGTATTCTTAGTGCAACTTGGTCTAGTGCTAGACGTGCATTCATGATTAGTTTGCCCATTTTACGGATTTCTGCTAATTCAGTAGCGTAAATGTTTGCGTGTGCTTGGTCATGTTGTGTGTAGGCATTAACTAATTTTGCGAATAGTGCTTTGTCTTTTTGTGTAAAGCGTTCGTTTGCTTGGTCTAATTTGCTGATTTGTAGATCAAGTTTTCTGCATGCATTATCTAATGCTGGCTTTAATGCTGGAGGTGGCTGGATTGTGTTACGAATTTGTTTGCCGAATGAATCTCCTTCTGCTGGTTTTTCCCATTTCTTTGCGAAACGTTCAGACATGTAAATATCCTCTTGGAGACTGATTCATCACGATGAGTACTTAATCCTTGCTAACATGGAGGTATATACATAAACTAGTTAGCGATTGGGCATTCTGAAAATTGCATGATACAATCGCACTTCAATCATTCCAACTTCAGAAAACTTAAGAACTTAGCAAATGCCATCTATATTGAGGTTCAATAATGCAAGAGTTTGAACATCAAATCGGTTTAATCAAGGATCTTCTCTTACCCGTTGATCAATCTACCCGATATGATGTTTATTTTTCTAACAAACGTATCGCAATCATTTGCATGGGACCCAGCAATCGCTTTGACGCAGTCTCAGAAAGCCGTTCTTTCCTTTTTGGAGTAGCTCCAGAAGCACCAAATAATGTATACAAAGAAAAGATAAATCGACAAACCATTGAAGAAGAAATCAACCAGTTACCGATTATCGAAAAACTAAAACTTAGCAAAAAAAGCTGTTTTTACACTTACCAAGAAATTGAAGAGATCAAGCTAATTTCTGGGAAAAAACCTAAATTCGCCATTTTAAGCAAAGAGTGCATTTCGAAGTTTGCTCCAAATATAGCGCAGTTTAATCAACTGATTAATTTATTGCCAACAATCGAAGAATTAAAAGGCAAGACTTCAATTATCGGCAATTTAGTTTTGAAAAACCTCCAAACAAAATCAATCTCTGCCAGTTGCCAATTTTGTTGTTCAAAAATTGAAGTTGACGCAATATTTTGCGATAAGTGTGGGTTAAAATTGGAGGAAGAAGTCCCTAATCCAAATCAGTTAAATTGCAGTTCATGCGGAGCAAAAAATAGAGTTGAAGCATCTTTCTGCAAAAGATGCGGGTCGCTCCTGAGTGCTTAGAGTTTTTATTTATTTGATAATTCCAAAGATGTAGGCGAGTAGTCCAATTAGGAAAAGGTACAATACGATTTTTTTGATTCTTCGGGCTTTTTCTCGAGAATAATCTGCAAGTAAAAGAGCTGAGCAGAGCAAAAGTCCTATGTCGGTAATCAATACAAATGGAATAAACCAGATGCCTACCAATCCAAGAAACCATGTGAGGGGAGTTAAGGCTACTGCGAAAATATAGAATGCTGAGGCAATAATGGCGGCGTTTTTTTCTCCAAACCTCACTGCTAATGTTTTTACTCCTTCAGCAGCATCTCCTTTTACATCTACTATTCCCTTTGTGATTTCCCTACCTGTATTCGATAGAAAAGCCATTAATGCAAATAAGAGCACATTCATTCCCACGGTTCCGATGGATGTAATGCTGCCGTAGATAAATGGGATGGCTACACATATGCTAACCAAAAAGTTTCCAGGTAACCCGCTTCGTTTTCCAATTGTAATATAAGTTGCAGTTATAGTCAAAGCTGCTGCTGCTACAATAAAGCATAAAAAGCTAACATAGATGGCGAAAATAAAACCTATTGCAGAAAGTATAACAACAAAAACTAAGGCTTCATTGGGTTTTATTGTGCCACTAGGAATGGGTCGTTGAGGTTCGTTGATGGCGTCGATTTTGCGATCATAGTAATCGTTGATAACCATAGCTGCTGCACAGAAGGTAAATCCAGTTAGGACCCCAAATAGGACATTAAACCAGTTTAGACTGCCAAGCTGGGGGTTGGCGAGAACTGCACCTACAAGGACAGCGAAGCCCATCATTAAACAGTTGATTGGTCGAATTAACCTTAGTAATCCGCTGAGTTTATTCATGTAGTTCTTACCGTTTAGGATATTTAGTTGATTAGGTTAGTTATAAAAATTCCATTGTTGAGCGAAAATAACGTATGTTTTTTATTGTGGATGAATGTTTATTGAAACGAAAGTGATGAAGGAAACTATGCAACAGAGTAGTAACTCAAAAGTTAAGAAACAAAAAATAGTTAGATTTTTGCTTCTTGTTGCAGGCTCATTCTTCCTTGTTTTAGGTGCAATTGGAATAGTTTTACCTATTTTACCCACTACGCCTTTTCTTCTGCTTTCTGCTGCTTGTTATTTGCGGAGTTCTGAGCGGATGCATAATTGGCTTTTACATAACAGGTGGTTTGGGGAATATATTAGAAATTATCAAGATGGAAAAGGAATCCCCTTGAAGACTAAAGTTTTAGCGATGACGGTTCTTTGGGTTGCAATTCTTTATTCTGCGTTCATTGTTTTAGATGAAATTCTTATTGCTCAGATTGTATTATTAGCTATGGCGTTGGGTGTTAGTATTCATCTTGTAAGGTTGCCTAACTTGAAAAGATGACAGTTAATTAGACGTTTGATAAAATAGTTTAAAAACATTGATTGCGCCTTATCCACAAGCATTGGTGAAGTACTTGAGTGACCATTACGCTCCCCTTGTTGGAGATAACTATGCTCCTGAAAAAATCAGAGTAATAATTCCTGTTGGTGGCAAAGCTACACGCCTCCTTCCGTTAACGGCAGAAACAAGTAAAGCTTGTTTGCGTTTGCTTAACAGACCTTTGGTCGAGTTTTCTCTTTTATCTTTAGCAAGTCAGGGAATGCGCAATTTTGTCTTTGGCGTCAAAGGTTACACCAATTATAGAGATCTCTTTGATTATTTTGAGTCTGGAATTGGATTTAGCGCAAAATACAATATTAAACCTCGAATTCATATAAAATATCAGCCTAACGTGCCTGATTTGGGCAGTGCTGATTCAGCGCGGATAAACATGGAATATTATGAGTTAAACAATCCTGTTTTCGCTGTGCAGGGTGATAACATTTTTGATATTAATGTTAAAAATCTAATTAATTTTCATAAAGAGAAATCTGCTTGCTTAACGATTGTTTTGCGTGAAGTGGATAATGTTGAGGGATTAGGAATAGCTGATATTGGTAAAGATGGTCGTATTCTTCGTTTTGTCGAAAAGCCTGAACCAAAAGATGCTCCAAGTAACCTTGCGAATACTGGTTTATACGTTTTGTCGCCTGAAGTGAGAAAGATTTTCAGGGAAAAAGGTGTTCAACAAATCATTAAACAGAAGAATCGCTTAGATTTTGGATATGATTTTATTCCCTATATTATTGAGTCTGGTCGCCCAGTTTATGGTTACACACTCAAAGGCAGCTGGTTTGATGTGGGGACGCCCAAGAGTTACTTAGATGCTATGAAGCAGCTTCTCGGAGGGGGTTTTTCAACTCTTCAAGATTTTGGTGGCAGATTAAACACTGAGAGCCTTGTTTGGGTGCAGGGAGATAGTAATGATTCGCAAAAGCGAAGACATGAAATTATCCGGAAAATTAAACAGAAAAAAATCGAGATCGAAGGTGCAGTGTTAATTGGGCGGCATTGTGAGATTGATGATGGTGCAAGAATTGTTAATTCATGCATTGACAATTTTACTAGAATTGGTAAGAATGCGGTTGTGGCTAATTCAGCAGTAATGGATCGCGCAATTATTGGGGATAATGCTGAGGTTTATGATAGCATTATTGGCAGGCATGTGGTTGTGAATTCGAGTTGTCAGAAACCAACAAAAATTGTGGCGGTCTCAGTAATCGGAGATGATGTAACATTAGAAGAAGGCTGCTCACTTAGTGCTACAAAGGTTTATCCTCATCAAAAGATACGGGGAGAATTCCAGAACCAAACAATAATTGGAAATTAACTTTGGTTTTTATCGCCGTTCTTTTTTCGTTGTACATAGGTTAATGTATTATTCGGGTTTTAAGTTAGTGATTGGCTTTCTTTTAAAAGATTTTACTTGTTTTAAGCTTTAAACCACTTGAAAATTAAGTATTTAATTTCTTTTGAAGTTAGATCGGGCACTGCAAAAATAAAGCGTTTACGTACTGTTGTTGCTAATCTGCCGTTTTTGACGATTTCTGTGGCTGAGATGTCTGAGCCGGCTTTTTTAACTGTAACCATGTATGGTGCGTGTTCTACGCCTGGGCCGTATTTGTAGACGGCGAAGTCGCATCCGAACTTTATGCCGGGTGTAACGATTAAGCCGCTGTCCCTTAGGTCATGGTATACTGCGTATTTTTCTTCGAATCCATCATAGAGTTGTTTGGCTTTTTGGCGTAGTTTCTTTAGGTTAACTGTTGTTTCGTTTGGGTTTTCGTAAATTTCTATTCTATCAATTTCGGCTAGGTAGAGACCTTCCATTAAGTCCAAAATTAGAGGTACGTCAAATTCTGGATTTTTTGGTTTTGGAATCCCGACAGGTTTGCCGTAGTATGCGGTTTTGTAGAGTTCGGATCCTTCTTTTGAATCCCAGACTACTAGAAAGTTTTCGATGAGTTCAACTTTGATTTTTTGCATTGCGTTTGCTCTTGGTTACATGATGAATGAGACCATTCGAGCTACGTCGGCTGCGTCTTCGGCTTTGTCAGCAGAGTTTTCTAAAAGTTGCAGAACATCTCTTAGTAGCAAAGTAACTGGGAGGTCGAGTTTGCTACTGAGTACTTTGATGGTTAATGCTCGGTATAATTCGTCGACTATGCGTTCTGCGATTTCTACGTCTTTGGCGCGTTCAAGGGTTTTTTGTGAGCCATAAGTTAATACGAGCATGGTTTCGCGGAGTTTAAGCACTGAATCCAAAACGGCTAGGGATAGTTTTAAGATGTCTTTTTTTATGTCTGGGGATATAACCCAGTTGTGCTCCATAATTTCAACTAGGTAATATGCGATGCCTTCTGAGAAGTCGGCTATTTCGCTTGATAAATTAGTAAATCTGAGAAAGTCTTCTCGGGCGATGAGGATTGCGCCTATTTCTGCAAGTTCTTGGGAGACTATACGTCTTGATTTAATTACTTCTTCTTGACCTGACTTAATGTCGCTGAAGAGTTTGCGTGCGTTTTCTTTGTCTCCACTTGCAAAATATTCGATGATTTGGGGAAGTTTTCTTGAGACATCTACAACCTTACGTAAGTTATCTTGACAAGCGTTTAACGCTCGACGCTTAACGCGCTCTTCAGTTTCTGCTGGAAGTACCAAACTCTTTTCCTCTCAATAATTGATCTTAAATTATCATGTAACTATTTAGGTGTGCATTAAAAAAGTTAGCTACTTAACTTTTCACTATGCTGCCTAGTTGTTCAAAGTTATAGTTTCCTTCGAAGTATTTGTGTAATTGCATAGTTAGATCTTTGATTGCGATTCGAATTTGTTGCCAGGAGTCTCTGTCTCTTATTGTTACTGTGTTGTCGTTTAGGGTGTCGTAGTCTATTGTTATTCCTAGTTGGATACCTGCTTCGTCGGCTCTTGCGTATCTTCTGCCTATTGATCCTGTTTCGTCGTATTCGGTCATGAAGCCTTCGTTTGAGAGTAGTTTTTGTACTTCTTTGGCTTTGATGTCTAAGTTGTCTTTGCCCATTAGTGGATAGATGCCAATTTGTATGGGTGCTATACTTCTTGGGAAACTTAGAATTACTCGGTCGTCTTTTACGTTGTAGGCGTATTCTAGTGCTACGTAGAAAAGGCGGTCTGATCCGAAGCTGGGTTCTACGACGTGTGGTATGAATCGTGTGCCTCGAACAATGGTTTTTTGTTTGCTAATTTCTATTTGTTCTGGAAAAACTTGGTAGTTGTCTACCATTATGCTGCCGTCTTTTTGTATGGCGTCTGCTATTTGTTTTGCTGGAATTTTAGCTAGTGCAGCAGCTACTTTTCCTGCTTCTCCTTTGTAAACTGGACCGAGCTTTGCCATAATTGGCTTGACTGTTAGTTCTTCTTTTTCAATGGGGGTGGCGTACTCTTTGTAGACAGTCATATCTACGCCGCTGGCTTTCATGTGGCAGCTTAAGTCGTAGTCGGTTCTGTAAGCGTGTCCAGAAACCTCTACCCAACCCCATCTGTCAACGAGAACTTCTTGATCGAAGCTTTGGCTACTGTAGTGGGCTTTTTCCCATGTGAGTTTTTCGATGAAGCGTTGTTTGTTTGGGGGTACTCCTAGTTCTGTTAGGAGACGTTTTGCCATTGCCATGAAGAATGCCTGCCATTGTGAGCGGATAATTTGTTTATCAAGTGCCTCTCGGACTGTAAAGTTTGTAACGTCTTCGCATTCTTTGAGTCTTGTCTCGCAGAGCAGTATTGGTAGAACCTCGTTTTCAACTTCCGGGAGCAATTGGCAATCTGGTTCTTGTGGGTCAAAGAAGAATTCTAGGTCTGCGATTGTGAATTCTCGTAGGCGGATTAAGCCTTGGCGTGGCGAAATCTCGTTGCGTAGTGCGTGTCCTATTTGGATGCATCCGAATGGTAGGCGTTCTCGTGCTGTTGTGAATAGTCTGTTGAATTCAACAAAGATGTTTTGTGCTGCTTCAGGTCTGCCGTAGCCAACTGCGCCTGAATATGGTCCGATGGTGGTTTGGAACATGGTTAGGTATCGTTGGGGTTGGTTGAATTTGCCTTTGCAGTCAGGGCAAACTACGCCATGGTTTTCTATTTCTGTGGCTACTTCTTCTAAAGTCATTTTTTCTGCTTCTGCGGAGGATATGCCTTTTTCTTCAAGTAAATGGTCTGCTCGGAAACGTTGATGGCAGTTTTGGCATTCTACCATGGGTTCTTTGAAATGGTCAACGTGACCTGAAGCTTCAAAAACTTTCCCTGGAGCAATAATTGATGATTCCATCTCGTAAATTCCTATCTTTTTTACGAAAAATTCCCTTAACTTTGCTTCGATATTTTGTTTAAGGCGTGAACCAAGTGGTCCGTATGTTACGAAGCCTCCGCTTCCTCCGTAAATTTCAAATGATGACCAGAAAAAGCCTCTGCGTTTAGCTAATTCGTTAATTGCAGTGAATTTGTCGCATGTTGGTTTGGAACCTTTAGCTTCAGTGCTCATTTCTATGACCTGTTTATTGGTTAGAAGCCGCTATCAATTAAAATGTTGCCTTAGGAAGAAGGAGTTCTTCAACTGAGAATGGGGAGTCTCAATTTTTTGTGTTTTTGCTTATTTTATTTTTGTTTGAGTTTTTAAGGTCTAATTTTGAGGCTTGATATCATAATCGGTTTGTAGCTGTTTTTATCTGGTTGTTGTTGTGGGTTTTTTTGTTGTACTCTTTTTTGGGGTTTGTGGTAGGTTTGTTTTTTGGTTTGGGTTTTGTGGTTATGGCTGTGGGTGTTTTGTGAAATCAAGTTTTTTTTTAAAATGAAAAAGCAGTTTGTTTGGATAGGTAAAATCTGTTGTCAGTTGTTTGTTTATGATGTATTCATAGGGAATGCTTATCCATGTTGAATGCGTATGGTAATTGGGGATTGATAAGGATGAATTTTGTTGCTAAGGAACATTATTTCACCAATGGTTGGGACTGCCGTAAGTGCGGTAAAATGACTGAGCATCTCAAGGAAGGAAGAGGTAAAGATGCTAAATTGATTTGTGTTGTTTGCGGGTCGTAAGCTCCAAATATTGATGTGTTTTTTTCAATGTGGTTGGTTAGATTAAAATGCAACCAGAAAAAATAGGTGGGTTTTATAAAACATGTTTTTGGTTAAGTGCCAAGTCTTCCCTTCTTAACCAACTTGTACACTTCAAACCACACTATACTCGTAAAGCCTGCCACAAAACAAATCAACAAATTCATTGGCGATATATACGTGAACGTGAAGAGACTGCTTAGCGGCGGCAGATAAATTACCAGTAATAACGCGACTAATGCAAGCACCACAATTTGCCAGAACGCTCTGTTTGGTTTACGCAAGATATTTACGATAGATTGACTCCATGAGCGGTTTGTAGCTATCAATGCTATATTTGCTAAAACTATCGTTGCGAACGCCATTGTGCGCGCTGTATCCAAGCCTAAACCTGCTGAACTAGCGTAAAGGTAAACTGCAGTTACAAGCACCAATGAAATGGTACCTTGCAGACCAGCGATTATTGCGGCTTTCATATTGAACAATCTTGAAGTTATACTTCTGGGTTTTCGTTGCATTACATCTTTTTCTTCTGATTCAGCCTCGAAAGCGGTTGTGCAGGCTGGGTCAATGATAAATTCTAGGAATACTATGTGCAGTGGCAGTAGGATTAATGGCCAACCAAACAGCACGGGCAGGGCTGAGAGTCCAGCGATTGGGATGTGCACTGCGAAGATGTATGCAATGGCCTTTTTGAGGTTATCAAAGATTCTGCGACCCATCTTTACTCCACCTACGATAGAGCTAAAGTCGTCGTCTAGTAACACCAAGGTTGAGGCTTCTCTGGCGACATCTGTTCCTCTTCCACCCATTGCGATGCCAATGTTTGCTGATTTGAGTGCTGGTGCATCGTTTACGCCGTCTCCAGTCATGGCTACTATTTCCCCGTTAGCTTTGAAAGCATCTACAATCCGTAGTTTCTGCTCAGGTACGACTCGTGCAAAGATGTTTACGTTCTTAATTCTCTCTTTTAGTTCTTCAATGTTCATCTTTTCGAGTTCTGGCCCAGTTATGATGTTCTCGGGATTTCGTAAGTTTATTTGTCGGCCGATATTCTGCGCCGTCAGTGGATAGTCACCGGTGATCATCACTACTCTTATGCCTGCGTTGTAGCATTCGTTAACTGCGTTTGAAACGTTCGGTCTTACTGGATCGACGAAGCCAATTAAGCCTATGAACTTGAATAAGAAATCATGCTGCTCTTTTGGAAGTTGTCCTTCTGTAGTGCTAAAGGATGTTTTAGCAACACCTAAGACACGCAGACCTTCACCAGCCATTTTCTGTATATTAGCAGAGACTTCTTTTGCTTTTTCCTCTTTTAGGTGGCATAAGTCAATTATCGCTTCAGGTGCCCCCTTAGCTGCGATGATATAATCAGTGCCGTTTGGTGAACCCCAAACGTTTGACATAGCTAGCAGTTTTTGGGATAGTGGGTATTCTTGAATTAGTTGCCAGTCAGAATGGACATGTTCTGTTTTTGCGAATTCACCTTCTACGAAGTTTGTAATGGCTTTTTCCATGGGGTCAAATGGGTCTTTTTTGCATGCGAGCACACTGAATTCTAATAACTCGTGGCAGCAATCTGGTGGATTCTTGAGTGCTGAGTCGATTGTGTACATTTTGTCTGTGCAGAGTTTGGATACGGACATTTTGTTGAGTGTTAACGTACCAGTCTTATCAACGCACAAGACTGTTGCTGATCCAAGATTCTCTATTGCATGAGGCTGTCTTGTCAGCATATTCTTTTTAGACATGCGCCAAGCGCCGAGTGCTAAGAAGATTGTTAGCACAACTGGGAACTCTTCAGGCAGCATCGCCATAGCAAGGGTTACACCTGCTAGTATTCCTTCTATCCAGTCAAATCGTGTTAAACCATAAACAACGATGACCAAGGCACAAAGCGATAGCCCGAAGATAGCGAAGTTGCGGACAAGCTTTGATACTTCAACCTTTAGTTTGGTATCATCGCGTTCAACTTTTTGGAGAACTACTCCTATTTTGCCCATTTCAGATTTAGCGCCAGTAGATTTGACTAATGCAATAGCTTGACCTTGCGTTACTAGTGTTCCCGAGTAGATGTATGGTTGGTCGTCTCCGCCGGGTCGCCAGGTTTGCTCTTCTAGTTTGCCAATGGCTTTTCGGACTGGAACTGATTCGCCTGTTAGAAGGGATTCATCAACCATTAAATTGTTAGATGAAAGTAATAGCGCGTCTGCTGGGACGCGGTCGCCTTCTGCCTAGTATCATGATGTCACCAGGTACTACTTCACGGCCTGGGACCCGAATTTGTTTGCCGTCTCGTATTACACGCTCGTGGGCTTGATAAATTCTTTAAGGCATCAAGGGCATTCTCTGTTTTTCTTTCCTGGAAAATAGTTATGCCCATGACTTCGAAAACAAAGCTTAGTAGAACTAAGCCTTCTGTGACTTCGCCTAGTGATGAAGTATATGCTGCCGCTTGCGACGAGCAAGAGGAAAATTGGTTCTTTAATTACACTTAATGCGATTTGAAAAACGCTTCGCTTCTTAGATGAGGGTAATTCATTGTACTCCGTCTCGTTTCAGTTTTTCTTGTGCTTCGTTGGTTGTTATTCCAGTTAAGGCATCAACGTCAATGTTATGCATATACATGTGTTCCTTTTGCGGTGTGGCGACAAAACCTATTATAATTTAATCGAGTTGAAGCCATCCACTTTTATTTGGCTATTGACTATTTGAGAAGCGAAAATGTTTAAAGGGTTTTTGTCACTAATATTTTTTATCAGTGGTGAAATAAGTGAAAAATATTGAGCTTCAAAAGGCACTTAAAGCAATTGGCTTAACTGAATATGAAGCCAAAGCATATATCAGCCTAATCCAAACAGGCACATCAAATGCAGGTAACCTCAGTAGACTTACTGAAATACCGCATTCGAAAATATACCGAAGTCCTCATTCGTCTAGAAAAGAAGAAATTAATAGAAGTTCAAGGGGGACGACCACTCTTCTTCAAAGCAATAAAACCCTCCATTGCCATAGACGGAGTGGAGACAGAACTAAAAGAAACTTTGCAGAACGAACTTTCTCAAAGAAAAAATGACTTAAGAAAACCGCTATGGGAAAAAAATAGGGCAAATAACCCAAGCGCATAACTTGCTTCGCGAATTGGATAATTTTTATGAGAAAAATGCCGCCATAGAACCCTCTGAAGAATTCATTTGGACAATTAAAGGAAAGGACAACTTGAATAGCCAAGCCAAAGAAATCATTCAAAGTGCATCGACAGAGGCGCGGTTGATGATGCCGCTTGATGATTTCTCTGAATTAATATCAACAATTGAAATGGTGTCTTCAAGAGGCGTTAAGGTTCTTCTTGTGATTCATGATCTTACCTATAGTGTGGAGAAGCTCAAAGGCTCAACTGAGATTTTCTACGATAGGTCGCCGTTGCCTACGAATTGCGGAATGATTTTGGCTGATGATAAGAGAGGTATGTTTATTTCAGAAAACTCTTCTATAGGATTTAGAGCATCTAGTAAGAGTGTCTTGATGGTTCTTGCTCAATTTTATCAGCATGAACTTGAGGAGTCAGCGAAAATATTCAACTCAGTTTATGATGGTTATCCATGTTTATGGGCGAGGTTTCCATCAGTTATGTGTGTTTTTAGTTCCCTTTTAATACGAATTAAGAAAAAATTATCATAAAGCCGGAATTATACTAACCGATTTCTTTAATTCTACTAGACAAAAGCATTTTATTGGCTAATTGCTTTTTGAAATTGGTATTTCTAATCTATCAAAAAAAAACGATTAATAGTTAAGTGTTCATGAAGTCTCCAATCTGGATCGCGTCCAAAGTCCAGTGCCAACAATAAACCATAGTTGCCTTTATCATAAAGCTTTTAACCGTTCAAATTAAAAGATAGCGGGCGACTCCACCCCTATATCAAAATTAGTTCGGAAATGGCGAAGCTCACATATGTCCAACAACTTACTCTTAATCGTGAGGGATTAAACTAAATTTCGTAAACCCGTAAGTTTGCAGGGTAAATTAAAATTTAATTCATTCGTAAGAATTGGGTTTATTATTTTTTAAGAAACAATATAGGAAAAAAATTAAAAGCAACTTTCTATTATCTTTATTTAAAGGTTAGATTCTTTGGAAAAGATGCAAGCTGTTTACAGTGCATGAACTTTTAGTTATGCTTGCAGATACACCAGTTGTAAACTATATCATTATTGAACCTGATCCAAAGATTTCAACTCCTGATGTAAGCCACGTGATAAAGATAAAACATAATTTAGATGATAACATGATTAAGAAAATTGAGCCTATTGTTATAAAACGGAATTTGAAGATTCAAAATTGGAAAATGAAGTCTTAATTCATTAAGTTTTTGATTTTGAGTTTGTTATTCAAATCTGCATAAAGTATTTGTGTGATTTAAACTCAAGATTTTTAACGTCAGATTCAATGTTTTATGTATTTTAGATTCATAATGGACTAATAATCAAGTGGTTAGTGTGTTGATGGGGCATGGCTTATACAAACCCTCGACCCAGTTGGATTAGTTGTTGAAGTGAATTCGTTAGTTGGTTTGAATAAAAATAATGTTATTCGAGTTTTACATGTTGATGATGATGCTTCTGTTCGGGAAATTTCCAAGCAAATTCTGATGGATATGGGCGATTTCGACATTGACCATGCGTGCTGTGTTGATGAAGCCTTCAAGAAATTATTAGATGGGGAATATGATGTTGTGGTTTCTGATTTTGAAATGCCT
>CAVYXJ010000012.1:0-240651 GCA_963772455.1 Candidatus Bathyarchaeota archaeon
AAGATTATAAACCCGAGCAGCGAAACCCACCAAGTAACATCCATGAGTTTTTTGCTGTAAAGCCTTTTTTGGGTAACTTTTGGAATTGCCCAAAACATTATACCCATAATTGTTATACCAAAGGAGGCATACAGTGCCAAGTGAGAGTGCATTACAGTCCATTGTGAATAGTGCAGGTAGATGTTCATGTCTCTTAATGCTTGGAAGGTTCCTTGTATCGAGACGAATATGTAGCAGATGAAGCCAAAAACAATGAATCTGAGTGGCACGTTGCTCATGATTTCTTTCCATGAACCTCGGAGAGTCATGCCAATGTTTGTGGCAAAGGTTAAAACTGAAAACATCATCAACCCGCTGGTAGCGACTGCAATTGTTTTTAGCCATTCAGGGATTGAGGATTGGAGAAGGTGGTGGCCGCCGACGCCTGTGTAGAAGAAGGCTAAAGCGAAGAAGCTAATTAATGAGAGGGTCACGCTGTAGAGGGATCGTTTTGATAGTTTCGGAATAAAATAGTACCATAGGGCTAAGCCAAACGGTGTAAACCAGAGACCTAAAACGTTGTGCCCATAGAACCAGTTGACTATTGCGTCGGTTAACCCGAAAAGTGCGCCTGATGGTGGATTCCACATTACGTTTCCGATGAAGTAAACGATGGGGAACCAGAGGAAAATACCTGCGAAGAACCAAAGGCTTACGTAGAGTCTTCGTTCTTTGCGTTTAATGATTGTACCCACAATTGTAGTTCCTATTAATATGAGGGTTGCCACGACTAAAACGTCGATTGCCCAAGGCATTTCAGCATATTCTCTTGCTTGCGTGTCACCGCTTAAAATTAGGAGAACACCTGCCAAAACTGCAACATTCCACAAAACCGCCGACACCTTACCAATCAGGGGTTTAAACAGAGTTCTATGGCTAAGTCTTAGGGGTTACATAATACATTGAACCAATTAAACCTGAAGATAAGAACCCGAAAAGCAAACCGTTGACGTGGGCTGGTCGTATTCTGCCGAAGGTATCCCAGGCTGAGTCAATCATAAAAGTGGGATAGAAAAATTTTATAGCCATAATCATGCCGAAGGTAGTGAAAAATGGGAACCACAAAATTGCGGAGTACCACCAGTATTTTGCTACTGAATCGCCGGGTTTTAAATCAAAAGAATTGTCGCTCTCAGAATCCGCTTTTCTGTTTTCCCGCTCTGCCGCCATAAAAACAACCCTTAACTGCCATTTTATAGTCAGCAGAGCGCGTTAATTAATTTTGTGAGCCCAATTTTTAAGAGAAGGTGAAAATTTTTATAACCTTTGGTAGATTAAACAATTGAAGAGCGTATGGTTACCTTCGAAATGGTTCACGAGTGGATGGCAGAAGCCAACTTGGTTATATTATTTGTTGCACTGGGTTTAATCGGTTTAAGCCTGTACTTGGAGAAGAAGCATAAATGGGTTGGGCATGGAAACTCTATGATGGTAGTTATGTTAATCACCGTGCTACTGGTGGTTGCGCATATGGGGCCATCATTTGTTTCCTCCGTTTCAGAAACTGTAACGGCGTTTAATTTTGTAGCGTTGTCGGGAGTTATACATGGATTAATCGGTGCAGTCTCGATTGTGTTAGGTGCATGGTTTGTTTGGGTTTGGGCAATAAACGAGTCAAGCAGCACAAAGTTCTGCGCTCCCAGAAAGAAGCTCATGTGGAAAATTCTGGCACTTTGGCTTCTCTCTCTGAGCTTAGGAGGCTTATATTATATTTTGCACATCAACTTTGGATAATCAACCTTTGCTGACGAATTGTTTTACGCAAGTCAACAGCACATTCTAAGATCATTGACAAAACCATCAGTATGACGCCTACCCACACGAGGTAAACCATGGGGATACGTTGGACAGTTAATGTTACGGTGGCGGGTATGGTGCTGTTTCCAGTAAGTTGAGCTGATAGGACGTTGTAGAGTTCTTCGTTGATTTCCATGTGCACATAGAGGTCTCCCGACGGGGTGTTGACTATTAGAGGTGTCAGGGCTAAGCCGTAGTTTGGGTAGAAACTGGCGGATACTTCGCCGCTGTATGTTGTGTCTTTATTGCGGATTGTTACGTCTGCGGTAACGGCGGAGTATTGGGGGATTGCGTTTTGGGCTTGGGAATTATAAATTTTAGAGGTTGCGTTGATGATTTTAATGTTAGCTACCTGGATTGTTGCGCCTAGGGTATCTGTGGAAACGTTAGATTTTATGTCTGTTATTGTCGTTGACGTTTTTGCGCCTGAACTAACAAAAACACCCAGCAACATAATTACCACAGCTAAACCGAACAGACGCTGCCAAAGCAAGGTCTTTCTTCTTGCCGACTTAGCAAGGCGGTAAAGCAGTAAAGCAAACGCTACTACGAACAAGGGCGCAGTCAGGGTGAGCAGAATATTTACCGAGAAATACCCCGCCGCCGAAAGAACGCCACCTGCGACTAAAGAAATAACAACAATTAAGAATTGGCGGGCGTGGTGGGTTTTGTCATCTAAACTGAATCCTACAAGCGAAATTATAAACAGCAACACGAAGGGGTAGGTGAAGTAACTGTAAGGGAAATCCTTGAAAGCCAACCCAGCAAGGCAAACTATAGAGATGATGATTAACGCCCAAAAGCTTACGTAGGATGACCGGGAAATCAGTGAGGAGCGTTCAACTTCAAGTTTTAAGAAAGGCTTCTTTTTGCCTCGTGCAAAGAAGAAAAACAAACCCATCATGGCTACCGCGAAGGAAAGCATAATTGGACCGATGGCAGAGGTGGCGTACGAGTGGACGGATTGAGTTAAGCCACCACGAGTTAAGGCGCTGAGAAAAACGAGGCTGGTGAAAGTCAACATAATCATTGACTCTCGTGTTAGACTGGTTTTGTGCTTTGATAGGGTTCGGGTTAAGAAGTAAGCAGTGAGTATCAGCCAGGGAAGAAGTGACGCCGTTTCCACTGGGTCCCATGCCCAGTATCCTCCCCAGCCTAAAACAGCATACGCCCATACGCCTCCTAATGCTATTCCGATGGTTAGAAGTATCCATGATGCATAGATGGAGATCTTGAAAAGAATGTTTTTTTCTAATTCTTGGTTAGTGCGTAAGCTAGAAAGTGTTAAGGCAAACGCCAAGACAACAAATGCGTAAGCTGAAAAGACTATTGGAGGGTGGATTGCCATCCAGAAGCTTTGAAGTTGGGGATTGAGCCCTAATCCTTCAACCATAGCGGTAGGTAAGCGTTCAAACGGGTTTCTTAGCAGGGTAACGGTTAGGAATATCAGAACAACAAAGCCTAATATTTGGCTGGAAACAATTTGGAACTTTTCAGGCTTTTTGTAGGTTGCTAATTTTGAACCAAAGTAGAGAAGGCTTAGGATTATGGATAGTAAAAGCATTGAGCCTCCTGCCCCGGCCCAGCTGGCATAAACCTTTGATAGTAACGGTAGGTTTGAGGAACTAAAAGAGTAGACGCTCGAGAAAGAAAAATCGTTGCTCACGAAGGCGAAGAGTAGTTGAATGTATGACCATAGTATAAGGACAAATGCAAGTGAACATAGAGCAACTGTGTATTTACTCAGCCGCTTGAAAAGCGGCTTGGATACTAATGGCAAGGTTATGTCTAAGAAGATCAATGCGGAAGCCATTGTCACCAGAATTAATTCAAAGTCCATAGTTAGCGTGCCTGTTATCTTAAATTGCCTGTTAAAATCTATTTAAGTATTGTTTGAACTTGCATGTTGCGTTTGATAAAGCGCACCTTATACCCATTTGCCGTTTGTTTGCTTATACTGCATCTGAACCACACGGCAATCTTCACACCATATCCTGCGAATCTTAGAGACTGGACTTTCATAGGTATCTTGGTGTAGTGACGAGTCTTTTTCTTGCAGTCAGAACACATTAACCGTCTTGCAAAGTACACCTTACTATTGTTTCATAACAATGGTTTTTTCATAGTGATTTTTTAGCTGGATTACTTATCAACCGACTTTTCCCTATCCAACTTAAAATAGGCTTGGAAGTTTGGCGCTGTTGCACTATTAATTGGCGCACAAGAAATCGAGTTGAAGTTGAAAGCAATAAAGAAGTTGAAAGCACAACTAGAGCTTACAAAAGTTTTGTTAGCTGAACTTAGCCATGAACCTTGTCGTTTCTCGATTTTGGAAAAACGTGTTTTAGCTAAGGCTGGAACTTACGCGACAGTTACTATTCTGCTTTATTTTCTTCGTGATTCAGGGTTCATAGCAAAAGATTCTTTTGAGAATCGGGCGCCTTAAAGGTTTCTTAACTAAGTCGTTTTGTGTTTTTTATGGTAGACTAACAAACCAGCAACCAACTGAATTCGTGCTAGTTTTTGACTAACTCAAAAAACTGGCTAATAGGCTAATTATGTTTTGAGTCCGCATAGTTTCTCGGTTAGTTTATCGAATATGAGGTGCTTTTTTTCTTTGCTTAAATGAAAGATAACTTTAGAAACCATCTTTTCTGATATGGTGAAGATATAGTTTAATCTTATGACGCTGTCTTTTATGGCGCCTTCCCTTTTAGTTAGCGGTATTCCTTTCATCTTAAGATTCCTAGTTATGCCTGCTATCACAACGTTTCCCAACTCTTCAAAAAGAACAACAGCTGGTCTTGTCTTAACTTCACTAGTATCTGTAAACTGTACACTGGCAACTATAATGTCTCCAGCTTTAAGCATCTTGCCATGCCTCATCTTCCTGGTTGTCCCATAGTTCTTTCATTTTTGCCTGCTGAATTTTATGTATAAACTCGTCGTATTGGGTTCTTTTTTTGGATTCTTTTGCCAGATTTATCAAAGCTGAAATAGTCTCGTTGTAGGTTTCTCTTGGATACTTTCTTATGCTTTTTAGTTCTTTAACAACTGATTTCTTTAGCTGTATCGTGGTAGCTTCTTTCATTATGTATCATCTATAACTCATTATAATAAATTATATATGCCTTTCTCGTCATACTGAAAAAGTTATCAAAACGAAATAGAAGCTAATTACTCAATGAAGCGGGTTTCCGATGACTTCTAAAAAACAAAAAAACCTTCTTAGAAATCTGTTAATACCATTTCCATTGCATGTGCATTCAGTCTTCATTGTTGAGTGTATTCTTGGGTATTATTTTTAGATTTATTTGTTTTTTACAGTTTTATGTATCTTTATTTTCATAATATATCCTTTTAAAACATTGTTTGAATTTTTCTCCATTCAGCAACTCAGGCTCGATTAGTTTTGCATATGGATTTACTATATTGTTTTCTGTGGGGAATTGTATGCTGCATGGTGGCTGTCGTTTTAATTCTGCTTTCTGTTCTTTTGTTATTTTTATGCCAAACTTGTGCACTTCATCGTGACAGGGTTGCCTGCAGAGCCATATGAAAGGTGGCTTATGTTCACCTGCAAGCGAATGCTTAGTCATTTCGTTGCCTACTCTACCGCATTTAGCACACTGTTTTAGTTTCTTTGTGGGTCTTGGTGTCTTGATTTTTGACCTGTATTTGGCGCCGCGAAGAGCGTGGCTGTAGTCTTTGAAAACTTCTTCTTTAGTCATTTCTGTGTGATCTTTAGTTTCTTCTTTGATGTCCATGCTTCTCCCTTTAGATTGGATAATTAAGTTCTTTAAAGAGCTATCTTTTAGCTCCGAATTTTTTTGGTTATACAATAAGCGTTTTAAACAAAAACTGATGTTTGCCGATGCAGAGGCAAAAACATTGGGTAATTATTGTACGCTTGTTTTTCTACAAGTTAGGAGCGGTGATACGAACCGTTTACGGGTTCTCTCAAAAAAGTAACTTCCGAAAACAGTTCTTTGCAGTTTAATGCGAAGTTAAGAGGAAGAAGTGAGTGTTTAATGTTATTTAATAGATATTGAAGACCTCGTTCGTCGGGTTGAACTTATTTTAACCAATTCTAAAGGTTGGCTTTTAGGATTTAAGTAATTCCAACATTTTGTCAATGCTATTCGTTGGGGGCATACAAGTTTGGTCACGGCAAACGTAAACTGTGGGCTTGTCATTGATTTTCTCATAAACCATCCCGGAAACTGTTGATTTTTTTTCGGGTGTCCATATTGATATGGTTAAGTTGGGAATGTACATTTTTCTTAAAGCTGTGAGAATGGAGATTGTGTTTTTATCTAAAGTGTCTCCCACTAAAACAATATTGAAGGTTGGTCCAAGAGCAAACTCAAGCCCCGACAGCATAAAAGTATGCCCAAGCAATTGACCATTGACTTCATCAGAAAATGCCTTGAGCAGCTTATTTGCATACACTTCAAAGCTTACTTCACCACTTATACGCGCTAAACGTAATAAGTTGTAGAGTGCAACAGAGTTCCCTGAAGGCACTGCTCCATCATATGTCTGTTTTAGCCTAGGCACCGAATCATCGGTGTTTTTAGTTGTGAAGAAGAATCCATCGTTTTCTTTATCCCAAAACTCCTCAATCATAGTTTTAGTTAATTCTACGCTTGATTGAAGATATTTCTCTTGAAAAGAAGATTCATACAGCTCAATTAAACCGTAGACCAAATATGCATAGTCATCCAAAAACCCATTAACAGCCTTCTCACCTTTTACAAATCGATGATATAGTTTGCCCTCCGGAGTTTTCATTTCTTTGAGAATGAAATCTGCAGCTTTAGTTGCCGCTTGCAAATAATTCTTGTTACCCAGAACCTGATTTGCCTTTGCTAAGGCGGCAATCATCAATCCGTTCCAATCTACCAACACCTTGTCATCCTTGGCTGGGCGAATTCTTTTCTCTCGAACTTGGAAAAGTGAGTTAGATATTTTCCCAAGTTTAGCTATGATCTCGTCGATTGACATATTCGATTCAGCAGCAACTTGTTCCAGTGGCATGGCGATGTGAAGAATGTTATTTCCAGTTTTACCCTTGGCCGGCTCAAAGTAGTTGCCTTCAGCCTTAACACCAAATATCTTGATTGCTAAATCCGCATCTTCCCCAGTAGCTTGCTTGACTTCATCGAGAGTCCAAAGATAAAATTTACCTTCTTCACCTTCACTATCCGCGTCTTCAGCCGAATAGAAACCTCCTTCAGGAGAAGTCAAATCTCTTAGAACATACTCAATGGTTTCTTCTGCAGTTATCTTAAACTTTGGTGAACCAGAAGACTGGTAAGCTTCAAGATAAACTAAAATTAGCAATGCTTGGTCGTAGAGCATCTTCTCAAAATGTGGTACCAACCATTCAGAATCTGTTGAGTAACGGTGAAAACCTAATCCCACCTGATCAAATATGCCGCCTAACCTCATAGCACGCAACGTCTTCTCAACCATTATCAAAGCGTTTTTCTCTTTTGTTCGATTAGCATATCTAAGAAGAAAGAGCAGGTTGTGGGGTGAGGGGAATTTGGGTGCTCGACCGAATCCGCCGTTTTCCTGGTCAAAACGCAAGAACAATTGATCAAAAGCATTACTAAGCGATTTTTTGTCCAGTAGACTTTCAGGTTCTGATGGAAATTTTACCTTGAATTGTTCCCTGATTTCTTTGCCTATCGATTCCATCTCAATTTTTCTTGTTTTCCATATTTCCCCAATTTGGGGTACAAGACTTAGCATGCCAACTGTGCCATAACGGTTTTCTTTTGGGATGTAACTGGCGACGAAAAATGGGTTTTTGTCGGGAGTCATGATTACGTTAAGTGGCCAGCCACAATTTCGTCCCATGGATTGGCAAACAGCCATGTATGCTGCATCAAGGTCAGGGCGTTCTTCTCGATCCACTTTAATGGAGATGAAGTTTTGATTCATAAGGTCGGCTACTTCGTTGTCTTCAAAGCATTCTTTCTCCATTACGTGACACCAATGGCATGTTGAGTATCCTATTGAAACAAAAACTGATTTGTTCTCTGCTTTAGCTTTCTGGAAAGCTTCCTCGCTCCATGGATACCAATCAACAGGATTGTAGGCATGTTGTAGAAGATAGGGGCTTTTTTCTTTAATTAGCCTGTTTGGTTTTCTTTCAGTTGATGAAGCTTCTGGCACAGAAAAAACACAATCTCCAATTTACAATTAGCTACTGAAGCTTATTAGAGTTAACAAAGAAGAAGAATTTAGTAGTAATGTGTGATTGTTGCAGTAACGTTGTTTGGGTCAGATTGGTTGATGTTGCCCATTCGAATTTCAATTGTTCCAGGTAATAATGGGAATAATGCAGTCCCAGTTGTTCCTATAGTTTGGTTAAAATCTAAGTCGACCCCGCCAAAAGTGTAGAGTACTTCTGCAAATGTAGTGTTAGCCGACGCAGTGGCTTGAACTACCACGTATCCAGCATAGTCAACTTGGGCAGTTCCGAGATTTGTTGTAACATTTGCATCTTGGCTAAACGAGTTATCATACCATACTTCTGAAATTCCTAATTGGGCAATTTTTTGCAGCGCGGAATAATCAGAAGATAAGTATGTTAGTGTATCGTTCAAATCAGATAGTTGAGAATTTAAATAAGCAATTTGTGAAACATATGTTGTTGAATTAACAGTTGTTAGTTGATATTCTAAAGCATTGATTTGAGATTGCAACGAGTTAATAGTATTGTCTTTCTCAGTTAATTGCGCTTGTGAATTATTTGGTACATATAATGCTATTACAACAACTAAACTAGCTGCTAGAATAACGCAGACTAATGCTAATGCAATGAATTTCAGATTGCTTTTCTTTCTTAGCTGAATTTTCTTGGGTCATCTGGTTCATCTGCTTTTTCTCAACTTTAGATATTCTCCTTTAAATGTCTATTTCCAGATTGTACCCAACCTTCTTTCAAAAAAAGAAAAAAAGGTAACTGCTTTAATGTTTAATATTTAACACTCAAGTAAAACATGACTAGCAATGCTGCCATCTCGAAAAGGTCAGGTAGAAATGCGAAAGGACCTAAACCAAAAGTACCAAACCCAGCAAATCCAATTACAAATGGACTCCACGTTATGTCTTTTATGAGAAAGAATGAAGCGAAAAGCGTTAAACCAATAGTAAATTCAGATTTCGTTTTCAAATAGATACTTACGTAATTCGCAATTAGAACTAGGGTAAGAACAATGTTAATAGTTGAAAACACCGTTCGAGCAATATAGTACAATTCAATGTCAGCTGGGTTAGGCCTATATTGCCTAATGATGAATGGAAAATCTAAATTTCTTTTAAGAAGCGCTAGCATAATCTGATGCAACAGCAGTTAAAACTATCAAAACAACGAGCAATATCAAGATTTTTTGTTTTCTATTCATCTATTTCTCCCTCTTACATGATCTCCTTTTTCTACTTTTTCCCGATTTTCTTCATAATCTCCTCAAACATAATGTAATTGTCTTCCATTGCTTGAGAAAGAAAATATGTTGCGCCATACCTGTCTCCAACTGCCATAATTATTTTGTTTTTCTCCAAAACCTCAAGGTGATGGCGCATCGTCTTGTAATCCATCTTTATTAAAGTAGCCAATTGATTAGCGTTCTGCGGCGTATCTTTTAGCGCTTCAATTATTTTTGCACGAGTGGGTCCGCCTCTTGTACCTGCAATAAGCCATCCTAACAGGTATTTTAGCGAACGTGCATTTGCAGACATATAGACCGCTTCGTGTTTTGAGATTCTTTGTCACTCTTAATCTTACTAAAGTAATAAATCTGTTCTTTTATCCTCAAATATTTTGAAAATTGGTGTAAAATTGGATTTAATTTGGGTCTAATCTTGAAAAATCATTTAATAATTTATCGTTCACCCGTTTTTTGAAATTAGGAGGTGAAAAACAAGATTTGAACACAAAATCTAAAGCCATAACTTTGCTTTCAATTGTACTGGTCGCTTTAGTTGCAGGATCAATTATTTTCACCTTGCAATCAGTCAAAGCAGACACGACTAATACAGTTGCAACTGATTCAGAAACTACACTCTCAGCCATAGACTCATCTGATGTTAATCGTCTGAATGAATTTAATGGATTTGCACAAGGACAAATGATGATGGGAATGGAACCCCGATTTGAAATGGGTCACAGAGGAATGAACCGAGGTTTAGCAGAATTTGGCTCTAACGGAATTCAGCTAAGCAGCGACTTCACCGCAAACGTAACTAATATAGCCGAAAATGACAGCGATGTACAAAATCTACTCAACCAAGGCTACAACATAACCTCAATCCGCCCAAACATTAACACAACAATAGACGGCAACGGAAACGTAGTAACAAAAGCCTCAACTGCAGATTTAACATTAATAGGCACAAATGGCCGCGCACAAGTAATAGTTGATCTCTCCCAAGCAAAAGTAACAAAAATCGTGACATTAACCATTACAGAAATCAACAAGTAACCACCAATCACTTTTCTTTTTTTAACTCACTTTTTTTTGAATTTTTTCTGTTTTATTTTATTAGAACGGTTTTGACGAGTTGGCTCTCGGTTTTCCGTCACCTGCTTCCCAATTAGGGATAGATTTGGGTAAGATTTTGAAAAATTGTTTAATAACTAAACGAAGTTAGGCTGGATAAGCAACCAAAAAGAGATTTGACAAATGGAAAATAAAGCCATAAGCCCAATAACTGCCCAAATTATTGAGTTCCCCTCCAAGTCTCTTTTTGGTTGCCAAAATGATTTAGAATAATGGAATGAATAATTATGGGAATAATTAGTAGAGCTATAAGAAACATTTCAAGAAGAAAAATACGTGCATTGCTAGTAATTATCGCTTTAGGCTTTTCGATGGCTATCATGGTTTCAATTCCAGCCGGTGTTATAGCTAATCAGCAGACATCGAGCGCCATGGCATCAAACCTGAGCAACGTGATTAGCCAAACTAGTGACACGATTAATAAAACAGCAACTCAAATAGACTGCAGTCTTGCGCCGGATCTTTCAGGTTTTGGTTTTGCACCACCTGATAACGCAGGCGGCGGAGGAACATTCCCAGGTAGGAGCCCTCCACCTGGGTTTGATCCCAGTCAATTTGGAGGTGGCGGAACCGCTGGTCAGTTTGGTGGTGGAGCATTTGGAGGTGGACAAGCAAATCCAATGAATGAAAGCCTATACACTGATATCAACAGCTCTATCTCTGGTGTGGCAGCTGTTGAGCCGTATCTTCAAGCCTCTGAAGGAAGCGATCAAACAGTAACCTTTATGGGTCGAAGCTTTACTCGTCAAACAACCGAGTACACTATTGAAGGCATACCATTAACTTCGAATCTTGTTGATAACTACAATATTCTGCCAACGAACATAACTGCTGGAAGAAACCTTCAGGCCGGCGAAAGTGGGGTTGTCCTGCTTAGTGAAAATAACTCGGCGTACTTTGGCGTTGGAGTAGGCGATACCGTCAACATTTTGGACCACACCTTCACAGTAGTTGGTATCCATGGATCTTCTTCAGTTTCAGACAGATTGACACTTTACATGAACCTTTCAGACGCTCAAACAGCAACAAACAACACAGGGTACATAACTAGCCTTCGAGTTTTTGCTACAAGCAGTGACGTGGTCACACAGGTAGCTACCTCCATTAGTTCATTGCATTCAGAACTTACAGTTACTACTGACCAAACCCGCTTAAATCAACTTCAAACCCTACAAACAACCTACAGTGCTCAATTAGCAACTGCCCAAGCATCTAATAGCCAAACATATGCAACTGCTATTGAAGAAATTGTCGTAGTGGTTGTAGCGACTAGCTTGATAGTGCTATTTGTCATGCTCTACACTGTCAAGGAAAGAACTAAAGAGATTGGCACGCTTAAAGCGATTGGCTTTAGCAACTCTGTTGTGATGAGCCAATTTATGCTTGAAGGTGTCTTGTTAAGTATGATTGCAGGTGTAGTTGGCATTGTAATAGGCAGCGTAGCAGCACCCACGATTTCATCACTTTTGCTTCCCAGCACTGGACTTTCAGGGACCATAAGAATCAGCGGATTATCAGTTGCGACTTTGAATCCTGAACTTATACTGGCGTTATTTGGTGCAGCAGTTCTACTTGGAACGTTAGGAAGCCTATATCCCGCATGGAGAGCAGCAAAAATTAGACCCGCAGAGGCGATGAAATATGAGTAAACCCGTACTTCAAATTGAAAATCTAAACAAAACCTACATGTTAGGCAAACGTGAAGTCCCCGCACTAAAGGACCTAAATCTTACAGTGAATGCTGGCGAGTTCGTAGCGATCATGGGTCCCTCAGGTTCGGGCAAAACAACGCTACTAAACATCATAGGTGCAATCGACAAACCTACAACTGGCAAAGTGCTCTTAGACGGTATAGATGTGGGAAAAATGCCTGAAAACCAACTCTACAAGATACGCCGAGATAAGATGGGATTCGTATTTCAAACTTTTAATCTGTTGCCATATCTAAGCGCTCGTGAAAACGTCGAGTTACCTATGGAGGGACGAGGTAAAACAAAGAGCGAACAAAAGAAACGAGCAAGCGAACTCTTAGCTATGGTTGGGCTCTCAGGACGCGAAAATCATCGTCCCCAACGTCTAAGCGCTGGAGAACAACAACGTGTCGCAATTGCGCGGTCTTTGGCAAATAATCCCGCGTTTATTCTTGCAGATGAGCCGACTGGAAATTTGGATAGTCAAAATAAACAGGAAATAATCAAACTGTTAGCCAACCTTAACCTGACCCAGGGAACAACTATCATCATGGTTACGCATGATAATCAAGCCGCAAACCATACTGAACGAATGCTGCTCCTAAAAGACGGAAAAATAATAAAAGAAAAAGAAGGACTGCATATGGCAATGAAGAACAATAAGTGCCCCAACTGCGGCGGCAGCATCAAAACCGGTGATGATATTTGCCCAATCTGTAAAAAACCGCTTATTGCACCTGAGGAGCCTTTCTCATCCTAAAAGACGAAAATGCTAAATATGGTTTAATTTGAGGTTTTTTATGGAATCCTCCCCATTGCCCTCATCTTCTCCGTCTTCTATCCCTGCTCTTCCCCCTCCGCCAAAAAAGCGCAAGCGTCTTTCAGCTGTTTTGATCGTTGCTATTTTGCTCGTAGGTTTATTTGCAGGAGGCTTCATCGGCTTTGAAATAACATATTCAGACTTTAATCAAAAACTCAGCAACCTTCAGAGCCAAATAGGGCTCACGCAAGGTTCAGACAACGCTTCACAGCAAACATACCTCTTAAACGATAATGTTTCACTATCAAGCCTATACCAGCAAGTAAAGTCCTCGGTGGTAGTAGTTCAAGACCTTGTTCCCCAGCGCAATTTCTTTGGAGGACTTTCAGGCTACAGTATTCAGCAAGGTTCAGGATTCATAACAAGAGTAAACAACCAATTAGTCATCGTTACCAACAACCACGTAGTCCAAGATGCAATCAACGAAACCATAACGTTTGCAAACGGAGACTCTTATCCCGCAA
The DNA here is from genome assembly GCA_963772455.1 of Candidatus Bathyarchaeota archaeon. GTDB lineage: Archaea > Thermoproteota > Bathyarchaeia > Bathyarchaeales > Bathycorpusculaceae > Bathycorpusculum. Next base: position 13,388 of record CAVYXJ010000012.1, read on the forward strand.
CAGTTTTAGGTTCTGATCCCCAAGCTGACCTAGCCGTACTTACAATAACTCCAATGCCAACTGGTTTAACTGCTCTATTGCTAGTTAGCTCCGATAATTTACTAGTAGGAGAACCAGTTGTGGCTGTCGGTTCCCCCTATGGTTTATCCGGAACATTAACTACAGGCGTAATCAGTGCACTTGGAAGAACCATAACCGAAGATTCCTCAAATCAAAATGGTCAAACCATAGCTGACATTATCCAAACATCAACAGCCATCAACCCAGGCAACTCTGGAGGTCCATTACTCACATACGGCGGTGAAGTCGTCGGTATCACTACAGCGGGAATTAGCAACTCTCAGAGTTTAGGCTTTGCAATTCCATCTGACACAATAATGCGAGAACTTAATTCATTAGTTACTACAGGCTCGTATACGCAACATCCATCATTGAATGCAATTGGAACTGACATGAACTACCAAATTGCTCAAGCCATGGGATCCAGCGTCACATACGGATGGCTAGTTGAGAGCGTTTCAACTCAGAATGGCCTAAAAGGAGGCAACACCCAATCATCCATCCTTGGCTCAAGAGTAATCATTGGAGGAGACATCATAACAGCCATAAACGGCGCAAGAATAACCAACACAGACGATTTGTTATCTTATCTCGAACAACACACCCTACCCGGACAAACCGTTAACTTTACAGTTGTTCGTGCCGGACAAATCCAAACAGTTGAGGTAACCATAGGAAAAGCTTAACATCCAAAATATCACTAATTAAAACTCGACCCGAATTTTTCAACAACGACCAACTAACCGTCAAACGCGATTTTACAAATTACACCAACAATAGCAATCAAACAAAATCCGTCTCAAACAAAAGGCTTCATTTTGCCTTTCAATGTTTTGCAGTCGCTATTTTTATAAGCTCAACGCTTGAATAAGGTTTTTCATGCAAGCTGAATTTGGAGTAATCGGTGGAACAGGTCTCTACGACCCTAAACTTCTCAAAAACATCGAGGAATTAACGGTTGAAACCCCCTACGGCAAACCCTCAGACACAATAACGGTTGGCGAACTAGGCGGCAAAAACGTAGCGTTTCTGCCAAGACATGGAAAAAAACATACGATACGTCCAACAGACATCAATGTCCGAGCCAACATTTACGCTCTTAAAAAACTCGGAGTTAAACGAATACTGGCGCCCTCAACTGTTGGTTCATTACGCGAAGAATATCACCCAGGCGAAATTGCCTTTGTTGATCAATTCATCGACCGAACAACAAGACGCGAACAATCATTCTACACTGAAGGCAAGGTTTGCCATATATCAGTTGCAGAACCCATGTGCCCAGAACTTAGAAAAACCATAATTTCCGTTGCCAAAACCATGGGTATCAAATTTCATGAGACAGGTACTTACGTCTGTATCGAAGGACCCCGATTTTCTAGCAAAGCAGAATCCAAACTTTATCATCAATGGGGAGCTGATGTTGTAGGAATGACATTGGTTCCAGAATGCGTTTTAGCACGTGAAGCCGAAATTTGCTACGCAAACATATCTACAGTAACCGACTACGACGTTTGGAAAGATCACGTCGTCTGTGTCGACGACATTTTAGCTACAATGAAGAAAAACGTTGAAAACCTCAAGCAGATAATCGCCCAAACCATAAGCAAAATGCCCGTCGAATGCGGTTGTTCATGTAATCAAGCTTTGAAAGGAGCATTCGTTTAGGAGATAATTAACAATGAATAAAACTGACAAAACCATAGACCCAAAAACTAAGATCCGAAGAATCCCCGAATTCAAAGGTGTAGTCTTCTGGGATATAACTCCCCTTCTAAAAGACAAGCAATGCTTCAACGAATGCATAAAGAAATTAGCTGCACACTACAAAGGTAAACCAATCGATGTCATAGTTTCAAATGAGGCAAGAGGCTTCATTATCGGAGCTCCATTAGCCTACGAATTAGGTGTGGGATTTGTTCCAATACGCAAAAAAGGCAAATTACCCTACAAATGCGTTGATTTAACCTACAATAAAGAATACGAATGCGACACAATACAAATCCACCAAGATGCCATAGAAAAAGGACAAAACGTTTTACTCATTGACGATTTATTGGCAACTGGCGGAACTGCTAAAGCAAACATCGAATTAGTGGAAAAGTTAGGTGGCAAAGTTGTTGGCTTAGGGTTCCTCATTGAACTAAGCTATTTAGATGGCAGAAAAACAATCGGCACTAAACACGAGGTTTTCTCATTAATCAATTTGAAAACCACAAACACCTAAAAATAAACCATATCATATTAGTTTGACTTTAGCAAAAAAGTCAACCTCCAACTTTCTATTTGTATAGAATCATTTGTTGTAGTGACATAGCAGCAACGTAAATTTAATAGTTCCAAATCGATTAATTGGTTAAGAATATTAAGTTAGTTTTTATGAGGATGATCTTTTATGGAAACTGTTTTTGTAGGGATAGGAACAGAAATTAGCAGCAATTTTTCTGAAGAAAAAATATCCAACAATCCTAAGAGAAGCGCTTTTGTTTTTATAACTGCCGAATCCGATAATAGCAACGCAGCAATTGAAGACTTGAAAAAGATCGATGAAGTTAAAGAGGTCTACATTGCTCATGGAGCGTATGATATCATAGCTAAAGTAAGCGGTTCATCTTTTGATAACCTTCGTGAAATAATTCATAAACGGATAGGACATCTAAGCAGCATCAAATCAACTTTGACTCTGACTCTTATCTAATCAAAACATCATCAATTAGTTGGGAAATAAAAAAAAATAGTTTCTAGCACTGTTTAGATAATTCCATTGATTGCTCAGCCTATGAGTAGTCTAAATGTCCAAAAGAGAAAAACGCCATAATACTTTATAAAATCCTTTTAACAATTAGTTATTAGGACGTGAATTTTTGACAACATACATGATTAACTCAGCTATCTTAAAATCTGGAAAAGACCCTAAAGCCTGTGCTCAAGGAGCAGCAAAAATGCTTGCTAAAGGAAAAATCAAAGGAATTGAATTGAAAGCTTGCTATTGTTGCGAATCAGAAAACCGTGTTTCATTCCTTGTTGATGGCCCAAGCGAAGAAGCAGTATTGCGTGTGGTACAAGAACAACTAGATATTCCAGTTGCTTCAATAATGGAAGCTGAAGAAGTCTCAGTTATACCTTAAACCAAAACATTTTAGAGACGTAAGTCTCAACATAATTTTTTTCTCTCCTTATTATTTTAGTAAGAATCCAAAAAAATTTAGGTTTTAGCTGCTTTCTGGTAAACTTCAAGATCCCTTTCAGAAAACAAAATAAAACTGACTTTTTCAAGGTTATCTTCTTTTCTCAAAAAATCTTTAACTGCAGCTAAAGCTATGCGGCTGGCTTCTTCAATTGGGTAACCATAAGCTCCTGTGCTAATTGATGGAAATGCAACAGTTTTCAAGCCATTGGTAACAGCAAGCTTCAATGAACTTCTGTAAGCCTGCTTTAAAAGCTTAGATTCTTCGTGAAAGCCTCCTCGCCAAATTGGGCCAACTGTGTGTATAACGTGTTTGGCTTTGAGGTTACCCCCAGAAGTAATTGCTGCACAACCGGTAGGTAAACCATCAGGCCATTCTGTTGCCCGTAAACGTTTGCATTCCTCAAGGATTCGAGGTCCACCTTTACGATGAATAGCTCCATCAACACCTCCCCCACCAAGAAGAGTCGAGTTAGCCGCGTTAACTATAGCATCAGCTTCAACTTCTGTAAGGTCGCCCTTAACAAGTTCTAACTTGGCATTTCCAACTTGAAATTCCATAATTACCTTACCTCAAAAGCCTATTTAACTATACTAACAACGACCACAAAGCTGAACCCATAAAATAAGCTCCAAAACCAATGAATACTGACACACAAAACAGCGTAATTCCCAGTCGAATGCGCTGAGTAAAGAAACGCTGCGACTTAAAAATCAACAAAGCCACCACAGTGTACCATGAGAAGTCAGCCAGCCAATGAACCCCTGCGAAAATTGAAAACCCTAACAATCCAAAAAGTTTAGCGTTCAAAATAAGTGTTGTACCGATGGTTAGCCACCACAAAATGAAACCTGCGTTTGCTGCCGTAGTCCAAACTCCTGCAAGCACTGAATCTCTCTTCAAACTTGCGGTTGTCTTTTCTTGATTATTTCTACTTCTAAATGCTTGCACCCCCATGAAAATCATTAAGAAACCACCGACTAAACCAACCGCAGCCTTCACCGTATTGGGAATAATAAATTGGCTCAAAATAAAGAAAATTAGAAACATTAGAGGAAACTCTACAATTCCATGACCGATTGCAATCAATGCTCCAGAAAACTTGCTTTTTGCAGCCTTCTTAAGTGTAATAGCGAACAGTGGTCCAGGCATTAAAACTCCTGAAAGTGAGATAAGTAAAACTGAAGCCAAGAACAAATAGAAATCAGTAATAAACTCCGAGCTTCAATCCCCCAAATATGATGCTTTACATCATTTTTGCATGGTTCGCTATAAGCATTTCAGGTTTCTGTATACAAAAGCATCTCCCAAACACAGAGCTAATCGCATTTTTTGTCTTTTAAAAGCTCATTCTGCATCTTAACAATTTCAGTACTATCTTTGGCATTCACATAATTATCTAGGAATATCCCGTTTAGTTCAAAAAACGTATGTCCCCAAGTAAAGATGGATAAAAGCTGTTCTGACTCTTCTTTAAATCCTGCAATATATAATGCAGCGGCTATTGCTTCAGCCGTTGTCAATTTCGTAAGTTTACCAAAATTTACTGGGTTGCCTGCAATCAGAATAGGTAAACAGCGGCTAGTTCCTTTCACATGTATTTGCATAACTTTTTGGGCATGTTCCCAACTGCAGTCAAGAGCTGCCAAACCAAAATCTGCAACACGCTGTCTATCTGAAGGTGAAAACGCTATTTCTGAGAAAGGGTTGAGAACTATTGCACGGTTGGGCAAAAAACGTATACTTGAAACAACTCTTGCAAATCCACGCCTCTTTAAGCGAAGTCCAGTACATTTTTTGCGATCACATTGATTAGCATGATAAATGGTGAGTCTTGGAAAAGAGGCAGGAAGAGGCTGTGTTTCTAGTTCACTGTCCACTTGATTCATTCACCTTTAATTTACCCATTGGATCTTCAAAAACACGGGGAATCCAATCTATGATATCAGTTGCAACCATATGAAATCCAATCTCGTCTGCAACATGGTCGCCTGCAGCACCATTCACATATGTTCCTGCCACAGCTGCTGTGAACGCATCAACTTTCTGTGCCATCAAACCTCCAACAATGCCGCTGAGAACATCGCCTGTTCCACCAACAGTCATGCCAGCATTACCCGTGAAATTCAATTTTACCTTATCACCATTGCATATTAGGTCTACTTTTCCTTTTACCAAAATCACTGCATTCAGTTTCTTGGCGGTCTTCTGTATCGCTAAAATACGTTCCTCCTGATTTTCAGGCAACACTTCACTTGTTAAGATATTGTATTCACCGGCATGAGGCGTTAATACAAGAGGCACTTTTAGTTGCCGTTTGAATTTTGCAAAGGCTTTTAATGCATCAGCATCTAAAAGTAGCGGTTTCTTCGCTTTTTCAACTTCATCCACGCATACTTTTACAAATTTTACTGTTTCAGGATTTAAACCCAATCCTGGACCCATAACAACTGCATCAACCATAGCTAAGTATGGTTTGAGCGTTTCCATATTGGCAGGATTAAGGTTGTTCCCCTCAAGCTTTATAGTTATCAAATCAGGGGACATTGATGAAATTGCCAAAGCCGTTTTTGCCGGGGCAGCAAGATAAACAATATCTACGCCTGTTCGCATAGCAGCCAACGAAACCAATGTTGGCGCACCCGAGTATACTTCACTTCCACCTATAACAAGCACTCTTCCGAAATCCCCCTTATGAGAAGTTGGGTTTCTGGGTTTAGTTGCAAAGTAAACATCGCCAGGACCTGCGAAACGTTCTATTTCTGAGGGTAAACCAATATCTGCCACGACTAAATCGCCAACATATTTCTTGGCTTTATCCAGACCAGGTTTCTCTTTATGAAAAGTTATGGTAAGATCTGCTTTTACAGCAGTTCCCAAGACTTCACCCGAATCTGAATCTATGCCCGTTGGGACATCAACGGCGATTTTGAATCCACTTAGACTGTTAATATAATTAACTGCCTGAGTTATTGGCGGTTTCAATTTTCCTTTGGTACCCGTTCCAAGCAAAGCATCAACAACTATGCCCACATTAACTTTAGGTATAAGAGAACTGTCAGTAACTTCATTTACAACAATTTTATTCTGAAGTGATTGCAGAATAAGCCAGTTGCTCATTGCCGCTTCATGATTAATATCGCGTCCTTTGCCCATTAAAACAACAGTTACTTCAAAATCTGCGGCTAAAAGGTGTCTAGCAACAACAAAGCCGTCACCGCCGTTTCCTCCCAAACCACAGAAAACCACAGCTTTCTTATTCTTTTGAAAACGTGTAGCGATTTCTTGAGCGACGCTGCGTCCAGCATTCTCCATTAACTGAAGCAAACTAACACCAAAATATTGCGCATTGACTTCTAGGGCACGCATTTCAATACTTGTAATGGTTGGGTTTTTGTTTTTGGATTGCATTTTTGAAGCCTTGATATCTAATTTGTCCGTTAAGAAATAAGGCTATCCTTAAGTCGTATACAAAAGCATCGACCAACCAACAAATTTTTTATTTCTTTATTAATTAACCAGCAAAGAAATGCAAAAACACCGAAATATTACGAACCTTAAATATACGTGAAAACATTAAACAGAAAATAGACCACAGGCCAAGAGAGTAATCGGTTCTTAATCGATAACTTCAGGGTTAAAAGCCAATAAGACACCAATTCACTAGAAAAAGCTCACTATACTGCGTTTTAGTTCTTAATCTTCCTCCGTATTACCAAAAAATATTCTTTATAATGAATCCCAAATTGAATTTTTAGAATTCTCTGACAGATTTTAGCCAAGAATTATGGTTTGAAAGGTAATTTTTAGATAGCAATAATTTTTTTGATTGTAGATTGCAAACTTTATGACTTTTTCAGTTTAAATTTTTAAGTAAAAAAGGAGATTATTAGTTTTAGGGTTCACAATCGCTCTTAAGTGTTCACGAAAAATAATCGAACGTTCATTTTTTACATTAAATAGTTAAAAAAACAGATGGATCATCTGTTAAAATGATATAAAATAGTTTAATTATCCATGCTTTGCCATTTGTTTCAGGGTTACGATTTACGAAATGAATAATCTAAAATCAAAAATATCTCACTCTAACAAAAATCTTAATTACCTTTTCCGTATGCATTTAAAATTCAGCAAAAAAGTTTATCCACATCGCTACTCTTAATTAAATTAGGCTTAGTAGAATACTTAAGCTCAAAAAATTTTTTGAAAAATGGTGACTTATTTGAGCAAAAAATTAATTATACAAAATACAGATACCCTTTTGATAACTGATATACAAAACGATTTCTTACCAGGCGGAGCTTTACCCATTGATAACGGCGACGAAATCATACCCGTTATAAATGATTACATTAAAAATTTTAGTGACGCTAAAGCTCATATTATTGCCTCCAGAGATTGGCATCCAAATAATCATGTTTCGTTTAACACTCAAGGTGGTTCATGGCCACCTCATTGCATAAAGGAGACAAACGGTGCAAAATTTAGTCCTGCCTTAAAGCTGCCTGAACAAACACTAGTTATTTCGAAAGCAACTGAACCTTCAAGTGAGAGTTATTCTGTTTTTGATGGCACAATCTTAGCTAACGAGCTGAAACGATTAGGTACAAAACGGTTGTTTATTGGAGGTTTTGCCACAGATTACTGCGTTGTTAACACAGTTCTTGATGCACGAAAACTCGGACTTGAAACAATTGTGTTTATGGATGCAACTCTAGGAATAAACGTTAATCCTGGCGACGTAGAAGCCGCTATCCAAACAATGGTATCAAACGGTGCTTTGCAAGCAACAATTGAAGATTTTCCAGAAGCAGTGGATGCTTTGCCTTTAGAAGAAACTCAACCTGATGAACTGGCAGAAAAACCTTCACTGAGGGCTGAAATTAAGAAAAAAGCTCGAATGCGTCCCAAGGGTTCAGCAAAACGAATCAGAACAGAACACGGCTAAATATCTTCGAATAACTGCGAACCTTATATAATCATGCAGATGAGTCTTGAATAACCACTCAAGACCCTGCAAAACAACTTCTCAAAGTTTCTTTTCCTCGACAAAAAAAATTTTTTTGATAGAGATCCAAATTTTTGATTCTCAAAAAGTTGAAAATTGATTTTCAGGAATGAAAAAGATCATAAAAACTTGTTGAATGTAAGTTTGATGCCCTTAAGATCTCATTTTTAGCAAAATTTTTTCTTCTTTACCTAATCAAAGTTGTTTTTTTCAAGGAAAATAACAAATATTGTTCTCTCAAAGAGTACAATTTTATTTTTCCAGTTTTTGGATTAAAATTTACCTCTTCAAATTTGTAAATTAATGTTTTTTCATTAACGAAATTTAATCGAATAGTCACTTTTAACAACAAACAGTTAAAAACATACACAACACAATATTAAATTATTATTCTAAAGTTCAAAAAGCACGTTTAACAATCCTTTTTTGCTTTAAAAAAACGAAAACTGTAAACCGTGAAAAAATAGATTGAAAAAATTCAGTTACCACTATTTCAAAATCTTTTACATCATAATTCGCCTATGACCTGGATAATAATCGATCTTTCTCTGGGATAAACATCAGTTTCCACAAAAAGCAGCGACTGCCAAGTTCCAAACTCAACTTGCCCATCAATCACAGGAAGAGTCTTGTCTGGTGGAAGAACCATAGACCGTAAATGTGAATGCGCATTAGATGGGTGTTGGTATTCTGCATTTTTTGGAATCAGTTCTTCTAGAAAAACCTTGATGTCTTCTAGTAGAGCATCGTCGTTTTCTGTCAAAATCAAAACTCCTGTTGCATGAGGAGCAAAAACGTGGACTATACCATTTTTGATTGCGGACTTGTAGACTTCTTCTCGGATTTTTTCGGATAAGTCTATGAAGTCTATTTCTCCTTGCGTGGTGAATTTGTAAGTTTTGTTGTGGACTTTAAAAGTTGTCAGATTTACCTTCTCCTTTATTTTATTCTTAGGTTTTTATTGAAATAGTTTTCGAGATTCTAAAGGAATTAATGTGTTTGGGGGATGCTTTTGTATACCGAATTTAGAAGGCACAAGTCTGTTTCATATGATGATTAAAAGAATAACCCACATTTTCAGTGCTTTGTAATGAATCAAAATGTTGCAAACTTTAATGATCTATACAAAGTAAACTGCTATTGAGAATTTGATGTGATAGATGAATTCCCCTTACTGGCGGTAGCCAAAAAAAAGCTTAACACTTTCTATAGTTAAATCAACTAGTTCTCCCTATTTTTTTTTGAAATTTTTAGGCACTTGTTTATTCTCTGTGTGGATATGAAAATGAAGTACCTCTTGCAGCTTTTATTAATTGATTTAAAAGAAGGAGTCAATTCTCAAACTCGAAGACTAAAGTTCGGTGAATTATGCTACTGTTTTCCAGCTCGTTGCATATAGTGATGTTGCTTTTTGATGTAATACTTAATTCACACAAAGCACTGAACTCGGATTTTTATTCAATTGTGACCCGAATTATTAGTCATATTAGTCAGGCTTGAAACGATCATATTGTGCTCTTAACTAAATGGATTTAAAAAAAGAACGATTAGATGTCTACTAAGCCTTCTGCATAGTCCAATTTGCCAAAAGAAAAACTGAAAAATAATAAACCCTGAAATAATCTGAACCCTAAATCCCCTAAATAGCTTATTCAATTTTTAAGTTTTTTTTAAATAAGTTTTAACCGGTTGTGAAAGTCCAAATAAAGAATAAATTATTAGTAGAGAAAAAGATATGGGTTAAAACAAACAAGGTAAAACTAGAATTCAAAACAGTTGTAGTCAATGATTTTTTTGGATTTCCAGTTAAGCCCTTGTAATCTTTAAGCACATCACGAGTTAAAATACGAAATTCTGGAACCTGCCAACTCGGGTCTAAGGCTCCTAGATAAAGCAACAAAGACATCCTGATAATAATTGTAGAGTTGCCTCTTGAATCAAATTTTCAAACTCCGCTTAAAAAAAATTGTTTTAAAAGAGCAATCTTTTAGGTCAGATTTCGAACACTTCCTCAAAGTCAATAGAGCTCAAGTTATAATTTTGGCGAAAATATTCCACATTTTTAAGCAATAGAATAACGGTTAATCGTAAAGCCCTATTTGCCTAACAGACCTACAATTAAGTCTATTTTGCTATAAAGTTGAATTGAATGTGTTGTTTTGCTCCGAAAGGCTCTAAATGTAAAAAGTTACAAGTTTTTTCTATGGAAACCATAATCTAACGACCCAATTTAACCTTTAAAACGCAAAAAAGGGTCAATTATACCTTAATCGGTTTTAGGGTAAACAACTGGCATGGACATTACCAGAGCCTCATATAAGTACCCTCGAAAATCTCCATGCGAAGCAAAAGGCAGTTTCTTCGGCTACCCTTCGAGCATAAACCAGCATTTTTAACCTTTTTTTAGTAATTCTGCGAACTTTGACGTTTTCAACAAAATTTTTTTAAGAGCCAATTTTATCGTTAGGGGTTGCGCCGGTTTTATTTTTTGTTTTTTTATCCTGCAGTCTATTCTTTTTTTAGGTGTCTTGAAGTTGTTGATTGAATCTTAAGAAATGTTTTAAGGCAATACTTTGTAATTGATCAAATAGAAAGTTACCGGATTAGTTTCATTGGCGGTTTTGGATTTTTTTGGTGAGGTTTAGGGTTAATTTTTTGATCTCTTAAGGATCATTTTTTTATAGCTTTTGAAGTTGGCGGTGACTTTTAAAGTGATTAGTGTACTCTAAACCGCGGATATTTTTAATGTGTGGATGTAAAAAAATACCTTATCAGTGAGTCTGGTTGTATTTATAATACAGCAATTTTTCACCGTCACCAGAGCTCTCCAATCACACCTGACATGAATTCAAGTGAATACGAAAGCATCTCCAAAACACAGTTTCAGTGTCTCCTGAGGAACAATTTTTATCTCAAGAGCCAGATTAGATACAAGCATTCAAGAGGAGAAATCGTTGACTACTGAAATTGACCGAATCAAACTTCGGCGTTGGCGTAAAAGAGGGTTCTACAGCGAAACAGTCCTGGTTAAACTCCTGCAGAAAAAAGGCTACTACTCTGTCCGCGTACCGGTAAGCAACCCCAGCCTTAACCCTTTACCAGATATCATGGCACGAAAAGGCAAACACGTCTATGCATTTGAAGTAAAAAACGCCACCTACTACGCCTACTTTCCAAGGATGCAAATCGATAAACTCTTCAGGTTTCTCGATCAATTCATTCCCACAGGTAACGAAAATAAACATGCTGTAGTAGCTGCTCACCTGGGGAAAAGGTGGTTATTTAAGGAAATTAGCTGGATTGACTGGGAAAAAAACAAGATTCCTGACAAGGTAAGGATTCTAAAAAGAGATCGAGGTAATTTAAATCTAGACACAAGTTACCAATAGAGATCGTTATCTTGCGACCAAACTAATTATTCCTCTATAACAACTGGTTGATAAGTATCGTTGTTTGTTGTCGTATTGTTGTGGCTTTGTTGTGTGTGTTAAGGGTTATGATAGGTAGAGTAGCGGTTAGTTAGAAAATCCGAGAGAAAAGGATTAATTTTTTTATCCACCACCAACACTTGGCTCACCTCATCAAGTTCAGGTAATGAACTTCAATAAGAAATCGAATTGATTTTTTAATAGAAAATTTTATGAACAAACTCAAATATAAAGAAATTAAGCAGATTTGAATGTCAATCAAAAAAGTTAACATTCCAAAGATTCTTAATTGGTTTGTCGCCTCAGGAATTGTTCTAAGTTTGGTCGGTCTCTTTTTGCCTTGGGGCAGTTACCCTTGGCATACTCTCGGTATTGGTGACCATCCATATTATGTTGGTGTTGAGATTTTAGTCGGAGACTTTGCTTTGATAGGCTGCCTTTGGAGTTTTGGGTTTTATGTACGAAGTCTTAGACACCCAATCCAACCAACAAGATTGGTGATACCTGGCGAACTTGCTGTAGCATTATTTTCTTCCTTTTGGATTCTTGCTCCTAACATCATTTCCTTCTTTTGGTATTCTGAACACGGACCTTTACGGCTCCTCAACAGCTTTTACCCCTCGACACCTCTATATGGTGCTTACGTAAGTCTAACGGGTGCCTTAATTGCACTAATTGCTCATAGCCTTAAAAGTTATGTTAGATTGATTGAGTCTTAATCTTGTATGTGTGTATTAAATTTTAGTAACAGAGAAGAATAAACGTGAATTTTTTAATCTTCTTTTTCTATTAAATATATTATTTTCACCAAAGACCAAACTAAAAGACAAGGTCTACATGATTATGTAGCCTTTTTTCTAAATTTATTCTTTTAAATCATGATTTAAATTTCGAATTGCCGTAGAGAAGAATTTCATCGTTTCGGTATAAGCTGGTAATTGACATATGAAGTCTTGAAGTTGAAGAACCGGTACTACGGGGACTTTTCGATAGAATTTGAATGCGCTTGGAACAAGAGAAAGCACGGCTGGAATGAACTTGGCTTTTTCCCATTTTGCACATTCAAGTTTTAATGAAATATTTGGCAGAGAATCCACTAGGGCAAGTGTTCTTTGTGTTTGCAAATCAACTATTTTGTGGAGAGCTGAAGGTGAAATTGCTCGTTGCCAATGTTTACAGTCAATGCAGATTACGATTGGTTTCTTACAACCGACCACGTCGATTTCCCATCTTTTTGCTTCATGCTTGAACCTTACATTTTTTTTGACGACGTAGCCATTGTTCTTTAGGGCCAAGGACAGCGATATCTTCAAACTCTTGCCAACATAGCAAATCGCTAATATGCTCAATGTCTGCGCCCATATTGGCAGCTTTGACAGCAAGTTTGAGTCGGCTGCTGCTGTCTACTTCAATAACGTTGGTCTTTAGATAAATGAGGTTATCATTTTGCAGTTTACAAAGCAACTCCATCGTAGTGTCCAAGGGTATTCTTGCGTCCTTATTGACACATTCAATTAAAACAGTCCCTTCTTTAGTCAATTTTAAGAGCGAAATTATCAGATTTCGTTCAACACTCATATTCATGCCTCAATAAAGTTGACACAAAACAAGCAAGAACATTGAAAGCATTCCACAGGTTAACAGAACGTGAAGTTGAACTACTAAAAAGCGTATACAGAAGCATCCCCCAAACACACTTTCGCAAATGAAAAACTTCTCCAGTCTTCTTCAAACGGTCAATTACCAATTTTTTCACTTATTTGAATTCAATGTTTTCTAATGAAAGAATGTTTCCCTTAACATTTCAAAAAATGAAAATTGTACCCTTTTCGCTTCTCGTACATAAAAAATATGGTTAGATGAATGGTCTTTTGCACTAATTCAACGCACTTTCACTCAATAGTTAATATATATTTTAACTTTTAAATGTTAAAATTGAACATTCGATTTATTTTCGCTAAACTGAAAGTCGTTTAGTTAACTTTTACAAAATAAATTTCTAAGAAAAACCAAGTAACACGGAATTTTGAGCAAAATCAAGCCAGGTACATTAATTATTTTACTCATATCCTATTCTGAGTTCCCCTTACTTTTTGAGTATGACACGTGCAATCTGGATTTAGCAAAATATTTTTTAAGATTCTGTTCAAATCTTGCTTGAAAGACTTCAATTACTCTATATTTTATTCCGTGTGAAGGATCTAAAGCTGATAAAACGTTATTTTTTAACACAAAGATGCTTAATTTTGCACCAGGGTAGTTTGCGTGAAAATTTTAGATTAAATAAAGATTACTGGTAACATTATTTTTTCCGAATCATTCACTTGTTTTGGTTTGTTGTTTTAATGAATATTTATAGTTCGCCATATTTCGAAAAATTAATGTCTTTTGGCTAAGATTGCTTACTCGTTAATATGTCTGGGCGATGCTTTCGTATACAAAATTTGAAATTTATTCAAAAAAAAATAAATTGAATGCTAGAAGAAAAAAACCTTGTTAGTTAATTGTTATTAAAGAGTAAAAGATTAAGCCTCTTTAATCGCGGGCTACAAATAAATGCCTATAAAAGAATTAATTATTTTTCTTCTTCGACGATTGTGCACCCAAGCCTTTTAATGATTTCGTCAGCTCGCAATGGCTCAATCTTTAATGTATAGAGTTGGCCGGGTGTTCGAAGCTTCAATTTTACTGTATCCTTGAGCCTTTTTACTTGGCATTGTTTTGCTTTGGCGCTCATGGCCACGAATTTTTCAACATCGGTAATTTCAGATGGCATAGGTTTATCCTCTTGTGTTAGTTCGTTGTGATGGATGCAAAGCCAAGTTTTTATTTGTTTTGGTGCAACATGGCATTCTAATGGTTAATTGCTGATTATTGCAACTCTTATATTCAATTAAATCGCAATAATACGGTTGTACACTGAGGGGTTTGATGGAGAAAATAAGCGAATGAAAAAAGAACATGTCCTTTCGCTTATCCTCGTAATTATACTGCTCATTTCAACAATATCTCTTTGGGTTTCGTACACCCAAAGCAGTAACATCCCGCAGAAAAAACCATTTTATGTTGGTGTCGCCTTTGGCGGGAACACTACCGAGCAAGCAAAACTTCTCATAGACAGGACAAAAAGTTATACAAATCTCTTTATTTTGGATTCAGGAATAAACGTCATAAGCACAAACAGGTCAGCAGTCCAAGAAATCTGCGATTATGCTGTTAATGCCGGCTTGAACATTATCGTGAATTTGGGAACTTATACACGGGAAAATTGGCCTTGGCAAATCGAGTTTTTCAATGCTTCCACGGAAATGTACGGTGATAAATTTCTTGGCGTTTATTATGATGACGAGGTCGGAGGTATCCCTCTTGACTGGGATTGGACGAGCTACTTCACCATGAATAGTTACCTTTTCTCCGGTGCAAATCCACTGGATTTAACTCATATTCATTATAAACTTCAAATGTCTGCCATAAGTGGAGATAATCCGGAAAACTATACACTTGAAGCCGAATGGTTCAATCAACTTTTAGAGCGAAACAGAGGTCACAATAGCCTCAAGCAATACAATATTACAACATTCACATCAGACTATGCACTTTACTGGTTTGATTACCTTGGAGGTTACAATACACTCTTAGCGCAATTTGGATGGAACGAAAGCGTTACCCAGCAAATATCGCTTGTGCGTGGTGCAGCAACCCTTCAGAATAAGGATTGGGGCGCGATTATAACCTGGAAATACAAGCAGCAACCATATCTTGACACAGGTGAAGAAATTTACGATCAAATGGTAACAGCTTACAATGCTGGAGCAAAATATATTACAGTTTTCGATTTTCCATATAACTCCACTGATAACCCATATGGCATCTTAACCAATGACCATTTTCAAGCACTTGAGAAATTCTGGACCCAAATTTTAACAAAACAAACACCTAATTCTGTACATGCTGAAGTTGCATTGGTTTTGCCAAAGGATTACGGGTGGGGTATGCGAAATATAGATGATAAAATTTGGGGTTTTTGGGGTCCAGACGAAAAATCGCCTATAATTTGGAATATCTCCCAAACGCTACTCAGACAAATATGGTACACGCATGGATATTGTTTATGATGATGCAGCGTTTCCACTACAAGGAAATTATTCAAAAGTTTATTTTTGGAACCAAACAATCATAAAGTAAAAATTAAAGAAAAGGGGTTCAGGTTAGACCTGTTGTAGTTTTATTTTTTTGGGCGAATGACAAGTTTTAGGGTGACGTCAACGTTGTATTCTTTGTCCATTTTTCCAACTGCGAAGTTCCAATCTTTAACGTCAACTTCCATGTCTTTGAATTGGTTAATGATTGCTTCTTTGTATTCTTGGGCGGTTTCGCCTATTTTCTGCAGCTTCTCAGTTATGTTAATTTGTGTTTCTGGCATACAATGCACCTCCTAAGATAATGTTTAATTAACTATTATTATCTGTGGATCGAGTACCTTTTATAAATTTGTGATTGTGTGATCACAACAGCAAGAGAAGTTAGGTAGCTATGCGGTCAAAATTTCAATTACAACCAGTTCAAGTTAAAATGGCGATTACTGGTGGGCCGTACCGGATTTGAACCGGTGATCTTCGCCGCGTGAGGGCGACGTCCTAGCCAGCTAGACTAACGGCCCTTGCTTAGGGTTTGTGAATACATAGTTTTCCTTCATAAAACCTTTACTTAACAAACACATTATCAATGTTTAAGTGAATCTAAAAATGCCAGAATACAACGACTTTGAAGAACACAAGCACGACGGCTTTTTGGTTTTTGCATGTTTTCTAGGCAGTGCATTGGCAGGTTACCTGCTTATGAACCATTATGCCTTACTGGGAATTTAAGGTATAAAAATTATCAGAAACCTTTAAAATACCTAGTTTCATGTTTGATGTGGTATCCCAGGATATGTGCCGAGGTAGCTCAGCCTGGGAGAGCGCTCGGCTGAAGACCGAGTCGTCGCATGTTCAAACCCTGCCCTCGGCACCACCAACTAACCCTAAATTAAGCCTATTTTGAGGAAGAAGCACATTTTTGGCATAATTTATTTACACTCATAGATTCGTGAAACTTTGGAAATGAATAGAATCAAATCTGTAGAACTCTTTTTTTCTTTTTGTTACCCATAAGCACATAGGCGACTAAAAGTGACCCTGACCGTCAATAGCGATGAACTAAAAACTGTTCTTGATAAACTAGATACTGTCAAACTTGAAATTATACGATTAAGAGCAACGTTGTTGCCAGAAGAAGAAGCTACAGAACAAGAAAAGAAAGAGATAAAAAAAGCGAAACAAGAATCAAAAGGGTCAAAGATAGACCTTAAAGAGTATATTGATGAACTGGGTCCTGCTGATATCTAATTGTTCGACATTACTGTTACTCAACGAGCTCAGAAAGGTTCCAAGAAGCTGCCTGAACAACTCAAACGTAGACCGATTGGACATGACTTTCCTTCCGACAAATGTGACTCAAGTCGTTTTTTACAAATCAAAACAATTTAACCTCAGAAAAATTGCCAACTATTTGAAATAACTTTTCAGTTTCTTTCGATTTCCGAAGTACTAAAAATCCTCACTCTTTTGCAAGATACCCAATGAATTTTAGCCAAATCAAAGCTACACTAAACATTGAAAGCAACAGTAACCAGAATAACGAACTATCAATGAGCTGTTGTGGCCGCTGACAGCCAGCCACAAACGCTTAAATCCACGAGGTCCTCCTTTGAATTTTAAAGCTTAATTTTAAAAAGAAAAATAAGGAAGTGGAGCAATTGGCGAAATATGTAGATGGATTTGTAATTATAGTTCCTAAAGACAAAATTGGAGATTACCAAAAAATGGCAGAGGGAGGAAAAGAGATGTGGATGAAATACGGCGCACTCGAATACATGGAATGTATGGGGGAAGATCTTGAACCAAAAGAAACTGGCGGCATGAAACCTCTGGGATTCACAGAGCTCACAAAAGCACAACCAAACGAAACAATATGGTTCTCATTTATTGTCTTTAAGTCAAAACAGCACCGAGACGAAGTCAACGCTAAAGTAATGGAGGAAATGACAAAGCAAGCAGAAGAATACAAGGATTTTGCGATGCCATTTGATGTGAAACGAATGGCGTACGGCGGATTCGAAGCCAAAGTAGAAGGATAAAGTTCTTTTTTTCTCCTGTTTCAATTGTATAGGAAACCGATTCCAGACTGTGTGAAAACTCAAATTTAGTTTTAGAAATTGTGTCTTATTTCTTAAAAGACACCATAAAGCATCTACCAAATCATCATACTTAGCAATTTTCTGAAACTATAATTAATTTTTTTAACAGTCTGGTCAAGGGGTAATCCGGGCCTAATACTACTTTGAGAAATTTGTTAAGCAGTTCAAAATCTTTTGCATTACAAATGAGTCAAATGCCTATGCATATGCAGCTATCTTAGCCATTACTCTTAGATTCGACATCATTCTTAAGGGAGATTGAAAGGACCCTGCAAGACAACCACAGTTTGAACAGTCCGGGTTATAGCCAAAGCATCGTCTTTTGTTCCACGAAACGTCAAAATGAAGGACTCCATCTCCCCACGTACATGAGTCTCGATGATCTGGAAATTCATACCATTTTATCATCGCGTTTCCCATCAGAAAATGCTTGGGAAATAATACCTTGACTCTCTTTATTTCTTTTATTAAGGCGGCTCTTTCTTTTTTATCTACAACCATTGAGGACCCGTGCTCGTTTCCGCCCGAACAAATATTGCAAACTACGCCTTCGAACCCGTTTTTTTCTGCAATTCTTGTTACATCTTCAAGCTCGTTGAAGTTGTTCTTGGTAAGAGTCATATTAATTATAACGCGTTTATCTCCTGAATAATTATCAATTACTTTAGCAAAAACATCTTTCCCTCTGATTGAGTCGTTTGTTTTTGGTAACCCATCTAATGAGACAAATAATCTGTGATTAAATTTTTCAGGTATCCTGATTGTTCCGTTTGTTATAACGTAGACCAAAGGGAATATTTTATCAGCAAGCATTAAAACATCCTGCCTAAGCGCGGGTTCGCCTCCTACCAGCAAAACTGCCCTTATTCCTGATTTGAAAAGATTTTTAAATCTTTTTTCCCAAATAGAAATTTGCAACTCTTGCTTTTTTAGATCTTCTTTACCGTGAAAATGATAACAGTGTTTGCACCTGAGGTTACAATTGTCGGTGACATCAATTTCCGCGAAAAATTTTGTTCTGAACATAATTCTCTTCAGATCAAGCCAAAAGAAGAGCAAAATTGTTTGCAGTTGCTTTTTCATTATAGAATTACAAGTGTTAAAACATTTAAAGCCTTATTAATTCTTTAGAAATAATTGATGCAACGTGCCCGACCCACTTTGTTTTTGGATAATGTTAAAACGACGGTTTAAACGACAGTGTGTGAAGCTAGCCCTCGGCACCACTAATTTTTACAAAATTCAATAATTTGAAGAATTGTTTATTATATTACAGATATTATTGAAAATGCATGTTTGAGTTCCTTGTTGTCATTGCAGCGGTTGCATCTTTTATTGGCGCCTCTATTTACATACGTTCGATGTTCGTTGGAGGTACCAAACCTAATCGTGTGACTTGGTTAATGTGGGCTATCGCGCCTTTAATTGCAACTGCCGCTGCTATATCAAATGGTGTAGGTTGGGCTGTTTTGCCTGTTTTTATGGCAGGTTTTTCGCCTTTTCTAATTTTTGCTGCATCTTTTTTCGCAAAGAAGGCTTACTGGAGACTTTCAAGTTTTGATTATATCTGTGGTGTGCTCTCTGGATTTGCGCTTGTCATGTGGTGGTTAACCAAAGATCCCAATGTGGCAATCGTTTTTGCTATATCGAGTGATGGATTGGCATCGATACCGACTTTTAAAAAGGCTTGGACAAATCCAGAAACAGAATCGGTTTGGCCCTTCTTAATTGGCACATTCGCTGCAGCTTCAAGTTTGGTTGTTGCTACTCTATGGATTTTTTCGGAATACGCCTTTCCTATTTATCTAATTATAGTTAACATTATAATTCTTTTAGTGCTCTACAATAAACATCTAATAGTGCTGTTGAAGAAACCAGGTAAAGTTTCCTAAAAGTTTTATAATACCAAAAATGTTGCATCGATAGGAATTTCATATGGAACTTGATGTTTGTATTAAAGGTAGAAGAAGCGTAAGGGCTTACACTAATGAATCTGTTTTGAAAGAGCAAATTGAAGCTGTTTTGGATGCAGGAACTTGGGCTCCAACTGGGATGCATCGAGAACCTTGGAAATTTATTGTTATTGAAGATAAGCAATTAATCAAATACATATCCGAAGAAACAAAGTCGTTAGTTCAACAAATGATGCCTCCTTTAGCCAGTCAATTTTCAACAGACGCCGACATAGTCTGCTACAATGCACCTGTACTCATTTTGTTATGTACTGAAAAAGATGAACAATGGGATAACGTGAATCTACTCGATTGTGTTCTAGCTACTCAGAACATGTTTCTAAAAGCATACGAACTGGGTCTTGGAACCTGTTACATGGGATTCATTAATTTCCTAAACAACAAACCAGAGGCACTCAAGAAAGCTGGAGTTCCAGAGAACTGCAAAATGATGGTTCCATTTATTTTGGGGCACCCTAAAACAGTTCAGGGCAAAGGAAAAAGAAACAAACCCGTAATTCAAAAATGGATTAAATGATCTATCGATCTTTTCAAACCATAATCATTTATCTGATTCACCCATTATTTTTATTTTTAAATTCTTTATAGTTTATGTTTTGTTTATTTGTTAATTGTGGAAAATCCTTAAGAAAGACGATGAAATCTGGCATTGGCTATGACCAGTAAGCGAGTATTAATCTTGTAGGTTCTCTCTGAGGCTTGATGTTAAATGTCAAAATCTCTTTTCGATTCACTAAACAATTTCATTCGCAAACGGCACAGATTGATAATAATCGCCTGGGTAGTTGTAGTGCTGCTTTCGCTTATTCTTGATCCCCAGCTTTTTCTCAGCAGTTTCTTATGACTTAACTGGAGGATTTGGTTCCCGTTCAGATACTGAGTCAGATAGAGCTTCAAAAATAATAGATGCACAATTCCATACATCTAGTAATGGAACTAGAAATAGTTCTGGTAGTGAAAACAACAGCATAATAGTTGTTCTTCAAGGAGTACCCGTATATTCTGATGCATTAAAACAAAAAGTGCTCACCTTAAACGATACTCTATCTAAAAATGCTGGCATATCAAATTACACTGGTCAAACAAGCCTTTACACATTGGAAGCTAGCCTTCTTAATTCGTCTTTATCAGATTTAATTAATCAGACTGCGAGTCTCCAATCCAATATAATCGAGATTAATTCTGGATTATTTACTTTAAGAGACAATTTTTCGGTGTTGAGCGAAAACTTGTTTGGGTTACAAACCGGTATCAATCAAACTGCTCAACTAGTTTTCGGTGTGCCCACAGCTTTCGTTGGTGTCTGGCAAGGTATAACTGCGCAGGGTGTATCGGACCCAATTATTGCGAACATACAAGCTAATGCAACATTGTATGTTTTAACCTCTAATTTCGGAGGCGATGCTCAATCAATAGGGTATTACACGGCATTCTATAATGCATGGGATATCAGTTTTCAAGCACTTCCAAACGATATATCCATTGCAGACCGCGAAGCTTTTGCAATAGGACAATCTGTTTTAGGTTTCTTAAATAACCCGCAAATTGATTCACAAACAAAACAAATGATTGGTCTTGTTGCTTCGGGTTTAAATGTCAATACTTGGAATCGACCTGCAGCAATAACGAATCTAACAGTCACAACTATTGCCTCAAGCATACCTGAAGAATTTTCAACTGCACTAGGTGCCTCTCCCCTCAGTGTTGTCAATAGATTATATGGATTTGGAGAGTCTCCTTCAAATGCAATACTTGGTAGTTACGCAATTTCGCTTTTGGAAAATTCTTATTCTAACCTGACATCTTCGGATGTAGGCTTTTCAATCTCTGATTTGTTAGGTGCCTCTTATCAACTTGGAGTATCTCCAAACAATTCACAAACATGGAAATTAGCAAGCGATTTTATTTCAAATGCCACCCAAAGCACCCTCTCTGATTCACCACTTTTCACAATAAATGCCACATCACTTAGTAATTTTATTTCAGAAATATCGCCAAATTCTACAACACCTGATTTGAACCTTGCAATTGACGATTTAATTGCAACTCAACCTTACGTCAATTATCCTTTCATGCCTTCAAATGCTTTAACGGGCAATTTTGTTAATTCCAAAAATGATTCTATGTTAATTATTCTGGGATTCTCAAGTGAAACCAACCAAAACACGATTGCCCAAGTTGAGTCAGATGTGCAGAATTCTGGATTAAAAGACTTTGGAGCGGTTTATGTAACTGGTGGCTCAGTTTTAAGTAGAGATGTTGAGAAAGCCTTTTTGCCTGCTCTTGAAGTAACGGCGGGACCGGGAATAGCGATTTCTCTGTTAATCGTTGGACTCCTGTTTATGGCTCCGGTTGCTGCTTTGATTCCCGTAATTTTAGGAGGCATTTCAGTTTCGGTATCCCTAGCTGCAATTTACATTTCAGTTGTAGAAGTTGGTCATTCAACTTTGACTTTTCTAACACCAACATTAACCATTTTACTCATGTTAGGATTAGCAGTAGACTATGCGGTTTTGCAGCTTAAACGGACACGTGAAGAACGCCAGAAAGGCAAATCCATTGAAGAAAGTGTGGCTATTTCCCTTAAGTGGGCAGGTCAAGCAGTTCTTACTGCTGGGTTGACGGTTATTGTTGCATACATCGTTATGGCTGTTGCAAACGTTCCAATATTTAGCGATGTTGGAATCGCTATTGCCTTAGGTGTTTCAATTTTACTTTTTGCATCACTTACTCTTTTGCCTGCTCTTGAAATTGCTTTAGGAGATAAGATATTCTGGCCTGGACTAAAGAAATTAGCTAAAAAATCTGATCCAAACAAGAATGTACTAAAACGATTAGCGCAAGGCACACTTAAACATAAAGTTCCCATTGTAATAATGATCAGTTTACTTTCTTTAGGCGCTTTCTTTGTTGTTGCCAATACTCCTACTAGCGAAGATTTTCTCAGTTTGATTCCAAAATTCGAAAGCAATCAGGGACTTACCGTTATAGCTGACAGTTTTGGCAGCGGAACAATAGAACCTACACAAATTGTCATTGTTACTACTTCACAAGTAACCTATGGAAACAACCAGTTTAACCAGACCTTGCTTAATCAGATTGAACAAATAACAGCCACCGCTGCAGAATCTAAGGGGGTAGCAACTGTTTCAAGTCCTACTAGACCTTTTGGAAATGCTTTTAACTATTCATCTATTGAGACCATGCCTGAACTGTTGCGTCTGCAATATCAGAGTCAAATGTTTTCGATGATTGGACAAGATAATAAGACAGTTGTTATCAATGTTGGATTTTCAAATTCAGCTTTTAGTCAAGGCGCCTTAGACTCATTGCAAACAATGGAGAAAAACATTAACGATCTCCCTGACTTGAGCGGTTTAACAATTTACTTTGGAGGCGCAACTCCATCAGCCTATGAAAGCCATTCGTTTATGACTTCATTAATTCCTCAAGTTGTAATAATTCTGTCAGCAGCAGTTTTCGTAATATTATTCTTCCAATTGCGTTCAGCTTTTACACCGATTCGACTGATAATTACAATATTGTGTAGCGTCGTTTTTTCTTTAGCAATCATTTCTGCAATATTCTATTTCGCTCTGAATCTGCCAATTTTAGACTTCGCACCTTTGTTTGTTGTAGTAACTATGCTGGGAGTAGGAATTGACTATGACATATTCTTCCTCACACGAATTCGAGAAGAAGTCCTCAATGGGAAAACCGACAATGAAGCAATTATAACAGCTATCGATAAGGTCTGGGTAACTATATTTTGTTTAGGGCTAGTTCTTGCAACTGTCTTCGCCTCGCTGATACTGACCAACATTCCAATTCTCCAAGAAATTAGCCTAGCAGTCGCTGCCGCGGTTATGATAGATGTAAGCGTTATCATACTTTTCTTCGTTCCTGCACTCATGGGTTTAGCACAAAAATACAATTGGTGGCCTTACAAAATTGTACGAAATAAAACAATCGAAAATGATTCGGAATAAATTCCAACAATTTTTATTTATTTATTTTTTTAGAAATAGAATCATCGTTTTACGTTACTAGTCTTGGCTTAGTGCTTCATAGTTTATTTTTTTTCGAAATAAAACAATTTTTTAGGGCTTCGTACGTTGCAAGCGTTAAGTTGGCTCACCGCAATTAACCATTCAGAAGCCCTTTGTTTCAATAAAAAATAGTAAATTCAACATGATTTTCTATTAAAAAAGCTCGATTTTAGGCATTTAACAAGCAAATGATAGAAAGTGTTTTAAACACATAGATACGATACGTCATCAGAGGAATAATTATGGCAAAATGCCCAACATGTGGAAAAGACGCAAAGACCCCAAAAAAAACTTGGAAGATGGCTGGTAAACCAGACAAGAAAGGTAAACGGACACAACTTACCATAGCGCTCTATGATTGCTGCGGTAAGACTTTCCGAGAAGTCTTAGATAAGAAAAAGATCTAAACAAGGAAAATCTTCCATTTCCTTTTTCTATTTTTTCTTCATTTAAAATTTAGCCTTATTGGTTAACTAATCTTGGGGTATTACCCTTTGATTAGTGTAAAAATTGAATTTTGACCTGCCATTATTGATTTGATCCGTTCTGGAAATAATCCGTTAACAACAAAACAATTAATTGGTGTTTTCAAAAGCAGTTTAGGTAAGGCTTGGTCTACACTTGTTCGCTTATCCATGGCTAATAAATCGTTTACTGATATTTGTTTTATTAATTTAGCTTCTGAAAATTTTTTGGGGTCGTTATTGAAGATTCCATCGACATCCGTAACCAATATAACTTTAGCAACTTTCAATCTGCCAGCAATGTATACGGCGATTGAGTCAGATGTTACAGCCCAAGAATTTTCCAAGGGGTCTTCTTGAAGTAGCAGATTTGAAGGCAAGAAAATGGGTATCTTGTTCAAATCTATAATTCGTTTTATTTCTTCAAGTGTATTTGTTGTAATCGAACCAGGAATCAAATCTGACAGTAGCATTCCATATTGATCCATGCCTAAAATTGCCATCTTGTGAGATGTACTGGCCGACAAATGGAAACTTTTATCTAAACATCGTACAACATCAGCGAATTCGCCTCCACCAGGAATCACAATCAATTTTTGTTCCATTGAAATTTCACTTAATTTTATGCATAAAGCTCTCACCTTTTTGGGGTATACCGATAAACTGCCGCCAACTTTTACGACCGTAGCATTCATTTGATGTTTTCTCCTTCAAGTTTACTTGCAGCCATTATAGCAACTCCGAAGGCTGGAGTAGCTAAAACAGCCTGATTAGACAGTATTTTTCCTAAATCAATTATTTCGTCCACACATAATTTTTCAGCGGCTTTTCGTGCGATAAAGTTTTTTCCAAGTCCAGTAATTACGATGGGAACTTTACTTGAAGTTAATGATTTGGTGAAGGAATAGACTTTTCTTAAACCCTCTACAACGTCTTGAATTTGTTTATCCGAAATATATTCTGCCATTTTGACAATTTCTTGTTTGGTTAACATTTCGGTATCTGCACATACGACTCGGGCAATTCGCGCTAATGCTTCAGGTATAGTTTTTCCTTTTCCGTCTGCAGTCTCGCTTGAATATTCATCCTTGTGTATATTGCCTAAAACCAGATGGATATCGCCTGATAATGCGAAAAGCTCAGATGCAACACCTGCAACGGCATTTCTAATTGGAATTGAATGTACGATTGTTGCAACGTTTGTTCTTAAGCTTCCAGTATAAACAAGCTCACCACAGATGAGTTTGTCCAAATCAGTCTTACCAAGTGCTACAACCTTACTGTTTACAACGGGGATTATGGTAGTGCTTGTGCTTCCAACATCGACGATAACGCAGTTCTTGAGTTTTTTAGCTACTAACCAACCGGTTGCCGCCCAATTTGCTGCTGCTATATCGAGCGGTTTGTGCTTAGCAATATCCAAGGTTACCATTTCAGCACTTGTGTTTAGTACGAGAACTGGTGTTTTAGGAAAAGTCTTTGAAACGCAGTTTAAAATGTCGGTGACACCTTCCCGTTTGGTTTGATAAGCATCGGAAAGTTCAGCGGTCATGGTTAAACCAACACCATCTAAATCGCTCGCATCTAACTGCCGTTTAAGGTTGAGAAGAACTTGTGCGAGTTTTTCGGGTTTTTTCCAGATTGGAAAATACTTAACCGCAACTTTCGCTTCTATAAGCTTACCTCCTTTGACGCATACGAGTGCAGCTTTGGTGTTTGCTCCGCCGACATCGTAGCCTAACACATGAACCAAATGTCTTCCTCAAGTGATAATGTTGTGTATAGTCTTTTTAGCTTCTTCTAAATGGATCTTTGCATCAGTTAAGGTGATGCCTTCACCGATGATTAGAGCAATTGACTTTTTGTTTTCGCTTAAAGGAAAAGGTGGTGCAACAACAGAACTCATTTCCTTTATTTTTTGAAAAGCCGTAGTTGTTGGTTTGGATATTTCTACTTTTGAGAAACAGGCAAATGCTTTATTTTCGAGTTTACTTGGAAGCATATCTTTCAAAACAGCATCTACCAAAGCTTTGGCAACATTAAACCGCGCAACTTTTCGCAAGCCAATATACGAGGTTGTCAATCTTGGGTTAACGTCAACAACGAACGGTTTATGCTCTGTGAAAACGAAATCTACTCCAACATATCCTTTCAAATCAGAGAAGGTTTCGACTACTTTTTCTGCAATCTCGAATGCTTCTTGTTTAAGCCAATTCTCAAAAGGGACTTCGCCACCTTCGTAACTTGAAGTTGCATCTGAACCAGCAAGGTAAATGTCTTGTTTGTTTAAGCTAATCGCTTTGGCTTTTTTGCCTGTGGACAGCAGACTGACGCTTGCAGCTTGGCCTTTGATAAATTCTTGGGCAATAAAACATTTACACATAGATACAACGCTTATTTTTTTGATGGCGTCAGAAAGTTGGGTTTCTCTATTAACCAAACTTAATCCGCTACAGCCTACCCCATCGGCAGGTTTCAAAATTAATGGATAACCTAAGCTTTTCTTAATTGTTTCTTTAATTTTGTTTAATCCATCGTCCATTCCAAGTATCACTGTTTTCGGTGAAACTCCAAGTTTTTGCAGTACTTCAGACAAAACTGTCTTATCAGCTACTTTCTTGATTGTGCGGGATTTACAATTTAACGATTTTTTACCCGTTTGCTCTGCAAGTTCTACAAACGATTGCAGTGTTTGTTCAGTTTCAGGTGCTATAACATAAATTGCATCGTTAATTTTGGAAATATTGGTAAAAACTTTTTCAAGGTCATTGAGATTAAATATTTTCTCAGTACAATCGGCATCTAAGAGTGGGTTAAGTTTTGATAGTCGTGAATCAATTAAAACTGTTACTTCATGGCCTGCGACTTTAAAATCTTCAACTATGCAGCGGAGCATGCCAAATCCTTCTGCTAATACACTTGGAGAAATATCTTGACCTGCATAACCTCCGCCTGAAACATGCTCGTAAACAAAAATCTTCAAAACTAACTCCTTTCCAGAATCAATTGAAAAATCATATTACTTTTCAACCTTTTCTATCTCAGCCAAATCTTGCAGAAACTTTTTGATATGTTTACTTTTTACATGTGGCATAACAACAATCCTTATGCAGTCATGCCTTGGAACATAAGAAACAAACCAACCTTTCGCCCGCAACCTCTCAGACAAAACCTTTGTATTTTCGCTTCGAAAAGCAACAATATTCAAAGTGGGTTTCACAACAAGATTAAAACCAGCTTTTTCGACGCCATCAACGAGCAACTTTGTGTTCTTCATGCAAGTGCCCACGATTTTTTGGAAGCCTTCCGTGCCTAATGTCTTGAAAACTGCCCATGCTGAAGCGACTGCGGCTCCAGATCTTGTTCCTGCAAATGTGTATTGGACCTTGTCGGTTATGTAAGGTGTTTCAGTTTTGAGATAATTCAGGGTTGTTGCATCTTTGAAGAGGATGCCTCCTGCAGGAATTGCTGCCATTCCCATCTTGTGTGGGTCAACTGTAATGGATTTAACGCCTTCTAAGCTGAAGTCAAAGATTGGTTTTATGTTGGGTAAAAAAGGAATTATTAATCCGCCAAAGGCTGCATCAACGTGCAAGTATATGTTATGACGCAGTGCAATTTCGGAAAGCTTATCGATGGGGTCGACCACTCCTAATTCTGCTGTTCCAGCAGTTCCAACAATTGCTATTGTGTTTTTGTTTATGCATTTTTTGACTTCTGATGTGTCAACTCTAAGAGAACTATCTAACTCTGCATACACAGGTTTCAAATTCAGAAGATTACAGATTTTGGTAAATGAGAAGTGAACTGACTTTGGCAAAACCACTTCAGGTTGACTGATGTTTGCCATATTTTTTGCTGCTAAGTAAAGCCATTAGATTTGCTTCTGTGCCCCCTGAAACAACAAATCCACTTGCATTCTCTTTGTGGAGTAACAGTTGAAAGTGCATGGACGACTTCTTTTTCTATTAGCAAGGTTCCAGCAAAAAGTCCTGAATCCCCCAGATTTGATTCAAAAAACATTTGGTAAGCTTTTTTTGCTATAGGATGAGGAGTTGTACACATTGAACATAGAACTCTTCCATCAACATATTGTTGATCTAAATTATGCAACTTTTTTAGTTCAGCCAAAACAGTTTTTCCGCTTAACCCTTTTTGTTGCAAGGCTAAGCCCTCTTAAAGTTGGCTCTTGTTTCCGCCTGTTTAACTTCATCAACGAGTTCACTTACTAGTTTTCTGGTGATTTGACCTGTTTCTCGATTGTTGTTTGTACATGCTGCACCTCGTAATCCAGCGATGTCTGCATTTAAACCGTAAACTACCGGCAAATCCTGTTTTCTCAGTGAACCAGCCAAGGCGGTTACAAGGCCAAAACTATGTGCTAAGTTAACAAATTTTCTAAGTTGCTCAATTGTTAAGTAATCAAATAGGTTTTTGCCATCTTTAATCGATGTATCTAGCATTGCAACCTCGACTTGAGCTTTGTTTGCTATTTCAGGAATAAGCAAAGGATCTATTGTGCCGATTTTTTCGGCATCTGCATAACCGGCTAAAGCAACCTTGATGTTAGGATTGCATTCTTTAGCGGCTCTATTTACTTTTTGCAGTAGAAAAATTGCTTCTTTTGGCGTTTTAATTCCGAAAAGACCTACTTTAATGTAATCTACTCCAAGTGATGCAGCTCCCACAGCTGCCAGTGAAAATGAACCAGGGAGATTTCCAATTTCTCCTAATGTACAGCTGACCTCGAGTTTTTTTGGAGTAATATCTTTTATTTTCTTAATAACCCATGGATAATTTGCGCCAAGTGCACCTTCTTCAGGGTTCTTTACATCGATTATGTCGGCGCCTCCAGCGATTGCTTCTAAAGCTTCTTTTTCGTTCATGGGGCTTATGAGCAGCTTCAAGTGGTATCACATTGATGCGGCTTATTGGTGCCTTTAAAGTTTTCCTGTGATAGGGGGAAATTTCTTTATTGATAAAATTGTCTCCGGTTTTGTAAGAAATAGACTTCCTATGTTGAGTTTGCTGTCTTTTAAGTTGTTTTTATCTGGTTTTTTTGTGTAAACTGTTTTTCAAAGGTGCATTGGCTACAATAATTTAGTAGCAGGAATACAATTATTCAAGAAGAGGTATGTTTTTGTGGGACTGTAAAGTTCAATTCTGGTGAGGCTGTAACTTGAAAGTTATTCCGGTAATTGATATTTTAAACGGAATAGTTGTGCATGCGGTTAGAGGTGTAAGAAAAGAGTATCAGCCTCTACGAAGCGTGCTTACGTATTCGGTTGATCCCTCAGAAGTGGCAATGGCATTCAAGAATATCGGGTTTAGCGACTTGTATGTGGCTGATTTGGATGCAATAATCGATTGTTCAACTAGCTTTGATATTTTAAAAAAAATAAATGATGAAACTAGCTTGAAATTAATGGTTGATGCAGGAGTAACAAGCAATGAAAGAGCACAAAAATTGTTGGACAGCGGAGTTTCCAAACTTATTATTGGAACAGAAACTCTTCAAAGGAAAAGTTTTGTTTCAGATGCTATAGGTCTTTTTGGGTCAGAACGTGTTGTTGTTAGCTTGGATTTGAAAGGAAATAAAGTTCTTGTGAAGTTAGGATTTGATGGGTGTAGTGATGTTTTTTGTCTTCTTAAACAGTTTAAGGAGATGGGAGTTTCGCAATTGATTGTTTTGGATCTTTTGCGCGTTGGCAGCGGTGAAGGCGTAGACATTGATTTTCTTAAGAAGGTGATTGCTGAAGTTGGCATTGACGTTTATGTTGGAGGCGGTGTTCGAGACATCAACGATTTAATTGAATTAAGAAGCATTGGTATTTCAGGTGCTTTGGTTGCTACTGCGTTACATACAGGTAAGATCTCTATTAACCAGCTAAAACAAGAGCACTTTCTTTAATCGTGTTTTGCCAAACATACAATACCGCCTAATTGCGTAAGGCGTGCACCTGCGTTTGATTCACTACTTATTACTCTTGTTTTAACTCCGTTTTTTGCAGCAATCATCATTAGACGATTTATTCTGTTTTTTTGGCGACTACTTGCAAGATAATCATCTGTTAACATTAAGTATTCAGGCTGAGGTTTTCCCGGTGCCTGAGGGTTTAAGATGAGAGTTTCTGCTTCTTGCAAAGAAAAGAGCACCAGATTATCGGTTTTACTTAGTCGTTTTTCGAGAATTTCAAGCAGGTTCTCGGTTTCTTCAGTTGCATTTTCCTGTATTAGTTGTTTGAAAG
Source organism: Candidatus Bathyarchaeota archaeon (assembly GCA_963772455.1). Lineage (GTDB taxonomy): Archaea > Thermoproteota > Bathyarchaeia > Bathyarchaeales > Bathycorpusculaceae > Bathycorpusculum. The sequence goes on from CAVYXJ010000012.1 coordinate 44,041, forward strand.
CGGATGTCTTAGTTAAGGCTGCTACTTGTGGAGGTGAGCTTGCGGAACCTGTTATTTGTGAGAATGATGCTTTGTTTGTTCCCTGAGTGAGCCATGCATGATGGGATTTAATGTGGCAAAGGAATTCTTGTGCATAGTTGGTTCTTGGAGGCGAAGCTACTACCATGCTTCTTACGCCTTCTTTTAGAACTGGTCTTAATGCGTTTACGATGGTTTCATGGAAGTTGTAGAGTATTTTTTGGTCTTTTCGTTCACCATTTATTGAAATAGTCTGTTGGGGTTTGGCAACTTGACTAAAGATCTGCCATAATGCTGCGTGGTCAGCCTCAATTCCAATTAGCATTGCCACAGGGTATCCGCGTCTATAGTTTTTCGGCTTCATCTTATTTCTGTTATTCATCTGTTGCCAAGGTTATTTTAGGTGTTGCTCTGAGAATAAAGTAGGAAAATTTAAGAAACACTAAACTGTTTTTAACTTGGATAATTATGCTCAAAGTATATACCCAAAAAGATCTTGATTCTGAATTAAAGAACAGTAAGCAAGTTTTGGCGTTATTTTATTCTGCTTGGTGTCCTTATTGTGTTAGGTTTGTTCCAGTTTTTGATAAAACTGTCGCCAAAATGGGTTTTGAGCGAGTTATTCATGTGCTTTTAGATGACTATGATAATCCAATGTGGGATGAATATGATGTACCGGCTGTACCTACAATTATTCTGTTTGAGGAAGGTAAGGTTAGTAAACGTCTAAATGGACAACTTGGTAGTGGTCTAAGTTTAGAGAAATTTAGGGTTTGGATTGAAGAATTTAAGTAAATCTAAAAATATTTAAGTCGGATATTTTTTTTATAATTTTTTTGTTCTTAAAAAAGAAAAAAAGAAAAGAATTGTAGATTTTTAAGTTGGTGGTGGCGGTGGTGGTGGAGGCGTTGATTGGAATGCTTGTCTGGCTTGGATAACAATTGTTCCTGCGTAGCGGTCGGTGAATTTTTGGCGTTTATCTCCAGTTGTAATGACTCCGATGAGCCAATCTAAGAATAGAAATAAACCGTAGATTTTGCTTATGTTGCGTATAAATGATTTGCCGTATGGTACTTTTCCTCCGTTTACCATTTGCACTTGTAAGCCCATGAGTCTTTTTCCAATTGTTGCGCCCCAAGCTGTGTCAAGTATCATAAAGTAGAGAAACTGTAGAATTCCGAATATAAACGGAAGTATTAGCCAGCCTCCATATGCAAAAAAGAAAGGATTAGCAACAAATGCCGCTAGGATTATGACGAAATATATGATCGCTGCAGGAATGCCGATTATTATGCTGTCGATTATGTATGCGATTAAGCGGTAGAGCCAATGAGTAAAATCAATTTGTTCATTACTAGTTGTCATTTTCTTATAAAACTCCTTATAACACTTTTGAGATTTTGTTATTAATATCTTTCTATCATTCAATATAGCCCTAAAGAAATTAGGGTTTGAAACCGACTAAAAGCGCTAATTCCAGCCATTTCCAGTTGCAATCAACATCTACAAAACCGATTTCTCGCAACCATTCAAGTTGCGTATGGACGTCTAAGAGTTTATTTGATGGATCTTCACTTTCGGGCGTCCAACCTATGGCTGATAAGAATTTCATATGCAAGTTTTCGGTTGATGAAGACACGTGTTCGAGGTTACAGAATATGCCTTTTGGGTTTAGAAGGTAAAATATTTCTGTGTAGAGTTGTTTTTTTCTTGGATGTGTCAAATGATGAATCGCTAAACTAGAGACGACTGCATCAAAACGTCCCAATTGGTCTGTGGGAAGAGGCAAGCTGAAATCATGCTTAATTATTGAAACGTGTTTATCGTGTCCGAATCGTTTTTTTGCTTGTTCAATCATCGGATCAGAAAAATCAAGAGCAACTCCATCAACAGCTTGATTATTCAATCTAATCAAGGCAAGCAATCTTCCGTCGCCGGTGCCCAAATCCAGAACCCGCTTGGCGTTAATTGGAATTTGTTCCAATAATGCTTTTTCGCCTTCTGTGCGATGGGGCAGTTTGTCTGCTCTTGCTAAATATGTGAGTGCATGCTCGATTGTTTGCCATTCGTTTGTTGGTGTAACTTGGTTTGGCATGTTTTGACCCTTTTTTGATTAGGTTGTGAAATGAATATTCTAATTAAAGTTTGTTACCTCTTCCACTCTGATTTTATTTGATTTAAAAAAATAAGCCTTATATCTTATTTGTTTGCTTTATGGAAAGGTAAAGTGAGGATTTTGATTTATGGAGTTTTGTCCAAAATGCGGTTGCCGTCTTGAACCAAAAAGAACCGTTGGCAACGCTTTTGAATTATGCTGCTCAAAATGTAACTTTACAAAGCAGCCTGTAGATAAGAAAACTGAGGCGCGAACAGGCGCAGTTATAACGCCTAAACTTAAACCCAAACCTTTCATGACTATTATTTCTGAAGAAGAGTCAAAGATGCAAACTATGCAGACAATAAAAATGAAGTGTGATAAATGCGACAACAACATGGTTTATGTATGGCAAGTGCAGACTCGCGGCGGCGATGAAGCGTCAACTCAGTTTATGCGATGTACAAAATGCGGTCACACGTTCAGAGAATACACTTAATTTTTGGAAAGTTATTAAAGCATGTTATCGCTATAGGAATAATCTCGGAGTAAAACCCGATGCCGAAAAAAGAAAAACCGTTAACAAAGAAAGAACGCGATGAGAAACGTAAAGCAAAGAAAGACAAGAAGAGCAAAACACAGACTAGTTAAATTAGTCTGAACTTGTTTTTACTCTCCCCTTACAGTTTTATTTTTTTTTCTATTTTAATAATTAAATAATTGATATTGTTTTGAATGGTTTATTTTTATTTGACATTGCACATTAGTGGTTGCCTATGATGATTAACACGTCAGTCTGAGATGGATTGGTAGTCCTACAAATGATGTCAGTTATACGAATTCTGAGGCAATACATTTCTTTTTTAAGCATAGATAAGTTAACTTAATCGTTTAGCGCCTGTGATGAGAATTGCACGAAAGTATGGAGTTACAGATAATTCTGTTGCTCTTACATGACTGAAAAAAATAACGGTTCTGAGGCGCTCAAATTTATTTTAATGGACAAAGTTAATTACAATCACCTAACGATATAGCTACGATTATTATGAACAAACCTGCTCCAATTGCTTACTGCTGGTTCATTCGAGATGGAGAAAAATTAATCCAGACAACCAAAGAAGGCTTTGACAAAGCCATAGTTGAAGGTAAAAGTGTAAAATACCGGGGGTATGCAAATAAAAGAGCTGAGAACATTTCTGAGCAATTGGAAAAATCTCGAATGGAGTTTCTTTCGAATCCTGAGCTTTCCCCAAAATTCCGAACCGCTATAACTAATCCGAGCAATGTCTGTGAAGTTCAAATCATACAAGCTGATGATCCTCTATTTTGGGTAAAAGAAGCAAAACGTCCAAAATATCATCAATAAATTATTTTAAAGAATTTTTATTTCTCTACCTTTCATATCATCGCATTTTTAGAGTGGTCTTCTTCCAACTCTTCTCAGCAACAAGTTAGCTACAGCTGCCACAGCCAAATCAGCTACAACCCAAACAAGAAAAGAAATATGTAGAAAAATAGCTAAAACTGTAATTAGCATAAGAAGAGTAATTGCAATTATCCCTATCGTTCTTTTTCTGCGGCGAATTTTTTCATAATCAACATCAACCTTAGGAGCCATATTCAGTCACTCTTATCCTCATAATCAACTGTATCTAAAATACATTAAAGAATTATCTTCTTTTTTTTTCCAAAAGTTCGAGTTAATGAATTATTTCTTCTTTTTCACCGCACAACCTAAATAAACCATTTTGCCCCATCCACATTTACCTTGAAGTTCGAAAATGTCATCTTCCCTGATTCTGTGGGTTTCCAATGCAAAAATTGTGGCATTTGCTGTCGAATGCAGCCACCCGACATAAGTAAAACTGAACAAAAACGAATTGAGGCCAGAGGTTTCAAAGGTTTTTTGAGTGAACCTGACGAAAATGGAGTCTGTTGGATTCACAGAAAAGAAGATGGCGCCTGTTTCTTTCTTACAAAAGAAAACAAATGTGCAATCTATCCAGTTAGACCCCAAGTATGCAGGTTAGAACCATTTACCATCGTAGACTACGATTACAAGAAAAATATTATTGAATTACAATTGAACTTTCCATTTGCACAATGTTGTATAGGAGCATGTGATGAGAAAGCCGATCCACCTATTCAAGAAATTGGGCGGGCTGCTCAAATTCTTGTGCAAAAAATCTTGGCCTTAACAGCAAATGACCTTGATCTTCCAATAACTGATGAGAGGGTTCTTTCTGAAACTCGATCGAGGTTACTTCGCAGAACTGTTGAGATGGCAGACCTACAATTGTGATTAAGATTGAATTCTTTTGAGATATAAAATGTTGAAGAAGTCAAGTCTGTGAAGAAGGATGACTTAATGATTTAAGTTCTTAAAAAATTTTTAATATTATTAAAAAAGAAAAAGGATTATTGTTAAACGAGTAAGATGTTAAGCTTATGAGCTTAGTATCGGCGTGGTGGTCTTCGTTTTGCGTAGCATTCTCGGCAGTATACTGGCCTGCTTCCGTCTGGCTTGAAAGGAACATCACATTCTTTTCCGCAGTCTGCGCAGGTTGCCTTGTGCATCTCTTTTGGATATGAGGACATTTAATTTTTCACTTCCTGTTTTATTGCTTTTGCAAATTACTTTGCAAGGTTGTTTAATGCTGACCTTACTATAAAGCTTATCCGTAGACAAAAAACAAAAGAGGTATTTCTTCACTTACAATTTTTAGGGTTACTTTCTTAAATATTTCTCATTTACAGCCATAAAACGTTTAAATGGATAAAAAAGAATTGAACTATTAATCAAAGAAGTTAATTGTCGAAATAATCTTTGGTATAATTATTTGTCAACTATTGAGTGTGCTGTTTTGACTTTTTTTCTAATGTTCTAAATGGTACAATTTTTTCAGATTTTGTAGTGTAGATGTCACAAAATATAAGTTGAACTTGATTCTTAGTTGTTTATGCAGGTCTGGGAGCAAGCTTTAGATGTAATGCATTGAGGCATAGAGTGCATTAATTAGAACAGCGAAAAATTAGTGCGCGATAAAGTCTTTGCCTTTATGGGCTGAACATGCATAGCGTTGGAATCATCTAAGCTGTGAAGTGGTAGGTTCAAAACGGCTGCAAGAATCTGCTGCGATTAAGGAATTGCTTAGGTGGGTCGTAACCAGCGATAAGGCTCAGACTAGACCTGTGTAATTTAAGTGGAAAAAAATAGATATAGAAATATTCTAAAAATTCCACTTTTTTTTAATATTTAATTGAACGAGTCTTGGTTTTAGTTTAATGCGTCTATTCTTTGAAGAGCTTTATCTTTTTTATATGACATAGTTATTTACAGAATTTTTGCCAAGTGTTGTATAGTTAGTAAAGAAAGTTTGACTAAGCATTTTTAAAAGTTAGTAAAGAAACCTTTACGAAAAAGCTCTTAAGAACTGGGCATCAACGATATTTTGATGGAAATGAAAGCTTTCAATACTTTAATTCTGGCAGTAATGATCGTTTCTATTTCTATTGTTTTCTTTCCTGTGAGTGCTAACGATAATTTTTCGGTAGGTGTCAAAAAAGGTGATTGGATTGAATATACCGTTAACATTACGGGTCCTACTTCGGCTCCAATTCATAATATCAGTTGGTTTAGAATTGAAATTTTAGATGTTGAGGGTGTAGCGTTTGATGCAAATGTTACGGTTAGGAATGTTAATGGGTCATTGAGCAGTTCGATTTGGGAGTTTAACTTCTCCGAGGGGAATGTTGAAGGTTGGGTAATAATTCCTTCGAACTTAGGTGTTGGCGATATTTTTTATGATTCTTCAAAGCCTGCAAACATTACTATTTTGGGTGAAGAACAAAAAATTGTGGCTGGTGCAACCCGAACAATAACACATTCTTCTGATTCTACAAGACCGATCAAGGAATGGGATAAAGCTACAGGTGTATACACTTATTCGGTAGAATACCCAAAAAACTTCACAGTAATATCCCAAGCTATTTCAACAAATATGTGGAATCCTCAAACTCTGGACTTAAACAAGACGACATTTAACGCAGTGGTTGCGCTAAGTATTGTTTTAACAGGATTCATTGCATCGTCTTTAGTTATTACACGAAGAGATAAAATAAGAAAGCTCACTTTGATTCATTCATCGCAAGGAAAAATCGCAGTCCTTACTATTCTTAGCAACAGTTTTAGGAATAATTGGAGCCATAGTGTTCTTCCCTTTTTCTATAGGTAGGGTTGAGTTTTGCTGAGATTAACCTTATTATGCAAACTATATGGACAAGTTTGATTTTAGTGAGCATGTTTTTTAGATTTAAAGGAAAATATTTTGTTCATGAGATTACAATGTTAATTGCAATTTGTGCCTTGTTAGTTAGTTTTTCTGCTGTAATATTTATGGGTCCGCTAACTACCAGTTCCGCTTTCTCTAGTTCACTTTCTCGTTTGGTTATGAATAGTTTGCATGGTATTTTTTCTATTCCCGCAATAGTTTTTGGAGTATGGCTAGTATTACTTTGGCGTCCAGGGTCAGATTCGTTTGCGTTTAAGAGTAAAAGAATAGCGCAATTAACAATAATTTTTTGGGTCCCATCGTATGTGGTGGGTGTTTTAGATTTTATTTTACTTCATACCAGTTTCTTTGGATAAAAAAAATCTTTTTTCTTGTTGTGAACATAAAAAAAATTGTGTTTATTAATGTTCAATATTTGACAAGTATTAAAAAGAAAAAAATCGCTTTAAAGGTAAGGGGAAAGGGAATTTGGAACAAGAGAGAAGCGATATAACTGATTTGATAGAATACCGTGAGTCAGTAAATAATCAACCTGAAACGCAGTTCCAGAAAATAACTTTGGAAATTGTAGATAAGGCAATAGAGAACCTATTGAAAAAACGTTAATCTCAAGATTATGGTTTATTTTTTTAACTCAAAAGGAAGCCAAAACTCAGCTAATCACAATATCAGTAACGTGCATGTATAACAGAGAATTTTAACTGTCAAAAAACCTGTTGAAACTGTCTTGGTTTCCGTGCCCGAATAAAATGGCATGAAATACTGGCAATCCAATGTGAGCTCTAATTCCGAGTGAGCCAACCTCACTATCACATTTTGTCTCCAAATGAGCCTCATCATTATGGTAAATTTGGATGTCATGGTAAATATTTGGCAAAACAAAGTTATGCTTCAAGAAAATATATTTAAGAGAAGAAGAAGAGAAAAAAATTTGCACTTCTTCTACCTTTAACATTCTTCTACTTGGATGGAGAATCATTTTACTACGACTTTCACGGAATCCGCAATGCGTTGGCGGTTGGGTGAGATCCAAAAGTGAGGCATGTTTGGAAGCCTCTTAGGTCTTCAGACGTTTTTGATATGGCTAATGCAGTTGCAGCTCTCTACAGTAACGGTTTAGGAATTTTAGGAGAAGAACCCGAAATCGCTTATGACATGATGGGTTGGCCTAAAACAAAGCTGTTGGAGCGCGAAGAAAATATGTCTTCTGCGCCCCCTCGTCTATACCCGTTGCATCGTTATCCTTCGACTTTTACTGTAAATCCTCCCACCGAGAAACGTTTCATGTCAAATGGCATTGAGACATCTTTCTTTCCTTCTGCCTGCTTCATCCCTTCTTCCATCACTTTTGCATTGATTTCATCCCGCTTCTCTTTAGACTCATAAACAATAAAGGAGAACCATACCGTGTCGGTTGGTTGCGCTTTTGTTAACTCCCTAAATGAAAGTGGCTTCATGCCGCCCATGTCTTTTGGTTCAAGATCTTCACCAGCACATTCCATGTATTCGAGTGCGCCATATTTCATCCACATATCCCGTCCTTCCCGAGCCATTTTTTCGTATTCTTCAACCTTGTCTTTAGGAACCACAAACACAAAACCATCAACATATTTCGCCAAAACGCTTCACCTAACTATTGGGATTAATGGACCTGTGGATTTGAGCTTTTGTGGTTGTTTATCGGTAGTCACAAGTATAGTGTCTAGAAGAACTCTAACAAAAATATAGAACATCGGAGAGCAAAAAATTACTAAGCCCAAAGGCGAGTTACAACCAACACACAACACCCACTTGCCTGTTAAATTATTTTTATTCTTTCATCGTTTATGTTAGCAAATTTTTTGTCTCTTGTTAACAATTCTTCGTCGTTGGCAAGTGAAATTCCAGCGATAAGCAAGTCATTCTCGTTAATCATCTTTCCGTTTTCTTTCAGTCTCTCATAAACTGAGGCTGCTTTTCTAGCAGATGCACTATCAAAGGGGCAGACAGTTATTTCCGATAAGAAATCCTCCGCAAGGTGCTTTTTCAGAGCATTTTTATGCTTAAGCAATTCATACTCCGTTATCGTGGTTGTTTTGAGGTGCTCTGTCTTAGCGAACTTCTTCACGAAAGCGATAACCTTTTCGTCGCCTGCTAGGAAAGCTATTATAACGCTTGTATCGAGGAAGGTCATTTGCTCTCTTCAAAGTCCCTTCCGTAGTTAACTTCTCTTTCGGCAGCTATTGTTGCGTTCAATTCCTCAAGTTTCTTTCTTTCGTTTTTCATGGAACCCGCGAAACGCATAATATCCTTTTTTTCTTCTTTTAAACATAGGTTTTCTTTTATGACCTCTGAAAAGCTCTTTTTGCCTTTTCTTTTTGAGAGAAGTTCGTAGACTTCATTTGAAATTGAAATCTGCCTTGCCACATTTATCGCCTATACATAATGTATACATGGCACAGCAATAAACATTTTCAATACATTTTTGATAAACAACAGATTCCTATCCCGATTCCCTCGAGAGTTTGCCCTTTAAATCTTGAAATAAGAAAAACTGTAAACCTTAATTTGTTTTTCACACTTTCACTATTTCGTAGTTGTTTTGACCTTGCTTAAAAAATTATGCAGGAACTATGAAGAGGTCTGTTTTACTGTTATTTTTCTAAAATGGAAGTAAACAGCAATAGCTACCAAGATTATTCTTATAGACTCAATTACTAACTACAACTACCATGAACTTCTTTTCGGGCCTATTTTTGTAATCACTTAAGCCTTGGGTTTACAGTCGCAGAATTATTTATTCTCTTTTTCAGTTAAGTGCATATGATTTTTTTTGGGTTGTGTTGTACAATTGATCTATTTGTTAAGTAAATCGTAACATTTAATATAATATTGTTATTAAATTTTTCTTGGGGCAAAGATAATTGGGTGTTTACAAGAAAATATTTTTTGTTGGATTCGTAATTGTCGCTGTGAGCTTTGTAATAATTAATACTAACGCGTTAAGCCTATTCGAAAAACCTATCAATTTGGGGTTAATAGCTGAACAAGCTGTCATCCAAAAGGCATCATTTGATAGTTCCAACAATAACACACTCTTGCTAAATGTTAAATCGTTATTTAGTCAAACTATTGTCTTTAATACTGCCATAATTAAGAATTCACAACAAAATACTGTCGCAACAATTGTTTCATTCCATCATGAGCTTCCAGCCCAAAATAATGTAATAGTACCAATTGACCTCAATGGCATTGGTTTGAGTTCTGGAAATTACACAATAGATCTTTGGACAACAAAAAGTCATCATTTCTCTTCACCGTCGTTTACAATAAAGTAAAATAGCAGAAGGAATTCTTTCGACAAAAATATATTTTCATCCTAGCATTTTTGAACGTTTCTAAAGAATTAAATATGTTAGTTAACCTAATTTAGCTGGGTTTAATGGATGGATAGAATCAAAGCTCTCGAAGTAATGAAAGAACTTATTGAACATCAATTCATACATGCGGCTAATGTTTCTTTGCAATGGGATAAAGGCAATGTTTACAGTCTTATTTTGAAGAGTGGAAACTCGCTGTTTTTAAGCGCGTTTACTTCTGATAGAAATTTATCAGTACATGAGAATAAAGCTAAAGGCATTGTTAAAATATCTTCTCATGACCCATAGTTCTTCATTATTGCTTACCTGATTTTCATTGCAGAGCATAATTCATCAAGGGTCACTATTATTTGATCATATGTGAAAATATTAATTAAATAAAGTCTTGTCTAAGGCAAAATGGTTTTTTCAAATTTTTCTTTTTGAATAGGCAAGTAAGGTTAAAACTAAAAAACATTATAGCCTTTTATGCGCCTAATGGAAGCTCAATATTAAAGCGTGTCCCTTTCCCTATCTCGCTCTCAAATGTGACTGTACCGTTTAATGCTTCAGTGAGTTTTTTAACTACTGCTAATCCAAAACCTTGACCTTTAGGCTTTGTTGTAACCAAAGGCGTAAAAATTCTGCCTCTTACTTCAACGGGTATCCCTTGACCCGTATCTTCAACACTTAGAAACACTTTGTCTTCTTTGCGTTTCACCTTTATAGATATTTTTCCGCCATTTGGCAACGCTTGTATTGCGTTAGAGATCAAATTTGTAAGTATTCTCTTCATATAAGTTGGGTCGGTCTTTAAGGCCAGAGAATTATCGTCAAGTGAAAGAGTTATTCTTACAGTCTCTGGAACATCGGTTGTTGATAATACATCTTGAACGATTTTTTCGATAGCAACTTCTTCAAACGTTGGCTTTGGTGGCTTAGCATAATCTTGTAAATCATTAACAATCTTGTTTATGTAAGACAGGGATTCTTCTATGTTGCTGAGACCTTCTTTAAAGCATTCTTTGACTTCTCCTTTAGGTAGAGATTCGATTTCGTTTTTCAACAGGTATGTTTCTCCAAATATTGATTGTAATGGATTTCTTATATCGTGCCCAATCATGCCTGCGGTTTGTCCTATTGCTGAGAGTCTTTCAGCATTCTTAAGTTGTTCAACCTGTTGTAAAACGAGCTTTTCCAAATCATTCATTTGTAGGCTGAGTTTTTTTTCAAGTTCTCGCTTTTCTGTGATGTCTTCAAAAATGGTGACAGCGCCTATAATTTCACCTTTTGAATCAGGTAGTGGAGCTGAGGTTGAGGAAACAATTATTCTTGAACCATCGGGCCTTTCAATTATTGCTTCGTCATTAACTATTTTTTGTCCTCTAAGAGCACCATTTGCTGGAAGTTTTTCGGAAGGATAAATTTCGCCATTTGGTTTAAGTAGCTTCACCATTTTTTTTGACAGGTTGCAGATTTCCAGTCCTATTGGGTTGATGCCATAAAGCTCGATGGCACGGTCGTTAGCGTATGTAATTCTTCCTGTCGGATTTTCAAGAATAATTATGCCTACAGGAACAAGCCTCAAAATTGAGTATATTCCAGTTCCAGCAAATTCACCATTAAACTTGTTTGGCACAGTATCCCCTAAGTTAAGTACTTTTTAAAAATAAGCTCTTTGTTGCATATAATTATTTTGTAATTTCAATTCCTCGTTGCTTGCGGGGAGAATACCTCTTAGAAGCAAAATCCATGCTGTAGTATCTAGTTATGAGCATTTAGGAAACTTGAATGAAAAAAGATATAGTTAATAATTTAACAAATCTTTATTCAAAAGACCCTAATGAAACATGAGCATCAACCAAGAATAGATAAACTATCCGATATCCATGAGTACAAAGGAGCTACAAAAAAGCGTCTTTTACTTTCTATGATCATCACCGCCTCAGTAATGGTTATCGAAGTCATCGGAAGCACGTTAACAGGCAGCTTGGCATTAGCAAGTGATGCAGCACATATGTTTACGCATTTGTTTGCGTTAGCAATTAGTTTTACAGCCATTATAATTGCATGTAAAAAACCATGCCACCATAGAACATATCGGTTACTTCAGAGCCGAAATTCTCGCCGCTTTGTTTAATAGTATTTTCCTTTTTGCAGTAACCGCATACATATTATACGAAGGGATAGAACGGTTACTAAATCCGCAACCAGTTTTGGGCTTTGAAATGTTTTTGGTTGCCTTGGCGGGGTTGGCCGCGAATGGATTTAGCATACTCATTCTTCGCAACAGCATGAGAAACGACCTAAATGTTAGAGGAGCTTTTCTTCACATGTTTGCAGATGCTGCATCCTCGGTCGCCATCATATTTGGAGCAATAATTGTTGCTTATAGTGGATGGTATTTTATTGACCCGCTATTAGGAATAGGGATATCCGTATTGATTTTTGTTTGGGCATACGGGCTATTGCGCGACTCCATTAATGTTTTAATGGAAACTGCTCCAAAAGGCATGAATATTGACTTGGTAACAGCGCAAATTAAGGAAAATATTCCTGAGGTGGTGGCAATAAATGATATTCATATTTGGGAAATTACTTCTGGAATGTATTCTTTAACTGCTCATGTAGAGGCAAATATAACTGATGAGAATATAGAGGATATTATCGCTAGAATAAACAAGTTGTTGGCGGATAAATTCGCAATCGAGCACACGACATTACAAATTCAGCCCAAGAAGATATAATAAGTCCCCGTTACCGGTGGCCTTGAAAAGATTCTTTTTCAACATTAATTGTTTGCAAGACAGAGTCCTTACTTGCGAGGAGGGCACTGTTGAGGGGGTTACTCGCTAAGCGAGGTGTCTTGCTTAATAAGTAAAATTTCTGATGCTCATATTGATTTGCACCCCGAGATTTCGGGGTGTCGGGTTAATTCATCAAGACATTTGTTTAGCAATATGTTGTCTCCGACTTTAGATACCAATGAGATAGGCAAGCATGCGGTTGAGCTGCCAATTCTTTTCTTAAATCCAAGGTCTTCGGATGCTGATTTTGACAACTTGATATGTAAATGGGTAACTTGCCAAGTATCAACATTAATTTCTACTCCATTAATCTTTCCAAGGTCAAAACCGCCTGCACAAATTACGAATTTATCTGAAAGGTCTTTGAAGGTAACCAAACATAAACACCACTTTTAGTACATTATATCTTTGAATATAATACTTTTCATAGTGCTCTCGCTTTGGAAGTGTTTTTTAGGTCTTAGGGCACCAAAAAACGGCTTTCTGATTTCTCTCTTGTGCAGACATAGAGTAATTCTTTGCTTCTTTACAAAAAAGGAACAATCCGTTAATTAGACAGTTGAATTGGGCTGGTGTGTTGGTTGTAACCCGCCTTCTGTTGTCTGTGGCATTCGGCTAATCGGGCTACCCGCGCCTTCCGGTAGATTCTTCATCGGCGACTGTTTGCCCTTTCCACATGCAGGACGGCCGTTTCACCGCTTCCAGCCCAGCACACTCGACATCACAAATGTCTCATAGCCTATCTGGGTGGACGTTTCGTTTCTGCTCCGTTGCCAAGGCTCTCGCCTTGTTCCCTGCGGAACTGCACTTCTACTTGTGGGCGGAGTTTCCTCAGACCCAAATTTTGGGTCCGAAAGCCACACACCAACTCGCCAGCCCATCACAGAAAGCTAAGTCGTGAGCAATAAACATACTCGTAACACTAAACCCTGAGCATTCAAATAATAACTAATGCGCAACCAATAATTATCACAGCTATCCAACATATGTTCATGAAACGAGTCATACTTATAACAGGAACGCCATGCGTTGGAAAGACAACGACAGCAAAACAACTCGCCGCCAAAATAAGCGGACAATACTTAAACTTAACCGATTATGCTAAAACATACGGCTTAACGTTGGGTGAAGATACAGAACGAAAAACCACAATTATTGATGAAGAAAAAATGCGAATCAAGTTAGCTCAAACAATAGAGGCATCAGAAAATAACAATATTATTGTAGATGGGCATTATGCAGCTGCAGTTACCCCAACAAATCTAGTAAACAATGTTTTTGTTTTGCGGCGAAATCCCAAAGAACTTAAAGAGTTCATGCTAAAATGTGACTTTAATAATGCCAAACTAAATGAAAATTTGTCAGCTGAAATTCTTGATAGTTGCCTTATTGAAGCTATGCAAACACAGCAAGGAAAGGTTTGCGAACTTGATGTAACAGGAAAAACTGTGGATGAAAATGTGGCAGAAATCCTTAGCGTTTTGAACGGAGACAAGAAATGCTTTGTTGGAGTAGTGGATTGGCTTGGTCTTCTTGAAAGCGAAGGCACATTAGATGAATATCTTAAGGTTTAGTTATCGGAAGCTGCCGATTTTCTGTTTGGTTAGCAATGTTATTTTTCGTCTATTGCTGTAGGATTTGGCGTGGTCGCTGAATTTTTCGCCAATCAGAATAGGACTTGATAAATCAACATCTTCAGATGATGTATCCAAATGAATAATGACGTTAACTCCGATTGTTCGGTTCCAGTCACGGACCCAAACACCCTGTTCTAAGCGTCCTTTTTGAACAATTAAGTCAAAATGCCGTGCAACGCCACTTTGTCCTTCCAATTTGATGTTTTCGCTATTAACTTTGTAACCTTCCTTCTTGAAGTATTGAATCGCCAAATCAGTCAAATGAGTTCTAGATTTAAACTGGTCTCCATCAACGGTCATAATGCTCGCTCTACCCTACCAAACAATTAATGAACCTGTGTGATGAAAAGCCTTTCGGAAGCAACCCAAAAATGGGTGTAACACTCATCATAAAATGTACTCAATGCGGCGGTTTGACGTTAAGCCCTAAGGGTCAGAAAACAAAAATATGCCCCTACTGCGGCTCAAAAATAATTCTTCTAAAAGCCCAAAAGGTAGTTGCCGCAAGCACAGCCATTGAAGCTTCTGAGATATTGCGCAGATTAAAAAGTGAACAAAAAATTAATCACAAAAAACCTAGCGGACATGCCTAAGTAACTCACATGCTTTACACATATCGAGCGCAGAAGGTTCACCACATTCACTACATGTTTTAAAATCTTCTTTTTTAGCAGTTTCCTCAAGTGCTGGTCGAAGACGTTCAATGGCTTTTGAAACAGTGAATTTTGTTCCTGCATGTTTTTCTTCCATGCGGTTAATCATTCCTCGAATGTCATTACGAAGGGCTTCAGAAGCGTATGGACAAGGAGTATCTTGGAACTCGATTTGTTTGGCATATGCATAAAGTGCACTTTCTTTTTCGGGGATTTCGCATAAAGGCTTAATCTTTTGAACAAACATTGGGTGCACTTCACTTGTGACTGGTTTCTCTTTGGCTAATCTTGCTATGTCTCCGTGGAAAATATTCATTAAAACCGTTTGTACCTCATCATCAAGGGTATGTCCGGTAGCGACTTTGTTGGCTTTAACTTGTCGTGCTCCAGCGTTGATAGCTTTGCGTCGCAGAACACCGCAGTAAGCGCAAGCAGTCAATTCTGTTTGCCCGTTTTTTCTTGCTTTAGAAATCATTTCGTCGAGTGTAAAACCGTAGAGATCTTTGAATGAAACAATGTGATGTGGGATTTCAAGTTTTTTGCAGTTTGCTGCTGCAATTTCTAAAGCTTCATCACGATAGCCCTTGATTCCCTCATCCACTGTGACTGCTGTAAGGTTAGTCTTTGGCCTGGACCGTTTGAGTTTAGCTATTATATGAAGTATACTTAAGCTATCTTTTCCACCTGAAACTGCCACAGCCAAATGATCATTATAGCTTAGCATGTGGTAACGGGTAATTGTTGCTCTCACTTTTGCTTCAATGGATTCGGTGAAACACTTTTTGCACAAGCGCTCGCCTGAGTATTGTCTGTAAAAAAAGGCTTCACGAGTTTTGCATGCGCTACACACAGGTGTATCCATTGGCTTTCCTTCATTGCTTGATTGGTAAATTAGACTAAATGAAGGTTTAGCTGAAGATAACCCAACTTCTTCCACACATCTTTCTTTTTTTCTTTCCGTTGCAAATAAAGTCTTCTTATGCATGAAAATCTAACCAAACAACCATAAACCACGACGACCAAAATTGCCTTATGCCAAATTTAAATATACTTGTTTTCTAATAAAATATAAGAGGCTTTTTAATGGGAGATTCTGAACAACAGTATTTAGAAAAAATATCCAAAACCAAATTTAATTCAAGTAAAAAAGTTACTGAAATTCTAGACGTTTTTGGCAAGTCACAAAAATTAAAAGCTGAATCATTAAAGAAGACTGAAGAAATGATGACAAAAGCTGCAAGCGATTTGGAGAAGCTTGAACGCGATAAGGGAAAAAACCAAGATTTGTCCGCTGAGTCTCAGAAAAAAATTAATGACGAGATTGCAATTGCTAGGAATGAAGTACGACATAAGTATGACGAACTAAAAGCGCGAATTGTTAATCGGTTAGAATAAAACTGCCTAAGAATAATCAAGTAACGAAAAAAAGAAAAAAATATAAATAAAATAAAAAATTAAAAAAGTGATAAAAATGAGTGAGAAACCTTCTAGTAAAAGTTTAGTTGATAAGTTACCAGGCGGTTTAAAAAAGAATCTTTCTCCTGGCGAAGAAGTTATCAGTTCCCTCAACAGCTTCGTTATAGCTGAACGAACAAATTACATAGTACTTACGAACATTCGCCTTATCTACTTCGACGAAAAACATTTGGGTAGATACGACTTCAAATCATTGCCTTTGCAGAAGGTACTTCAAATTAGTGCGCATAGAGGCGCAGTTGTATGGGGAGAAGTTACGGTTAAAATGGAGGACGGTGCTATTTTTACGGTGGAGAGAGTAAATCGCGGGGATATGGCTAATTTTATTGATGCTTTGGAAATTGCATATAATGGTATTGCGGTTGAGCCGGTTTCAATGAAACGTAAAGGTGAGCTTCTTGGTATGGCGGATTGGGAGTTTAATAAGCCTAAGGAGATGATTTTTAGGCAGAATACTTCTGTTCAAGCTCAATCTGTTGAAGACCCGTCAGTTCAGTTGAAATTGAGGTTTATTAAGGGAGAAATATCTGAAGAAGAATATAAAACCAAACTTAGGGTGTTACAAGAGAAATAAAACGCAGATACATTTGGTTGGATTAAGTAATCCAGCCAATCTTGTTTAATTTATTTTTTTTTGAGGATAGGCTTGAATAACCAGTCTTTGCATTTCTACAGTAGCTTTAGCCCAGTAGTCTGTTTTGGGAAAAGTTGCCTATTAAAATAGACTGGCCTTAACGTTGAAACATTACTACTGTAGTAAACCAACCAGAGGGTAGCTCTAATCTTGAAGGATTGGAGGTAACGCAACAAACCATTGTAATAGCCCAAAAATACATAGAAAGTGCGGCGCTTTAAATTGGCTGTTAAAACAACTAAGCATGACGAATACAAAGAGGTTACTTATTCTAGTTTACGTTGGAAACAACTAACGGCTCTTAGGAGTAAAGCAGTTTGGGTAATGGAGGCGCTTGAGGATTTTCATTTGAGTTCACTTACGCATGGAAGCATAGCTAGAGGCGATGTAAATCAGGGCAGTGACGTTGATGTGTTCATTCCTGAAGTCCAAAGCAGTTTTGTTGTTGAAACAGCTCTGGAAAAAGCAAAAATACCAATAAACTCAAGGTTAATTGTTCAAGCAACGCCAACCTATGCAATGAAAGCCCATGTCGAAATTGACGAGAAAACAACCGTTTCATTTCCCCTTATGGAGATGCGCCGAGTGGAGAGAGAATTTTATGGGTTTGGTGGCGAAGTGAACCTGAAACAACTAAAAATGAATGCGCGTGTCGCTGGTGTAGATAAACGGCTTATGCTCATTGATCCTACAGAGAAAGGTCACGTGGAAACCAGTGTCATCGGAAAAGAAGAGGTTACCGCTAGAATTTTGGAAATTGCAGCTGAAACAGTTTTTGATAGAGTACACGCTTTAATAAAACGAGATACTGTTGGGCGAACTGGTGTTTTTGTTAAAAGAGAGTTGATGCAAGAAGAAACTTTTGAGTTAGCTTTAAAAAAACTCGCTGAGTTAAATCCTGCAGTTAGACGAAGAATGAAAAAATAGGTTATGGGGGAGCGGGGTAGTATATGAGTTCTTTTTCTTCGAGTAGCAACTGAATTTTGTCGACTGCTTCGTAGACTTGTTCTTCTTTTTTAGCGCCTACACAGACGAGTTTGCCTGCTGAGAAAATTAGGAATACTACTTTTGGTTCGTCCATTCGGTAGACTGCGCCCGGGAATTGCTCGGGTTCATACATGACTTTGCTGAGTTTGTAGACGAGGCTTTCTAAGTCTATTTCGCCGCCTAATTCAGCGGATGCAACGATGTTTTGAATCATTACAACTGGTTTCTCTGTAATTTGGATGCCTTCGCCACGGAGTTCTTTAACTACCTTTTCCACTGCACTACGTGATTCTTTTTCTGATTTAGCACCTGTGCAGACCATTTTGCCTGTTCCGAAAATGAGAGTTGCTGTTTTAGGTTTTTTTAGTCTGAAAACAAGTCCTGGGAACACGCTTGGGTTATATTCGGTTTGGGGGAATTTTTCAACGATTTTTTGTAAGTCGATTTTCTGGTTAAGTGAGACTGAGGCCACAATGTTTTGGATCTTAATGATTGGTTTTCTTTTACTCATGTCAAGTCACGGTTAAATATTTAAAGAGAGGAGGGGTATATAAAGCATCTATTTATAAAGGGTCTATAATTGCTATTTAATTATTAATCTCATTTATTAAAGTACAAACATGCTTTACAATACATGTTTCTATTGTCTTGTAGTTTCTCAAAAAAAAATCAATTCATAATTTCTGTAGTGTTCAATTCACCATAATCGGAAGAAATTAATTGGCAGTATCTCGATATATTTGAAATCTTAGCAAGGCAGCTATTCCACCCAGCGCTATGAGTTTTGCTCCAGCTTCATGTTCTGTGCTTACCACTGTTACAGATGCATTTCGCTTTTCCACTTGATGCATCAAATCTTCAAGTTTTAGCCGTTTTGCTTCGTCTACATCCCTAAGAGTAGTGTCTGCGACCACAAGCTTCTCCACTGCACCCATCAATATCGCATTTTCCACTGCATCCAAGCCATAAGTAACAGTTCCTTCACCTTTACCCAACCGCTTCATAACTTCCTCCATAGTCTCCGTTTCATCCACAATACGAAGTTGATGGGAAGCTTTCAACAATAAACCCGAACGAAGAGCCTCGTAAATACCTGATGTACCTCCGTTGTTGACGCTTTTTACATCAACAATGGATTTTGACATTTCCTTGGCTTCTTCGGAAAGATAACTAACAAAATCACCCTTAACAAAACCCACCCCAATAACCACAATTAAACTATGGCTGTGAACCCACAATTGGCTTAGGCTGTTTAATGCTCTTTTGAAATAAGCTTTGGTTGCTTCCACACGCTTATCCGCTTCTTGTTTACCAGGCAACCTCATTCGTTCTTCCACACGAATCTCCACACCATACTGTTTGGTTTCGGCAATGGCAAAGCCTTCGTCGTCGATCGAGATTATTAATAGAGGTTTTTCAGATTCACTTGCCCTGATAATACGGTCAAGAAGGTGTTTTGGCCATTCCTTTTTAACGATGGTAACAGGTTGATTCAACGCTACACTAATAGTATGATGAGCTCCTGTAGGAACTATGTCGGGGGCATGGCAAATTGTACCATGAACACGCAGTTTTCCTAAAAACTTGTCCCAGCCAACCGAAATCACATTTACACCCATAAATGCTGAAAACCGCTCGCCACTTTTAGGGCGTGATCCTTCAGTGTCGCTTTTTAATGGCTCTTGAACTGTAAGCGTAAACCTCATCACCCGTATAGATGACGTTGTATAAGTGCCAAAGGTCATCTGGCGAATCTGGAACCACTTTCATGAAGCCTTGGGGTAGATTCTTTTCAATAATCTTCAAACGGGTCCATCTCAATTAGCAATGTGAATGAGTGTCGAAGTAAAAATATACTGCGGAACAAGCAACAAGTTTAATGTTTACTAATCCAATAAAAAGAAAAATTAAATCCTTTCCCAGTTGGAATAGAAAAGCAACAAACAAACCTCTAAATTCAAAGTGAAATAAGTCAATTCCAACTAATTCAAACTATAAAATAACCGCTTTATCAATCTTTCATTAATATTTCACGCCAATTTTTTCTTTTTCACCTTGGTTGCGCGGTATAATTCAAGTATTTCCCAAGTGGCGTTGGAAACTTTCAGATTTGAACCAGTAAAATAGTCTATGTAATTGATTTCGCTACTTGGCTTAGCAATCCCATTGGTTTCCACTAAGAAGACTTCGTGGTTGTCAAATAATGATTCGTATTTAAAAAGAAATCTGCAAGCAACTGTTTCAAGGCTAGTTTCTTCTTTTATTTCTCTGATTGCAGCGGTTTTTTGGCTTTCACCTTTTTCTGCTCCGCCACCGGGCAAATAAAAAGTCCGATTGTCATGGCTAACAACAAGGATTCCCCTTAAAGTTTCTACTATGGCGGTTCCTCGTCGCCTTTTAGAATCCAGCATATTGCATATTTGGTGCACCATTTTCTAATAAGCAATACGCTCTATGAATTGCAGGTTCACTTTAGAGATGATTAATACCAAATCTGAAAAATCTAGTTATCTGTATCTAAAGAAGAAAAAAGTTTTTTTTAAGGGAAGAGAAAAACTTCCCTATTATACCGTTTAGATGAGACCCAATAGGTTCATGAAGAGCGGAATGAAAACGATGGACAGCGTGCTTAGCAGTTTTATGAGCACGTGTAGGCTTGGTCCTGCTGTGTCTTTGAGTGGGTCACCGACTGTGTCACCGACAACTGCTGCTGCATGTGCAGGTGAACGTTTGCCGCCGAATTTACCGGATTCAATCAATTTCTTCGCGTTATCCCATGCACCGCCACCTGTGTTCATGAATAGCGCTAGTGGAACTGCTGTAAGTGTGGTTCCGATGACGACTGCACCGACTGCGACAGGTCCTAAGAGGATACCGATGACTATTGGAACTACAACCACTATTACACCTGGAATGACCATACCTTTGAGTGCTGCTTTGGTGCTGATGTCTACTGCTTTGCCATAGTCTGGTTTACCTGTGCCCTCCATGATGCCGGGGATTTCTTTGAATTGGCGTCTGACTTCGTTAACCATTTGTGTGGCTGCTTTGCCGACTGCGCTGATTGCTAGCGAGCTGAACAGGAAGGGTAGCATTGCGCCGATAAAGCCTGCAACAAGTACTGCTGGCTGGGAAATGTCTACTACTAGGGTCACACCAAGCTTCGCATACACTTCTTCCGCATAGGTCTGGAAGAGTAATTGAGCTGCAAGTAACGCGGATCCTAAGGCGAAACCTTTGGTTAAGGCTTTAGTTGTGTTACCAACTGCATCTAGGGCTTCCATGGTTTCTATTCCTGTTTTTTCGCCTGCCATCTCTGCGATGCCTGCTGCGTTGTCAGCGATTGGACCAAAACCGTCGAGTGCTAAAACCATACCCATGACTGCGAGCATACCCATGGTTGCAAGTGCGGTGCCGTAGACACCACCTGTGTAAGCAGGTATACCGACGTTTGTGGCAAATTGTGCGCCTAAGCACGTAGGACACGAGCAGTGAAATTACTAGTGTAATTATTGGAAAAGCGGTCGTTTCTAATCCGACTGCGAAACCTGTGATGATGTTTGTTGCGCTTCCAGTTTGGCTTGCTGCTGCGATGCTGCCGACTGGTTTTCTGTCACGTCCTGTGTAGTAGTCTGTGATTTGGTCGATTAGTACGCTTGCAACTAAGCCTGTTAATAGACAACCAAAGATGTAGTACCAGTTACTTCCAAAGAAGGCTATTGAGGCTATAGCGAACATTATTGCTGATACAATGGTTGCTGCGTTTAGACCTTTGCGTAGAGCCTTCATTGGAGTGTGTACTTCGCTGGCGTTTAGCTTAACAAATGGCATAGCAATCATTGTTGCGAAGATGCCTAAAGCTCGGACAATCAGTGGGAAGATCAGGAACAATATGTTGCCTGTTGCTGCACTGACGAGTCCACCGATAACCATTCCACCGATGTTTTCGCCAACTGCAGATTCGAATAGGTCTGCGCCGCGTCCTGCTGAGTCTCCAACGTTGTCGCCGACGTTATCAGCGATGACTGCAGGGTTTCTTGGGTCATCTTCCGGGATGCCTGCTTCAACTTTGCCGACGAGGTCTGCACCTACGTCAGCTGCTTTAGTGTAGATACCCCCGCCTAACTGAGCGAATAATGCAACTAAAGATGCACCAAAACCCATACCTACTATTGCGCTTGCGGCTGTTGTTCCTGCATTTGCAGGAGGAGCAGTTCCAAATAAAACATCCCAACCACCATATGCCAAGAAAAGTAAACTTACACTCAACAAAGATAAACCGACCACAGCAAAACCCATAGTTGCGCCACCATAAAACGCCGTTTGCAGCGCAGCATTAGGACCGTTTTTGCCTGCTGCCACAGTACGCACGTTTGCTTTAGTGGCGTTATCCATGGCGATGTAGCCGGCGGCTAATGAGGCAATAGAGCCTATCAGGAAAGCAATCGCCGTGCCAATGCCGAGAGCTACAGCAATCAGTGCAAAGAGCACAATGATGATTGCGCTAATAGTTTTGTATTGACGTTTTAGGAACGCATAAGCGCCTTCGCGGATTGCGTTTCCAACTTCAATAGCCTTCGGCGAACCGGGGTCCATTTTATTGATCTTACGCATTAGTAAGAGGGAGACTAGTATAGCAATTATGCCCGCTATAGGGGCAATCCAAAATACAGATGGATTATCAAGGAATGTTAGGCTTTGTAAGAGTATGAACATATTTATCAACCGATATCCATATTCCTTATATATTTTTCCAAAAAAATTCTGTTCTTACACATCAAAAATATAAATTTTAAGTCAATAAAACAAATTTTTATTTCGACGTTTGGTTGCATTTTTAAGCAAGTCAACACCTATTTCAAATAAGTCTTACCAAAAGGGATTGAATGATGCCTTCAAGATTAATAGTGGTTAAAGTCGGCACCAGCGGAATAACAACAGGCGAGGGAAAGCTAGACGAAATAGAAATGGAAAAATTAGCTTGCCAAATAGCTGTCGCGAGTAAACAAGGTGACAAGATAGTTCTTGTAACTTCAGGTGCAGTTGCAGCTGGAATCGCTGAACTCGAAATCCCTCCCAAACCCAAAGATGTGGCGTTTCAACAAGCAGCCGCGGCCACAGGTCAGAGCGTACTTATGGCAAAATACCGCGACCTCTTTAAAAAACATAATTTAAAAGTTGCTCAAATTCTACTAACAGCCGAAGACCTCTCTAACAGGGCATCATACGTTCACACGTGTGACGTGCTAAGTTTACTTCTCAAAATCGGTGTTATCCCAATAATAAACGAAAACGATGTTGTCTCAGTTGATGAACTCATGAGGACTGAAGGCTACAAAGTAAACTTCAGTGACAATGACATACTCTCGGTTCTTGTTGCCGGAGCAGTCTGTGCTGATTTAGTGATTATACTCTCTGATGTTGAAGGATTATTCACTTGTGATCCCTCGGAGCCTGGAGCTAAACTGATAAAAACAGTTGATACAATCACAACAGAATTAAAAAATTCTCTTAATGGCAAAAGCAAACTTGGAAGAGGAGGAATTCAAAGCAAAATTAAAGCCGCAGAAATCGCTACTTCATGTGGTATCCCAGTTGTTATTGCGAATAGCCGAAGAGAAAACGTTATTCACGACATTTTATCAGGTAAAGACATTGGCACATTTTTTAAACCTCAAAGTCGTATGCCCGCTGTAAAACGTTGGATAGCTTACGGTGCAGCTGTAAAAGGACAAATTCACATTAATGAAGGCGCTAAAAAAGCCATTTTGGAAGGCTCCAGCCTATTACCCGTTGGAGTTTTAAGAGTAGTTGGGAACTTTAACGTTGGCGACGTTGTAAGCGTTGTAGATGAAAACAATATTGCGTTTGCAAAGGGAAACCCAAACTTCACCAGCGGAGAATTAAACCTAATTAAAGGCTTACAAGTAACAGAAGTACACAAAAAACTTGGCAATGAAAAATCTAAAGAAGTTATCGAGCACCGAAATATACATTTATGCGAGGTAGAAAAATGATCAAAGAAATATGCCTGAAAGCCAAAATTGCTTCTGTTGAGATGGCAAAGCTCTCTGCAGAAGCTAAAAGCGCTGCAATTTGCAAGATGGCAGACGCGCTTGAAGCTAATGTTGAAAAGATTTTGATTGCAAACAAAAAGGACGTAAAAGCCGCCAAAGCCAAAGGTCTCAAAAACGCTTTACTTGACCGATTAGCGTTGGACCAAAAGAAAATTCAGACTATGGCTAAAGAACTAAGAGAAGTCTCGGCGCTCCCTGATCCTATTGGTGCAATCCTTCAGTAGTTGGACACGCCCAAACGGTTTGATAATAAGTCAAGTACGTGTTCCACTAGGCGTCGTCGGCATAATCTATGAATCACGACCCAATGTTACCGCGGATTCTTCGGGAATCTGCATCAAATCGGGCAACGCAGTTATACTTCGTGGAGGATCAGATGCGTTGAATTCCAATATAGCCATCGGCGAAGTTTTGCGTGAATCATTGATTGGAACAGATGTGCCCATTGATGCAGTTCAAGTGATTAATTCTCCTGATCGCAAAATTGCTGAAGAATTGATGGGCATGCGTGAATACATTGATGTTTTGATTCCTCGGGGTGGAGCTGACTTAATTAAGACAGTGGTAGAAAAGTCACGAATTCCAGTAATTGAAACAGGAACAGGCAATTGCCACATCTACGTTGAAGAAGACGCAGACCTCGAAAAAGCAACCCCCATTGTAATAAACGCAAAGGTCCAAAGACCAGGAACTTGCAACGCTGCCGAGAAGCTATTAGTTCACAGCAAAATCGCAAAAAGCTACCTACCAATCGTGATTTCTGAGCTTCGAAAAAACGGTGTAGAAATTCGAGGCGACAAAGAAACATGCAAGATAGTTCCTGACGTAAAAGAAGCAACCGAAGCATGACTGGAAAACTGAATACTTAGACCTAATAATAGGAATTAAAGTGGTGAAAAACTTAGATGAAGCTATCGTGCACATCAATAAGTACGGCACAAAACATTCTGACAGCATCCTAACTAGAGACTTCGACAAAGCAATGAAGTTCATAAAAGAAATTGATTCAGCAGCAGTTTACTGGAACGCTTCGACGCGCTTCACTGATGGTAACCAGTTTGGACTTGGTGCAGAAATCGGAATAAGCACCCAAAAACTACATGCTCGAGGACCTATGAGCGTGCAACATTTAACGACAACAAAATACGTGATTATAGGCGATGGCCAGATTCGAAAATAATTTTTTTCCTTAAATATTTGTTAGATTTTGAGTTGCATAGTTACTTTTATTTTTAGGCTAAAAGAAAAAGGGTTAACTTACTTATCTGCCGCCACTTTTTGAAAAATCAAGAAGAGTTGGTTTGTTTTATATCGATGGTATTAACGAAGATAGTTGTTGCGATGCAGGATGAATTAGTTGAAGGACTAAGTCTGGGAATAAGCCTAAGATAAAGATTGCAGCGACGAGTATGAAGACTGGGATGAGTATTCGATAGGATTCTTTTATACGAGTTTCATCCGTGGCTTTCTTTCCATACATGGTGTTCATTAGTCTGAAGATGTAAGCTGTTTGTAGTACGCTAGTTAAGACTCCTATTATTGCTAACCAGCTCAGGTTTGCTTGCAGTGCAGCGGTGAAGACGAGGTATTTGCCTATGAATCCCCCAAGTGGTGGGACACCAGCGAATGATAAGCCCGCAATTACTAAAGCTATACTTACCAAGGGTGCTTTCTTGCCGAATCCAGCGAAGTCTTTGAGAGTTTTTATGCCGTAACGGTTTATGATGCCTATTGTCATGAAGGCTAAAGCAGTGGTTAATCCTCCGATGAGGAAGAAGTAAAGGTTGCCTTCGAGACCAAGAGATTTAATGCTTGTTATAGCCACAAGGTTGTAGCCAACATCTGCAACACAGATGTATGCGATTAAACGTTTCACATCATTTTGAATTAAGGCAAAGATGTTTCCAACTACCATCGTGATTGCTGCGAGGATAGCTAACATGAGGGTCCAATCTAAAACTTGGTTTGGACCCGTTGGAATTATTATAAAGAGAAGTATTCGGATAACGATGTAATAGCTGCCTTGGTCAACTAATGCCGAGAGGAATGCAGCTGAAGGTGCTGGAGCTGCGGTGTATGCATCTGGTAGCCAAAAGTGGAATGGAACAATTGCTGCTTCAATAGCGTATCCAGCTGCAACGAAGACGAATGCTATTATGAGCAAGTTCATGTTAGATGCCACATTTGTGGCGTTCAAAGCTTCTCGGACTGCTGTGTAATTTAAGCTGCCTGTTAAGCCGTAAATGATGGACATGCCAAATAATACGAATGCTGATGCGATGATGACCATTACTAAGAATTTCAGGGTTGCGTTGAGGCTAAAAGCGTTTTTGCGATACATCATCAGGAATGCTGCAGATGCGGTTGCTGCTTCCCAGAATATGAAGAATGTTAAGAGGTCGCCTGAAAGAACTGCACCAAGTAAGGCTGCTGTTAGGATGAGCATTATAGCAAAGTATCGATCTGATGGACGCTCGTTTGAGTCAACGAAAAATACGCTGTAAACTATGACTACAGCGCTGATTCCAATAATAATTATTGCCATGTAAATTGAAATGGCGTCTATCAGGAAGGAGCTTGAAACTGCCGAAGATACACTTCCGTCGAGTGCTAAATTTAGCGGAAGTGGATTGGCAGTACTATAATAGGTTAATGCCAAGTTAGCGACGGTTGCGCCAGCGATCAAGAAGACAATTAAGAACCAGCCTAATGTGTAGGCGGTCTTGTGGTTTTGGTGTTTTCTAATTATCTTGAATACTGGAATGGTCAATAAAGCTGCGATAACAAGAGTAAATATCGGCAATATTACATCTAATATTTGTACCATCAGTTTTCACCTTCTCCTATCCAAATGTCACCGTTTGTATTAGATTCATGAAGAACGTCGGGTAGATTCCAATTAGAACAACCAGAACAACCAGAATTGCCAATGCAACTTTCATATATATGGGAACATCGACTATTCTGTGTTTTTCATGTCCTTCTTCTCCAACGCTGTGTTCGTCCATTGGTTGTCCAAGAAAAACTTTTGAAATAAATCTCAATGCATAAGCCAACGAGAAAACCGTCGCAATAAGCATAAGAGCTGTGGGTATAATGTAAAAACTGCTAAGGCCACCAGTTGAATTGATAATCTGGATTGCGCCGACGAATATGAGAAACTCACTGATGAAACATGCTAATGGAGGAGCTCCAGCAATGCTCAAAGCAGCTATAGTTCCTGAGACAGTTGAGAATGGCATCTTGCCAGCTAAGCCACCCATTTTGCGAATGTCTCGCTCTTCGGTTTGATGCATAATTCCTCCAGCCGTAAGGAAGAAGAGACCTTTGCTCGCAGCATGAGTAACGATATGCAAGACCGTGCCCACGATTGCCGTGGCTGAAACAAGGAGAACTGCTGTTCCTCCAGCTAAACTTACTGGAAACAGCGAAAGCCCAAACATTATGTAACCCATGTGGGCGATGCTCGAGTATGCAATAAGGCGTTTTATGTCAGTTGCTACCAACGCGAGGAATGAACCGAAAAACGCTGTTATTACACCTATAATTGATAATACTTGAAGGAAACCTGTTCCGAACTCTATTCCGACTGCCGGGAAAACAATCCCGAAAGATAACCTTAAGATGGCGTAAGCTCCGGCGCTGATGATAACTCCGCTTAATAGTGCAGACATTGGTGCAGGGGCTTCTGAGTGCGCATCGGGCAGCCACATATGCACTGGGAAAACAGCCATTTTCACTGCGAATCCAGCTGTAAGGGCGATTATTATCCATTTAGCAATGACGTCTGGGAAAGCAGTCAATTAGGGCTGCTTGGGCTTGGAACATATCTGTTGTCTGGTTAAGTAATAGATTGCTCCGATTCCTAAGAGCACAAAGACTGCGCCTGCATGGGTAAATATGAATAGTTTGAAGGCGGATTTGTATGAGTTTCTGTATCCCCATTCGCCCACTATGAAGTAAGCTGGAACAAGCATGAGTTCCCAACAGAAATAGAATAGAAGCAAATTAGATGTTAAGAAGACTCCAACTAAACCTACGGAGAGCATGCATAAGAGGGCATAGTATGATGGAAGGTTCTTTTTTCCAGCCATGTAATTAACTGAGAAGAGCGCAGCTACGAAGATTAAGACTAAACTGATGAGGGCAACGGAAGCGCTAATTCCATCAAGAAAAAGCGAAAATTGCGTATTGTTCAATGTTGGAATCCATAGTATAAGATTCCGTGTATACGTGCGTTGCACCATAGAGAATCGTTGGAACAGTCGATAAGACCAAAGAGATGTTAATCAATGCGATCAAAGCAACAAAGAAGGCTGCGGCTTTAGGTGATTTCTTTCCAGCTAAGTAAACGAAAGGTATGCTTATGGATGGGATTGCAAATACAGCTAAAAGAATTGGTAGTGTCATTTTCTTACACCCTTATTCCTACAGTTAATATTATCAGCACAACGATCAAGATGAATCCAAGCACTGCTGCCGCAACATAATTTCTAAATGAATCTGAAGGTCCTTGCTTCAATGTTGTAGCGTGTCCTGGTTCTGCAGCTTCGCTAACTTGCGTGCCTGCTGAATCGGGGTATCTACCGAAGAGGGAATTTTCTATCCTTGTAAGACCGCCTGAGAAACGTTCTATTCCTTTTGATACAGCGCCATAGAAATCGTCGAAGAAGTAAGCGTGCTTAAGCATGGTCACTATTGGGTTTTTGCTTGCTGCAAAGTTTCTGATGCCTTTGAAGCCCTTGTAGTATGAATAGTATGCGAGTAATCCTGTGGGTATAAGCAAACCAAGGAAGATTGGAGTCTCAATGTTTAGGAATGCTCCTACCAAGCCTTCAGTTAAGTTTACATGCATGAAACTGGCGACCAATGGCTCAGATAAGCCCCAAACAATGCAGAAACCAGCTAGAATTGCTGCTGGAATGAGCATAACTTTGGGTGCTTCATGAACATGCTGTTTCTCTAAGTGTTCAGATTTGTTACCCATAAAGGTCAAGCTAAACATGCGCACAACATATGCGAATGTTATAGCCGTAGTTGCATAAAGCAAAATTGTTTGTATAAGATTACCTGTGTCGGTTATGCTGGTAATGATTAATCCTTTGCTGAAGAAGGCGGCGAAAGGAGGCAAACCGCTTGTAGTAATAATCATTATTGCCATTAAGATAAATGAAATTGGCATCATTTTTCGCAAGCCACCCATCAGCCGCATGTCTCTTGTTCCGATTGCATGGATGATTCCTCCTGCCAATAAGAATCCTAGACCTTCAAAGAAGGCATGGCTAACCATGTGGAATAAACTTGCAAACCAACCAACAGATGCTGCTCCTTCAACTGCTGCGCCTAATCCAGCCATCATGAAGCCGATTTGACTAACGGTTGAATATGCAAGCACTCCTTTGATGTCGGTGGTTGTTAAGGCAAGTGTTGCGCCCACTAATGCGGTTAAGACACCTATCCAAGATATTGTGGCAAACCAGAACTGGTCACCAAGAGCTGTGATTAAACCGGGTGCTACAGAGAATATTAGGATAAACCTTGCAAGAAGGTAGACACCTGCTTTAACCATCGTTGCAGCGTGTAAGAGAGCACTGACGGATGTAGGTGCTTCCATAGCACTATACAGCCAAGTGAATAACGGAAGTTGAGCCGACTTTGCAATGGCACCACCTAAAACTAAGAACGCCACAGCAACCAAGAGACTAGTGTTCAGTGTATTTGCTGCAGCTGCCTCTTGTATTCCAGTTATTACGCCGTGGAAACTGAAGGTATTAAACATCATGTATAGGATACCGATGGCGGCGAGTAATGCTATGTCGCCAATGCGAGTCATTATAAAAACTTTGACACCTGCTTTGATTGATTCAGGTTTTTTATACCAGAAAGAAATCAATGCATACGAGCATAAGCCTACCATTTCCCAAAAGATGAACATCTGGAGCATATTATCGGATATTACTAGACCGATCATTGAACCGATGAAGAGCAAGATGAGGTAATAGTACCGTGTTAAGCCTTCTTCACCTTTCATATAACCTATTGAATATACTGCGATGATCAAGGCGAAGAAAGAAACAAGGCATGTGAATAGAACGCTTAGTGGGTCAATGTATACTCCTGCTTGGAGTCCTGGAATCCAATCTACAGTGAAACTTGTGGCTGCTCCGTTGCCTAACCAAACACTTGGCACCAATGATAATGCCAAAATCGCCGTGACCGCGGCTATGGCAACAACAAAGTAGTTTCGAGCTTTATCACTATATTTACCGATGACTGGTACGAATAAGCTGGCTATTAGTGGAAGGACCCAAACAAACCATGCTGAGAATTCTTCAAGAATCATTGCACTTCATCCTCGCTTTCGCCTTTATCTTTCAAAATCTGTATTATTTTGCCCATGTCGCTTGTGCCATACTTTTTGGATACAATGACAAGTAACGCTAAGATTACTCCGCTTACGGCGGTATCTGTTGAGAATGCTAAGATTAAGAATGCTTGTCCTAAACCTACACCCATCGAAGAAGCAAGCATAACAAAATTCAATGTGGCTGCTGTAGCGATTAATTCAACGGATATGAAGACTTTCAAGAGTTGGCGATTGGTGAGCAATCCGTAGATTCCGATTGCTAGCATAACAAGTGATAAAATAACAAAGTCCATTATTGACCACCCTTTTTCTTCTTCTCATACAAGACTACAGCTATTCCAAGCGCCACCGTCAAAATAACTATACCTTGCAAAACAACATCTAAGCCTCTTACATTCCATAAAGCGTCGCCGAAATCGAGGTTAGAAGTTGTGCCGGTTGAACCGGAAACAGAGAGGAAAATTGCTGGTAATGATAAGATTGCTCCAGCACCAATCAAAGCGCCGGTGCGTTTTGGAGAAGCTTTCTTTTTCGGTTTATCCCCTAACATTTCTCCTGATAAGAATAATATTGCTAATGTGCCAACACCAACGGCAAGTTGAAAAACAGCTGCAAATATTGCACCGTTTGCCACGTAGATTAATGCGACAAAAAAGAAGGTTGCTGATAGTGCAGCAACGGCGTAGATTACTTCATCAAGGAAAAGAGCCAATACGGCAGAAATTATTAATCCTACTGCAAGAATTTCAAAGATCACTATTTAGGCCTCCGTTGGTTTCAAGTTTGAATGTGGCTTTTGGATTAATGCACATTTGTCTGTTGTCGCCATTTCATAGAAAACCGAGCTTTTAATTGCACCTCTGGGACAACTTTCAACACATTGGTGGCAGAAAATGCATTTATCGAAACGAATTTGTGGCCTTCTTTTGCCTTCCACTTCAACGATTTCAATTGCACCAGCAGGACAATCTCGAACACAGACTTTACAATTAGAGCCAACAATTGAACTTACATCCAAAGTTAACCCTTTCTTGCCCGTTCCAATATCGATTACGTTGCAAGCTTCAATCGTGTAAACTGTCTTGCATCTAGCGTCATCAGGAAGTACAGGTTTCACAAAAGGATACTTCGTAGTTGCTGGCTTAGTGAATATGTGTGATGCTACCCGTTTGAATATTGGAGATATGCGTGATTTTTTGACCATCTTGCTACACTCCTAATGGATGAAAAACCCAGTTTACCAATGCCACCGTAAGCATGAGAGAAAGCAATGACGCAGGCAGTAGGATTCGCCAATTACCCGATAGTACTTGATCGATGCGGAAGCGTGCGAATACGACTGTAATGTATTCGGATATCATTACAACTACTAGCAGTTTGAGCACAAACCAAAGCGTATACCAGAACCACGATGGTCCAAAAAATACTGGTCCATATGGACCTCCTAGGAATAATTCAACCACCAAGGCTGAACCAAATATTATTTGCACATCACGAGTTAAGTGAAGGAAAGCTAGTTTGGCTCCAGTGAATTCTGTTTCTAATCCTCCTACTAGTTCGCTTTCAGAGTGAGGTACGTCGAAGGGGTCTTTTTCGAGTTCTGCCTGCATAGTTATTACGAATAAGACGAAAGCCCATGGCGCCAATAATATGAATGGAAGAGCATGAATAGATTGGAATTGGGCTATCTGTGAAATTTGTAGACTTCCAGCTATGAATGCTGGAGTTAATGCAATAAGAAAGAGAGGTATGTCATAACCTAAAAATTGAGTTAAGACTCTTGCTGAACCAATTGTGCCATATGGGTTACATGATGCCCAACCAGCCAAGAACAACAAAAAGTTCGCAACTGTGGCAAAAGCCAAAATAATAATTAAATCGCCACTAAATCCGCCAATAGAACCATCAACGGTAAGGACACTTGCGCCGTCAATAGGCAGGAAGCATAACGCAAAAATCATAATTGTAAACGCAACAAGAGGAGCAAACTTAAAAATTGTTTTCTTAGCTTCTCTTGGCGTAATATCTTCTTTTGTTAAGAGCTTAATAAAATCTGCTAAAGGTTGAAGAATGCCGCCTGGACCCGCAACCATGGGACCAACACGATTTTGCAGACGTGCCTCGATTTTTCGCTCCATCCAATCGCAAAAGAGAGTCAAAAGTAATAGAAATGTGAAACCTGGGAAAACGAGTATGCGGAAGATTAGGAGGAAATAATCGATCATTTATGTATCACCGATCTGTACATGAAAAGCAAGGGTCTAAACTGACAAAGTTAGCAGGAACATCAGCTATGCTTTCACCTATTGCTGATTTAAGGAATGAAGGTATATTGGCGAATGTTGGTGTGCGGACTTTAACGCGATCAGGCATGTCGGTTCCGTTACTTCTAACGTAGTAGAATAGTTCGCCTCTTGGAGCTTCAAGGCGATGTATTGCTTCTCCTGCAGGAACAGATCGAGGAACGTCAATTCGGAATGGCCCTGAAGGCATATGGTCAAGAGCATAATCGATGATGTTGATACTTTCTTCCACTTCATCCATGCGAACATTCATTCTTGCCCATACATCGCCAGATGTATAGACTATTTCTTTAAACGGAATTTCGCCGTAGGCTTCATGAGGATCATCTTTGCGCACGTCAATATCAACACCTGAACCTCGAGCAACTGGACCAACTACTGATAGTTTGAGTGCATCTTCTTTTGAGAGTACGCCCACATCTTTCATACGCAGTCTTAGAGTAGGTTCATTTTCGTAAACTTGTCTATAGAAAGGTAATTTGCCTCGAAGATCTTTGAGTATAGATCTGATTTTTGGCATGTCTTCGTCTTTTATGTCACGTCTAACTCCTCCCACAGTCATGAGAGAACCATAAACGCGGTTGCCACTAGTTAATTCAACTAAATCCATTACTGGTTCTCGATCTCTCCAAAAATACTGGAAGACGCTTTCATAACCGATTTCTAAACCAGCATGACCTAAAGTCAAAAGATGACTATGCAACCTGTTAAGTTCTAAGGCAATAACTCGCAGGTATTTGGCTCTGGGTGGAACATCAAGTTTCATGATTTTTTCCACAGCACCAACAAAACCGTAAGCATGACAAGCATTGCAAATGCCGCAAATGCGCTCTACTAAGTAAACGTCTTGGAGGTAAGTGCGTGTTTCAGTTGCTTTTTCAATGCCTCTATGTACATAGCCGATTCGAGGTTCAACATTAGTTACTGTTTCTCCGTCAACTGTTACTGCGAATTTTTCAGGTTCCAATAGTGCTGGATGCTGAGGTCCGATTATGATTTTAACGAGTCTACTGTTCTCAGGATTTTTATTTTCTTCTGAAGCTGGTGTTGGAACCATTTTTACCTCGTTAGCCTTAACATCTTTTCTTAATGGATAGACACCTTGAGGCCAATTTTCTGATAAAACGAAGTGACCTGGCGTTGGGTGACCTTCAAAAACTACACCTAAGAGATCTGCAACTTCCATTTCATGGAATGTTGCGCCTGGATGAATGTCTACTATTGTTTTGATTTTAGGGTTTTCTTTAGGCACTTCTGTTTTTATTGTTAGAAAAGCTTTGGATGTATGAATGTGGTAGTAGACACCAAGGTTTGCTCCAAGGTCTAAACCTGTTATGGCAGTTATACCTGTTTTTGCGTCAGCTTCAATCATAGCTTTTAGGACATCATGGTGCAAACCATTACTCACGGTTATTGCAGCTACGCCAAGCTGACCCAATTGAATTTGGACTTTATCGCCAAATTTAGATTTTATTAATTCAATCATGTCTATTTTATTGTTTGACAATTGGTTCTTCCTCCTTAACTTCCATTTGAGCCGATTTTGTTTCGGCTTCAGTTTTATTAACCTCTTTTTCTTGTTTAGACTGTTTTTTTGGTTTAGGTGGATTTAATGCGTTTAGAAGCTTCACTACGCCATCTAGGATTGCTTCGGGACGCGGTGGACAACCTGGTATGTAAGCTGTTACGGGAATTACTTTGTCGACTCCGCCTACTACGTTATAGTTTCCTTCAAAGACTCCGCCGCTGCATGCACAAGCACCGATGGCTACTACGAATTTGGGTTGGGGCATTTGGTCATAGATGCTTTTTAGTCGTTCTGCACATTGCTGTGTTACACAGCCTGTTACTAGTAAAACGTCAGCGTGTCTTGGTGAAGGTTCAAGTTTTACGCCAAAACGTTCAACATCATATTTTGGGGTTAATAATGCTACTATTTCTATGTCGCATCCGTTGCAGGCACCTGAATTAAAATGCAAGACCCAAGGTGATTTTACTCGAGCCCATGTTTTTGTATCAGTCATATTCTTTTCCTCCTTCAACGAGAACTAAACCTGCTGCAAGAACTATACCAATATAGAGAATTAACAGAAGTGGGTTTAAAGCAGTTAAATTAAAAGCAGCAAAAGCAAGGACTAATACTGCTGAGTCAAAAACCACAAAGTAAATCAAATATTTGTACAATGAAACGTTAATTTTTAATCCAAAAAAGGATACTTTTTCTCCACAAGCATAGGATGCTTGAGCGTTTTCGCTTATGGTAGTTTTAGGAGCCGATCTCTGGCCTATTGTGTAGATTGCCATTGCTGAAATAAAGATTAATACGAATGCTATGAGGGCTTCTTCAAGCATAGTTCTTCTCTCCGTTTTTTGTCTTAACCATTAAACCCATCTCGAGGTTAAAGCGAGAATTACATATGTTATATTCAGAAGACTTACAATGAACGCATTTATATTTATCTATACAAAAACTGTGCAATCGGACATTATTTTGGGTAATTGACAGATAGTCGTCTTCTATGTATCGGACTTCTTTCCAAGCGAAGCCGCCTAGTATGCCCTCTCCACTCGCTCTGTTTTCTCCCATACTACCCCGAGCTAGTTCATTTAGAAATACTTCACTTGCTTTTAAATTTTAAGCACAAAAAAATGCGAAATTTCATACTTCTTTGAAAAATATAAGGAGAGCTAGTCAGTTTCAGCTGTTCCATGCCATCGTCTTTCCAAGTAAAGAATCAAGCTGAACAAACCTCGGCTGAATATTACCAAAATCAGTAATTCAAACTCAGGAATGGTTCTTGTGGCTACAGTACGAATGATTTCTGCTCCGATAAAGAAGTTTAAACTCAAGGTTAAGTACCCAGATAAGTAATGCGTAGATGATGAGGGTTGATATGGATCTTTTAGTTTGCTTTGAACAAATCGGATAATCACCAAAATTGCACCAAAAGTTATTACTCCGCCGCCGAAAAGATAGAGAGCGTCAGCAGCCAAAGTAAGTATAACGTATATTGCATCGTAAATAGCTCCTCCTGAAACGTAGGTTCCTCCTGAAAGTGAACTTATAAAGTCAGGGTTAAGCAACGAAATAATAGATCCTAAAATAGCTGCGACAACTATTACAACAAATATTATTAGTGCTAAGTAATTGTTCCTTTGCTTTTCTTTTTTAGAATTTTGGGTCATAAAATTTAGGCAACCTAAACTTACAATTATTTAAGGTATGTTTTCCTTAATAAATTTGATTTAGAAGTGACTTAACATTTATCAAAATTCAGATAAAAAAGAAAAAATGGTTGAGTTGAGAGATAATTTAGACTTTGATTTCTTCGGCCAAGCCTGCTGCAGGATATGGAAACAAATGAGCTTTGTCTAGTGGATAAGTAATTGAAACGTCTTCTCCGATTTTTATCCAATCTTCAGTTAGCGATGGTCTGTTGATAACAAATCGGTCACCGTTTTCGAGCCTAATATCGTAACGAACAACTATACCTTCAAATGTACTTTTTTCAACTTTTCCATAAAGACTATTTTCAGCAGCGATACGCCCTTTTTTCATTTCACATGTTTCAGGTCTAATTGCTAATACCACTCTTTCTTCTTGTTTGATATTCATTTGATTTAATGCATTAATCTTTAGTCCCTGACGCAACTCAATTTCTGTTTGACCATTTGCTTTAGTGATATAACCTTCTAAAAAGTTTGATTCCCCAATAAAGAAAGCTACAAACAAGCTGTTAGGATCCATATAGAGTTCCTGCGATGTCCCAACCTGTACAATCTTACCTTTCTTCATCACAGCAATTCGGTCAGAAATGGACATTGCTTCAGATTGATCATGAGTAACGTGGATTGCTGTGAGTTTGAGGTCTTTTGCCATTCGTCGAATTTCATACCTAATCTCGTTTCGCACTTTGGCATCAAGTTGACCCAAAGGTTCATCCAAAAGCAGAGTTTTAGCGCCTGCTGCCAATGCACGAGCGACGGCAATTCGCTGCATCATTCCGCCGCTAAGTTCACTGGGGTAGGCATTCAAACGTTCGTTAAGTTTGACAAGTTCGAGAACTTCATGTCCAATCGTTTCTGCTTGTTTAGCATCATAATTTTTAACTTTTGGACCATACAAAACATTACTCCACGCAGTCATATGCGGAAATAAGGCGAATGTTTGGAAGACGAACCCTATGTCACGGTCTTCCGGCGGAATTTTATCAACTCTTCTATCACCTATGTAGATTTCACCGCTGTCAGGCTCGATTAACCCTGCTATAACTCTTAGTAATGTGGTTTTGCCGCAACCGCTTGGACCAAGCAAAGAGAAGTATTCCTGGTCATGAATAGTTAAGCTGACATTGTCTAAAGCGTAGACATTTCCATATTTCTTTGTTACATTTACGACTCTGACATCAGGCATTGTTAGCTCTCCTTATTGCATTTTTAATTGACATTCTAAACCTTTCCTTTCCTTGTTAAAATCCTTAAAACCAATAGAATTACGAAACTAAACAGAATTAGCAAACCGCAAGCTAAACCAACAATTAACTCATTGACTCCGACAATCGGGGATATTGTACCTCTAACAGAATTCACCCAACTCACTATCAAAACGGGTGCCGTCTGCAACTTATTAGCAACCGCAAGAGTTGCACCTGTTTCACTAATGCTTCTTGTAAATACGATAATTGCGCCCGAAAAGATTGAGTATTTTGTTATGGGCCAAACGATGGTTCTAAAAACAGCGAAAGGTTTAGCTCCCAATGTTCTCGCAGCTTCTTCCATGTCAAGGCTAATTCGTTCCATCGCCGCTGACATCGACCTGACAAAGTAGGGGTACGTAATTGATAGATGTGCAAACACTAATAATAAAAATTCAGGAAGGCCAGATACCCCTTGCCAGAAAAATTTAAGAGATATTCCTAGAGCTATGGATGGTACAATTATCGGAACATAAATCAACGTGTCCAGAAATGCTGAAGGCCATTTTCCAAAAGTTTTACGAGCAATCAATATTGCCATTGGTAATCCAAGCAGTATTCCTAAAACTGTCACAATAGCTGCTAAACTATACGATAGCAGTAGACTTTGCCAAAAACTTGCCCAAACTCCAGAGCCTGTGAAAGCCTGAACCAAAGTAGGCCCAGTAGCTATCGCTTGGAAGGCAGGTAAGGCTACGAACATTGAAGGAATAAGAATTATTAAAAAGAAAACTAGCAAAGCAATACTGTTACGCGACCAAGCACCTTTTTTATAACTCAATTTCTTTTCAAAAGAAGGCAATCCGTGGCCAAATGGCAGTTTAAACCTATTTCCGACTATTCGTATCAATGCAAAGATTGTCAGAGAGACAGAAATCAAGATTATGCTGGCGAAAACTGTTGCTCCTTCGTAGGTTCCTTGCGTTATTGCACCCGATTTAAATTGGTTGCTTACGGTTTGGATAAAAACTGGTCCATTAAGGAAAACACCCGCAGCCACAATGAAAGTTGCGCCAGTTTCAGATAGTGATCTAGCAAATGCAAGTGTAAATGCTGCAATTAACGAGGGCTTAAGTATAGGAAAAGTTACGGTTCTGGAAGCCGTCATCGGAGGTGCTCCCAATGTTCTTGAAGCTCTTTCATATTCCATCTTATAGTCGAGAAGGGCGCCCACCATTACTCGAACAACAACCGGAAATGAAAATGTAAAGTGTAAAATCATTACAAGAAGCCATCCAGGAGAAACAAGCGATGAACCGAAAATTGATGAGATTCCACCACTTGAACTCCAAAAGAGGAGAAGTGAATAACCCAGTGCAGCTGTTGGCACAACAAAAGGAAGATCAGCCAAGGTATCTAAGATTGGCAGCCATCTTGATTTTCCCCTAGTAATAAGCCATGCTAACGGAACGCCAGCAAGCAAATCCAAGGCTGAAACAATTAAACCAATAATAAACGAGTTTGCAATTGCTCCCAAAGCAGTATTCATCAATTCAGGTTGATCAATAATATTTTGAAGACTTCCGGCTTTGATCAATATACCAAGTATGGGTGGAATTAGTATAATTCCAAAAAATATGATTATTGCTGAAAGATAGAGGGTGTACTTTAAGGGTTTTTTAGAGGAAAGTTTGTTTAGTGCATTCCAGAGTTTGCTAAGCACAGCCCCGCTCCTTTCATCGAGTTTCCTTTTGGCTAAGCTGTCAAAATAATTCGTTCAAGTATATTAGTCGTTACATAGAACAAACGTTTTTTTCCATATTCTTGAATTATATTAAGTAGTCAATTTAGATGAAACCTAAAAGGGTTAGATGCAATTCAACCTGAAGTAATTGAAGTAAGAATAAAGCGGATACCTAAACCATCTAAAGTTGACACGCATAGCTACCCTTCTAAAAAAATCAGCTCTTTTAGCTGACTACTTTTCTGAACTGGTAGAGCGTTGCACTCAATGTTATGATCGCCACTAGCCCGATTACTCCCCAAGCAGGAAGAATCGTAGCCCAATCATAACCATTAATCATTAGTACACGACAGGCGTCGACGGCGTAACTCACTGGGTTAAACTTGGAAACGGTCTGTACCCATTCAGGCAAGAAGCTAATTGGAAATAATGCAGAACTTAAGAACAGTAATGGGAAAGTGATGACACCGCCAATTGCAAAAACGGTTTCTGCACTTCTTGTCTTCATTCCTAAAGCTAGAGAAATTCCAGACCACGCAAGACCAAAGAACGCAATCGTGAAGAAGATCAATAGAATTCCAATAATTCCTGTTGTAACGAAGGCACCTAACAAGTATGCTAAACCCAAAATTATGGCGGTTTGAACAACAACTCTGAAGGCATCACTTGTCAAGCGTCCTAGAAGAATTGCGGGACGGCTCATTGGTGTTACGAGCATTTTTTGTAAGAAACCTGAGTCAATGTCAGCTACAATAGAGTTACCTGATTGCAAGGCACTTCCAAAAGCGTTTTGCATTAGAATTCCTGCAGTTGCAAACTCTAAATAGCCTACTCCTGGCGGCAGAATTCCTGGAAAATTGCCAAGTCTTGTCAGTAATTGTGTGAATAATACAAGAAATAGGATAGGCTGAAAGAGCGAAAAGAAGAGTAGGATAGGAGTTCGTACAAGTTTTCTCATGTATCTAACAAAAACGTACCATGTGTCTGAAAGTAAAGTCAATAACGTCGACCTCCAAACATTCTACTTGGCGCTTTAATCAGTTCTTCAGTTCGAATTCTTTTGCCAGTGTGTTTCATGAAAACGTCATCTAATGAAGGAGAAGAAAAAGTTACAGACGCAATCCGAATGTCGCTGCTATCTAAAGCCCGCACAATGTCAGCTATGAGCAAACCTGCATTTTTGGCATAAACCGTCAAGCATTCTTCTGAATCTAAAATTTGATTGACATCATTGAGGCTCTTGATGAGTTCTTTTGCTCTTTCTTTGTCCTTTTCACAATTTTCAAGTGAAATCCTAATGGAATCGGCTCCAATTTCACGTTTAAGTTCCAAAGGAGATCCGCTTGCAACTATTTTTCCAATATCAATAATCGAAAGCCGCTTACATAACTTGTCTGCTTCTTCAAGATACTGAGTTGTCAAGAAAATTGTAATGCCCTGTTCTTTGTTTAGTTTTTCCAAATAACTCCAAATCGCTGAACGCGACTGAGGATCCAAACCTGTTGTTGGTTCATCAAGAAACAAGATTTTAGGCTTATGAATAAGAGCTGTTGCCAAGTCAAGACGTTTTTTCATGCCACCAGAATAATTTCTAGCACGTTTTTCTGAAGCTGATTCAAGCCCCACAAGAACCAATAGCTCATCCACACGTTTCTTAATTTCATCTCCATTCATTTGATGGAAATGACCTTGAAGTGTAATGTTTTCTCTACCCGTTAAATCGCCATCAACAGTTGTTTCTTGACTCTGAACACCAATAATCTTACGTATTGCAGCAGCCTGTTTGTCAACATCATATCCTGCTATGTTAACTGTGCCTGATGTTTTTCTTAGAAGTGTAGTAAGAATTTTGATTGTGGTACTTTTTCCGGCTCCGTTTGGACCTAAGAACCCGAAAAATTCGCCTTCTGCTACGTTGAAAGAAACATCGTCAACGGCTTTGGTGCCATCAGAATATATTTCAACAAGATTCTTTACAGTTATTATGTCTGTCATTAACTGTCTAGAGTCAATTTTGCACTTAATAAAATAACTGTATGTAACTGCAATCTAACTACAACAGCAAGAAAGTATAATGATAACCAATTCCAAAATCTGTTTCTTCATATTTTCTACACTAAGAAGATTTTCTCACCGTTCGCTTGAAAAAAAAAGGTTTTATTTCATATTTTACAATATAAGGTCTTGGCTATAGACTGATGAAGAATTCTAAAGATAGTCAATACATGCCTGTTTTGTTTCTGGGACATGGCAGCCCAATGAATGCTATTGAAGAAAATGAATTCGTAACTGGATTCAGAGACATTGCAACAAAAATACCCAAGCCAAGAAAGATACTTTGCGTGTCAGCACATTGGGAAACAAATGGAGTATTTGTGACTGCAATGGATAAACCAAAAACAATTCATGACTTTTTTGGGTTTCCAAAAGAATTATATGAGGTCCAATATCCTGCACCTGGAAGCTCTGATTTGGCAAAAGAAATCGTAGGCATCATTTCAAAAACAAACGTAGGGTTGGATTATCAATGGGGACTCGACCATGGATGCTGGGTTGTGCTAAAACACATTTTTCCGGATGCTGACATACCCGTGGTTCAGATGAGTCTGGACTATACTAAAAATGCGCAGTTTCATTATCAATTAGCAAAAGAACTTTCCTTACTTCGAAGAAAAGGAGTATTGATAATTGGAAGCGGAAATATGGTTCATAATTTAGGCATGATTTCATGGAATAATATTGATTGGCCCGAATTTGGTTTTGATTGGGCAATCGAAGCAAGTAATCGAATGAAAAAATTCATTCTTAACAATGAACATCAACAGTTAATAGACTACGAATCACAAGGCCGGAATTTTAAATTAGCAATTCCCACTCCAGAACATTACCTACCGCTACTCTACATGCTTGCACTAAAAAATGAGGAGGACAAAATAATGCTATTCAACGATAAACCATTCGCAGGATCAATAACTATGACCTCGTTAAAGATCAGTTGAAACACTAAACCACCAAAGCACATACTACAAATCATATATGACAAATTATTAATGCAAGTTGACATGTAACAGGCACACATAGGGATTCGACCATGACTGCTACGCTAACGTTTTATGGTGGGGTCAATGAAATCGGCGGCAACAAAATACTCCTCCAAACAAATGATGGTTCTGTTCTCTTAGATTTTGGCCGCAGAATGGGTGAATATG
Organism: Candidatus Bathyarchaeota archaeon; assembly: GCA_963772455.1. Classification (GTDB taxonomy): domain Archaea; phylum Thermoproteota; class Bathyarchaeia; order Bathyarchaeales; family Bathycorpusculaceae; genus Bathycorpusculum. Next base: position 86,093 of record CAVYXJ010000012.1, read on the forward strand.
GCAAGTTCTTTTCAGAGTTCCTTGTAGCACGTTCAAAGAATGCTTTGCGGGATATGCTTAGGTTGGAGATTCTGCCTAAAATCGATGGAATCTATACACCACACTTGGTCGATATGACTCTGCTATTTGAGAGCCAGCATGTTAACGAAAAAGTTCCACTAGACAAAGCGCTAGATTATTGGAAAACCATAGATGTTTCCCCCTGCAATCCCGAGCAACCATTAATTGATGGCGTTTTCGTTTCGCATGCTCATTTTGACCATATCCAAGATGTTAGTTTTCTTGATCCATGTATCCCAATTTACTGTACAGAAAAAACCAAAGTTTTGGCAAAAGCAATGACTGACGTCTCTGTCTCTGGAATCGACGACCAATATTACAAAATCGCCAAGAAAGTCACAATTAGAAGTAAAGAAGAAAGTTTTAAGACCCTCTGTCCAGGTGAATTCGCTTGTATTGAAGATAAAGAAACCGAGCACCCAGTCGTTGAAGATCCTAAAACTAAATTCAAGTTCACGTATGATATTGTACCCTTGATTAGAAAATTTAACATTGCTAATGAAGGACAGATAAAAGGCATCAAATACAAGTTAATTCCAGTCGGTCACTCTGTTCCAGGTGCCTGTTCGGTCTTGCTAACCCTTCCAGAAGGTAAACGTGTCCTCTATACTGGGGACATAAGGTTTCATGGTGTATGTGAAGTTTCGATGGATGAATATGTTCGCTCGATTGACGGTACTGTAGATATTTTAATAATTGAAGGAACTCGAGTTGGCTCAAATGAAGTATTGACTGAGACTGATGTCGGAAAAGAGATAAGTGCTGACATTGAACGCTCTGCAGGATTAGTTCTCATTAACTTCGGTTGGAAAGATCTCACGCGATTTAAGACCATCTATCAAGCCACAAAAGAAAACGGCAGGATATTAGTAATTTCTCCAAAGTTAGCGTATCTTCTTTACGAAATGCACACCAATTTCCCTGCTGAATACCCCGACCCAAGAACTCAAACAAACCTCAAAGTCTACGTGAAGCGTGAAGGAGATCTTCTTTATTCAAAAGCAGATTATGAAAAATACAAAATGGGTTACCTCCACTATCATGGAAGAAACATTGCTCAGTCAGATCTTAATATTGTTCGTGTTGCAGAAAGGTTGGGAGTTGGCGGTGACCCAAACAATCCCAAGAATCCATTGCCATCCACAAGTGATGGAGAATTATACGATTATAATGAACTATATGGGTTAGCTATCCACCATTTGGAGAACGGCGTTAGAGCTTATCAGATTAGGCAAACCCCCTCTGAATTCGTTTTGATGTTTTCGTATTGGGATGCAAACGAGCTCTTTGACGTAATCCCCCATGTAAGCAATCATAAGACGAGCTTTATTTCTGCATCAACTGAACCCTTTAACGAAGAAATGGAAATAGATGAAACAAAAATGTTGAATTGGCTAGATTTCTTCGAAATTTCTTATGATTATGACTTCAACGAGAAAGGGCAAAAACAATTTACAAGAAGGCATGTTTCAGGACACGCTTCTAAAACAGAACTCAAAGAACTTATAGAGAGAATTAATCCAGCAAAAATTATTCCAATCCACACTACCAATCTCAACGTATTTCAAGAATTATTTGGAGACAAAATCATTTACCCCAAGTACGGTCAACTCATCGAAGTGTAGCGTCATTTTAAAGCGATCTCAGAGTTTCTCTCAAAACGAAAATTGTTTATAGTCAAACAAAACATATGGCAATATAGTGGTTTAATGGTTAGAAAAAAAGGTGCCATCGCTAAGAACGTAAATTCAAAAGATGAGAATATTTCTGGAAATGAAGGAATTCTTGAAGACAAAATAATTTATGCAATATCTAACACCAGCATAATTCTAATGAGCATGATGATGGGTGCATTCACACAAGTAATTGGATCCACCATGGGCGCCATGGCTTCAGGTATGGCAGAAGCTATAGGTGGAAAAGAAGCATCAGACAAAGTTGATAAAGAAATAAAAAAGGAACAACCTGAACTTGACGCGAAAATGAAATCAATGATTTCTGAAATAAGAAAAGATATTTACTCACAAATGAAACAAAAAAAGAAAGAGTTAGAACAGATTTTTTCTGATCCAACGTTTGCAGTTGGACCAAAAATTATCGAAAAATATAACTTTAATTTACCAATGCTTACTCAAGAATTGGACGATAATGCCTTATCTCAGTATTCACAAATGCTTGTCAGTGAAGATGAATGTTTTGTGAAAATGTTCAAGGAACTTACTGAATGGATTAATTCCCTTCCCAAATCTAATGAGTAGGATAGTAGAAATATTCACTATGCCTACTGCGATGTAAGACTGTTTTAAACAACATTTTATAAGTAAAGTTAACTACTCGCCTCGGAAGAGGCGAGATGTGAATTGTTACGTTTGCCTGAATACCTCATTGGAACAGGCGGTTGGGCTTATTTTAAAGTACCAAACAAGCCCTCCCTCAAAGCCTACTCTGAAGTATTCAACTTTGTAGAAGTGAATTACACTTTCTATCAGTATCCCAATATACGATTGGTTGAAGGATGGCGAAAAATTGTCCCTAAAGATTTTACTTTTTCGGTTCGGTGTCACCAAGACTTAACTCATCGGATTGGCTTGAAAGCCGTTGATGAAGCGCATAAAGTTTTTGAACAAATGTTAACTTACTGCAGAATTCTGGATTCACCGTTTCTTGTTTTGGAAACGCCTGCCAGTTATGTCCTTGACAACAGTAGCTTAAACGATGCTAAGGATTTTTTTGCTTCAGTTAGTTTTGAAGGAGTTAAGGTTGTTTGGGAAATAAGAGCCCCAATAATTGAGCAAGCAGTCGAGTTAATGAAAGATTTTAACATTATTCATTGCATTGATATTTCTATTAACAAACCAATTGAATGGTCAGACATAGGTTATGCGAGGATTTTCGGTCAAGGTAAGCATAACCTTTGGCAATTCACCGACGAAGAACTACAAACAATCAACAAAAATGCGTCCGAAAGCAAAGCCAAAGTAGTTGCGTTGTCTTTCCACAGTGCAAGAATGATTAAAGACACCTTAAGGTTTAATCAATTTAAACTAACGGGCAATTTCCCACAAGTAACTCCTTTCACGGGTTTGGATTCTGTAAGATCAATACTTTGTGAGGATGCAATTTTTCCATCTTCAAAGCAGACTTTGATAAGTGATCAGGGCTGGAAAGTGTACGATGAGTCTTCTGAGAAGAGAATTCATCTGTCAGTATTGCTCTCTAAATTACCTGAGAAAACTTACTCCTCAATAGACGAAGTCATCAGAGCATTGGAGTCAAAATAATGAGCGAATCAAATATTCATCTGGGAACCTCGGGTTGGAGCTATAAAGAGTGGGAAGGACCTTTCTATCGGAGAGGTGAAAAAAGAAAACTCCGTGTATACTCAGGCGTTTTCAAAATCGTAGAAATAGACTCTACTTTTTATCGTAACCCTTCTAAGGGGACGGTATTGGGCTGGCTGAAATACTCGCCTCCCGACTTCATGTTTACTGCAAAAATGCCCAAATTAATAACGCATGACAAACGCCTAGGTTTGAAAACCGACATCAAATCTGATTTAGATACTTATTTTGATTTAATGCGTCCATTACAGCTTGGTGGTAAACTGGGTTGTTTTCTGATTCAACTGCCCCCAAAATGCGACTGCAACTATGACAATCTTGAATCTTTTTTTGGCTTGCTAGATCCCATGTTTAGGTACGCAATTGAGTTTCGCAATCTCTCCTGGTTAAAGGATGAAACTTGGGAGTTACTAAAAAAATACGATATTGCCTACACTATTGTTGACGAACCTCTATTGCCCCCGGAAGTTCATTTGACAACTGACTTTACGTATTTCCGTTGGCACGGCAAGGGAGAGAATACCTGGTTTGATTACAATTACGCAACAGAAGAACTGGACAGTTGGGCTCCTAAAATCTTGCAAACAAGCAAAAATGTAAAGAATGTAGTTGGATTCTTCAACAACCACTATCATGGATATGCTCCAGAAAACTGCTTATATATGCTTGAAAAACTCGGATTGCTGTCAGAGAGTCAGAAAAAAGCAAAGGATAAATTAAAAGTAAAGCAAATGCATTTGGGATCTTTTTTCAGCTGAATGCGAAGCCAAATATCGATTCGGAAACGTTAATACTTACAAAATTTTTGACAAAACAAATTTAACACTACCATGCATAAAGTGTTTTGACAACTCTTCCATTAAAAAGTTAGGTATTATTTTTATGGTCTAATGAGGCGGCAGCAAATTCTTAGATACTATAAAATTGCCGATATCAAGTTGCAAATTCAAATTGTTCTGAGCTGTAAAATCAGCAAGAAGCTTGTATGCACTAACGTCAATTTCTTTTCTTTCAATATACAGAACAAGTCCGTCTTCAGAAGTGTCAAGCATTTTGAGATTAATGCCGCAGTTGGAAAGAATTTTTGTTTTGAATTTCATTGCTTCAGAAATATTCATCGTAAATCATCTTCCAGACGGGCTGCATTAATGCTTGATTGAGTAATTGAACATTGCCATTAAAACATAATTATTGTAAGACAAAACAGAGAAACCTAATAGATTTATTGCATTATTTTATACTTACGATAATTAATCTAAACACAAAATCACTTGACTCTGATTAGTTGTTGAATAACCTTAATGGTTTTTTTAAAGTCTAAAGAATTAAGGTCAACATCAATTTTTAAAAATTATTCTGTGTAATGACTATAATTGTTATAATTATTGAGATTTAAGGTCTTCTTTTAGTTTAAATAAGTTTTTTAGGAGTTCAGTTGTATCAAACACCTAATAATGATAAGACTTAAAAGCAGTGGAAGGGAAATACCACTTACGCAACTGGAGAACTGGCCTTGCAGTCTAAAAAATCAAAACTTGAACAGTATCTCGATGTCCTGAAAGTTTTAAGACATAACGGTCCATTAACACTTAATCAGATAATAAAAAAGGCGAGCCTCGAGAGCACCATTTTCAAAAATCATGTTGATTTTCTAATTAAACAAGGAATGATTGAAAAACAAGTTTTGAAATCAAACAATGTTGTTTTCTCAATCACTCAACGTGGTACAAATGTATTGGGGTATTTCAAAGATTTTGCTCAAATTCCACCTTTAATAGAAGACATTTGAATGCGAATCTTTAGCTCAAAAACAATTCGATACCATAGAAATGCAATTGCAGATAACCTTAAGAACACACAATTTCATTTTAAAGAATGATGAAGACTCGATTTCTTGGATTCTCATTATTTATAATATTGTTTTGTTCATTTTTACTAGGTGTCTTCCCTTCTGCAAGTGTTAAAGCCGAGACTATACCAGATGTCTTTGTAGGTATAGATCTAGCCTACGGTAATTTAGATCAGATTAAGCAGTGGGTTGATGAAGTAAGTTCGTACACTAACCTTTTTGTTTTGGGTTGCACTGGGGTCACTCAAAACAGGCTTGCGTTAGAAGAGGCATGTCAGTATCTTTTTGATAAAGGTATGTTTTTTATTGTTTACCAGGATTATCCTTTGGATTTTAGTTGGTTTTCAAAAGATCAATCGACTTGGCTATTAGAGGCTAAGGCTCGCTGGGGAAATCAATTCATGGGTTTTTACTATATGGATGAAGTTGGTGGGCGACAGTTAGATTTTGATCCTCATTGGACAACTGTAAAAAAAGCAGATAACTACACTAACGCTAATACCATATTCAACAATAGGACAAGCCACGCGGTAGATTGGTTTAGAGATTCTTATGTTGGCGGAGAGAATGTTACTTTATTTATGTCAGATTATGCGTTTTACCATTTTGATTATCAGGCAGGATACGATGTGCTTTTAGCCCAATTTGGTTGGAACTATAGCAGGCAGTTGAATGCTGCACTCTGCAGGGGTGCCGCAACAGCGCAAGAAAAAGAATGGGGAGTCATGATAACTTGGACATATCGGCAACCTCCGTACATAGAGTCCGGGCAAGAATTGTATAATGATCTTTTATTAGCCTATGATAGTGGAGCAAAATACATTTTGGTTTTCAACTCAAATAAAATGTATACAGACAATATTCTAATGAAAGAACACTTAGATGCCTTAAAACAATTCTGGCAGTATTCTCAACATAACCCTCGAAAATCAAATCTAGTTAGCGATCGAACTGCTTATGTTCTCCCTAAGGATTATGCGTACGGTTTTCGAGGTCCAGACGATAAGATTTGGGGATTATGGGAAGCTGACAATCTATCATCAACAATTAGCATTGAACTTGGAAACTTAATTCAACAGTACAATTTCCAATTAGACATAGTCTACCAAGATGTTCTCGGACTTGGCAGAACCAACGAATACAAATCAATCATATATTCCAATATTTCATCTGTTTTGCCCCCAACTCCCCAAGGTACAACTTCAAAACAAAACACTGACGGAACTTCAACCCCCTACATTCTTTGCGTTTTAATAATTATTTCAACAACTTTAGCAGTAGCAGTAGGTTCCAAACTTTATCTTAACAAATTAAACAAAAAAATTAATAAATTAGAAATTAGAAAATAATATTAAATTTTCTTTCCTTGTTGCCACTTATTTTTTTTGGAAAATAGTATGGTTGTAGTGGCGATAATTACGAGGACTAATAGAATTATTATTGATGGAACTTCTGAAATAGTTGGTGTAGGGGTTGGATTTGTAGTGGGTGTGATGCTGGGTGACGATGTTGCTGTGGGACTTGGGATATTGGTTGGTATTATGGTTGGATTTGGGGTTGGAAGAGTAATGGGGTTGGTGTAGGAGTAGGGTTAGGTGTTGGTGACGCTGTGGGCGCAATAGCTGATGTGAGTAGATAGATTTTTCCATCTAGGGCACAGATGTAAAGATTATTTTGTTCATCTACTCCGAACGAAGAAATATTTAGACCAGTAGTAATTAACAAGGTATTCACAGGTGTAGATACTCCGTCGTATTGAAGTGCCCAAATCTTGCCTGACCCGTAATCACCATAAATATATTTTAAGTAAAGATTTGCCAAAGTAGACCCACGGTATACGTAACCACCCACAACTGCTATACCTTCTGAATGAGTATACTCCCATACAGGTAATTCAAGACCAACTTGACTTCCACTAGAGTATGTTAGTGAGCCTTCCATAATGTTCCAACCATAATTCTTTGAAATCCTAACTAGGTCAATTTCTTCCATTAAGTTTTGTCCCACATCTCCAACCCACAGATTTCCAGTTGTTGAATCGAAACTAAATCGCCAAGGATTCCGGAACCCGTAGGCGTAGATCTCTTCTTGATAACCCAAATTATTGCCTACATAGGGATTGTCGGGCGGTATGCTATAATTTCGGTTTTGGGAGGACGAATCAACGTTGATGCGCAAGATTTTGCCCAGAAGTGTTGAGCGATTCTGTCCGTTTCCAAATGGGTCTCCTCCTGAGCCTCCATCTCCTAGTCCAATGTACAGGTAACCATCTGGACCAAATGCAATTTGTCCACCTTTGTGGTTTGAAAAAGGTTGATTCACTTCAAGCAAAACATTTTCACTACTAACAAGTGCCTGATTTGGATTGTTTTGAGAAACTTGATATCTTGCAATTACTGTTCGCAGGGGATTATTGGTGACGTAGTCAACATAGAAAAAACCGTTCTGAGAGTAATTTGGGTGAAAAGCAAGACCAAGGAGCCCTTGTTCGCCACCAAAAACAACTTTATTGGTTATATTGAGAAAAACAGTTGAATCTGCAGCTGTCTGAGAGTTTTCAAATACTCGAATGATTCCTGGTTGCTCAATCACAAAAAGCCTATTTGTATTATCTCCTGAATTCACTATTCCCACGGGCTGGTTAAATGTCAAGTTTGGAAAAGCAATCTGAATCAAATAATTAGTGTCTATTTGTCCTAAACTCTTGGGAGCACTCCAAGAAAAAAAAGCAACCAATAGAAAACCCAATATCAATATTATGGTACATGACATCGTTACGATTTTTCGTCGATTAATGTATTTTCATCCCTTAAATTTATCTCGATTACTTGGATTCACAACATACTAAAAATCAATTAATTCATAGCCAAGTAAAATATAGTGTTCCAGAAACATAAAAAGATGTGTCCAACAGTTCAATACCTTTATAGGTTTTTGGGAAAGGTAAAAAAACAAGTCCTTCAACATAATGGAATTACTAAATAGAGATTTGAGTCCATTATGCCACCGTATTGCTTTGGAAAATTCGTGTGCTCAGAAGGACAGAAATTGACATGTAAATATGCTGATTTATGCCAAATGAAACAAATCGCTTCTCAACAACAACTTATCCTAAGTTTGCATTAAATAAAATAGTCAAATGACCAGATAAAGCAAATTGCTTTTCAAACTAAATTATTATTTTGACTTTAATTGTCTTTTTTGGAAAATAACAACTCTTTCTTTAAGTTTAACCTTGCAAGTGTAATTAGAAGATAACCCTAATAGGTTTTGGACGCGAGTTCTATTTTTAGAGTTCTCCCAAAATACACGGTAGTTTAGGGCTGTTTTAGGCAATTGTAAACCCAATATATTATAGATTTCTTGATTTTGTAAAGTAATGGTTTCTACACCTGAAGAACTTATCTGATCTAAAAGAGGCTGATTCTTGTTCATCAATTATCACGTTCCAGTTATTGTCATCATTTCGTACGACGTAAGATTATGTTAAATAGATTTATGAATTTAAAATCCATAAAAATTGAAGACTGCTAATCTATTTCTGTATAATATTAATATACATTATTATTTTTGTAATGTAACAGAAGTCAAGATACTTTTAGAATCAAAATAATGGTCTTATATGTTCAGCAAGAGTTGAATCCTTGGAGAAGGAGAAAATGGACATAAAAAGACAAAAAGATGATTTAAACGAAGATGTTGTTCTAGCTGAATTAGAGAAACTAAGTTCAAATTGGAGACTCTACAATCAGCAACCTACTAAAGAACGAATAAAACTAATTGAACTAAGCCGTTTAACCCAAAAATAACTAGATTTCAGTATTCTTTTTTAAGATAGATTCTGTTTCACAAATCGATATGTCTGTGGTAAGAAATTGAAATTAATTTTTTCAATGTGAAGAAAAACGGGAAAAAACGATTGGTTACTGCCCCCTTATTTGATTCCCTGACCAAGTTCATTTTCAATTAATAATCAAATTAATATCCAAAGCAAGAACCCGAAAACTACGAAAACACCAATTAATCCTAAACCAAGTTTTACTTGATTGTATGCCATTTTTTCACCTACATCAACTTTGAATAATTCAAAATAAGACAGATTTCTGACTTAAAGTGTGTCTCCGTTTCTTCTCCAACTGTTTGGGTTTTGATAATTTGCTCGAGGTCCTTCTTGCCTTATTGTGTCGTAGACTTTAAGAAATTCTTCGCTTGAAAGTTTCTTACGGTTTTGAATCTTGGTGATAACTTGAAGCGTTCCTTCATCTGGCATATTCGTGTTATGGGAAAGCTTCAAAGTTTCAATTAATCTTTCTTTAAACATATTCTCACCAATTATAACTTGGGCTTTCTTGACTGGATGGTCTTTGAGCCATGGGCTTTTGTTGCAGCTTGGGTTTTGGAATTTCAATCCCCCAAGATTTTTTAAGTGCTGCTCGACATTTTTCAGCAAAGTCATCCTCAAGATTTTGGGGGATTTTTTGGGTTACCATTTTATTTTTCACATCATCATATTTCAATTGAAAACAATAAAAGCAATATTTCTAGCGCGTGCATATATCAAAAACGAAAATATTGTCGTCACAGTTACTTTCCCAAAGGTGATACGTTAGAATTTTTATGGGCAAAGAATTTTATTTAATTTTGGCAAGATTGTGATTGCTTATTGTCATCACATTTCCTTAAATCATTCTTGTTACAAAACTCAAAAAAGGATTTTTTATTCGCAACTTAAAACAGGAAATAGACGAAGCAAGAAATCAAATCCATAAGTGGATGCGCCCTACATTGAAGAGTTAAAAAAAGAAACTGCTTTATTGGAAGGTGGAAAAAAAAGCAAAATAGAAGACGGCAAATCTTGGGCAGATTTGCTCAAGACACTTAATGTTGACTATTCATCGAAGCTTCTTGATCATGAAAGAGATGATGCAAGAAAGGCTGAAGCGACACACAAAGTCCTTTAAAAAAGTTTCAATGCAGTTCCCAATGAAATTGTGCAAACTGCAAAAGAGCGATTATTGTTAGATGAACATTTGAAAGCAACTTTGGTTGGGATGGATTTGAGCCTGAATTTCATTGGGTAACATATTCCCTTCCTTATGATCGCAACGGAAAAGTGGAATTCTGGGAAGTGGGAAGTGACGGCAAAGTAGAAGGTACGCTGTTGGAGCTGGTAGCGGTTGGGAGGACTAACATTCAACGAGCGTAAAATGTTGGTTTTGGTACTACATATCAGGAGAATTTGCAAAGCACCCAGGAACATCGTATACTGACCTTACTTTGATTTGCATGGCAACCACTGGGTCAGATCAAACGATGGATACTTTACATCAAAGGAAGCATCCATAAGACTATCAATAACAACAAGAGTTTTCAGGACCTACTACAGTTATTCGACTTTTTTCGCTTGGAACGTTCTCAACAAAGGTAATGATAACATTGATGAAAATGGAAGAGTTGATTTCACAGGATGGAATAATACTACAAAAGGCGAAAGCCAAGTTGAGGTTGGTGAACCATTAACCGTCGAAGTTATCGCGGAGCTTCGGAGCTATGTTGAAGGCAGTGACTCACACGCTTTACTTGATTTCCAAACAGGAGAAAATAACAACATAAGGATCCCTTTTATCAGAGTGTGGATGCCTTGAAATAACCCCTAAATTCCTTTTTATGTTAATTTTTTTGTGAGAAAAGGACTGCAATATTTATGCTAAGTTAACCTCTTTTTTTAAACCAATTAAGTAGATAAATTTCCTAGGCTTCTATTCAAAATTCTCTTGATATTTAAGTTTTGAAGATGAAGTTATCTTTACCGTTCAAGTTTTTGATTGGAATTGTTAACAATATTTTTGCTCCTTCACCAGGTTTACTTATTTCTTGGATTTGCCAACCGTAAATATCAATCATCTTTTTCGACAGATGCAAGCCAAACCCCGTGCTTCCTCCGGTACTGAAGCCTTCTTTGAAAAGATTTTCCTTATTCTGTTCCGTGATGCCAACACCATCATCTTCAAAGAACAATCTCAATTCACCCAACTTAGAAATCTCATTGTAGACTTTTATTTCAGTAGTTTTTTTGCCGTATTTTCTTGTATTATCAATAAAATTATAGAACAGCTGCCTTAGAAATGAATCAGCTAACAAACTCAAGCTAGGGCAATCGACTTTTACTTTAAAGTTTAAACCGGAAAAAAGAGCTACCGCCTCATTTAGTGTCTGTTCAACTTCAATGTATTTTAATTTTTCAACACCCAGCTGATCGTAAATTCTAGCAAACTCAAAAATCTTCACCGATTCCTTTACGGCATTCTCAATTCTATCCAATCCATCAATTAAATCAGTTTGATCGGCATATTTTTTCTTTAGCAAATATGTGTTTGCTGTTACTGAGGATAATTTATTTCTAATGTCATGTCTTATCAAGGCTCCGACAACATTTAATTTTTCATTCATTAATTCAAGATTGCGATGATTTTCTTGCAAGCTTAATTCTGCTTTCTTTCGGTTAGTAATATCTAATACAACAGCCATCGTTCCAACATTTCTTCCTTCATTATCTCTTATGATTGAAGTTGAAAACAATACATTGATCAGTTCTCCATCTTTTCTAATAAACTCAAATTCAAATTCCCCTGGAACGCCTTCTTTACAAAAATTCAAATAATATTGAGCATGTGCAACTCCTATTTCGGGTATGAAAGAGAATAGACTTTTTCCAATTATTTCACTTTCTTGAAATCCTAGGATTTCAGACATATGTGGATTTGCAAAGACTATGTCTTCTTCAGAATTAAGCGCTATTATTCCTTCGTGAGCAATTGAAACCAACTGACGATTTTTCTCCTCGCTCTCTTTTAATTCAGCCTCCGCTTTTTTATTTGTTACAACAAGTTTTACGCCATGAACCAACTCTCCATAGACTGTTTCAGGTGAACCTTGCTTGTTAAAGTACCCATCTGCTCCAAGATTCAGAGCCTTTATTGCTACTTCTTCTCGACCCTTTCCCGTAAACAATATGAATGGAGTTACATTCTTCTCTTCTCGCAACTCCTTCAAAAACTCAAGACCAGTTTTTTGGGGCATTTCATAATCAGAAATAATAATATCGTATTGACCAGTTTTCAATTTCTTAATAGCTTCATCAACACAGATAGCGTTGTGAATTTCAAAGTCTCCCTCTAGCATTAGAATCTGCTTTGAGACTTCTAGCAAAGCTCTGTCGTCGTCAACGTGTAAGACCCGAATAATGTTCTTTTTGGTTGAGGGCGTAATATCAATCGACCCACAGAATATTGAATTATCGAGATTTTGAGTTTGAATTTATCATACCAGCAGAAATTAGCTTGTAAATTTATGATATATCGTTTATGACGTTGAAATATTGAGCACTGATTAAATAATGGAGATAGCGATAGATTACTAAGGCGTTTCGATTTGATTATTGCTCGATTTTACATATTGAATTGAGCTAATAGTTCTCGGGAGAACAATGATTAAAGAGGTTATTGTTCTCATATCCTCTAATAGAATCGTGAACTTTTTTTATGGAGTAATTGGAGAAACTTAGAAGACTTGCCGCGGAAGCATATAGAAGCTGCAGATATTTTCGTGTATCAGGGTTCACACCTTTATCTAATAATTGTTCAGCTTTAACTCGACGTTCAAACCGCTTGTTAGTTGAATCAGTAAATACGAAATGTACGCTTTTTCCTGCATGAACTTCGCTGCCCTCCCTCATTAATTGCTCAGCAGCAATAACTTGGCTCACATGTTGCTTGTAGTGCTTGGGATTTTTAGATAAATGCTTGGATATAATCAAATCCTCGATGGGCGCTTCACCGTCGATTAGTTTTAGCCTATAAGCCTTTATCACGTTTAATGCTTCAGGAATTTTCTGCATAAATTCTGCAGAGGTATTGGCTGCCGAAAATACGTTGATCATTTCCATTTGTGCATTATAAACAAACATAGGCGTGTCGTGTTTCCGTACTTCTATACCCCTAATTTTTAATTTTCCGCTCTCCATTACCCCATAGTAACGATTTAAGACGCCAATGTTTGGATGCATTTTTGAAGGCAAGAAAACAATCCATTTGTATCTCCCTTCAAAGTTCAACGGAACCTCAATATCGTTACTTACTTTTTTGCATAAATCGCCATAGTCTTCCAGGGTTGCATCATCCTTTTTCAGCCATAAGGAATCAACTATTCCATGAAGAACCTCAAATCCTCTGCTCTCAGATATACGAGCAGCCCTAAGAAATGCATCTCTACCAAACGCACAAACTCCAATATGCCCATCAACAGTCCCAAACTTTGCATTCCTATAACCCAAATAACCAAAACAGGTTACTAGAATCCATTTCAAAGCAATCTGACGGTTATCATACATCTCCTTGAGTTTGGAACTTATTACCTCATCTCGCAATTGCTTATACTTCAACCTTTTATTTACAACAAGTTTCAAGGCTTTTGGAACAACACCTTCCCGTTTCTCACAAATGTTGTAGTTTAATTCTGGGATTCGCAAATGTGAATCTGGACAGCATTTACAGAGCACCGTTTCGGCTGAAATATTGTTGTTAACCATTAGACTTGGATACATCGATGAAAAATCTACTTCACCTATGTTGTCGTGTATACCTACTTTTGGTTCATAGACAAAGCCGCCTCTATCTGCCACGAGAAGTTCGTAGGCTGATTTGAAGGCTTCAGGTATGCTTTTGTTTCGGGGGATCAGCATTTCTTGTTTAAAGGCTTGGTAGAACTGAAGAGAAGACATACTGGTACCTATAGATGAACGGGATGAAGTGTGCAGGGGTGCCCGACAGATTCTGGCTATTTCAAATAGACCCTGAAAACTACTTTCGTTTAGAATGAATGTGTTGCCAGCGTCTATATGGACTCTTCCATAAAGACGAATAGTTGGGGCTTTGTAGAATGTGCGACCATATGAAAAGAAGGTTTTTCCCTGTTGTGCTTTGGGAACAAATGGAATTTCATCTCGGCTTAGTATAAACTTGTCAGAAACTTCACTGACGATTGCTCGATGAAGCAAGTATGAAAAAAAGTAGGAATCTCCTCCATTAGTAACTATTATGTCTGGATCAAGTTCCTTCACCATCTTACTTAACTGAAGGAGCTTTTCTGATTCATGATCTGTGTCAATAATAATTCGCTTTTCTTCTTGCTCTATGCTAATGTTAGCTATTGGGTCTTGAAGACTCGCTATTTTACTGGTTTTAGCTATTTCGATTTTTAGATGCATGATTCTCAAGGGGGGAAGAGCATAATCGACGCTTTCTACAGAATCCAGAAGAGTATACCTTAACCCTTCTTTGAGGTTTTCAACCTCTAAGAACGCAAGAGGAAACAAATCGTGCGTAAAAAAATAAGTTCTATCGCCGCGTAAATCGCAATTATGAACTTCAAGGCGCATGTAATCACCCATTTTCAGTATTTGATTGGTTAAGGATGACACTTTTCTGCAATCCTTGAGGGTAATCTCTAAAACTCTTGATTTTTCTGAATCCGTCGGTTGTACGAATTTGTAGACAAAATTCCAGTTTGCAATATCTGAGTTTGAATAGATTTTGCCGACCAGTTTTTCTTGATCTTCTTTTATTCCCGATACGTAAATCTTAGGTTGAAATTTATCGGTTAACCTGATTCTTTGGCCGTTTTCACTTATGATCCATACTGCCATCTCGCCAATGTTAGATGGATAAACGTCGAATATCCAGCCGCGAATTTTAGGGCTGGCGTTTGATTGCATCTAAAGCCTTCTCTAATTGACTAATTTTCTTTTGCTGCGATACCAGAATTGAGATTACCATGGGTTCGAAGAGTATAGGTTGGGTAGCATTGCTTCCAGCCGATGCAAAATTTCTGCAAGCATCCATTAGCGCATCAAATGCTGCCTTATCCTCAATTCTCAAGGCTTTTCCAAATCCAGACCACCGACTTATTTCGTCTTCCAACGCCATTCGGTAGGATTCAACTGTTTTTCCCATTAGGCGTTAGCCTCCACAAAATCAGCTAATGTTGTATCTTCCAAGGGGACTTCAGATACACCTGTGGATAGGTAAGGATGTTTTTCTAAAAGAAATTGTCTTGCGAAACTTGTTTTCCTCAGGGATAAAACAACGTTTGCTCGGGTACATGTTTGGGTTTGGAGAAAGTTGTTTCTTGATGAGTCTGCATGTTGTGGGTAGGTTGCAATCACTATTGTTTGTGTTTTTCTGGCAAAATTGGAAAGATAAGTAGTTAGTTGGCTGAAGATTCTTTGAGCTTCATAATCTGGAATATCTTTATCTAAGAAGAATCCCGCTATATCCGAAATTATCACCAGTTTAGCACTGTATTTTCTGATGGTTTCTCCAAGATGGTGCATGACAAGCGAAGTTGCTTGGTAAGCTGTGAAGGCTCTAGAAATGTAAATGTTATCTAAAACTTGCTTGGGACTAAGATTATGAATCCGCGCTAATTCTGCTATGTAATACAGTCTAAAAGTGTTGCCTCCATCAATAAAGATGACATTGCTTTGAAGTCCGCCTAGTTGAGCGGGTAATTGTGCTGTTACACATAACAAAGAAGCTAAAGATAGAACAGACGAACCTTGAAGAACTGCGAAATCGCCCAATGCAAAACCTGGAAAAATCTCGTTAACGCGTCTAATGTTCAATGGAAAAATCGGTTGAGATAACGCAGGCTTAACAATTAAATTTTGATTCATTCTCACAAATCTCCCTTTTATCGAAGGATAGCAAAGGGCAGTTTCTCGTTTTTAAATGGTGACTTTAAACTACTATTTTGAAAAGCAGGGTCCTAATTGAAAGTGAAGTAAGAAAATGAAAGAGCACAAAACTATAGAATCTAAGCGCAAGGCAAAATAAGCATAAAAGCAACTATACCTAACTAACGAAATTAACAAATAACTAAAGTGAAAAATGTGGTGCAAGAAACAGAACTTCAAAAGTCTGCAACCGAGTCTGCATTTGAAGCCATTCAACTAGAGAAAGAAGGCAAAAACGATGAAGCGATAGCATTATTCGAGAAAGCAATTAAATGTCTCTTTCAATTAGTTGAACTTCATCCAGATTCTAACTTGAACAAAGTTTACCTTAAGCAAGCAGACGCTTACCAAGACCGGACAAAAGCATTAAAAGAAGTTAAATCGACAATTCCCCAAAATAAGCCGATAACACCTTGTGAGATTTCCCAAACATGTGGAGACAAGATAATAGACGCCTCTTCAAGCCCAATAATTTCAGAAGTTAATAACAAAACTGATAGTGAACTTGCGGATGAAGTTAAAAATTTGAAGACCGAAGTCAACGACCTCAAAAACGAAGTAACCACACTTAAAAGTCTTGTATCATCCTTGAATGATGAAATAGCAGATCTAAAAACCAAAATAAACATAGTTAAAGAAAACAAGTACTACTTACCTTAGCCAAATCAATTAGAAAAAAGTAAAAAAGCCTCCAAAAATTAAGAAACATACAAGTATAAGAAGTGCTTAGAATGTGGAATTGCGAACGCTAAATGCGGTAATAGTACAGCTTGGTTAGTACATAGGCTTGCCAAGTCTAGGACCCGGGTTCAAATCCCGGTTACCGCACCATGTTCCAGTTTATGTTTTATCTACCCAAACTGGTTGTAGCTTTTTTAACAAATTAATTCAAGAATAACAACGAAATAAAAACAGTTAAGCTGCATCATTTAGAGGTTCGTGGGTTTAATTCGATTCCTTGAGTAAAAAGCCGGGGTTGGAGTTCCACTCCCGTTGAACTGCTCAAAATTCTTGTTAAGAATCCTTGACTAATTTTAGTCAAGTAACCTGTACGAGAATGCTTTTAAAACAAACTACTTCACAATAAGTAAATATGAACTGTGTGGGCAAAACCTTAGCATATATTCTTGTCATTGTCTGCTTGGCATCATTATGCCTTACATTCGTTGAACCTTCAAAAGCCCAATCCTCCACTAACGATTGGCCAATGTTCCGCCATGACCCAAACCACAGCGGCTACACCTCCAGTAACGATTCAATGAATTATGCCAAGCTCTTATGGAATTTCACAACTGGTGGGGGTGTAGTATCTTCTCCTGCAGTGGCAAATGGATTTCTTATCGTAGGCTCCAAAGATTGCTATGTATATTGTATAGATGTTTCAAATGGACATTTAGTATGGAAATTTCCAACAGGAAACATAGTGGATTCTTCGCCTGCGATTGTTAATCAAAGAGTCTACATAAGCTCGCAGGATGGTTGGGTTTATTGCCTAGACTTCATAACGGGAAAGCCTTTGTGGATATCGATGGTTGGGGGATTTGCGCAATCTTCACCAACAGTTGTGGATGGCAGAGTCTTTGTGGGTTCAGGAAACCCGGAACTATTTTGCTTTAACGCTTCAGATGGCTCCCTGATTTGGAGACATCCAACACCAGATAAAGTTGAGTCTTCACCTGCAGTTTCAGAAGGCATTGTATACGTTGCTACGAACAACTACCATGTTTACGCTTTCAACGCCTCTACAGGCGGCGAATTATGGCGCACTCATACAGGAAGCACCTTCACCTCCCCATGCATAAACAATGGATGTATCTACATTGGTTCATACGACGGCTATATCTGCTGTTTGAATTCTTCCACAGGCACAAAAATTTGGCAATATCAAACGGACGATACGGTGGCTTCTTCTCCAACTATTGCTTATGGCTACGTTTATGTAGGCTCCCAAGACAACGGAGTTTATTGCCTCAACATTACCAGCGGAGAGAAAATATGGAAGTATCCAACGGGATATTGGGTTTGGTCTTCGCCTGCTATTGCTGACGGCAAATTATACGTTGGTTCTGAGGACTATAATGTTTACTGTTTTGATGCTTTCACCGGGGCAGTAAAATGGAGTTATGCAACGGGGAGTTCTGTGGATTCTTCTCCCGCAATCGTGAATAACATGCTCTACTTTGGATCAAACGATCACAATGTATACGCTTTAGCTCTAACCAATTCAACCACAGAAAAAGAACCCTTGCAAACAGCCAATTCTTTAGCTTGGACTACCGTTGCCTTCAATTTGATTACATGCGCCGTGGCTGCAGCGATTCTGTTTACAATCTTTGTCTTTGCTTATTCAAACAGACAAACCAAACAAAACTCTCCACCAATCACTGTTTCTAGCCGAAAGATAAAATGGTTTTCAGCACACTTCGATGCTCTTTGCATTTTGGCGATTCTGGCTTTCTCAACGATATTCTTCATAAATCTTGGCAATGGACCACTTTGGGCTGCTGACGAGCAAACGTACTCGCAGTGGGCATATCACATGGTTAAAAGTGGAGACTACCTTAACCCGTGGGCTTTCGGAGACGTTGCACTTTGGATTGGCAAACCTCCGCTTAATATGTGGCTTATGTCCCTTTCCTACCAAATCTTGGGTGTTAGTAACTTTAGTTCAAGACTTGTAAGCGCCATGTTCGGCAGTTTATCGTTAGTTCTTATCTTCTATCTGGGGAAGAAACTGTATAATGGATATGTTGGTTTATTGTCAGCGTTTGTTTTAGGCACTTTCACAACTTTTTATATGTTTGCGAGACGGGCAATGACTGATGTGCCTTTGGTTTTCTTTATCATAGCAAGTCTTTACTTTTTAGTTTTAAGCGAGAAACCCCAGAAATCTAATCGATACTTAGCATTAAGCGGTTTATTTTTTGGTTTAGCCCTAATGACAAAGCAGGTTGGAGCTTTGCTGATTCCTATAATTATCCTTGCTTATCTAACTGTAACAAGTAGAAGCATCAGGTTTGTTTTCACTAAACGGTTTGCTCTTTTTTGGGGAGTTGGGCTTCTAATTATTTCTCCTTGGTTAACTTATATGGCATCTTCTTTTTCTGCGGAGTTTTGGCAATCGTATATTATGTATAGCGGGTTTAATCGAACATTTAGCCCTCTGGAAGGTCACCAAGAAGGATACCTATTCTACTTTAGCTACTTAGCTATTAACGAAAAATTGTGGGTATTATTGCTGCCTTTTGCGGTGGGACTTTGCGCTTTCAAGGCTGTTGTTAAGAAAGCAAAAGCGGACACTCTACTCATTTTATGGATTGCAGTTGTCTTTTTGATTTTCACTTTTGTTCAAACAAAACTTTTTTGGTATATTCTGCCAGTTTTTCCAGCTTTTGCAATCTCCATAAGTAGTCTGCTTTATCAGTTACTAAATAAAATCCAATATTCTATAAGAAACTCTTCTTCGTGGGGAAGCGCACACAAAAAACACAAAACAAAAACAGTTTAACCCATTCAATTGTTATTCTAAAAATTTTTTAAGCAAGTTTATGATTAAGAAGTTGATACGTATGCCAATAATTATTAAGATTGGACCCAACATCATCGGAATTTTTTGGGCATTAGTCACCTTATTAGGTGTCATATTAGCAATAAATGGATTCTTTTATGCTGTCAGTAGTTTAACGACTTTCGGTGAAATAGCTCCAACCAACACAGCGGTTCTTTCGAATGTAAGCGGTGGGATTGGTATTTTTATTCTCGGATTAGTTGCGACAGGAATAGGTTATCTTGGAATTCGAGGAAGAATAATAATCACAACAAATGAGAACACAAAACAGACCCTTTCTTAGTTTGAAATAATCTTTTAAGTAAGGTCAAAACAAATACAATTTGGTGATTGAGTGAGAGTAGAATTGGGTTTGTTGGGTGCTTTTGCTTTTGCGTTTGGCGCAACAATAGTATTTTTGTTAGGTTTCTGGTTTTTAAAATATTCTAGTGCCCTGAATTCGCCGTTATACCTTTTCGTTTTCTTAGGTTTTCTTTCGCTTGGTTTAGGTCTATGGTTAATTGCTCTAAGCGTAAAACCTGATACAAAACAGAACCCTTCTTAGAAATCCTATAAACAATATTCTTAGTCAAGAATTCTTAACTGCTCTTAGTCAAGAGTCTTATACGAGAAGTCTTTTATCTCCAAACCAAACCTAACAATAAGCATGGGATGTATAAACAAGGGTTTCTCTTTACTTCTTGTCGTTATCTTAGCGGTCTCAAGCCTAATGATGGTTGAATCTGCGTTTGCTCAGTCAATACCTAAACCATCCGTACCAGAATTTACTGTAAAAGTTATTGATCGCTCTTACGATGAACCAATAAGTTACTACACCGACCCATATACTGGAAAAACCAAAACTTATCAAGGCTATCACGTAGAGAACAAAACAATTGAAATTAAAATAAAAAACCAACAATTCAACAATTATGATAGTGCAAGTGGAAAAACTCTAAGCCTATACTACAATATAAGTGCAAAAGGACACTTTGGCGATGATTGGATGTACTACCCTAAAAATAATCAAGCTTATTCAGCTTCTGGCTCGCCTTACACAACCCTTACTTTTCTTACTAGGGGGTCTTCAAATGGCGGTGACCTTATACCTGCACCATGGGGCGGTGATATAGACGTCCAAGTACAAGCTTTGATAGGCTATTATTACACCGAGTTTGTCCCAGACAAATTCTTTGGAAGCTATGTTACAAAGTTTGTTGGTCAAAAAAGCGAATGGAGTAATATACAAACAATAACCATACCTACTAGCTCTGTTTCTAACTCTACACCAAACCCGACATCATCAACGAATCCAACAACAGCTCCAACTTCAACCCCAACTACAACTAACTTAACAGGCAATCCAATTTCTGTACCTTTGAATACATTAATCGTGGTTATTGCAATCTTTCTAGCGATTATTGTTGTTTTGTCATTGCTGCTTTTCAGAAAGCATCAAAAAAACCCTCCAAAATAAATCCTATGTTTTAAGAAGAAAGCATAAACTAAATTTGTAATGGAAACCTCGATAGACTTAACAATATTGCGAATATTCTT
Organism: Candidatus Bathyarchaeota archaeon; assembly: GCA_963772455.1. GTDB lineage: Archaea > Thermoproteota > Bathyarchaeia > Bathyarchaeales > Bathycorpusculaceae > Bathycorpusculum. The sequence goes on from CAVYXJ010000012.1 coordinate 107,239, forward strand.
TCGCATAACAGCCTTATATTTTGCGAATTCTGTTTCACTAATAGCGTTGATGGCCTTCTCAAAAACGAATAAAGACCTTACAGTAACATCTCTAAACAACCCTAAAAAAAACATTGAGGTCAATTAAAAATGCAAATAAGATCTTTCATCAAATCTCACCCAATATCATTTATGATGATAGCTGCAACAATCGCAGTCGCTATTGCTTTACTTGCCGCACCGGCAGACTCAGCTTCTACAAATCTATGTAGTCCATGCCATCCAGGTTTGTTATCAACCACCTACAATCAGCAATTAGACATAGTTGAAGGAAACAGCCAAAACCAAATACCTACTAACATTCAAGTAGGCCAAACCCAAACCGTCACAGTAGCTATCCAAAACATCAATGACGCTGCCAAGTACAATCAACTAACGAGTGTCGCGCTAACACTAAGTTCACAAAACGGACACTTTTCAGTAAATACACCAACCTTCAACATTGCCACCCTATCAACTGGCACATCAATAGCAACTTGGCAAATAACCGGAGTTTCAGCAGGACCAGATTCACTCTTAATTTCTGCATCGGCTTCAAATACTCACAACAACCTAAAGTTCTCAGACAGCTACTCGCCAAATCCATCCATAACTATTGTTTCAGCCCCAACTCCAACGCCAGTTCCAACCGCACTCCCAACAGCTACACCAACTCCTCAAATAACACCAAGCCCAACCCCAATACCTTCAGCAACTGATTCACCTACCCCAACTCCAACAGCCTCTTCAACTCAAACCCCAAACGCAACTCCAACTCCCTCAACAACAATGACACCTACACCCAGCCAAAACACAAATCCCACACCTACTCCAACCCCAAAAGCATCTCAAACAACTAGCTCAACCCCCGACCCCACACCAAAAACTCAGTCTGAATCAGATGACGAAACACAACCAAATAAAGAACAAGTTCCAAACCCTTCAACCCCAAAATCCCCCAGCCACTCAAAGCCCTGGGGCGATTTCCATCACCGATTCTACTTCTTCAATCATATGCATACATTATTCAGATGGTTTCCACATTGGGGAGTTGGCTATTAACAACCCTTATTTTCTTTTAGATAAATGAAAAAAAGTTTCTACTTAATAAGAAATGAGAAGGAACTCTGGTTATTATCAATCCTGTATTACCATAAGAGTCAGGGAGCTATTTACGCCAGCTATGGATTTAATTTGTGATCTAGTTATTTCCTTAATTTGGTCTATTGATCGAGCTTTAATTTTGATTAAAAGATCGTAAACCCCTAAGAGGGCGTGTGCTTCTTCAACACCATCTACAAGTTTTAGGCTTTCTAATATTTTATCTTGGGTACCTGAATCAGTATTTAATAAAACAACTGCAGAAATCATATCTTAATCCTCGCTATTTCGAGATTATCTTGAAACGGAATAATTAAGATGTGTTGTTGCGCAGGTGAAACCACAAAGCGTTAACTATGCCAAAAAAAAGAAAAGATGTATTTTAGAGAGGTTCTGGTGCGCATAGGTTTTCTGCTTTGGCAGCTGTTCGCATGCAACCTTTGCAGATGTATTTCGCATCTTTAACAAGTGGCTTTATCTTTTCTATGGGTACTTTTTCCTCTACCATTTTGCAGAGGTGTTTTGCATGACCTGGATGAGGTTGATCTTTCGACAAAATTTACACCTAAACAAATAGAGCAGCAATACTACATATAGAGATGTGATTGCCCAGTCACACCCACAGGAATTTTGTAGGAATCTGTTTTTTCCTTAGAAGGGAAATCTTTCGAAATGTTATAGGTGAATTACTTTAGAATTAGGTGACCTGTGTGGTTTGATTTAGGCTTGTAAACTATAATTTGATTTTGTTCTTCCACTACCGCTAAATCATGTTTCTTTGTAATTCCTTTAATGTATTGCCTGCAATCATTGTCCATAATTGCTTTTATTCTAATTTTGTAGCCAGTCGATAGCGCATCTTCGGGGATTGGCTCCAATAGAATAAATGAATTTGAATCTAATTTGCATTCAGATAATAATGTCTTAAGGAACGTGCTTGCTTCTTGTTTGTTCATTAGAAAACGCTCAAAGTCAATAGTAGCGATAATAACTTAAAGATTTGGGATGTAAACCTGCGCGGAATAAAATTTATGACTTGACAGATTAGAACGGACTTCCTTGACCGCAAGGTAAAACACAAAAAATAGAACTATAACTCCCAACCTACATCCCATCCTGCATCCAGAAATTAAAGAAATAATCTGCAACAAAAGAAAAGAAGGCTGGAATGTGTATTCGCTGGATACCACAAGAATTGTTAGAGTCCTATGTTCTTTTGACTGTAATAACAATATTTTCAGCGTCATCTTTTCTTGTAGAAGGTTTGCGATTAAGAAAAAAGATGAAGAACTAAACCTTTTTTGGTTAAACATAGTCTGATAAGCCAAGTAATTTCATTAATTCCTCTTCTGTAGCTGTCTGAAGAAAAGTATCTATGTTTTTTTGTCTAACGTGTTAGCGCTTGAGTATAACTTAAAACAATGTTGTCTTAAAATGAAGCAACAAGCTTATGTAAAATTAAATTATCTTAAATCCATGCAGAACATGTATCAAAATGATAAGATAAAACACCATAACCAAACTCGCGTGAATAAATTTTACAGTCTTTAAACTAATCGTTCTATCGCCTATTTTTCTTTGAGATGCAAATCGTTGAGTAAAACCAAAGGCTATTTGCAGGCTCATAGCGCCAAACATTGCAAGACCAGTGCCTAAATCTGGAAGGGTGGACCTTGATATTTGAGAGGAAAAATGATAAACTATTAAGGTAAAGAAGACTAGATTGCCAATAATGTGGAAACGTATAATTTTCGTCCAAGAAGCAGGATAAGAACGTTTCATCACAGTAAACAGAGGAGTCGCTACTGCAATTCCAATTGTTCCAATAATTGAGAGCATATGCGAAAAACGCATGTTTAAAATGACCATGTTGACTATAAGAGTATGATTATAAATTATAGCTGACAAAGCGATTGCAACTATTATAATTGATAAAGCACTCAAAAAATCGATATGCTTACCAATATTCATAAAACTCTCCAAATATTGATAACCTGACTAGCTATTTAAAACAATGTTATAATTGCTTGTGCCAGTCGTTTACCAATGAGCCATGCAGCCCCAACATGATCAATTTGTTTGACAATTACGGAAAAAATTCATTAGAAACTCTATGTTAACTTAATGTTTAGAAGCTATTTTCAGAAGGTTAGAAAATGAGTGAAACTATTGGAGACGATTATCAAACAAAGACAAAATACTTACGCAACAAAAGCCTTGGAGGCAACCTCGACTGGACAAATAAGCCTGAAATCTACAAAAACTACCCTTCCAGCAAAACCATACTGCTATCAAGTCAATTCCAAGAATCAACTATTAGCTTTGCTCAAATTCTCAAAAAACGAAAAAGCATACGAACCTTCTCAGCGAAACCTTTAAGCAAAGTTGATTTAGCTTTTCTTCTTTGGACCTCAACTGGCATCCAAAGAACCGAACATGGCTACGAGTTTCGTACCTCCCCGTCAGCTGGCGCATTATACCCAATTGAAACCTACATAGCTGCGAATAATGTAGAAGATATCGAGAAAGGACTTTATCACTACAATATAAAGAACCATTTGTTGGAAGAAATAGAACTTGGAAACTTTGGCGACAAATTAGCTCACGCAGCCTTGGACCAACAGATGTGTGCAGACGCATCAGTTATCTTTATTTGGACAGCTATTTTTAGAAGATCAAAATGGAAATATTCACAAAGAGCCTACAGATACATCTACTTAGATGCTGGACACATAGCACAAAACCTATCCTTGGCTGCAACAACCAACAACTTAGGATCCTGTGAATGCGGAGCTTTTTTCGATGAAGAACTAAATTCAATCATAGGTATAGATGGAACTAACGAGAGCACAATTTGTCTTAGCGTAGTTGGACACCCAAAATTCCCTCAAGAATGACATTTCAATATTTTCTGATGTTTTTACTACGTAGAGGAATTTCCTTAAGAATCAAAATTCATACGTAGAAACCTATGTTTGCATTTATTGTCTTTACAGCCAAATAATAGTAAGTTAGGATTTCCAAGGTTGGTTGTCAAGATTTCAGTTTTTGAATTACAGTTTTCACATCGTTCGGCTCGAACTTGATCGTTTGATAATTTGCCTTTGAGTAGTAAAACACTCCAAGATTTCTCTTTGAACGAATTATACAAAATAAATTATCCTTCTGGAAAAATTTACCAATTTAGAACGTATTTTTCCAATTCAAAATAAACGTTTGCTACTTAAATTTATTTGTGATTGTATACAATCAACAACAATTAATGGGAATATAATTCATCAAGTAAGCGGTAACTGTATCAAATAATCATATGTGACCTTAAAACCGTTATTGATTATATTAAATATTAAATTTTAAAAGGCAAGGTTCTGTTTTCAAGTATTTATTTTAGATAAGTAGGTTGCTTTCATAAGTTAGTTAAATACCATCAGCCTTCTGGTTTGTCAATGAATTGGGAGGAAAATGTATGAAACAATTTGCCGAAAAAGATAGAAAAGAATTAGAAGCAAAATTAGCAAACGTTTTTGATGACGAAATCAATAGTTTGTCGACAGAATTGCGTGAAATACTCCTAGATGACATGGTTACAGCCCTCGAAAATAGATTAAATGTGTTAAACAAAGCTACAAGAAAGAGCGCCAATTAATGGCTAACATGGTCAAAACCGCTAATTATCAATACATAAATCATTTATAATAAAACGAATCATTTACACAAAAAAGAGGAATACAAAAGTGCGTCGGTCAAAACTTGAAATGTATGTCGATATCTTAACAGTGCTTTCCCATCGAGGACCTCTTAAGTTGACTCATATTATGTATAAAGCAAATGTTAACTGCAGCGTCCTCAAAGAATACTTAGAGTTTCTTATAAAACAAAGCTTGGTTGAAGAACGCACCGTTGGAAAGGCTCGCGTGGTTTTCGCGGTTACGCAACGCGGCATTACGGTATTAAAGTACTTCAAGGAATTAAAAGAAGTCTTGCCTATTGTAGAGGAAGCAAGAAACCAAACTCCAATTCTCTACTAACCCAGGTTTAATTTTTTTAAACCTCATTATTCTTTAATCAAATATTTTTTTTCTTTTATTGTATTTAGGTTTTGTTCAGTTTGTACGTTTTTAGTTAGTTAGCCAAAATCAGTACTGCAATGTCGCAAGACTTAATAAACTCACGAGCTTAAATTAACGAAGTGTACACACGAAATACAACTCGGGGATAACGATTGATTAAAAACGAACATTCAAATAAAAAACCTTCAACGATTTTAGAAAAAATAGAAGAAACCCTCGAGAGGCTCAATGACAAAGTGGAAATAATGATCGAAATCCAAAAAAACGGCAACGGAAACTCCAACTATCAAAAAACATCCCTTCCATCATTACCTGAAGCATCACTAGACGTAATGACACTTCTATCCATGCCTGACCACTTACGAAAAACAGCAATGTCAATTTGCAGATGCACCCGAGCAACTGCTGAAGAGATCTCTGAACAAACTAAACGAGCTCGAGCTGTGGAAAGTGCATATCTTAATCAATTAGTTACAATGGGATACTTAAAGAAAGAACGAAAAGGTAGGAAAGCATACTTTTTTATAGAAAGGGAAATTCAGAGTTGAAAATATGAGCAAAATTGTTGCAGTTCATTCATACAAAGGTGGAACGGGAAAAACCCTACTCTCAGTCAATTTGGCAGCTACATTTGCTAAGATGGGCAAAAAAGTTTGCATCTTTGACCTTGACTTTCGAGCTCCAAGCTTATTTGCAATCCTCAAAACCCCTAACACTGATTTCTGGTTCAATGATTACTTAAATAACACATGCGAAATCGACAAAACTCTAATAGATTTAAGTAACAGGGTACCTGGAAACGGCAAATTCTTCACTGGGTTAGCAAATCCTTCAACAGAAGCAATACGAGACATATCATCAAAAGATCGCAAATGGGAAATGCGTGCTTTAGGCCGCCTCCTAGCGCTTAGAGAATCAATGCTCAAAGAACAGAAATTTGACTACTTATTCTTTGATACAAGTCCTGGTCTACAGTATTCATCAATTAACGCCATTGTAGCAGCTGACTTCGTGGTCGTGGCAACAACGGGAGATAGATCAGACGTTGACGGAACAAAACGCATGCTAGCTGAACTATACAACTTATTCGAAAAGAAGACAGGCTTAGTCTTAAACAAAGTACTTGACACCTCCTTAGCTGCAAAGAAAACTGAAATGCAAAACAAAATTAAAAATGATTATCAAGTACCAATGCTTGGAATGGTGCCATGCTTCTGCGAAATTCTTAGAGCAGAAGGAAACCTGATTTTCGTCCAAGATAAACCAGACCATCCATTCACCAAGATTTTAGCTGAAATGGCTAGAAAAATAGACGATAACGAAGTAAACTAGCCTAATCATTTTATTTTTTTTACGAAAAAGCTTAAACTATACGGCACGTGCTAGAATTTTGTAATTGGAGTTGAATTAATTGAATAGATCAGCGATTATTTTGGCAAACGGTTCTTCAAAAGGATTCACAAGCGATAAAGGCATTTTAGAATTGGAAGGAAAACCTTTGCTTAACCATGTAATTGATGCTGTTGAAGGGCTTGTTGAAGAAATAATCGTTGTTACAAGTTCTCAAGACCAAGCAGATTCTTATTCAAACTTGGTTTCTTCTAACAAAGTCAAGTACGTCGTTAATGTTTCCAAACCCCAAGGAGCTTTAGTTGGTGCGTTAACAGGTTTTGAAGCGGCTAGTGGCGAATACTCTGCGCTATTAAGGTTTGATAATCCGTATATTTCCTCAGAAATCTTGTCTTTGCTTTTGGATTGTTGCATTGGGAAAGCAGCGGCTGTTCCAAGATGGACAGACCAAGAGATTGAACCCTTACACGCTGTTTATAACACAAAACAAGCAATTCAAGCGACAAAAGAAGCGTTGGCTGAAGATGGATCTGATATGCAAACTATGGTGGAGAAGTTGCGTGGAGTCCGCTATATTTCCACGATGGTGATTGAACAATTGGATCCTGATTTTAAGACCTTCTTTTACATAAACACACCTTTGGATCTTAGGAAGGCGGCTGTAATGGGTAAACCAAGAAAAACTTCAAAGACAAAGCAAACCAACATCAAAAAACGATAAACTTTTAAAGACTTTTCAAGATGGAGCATTAACTACATCTGCTTTCTCAATGAGACTTTACAGGTCAACAGCGATCTTCAATGGGGCTTTGCCTTTTAGAAATGGCGTATAAAGTATAAACAAAAGAAATAAGAGAACGGTTAAAATTAACGCTGCCTAAGTCAAGCCTACTTTCACTTACAAAACTTCATATCGCCATTTGTAATTATTTTGTTGCAACTAACGTCGCATTTTAGCTTTATTGCTTCTGACATTTCTTTTAACCTTTATAACTTGTTTCCTGATCTATTTTAGACAATTTAAACTTGGAAAGATCGAGAATGGTCACCTTAATTGGTTTAATTAGAACATTTATCGTATTGAATAATCCCTTTGCAGGCTTGCCGTATGAAAATAGGAAAGTACTAAAATTTAGAAGTGGCTGGCAACTGAACCTAACATATTCACAGTTCAGAGACTTTAGAGACAGCTATAGTGCTCTTAAAAATTATCGCGTTGAACAGGTGAACGAAAATCATTTTCAAGTCGATTTTAAGGTTTTCAAAATTATCAAGCAATCAAAAATCATTTGTTCAATCGCTGATCTATTAAAAAAACATCAAATCAGCCAGATTGAAGAAGATGTATTTAGAATTAAAGGTGACAAGTTTGAACTAGAAGGCACATCTTACATGTTTCTTGTATTAGCAGAACAACTAAAAGGAGACTACAAGGGCAATTATAACGACAAAGTAGTATTGGATGTTGGCGGTTTTCAAGGAGAAACAGCTGTTCTATTTTCATTAGCAGGAGCAAAAAAAGTCATTATTTACGAGCCAGTACCAGAAAATCATAGATTCATTAAAAAAAATGTTGAGCTAAACCATGTTAATGCAGAAATCCATGAAGCAGGGATAGGCTGTGAAGATACTATCATTAAGGTAAACCCTGAACAAGCCGACGATAACTTTGGATTTTCCCCAACGAACCAAAAATTTGACATGAAAATAAATAGCATATCTCAGATTATATCTTCAAGCGAAGCCGATGTAGCTAAAATTGATTGTGAAGGTGCAGAAATATGTTTAAAGACTGTAACAAAAGAAGTTTTAGAAAAGATTCCATGCTACATTATTGAACTTCATGGAGAAGAGGTTAGAAATGAACTGACTGAAAAATTTCTTTCAGCAGGATTTAGAATCACAAACACAAAAAATAGCAGTTTAATTTGTCAGTAATTACTTTTCTAAAACAAGGAGACAAAACATAACTTATTAAAAACAACATAAATACGAGAAATTAGATAGGTGGCTTAGCGATTTTTTTGTTTTTTAACGTTTTAATCCACACCTTGAACTCAGCAGACGGCGGATGGTCGCGGTAAAGCTGTTTTCTCTTAGATTCCAAAAACATATTTTCCTTGCCAACATATTCAGCAGCGGTTAAAATTCTGTGCTCTGACCTTGAAGCTTTCTGGAAAACAGATTCAATTTTTTGTTTCCATCCTTCATCCCGAAGGGCATGATGTTCCAAAATAACCAAGGGCACCTCTTGAACAACCTGTTCTAGATTCCGAAGTCCCTGCTCTATTTGCGCCATTTCCACGCGAAAACCTCCAAGATAAAGCGGTGGACCACCTATCATAATAACAGTAGGCTTGGCAGCTAAAATCAACTCCAAGGTATGCTTGGACATCGGTCCTTGAATGTCGGGAGCAAACATAAATCGTTCTTCATCGTGCTCAACTAACGTCATTATTACCCAGCCTAATGTCGAATCCTCAGTTCCATGAACTACAGCTTCAGAGAAACGCAAAGAGGTCTTTCCATAATTGAAGATTCGATTGTCTGCCATTTCCAGTACTTTGGCATGTTTGCCTCCTGTTTTCTGAAACATCCAAGCTCGTTTACGCTGATTTGCATCAATTTTTTCCTTTGAATTCTTAGCGAGAACGATTTTGTCTTGGTAGATTTGACGTGCGGTTTCACTATCTTCAGTCCAATTTACAACCCAGTCCTCGAAAGAGGGAGTGTGATGGTCGAAGTGGTAGTGGCTAATTGTTGTAATTGAGGCTTTATCGGCGGCTTCTGCAATTTTTTTTCGTAGAAAAGCGATTGTTTGGAACTCGATTGGATGAGGTGGCAGGTTGAAGCGATACGGTGAAAGCGAGATGCCAGCATCCAAAAGTAAAGTTACATCTGGGGTTTCAACCAGAGTACACATTGAGCGAACCCCGAAACTTTCTGAAGCCAACGGCGTAATTTGAATTGAGTTTAACAGATTCTTACGGTCGGTTTTTTCTGGTTCATGCGTCACTTTGAGGAAACCTTGTTATTTTGTAATACTTAGCTGGTAAAATGGATTCCGTTGCAAGTTATTGTGTGATGACAGCCACAAACAATTAAGTTCTCAAAACAACAAGAATAGTTTGTGTAGGCTGTTTTTATGAGTCAATCAACAATTGAAAATAAGAATTTAGATATCGCAACATTAGCCGGTGGCTGTTTCTGGTGTACCGAAGCGGCATTTAGCATCATAAAGGGTGTTGAAAGAATAGAACCTGGATACACAGGCGGCAATATTGATAACCCAACATATGAGCAAGTTTCAACAGGAACAACCGGTCATGCAGAGGCTGCACAAATTTTCTTTGATCCTAAAGTGATTAGTTACCGTGAGATTTTGGAGATATTCTTCACCATGCATGACCCCACAACGCTCAATCGCCAAGGAGCAGACATTGGAACACAATACCGCTCAGCCATCTTTTATAGCACCCCAGAACAAAGAACCACTGCAGAAAAACTAATTGAAGAATTTACCAAGGAAGAAATCTGGAACAAACCAATCGTAACAAAAGTTGAACCCCTAAAAGTGTTCTATAACGCAGAAACTTATCACAAAGATTACTTCAAAAAACACCCAAAAGAACCCTATTGCCAGGCTGTTATTGCCCCGAAAATCGCGAAGATACAAGCTCATTTTATCGATAAAATAAAGGTTCCTTTATGACAACCCAAACTGGAATAAGCAGTGCAGATAAGGTTTTGAGGGCGATTGAAGCGGCTTCTGAGAAGAATTTTCTGCCAATCATAGGACCACACAAGGGCAAGTTTTTGGAGGAGGAAATTCGGAAAGCCAAACCCAAACACGTGTTAGAAGTAGGCACATTGATTGGTTACTCAACGATTCTCATGGGCAAAGAAATGGAAAAAAAATCTGAGATTATAACCATTGAAATCCACCGTGATGAAGCAGAGTTAGCAGGAAAAAACATCGTTCAAGCAAATATTCCGCCAAATGTCAAGATTGTCACAGGTGACGCTTTAGAAGTGATTCCCACTTTGGAGGGGACAGTTTGATTTTGCATTCATCGATGCCGAGAAAAATGAATATTTCCAATACCTTAAGTTAGTTGAGGATAAACTTCAGAGTGGCTCAGTTGTTTTTGCGGATAACGCGGGAGTTTTTGCAGATCAGATGGGTGACTACTTGGAGTATGTTCGCAACTCTGGCAAATACAGTAGCCGTTACATTCAAGTTGGCGGAGACGGAGTAGAAATAAGCATTAAAATATAGTCTGTCCTATTAGAGAATTGTTAAATGCATATAAAAGAGAAATTACAATATATACATGGTGAATCTTTTGGTTTTAGCCAGAATGAGTGTTTGGCATTTTAAGGAAGGCAAAAGCGAAAAAGGTTTTTCTGAACTAGATTTGTTACTAAATACTTTGGCACATCAAACTGAGGGTTTTCGCGGCGCCATTTCATTGCTCGATGTAGACGACCCAAACGAGGTAACAATCCTAACTTTATGGATAGATGAAGAGGCGTTACAAAAATCTGAAAAAGGTGTTTTTGCTCAAGCTATAAAAAGAGTCGAAGATTCAATTGAAAGCCCTCCAAAAATTAAGAATTACCGAGTATTTTCAACAGAACTATTTCAACGTTCACAGTGGCCGTTTCGTTGGGCTTAACAATTCAAGCTAAGACTGATAAAAAAAACGATTCCTGTAAAAAGGCAAATAAATCAACTTTGTAATTTTTTTTCTTTTTAACCCAAAGTTTTAATGACTGATGGGCTGTGTCTTGTTCTGGGTGGGCGATGACGACTCTGGCCCCGAAGACGTAAGGATGATGAGGATCTTGAGTGTGGATAAGCATTTATGATAACTTTAAAAGTTGCATAAGAAGAGCTTACAAGAGCCCACCTACTGAAAGACCAAAAGAATAAACTCTTAGTCTTTCCAAGCAGTTTTGGGGTTAAGACTAATTGGGGCTAATTGGGAAACTCTTTTTTTGATTTAGATTTAAAAAGAAAAACAAAACAAACGTTTGGACAATTCTCTTTCTGCCTAAATGGACGGTCATTTTGGTATTTCCTCCTTAACCTCTATCTTAACTGTCAACGGCTTGACCTCGTAAAGCTCATATTTCTCGAAGTCCTTTGAACCGTTGTTCAGCCAATCTTCAAGGTCCTTCCGCTGCTTGAACCGGCGTAATATAGTTTCCGAATCGCTTTCCTCAATCGCTAAAAACTTTGTATCCTTGTTATCTTTCACCCTACTTCACCACCTTGTTTCTGAGAACACGCTCAACGCTCTACCTTCAAATATTAAATATTATAGGATTTAAAACTTATCTTAGCCCTTGCTCGGAGCCTCCACTTTCTGTTTGGTTTTTTTTTCAAGATCGAATTGTCTTTTTTTCCTTTAATCATGCTAATCCCTTACTCCATAATCGTTTTTCCAGTTCAACAAGGCGAGCTAGCAAGGTTTCGATTTCAAGTCTAGAAACGTTTTCCAGTTGGGCATGAGCTCTTTACTTGATTGCGTTTCATTCATTTGATTTTCAGGTGAATGCCTAAGAGCCAACCTTAAGATTGCGACTACAAGTGAAGAAATAATTAAAATTTGATTTTTGAAATAAAAAAATAAATTAAGTAATTTTTTCTACAACTTTTTGTATATCTTCATAACTCGGCGCTGTATTTGAATTATTTGAAATCCATTTGTAACGCACAACACCTTTTCCATCAAGAATGAAGATAGAACGTTTTACAATCGGGTAACAACCCGTTCCAAAGCAACATTCATTATCATCGCAAGGTGAGAATTGCAATCCATATTTTTCAAATGCTTCGTGGTTTTTATCGCTTAGAACGGGGAATGGTAGCCTATTTTTTTCGGCAAAACGTTTACTGGTGAAGGGTGCAGTCAGATCTATTCCAATTACTTGTGCCTTTAAATCAACCATTCGAGACATTGAATCTCGAAACTCACAAACCTCTTTAGTGCACGTCATTGTGAAGGCGCCAACAAAGAAAGCTAATACTACTTTTTTACCCAGAAAATCCTTTAGGCTTATTTGGTTCATGTGTTCATCTGGGAGAGTGAAATCCGGTGCTTGGTCTCCAACTTTTATTTCGGGTGACATAAAAACTAGTCCTTGATTAAAAATAAGAAAGCGCTTGTATAAATGGCTAATGCATTTTACATATGAAAAGAGAAAAAAGATTTAGCTTATGGTTATTTTTTCTTTAAAATAAGACAATGAAAAAAATTATTTGTCTTCTGGCTTCTTTTCCCATAGCTCTAGCTTTTGCTTCTTTAGTTCTGTGCGTTTCTTCTGTAGGTAATTGTAAACTGTGTGATGTTGGCAGCCTTCAATAACCATTTGAACAGCGTTACGTGCGGCATCTGCTTCTTCAAAACTGCCGATAATACCTATTGTATGACCGTAAACAACTACATCGGCTTCGGTTAGTTCTTCAATAAGCTTTCGAGTTTTACCTTCGGTTCCTATTATTCGCCCTTTCACACGTATTATATCGGATTCGGAGCGCCCAAAAATCAAACGTAAATCTATCATGTCAAAAATATCGTCTTCGTTGCGGAGTAAGCGAAAAGCTGTTTCAGGAGTGAATCCTCGCCCGATGGCGGTCACTATATCTTTTGCTCGTAGAAAAACTGATGGATCAGGTATATTTTCCGGAAGTTTTATGCAGACACTGCCTTCTTTATCAATATCTAGCTTAACGTTTAGTTTTGTTTCTATTTCCTGTTTAACTTTACCTTCAGGACCAATTAGTATGCCCACGCGTTCTTTTGGAATCTTAACAAAAGTCTCTTGACCTGACATTATTTAGCAACAACCATTTTGTATAATTCTTCGTCTGAAAATACTTCAACGCCTAACCGACTAAAGAACCTATTCACGTTTGCAATATCACGTTTTATCATAAAATCTGCAAGTGGATGCTGAATTGATACAGATTGGGAAACATCAAAGACAACTGGTCGTCCTTTCCACATCATTATGTTGTATTCGCTCAAGTCACCGTGAACAATTTTGGCTTTTTGATAGAGGCGTTTCAGATATGTTACTATGATTTTGTAGACTTTTTCGGGGTTAGCTGGGTTTTGTTCTTTGAGTGAGGGTGCGCTAACGCCTTTTTTGCCAATGAACTCCATAATTACAACGTTGCTTTTAACAGCTATTGGTTTTGGAACCCGCACTTTTGCTGCGTCAGCTTCTCCTAAATTACGAAACTCTTTTTGTGCCCAAACAGCTATCAAAGAACGTGTATCGTGTTTAACATCTTTGAAGCGTGGATCACCTTCAATGTATTTGTGCATGCCACGTTTGAATTCAGCTGAAGAAGTTAAGTAAATCTTCACTGCCAAATCAACACCCTCTTTAGTTGTACCCCAATAAACCCGCGCTTCCTTTCCTGAACTCACAACACCATTGAGTTCATAGAGTTTACCACTATTCATTAAATCAAAAACAATCATGCGCGTGGCTTGGTCAAAAACCTCTTCTACTGTAGCACGTTCTTTGGATTTGTCGTGATTTAGCATTTTGTCTCTTCGTTCGATTCTTCTTTCGGTGTGAGCTATTCGCTCTTGAGTTTTTCCAGACATAATATCAACGATATTAACGGCTTTATGGTATTAAAACAAGTCGAATCAATAGAAAAAAAAGAAATGTTAAAAAAATTAAAGGGTTAAAATGCCTTTACGTCTAAGGGTATCTGCTTGCGAATGCGTATAACGCCAAACAACATCGCCGCGTTCGGCCGTTTGGAAATCCCAAGGTGAAACAATTACTATGTCCCCTTCACGAATCCAAACACGACGTTTCATTTTGCCACGGATTCTGCATAAACGTTCAGCGCCATCTTGGCATTTAACAAGAATACGGTCGAAACCAAGCAATTTAATTACTACGCCTAAAACTTCGCCTTGTCCAGGATAAACTAATTCGCCAATTGCGCCTTCGCTTAACACTTTTTTCTTTCCCAAACACTAAACCTCATTTTCGACTTGAAAAAAATATGTACAGGTTGCTTAAAAGCCTGTTCATCGAACAAGAAAACTTCAACACACAAAAAAAACAAAATGTTGCATCGCCACAAATTTCTTGTGATGTAAGTTTAAATCTCTACTCTAAATATTACTCAATATTGGAGCATCACCAAGTGTCCTATATCTTTAACATACCTTACCGCAGCAATCCAAAACTTAAAGCAGTAATGGAAAAAGTAAAAGATGACAAAAAACTAAAAACATACTGGCGATGCGCCAATGTTATGGCGATAGAACGAATGGGCTACACAGACCATGGACCTACCCACGTTAAAATCGTTGCCAATCTCTCACTCAAACTTCTGCGAATTCTGGTCGAAAAAAAATTCATAGTACCAAGCATAGTGGAAAATTATGATATGAAAAACGAAGACGCCGAAGTTGTAGTGGTTTTAGGTTCAATTTTCCATGATCTAGGTATGATAGTCCAGAGAAATAACCATGAAAAATACAGCGCATTCCTCGCTTTAGAATTCTTCGAGAAATTCCTAACGCCGACTTACAGTGAAGAAGAAAAAGCGATTATCACCTCAGAAGTCCTTCACGCTATAGTTACGCATGAAGAGCCTACGAATCACGAACCAACATGCAAAATTTTAACCAAAGAAGCCGGTATCGTAGGAATCGCAGACGCCTTAGACATGGAATCAGGAAGAGCACGAATTCCTTTCCAATCTGGAAAAGTAGACATTCATGCTGTTTCCGCTTTATCAATAGAAAAAGTTGACATTGAACTTGCAGAAGGCGGCGTTGGAGTTAAACCTATCAACATAAAAATTAAAATGTCAAATTCCGCTGGTGTTTTCCAAATCGATGAGCTTTTAAAACCAAGGATCGTTAACTCTGGACTTGAACAGTTTTTCCATGTTATAGCGGAAATTACAGGTGAAAAAGAAAACAAAATAATTGATAAATTCGAAATATAAGTCACTTATTTTGAGGGCAGTACATGATTCATGAATATGATGTTATAGTTATCGGAGGCGGAATTGCTGGGTTATACGCTGCATTGACTGCCTGCAGAAAGCGTCAAAGTCGCTGTGATCAGCAAAGTGCACGTGACACGTTCACATTCTGTTGCCGCCCAAGGCGGTATCGCTGCATGCCTTGGAAACGAGGAAGAAGATCATTGGGAATGGCATATGTACGACACTGTTAAAGGCAGCGACTACCTCGCCGACCAGAACGCAGTGGAGGTTTTAGCCAAAGAAGCCCCCAACGCTATCTACCAACTCGAACATATGGGAGTTCCATTCAGCAGAAATGAACAAGGAAAAATTGAACAACGACGATTCGGAGGACATACTAGAAACTTTGGCCAAGCACCAATCAAACGTGCCTGTTACTCCTCAGACCGCACTGGACGAGCAATCATGGACACACTCTACGATCGCTGTCTTCAAAAGGGAGTTAAATTTCATAATGAAATATTCATTCAACATTTGCTTTTCGCATTAAACAACTGCTGCGGAGCCACTGGATACGACTTAGCCACAAGCACACCTCAGGTTTTTCATTCGAAAGCTGTAGTTTTGGCAACCGGCGGAAGCGGCAAAATTTACAAAACCTCAAGCAACGGTTTTGCCTCAACGGGCGATGGGTTCGCTTTGGCACTTGATGCGCTTTTACCTTTAGAGGATATGGAGTTTGTCCAATTTCACCCAACAGGCATTTACGGTCTTGGAATTCTTATAAGCGAAGCTGCAAGAGCTGAAGGCGGCGTTTTGCGAAACGGTTTAGGCGAACGCTTTATGGAACGTTATGCTCCTACTTTGAAAGATTTAGCGCCAAGAGATATTGTTTCAAGGGCAATCCTTAAAGAAATAAGCGAGGGAAGGGGTGTTGACGGCAAAGATCACGTTTACTTGGATCTGCGCGAGATTGGAAAGGAACGTTTGAACCAAAAACTCCCTGAAATCACCTCATTTATTAAAACTTACCTTGGAATTGATCCAAACGAAAAGCAAATTCCTGTTGCTCCGACTTGCCACTATATTATGGGGGGTATCCCAACAGACATTGATGGACATGTCTTAGCAGATAAGGCGGGTAGCATTTTGCCCGGATTGTATGCAGCGGGAGAATGTGCTTGCGTTAGCGTTCACGGAGCTAACCGTCTTGGCTGCAACTCCCTAATTGACCTCGTTGTATTTGGGAAAAGAACTGGATTAAGCATTTTAAAAGACATTAAAGTTCGAATTATTCAACCAATTCCATTACAAGCCGAAAAAGTTGTTGAGGAAAAAATCAACAGTTTAATAGAATCCAAAGGTGGAGAATGCATCGCTATCTTAAGGGAAAACATGCAGCAGTTGATGACCGAACAATGTAGCGTCTATAGGAACGGACAAACCCTTGAACTAACGCTATCAATGATTCGTCAATTAAAGAAACGCTTCCTAAATGTATGTTTAACTAACAAATCTAGAGTTTTTAATTACGAGTTGCAGGAAGCATTGGAACTAAATAATATGCTACGGATCGCAGAGGTTATCGTTTTTTCAGCACTTCAACGCAAGGAGAGCCGTGGAGCACACTTTCGAAGTGATTACCCAGAACGAAACGATGAGGAATGGCTCAAACACACATTCGTAAACGAGTCACTTACTGGTTTGAAGGAAAGTTACAAACCTCTTGCTACAGGCAGGTTTGCGCTCGAACAAAGGAGGTACTAACTTGAATGTAACTTTGAAAGTTTATCGGTTCAACCCAGAAATCGACAAAGAACCGCACTTTGATTCCTTTACGGTTGAATCTGAACCCAACGAGCGAATACTCGATTGTCTAAATAAAATAAGGTGGTCAAAGGACAGCACTCTTGCGTTTCGAATGTCATGTGCACATGGAATCTGCGGTTCTGACGGTTTAACAATTAACCACCAATCTGCTTTGGCATGCCAGAAACTTGTCAAAGATTACGATTATACAAAAGAGATTGTGATTGAACCTCTCAAATATTTTAAAGTTGTCAAGGATTTAATTGTTGATTTGAATCCTTTTTTTGAAAATATCAAATCGATAAACCCTAAAGAAGTCTTAAATCCAACTATAGTTGAGCTAGAAAAGGAAAGAATCCAAACCATTGAAGAACGCAGTCGATTTGACGATGCCTTAAAATGTATTTTGTGCGGTTGTTGCTATGGGTCATGTCCAGTCTTAACCGAGCAAGACCAAGAGTTCATTGGACCTGCCGCTATACTAAGAGAGCAACGCTATGTATTTGATTCAAGAATAAAAGCAGTGAACGAACGTCTGCAAATTCTTAAGAAACCTCATGGCATATGGGGTTGTAAAAGCTATTACATGTGTACAGTTGTTTGTCCAAAGAACATTAAAGTCACTGAAGCAATACTTAGAACTAAAAAGAAAATAATTAATGAATCATCAAAGTAGGGTAACAGGAGAGAAGACAGGTGGAAACTAGAAAAGAAATTGATCCATTAGGCGAGCGGACAATTCCAAAAGAAGCGTATTTTGGCATTCAAACCTTGAGGGCGACAGAGAATTTTCCAGTAAGCGGAATCAAAGCGCCAGTCCAATTTATCAAAGCCTATGTTCTTGTAAAGAAAGCTGCGGCTATGGCAAATTTTCAAGTCGGCTGGCTTGATTCAAAAATTGCAAATGCAATAACCGATGCATGTGACGAAATCCTCTCAGACAAACTCTTAGAACAATTCGTAGTTGATATTTTCCAAGCTGGCGCTGGAACCTCATTTAACATGAATGTTAACGAGGTATTAGCAAATCGGGCGCTTGAAATTCTTGGCAACCAAAAAGGAAATTACAAGATTATTAGCCCAAATGATCATGTAAATATGGGGCAATCTACCAACGACACTTTCCCAACGGCGCTCCATGTTTCCGTTCTTATGGCCCTGCAACCTTTGGAAACAGCACTTGATAACCTTGCAAAGGCTTTTGATGATTTGGGCATTAAAAATGCTCATGTTTTGAAGTCTGGTCGAACTCATTTGCAGGATGCAGTACCCGTTACGGTTGGACAAGAGTTTAGCGCTTATGGATCAGCTATCGCAAATGCATGTGCTGAACTGCGTAAAAGAGAGGAGAATCTCTACTCAGTTGCCTTAGGCGGCACCGCAACAGGTACAGGCGCTAACACTCATCCAGATTACAAGAAAATTGCAGTTGCAAAGCTAGGCTAAGCTTACAGGTTTCCCTCTAAAGCCTGCAAAAAACAATTTTGAAGCATTACAAAGCCACCGAGCTGCACAATCAGTTTCAAGTGGGCTTAAAGAGTTGGCATTGGAACTAATCCGCATTGCAAATGACCTGCGGCTACTTGCTTCAGGTCCGACAACTGGCTTAAACGAGATTACACTTCCACCAGTTCAACCTGGCTCATCGATTATGCCTGGAAAAGTGAACCCTGTTATGGCTGAATGCCTTGACATGGTAGCTTACCAAGTAGTCGGAAATGATTTAGCAACATCTATGGCTGTGCAGGCAGGACAATTAGAACTCAACGTTATGACACCTACAATAATGTATAATCTCCTCTTCTCAATTCAAATCCTCGCAAACTACATCCCAACCTTCACAAAAAAATGCGTTCAAGGTATAACTGTCAATGAGAATAAATGTGAACAATACCTTGAAAAAAATCCTTCTTTAGCCACACTATTAGCACCAAAAATAGGGTACCTGGAGGCTGCAAAAATAGCAAAGCAAGCACAGGCAGAAAACCGCTCTGTGAAAGAAATTGTACTTGAAAAAAAACTGTTAAAACCAGAGGAAATCGAAAGGATTTTCAACCGAAAGAATCTTCTAAACGAACAATAAAGAAAATTCTCTTGAGAAGACTTCCCTATCTCATATTTCTACCCAAATTTTATCCTGCAGTGCCATAACCACTAATGTTGATTGTTGCATCTGTTGAGCTTGAACTTGATTTAGCATCAGCCAGAATAGCCCAAATTATGCTCTGCGAAGGATAGAGATTCATCATTTCTTCATCAGAAAGCCAAACCGAGCCACTCGTGGTGAAGGTTCGAACTGCTGAACTTGAGATTGCATTGTCGATATATTCTAAACGAATTCTAACAGTAACTGTCTCGTCTTGGGATAAGCTCCCATCCACCGTAATCTGGGGTTTAAATGAAAAAATTTTAAGCGAACTTGCCCTGATACTCACAGTCTCGCCATATTGATTGTTTAAACCCAAAGGAACGTTGACGTTTTGCCTTTGAAAAACCCCACCATCACCTACAATCCATTCACCAAATGGATTATGAATGCGAGCTGTCCAATTACCTAAGAAACTAACCCCACTATCAATAGTTGGCGATGAAGTACAGTTGTTGCCAAGGTCAATTCCAAAAAGGTATACTGGGTTAGGAGTGAAAGATTCGAAAACAACTCCAAAAAGAAGGGTTTGATCCATAGAACCATTTAATAAAATTGCAGTTTGATTTGCTCTGCTATAATCATTTTTCCCAAGCCAGAACCTAACATTCTGAATTTGACTATCAGAAAACTCCGCCAAAGGTTCAACGTTTATGCCCACTGAGAAATCTCTAAGATTAAAAGAGCAACGATTGATTTGTGAGCTAGAATAGGAACCTGTACCGTTGCCAACTGGGGTCCGAAAAGCTATTCCTTCAGTGGCGTTGTTAAATTGACAATTTTCGATTTTGTTGTATTCACTCCAAGTGTTCGTGTTTGCTAACTCAATACCTATAGAGGTGTTTTCAAAAATGCTGTTTTGGATAGTTGTTCCAAACGAATTTTCAACTCGAATGGTTGCATTTAACAAAGTCAAGCCCGAGATCAACGAATTTTTCGAAGTTGAATAGTCATCACCGTAGATAATTATTTTGTGTCCATTACCAATGATTGTTGCGTCGTCACTAACGATTTTGGCATTCACCTTGTTTGAAATTACTATGTCATCTGTTAAAACGTAGGTTCCATTATTGAGATAAACTGATTTGCCAGACATTAAAGCGGAATTAATTGCAGAAGAAGCGCTTCCTTGCAATTCTGAAATGTAGCCAGTAAACATATTTTTTAATTTGTAGTTGTCTCCGTCTTGAGATAGAACATAATCATAATTTACCGCGTTGGAAGCCAATGAAGAACGAGTGTTTTCAAAAATCAAATAAGTGTTAAATGCGGTCAACAACATCAAAGCTGCAAGAATTACTATTATGAAACGTATAGAAACGAGTTTTTTCAGGGAAGCTTCCATTTTGAAGGATCAACAGGTAGAAGTACCATGTAAGATGCATTATTATTTAATTTTATTGATAATCACTAACTTCTTTGTTAAAAGATACGTCAGCTTTTTCGTGGAATCAATAGAATTGTAAAAATTAAACAAGGAAAAAAATTCCGTTTACAAGTGAATGACGAAAATTCTTCGTTCTGGACTTAAAGAAACCAACATCGTCATTATTCATAACAATTTTAGCCTAACTCAAATTATTTAAGCATATTTGAAAAATAGCATTTTACAATTTCATGATTTGAGCGTGAGGCACGCCTTCAATTTTTATCACTGCTTCAGGATGAACGTATCCTTGGGCAATGGCGGTTTCAACACAGTTCTTGCCAACAAGGTTTACAATTGTTGAATTGTTAATCAAGCCAACCGCCTCATCAACGGTTGCTTTTCGTCCATTATAGAACTCTTCTTTTATTTTAAAAACAATTTTTCCCTCTCGAAGAGTTCGACCAAGCAAATCGCAATCGCAAACTGCTAAGAGAACGTTTTTGCCCG
This sequence comes from Candidatus Bathyarchaeota archaeon, assembly GCA_963772455.1. Classification (GTDB taxonomy): domain Archaea; phylum Thermoproteota; class Bathyarchaeia; order Bathyarchaeales; family Bathycorpusculaceae; genus Bathycorpusculum. The sequence goes on from CAVYXJ010000012.1 coordinate 128,589, forward strand.
CTTTTTTGATGTTAAGATAGACTTCCAATATTAATTCGCTCATAACTGCTTAATACTTGATTTAGCACCGCAGGCATTACATACAAGGAAAGATAACCGTTTTTCCTTAACTATTCTAGTGTCGGGACGTTTACAAACTGGACATATAACATAACCCTCTAAATATCGCTGCAGCAATCGTTCAAAGCTGTCTCTTTGGAATTTGCCTTGAAATATTGCACGTGAATCATGGAAGGTGGCTGCTGTAGCCATTTCTCGAGTTAAAAACTTTATTACATGTTGTGGATCACGGTCTAATGCATCTGATATTTCCTTGAAGTTGGATATTATAGTGCGCATACCTACTGTGTTCATGAATATTCGGGGAAGTTCTAGACGTTCGCGTTTTTCAGAGACTTGAGGCATTTGAGCGCAGGCTCGCTTAAGCAGATCATCATAATTGAAAGTCATGTTTCTATCTCACCCAATCAAGGTATTAGCACATATTTAAAATTTTAACATGCAAAAACAACATTACAAGGGCAATGCGGACTTTCCTAAAGTAAATCAATATAAGTTAAAGTAAATCAATATAAATTCCGATAGCAAGCTAAGTATGAACTCGCAACATAACTTTACAGAGGCTAACGCGTGACAGAGAATCAAAAAACAAGCCAAGATGGAAACATAAATCTACAAATTGACAAAATAAAAAAGCAAATTGGTGAAGCTAACAACCAAATTAAGAAGTACGTTGAGAAACGAAACCAATTGCATGAGCAGGTACGCAAGTCTCGCGACGAAATTAATCAAATGAAAATTGAAAGAGATACCTTGAATGAGAAGGTAAGGTTGCTTAAGGAACAAAGAGATCTTATCAGAGTCAAAGCAACCCCAATTATGGAAGAAGTAAAGGTTATAGATGAAAAAATCGCGGAACTCAAAAAAACCGTGCCACATGTGAATCAACGTGCATTGCAAGAAGAGCTCGATGCGGTTGAATGGAAAATTTCTACCACTTCAGTTGACCTTCAAGAAGAGAAAAGGTTGGTTGGTGAAGTGAAAGAACTTGAAATTCAGTTAAAAGGTTACAAAAAAATAGATAAAAAACATCAAAAAATTAAAGAATTAATTTCTCAACGCAAAGTTTTTGATGCGCAGGCAGATGTATTTCATAAAGAATTAACAGATTTAGCCCAGAAGAGCCAAGAATTGCACACTAAAATGATTGAAAAAATAACCGCTTTGAAAAAGGATAAGGCTGAAGCTGATAGCTTGCATCAAGCGTTTGTTAAAGCAAAGGATCAAAACGCTCTTTGGTATGAACAAATTAAGCAGTTGATTGATCAAAATAGAGGGTTGAGGGTTGCAGTTAGAGAATTTGATTTAACTAAGAGAAAAGAAGAGGACGCTAAAAGACAAATAGAACAAGCTAAGTGGAGAGAAGAACAAGCCAAAAGAGCAGTTAAAGAAAAAGAAATTAAAGAAAAAATAGGGTCTGAAGCTCGCGAAAAACTGCAACGAGGCGAGAAAGTCAATTGGGAAGAGTTCCAATTCATGTTGGGCGATGAAGAAGAGGACGAAACAAAAGCACAAGATTAAAGTCAACTAGCAGCATTAAAATGGGTTAGAGATTCGAGATGGCTAAACGGGAAACGCAACAGCAGACGCAAAAGCGTATCCTAATTTTATGTGTTGATAGAGATGGAGATCTGGAAGTTAAAGCTGCTGTTAAGACCCCTTTGCTTGGAAGATCCTCTAACCTCGATGGTGCAGTTGCATTAGCTCTCAAAGACCCTGAAGAACCAGACGCTAATGCTATGTTTGAAGCAGTTAGACTTTTTGACCGGTTGCAAGATGAGAGGCAACCAGATGAAACCTTTGAAGTAGCAACTATTTCTGGAAACGATTTAGGCGGTGTAAGTGCAGATCGAAAACTAGTTTCAGAGCTGAATAGTTTGCTTGGTTCTTTTAACGCTAATGAAGTTATTCTGGTAACTGACGGATATTCAGATGAGGCGGTTTTGCCGCTAGTAGAATCTAGGGTGCCAGTTTCTTCTGTTAGACGCATAGTAATAAAACATAGTGAGTCAATCGAAGAAACTGCAGCGGTCTTCACAAAATATATTCGTTTACTTGTAGATAATCCAAGATATGCTCGAATGGCTCTCGGATTACCCGGTATTTTGGTTTTAATTTTCGGTATTTTGTGGGCGATTGATAATTTTCTCTATAAAGGTGCAATTTACTATTTCGGCATTGCCTTTGTAATAGTTCTTGGCGGCTTCCTTTTGCTCAAAGGTTTTGGAGTTGATAGAGCAACTAAAGATGCCTACAAATGGGCAAAAGACTACACACCCCCAGCACTTCCGATACAATTTTCTAACTACACAATTATTGCGGGAATACTTTGCATTGCTGTAAGTGTTTATTTGGGGATAGTAAACGTTAACATCAGCGCAGCACCGTTTCCCAGCGACTTAGGTGGCTGGTTGGGTGCTACACCAAAAATAGCCACGTTCTTCATTAAAGGACTCGATACTTTGCTAGTTGTGGGTATAGCCATAATTCTCATTGGAAGAAGCATACGATTATACTTTGAAAAGGATTCAAGATTATTGCGAAATGCTGCCTTAATCGTTTCAGTTGCTTGGTCATATTGGGTTCTAGAAGGAACAGCGAACGTAATAATTCATTATTATCAAGATTCATCAGCAGTTGTTGGTTTAAATGATCCAATTTTCGCGAGTTTTCTATTTACAATTATTGTTGGCATACTAATTGGTGTAGCTTCTGTGCTCCTGATTTACATAGTTAACAGGTCAGCAAAAGGTTTCTTTAAGAAAAGAGAAGAAATAACAGAAGAACTGTAGATTCTCTCACAAGTCTGATAATATTTTTTAGGATAAGCTTTAATTGAAACAATAAAGGTTTTAGATAGAGTGCACGACCAAAATGCATTGCAAATCCTTTAGACAAAAGAGGTTCAACTAGTGCTTCAAAGAGTTCTTTCTGTTATTGGCGCCTATAAGATTTACGAGAAATGGCTATGGCTTCAGGTCAAAAACGGAATTAAACCCGAACACATAGCTATAATTCTTGATGGAAATAGACGATGGGCAAACGATCAGGAAAATAACCCTTGGCTAGTGGATAAGTGGGGACACAAACAAGGCGCTGACACAGTTGAACAGCTTTTAGATTGGTGCCAAATGTTCGGGCTCAAATATGTCACATTATACACGTTTTCTACAGAGAATTTTACCCGCAACCCAGAAGAAATAGCTAAAATAATGCAGATTGCTGAAGAAAGATTCCGTAAACTGTTAACTGATGAGCGTGTACACAGAAATAAGGTTCATGTAAAGATTATCGGCAGAGTTAACCTTTTACCAGCCAGCTTGCAGAAGGCAATTGAAGATGTTGAGAAGGCTACAGAGAATTATGATTGTTACTTTTGGAATTTTGCTTTTGCATATGGTGGAAGAGCAGAAATTGTGGATGCTGCAAAAACTATAGCAAGAAAAGTAAAGAGTGGTGAATTAGACGTCGATGAAGTCAACGAAACTACGTTTGAAAAATATCTCTATACATCGCATATGACCAAACAGGATCCTGATATGATTATTCGTACTTCTGGGAGAAGAAAGATTAAGTGGGTTCCTGCTTTGGCAAGCTGCTTATAGTGAACTTCTTTTCCTGGATGTTTACTGGCCTGACTTCCGCTTAATCGACTTGTTAAGGGCGATCAGGGTGTTTCAGCACCGCAAACGCCGTTTCGGAACATAAAAAATTTATGCACGTTTTTATGCGCTCACAATGCTAATGATGTCACGGTCAATTAACCATTAATATTTGTGGTATTTGCGCCGCTTTTTGCTTTTAGGTTTTCTAAGTTGTTCACCGCATTTGGCGCAGTATGCTTTTCCTTTAGATACTGGAAGAACTCTGCCTGCTCTCCAGAAATGGCCGTTCGGACAGCTAAGGTCAAAGTTGAAAGCTTGTGTTTCGTAGTCTAGCGGATTGGTTATGACATCTTCTTCGGTTGAGAGGTTGTTTTTTATGATTTCATGCGGGGCAGAGACCACGGCTGGGATAATTAGTTTTGACGGAAAATATGGTTCTTCTTGTACTTTGACTTTGGTTTCGGCGGTCTTTTTTAATTCAACCTTTTTTGATGAGCGGAAAATTGATGTTTTAGCCAGCTTAGCTATCACGTCTTTATGTTTCAGATAAACCGTCGCGGCGGTGACTGGCTTGGCCGCTTTAGCTTGGAGAACGGTCTTGACTGGTTTTGCGGAAGAAAAAACTTTGGTTGAAACAGGGACGGTGGCTTGCGCTGCCCAGTCTGGGGCGTCAGCTTTAGCCTTCTTTTTGGGTGAGGCTTTCTTGATTCTTATCAGTGTAGCAGTTGTTGAGGTCTTGCATTCGGGGCAGTTTTCACTGTATTCTTTGAGTCGTCGTCCACATTTTCGGCAAAAAGGCATAAGCTCACTTTGAATTTTAGAAAAAGTGTGCTGCTCCCTTTAAACTTTAACATATCAAGCGAATATTGTTGCATGCATTAGGACACCGGTAACTATTATGCCGCCCTCGAAAATTAATAAGGAATCCAAAATTTATTACAACACTCTTAAGAGAAAACTGTGTGGATTCACGGTTTTATAGGATTGTCTTCGCCGATTTGCGTTGTCTCTAGCTTGGATGTGGGGCAGGTTTCAATTAAAAAAAATAAAATATTTTTGGTTTAGACTTTACGATCGTTTTTTGGCGCTAATAATCGAAATTACGTCTCGGTCTTTTAGGATGGCGTCTTCGCCGATTCTACGTTTGTCGCGGGCATCAATGGCGTATAGGAAGTTTTCTCCGAGTTCAGTGTGGATTATGTAAGCGAATAGGTGTGCTGTTGTGCCTTTTGGGATGAGGTATGCGTCGGGTAGGATGCGTCCGTTGTGGTCGGTAAAGTGTTCTAAGTCTTCAACTGGATAAACAGTTATCATGTCGAGTAGTTTGAAGTATGCGGTGTTTATGGCTTCTTGCACTCCAGTAGACCCGTTTGTAGCTAAGATCTTTATCTTTTATTGCCTCAAGCCCTTTAATTTGGCCAGCCGACAACTTTTCAGGTTGCGTTATCTTGAAAGTGTTGTCGCCAGGTTTATAATCGACCAACTGTTTCTCTGCGGCACGTCTAAGACCCAATTCGGCCTCAGCGCTACATGAAATCACGACATAGTCAAGTTTTTTTAAGCGTTCAATGTTTGCTTGCGCTGTGGGCAAATCAATTTTATTTGCAACAATCAACATCGGTTTAGCTATTCGCCGTAAGTTGTCTACGAAACGGTAAAAGTCATCATCCGTCCAAGATACAGGTCTATCAAGGTTCAAGTTGGCTCTTCGAACTGCCTCAGCTACGTATTGACGCTTAATGCTTAAACCTGCTAAGCGGTCTTCCAGATGGTGAATGAGACCTTTTTTGTCCGTTTCCGCTGTTCTAGAGATTTTGGACCAGTCTTTTTTGAGAATGGTGAGCATCCACATGTTAATTTCTTTTTCCAGAAACTGTACGTCTTCGATTGGATCATGTTCGCCTGGTTTGCAGCTTTTGCCTTCGCAGTCGGTTCCGCCTGAAGCATCAACTACGTGGATGAGGGCGTCTGCTCGGCGGATTTCGTCTAGGAACTGGTTTCCTAAGCCGCGTCCTTCCCAAGCACCCGGCACGATACCTGCTATATCCACAATTTCTACGGGAACAAGGCGTGCGCCGTCAAGGCAGACTGAGTTTCGCGGGTTGTCTTTGACTTTGAAGTCTTCGTGGACACATTTGGTTCGAACGTATCCGACGCCGCGGTTGGGTTTTATGGTGGTAAAGGGGTAATTGGCTATTTCAGCCGCCACTAAAGTTGCTGCGCTAAAGAAAGTTGATTTTCCAGTATTTGGTTTTCCAACTACTCCAAGTAAACGCGAGTAAGATCTTTGCATAAGTATTCCTGTTTTATTGTTGCGTTAAGGGCTATATTACTTGTGTTTTTAAAAAACAAAAAGCATTCTGCAAATATGCGAAGATTTGTTGTATAGATTTGAAAACCATCATCATAATAAATATGATACTCATAATTCAACCTGAATAGTAGATGAAGTCCATTAGATCCGAAGATTTTCTTCGTTTAAGTAATAAATTTTTTGTCTTCATGTTCATTTCATTAATTATCATTGGTTTTGTTGCTCAAAATGAAACTCAAAAAGAATCTGATAAACCAACTCAACAATGGGTTGCGCATCCAATGTATATTTCGCCTTTTGCAGGAACCCCCAATCCGACGGGTTATTCGCCGAATCAAATAAGAACAGCCTATAATTTGCCTTCTTCAGGAGGCGCAGGAAGCACAATTGCAATAATAGATGCTTACCATACTCCCAACATCTTGAGTTATTACAACTATTTTTCTAGTCAATATAATCTTCCAGACAATACCACAGGCAACTTTATTGTTCACTCAATGGCTCAAAATATGCAAACAAACAGCGAATGGGCAATGGAAACTTGTCTAGATGTCGAATGGGCTCATGCAATAGCTCCAGACGCAAAAATATTGTTAGTTGAAGCCGTTTCACCTGATGACACAGATCTTCTATCAGCCATTGATTATGCAACAAGTCAACCAGGAGTTGTTGCCGTTTCTATGAGTTGGGGTGGTAATGAATTTGCAGCCGAAGTATACAATAGTGTTAATAATCATTTTATTAGACCTGGCATAACTTTTTTTGCTTCTTCAGGTGATGATGGCACAAGTACCATGTGGCCTGCTGTCTCCCCAAATGTTGTTAGTGTAGGAGGAACCACTCTTCTTCTGGCTGCAAATGGAAGAGTAAATGCTGAGACTGCTTGGAATTTTAGCAGTGGTGGGTTAAGTGAATATTTCATTAAACCCTCTTTCCAAACAAATTACGGATTACCTTATTCTGCTCGAGCTGTACCTGATGTTTCTTATAATGGAAACCCTGCCACTGGAGTTGCTGTGTACAATGGTACATGGTGGAAGGTGGGAGGAACAAGTGCTGGAGCACCTCAATGGGCAGCTATCCACGCGTTAGGACTCTCAGCAACGAACATCAACCTCTACCAAAGGGCGAAATCAGCTTATTCAACTTATTTTAGAGATATTACTGTCGGCTCAAGCGGATCCTACTCAGCAGAGATAGGTTATGATTGTGTTACTGGTTTAGGCAGCCCGTTAACTTTCAAGTTCGCAACAACTCTTGAAGTTTCCCCAACCTTAGGTCCTCCCAACGGGGCAATTAGTCTTAATGGATTTGGCTTCACAGCCGGCAGTTCCGTAAATATTTCTTATTTGAATCCAATAACTTCCAAATGGGTTTCAATAATCAACAACTCTGCGACCGATTCTGGAAATTTCACTTATAGCATGAACGCTCCTGATTTAGCTCAAAATAGCACTGCAGGAGACCATCAAGCACAATTCGACAACATTATTTTCAGAGCCCAAGACAACAGCAATAGCCGCTCTTACTACACGACTATTCCATATTCTCAGGGACGTAGAGGGTTAATTCAAATAGGCAATAATGAAGCAGCAGGATTATTTGGAAATAACACAAATTTAGCTTCAACTGTTTTTGTTCAAAATGGTCAATTTTTAGGAATTTCTGGAAGCTGGTTTAGTCCGGGATATGCATCTTTAGTATTTGATGAATCATTAAACATAGGTTCAGTAAGTATCGATGAAACCGGAGGTTTTAATGCAAACATCCAGATACCAATCATAGCGCCGGGGCAACATAGACTTTCAATAAACGATGGCATCAATTCTTTCTGCATCAATTTTACTCGTTTACCTAAAATCTCCAACGATTACGTGGATGGTTGGAACTCACAGGATATTACAATTAACCTTACACCTGACTACCCCATGAATGAAACCTTTTATCGAATAAACGACGGCCCCGTCTATAACATTTCAAGCATTGGAAGCCCCATTATAACAACTGAAAGCAGCAACAACACTTTGGAATATTGGAGTACTTGGAATGTTTACGGAACAACCCTAAGTGAAATCCCTCATATGACAATATCAGGAATTAAACTTGATAAGACCCCACCAACAGGATCCTTAACATTTGAATCATCCACTTCTCAAACAACTTCAGTGATTCTGTCTTTATCCGCGACCGATGATACATCTGGAGTTGCTCAAATGCGTTTTTCCAATGACAACTTTACTTGGTCTGTTTGGGAACCTTATCAAACAATTAAGACATGGACTCTTTTAGATGGCGAGGGATTGAAAACCGTGTTTGTTCAATTCAATAATAACGCAGGTCTAACGTCAACGTACAGTAATACTTTAACTCTCGAAATTCCACTTCCCTCTGCAACCCCAAATCCAACCAACATACCCATTGCTACCCCAGCTGTTATCCCATCTGAAACTCCTGAAACAACAAATAGCCCGATTTCAACATTATCTCCAACGTCAACTCCCCATCAGTCACCAATACTTACAACTTCACCAACTCAAAGATCAAATCCAACTTTGAACCCCGACTTGAATAATGATATTTTACCAAGTAATTCACAAACGCCACCAGCCTTACCTGAAATTCCACTATGGACTCTTACAATTTTTGTCTTATTGTCACTATTAATTGCGCCAGTAATTAAGAAAAAGACGAAACTAAACCATAAGTAAACATTGTTCAAATTTTTTAATTAAAATAAATCAGGTTCAGATTCCTTTGAAGGTTCTTGAGAAACTTTAGGTTGTACTAGTTTCTTCAAAGTTTTGTGGCATTTGCTGCATTCAAACATCTCATTGCCGCATGACGGACAGAATATTTCTTGCTTTATCATGCGATCTAAAAGCTCGAGCAATTCTGCTTTATTCTTTACCTCGCGTGGAGATTCTTCCCGCACAAAATCATTAGCCGCCTTTTCTGGTTGTGGGTTTTCATTGGTGACTATTTCTTGATATACCTTTGAGATGCTGGTTTTTCCTTCCCTTAGCTTTTGTTTTTCATCTTCACTAGCTTTTTCCATTATTTTTTTACCGCGTTCAAGGGTTCGGGTAGAAACACCTGCTTTTTTGGCCACAATATCAGTTGCTTTTGCCTTTAACTCAGGCGTAGCGTCATCTGACGCTATCCCCAATTGCATATCTCGACCATCTTTGCCTCCTTTGGATTGTCTTGACTTTGCAAGAGCTTTTTCAATTTCAAGCAGAGGAACAGCTAATTCAACAAGCTGGAAGTTGTTGAGGTGGCGACGTCTTAGGTTTGCTTCAATAACGAATTTCTTTTCATGAAGTTTGTCATCGAATTTGCGAACTTCAAAATCTGGTTCGATACCAAGTGCCATACAAGCTCGAAAGCGGTGGTGTCCATCTAAAACTTCTAGGTCTTCATTAACGATTATTGGGTAGTGTTGGCCTTCGGTTTGTATTGAAGCTTTGAGTTCCTGCGAATTCTTCATCGGACATTCTTGGAAGTAGTTTGTCGTATTCGGGGTTTAAACGTAAACTCATGGATACCGCCTTCTTCTTTGTTTGAATTATTATTTAAGGTGAAGGGTCAAAGAAGTGTGCCAAAGTTGAAATTTTTAAATAAACAACAACTTCTTGCTTGTTGACTTTGCTTGAAGCAATCTTTGCGCCAAATAATATATTTGAGAGAAGAAGAAGAGAAAAAAATTTGCATTCTTCTTCTCTTCTACAAAAATTTAGTTCATACCCTTTTACAACTGGGGATATTGCGGTGTCTTATTACGCTTTTCAGTTAGAAAAGGTGCCTTTTCGTCAAACTTTCTTTACTAAGTTGTGTTTGTGTGTTTTTTGTGGTAGACCAACAAACCAGCAGCCACTACAATTATTGTTATAACTGAAATAATTGCAACAGTCACGGTTAGAAATGGCTGTATTATGCTAAAGTAGATTGTTTTTGAAGCAACCCTATTTCCGTAAGTGTCATTGGCGTAGATTGTAAGGTTATGTTCTCCAAGAGGGAGTCCGGAAATAGTTGTATTTCCAGTTAGAGTTGTGTTTAGTTGCTGGTCAATGCTGTAGCCTAGCCAAGTAGCAGGGTTATCGACATTGAAAGTTAATTGAACATTAGAGTTAGTATATGTTTTATTCAGCGGAGATAGAATACTGATTTTGGGTGGAACTGCTATAGTAAAATTGATTGTTTGTGAAGCGCCAATGTTTCCCAACGGGTCATTAGCGTAGACTAATACATTATGTAAACCATTTGTTAATTCAGTTATAGTTCTGTTTCCAGTTACGGTGACGTTTTGTTTCCCATCAAGGCTATAAGCCGTCCAATTAGAAGTTTTGTCTGTTGAGAATACTAAGGGCACGCTTGATTCATTGTAAGTTTGATTTTGTGGCGACGATAACGTTATTTTTGGTGCAATTGATTGGAAAACGGCTTGCACGGTGCATCTATAACCGAAACTTGTACTGTAGGGATAACCGACTGCAATAGTTGCGGGATTATCATAAAGTGTAGTGGTTTTGGTTGCGTTTGAGATTCTCCAATATAGAAATTCAAAACCTCTATCAGGGGACGCTGTTAACTGAACATGAACTTCATAAACATAATCGACAAGAATAATCTGGTTTCCAGCAGGAGGATCTGTTTTTCCGCCTGTTGAGGTTAAAACCGTAAGTATAGCAGATGGTTCCATCTGTTCCATCTGTGCTTTTACAATATTAAGATTCATTGCACCGAGTATAAGGGTTGATGCTATTAGAATCAAAACTGAAACCTGCAAGTGCCTCTTAGATTTTAGCAACAATCTTCTAACCTTGCTTGTCAGATTAATCTTTTAAATTTAGGCGATAAAAGGGTTTTCGTCAAGGTTTCTGGACTAAGCACAGATTTTTTAGTTAAGTTATCATGACTAATAATTTAGATTCCCAAGCCTTGAATATGTGTCGTTTTTCAAGCTTTTTGTCGGTAGAACCTTTTTTATGGGCGTGGTTTACTGCAGTCTCTTTCCTCTGAAAACCTGCCCTCACTAAAGAACTAAGATGAACTTGATTTATCCCAAAATGATTTTTCCTGTTAATTTTTCTTGGAGGTGATTTGTTTGGTTGATGAGATAGAGGTATCTGAGAATAAGGAAGCCCTGATTGTTTTGGCTGGTTCAGTTGCGGGCGCTGCCACTACGTTTATTGCTTCTTTGCCACTTCCGCTGGAGATTAAGGCTCCGGCAGCTGCGTTAGCATCCACTGTGACTGGTGCGATTCTGCTTTACTGGAAGAACAAAGTCAACAAAAGCAATAAGCATCCACACTCTTCTTTCTTTGGGGAATTTGGGCTTTCTTTTCAGAATACGTCTTTTTTCCATAATCAATCCTTTATAAAGTCTAAATAACCAAGATACGCTTCTGGAGTTACTGCCCAAAACCCAAATTCAAACGGATCGTTCATATCGTAAATTATTAAGCCAATAAGGGCAATAGCGATAGATATTAGGGTCATAGCTAATGTTGAAAGGAATTGGTTTTCGAATGGAACTATGTACATTCCTGAAACAATTCCAAAAGATAGAACTATCAGTAGAGCCCATAGTATTTTTGGGACTTTTGCAGCAAAGAGAGATTGTATGTTTGCTTTCTGTTCGGATGCTTTTCTTAATTCATCATTAAGGTTGGTAAAAATCTCTATGTCCTTTGGGTTGCTGAGGTCAAAATCTTTGATAGAACCAAAAAGGTTGTCGAATTTTGATTCTAAGTAATCCATTTGCTTTGTTTGTTTCCAATAAACATCGATAACAGTGCTGGCATAACTTGAAAGGTTCTTTCTTAAGGCTTCAATTAAGACTGGAACCCTCAATTCCAGTCCCAAAAGGTAAATGTTTCTCAGACCTGTTGTTTCCTTCTTTGTAGCATTAATTAATGCCATGTACTTATTCCAAACGTTAGCTATCATAAAACCTGTTATTATGGCATAGATTGTTCCAACTACTCCAATGAACATTGAGAGCAAGTTTTGATCTCTTTGCAAGAGCAGCGTTCGGGGTGCAAAAAAGGATGCTGAGAATCCAAGCCCTATTATCGTTGCAGTAATTGCATATGTCTTGAAGTTAATTCGTCTCCACGAAATTTTTGCTCTTCCTGAAGCTGCTGCTAATCGGGTTAGCCTTGAAAGCCTGATTGCGCTAACTATGCTGAGGGCTCTTAAAGCTGGTGCTGTAGCAAACAACTCTGATATTGGTTCAAGAATTGGTGAAAGAATAATTATCAGACTTATTGCTGTAAAGAGCTTGTTTGTTTTAATAAAATCTCGTTTATTTTTAGCACCTAAACCTTAAGTATGAACTCAGCAAAGAACAGAGAATAAATTATCCAAGATAAGGCAGAAAAAACCAGGTTCTGGGTGGCGGTTAAATCAAAAAGATATTCACCGACTACGATTGGAATAATCAGTAGAGCTAAAAAAACCATCAACGTATCAGAAAAAATGAGTATACTGAAGACCTTAGTTCGTCTCTATTCACAAGAGCAACTATTAGCTTTTGAAGAAATTAACTTTTTGGGAGAGTTAGCTCGACACAGTATGTACTATGAATCGAATAGGTCTTTAGTGCGCTATCTTGACCCGAAAGTAAGTTTTGAAGAAGCGCGGGCTAACGAGCCTTCATTTCTCAAGATAAATTTTCAATTTAGAGACAAACCAGCGCGCAGGGATAATGGAAAATGCTAAAAGGATAACTTGCTAAACCCCAATCGGGAAAACTGTAAGCAACAAAGTTGAGTATTGCTTGATTATTAAAAAGAAGTACCTTAACTTGATTCTATATGGATTGAGGTGGTGATTGTGGTTACACAGTCACAAAGCGTTAAGTGGCTATGGTTAGTGGATTAAATGGTGAATAAACAAATGAGGTTTTGGCAATACAAAAAAAGTAGTTTAGCTAGTTTGCTTTCGTATGCTATTATAGCAATAATATCACGCGCATGCTACGAGTCAGTTATGCAAGTGGCGAATAAACAAATGAGTATTTGGCATAATAAAAAAGGTGGTTTAGCTGGATGGCTCTGGTATGCTATTATAGTGGTAGTATTGATAATAGTTCTAATTCTTGCTCTGAGATTTCTTTTTGGCATAATATAAGGCAAACTTGAAAAGCAGGAAGAAAGAGCTAAAGGTTTTTTTTACTATTCTCCCTGTCTTAACAGTTGGTTTGTGCGGTTAATTCGCCCGCGCGCACTCCTTTTTTTAATCTTTTATTTTTTTGGCTTAGCGGCAGCTTTGCCTGCTTTTTTATTATAATCTGGTTCTATAGTTGCAGAGATGTCAAAGTTTTTCGCTCTAAGTCGCCATCTGTAAGCAGATCCTCTTGGGAATAAGGATGGGAAAGATATTTTATAGTCAGTTTGTCTTCATCGCCTGCACCAACGCCTACCGTTCCAGAGTTATCATTGTTAATAGTTGCACCTTTGATAGTTGGGACGGTATCTATTGTTGTGATAATTAGGCATCGAAAATGCGCTTTATTTAGTAAGTAGACTTTTTTCCAAGTCATTGGGGCGTCGCTGATTATTCTCGGCTCCGGTTTCATTATAGTGCTTTCTGCTTTTGTAAATCAAAAAAATAAGTTTACGTTATTGCAGTCACAGTAAGATATCGAAAAAACCCTATCAGCGAGTAGTAGAGATAATCCTAAGCAGTGTAATCCTTTGAAAGCGACCTGCTCCTCCTCCACCTGAGCCCCCTCCACCGAAGCCTCCTCCTCCACCACCACTACGTCCACCTGAGTAACCACCGCGGTAGCCTCCTCCTCCGCGCGTGCGTCCTGCAACTAATGCAATAATTACGATCACTGCAATGACTACAAAGATTATGAGATCTGTGTCGAATTGTTCATTGTAGTCTTCTGTTGCAATAGCTGATGTTCCAATTGCTGTTTCAGCAATGGCTTTAACTCCGTCTATTGCCGCTCCAGAATAGTCTCCTTCTCTGAGCGCTGGCATAACGTAGTTGTCAAGGATGCGTCCACTTCGTCCATCTGTAAGGTTTCCTTCAAGTCCGTAACCAACTTCTATACCGCTGTGTGGTTTACCGTCTGAACCTGCAACTACAAGTACAAGAAGGACACCGTTGTCTTTTTCTTTGTCTCCTATTCCTTTAACTCCGCTTAGTGATTCATCATTGAATATTTTGTTTCTTGCAACTGATGTGTCAGAGCCTCCTCCGTAGCTATCCAAGTTTGTAAGTGTGACTACAACTATTTCTGCTGTTGAGTTACTGTCAACTACTTCACAGTAGTTGTTGATTATTGTCTCAGTTTGGGCATCAAGAATGTTTGCCCTGTCGTAGACATATGTTAGTCTAAGAGCTTGAACTTGAGCAATTGATGCTGATGCTACTAAAAGTAAAAAAATAGTGAGGATTAAGAGGTTCTTATTCATTAGAAGTCCACAACTGGTGGATTCTCGATTCCTTCATTGCCTTGGTAATACTCTTTTTTGGTATGTCCAAACATGCTACCTGGGAACGTTTGTACTGCTCTGTTGTAGTCTCCGATTGCTTCAATGTAGTTACCTCTCGCAACCGTAATACGATTTTGTGTTCCTGCAAGTTCATCCATTAATGTCTGGACAACTGTGACTGATTTCAGTTCAGGATAGCTTTCCATGGTTGCTAAGAACTGTCCTGTTGCTATGTTGAGGTTAACTCCTGCTGTATCTTGATTAAGTTCGGACTGTGCAAGTGAGTTTAGCCAAGCCGTTCTTGCGTTTGTAACGTTGGTTAAAACTCCTGCTTCAAATGTCATGTAGCCTTTTGCTGTTTCAACTAAATTTGGAATCAAGTCTGCTTGTCTCTGGTATTGGTTGCGCACTTCAGACCATTTCTGGTCTACTGTCACACCGAGACTGATGATGTTGTTGTTAATGGCAATAATGACTCCTGCAATGACTGCAATGATTGCAACAACTAAAATGACAATAATTAGTGCACCTATTCCTTTTTTGTTCTTTCTCAAGTTTTTCATCTAAATTCTTCCTTTTATGTTGCTTGTGATTAATGCAACTGTGATTCTTCAGCACATACTAATGCATTGTTCTTGCTGTTTAGCGCGCTGTTTTGTCCATGAATCATTTTATAGGGATTCTTGGAGCAGATTACTTACATTGTTTTGTGTTGTTAAGTTGAATGGATAAGAATCAAGAGGGTTGTACTTAAGATTTTTTCGTTATTTGCCATGAGTTCTTTTTTTTAATTTTGGGAATAGATTCGCGCTATCAAATACTTTGCAAACAATGTTCGTGCGCTAAAAATTACCTTCTATGTTTTGTTCGATTAACATAAAATGATGGCTGAACAAGATTTAAGACTGCAGGGTAAACTTTACATTATTGTTCCTTCTAATTTTAGGTAGGTGAAACAAATGTCAGTTCCTTTCTATATGATTCTTCGAACAGAGCCTAAAAGGTCTCAGTATGTTGCTTGTGAAACGCTTAAAATTGAAGGCGTTAAAGTTTCACATTCAGTTAAGGGAAATTATGATGTAATTCTCTATGCAGAAGGAAAAGACTTTGAGGATTTAAAACGTATCAGGTTGGCTGTGGAGAAAATTAAATTTTTAAAAGAAACTGAAACACTGATGCATGCTTAATTTTTGCATAAAAATCAATCGTGTTACTGCATTTCGTCTTCTTTCAAGGGGTCTCTATGTTGTCTACGGTCACGCTCAGTATCACATACGCTACGTGGAGCATGTTTTCCGGATATAATGTAATTCTGCTCTACAACATTAGGCGATTTCATGTTGTTTGTTGGATGAAGTTTGCTGAGATTTTTTATAACCATTTTTAGAAGCACCTTTCTTTTTTTCTTTTAAATCAATTATAACAGTGTGATATGTGGTAGAATTAAACTTTCCCATCCATCACTCAATTTAAAATAATTATTTCAAAAAGCAACATTTTTCATAGTAAACAATTACATTTTTTGTCATCTACTTTGAACCTTCGGACTTCTCTTAAGGAAAAAGACAATTGGCGGGGGTTAATAGTTCACTATCACTTTGATAGTTCAAAACATCTAAAAAATTTTGCCAACTTTTTCTTCAATTGAGTTGATCTAGCGCAAATGACCAATTACTCTAGCTGGCTTATTCACTTGGCGCATTAGGTGTAAAACATTGCTTTCAGAAAGGCTCGCTAAAGCTACTGTTGCTGGACCTGCAGACTTGTTCACGTCCACCTCCTGCTGTTTAGCAATTGTGTAATTCAGCCTAGAACCCTGGGCGAGTGTCTTAAGCTCATGTGCTATCCCCGTTGATCCCACAGGAATCACTTCATGAACATAGGTCAATTCTCTGATCTTCAGGATATCCGTTGAATCTACTATGTTTCTCGCCTTCTCGGCTCGAAGAACTTCGTTCCCAACTGAGGGGTTACCAATAGCTACAACAACGTCACCTGGAAGAGAGGTGCCAATTTTCAGTTTCACTCTACTGCAAGTTCCAATAACAGTGACACCGATACCTGTCTGCTCTACAATTATGTTTTTTTCTGTGCTACCTGTCACTGCAAGTTTAGGATCCAAGCCTGCTTTTTTGGCTTCAGATCTAATTCCACGGAGAATAGCTGCACCAATCGGATTAGGCGCTACACCCAAAGCATCTACAATGCAGATTGGCATAGCGTTGACAGAGAGGACTTCCATGAGGGCTGTTCTGGCTGTAAATTTTCCGAGAGTGAAACCACTAACCTTGATTTTGTCAAGAGGATTTGGTCCTATGCCACCAGCGGAGTCGCAACCGATGACAAGGATTTCATCGTGTGCTAACTGAAAAAGAAGGACATCCCTGTTAGTTTTTATTTGAGAAAGGACTGAGAAGGAGTTTTTGGTCAAGTCTTCAGTTTCCTTCTAACGGCAAGATAGATGATGCCTGCGACAACAGCATTTAACGTTGCTGCAACCACTAGAAACGGTGCGTAGCCGAATGCGATTAGCCAGCCAACGTTTATGTCCTCAGCTAACCAAGGTACGAGAGGAAAAACTAAAGCAGTGTTAATTGCAACACCTGAAACAAGTGCAGGTATAACTCCCAACGACTTATGCGTTTTGTTTAACAAGCCAATTGCCGCCGCCGCTAAAGCCATGCCGATGGCTATTGGAATATGCAGTATACCCAAAGGAAAACCACTTGTTGCGGCTGTCGCTAAGTGTCCTATCCCGCTTACAAGGGCACCTTCGGCGGGTCCAAAGAGCAATGCGACAAAGAAACCTGGAAATGAGTCAAAGGCAAGGCTTCCAACTGGGCTTGGGATCTTAATAAGTGAGCCAACTACACTAAGAGCTGAGAATATGGCTAATCGTGCGGTCCGAATAGCGGGGGAAGTTTTGAGTATTGATGCCGTTTGGGTTTCTGGATTTGTTGGTTTGGGTATCATTATTTCACCTTTTTAGTTTTAATTGAAAATGAATGGGATAAAAGCATTTTCGTGTGTATTACATATGTAGTGTGGCATTTTTTTGTTATAGTAGTTTTGTTTTTTGTTTGTCTTCGTTGTATTGATTGGGTTGTTGGTTGTTAGTTGCGTTAATTTATTTGTTTGTTTTTGGGTCTTGTTGTTTTTTGGGTGTTGTTTATCGGTAGAATCTTTTTTATGGGCAAGCTGGGCTGCTGCTCTCTTCATACATGAAAATTGAATCCTGAATCCTAATATTAAGGTCTTTCTTGCGACATTTCTTCTATCAAGGCTTCAACTTTGCTGAAGAAAGCTAAATGTTAACAGAAAAAGTTATATCTTCTAAGAATTAGACATTAAAAGGGATTTTTTAAATGAATAAAAAAACATTAGCTATTATTGCAGTTGTTGTTGTAGTGATTGCAGTTGTGGCGGTTGGGGTTTACTTGGCTACTCAAGGCGGTTCAGGAGATAATTCGCCAAACACAAGTCCCACACCTACTGTAACACCAACACCCACAGGTACTAGCACTGCTACACCCACACCTACACCAAGTGGCACTGGAGGCAACATTGCAGAAGCAACAAGTTTGAAGTACAGCGTAAGCGTCACCGAAGGAGGACAAACACAAGGATACACCTACCAAGCTAAAAACCCCGGATCAGCCAACATAATGCTGCGAATAGATTTCACAGACTCTTCAGGTGAGAAAACCATTTACGTTATAAATGGGGTGGAAAATAAGGCATGGACATTCTCTAATGGTGCCTGGGAAGACGTTTCTGCTGCATACCAAACACAATTCACCATATGGAATTCACTGTATCAAGGATACGTAAATAACCTCTCAACTTGGACTGGCGGAGACTGGACCTACACCGCGGAAGGCGCAACAGTAAGAATCTACGATATCAGTGTTAATCCATCAATACCAGATTCGGTCTTCCAACCTACCTAAAACAAAACTCGAAAACAAAACAAAGCCTCACTTTTTTTACTCCAATTGTCATCTGAATCTAACCCTTATTTTATTGATTAAAAAAGCAGTAAGAAACTTTAAAGCTCTGGCTACAATTCGGGCAAGTATAAGTGTTTACTTTTCCTGTAAATAAGGATAAATCCAATCAGAATAAGCAAAGCTGGCACTATGTAGAAAGCTGTGTAGGAAAGATACCAACCTATCCATGGCCAAACACTGTAGGTTGCCCCTAACAAATCCAGTTCCCTGATTGAATACAGGGTTAAAGTGGGCACCGATAACCATCCAATTGTAAGAAATATAAAGCCTATACTGATTGCCAAGTACCCATTCTCTTTTGTTCTCCGAAAATGTAGAATCAAAACACCGCAAATCAGTACAAATATAATGACAGGAAGGAAATAACGGAATAAATCAAGCAGTTGAAGTTCCCACATCGGCTTTCACTAATTTGCATTTCAAATGTTCACATATAATAATTTTTTAACAGTTGTTTCCTTGCCTTGTTTATAGTGGTTGCAAGACAGAGCTCTTGCTTGCGAGGGCGACTTTTAGGGAGGGGTACTCGCTGCCTGGTTTTTTGTTGTCTTTATTGATTTACTTGTTTTTTCTTTGTTGTTTTCTTTTCGTTATTCTGTTTTAAGTGTTTTGGCATGGATTTCTTGCAGTTTTTGCAGCTGGAGGCCTTATTGCCGGTTTAGCATTAACGTACTTTGCTGTAAAAAAGCTAAAACGACGGTAGGTTTTGTTCTGTATTTTTGTACTCTAAAATTTTGTTAAATTGAGAGACATTCGTTTTGGGCTAAAAAGACAACTATTATAATGCAATTAATAGCGATAGCAAAACTTCCATAGCTCATATACTCAGGTCACCTATGCATTCCAATGGTTATCTCTTAAGTTAAGTTTAGCTATTCTATGATTAGAAAAATGAAAAAGTTCAAAAAGTTAAAGATAAATTGGGGTTTGTTGATGTCTTTTACTTTCATTGTTCCTGAAGTGGTTTTTTGTTCAATGTTTTTTGCATAGCCTCGGCAACGATGAATAAGCCAACTAGCACGATCACTGTTGGAATGAATGGCATTGCAAATCCAACTATTCCGGCACCGCTTAATGATAGGGCAAGTAGGCCTATGAAGAGACTGAATTTGCTTACGCTGATTCCTGTGGTCCATCTGGCAAAGTTTAGAACTATCAATATCAAGCCAGCTCCAAGTGCAATGTAAATTCCAGTGTCAATTTGGTAGTAAGTGGATGTTATCCATCCAGCGCCAAGTAGGACAATGAATACTCCCCATGCTATTGGATCAAAGATTTTGTTTTTTGCTGATTTTTCCATTCTTTTTCACCTCCTCATCATTATATTTTTTTTTAATTTTTATCAAGTGCATCCGCAGGAGTTCTTGGATTCTCCGTCGGCGTCAATTTCTGCTATGCCTGAGGCAAATCTGTCTATTTGAGTTATGGCGTTTTTTCGAACGACTTTTGCAACTCCGATTGCTTCTGCGATTTCTTTTTTGTCGGCTCCGCTGTCGAGGGCTTTTTTGATTATGGTTCTAAGGCATGGTTGGCAGTTTGCGACTACGGCTGCTCCGACTGCTATTAGCAATTTTGTTTTGGTTTCCATCTTATTCCTCTGTTAGTTTTCTTCTACTTCCTTTTATGGTGGAGAAAACTATATAACAATTCTCTGACAACTCCTTACCAGAAGAGAGGAGAAAAACTATGACTATCTCGAAAACCACTTCCAGAGACAGAATGATAGCGCAATTAAAGGAATTGGAACTTTCAACGTACGAAGCCACAGTTTACGCTGCATTAATCACTCACCCGTCAATGACTGCGAGCGCACTCTGCAAAGAAACAGGCATCCCAGACACAAAAATTTACTACGCGTTAGAGGGACTGAGCGAAAAAGGAATGCTTACAGTCCGAATAGGCAATCCAAAGATCTACCGTCCTGTACCTCCGAAAGAGGCAATTGCTAACCTTAAACAACGGTTAACAGAGAGGCTAAATGAGAAACTAAAAGAAGCAGATGTCCTAGTCGACATGATATCGCCCATATTTGAAAGCGCAGAAAAACCCGATGAGTTAGAAGTTGCATACATCATCCGGGGACAAAACAACCTCATAAACCGTATGAAAGCATTAATTGAAACAGCACATAGAGAAGTCACTTTGTTTGTTTCCTATCCAACCCTTTTCCAAGACCTTAAAATGTCACTTCAGCAAGCACAAGAAAAGCGCAGAATCAAACTTAACATAGCTATGACTGAAGAAATGTTAAAGACTGAAGACTTCAAGGGTTTAGGTGATGTGCGTCAGCTTTGCTGTCCTGTTACGCTTCTTATCTCAGATCTGAAGACTTTGATAACGGTCTCTGACTGGGTTGAGGAATCTGCTATGCTTTCGCAAGACCAGAACCTGATTCGAGTAGCAAGAGACTACTATGAAAATTCGATGTGCTATGCTCCTTAGAAAACGATTGTGAAGCATGTTTCTTTTCAGTTGCTGTTAATGCTATATTGCATTAATTTTATATATGTAGAGTTACAAACTTAGCAAAACGTATGTTGTCAAATAAAGAATTGGTTCAAAAAGCAGTCAATGACTTCCAAAGTGGATTCAATTGTACTCAAAGCATACTCCTAACGTTATATGGAAATATGCTGCCAGAGGGAAAAAGCGATCTGATTCCAAAAATAGCCAGTGGGTTTGGGGGCGGCATGGGACTCTGTGGATCGGTTTGCGGGTCGTTAACTGGAACTATTATGGCGATTGGAATCAAATATGGTTCTAACGAAAAAGGTGAGGAAAAAAACATGCCAGCTTATGCCAAGGCTAACGCGCTTTATCGGTTGTTTGAAAAGCAACATGGCACTGTTCTTTGTCGTGAGCTAATCAAATATGACCTTACCAAGCCTGAAGAGTTGGAAAAGGCAAGACAAGAAGGCGTTTTTAATAGAGTATGCACAAATTTGGTCAGAACTGCTGTGGAAAATTATCTTGAATTGGAAAATAAATAGCTTTGAGATTTGCATTATAATAGAGGGGCTGGGAGTTAATTTTTAATGTGCGCATATTATTAATATTGTAACAGCCTAACCTTACTGGTGTGAGCACCTTTGCTCTTTGGACATAAAAACAGATTCCAAGTAGACTTTGGCGATTTACAAAACGAAAAAGAAGGCTTATCAAACTTTTTGCAATCAAACCTCAAAGTATCCGTTGCCTCAGATGAAAACAAATTGATTGTGAATTCAGAAAAGTTGTCTGTGCTGGAATTGCAGCAAGCAGTGGCAAAATATGTTTATCGCCATAACTTGAGCAGGACTCACTGGGTCTCTGTGCAAGATAAAACCGTTAAAATCAATAGGTTCAAAGGCGCTAAGAAAAAAGAAAAACCCAAGAAAAGCACACCTCATCAAAACGTTACACAAAGCTGGGGACTATAAAATGCATCGTTAAGTAAGCAAAGATTATTTGTGGTTTGTCGGTGGCTTTTCGCTTAATTCAAGGAACTTTTCCATTGAGTATTCTACGATTTCCCGAGCCACTTGAGCATCTTTCCATTCTCTAACCTTAACCCATTTATGGGGCTCAAGTCGTTTGTAAGTTTCAAAGAATTCTTGAATCTCTATTAATCGGTGTTTGTTGACATCGGTTATGTCATGGTAGCCTTCGAATCGAACATCGTTAACCAGTACGGATAGAATTTTGGCGTCTAGCCCTTCTTCATCTTCGATTATTAGGGCACCTATAACTCGGACTTTAACAATGCAACCGACTGTAAGAGGTGCGTAGCTGAGTAGCATAATATCTAAGGGGTCCTCATCATCAGACCATGTCTGTGGAACAAACCCGTACTCAACTGGAAACACCACTGATGAAGGAATAATTCTATCCAGTATGAAGGCTTCCCATTTTATGCCGTATTCGTATTTATCTCGCGAGCCACTTGCAACTTCAATAACCATATTTAAAAGCCCAGGTGGATTATCTCCCGCTGGGATATCTCTCCAAAAATTCATAACTTGTCAACCTTTTATTAGGCAACGCTGTCAACGATTTAAATTTTCGCCGATTTTCTTTAACTTTAATGGTGATCTCAAAGAATAAAGGAAGTTAAGATTACTAAAAATATTTTTCAATTAGACAATGCCGTCAATTAATCGTGAGATAAGAGAACTCTTGAATAGAGGGTGATGGGGATGTTGTTGGATTAACTGTTGGTTGGTTGGATTGAATTTTAATCCTTCACCTGTCCACCTTAATCTTATATGCTAAGCAGTCAATAATAAATTGGCGACAAAATTGCTTAAATCAAAAGCAATAAGCAAGAAGCACATTATTGCCGTTATCTCAATTGCAATTGTTCTTGCAACAATCTTATCTGTTTTTGCAATTGAACAACTTGCAAGCCAAGGTCAAGTTACAAATCAAAACAACATCTTACAACCAGATGCATTAAGTCCTTTAAATGAGACTCCTGCAGCTACCGAGGAACCTACACCAACTCCGACACCCTCGGCTATTCCGACGCCAACGCCTATACCCATTCCAGTTGATTTCACAATTAACGATTCCTCTCACATACTCACTGTCAATATTGACTTGAACGATGGAATGAATAGGGAAGAAGCTATAGTGGTAGCCCAGCAACTGTTTTCTTACGCACATTCACATTCTACTTATGAGCTTAAATCAGCAGAAGTTAATGAAGCAGGGGTTTGGAGTGTTAGTCTTCCATGGGGAATAGTTTGGGCTGATGGCACTCAAGAGAGCCACAGTCACTTCTTTATCGCCACAATAGACCCAACGACTCTAACCGTCGAATACGCCACATGCGAATGAGATTAAACGTACCCTTCACCAAGTAAATTAGCCTTCACTTGTCCACTAAATTATTTTTCACAAAAAAATTATTCTGTTTTATTTTTAGATTCCAATTTATTATTCGAAGGTACTTTGTTTTCTGGTATTAGAGCATCTGGATTCTTAGCTTTTCTTTTCAAATAAGCCGCATACTGTTCAGGCGTAAAGTCTTTCCTAAACTCATGGTCTTTACCCAAATTTTTTCACCTATTTCTATTCGCTAATTTTTCAGGGAGATGATGGATTAAATTTTAATTTAGCCTGCGAAGTTACGGGTTTACGAAATTTCAGTTTAACCCTAACTAATTAAGAATAAGTTGTAAGAACATAAATGACCTTCGGGATTCCAGCCCCATTTGTGAGATTCACCAAGGTAATGTTATTTGCCTAAGAAACGATTTGATAATTTTCTTTTCCATTCTTGTTAAGTTTAGGAATAGACATTACAAATTTTACTCCTTTGCCTGGTTCTCCCTCTTCAGTTATGTTCCAACCGTAGATATCTATCATTTTTTTGGTCAGGAATAATCCAAAGCCCGTGCTGCCACCAGTGCTAAATCCCTCAGAGAAAAGCTTCAACTTATTCTCCGCTGAGATGCCTACACCGTCATCTTCATAAGTCAACATCAAGTTGCCCTGGTCAGTTTTTTTGTAGTGTACTTTTATTGTGGTGGTTTTTTGTCCATATTTTCTTGTGTTATCAATAAAATTGTAGAACATTTGCCTCAGAAAAGAATCAGCCAACACTATTAATCCATGGCATTCATTTTTTATCTTTGGACATGAACCCGAGAAGAGCGTGGCTGCTTCGTTTAGCTTTGCCTCAACATTCATGTAGGATAATTCTTCTGCTCCTAGTTGTTCGTACATTTTTGCGAAATCAAAGATTCTAACAGTTTCCTTAACGGCTTGCTCCATCTTGTTAAGTCCCTCAACAACATCTGCTTGGTCGAGATGCTTTTTCTTTAGCATATAGGCATATCCTGTAATTGTTGAAAGTTTATTGCGAACATCATGTCTAGTTAAACTGCCAACGACGCTCAACTTTTCGTTAACCAAAACCAACTGATCCATTGTCTGGTCCAATTTTTCTTCAGCTTTTTTGCGGTCAGTGACATCTTGAATGGTTGTTCGCAGAAAACTCTTTGTCCCAATCTTAAATTTTGATACATTCAAAATAACGTCTACAACAATGTTGTTTTTGTCTTTAAAACGAGTAAAGAATTCAGAGACAATACCGTCTCGTTTGAGGGCTTCAAGCAGCGTTTTTCTATCTTGAGGGTTTTCATATAGATTAACAGAAGAAGTCTTGTTCAACTCTTCAAAAGAGTAGCCAGTAAGGGTTTGCATAGCCCTGTTCGCATCAACTATGGATCCTTCTAAGGTTGTTATGGCAACAGGGAGGGGCGCTTGTTCAAAGAGCGATCGATAACGCTCTTCACTCTCCTGCAATTCCAGTTTAGTTTTCTTCTGTTCAGTAATATCTGTATTGTAACCGCTCCAAAGAATGCTGCCGTCTTCTAATCTTTCTGGAGTAGACTGCCCCCACATCCAACGTATTTCTTGACCTGGAAGTTGTACACGATATTCACACCGCCAAACAGTCATGTTTGCTGCAGAATACTCAATGGAACGAACAACTAGGTCTAAATCTTCTGAGACTATTGCTTTGGCAATTGGGGAAAAATCGTTTTGAACATCTTGTGGAGAACAACCAAAAATGTGGTTTATTCCATCAGATGTTAATGGAACACAGTATGTTCCGTTTGGTCGTTTCAAAAATTGAAAAAGCATTCCTGGAGTTTGAGAGGCAAGTTTTGTAAATCGAAAGTCTTTTTCTCGTAACGCATCTTCATTTTTCTTACGTTCTGAGACGTCTTGAACCATTGAAAGGACACCAATTACTGTGCCGTCTTCTTTTTTGAGTGGAGTGTTTGACCATTCGCATAAGATGGTCCGGCCGTTTTTAGTTAAATTTTCGTTAGCACTATTTGCAGTTACGTCCCCTTTGATTAATCTACTCCAAATCCCGTCAACTTGGGGTTGGGCTTGTTTTGGTACAATCAAGTCGTAGGGATGTTTTCCGACTGCTTCTTGTTGCGTGAAACCAAATATTCTCTCGGCTGAAGGATTCCATGTTTTAACGCGAAACTCACTGTCCCAAACAATTAATCCAACAGGCATCCGATCAATTTGCAATTGGAGATATTCTTGGAGCTTGCTGACTTGGTCTTTATTTTGTCTGCAGGATTCTGTTGGTTTCTTTGTCTCTGTAATACTTCTTGAGATATGGGTTGCTTGAATTATTTTGCCTTCAACGTTTCTAATTGGGTACACCGAAACTTCAACTAATAATTCATTGTTATTTTTGTCAAAGTGTTTGTGTTCAACCTTGACTGGTTTACCGGTTTCTAGCATTTCATGAACAGGGCAAATATCATTCGGAGGTAGACAAGGAACGGATTTATGATGCGTCATTGCGTAGCATGTTTTCCCAGTCAATTCTACTTTACTAAAGCCTGTTTGTTTCAATGCCGCAACATTGGCATCGACTATCCTGAAATCATTAACATCAATTACAAAAAGCACCTCACCTACCGAGTTAATTACGCTCTCACTAAACTCCTTCGAAAACTTCAAATCATCTTCGGCTTTTTTGCGTTCAGTTACATCTCTGACGAGAGCAATAACCAATTTTTCTTTATCAAAAGATATAGTGCTCAAAGTTACCTCTATTGGAAATCTGCTTTTGTCCTTACGTATTTGGGTACTCTGCAGATTGATAGTGTTCCCTGCAAGCACTTTAGACCATATGTCACCCACAAGTTTTTGATCTTCTGCCCTAACGGATATGTCTTTAATACTTCTTGCGAGCAGCTCTTCTCTTGTGTACTGTAAATTTTTGCATGCTTGCTGATTTACATCTAATATTTTGCCTTTTTCATCGTGGATAAAAATTGCTTCGGCTGCCTGATTCATAAGCGTAAAATAACGTTTTTCACTCGCCTCTAAGGCTGATTTTGCTTTTGTTTTTTCTGTGATCAAGTTAATACCGTGTACGAGTTCTCCATAGACGGTTTCGGGTGAGCCTTGCTTGTGGAAGTAACCCTCTGCGCCCAGATTGAGCGCAGTTACAGCTACATCTTCTCTGCCTTTGCCAGTAAACAAAATAAATGGAACCATGTTTTTGCGTTTTCTAAGTTCCCGTAGAAAATCTAATCCGTTCTTCATGGGCATATCATAATCAGAAACTACCAAATCATAGTGCCCATCTGCTAATTTGCCAAGACCCTCATCTACACAGCTAGCCTGATCGATCTCCAAGCTACCGTTCAAATCCAGAAGCATTAACTTTGTTATCTCTTGGATCGATGGGTCATCGTCAACATGTAATAATCTAATAATGCTTTTTTTGTTTGAAGCAGTTAACTCAGGTACTTCTACAACTATTTCATTCTGGGTGAGAGTTTGTATTAACAATGCCCCGCAACTCAAACAAATGTTGTAATTAATAATAAATCAATTATGAATCCAAAATACTGAGCATTATATGCTAAAAATATAATGATGTGAAAAGGGATAGTCTTGATGAATATCACTACCTCTGATGCATCACAACTATTGCAGTGTACCTGTCCCTCGAGAGAGTCGGATAATTTACCTATTCCCCCAAGTGGGACTTTGGTTTTAATATATTTCTCCACGGAAGTAAGGTTTAATTTCATTTAGTTTACCGAAGAAGAATGGGCTTCGGTAGATTAACAATGACTTCAGAATCACTCTCTGCACCTTTTAGTTTTCTAAGAAAATAAACCCGTCTTTTTGCTGGTTGAATTTTAATCCACCACCACCACTTCAACGTGAGGTAGCAGTTAGAACAAAGGAGGTATAAGCGTTCATACCTACATTGTTTAGCCCCAAACACGACTTAGACAAAAGGCATAGAGGTTAGTCAAGAAACTTTGTCCAGCTTAGATGAGGAATATGTACAAGAAGCCTTTTATTGAAACTCTTTCTAAGATTCACTTATGGGTAGCTTAGGTAAAAATTACCCTTTAATGCTTGTCTTCTTATTCCTAATTAATTTGTTGCTGTTACCTTTTGTGGTTCCTAATGTGGAATGTCAAACTGATTTTCCGATTGTTCAGACATCAGCCCATCTTATCGATTATAACCTAACTCTGCGTAATCCAAAACCCAATGCTACATTCACAAACGTTATACCATTAGACTATAGCTTGAAAATCAACTCCAACGTTTCTCTCTTAGGGAATCCATTAGGTTTGTCAGTATCTTACAGAGTAGATAACAACTCAGAAATCATTCTAATTGGAGGAGACCAGTATATTTATGAATTCATTGATGTTACCTATCTAAAAAATGGCATACATCAACTAACACTTTTAGCTCAGTTTAATTATTTATACAATAACACTATTTTCCACAATAAACAAGAACTAACAACTACCTATTTTTCAATCTTCAACAAACCAGCAACAATCCATATTCTAAGTCCTCAAAACAACATCTATTTCACTAATAATATTCCCTTAACATTTGAGATCGGAAATCCCTCAAGCTATGGATATCAACATTATCCATTGTATAGGCAAGGCTACAGTTTAGATGGCGGAAATAATGAACCACAAAATGTAAACGATACTTTGACAGGATTAGCTGATGGTTTTCACACCATAACATTTTATGTTGAAATTGGAAACGCTACTCGCAGTTCTACTACAGTATCTTTTTTGGTAGGTGCCACTCCATTTAGTTTAATTCTAATAATTACAGCAATTGCATTAGTGGCATCTATAGTGCTTATTCCATTACTGCTTTACAGAAGGCATCGAAAGCCCGCATCATTGAATAAAGTAGCCATAAACTAAAATCTAAATGAAAAGCTTGATAAACTTAACTTTATGCGTTTTTTACGAATAGGCTATTGAATTGACTTTTTGTTTTTAAGAAACCTCTTAGCGTAATAGTTAGCCTCTTTTTCTTCTGTACTCAGAGGCATCTCTGAGCTCTTAATTCAACAAGGTGAGGGTACAGTTCATGCAAAACTATCTGCTTTCTTAACGTTCTTTTTGAAGCATGCGGTATTTCTTAGGTAGGAACCCCCAAGGAATTTTGCCTACTTTTTTGCCATTCAAAACTATCTTCATTTTCCTAACTTCATAATGATCCGTCAGAAAATTAACGGCTTTTTGACACCCTTCAAGTTCGTATATAATTAGAAATCTTTCTCGCACTTTCAGTGAGGGAAGCTTCAGGCTTAGCGGAATCGAAGAATACTTTTGAGCCTTTTTTATGTTTTCATTTATCCACTCTTATTGTTCCCTGTGGCTTTCCTGATTTGTATGAATACCATCCATATACGAATAAGAAAAGTGCTACAATCAAAATTCCTATTCCCAATGGAACATTATAGCTTGTTGAAACAAAATTTAAGAATCCTAAAAGGATTACAATTCCAAAAATAGCTAAAAGAACTGCTAAAATTTCAAGCAATGCGCCGCCAATGAATCTTCCAAAACCCAAACCTTTTCACCGATAACTCTAGCTATTTATCTCTTTAAATTGTTTGCTGTTTTGTCACAATATAATCTTTTCAAAATTGACGAGTCTAACGGAAATCGATATTTGAATATGTTAACCACCTAAAACTCTTCTAAAATAGATAAAAAAGAAGATACTCGAGATACATAGCCAAACTACAAAAGTTATATTAAACACAATGCACCTAAATTCTGAATTAGTAACAAATTAAAATCTCATAATTTGCGAAAGAACTCGCAAAATGCGATTAACATAATCAATTAAATTTAAACTTACAAATAGGAAGTGCATATTTACGGGAACATCCCAAACATTTACGATAAAGTACGTTGTACACGCTAGATTTGAAATTGAAGGTGTAGTTGAAAAACCTGATGTTATTGGAGCAGTTTTTGGTCAAACCGAAGGACTTTTTGGACCAGAACTTGATTTACGTGAACTCCAAAAAACTGGGCGCATAGGCAGAATTGAAATTGACTTACACTCCAAAAATGATCGAACCACTGGTTCTATAACTATTCCAACAAGCTTAGATCGAGTTTCTACAGCCTTAATTGCAGCAAGCGTAGAGAGCATAAACCGCGTTGGACCATGCTCAGCCAAAGTAACTCTAGATAAAATCGAAGACATCAGAGAAGCACGACGAAAAATAATCATCGACCGAGCCAAAGAAATCCTGCACAAATGGAACATCGAATCTATGCCAAGCGTAGACGAAGTCTACAAAGAAATCTCAGATACAATGAAAGTTGGCAAAGTGGAAAAGTATGGACCTGAAGATTTACCTGCTGGACCAGGATTAGAGGGAGCAAAAGAAATCTTTGTGGTAGAAGGTCGTGCGGACATTATCAATTTAATGCGATGTGGAATCTTTAACACTGTAGCACTCGAAGGCGCAAAAGTTCCTGACTCAATAAGGAAGATTACAAAAGAAAAATTAGCCACAGCATTGCTTGACGGTGACCGAGGCGGAGACTTAATCTTAAAAGAGCTCATGCAAGTAACAAACGTAAAGTTTGTCGGTCGCGCACCAAGAGGCAAAGAAATTGAAGAATGCAACTGCAAAGAAATCGCCGAAGCCATTGAAAACAAGTTGCC
This sequence comes from Candidatus Bathyarchaeota archaeon, assembly GCA_963772455.1. Taxonomy (GTDB): domain Archaea; phylum Thermoproteota; class Bathyarchaeia; order Bathyarchaeales; family Bathycorpusculaceae; genus Bathycorpusculum. Next base: position 158,530 of record CAVYXJ010000012.1, read on the forward strand.
AATTGCAGAAGCTGCAGGAGTTCAAGTACCCAAACCAACACCAGCACCAAAAAAGATAGTTGTTCCAGAACGTGTCAAAATTGAAGTCCCAGAAACCATAAGTCAAGCAGCAAAAGCATTAGTTGGAACATTAGAAGCGGTACTGCTCAACAGTAAACTCGAGTTAATCGAGCGTCTTCCAGTAAGTCAATTAGCCGAGAAGCTTTCGCAGATGACAGGTGTTGAAGCTGTAGTCTTTGATGGCATTATTACTCAGAGAATCGTTGACATTGCAGCTGACAAAAACATCAAACGAATTGTTGCCTCACGCGTCTCTGAAGCCGTTAAACCAGCTTTGAACGTTGAATTGATAACGTTCCAAGACGCTATTCCCCCAGCCTAAACGTAATCCATTAGGCTTCTAATTTCTTCTGTTTCTTTCCCTTCTTTTAGCAATTCTTCTTCTTTAACATCAAAGAATGAAAGTATTCTTGAGGCTGCAGGAATCACTTGATTGGTAATGTAGTAATCCATGTCTATTTCCTCGATTTTTGCGAAGATGTAAGGTTTAACTCGGCTGTATAGGCGTCCTTTTCCTTCAAGGATAACATAACCTACCTTGTCACCGCCAGCCAAACGCCACCCTTTTTCCTTAAGCATTTTTGCAGCCTCAACATGAGGCGCTCTATTGGCGTATTCGTCAGGAGATTTCGTGAGAGTTTTCCATATAATTAGTTCAGTAAACGGGACTTTTCGTTGTTTTAAGTCAGCAACAACTGAACGTACATAATCAGCTGCTTTTTTAGGAGACTGCTCCCGTAGGATTATTTCAAGAACATGTTCCTGCACATCTTTAGCAACTTTTGCCCAGTCCCCACGAATAACCTCCAAACCCACAATGTCAAGACTGCCATCCTGCCGTAACCCTGCATACCGTTTCTTGGCTTCTGTGAAGAAAATACGCGTATAAACTTCCCCAATTTCAACTTCAAGTTTTAGTTCGCATTTGATTTCTTCTTCCAGCTTTGAAATCTTTGCTTTATCGTAGCTAAGAAATAGGCTGTCCGTGTCGCCATAAACTACTTGTATTCCTGCATATTCAGCCATTTTTGAAGCAGACAAAATAATGTGCCTACCCCAAGCTGATGCGGCTTCCGCAACTGGTTTAAGGTACCATCTTGCTCCAATCCAACCAGCATATCCGTAAGCTGCGTTTGTGATGATTTTAACAGCCTTTTGACGTGCATCCAAAACGTGGTATTCAACAGTTTTTGGATCTGTAGTTTTCATTCTTTGCCGAATTGTTCCTCGCACTTTGATTAGGTATGTTATTGCTTCTTTGTAAAATCCCGGAGGTGCCTTGCGAAATTTATGACCTACCTCTGGAGCTGAATAAACGCCGCCTATTGGCATTGGCTCATCAGGGGCAACATAAGTATCGGGCGACAGGTTGTAAGTTATCATGATGTTGGGGTACATCGATTTGAAATCTAAGACGGCAATGTTTTCTTGTAATCCGGGTTTTGGGGAAAGAACTAAACCGCCAGCATAGGGAATATAGGGTTGTTCGATTCGTTTGGGGATAAGTTCGCCTATTTTTTGTCCTTGTTTGATTAGAAACCATTCAACTCGAAAACCTACAGCAGCAGTCATCACATGGTCCAAAGGAAGACTTGTCAAGCTAGCAAGCCCCATAGCAAGATCCAAAATCAATTTAGCTGTACCCTGCACTTTGCCAGCACTAGCCAAACCAAACTGAATTAATTCGACGCGTTTTTCCTTATCATCCCAGTAATCCGCAAACGCCACATCTTCAACAACACTTTTGCTATCTTTCATTATATCCAAATTTTTTGCAAGGTTCCAAAGAGTCTTCACTTTCACCTCAGGAAACACATCCATAAAATCTGCCAAGTCAATGTTTACAATTCCTGTAATCGAAACGTGACCATAGATGCTTGTATGAGGTTCCAAATGTGCTCGATCGAAATTTAGTTTCATTTTTAGTTTGTGGCTTCTGCCTTTGAGGTATGACCAATCGACTGAGTTGGCGCCAAAGGTTGCGATGATGTCGGGGTCGTACTTGCAGATATAGTCGATGAATTCTTCAATGATGATTTTGTCGTTTTTGTTTTCGTCAGCAATGAATTGTCTTGTTTTTCCGTTGCTAGTTGAAGTTGATATTATTATAACGGGGTTTCGTTCGGGTTTGGGTGAACCTTCGCGACTATAACAAATCATAGAATAACTTAGAACTCGTAAGTCTGGCTCAACTATTTTCTCAATAGGTTTAGGCGGCGTTTTAGCGGAATAAACTTTAGATACTCTTACGCCTTGGGTGTTCTCTTCCTCATCTACATCAGCCTCATGCCAACTGCAAGGAGCTATATTATTGTCGATTAAATAACGCATTGATGCGCGAATTTCGTCTTCGAGGCAATCTTTTACGCCTTCGATGCTTCTAAGTTGCTTGGCAAGCTTGCTTGTTTCGGATGCCACTTTGCAATAGACCTTTATTGCAGTCACGGGTTTGCCAAAGAAGCGGCGTTCAACAACTTCTGTCTTCACAATTGAAGAGCTGTAATCATTCATGATTTTCTCTGCAACTTTCGATCCTTCAAACCCGTCGACTAACACAGCATAAAAGTAAGCAATAAAATTGCGGTCAATAATGAGTACTCTATTGTTGTCTGAGTCAATTCCCCATAACCATAATTCAATTGTGCCATTGTCTTTATCGATTTTAGGGTTAATATCTAAAAGCCAAAAGGAGAATATCACAAACAACCGCCACTAAAACATAACACGAAAGCGCCTTTAAACCGTTTTCTCCAATAGATATTAGAAGGTTCTGGCAATGAGGCCATTTGAGTTCCCCTTGTGTCTGTTCCACTATTGGAACATATTGTTCCTTGAATAGAACTAAATCACGCTTAGCGTATTGACTATTTGATGGAGAGCATATGAAAAAGACCGAAGTGATAACTACAGCCGCTTTGTTAGGTTTAATCGTTTTAGTTCCATTCTTAATTGAGCTACAAACTGTCAAGGCGCAATCAGCAGATACAGAAAGCTACTCTTCCTCCCTCAAAATATTATCTCCATCCAACACTACCTACAACTCAAATTCACTATTACTAAACGTAACAATACATCGTCAGTTTAAGCCAACCGAGTACAATTCAAGAATAATGTATAGTCTAAACGGAGAAGCTAATGTGAGTGTTCCATCAACATCAACTTTTTTTGACTTAACAACACCAGGCTCTATCTGGAGCGCACTTGCCTCTTACACCCTAATCTCAGGCACTACCACTTTACAAAACCTCTCTGAAGGTCACCATTTCTTAACTGTTTTTGGAATATATGAACGGGCAGAAGGAATCAGCACAAAATACCCAGCAATCATGCATGATATCAGAACGGTTTATTTTACAATTAACAAAGGCATTTCACCACATTTGACAAACCTTCAAATTGAGAATAAAACCTACAGCCAAAATGATTTACCTTTGAATATTACTGTTGATAAGCAGGTTAGCTGGATGGGCTACAGTTTAGACGGGCAAACCAACATCACCTTTACTCAGAACATAACTCTAAATGAATTAGCGTACGGGTCTCATAGCTTAACAGTATTTGCTAATGATACTCTTGGAAACATGGGAGCAAGTGAAAATGTAAATTTCTCTATCGAGAGAAATGAGGATTTTCCTGTTTTGCCTTTCGCAATTATTTCGATAACAGCAATCATTTCTTTTTGTGCTGGTTTGATAGTCTATTACAAACGCAAAATGAAATTGTAGAATTGTTACCTTAAAAGAAAAAAAAGTGTTTATGAATTTGGAATATTTCGTGCCCAACATGGTCCAAATCCAAAGGTGTTGCCGTAGCCTTGATTCGGTGCAGGAACTGGATTATTAGTTGAAATTGGTGGAGCTACATATTGGTTAGCGGATTGTTGGTTGTTTCTTAATCCAAAGCAGTTACCCATCCATCCCCAGAAGCCATTATTGGCGTTTGTGCCACCATAAGTTTGGCTTGCAGATATTTGGGCTGAGGCTAATCCCACAATGGTCAACGTCAAGAATGCTACGGCGACCAAGACAATTATTATTTTTGTTTTTTGCATTTTATCACCATATTAGAATATGGTCATGGACTCTTATGGTAGTTTAGTGAAACAAACTTGAAACAGTTTTTTGAAACAGTCTGTAGTTGGAATTTAATGTTTTGAATGGTTTTTTTGGGTAAAACTTAATTTGCAGCCTCGAGTTTTAATTTAGTATGCGAAAATTATACGTTTTTCTAGCTATTTTCTTAATTGCAATAGGTGTTTTTCTGTCTCTTGCCGTGGTAGGCTGGTATTTAGCCGCTACCTCTCCGTCTTATTACGGTTCCAGCTGGATGAGTCAAATGTGGGGTCCTCATTTAGGCAGTGATGGAAATTATGGCGGTATGGGTGGAATGATGGGCAACGTTGGAACTACCTCTTCTTATTTGTGGATAATCCCTGTTGCATTAATTGGTATAGTCGTGGTATCTGTAATAGGGGTTGTTTTTTACTTAGCTTTTCCTCAGCTTAGATATGTTAAGAGAACTTGTGAAATTCCAAATACTAACGGTGCCCCAATGGAAGCTGTCAATAGTGATGTTGGCTTAGTCGGTAGCTCAACTGTTGAACCGAACACTTGCGGTGTGGTGTTAAAAACTATGACGCCTGAAGAACAGAAGGTTCTAAATGTCTTAGTTGCTCATCAAGGAAAGTATCTTCAAAAATATGTTAGCAAAGAAGCTGGACTTAGCAGACTCAAGACACATCGAATTGTGGCTCGTTTTGCTGAACGTGGCATTGTTACTGTTACAGAATTTGGAAACACTAATGAAATAGTTGTTTCCGACTGGGTTAAAAACTCAAAGTAAAACCAGGACTATTGAATCCGCATTAAAAAAGTCAATGTGCAGGAAAAGTTGTTATTTTGAGGTGTTTCAAGCGCTGACTAGTCGATATGCTTAAATATGCACAACGGGTCAATGGAAAACAGTGAAAAAAATGAAAGTCACAACAATAGCAGCAATCGCATTAATAGCAATAATCTTAACAGGAATAGCCGCATACACTGCGGGTTATTACACTCAAAATAATGGACAACCCCAACCAACACCAACTCCAACACCATCTCCATCGGCCTCACCAACTGTGACTCCAACTCCAACGCAGAGTACATCGCCCACACCAACTCGATCGCCCACCCCAACACCAAACCCAACTGCTTCTCCGTCGCCTACTCCAACTCCAATGCCCAGTCCCACAACACTTAGAGTTGCAACAACCACAAGCCTCTACGATACAGGTCTTGAGGATACTCCTGAAACTTTGAAAAACGGAACAGTAGTAAAAGACGACCTTAAAGACGCTTTCCAAGCTAAATATCCATGGATTACTGTTAACTTCATTGCTTTAGGAACGGGTGCAGCAATAGCTCAAGCACAAAGAGGTGATGCAGACATGCTTCTGGTTCATTCGCCAGCCCAAGAATTAACTTTCCTAAAAGGCGGCTTTGGCGTTGACCGTAAAATAATCGCTTACAACTTCTTTATCATTGTTGGTCCAACCAACAACCTTGCAGGAATAACTAGCACAGACAGCGTTTCGGACGCACTTGTCAAAATTTATAATGCACCACATACAGGCAGCAATCCAGTTTACTGGTTCTCTAGAAATGATGCGTCAGGTACAAACACAAAAGAAATTTCTTTATGGAATGCCGTTGCAAGCATAACCGGACAAAACTATACTCAACTGACAAATTCAACTGCGAATCCATGGTTTAAGTCAACAGGAACTGGAATGGGGCAAACATTACTTGCAACTAACTACTATGGCAGTTCAGGTGGATATACAATTGCAGATACAGGCACGTTCCTCGCTTACTCAACAAGGGGGGACATTCAGCTGAAAGTGCTAGTTCAAGGACAACAATCATTGCTTAATGTTTACAGTGCAATAATCGATGATCCACGAAACTCCAATCTTGTAAATACAAATTTTGCCGCCTCTCTACTATTCGTTAATTATCTAGTGTCCACTGAAGGTCAACAATTAATCGGCAACTATGGTGTATCCCTTTACAACCAATCGCTCTTTACACCTTTTGTCCCATTAGCAACTGGAATAGTTTCTGATCCCCAATTATTAGGCTGGATAAAAAGCTACGCCTATATGAGCTCAGATTCTACTCCAATAATTAGCGCTAGTGGAACCGAGTGCCCTACACAATTTAGATACAACGAAGGATCTCTCTTCTCCGTCACATACATCGCAAACTCCAATGCCAACATTTCGTTCAACGTTCCAAACTACTACATTGCAGACAAGCCAAAAATCACAACTGCACAAGGAATACTTTCACAAAGCAATAAGTTATACAGTGTTTAGCTAGGAAAAAGCTCAAATTTTAATCCCCTCATTTTCTTTGTGATATGAATGGCCGATATTATCGTTCAGGCTTTCCAGCAAGCAATTAATTTGATTGCAAGCGGAGATCCTGAAGTTTACGCCACAATTTACAGAACAATTTACGTTGCCGGTTTGGGAACTCTACTATCTTGCCTGTGGAGCATTCCACTTGCAGTGATAATAGGTCTGCACAATTTTAGGGGAAAATGGATAATCAAAGGCATTTTTAATGCTTTAATCGGTGTTCCTACGGTTGCATTAGGGTTACTCTTGTTTTTGCTTTTTTCACGTCAAGGAGAATTCGGATTCTTAAACCTCCTCTACACACTCAACGGAATTGCAATTGGACAATCCATACTTGTTACCCCAATAATTGTTAGTTTCACAGCTAACGCTTTAGACAAAGCCGACATCCAATTAAGAGACCTTGCAAAAACCCTTGGAGCATCGGGAATTAGAACAAATTTAACTCTTATTCGTGAAACTTTTTGGTCGATGATGCTTTCCATAACTGCAGCTTTCAATAGAGGTTTTGGTGAACTTGGAATAGCAACAATTATTGGCGGCAGTTTAGCAGGCGAAACAAGGGTTTTAACGACTTCCATTGCGCTTGATTTAAACAGGGGATTCTTCGACGTCGCAATGGCATATGGAGTAATTCTTATGGTAATTGTAATTGTTCTGGCTTTAACTGTAAGCCTAATTGAGCGCTTAAGAAACGAAGATTTGGGCTGGAGTAAACTAATGCTATGGAATGGTTTTAGGAGCAAGGTAAAGTTTGAGCGTTAATCTTCAATTAGTGGATTTGAAAAAAAGTTACCGAACTGTAAAAGCATTAAAATCTGTTAATCTTACGTTGAATGGAAACAAGATAATAGTCCTCCTGGGCGTTAACGGCGCAGGAAAAAGCACCCTAATGCGCATTCTCGCAGGTTTAGAAAACGCTGATGAAGGAACAATTCTTTTCAACAATCAAAAAACAACTGCCAAAGAACTTCGCCAAGTCTCCACTTTAGTTTTTCAAAAAACAGCAATGTTCACCATGAATGTCTATGACAACTTGGCATATGGATTAAAAATTAGAAAAGTCCCCAACGAAGAAATTGAAAGGAGAGTACCTGACGCGCTGGCAGCTGTTAGGCTTTCTGATTTTGAAAAAAGACGCGCAAAAAAACTTTCTGGAGGAGAACAGCAGCGAATTGCTTTGGCACGGGCGTTTCTGCTGGATTCAAACGTTCTACTTTTGGACGAGCCTACGGCGAACTTGGATCCAAACAGTGCCTTAATCATCGAGAAAGCAATTGTGAGTAAAAAAAATAATCAACGAATCATAATAATGGCAACTCATAATCTTAATCAGGCAAGACGAATGGCCGATGAAATAGTTCACATCCATGACGGAGAAATAGTTGAGGTTGCAAATCCCGATGATTTCTTTGAGAATCCTAAAAGTGAAGTGACTCGCAAATTTATAAATGGAGAATTGGATTTCTGAAATTAATTTATATGTCAATTATAGTTTCTGCTTTCTTGATTTTGCAACAATGGTTTTATCTTTATACAATATAAGGTCAAGTTAGTTTAGTTAGGGTGCATGTAGCCAACCGCGTCCACTTTTCTTAGGTTGTTTACCTTTTGGTTTTTTTGGAGCATATTCTTGGGCACGTTTGGTTTTTTGGCCTTGATTTTTAGTTATTTCTGTTTTTACAAATTTTCCCCATCCGCCTTCGCGACGATCTGGTTGAATGTAGCGTTCGGGGTTTTCGACCATGTGTGTTTCAAGGATTTCTTTAAAATTCAGTGGTTTAAAATCCCTTGTGGCATGGATGATTGTGCCTCGTTCTACACGTAGAGACTCATAGTTTGCAACTGAGATGCCTTCGGCTCGGACTTCGTCATTTACGCGTTCGTTCCAAAGTTGTTTCCATTGAACTTTGAGTTCTTCAACCAGTTCTTTCTGAGCTTTGGCTTTGTCCTCAGTTGGTTTGTTGGCTGAATCTTCTTTGCCTTGCAAGTTGACTTCTCTTCCATTTTAAGTTGTTAATTTATTCTTTGTTAGATTATTTAACTTTATTTAACATCCATTCTTAATCTTTGAAATGTTAATGGTGATGTTTTGGTGTCGTTAAATGCTGCCGGAAATTACTATGTTGAAGTCGAAATCGGATATGTCGCCTGTGTCAGCAGCTACGTTTAACGTGAGTGTTGCGGGTACTATGGCGCCTGCTTGGAGTGTGGCGCTTTCTTTATTCCACGTTAAGAATAGGCTTGACGTGGCGGATGGTGGATTTCAATCTTTGGCAGTCATGCTTAGGGTTTCAGTTATGTTGCCTGTATTTTTGACGTAAATTGTTTTTGTGGCAACGAATGGCGTAATCAGTGTACCCCAATCAATATTTGAGCATAATGTTGTGGCTTGCGAGTCACTGTAGACACTTATGTTAACTGTGTTGGTTGTTATACTTCCGCCTAGGTGACCTTGTGCTGGGATGTTTTGTTGGGCGTTTAATATTCCTGCTGTTACTACTGAGAGTGCTATTGCAATGAAAACTAGGGTTATGAGTGGGATTATTGCTGCTTTTTTTAGTTGCATAACTTTTTCCTAAATTCATTGTGTATAGCGTCTTAATAAATGCTATACATTTCTGATCAGTAACAAGAAATAAAAAAAAGAAATTCAAGCAACAAAGTCCCTAAAACACGAATTATTTGCATTTAATAATTTCAACTATTCTAACTATAATAAAAAATAGTTAAACTGCTCAAAGAAAATCCGGGAATCAAGTGTCAAGAATCGCTTTTAATTCGCAATCAGGCGTGTAAATGATTACGCCGTCGGGATCTTCTTGTACGGATAAACTACGTTTTTTGGCAACTTCTCTAACCTTTTGTTTGTCTGTTTCAGGAATTATTCCTTTAATGTTGATGCGGTAACCAACTGAATCGCTGTCATTTGGGGTTTCAAAAGAGACGCATTCAGGCGATAAGTCATTGCATTGGCTCAGAAGCTCTTTTAAGTAGATGATTGCCTCTGATCTATCCAACGGAATCCCCAATTGTCTCTTTCTTGTCTTTTAATATAAAAGGTTTGCACAAACATTTCCATATAATTAGCAGCGTTTTGTTTCATTTGCATGGTAAAGATTGTTACGTACGTATCAAAAATGTGTCTAACCGTAAAATTTTATAGAAAACTTATTTGATACCTGATCAAAAGGCGATATTTGAAGTTCAGCAGCTTAGCGGTTGTGATTTCAAAGTGTAATCACATTGTTTTATATTTTTGAGACAGCTAACCAGTTGGTAGGAATGCAAGGGATAGCCAACAAAAGTTGAGCGAATCCGGCTGCTAAATAAGGAAAGGCCGTTGCCCACCTACCCTTTTGGCCTAACCTGTTTGGCGTATGGCTTGGTTCGCTTAACTCTTCATTTTGGGTTGTCTGAAAAGCAATTTTAACTAATTTTTGTAGCGGTAGATTTCCAATATCAGGACTTTTTATTAAATTTGCATAAAAGAAAAAATGTTAAACTATTCATAAACGATGTTTTGCGTCAGATTGCGCAACATGATAAAGCCCCTTTCACACTGTCAAAAGCCCAACAGCGATAACTGTTGAACGTTAAACGTTCATACGCTAACAGCACAACGCTAAAAGCTCCTCAAATCATCCGCATTTCAGCGTTTAACGGAGAAATTTTGCTCGTTTCGCTTCGACTTTGGATGTTAAAAAGTGCGAAAATTCTGGATGTTCGTCCGATTGATAGCGATACTGAAAACAGAAACGATGTTATGCTTTTGTGTCGCAATCTGAAAGCAATAAGCTATTTTTAGACATCTCAACAAATTGGAAACATTATGTGCTTCAACTATCGCAAGGTTACATTTTTAATCTGGTTGATTGCAACTTTTAATGCTAATGGCCTATTTTTCTCGCTATTTCTAAAGACTTATTGCTTAAACTAAATTTTTTCTAACTACTGTTTGAACCTCTTAACGAAGACTAATGACCCAAAACTGATAGTAGTCATTCCTGCTAGTGAATAGCAGTGAGAAAAAAGATTACCTCGCGCGTATTAAGAAAAAGAAGCCTGAGCCCATTTCCATAAAAATTCCAACGGATTAGGAGAACGCTTCGGATTGATTATTGTTAAACCCGGATACTGAAGAATTAAATGGAACAAAAGGTGAAAACGATTTGAAAGATGAATGGTTCACTGAAAAAAAAATCAAAGACCGTTCACCATGGGGCAAAAGAGAGTTCAGCCTTCGATTTACCGGCGATGCGCGTTAATTTACCGTATTTTAGGCTGAAAAAACGTCCGATTTCACATTTTGAGGTCGGGCAAGAATTCCTTTGCATTCTTCTTTATGGTATTATTCGATCTCAGACTGCCAGGGCCCCCGGTGACTTCTGTCGTGGTTTTCCCCGCAGGTATTCTGCAAAGAATCTTAATTGCTTTTTTGGTGGTTTAACAAGCAAGCTTTAAATTGCTTAAGTACACACAAGAATAACCTATGAATCGCCAGGAAACAGTCTCCTTGCTAAAGGAAATGATAGCTGTTTGTGGGTCATTCTATGATGCTCGAGCAGTATCCGTTCAAAATGGTGGGAACAGTGATAATTTGGGAACTCTCATGTTTACTGGGTTCCTAATCCCTCAGATATCGAATGTATACAAAAAATACTTGCTGAACACATTTTAGAAATGGTTACTATTAACGGACGCTCTGTATTTCGGTCGAAAAAATAAATTCAGTTATAACTTTAAAATTCTTCTTGCAATTCTTGCATGTGTAAGCTTCAATGTTGAAGACCTGATTTGTAAGCGATTTGTGGGGTTTCGCCACTTCTTCACCACAGCTTGGACAACTAACCATGCAAACTCTCCAAAGTTAGAATAAACTAATGATCTGTGATAAAAGTATTAGATGGTTTGTTGGCACATATTGAAACAACAAACAAAACTGGTGGAAATTAAATTATAATGGAAGATTTGAGGTTCAAAAAGGGTTTGTACGCTCAATCAATTTATTAATTAACCTCTAAGATAATGAGTCTAAGTCACTTGTTTTTGCAGAGGATAAGATCATGTAAACAGAATTTGATATGGGAGTTCTGTTGGTGAGTTGTTGGTTAGTTTTGAGTTATTGTTTGTTCTTCTTGGTTTGGAATAACCATTAATTGTATTGGGTCTTGTTCTGTGTGTTTTTAGTAGTTGGTGTTTGTGGTTTTTTGTGGTTTGTGTTTCCGATCCAGTATAGGCTCCAGCCAACTATGAAGGTGAAGGCCATTATTGGCGCTAAAAGGAGTATGGTGAGTTTGCTTCGTTTTTTTCTATTATGGCGTGTTGTCATTTCGTCACCTACTACATCTTGTTACTTAATTCTTAATATATAAATTTTGTTAATTAGCAATGCACTATACTTCTGTAGAACACAAATATTAGTAAAAAAAAATCACAAATCAAATTAACAATATCAAAGGTCAACAAGTTATTTTTTACGATAAACTCACAACTTTTGTGGGTTCAGTCGTAAGACGCCTTGACCCATTACTGGATGTTACCCCAGTTTTAGATTGTTTAATATTTTAGTCTGCAAGAAAAAGATTTAGGGATTCTGATAACTAAAAGAAAACATAAATGATAGTCGTCAGTAATACGGCTAAAACTTCAATTTTCCAATCTCAGCACAATTGAAAATAAGCAAGTAGGAAGTAATTTTTCGATAGTTATATATGCGTAATGTCATCCAATTGAAGTGAAGTTTTGGGTTCTGAGGCAAAAATAACATGGCAGCGCTAAAAAAACGAAATTTCATAATCATTACCGTTATTATCTTGGTTATAGCCATCATTTTAAGCTCATTTGTATATCTCAATTCCCAAATCCCCTACAAAGGCAACATAGAGACCGTAACAATCGGCGTGTTCCCTTCTGAATATAATTCCTTAATTTATATTGCAAACGACCAACAATTCTTCTCAAATAATGGCCTCAAAATAACATTGAAGAACTATCCTTCTGGAGCTGCTGCTGCGGGAGGGATGTTAAATGGGGAAGTAGACATCGCTACGGCTTCCGAATTTGTCGTTGCTGACAATGCACTCCCGAATGCAGATCTCAATGCATTAGGGAGCCTCTCACAATACCTCAATTTGTACTTGGTTGCAAGAACTGACAAAGGAATTAACGGCATTTCAGATTTAGTCGGCAAAAAGATTGGGCTTACCATTGGAACTGGCAATCAATTTTACCTTGGCAGATTCCTCGAACTTAACGGGATAAACCAAAATCAAGTTACACTTGTTAATGTCAATTTTGCACAAGCACCAAATGCTCTTGCAAACGGCACAATAGATGCAACAATTACGTTTCAGCCATACATAAACCAAATAAAAAGTCTTCTCGGCAACGCAATCTTAGTGTGGCCAGCACAAGCTGAACAATTCGGTTACTTCGAAGCTATCAGTACAAACACATGGGTAACCACGAATCCTGGTCTAATTGAACGGTTTTTGAAGGCAATTATTCAGGCTCAAAACTTTAATATCAACAACCAAAACATGGCAATATCAATCGTGTCAAAGGAACTAAATTATACAACCTCATACACATCCTCGGTTTGGGCTGATTATCGTTATTCAGTTACGCTTGACCAATCCTTCATCTTACTCATGCAAGATGAAACCAGATGGCTAATTAACAACAACTTAACTACTGCAACTTCTGTTCCCAACTTTTTCAATTATATTTATGTTGATGGGTTAAAATCTGTCAGTCCTGAATCAGTCAACATTATAGGCATGGGAACCCCATGAGACTTAAAACTCAAAATTTACTCAGCATAATAATATTCTCCATCTTGATTGTCATAATTGCAGCATCAGTTGTCGTTACTTCACAACAAACAGCCCAGTTAAACAATCAACAGACAATTTCCCATGACATACAAACCCGAGCAAGTAACCTCCAATACCTTTCAAATGACTATTTTCTGTATCAAGAAAACCCTGTGGTGAACATGTGGCAAACAGAATACAATTTACTTTTAGCAGACCTTTTAAAACTTAATGTCAACAACCCTGCGCAGCAGATAATGGTTAACAACGTGAAAAATGACTCGCAACTTCTCATTAACCGATGGACTGACGTAACAGCTTACCTCGCAAATGCTGATAGAAACGTTAGCGTTCGAGTTTTGCCCGCATTCCAAGCTATTTGGAGCAGAATGTCTCTACAAAACCAAGCATTACTCTTCGACAATCAACAATTGTCACAAAATTTCCAAAGCCAAATCGACCAACTTAATGGCACTATTCTAATTCTTATTTTCGCTATGCTGCGGTGTTTGGTACCTACTTCATCACATATTATTTAATAACCTTCCGAAACACCTTAAAATCCATCTCAGAATTACAATCTGGAATAGCGGTTATCGGTTCAGGAAACTTTGACCACACTTTAAACGCTGAAAAGAAAGATGAAATCTCTGATATTTCAAAATCTGTCAATCAAATGGCTGCCAACTTGAAAACTATAACGGCTTCCAAAAAAGACTTAGAACAAGCCCAAATTTCTTTACGAACAAGTGAGCAGCGTTGGGCAACTACACTGTCAAGCATTGGAGACTCAGTAATAGCTACCGATGAGTTGGGTGCTGTCACATTTATGAATGCGATAGCTGAGCAATCAACGGGTTGGACTCTTAGTGAAGCTTTAGGAAAGCCGCTCAAAGAAGTATTCCACATAATTAATGAGGAAACTCGCATGGAAGTTGAGAGTCCATTTGTCAAAGTTATGCAGAATGGAGTTATTGTTGGTTTGGCTAACCACACGATTTTAATTCGAAAAGACGGATTAGAAGTTCCTCTTGATGACAGCGGTGCACCCATAAAAGACGAAAAAGGCAAGATCACGGGTGTTGTTATTGTATTTCACGATATTACCGAACGTAAGAAAACAGAAGAAGCTATGGTAAAACAAGCTGAATTAATCAATCTAAGCCCCGATGCCATAATTGTCAGGAAAATAGATGGCACCATAACTTTTTGGAGTGACGGCGCAGAGAAACTTTACGGTTTCTCAAAAGATGAAGCTATTGGACATGATATTAACAAATTATTGAACACAAAATTGCCTCTACCGTTAGACGATATACAAAGAAAACTTGAACAAGAAGGAAAATGGTCAGGAGAAGTTGTCCATTTCTGCAAGGATGGAAATAAATTGTTTGTGCAGAGTTATTGGTTGGGTAAATTTGGTTCAGACGGAAAAATCTATGAAATGCTTGAGTCAAATGTTGACATTTCCCCGCGAATAGAGATGCAGTTTAAACTTGAAAAGTCAGCTGTTAGGCTTGAAGAATTACTTCAAATCAAATGGAAAATCTCGCAAATCAAAGAGCAGCCCAGCTAAAGGACTCTGAGCGTTTAGCAGCTATTGGCGCAACTGCAGGCATGGTTGGTCACGATATTCGAAATCCACTTCAGGCAATAACTGGAGATATTTACTTAGCAAAAACCGAATTAGCATCTTTACCTGAGGGTGAAGAGAAAAATAACATTCAAGAGAGCCTAACTGAGATTGAGAAAAACGTTGATTACATTAACAAAATAGTCGCAGACCTCCAAGACTACGCAAGACCTCTCAATCCTCGAGCACAAGAAACAAACATAAAATCGTTATTCAATGAAATCTTGGCTAAAAATGGGGTTCCCAAAAACATCAAGGTAACTGTTCAAGTAGAGGATAAAGCCGAGAAAATTATAGCTGACCCTGACTATCTCAAGCGCATAGCCGCCAATTTGATACTTAATGCAATCCAAGCTATGCCTAATGGAGGTAAACTTAATGTTCGGGCGTATACCGATAAGCAAACTAATGATGTTTTGATAACTGTTAAAGACACCGGAGTCGGTATCCCTGAGAACGTTAAACCTAAACTATTTACGCCGATGATGACGACCAAATCTAAGGGTCAAGGATTCGGATTAGCGGTAGTTAAACGCATGACTGAAGGCTTAGGAGGAACTGTAGATTTTGAAAGCACCGAAGGAAAAGGCACAACCTTCCTTGTACGTTTACCCTCACAAAAAGCTAAACTGTAAATCAAGATTTAGGGGTTTATTTTTTGAATAATTTTCTAATTTTCCATAATTGCCAAAAAAACAGTACCCAGAAAGCAACAGTTACCCAAATTAACACTCCAGATCTAATCACGTACGTATAGTATTGGATGTCGATTTGATTTAGAGGAGTTAGCAACATACCAGCGATCCCCGAAGGCAAATAAGGCCACGGAATAAATGAGCCACCTAAAGTGTTAGGCCAAAAAGGTGCTCCTCAATTTCATAGACAAAGGAAGCCACATAATGAGCACTTGCGGCGTAGATCGTTAAAAATACTGAAACAATAAACAGTAAAACTAATGTTACTTTATTGTTCATTTTAGGACCCAAGGTGATTCTTGTTTGCAAAGGTTAAGAATCTAACTGTTTACTGAATGTAATGATTTCATTTGATAGAGGATATCTTGGTTAATTTTAGTCCACATCTAATTCATCAAAGGTTAGAAGTCCTTATCCAAATGCGAAAAATATTGCTTTGGTTAATCAAGAATCTTTGATTAAGTACATTGACATAAAACTTAAATCACCATTGTTTCGAAGTAGTTACATGAGGGGAAAAAATGAATAGAAATCAAATCATAGGATTAGTCGCTATTGTTATTGTTATGGCTGTTGGTTTCCCAACCGCTTACATTTTACAATCATCATTGGCTCCAGCTCAAAATCCAACAGGGGCGCTGGATTTTACTGTTAACGCAAAAAGTGATTGCTTACGATTTCTAAACAGTTCAGTACCGACAATTTACGTTCCATTTACAGTTGCTGCAAATGAAAACTGGGAATTAACTATTAATTCTACAAAGATGCCTGGTGGGTTAAACGGTTGGACTGATGTCTACATTTACAAAGGCTATTGGGATGGAGGAACCAACAATACCTGCACGGCAGGCGATCTATACCCAATTATAAGCGATATTCAAAACGCTGATTTTGAAATAAAAACAAACCAGCCTTACATAGAAACCTTCGGAGAATCAACACAACAAAGCTACACAATATTCTTTTTGGTTCCTCCAGGCGGACCCGCATCATTCCACGTGACACTAAAACAGCTAGTTTAGAGGAAAAATTCTGAAGTTTTTTCTTATCTTACCTATTTTTTTGCTACTTTTAACCACTTTTACCGGGCTTGTTCAAGCATCAAATTTACATTCCGAATCGTTTCCTCTATTTGAATCAGCTTCTGTATCAAGATCAGTATTTGCCAATGAAGGCGACCGGCTTGTAGGCAACTTTACAGTTTCCAACATTCCCATTTGGATTGACTCTACCACTGGAGACGCTCAAACGATTCAATATTCATTTAAAGTCTCCAAGATTGAAGGTTTAGAAAAATGTCCAACGGATATCGTTCTGTACGAAGTATACCAGACCAAAAATGCATCGTTTGACGTATCCTGTGAATATACTGGTGACTACAGGTTAAGGTTCAATGTGGGAATAGGAGCCCCAGATTTGGGAATAGGGAGCATGCAAGCAACTCTCAACTATGATGTGATTAAAAGTTCACCTGAACAGGCAAATTCTTCATTGCCAACGCCAACTCTAACACCATTACCAAAATCTACTGCTACGCCTAATCCTTCACTTTCAATCCCAGAAATCCCCTCATTGACAATTCTCTTGCTTCTTAGCATAATCGTGGCAATTGCTAGCTTGTTAGTTTTAAACTATAAGGACACAATACAGCGAGTTCTTGCATACAATACAGCAGTCTAAACTGAAAGAACTATGGGACATCCAAAAGATGAGGCTTAGCAAGATTCTTAGAGCGCTAATCTTGGATAACTAAGGAAATCTTGTCAGAATCAATACTGGTTAACAAATTTGACATGGTTTTCTTAAATTTGTTTCTAACATACCATAAAACGCCAAATACTCCTCCAAATATAGCTGCGACAGGTGCAGTACCCAGTAATATCGTAATTTCACGTCCAGAAACAATCTTGTGGTTGATTATCTGCTGCATTCCAAAAGTATTCGTACTTGTTAAGATATAGAGCCATAAAATCAGAAGAGGCATTGAAATCATAAAAGCTGCATAGATCGCTAGACCTGTGCGCCTAAACTTTTTCATTACATTGAGTATTTGTTGAAGAAGTTGTTTGGAAGAATAATCAATGTTTTCTTTCTTTTTTAGTTCATTGATATATAATCCGGAATATCCAACATGCAAATATAGCGAAGATAGGTCTTTTGACACTAAGTCTCTTATGAAGTAATAGAATCTGTCGATCACGTTTGGATTCTGAACTTTCCAATAATGAATACCATAAACGAAAACGAAGAGCATTACTTCATTTTCTTTCTCAAATTTGTTAAAGTACCAACCGCTTGAGCCTAAAATTGAAATGATGAACGGGAAAAATGCATAAACGCCAAAGGGCAGAGACTCTGATGCTCCAATAAGTTGTGTGACAACTAACCAAGGTAAAGCAAATATGGCAATTCCAATAGGCAACACTGTCCAAACGTATGTTTCTATATTTTCCTCTAATTTTGGAATTACTTTCTTAGTTTCAAATAAGCCAAATAGCAAACCTGCAATGACTCCAAACAACAGATAAATCTGGCGTGTAGTTGTGAACCATTTTAGGTTAATTGAAACAAAAACAAGCAGTATACCAAAAGAAAAGGCAGTCACTATGAATGCTATCAGTCTGAATTTGCCTAAGGGATAACCAATTTTTGCGAATTTTGGAAGCATAAATAAATCACGTTGGTGTGATTCAACATAGGATATTAAAAAGTTATAATTCTTTGCTTAATGTTTTAGAACTTACCTTTGTTCGCTTCCAAATCTTCTATAAATGAGAAAGCCTATAAAACCTCCAACAAATGGGCCTATACTAAAACTGAAGAATATCCAATCGTTAAAAGTTCCAAAGAAATGTAGTTTCAACCAAACAAGTAATAATCCTCCTCCAAAGAAAAGAATAACCCCTCCAAGCCAAGCGCAAAACATAACAGTAACTAAAGCTGAGGCGAAACCTGATTTCAATTTCATAGTATTATTACCCTTTATTCAATAATATAAAATAAATGCGTAATTTACAAACTACACTAACCAGCCAAAAGTTATAAGCTCTAAACAGCATATCGACAAACAGAGGACAAACTAATGGAAAACAAAAATCTCCAACGCGAACTCTCTATAGGCGAAATTATAACAGAAACATTCAGTTTATATTCGCGAAATTTTGCACATTATCCAGTTCCCTTCTTAATTGCAGCCATATTAACCGGATTAGTAACTATAATTGTGAATTTAGTCATAGTTATTCCTGAAGCGCCCTCTAATCCTACATCCTCATTACTAGTAGCGTGGTTTCCTACCTTCATAACAGCAAGCATAACGTCCCTATTTTTATCAGGAATCGTTAGTTGGATTACCAGCAGCTTCACATCAGGAATAACAATAAAATTCACTTCAGACATTTTGGAGAGTGGACAAGCAAACTTGCAAAAATCTTTCCAGTTCACCTTAACGAAGGTACTTTATCTGTTGGCAGCAAGCATTGTCACAGTTACTCTTATGCTTCTTGGATTTATTGCATTAATTATTCCCGGAATAATCATCGCACTAATGTTTACACTTGTTAACCCAGCTATAATGCTTGAAGGAACAGGCATTGTTGGAGGCTTCTAGAAGTCGCGTTCTCGTAAGCAACAGATGGCTTAAAACCTTCGGATTATTTCTCGTGGTCAGCATTATTGTTGCCGTAGTAAATGGGGTAGCTGTATTAATCGCTGGTCTATTTGGATTTGTCAGCCCTCTAATAGCAGGCATCCTGACGGCGTTTATAACACCAATCATCCCCATAGCCACAACACTCTACTATTATTCGATGAAAGCAAGAACACTGCAAACCCCGCCATTCCCACCTCCACCACCTCCTCAAACCTTCTGAAAAGCAAGTTTTTAGTATTGACTACATGAATAATTTTAGCAGGGTTAGTTATCAAAAAATGCTCATACACCAACAATTAAACCGTTGAGTTGGTCGACTCATAATTGTTATGTTGATATTGCAGTGTCAGTTTGTTGGCTAAGAAGTTGGCTACAATCAAGCCATCTCTTCCTCCAAGCTGCTCGAATAAAAAACGCAATAAAGTTTTTATTTTTCCACGAAATATATTATCACAGCCATGAAAAATCAAAAGAAGAACCGCAAAGAGCGACGCAAAGAAATCTTGGCTGACATTCTATTTCAACAAAGTCCTTAGCGGTTAAAAAAAGCAAATTCTTCAGAGAAAAGCAGCCTTTGAAGTTCTGGTGAAGGCTGAGTTAGTTAGCAAGAGCTATTGAATGAAATTTAATTATTGGCTGCAATATAGTCGAAAGACCTTTTACTTAACAAGAAATAATCGAATGGAGTTTTGCTCTAGTTTTCAAAGCAAAAAATCATAGCTCCAACAGAAATCTTGAAGTTTATAAGTCTGCAATCAAAATATTTTTTGTATAAATAATTATTTTTTCTAATTTATGGCTTAAAGACAAGAATATATTTTTTATCTTTGTCCTCTTCAGCCTCCAAGTTTTTTGCCTGCACAAAAGTGTAGATTGCCAAAAAATCATAGTCACCCTTAATTTTCAATTGATGTTTATCAGATTTTTTTTGTTCGATAGAAACAAAACTAGGATTAATCAACCCTCTAGCTACTAATTCTGTGAATATTGAAATTGCTTCTTTCCTATCCACTAAGGTTCTCTCTCTGATTGTTTGGGGACGTACTATCCTAATAACACTTTGGTTAAATTGCTATTCCACTTCACTTTTAAGGAGCCGACCATTCTTGTTAAGACTAAATCACAATCAGCATACAACAAATGCAAAGTAGTAGTCTCATGATACCCGCAAGTCTTTAAAAACAGCAATAAACCAAGTACTTTAATTGAAATGGGTTTCAGTAAATGAATTTTATTGATGCAGTAGATTTTATTAAGAAATTTCCATCTTGCCACCCCAAAATATTCAAAAGTTTTTTTGAATGGGGAATCTGTGACATTGAAACAGAAGGCTACGTAATTTTAACTGATATTACTTTAACTAAAGATCCAGTGTTCCCCCAACTGGAAGCTTACGCTAAGAACCATGATTTGAGGGTAGATAAAGGTCAAGACTACTTGGTAATTAGCACAGCCTGTTATGCTCATATTAACGGATGAATAATCACGTACTTTATCGAAGAGATTGAACCCGTAGTAATCTTGTTAAGAAAGGATCTTATAGTCAATTAGTTGATTAACCAACAGATAGAAATCATGAAGGGAATTTATTCATCCGTAATTGTTTCAATTCTTTTTCTAACATTTATCTCAGTTTCTGGTTTGGGTTGTGCAAATGGTGAAAATAATTATTATCCAAGATTTGAAATAATTTCTCCAAAAGCAACAATTTATCACAACAGTACTGTAGAGATTTTTGCGGTTGTTACTAAGCTAACAGACGAAGCATATCCAATGATAGACGGTATTCGCTATACACTCAATGATTCAAATATCTTTTCATATGAATTTACAAATTTTACATATAATGGATTGGTTAACCTTCCAAATAACAAGACAGGGCATGAATATGTTGGCAGAGCTACTTTAGAAGGCTTGAAAGAAGGCAATTATACTCTTAATTTAAGCTATGGGCATGGTAATAATACAATTGGAAGTTGGTGGGGGTCATCAGTTAATTTTAGGGTAGTTTACGGAGATTATGAACCTTCAGCATTACTGTCTCCCATCAATCAAACATATTATAGTTCAGAAGTACCAATAGATTTTTCGACTAACGAGGACTACGTTTATGCTTATTATTCTTTGAATGGTGGAAAACCTGTTTTTATTAAACCAAATACTATGATGACTAACCTTCAAGAAGGCTCCAACAACCTTTTGGTATTCATAAAATTCAGAGATATCCATTCTGATTTCAAGATCAACTTTACAGTAGATTCAAATCCTGAGAACTTACAAAACACATGTAAAGAGTTTATTCTCATAGGAGTAGCTGCAATATCATTAGTTCTAATTGATTAACTATTTTTAGAGAAATCCAGCGGAGAAAAACTAAAAATAGCAACCGAAGACTATTTCCCGACAACATTAATCATAATTTTGATAGCTTCAGTTGCAATTATGGTCATAAGTCTAATTGTAATCTTCAATTAGCCTAGTGGAGGCGCAATAATGTGAAGAAAACGTGGTTGACATTAGTTCTTTTTGTGTTTCTCCTCTTCATATTGAGCCTTCAAGCAGTCAATTCTGTGAAGGATACCCCTCGGTTAAAATCCCGCCAAAAGTCAATGAGCCAGAAACTAATGTAATTCAATTGTGCCTTTCCGAAACTTGCTTTAATTTCTCAAGTGCCTTGGGCCACATTTCTTTAAACATATCGTAAAACTCGTCATCAGCATCAGCATCTACTTCAAACTTCGTTGAATCGCCTTGTTGTGTGATAGTATAGTTCTCGTATGCAGGAACCCACTTCTTAGCTGCCTCGCTTGTTGAATCTTCTTTGCTGCCCAAAACGATGCCGAGATGCCTAATCGAGATAAAGGAAGGCTTTCTACTTTCAGCTATTTCAGAGAACATTCCTTCTTTCTCCCCTTTTTCGTTTACTGCTAAAAACTGTATTTTATCGCCTTTGTTCCAACCGCCTTCGAAGTAGGATCCTTCATGGAAGGCACTTGTCCATTCTCGATATTTCTTGTCGTCGACAATTGCGTTCCAAACTTCTTCGGGTTTTGCTTTGACGAGTATTTCAAAATGCATTTTCCGCATAATATTCACGGGCAAACTGTGGGATTGAAAAATATTAGTGTTTGTGATTGAGGTTTAACAGCAACAAAAATTCCTATCCAATGTTAACTAAAGAAATTGAAAATGCGCTTCAAAAGACGATTAAAAATAAGAGAACAAAATTAAGAATCACCTCAAAGATGAATTCATTAAACATAAAAAACGCTACTCTTGAAAAAAGATTCTATGATGCATCTTCAAATTGGGATAAAAATTAATTTGATTGTTTGCTTTAGAATTGAAGAAAATATTTTAAAAGACTAAAAAAGGGGAAAGATAGTTTTTTTGTTTGTGTGTTTATGCTCGTTTTCTAAGCATCATGAGCACTAGCAGACTAGTACTATGATGATTAAAACGAATAGACCCGCGATTGCTGGTACAAAGTACATGTCAGCTGATGATTGAGGTGGTGTTTCTGTTGGTGCTGCTGTTGGATGCGTTGGATCAACTGCAAATGAGGTTACTGAATGTGATGGCCAGTATGATTCAGATCCTGCGAAAGAAGCGTAGACTGTATATTGTCCTGTAATGTCTGGTTTCCAGTTGAAAGCGAAGAATCCATCAGTATTGCTTGTTGTTGTGCCAATTTCTCTATAGTTTCCGTTAGCGTCAAGAACGCTAAGAGTAACTAGGACACCTGTTGCATTGGTTGGAATTGGTTTTTGCATATAGATGTATTCCATCCATGGGGCCATGCTATCGTCTGATACGGCTGGAACTCCCTGTGGGAAGCGTGTTGCTATTTCATTGTCTTTGGTGCCTGCTGAAGTATCGATAACTGTTCCTTCAATAACAATATTGTCACCTAAGGCTGTTGTTTTGGGTGAAACAGAAATCGTTGTTGAACTAGGTCCTTTGCCAACTGAATAGACAGAGTTGTCGTAGTAATTGTAGTATGCGAGGTAACCGTCGGCTAATACAGCTGTTGAGCCTCCTTGTCCACCTGTTTGACCTGACCAGCTGAACATTGACCAAATTTCTTCACCTGTGAAGGCATCTAGGCAGTAGACTTTGGAGCCTCTGAATAGTGGTGCGTTTGGTGAGTGTTCATTGTTGAATGCATAGACTTTTCCATCTGCGACTGACGATATGAAGATTGGTCGAAGACCCCAGTTTGTTTCAAGGCCGCCGTTTGTATTGTTGAAGCGCCATACTATAGATTTCCGTTGTCGGCATTATAGCAGAAGATTTCTCCACCAAATCCTTGAACGTAAATGTTGCCATATGCGGTTACGCCTCTGGGTCTCTCCTCCTTCTCCGCTGCCGAAGAATTGGAGGCTTCTGAAATCAGTTGTTGTTGGACCCCATGCTTCAGCTCCTGTGTCAAGGTTATATCCTCTCCATTGCATGTCTTCAACGTCGTTCATTGTCCATATGCGGTTTATTGGGTCAACTGGTCTTAGTCTAACTGTTAGGTTTCCTGATTCTGGTGCTACATAGCTCTTTACCCATTTAATGGATGCTAATGTTCCTTGGGAAGCGTTTAGGTTTAGTGCCCACATTGTGTAGGGATTGTCTGTGAATCGAGCGCCTACTCCGGGTGCAAGGTTGCTGCTTCTGCCAAGTAAAATGTCATCAGGTAATACGGCAAATATTGCTGGAGCTGTGGATCCTGTTATGTCTCCGGTGAATGTTCTGTTCCAAGAATATGATGTGCTTGCGTTAATAACGTTGCCAACTGGTCTCCAACTGTTAATGTTGTATCCTGTGCCTATTGAAAGAAGTGCTTGGGTGCTATTCCAAAGAGCTATCCAACCTGCCTTAGCAGTAGTATTGTATCCTAGGACATAGCGGAGTATTTCGCCCTTAGCGTTGTAAACATCGGTTCCGGCTGGAACACTGGTTAAATTATACATCCATTTTCCAGTGTATGCATCGATTGCTTGCCAGACAGTGTAAGCTGCTGCACCTGTTCCCACGTTTGAAGTTTGCCACAGTACTCCTCCGACTACACCGTGTTGATTGGGTGATTCAAAATCAAGTAGTTGACCAAAGCTTGGCGCAGGAATTAATGTTGAAGTTGTAGCTGAGTTGTTGACATATGCGTTGAGATCTGCACGATACCAAATTTGCTGTCCAGTTCGAAGGTCATAACATGCGTATCCTCCACCGTTGCCTGAGTGTCCAAGTGGGTGCTGTACGTAAATGTAGCCGTTCATTATGATGGTATTTTGGAATCTGCCTTCGTATGATCCACCTGAATATTCAGTGACGTCAGAGATCTCGGATGTTCCTCCTACGACTCCTCCGAATTCAATTGGCTTTGTCCATGCAATGTGTGGGGTGTTTGGTGCGATTCCATCCCTCTGCCAGAGATTGTAGTTAATTGACATCTGGAAGGTTCCGAAAGAGTTTCCTCGCAACCAATGAGATTTCTAGGCTTGACCATGCTAAGTTCTGTCCCTCAACAGGTCTAGACCAATATTCGGTCGGGAGCGGATACCATGGAACGGATGATATTGGTTCTTGTTGGACATCTAGCGTAATTGTTTTTGATGCTGGTGCGTAGGTGTCGTTTTCGTATACTGCATTTGTTGCTAGATCAGAAACGTAATTTGCAGCTCCCAATCTATTGGTCCATTTGTAGACTTGTCCACCATAGTCAAATTTGATTGTGTATGTACCGACTTGATCGGGTACATAAGAAATCGATTGCACATTTGTGGTGTCATCAATTACGTCCCAATGTTTGGTTTCAATTGTGCCGTCAGGCTTTGTGATGGTTAATGTGTAGTTTTCGCGTCTAATGTTGTTTGTAATCATTGATCCTGGTAAAGACACATCGATCCACATAGAGATGTAAGTATTTTGTCCAACACCTATTGGGTCAGGTGCGGCAAATAGATATGCATAACTGTTAATTTTCCATGCGGGTGTATGAGCTTCCGTGCTGGGTACCAGTAAAAGCGATCCGGTCATTGCAAACAATAGAAATAAAGTATATACGAATGTTTTGAAATGTTTCATTGTTTTTTCTCCTTAAATCTGTGCTTTTATTTAATGTAAGCATTATATATAATTTTAAGGTCTGTGACTTAGGACAAAAAATATTATTTAATTAATTGAGTCATGAAGGTTCTAGTACATTATTAATACTTCATGCAATAAGACCGAGTTGATAACTGTGAGAGCAAAAATTTAGCTGTAATTTTATAAACGCGGCAGTAATTCCAACTTTATTTGTGTTTTTTTCGAATCCTTACTAAAACTACTGCCAAAACAACTAAGGTGATAGCTAAAGCAGGCAGTCTTTGATAGTTCGCAATAAAAGGCTTGCAGTAAAGATTTCTTTATTAAACTTGATATAAGAATCTTGACTACTCAAATGTTCTTTATCGATTTTGAAAAAAAAATGCATCTATTTTATCTACCTTAGAACCTTTTTACTTACCATCTAACTTTTATTGTTAGTTGAATTCTGAGAAGGTAAACGTATTGTAAAAGTAGTTCCTTGGTTTAATTTTGATTTCACTTTAATAGTTCCCCCATGTGCCTCAATTATCCGTTTACATATTGCTAAGCCAAAACCCATTCCTTGTGCTTTCGTGGTGAACAGTGGAGTGAAGAGTTTTTGCATAGTTTCTTCAGGTATTCCAGTGCCTGTGTCAGCAAAAACAATGTCCACCCAATCATTTCTATGGCAACTGCTTATCTCGATTGTACCTTTCTCAGGCATAGCGTCAATGGCGTTGTTAACAAGATTAATAAAAACTCGCAGCATCTTGTCTGTATTGACCCAAATCAAATCCTCTTGTTGAACTCTGTTCACAATTTCTATTCGATCTGGAACCTTAATCACTTTTATAGTCTCATCTACGAGAGCACGTGCAGAGTATCTTATTAGTTCCAAATGCATCTCTCGTGAATAATCAAGTAGATCGTTGATAATTTTGTCTGAGTGATCAATTGCGTTATCGATGATTTCAAACATTTCTTTTGTTTGAGCTTCAGAAATTGTTGTACCTTTCCTTTTTAGGAAGTAGACAGCGTTTTTGATTCCTGCCAATGGATTGCGCAAGTCATGGCCTATCATGCCTGATAGTTCACCTATAGCTGCAAAGCGTTCAGCCTTAACAAGGCGTTCATTTGCATCTTTCAACTGTTCGGTTCTTAGGTCGACCATGCATTTTAGGTGGTCTGAATAATTCTTTACTTTTCTTTCTAAAATTTTGCGATGTTCTTCAGCTTTCTTTCGTTCAGTAATATCGATTGCAATCTCTACTGCTGAGGTAATATTTCCTTGATCATCCGTAATTGGAGTGGCGACTATTTGAACCCAGTAAGGATCGCCGTTAACGGTCGTGGAACAGTATTCGTGGGAGTCAAGAGTTGTTCTTCCTGCAAAAATCTTTACTATTCCGCAATCTGAGCAAGGTCCATTTAAATCGTTAAGTGAAGCATAGCACAATTTTCCTACTGTATCACCTTTGTAGCGTTTAATGAAATCGTTTGCCCAAATTACGTGGTAGTCTTTATCGATAATTACCAAACCTGCCCCGATTGCTTTGGCAACGGATTCAAATTTGTTGCGTTTCAAGGAGAGCTATTTCACTTTTTTTGCGATCTGTAACGTCTCTTGCTGCGGCAAAAATTCCTTGTATCTCGCCTTGGGGGTTGCGGTAAATTGATGCGTTGTATAAAACATCTGTTACTATCCCCGATTTGTGTCGTATTGCCAATGGGTAATCTCTAACCAACCCTTCAGTGAAGACTTTCTGGTATCCTGCTCGGGCTTTTTCTGGTTCGGTAAAATAGCTTGAAAAATCACTTCCAACTAGGTCCATACGAGAGCAACCAGTTACTTTTTCGGTAGCCACATTGACGTCTGTAATTTTTCCTTCTTTACTAATTGTAACCAACGGATCTAAGCTTGCTTCAATTAGACTTCTTGAATATGACGAAGCGGCAAATAACTGCTTTTCAACATTTTTGCGCTCTGTGATATCAGTGACTATTCCCAGTATTGCTTTGTCGCCATTGTATTCTATTAGAGATGTGTTGATTATTGCGTTAATTCTCTTGCCATCTCTTGTGATAAGTTCATATTCGTATGGAAGAACCTCTTCCAAATTCAAATGCTTCTCAAAAGCAGTCTTTACATCCTTAACATATTCTGGTGGATTAAGAGAAAGAAAATCAAAGTTAGGAGAATAGAATTCTTCCTTACTGTAACCAGTAATTTCTTCACATTTCTTGTTTGCGTAAACCACCCTGCCCCGTTTGTTGATAAAAATCATGTTTGGTGATTGTTCAGCTAAATTTCTGAATTTTTCCTCGCTTTCATTTAATGCTGCTTCAGTTTTTTTGTTAATTGTGACGTCTCTGAAAATATTTATGATACTAACGATTTTTCCTTTCTTATTTTTTATAAATTTAGTTCCAACTTCGACAAAACTATGTTGCCTTTTTTGTGTTTTAAGTTTAATGTAACTATTTTCTTTTCTTCACCTTTTTGGATTGCCTCCAAGAAAAGATTCAACAATTTTGACGTATCAAAAAATTTTAATGCGTCAAGTTTGATAAAATTCTTGCCAATTACCTCCTCTCGAGTATAACCAAGAAGCTCTTCAACCCGATTATTTACATTGCTAGGATTTTTCCATGATTGTCTGAATAAGTAATTACATCTTGGACGTTTTCAAATAGTATTCTAAATTTCTCATCATCAGTAGTAAACAGGGTGTCTTTAGAGTCTGCAATATCTTCACCAGTGGATAATATCCCGACTGGAAGATTTTCCACTGTTAACTTAGAAGCAGAACTATCTTCATCCATAGACAAGAATGTTGATGGTAAATTAAAAACAATTATGAATTCTACTTTCATATCCAGAATTCCAGAATCAAAGAAAGAGACGAATTGTCTGAGGTCATAAAAAGAATCCAGTTTCTTTACATCAGATAACCGCTTTGTTACTGTATCGCCACAGTTACACAAGTTTAATAGCCATTTACATTATAGAGTTTGATTGGAGATGTAGGCTTTGGCCATTTTAGATGACATTTTTGGATTCATTACTTCTGGAAACATAGGCGGAATACCAACATTTGTTATAATGATTATTCCGTTTGTAGTCGGATTAATAATAGGTTACTTACTTCACAAATTCTTAAAGATCGCAATAATAGCTGCAATCATTATTGTTATAGTTGCTTACCTTGGATTTTTTGGCTTAAGTCTTGGTGCATTGAAGAATCTAGCAGATATTTATGGTCCTGTAGCAATTCAGTACGGAGTACTTCTAATAGGAATATTACCGCTCGGCCTTGGATTCATCGTTGGGGCAATAATAGGCTTCATATTCTCATAAACTCAATCTCTCTTTGAGTCATTTACCGCATAATAGGTATAGCATGTATTTTTAATACCTTACTTCTATTCAATTATGTTTTTTGCCGTAATCATTTTGAATTCACTGATCGCTTTTTATTCCGAGTTTTATTTAAAAGGTTTTGCAGGGCGAATTCATAGAAAAACTGAGAAAGAGAATAAATGATTTTGTAATTTAATTGCTTCTTCTTTGATCAACTGTGAAAGATCAATGAATTAATTGACTTTCTTCTCATTTTCAGGAGCTTTGTTATTCTTGAAATCTTTTTTGTTTTTGTCCATTTTTTCTTTAAAGACTCTCTTGCGAATTCCTTTTCGTTTCGTTTTTCTTTTTCGATTAATTCAATTATGTTTTTTGCCGTTATCATTTTGAATTCACTTTACGCTTTCTATTGCGAGTTTTATTTAAAAGGTTTTGCAGGACTATTTTAATAAGAAAAACTGAGAAAGAGAATAAATGATTTTGTTATTTGTTTGCTTCTTCTTTAGTCAGCTATGAATGATCAATGAATTAATTGACTTTCTTCTCATTTTCAGGAGCTTTGTTATTCTTGAAATCTTTTTTGTCTTTGTCCATTTTTTCTTTAAAAATTTTCTTGCGCATTCCTTTTCGTTTTATATGTTTATTTTTATCACTTTCGGTCTTTGCTTCAAAATCTTTTTCGGTACTATCTCTTTCTTCTTTGTATTCGCTTCGATCAGTGCCGGATTTTTCCTCAAAATCTTTTTTGTCACTATCCCTTTTTTCTTCGTAAGCTTTTTCTTTATTATCTCTTAGTTCTTCGAAGTCTTTTTTGTCAGTGTCAGTCTTTTCATCAAAAGCTTTTTCACGAATATCTCTTTGCTCTTTGTAGTCTCTTTCATTGGTATCTCTTATTTTTTCGAAATCCTGCTTTTCGCTGTCAGTTTTTTCTTCAAAAGCTTTTTCGGTTACATCTCTTTGTTCTTTATACTCGGCCCTATCACTGCCAGATTTTTCGTCAAAATCTTTTTGTTTAATGTCAGTTTGTTTATCGAAATCTTTTCTTTCTCTTTTTTCTTTTTGTTTATAGGCTTTGTTCAATATTTTTTCCTCAATAGTTCCTAATCCATAAACTTGGAAAAATACGAAAGAAGTTACAAATACAAACCAGAAACCCGCAAAACCTGCTAGCAAACTTGAAGCTTGGGCCAATGAAATATTGATTCCCAGAACTTGATAAAGACCACTGGAAATTATTTGTGAGAAGCCCGAAAGTGCTATTCCTTGATTGCTAATCGTACTAACAATTGTATTTGTAATTACGACTTTATCTAATCCAGTGACTATTCCTAGCGCAACGAAAACAAGATATAACGCTGCAATGCTGCAAACCCAGGCCATGGTTTGATGAAACAAGGGCTTAACCATGCTTTTTGGTTTTTTCTTAATAATCATTATTACGTCATGGAAATTAGCGATTTGAGTAGTGATGTTTTCTTCAAAATCCCCGCTGGGTTTTTTACGCTTTATTTTTGCCATTATTCTAACGAGAAATTTAAGAAGCCTTTTTGTTACAGAAACATTTGTACTCAAATAAACTATTAACACAAGTGGCAGTGCAAAGAACAACATGGTTATTCCAATAGCTGTTAAAACCAGAGCATTGACTGAATAAAACACAACCAAAAGAACCATCCCAATTATCAAGGATAATATGGTAACTAAGAGTTCAAGAATGTCTTTAACTATTACAGAAGCTGCTACTTTTACTATATCTACGCCTTCATCTTTCCCCAGAAGATAAGTCATGAAGATATCTCCCGACCATCCTCCAACTATAATGCAGTCAAGAAAAGCACCGACTCGACCAAGACAAAATACTCTTTTGAATGTGGTTTTTACTGAAACGTTATCAAGGGTAGCCTTCCAAGCTAACGAATTGAATAATGCTTCACCTATGATACATAAGAAAACCAGAAAATAGATTGGAATACTTATACCGCTAATTATTACAGCAACTTTTGTAATATCTGTAAAGAAAAAAAGGTAGACAACAAAAATTATGAAACCAATTATGGCTAGTAAACTAACCCATTTCTTAATTTCTGGTCTATTTGACATTATTTAACAAATACCTAATTGTCTGTCCTATTAACTTACTGATTTTGCATTATATTCACTTTAAGTTTACGTTTTGATTAAACGCTTCAGCTCATGTGAGTTTACAGTTTCTTAGGACAGATTTCATTGGTTGTTTAGGCTTTCTTTGGTTTTATACATAGTTTAACGTTGATTTCAACGGTGTATTCTTTGTCCACGTTTCCAACTGCAAAGTTCCAGTTCTTTACTTCAACATCCATGTCCTGAAAATGATTCATTAAAGTATCCTTATATTCGCTTACGGTCTGGCCTATTTTCTGCAACCGCTCAGTTATATCTATATTTTTATCAGTCATCAAAAACACCTAAAATTATTATTCAACATAACAAATAACCTTCTTTATGCTTCTTAAGTTTATGTTGCTGGGAACTAACACCAACGTCTTAATTCAACCTTCCAGGTGCATGCACATTTTCTTTGAGAGCGCTTATCTCCTTTATTATCAATCCATGATTCTTTTTCAATGAAGTTGAAAGCATCCTCAGTAAAAGAAATCTTTAAATTTAAATTGAAAAATAAGAATTTAAAAAAACATTAATCAGAAATATTTCATAATGAAATCTCTAGCAGTCTTATGACTTGCCATGATTTCAACGATCTTTCTTGTAGCTTGAGTTAATTGCGTATCAAACAGTCTTGTTATAACCAGCGAAATCCCAAACACAAATACACCAAAGATAATTCCTGTGATAGCGTTTATTGTACCTACTGAAAATATGAAAAGGAATGTAACTGCTGATCCAATAATTCCCATGATGAATGATCTTATAATGAAGTAGAGTCGATGCAACCACGTAGAAAACAAAAGAACCTTTATCACAGCTCTTTTCTCAATCTCACTTTCAGTTCCATTGATATGCTTTGCTCCTATTTGTTGTAGAACGCTTCTTGCATAATGAATATCTGCTAAATGCAATATTCTTTTTGCGTAACGAACGTCGGATAAATCCGTTGAACTTGCACATTCAAGCTCTGACAAAATCCTTTGCGCAATTTCATCTATTATGGAATCTACTCTGTCTACTTTAGTAATTCTTGCAACCATTGTCCCACCAGAGAAGAACCTGTGGATTTAAAGTGAAAAAGCAATTTCTCATAAACTAATTCAACGTCTTTCTTATGTTAGAAGCTTCAAGTTCTCTTTTAAGTGTTCGTGACTGAGGACCCACAGCAACAAGTACCTAGTTAACTTTTTCATCTAAAAATGGTGGAAAAATGGGTAGGCTTCTAAAAATAAGTCAATCTCAATTTAGAAGGATCAAATTCAAAGTTCATTTATGCTTTTCTGGTTAAAGCTACGATGAGTCCAAGTAATCCTCCTAAAATAACTAGTGTTCCTCCTAGTCCGCCGCCGATTATGCCCACTATTATGAGTACGATTGCCCAGACAAGAGTACTTGCACTTCTAGCACCGATTATTGCAATGACACCGCAGATGATGCTGATGATACCACCCCCGAAGGCGAGGCTAGCGAAGCCCCAGCCCCAATAAAGGAACGAAGGTCCAAAAGAAGATCCAATTAGTGATATCAAACCAAAGAGTACCAGCAATATTCCTCCTATAAGGGCTAAGATGTAAGCTATTTGAGAAATTGATGTATCTGCCATATACGAATTCACCTCCCTTACATAGTAAATAAGGGATTTAGAACTGTTCGAAAGCAACTTGCCGCCTGCATAACGTGAGTTCAGTTATTTTGACAAGAACTGAATTCTGTTATACAATCAGGACTTAGTTTGTGCCGCAAACAAAAATTCTATTGTTATTCTTTAGTTGAGCGCGAATAAAAAGGTTAGCCCTAAGTTAAATATTAAACAAGTATTAGGATCTAAATCTTTAGCTCTCAATGAATGGCTGATGTTTTGACTAATTCTTGGGAAGGTTGGAAAGAATTAATTTAGTTGAGAATAATATTATTTGGACAATGTTGCCTTGAGTTGGTAAAAGATAATGAATACTCTCTCTATACTTCTGGTTGGTTTAGGTCTTTGGCTAATCATAGACGGCGTTTTGAGTATAATTAAATATTCCGAGCAGAGTTTTCCTGAACAACTAATTAGAGCAATAAGGTTTACAATTGGAATTATAATAATCGTTGTGAGCATAGTTCAAAATTAAATAAATCGTGTCGAAAATGTTTCAGTGCCTTGTTGGATTTTGGACTGAATTGGCTTGGAAAAAGTGATGTTCTAAAGCCAATTATCTTTATATTCTTAAAATTACCCAATAATTATTGATCAGTTAGAAGTCGACGGTTGTTCTCATGAATCTTTCTACCCATATAGTATTTGGTATAATTGTTGGAGCCCTATTGTTTGGCAAACCAGAAATAGCACTAATGGTTGGAATCGGCTCTGCAATTAATGACCTCGATCGAGAATACGGTTTCTTTAGCAAAGAATCCTTTCGACGTCGACAAATTCACCGTGCACTATTTCATAATTTCTTGTTCATAGGTATAGTATATTTGATAAACCCTTTTTTTGGAATTGGAGCTTTTCTTCATTCATTTCTAGATTCATTCACAACAACAAGAGACAGAGGTGTTGAATGGCTATACCCTTTTTCAAGATTGGTGTCTAAAGCAGTTTATGATTCAGACGGCAAAAAATTGCCTCTTGATCCAAAACATAAAATTTATTTTCTTTCCAATGACTTGCCCGGACTGACTCAAAGAACTACAAAAGATATCAAACCAGGCCAAACACCCGTTCCCAATAGACGAGTTTATGGTCCGGCTCTTTCGGGAAAGTTTCTTGACAGAAGTATTTTTTTTGGGTCTATTGCTCTTTTTTTCCTTTTGGTTCTTTTTTCTGTTCTTGGCTTGCGGCAGTTTATCGATTTAAGCTTTCAAAATATAACGCTTTCATTTACCCTTCCATTGCTTATAGTTTCGATAGGAATCATTTTGAATTTTCTTGTCGGGGAACTTGACCGAAAAAACCAAGTTAAGACCAAGACAGATAGGCCATTCAAATTTTCGTTTGTCTTGACGATTGGAATAATCATTTTTGGAATAGTTCTTGGAGGAATAATGAATCTCGCAGCTGTATCTAATGCGTTAAGTCTTTTGCCATATATTGCTATTGGAATAGTCGTTGTTGTTTTAGTCTCCTTAGGAGTATGGATCTTTTCTACGAGAGGTTTTTCTTTAGACAGCAAAAAAGAGCCACTCATCGTATAACAATAAAAATTTCTATATTTTTTTATTAGCTTACAGCTTTGTTGCTGTTATCGCAAATTAGGAATTTTATTGAGTTGTCACCTTGTTATTTCTTCGGTAAAAGTTCAGCAAGTTCAAAAGTTGCTACGCTTATTGAGGTGTCTGCGCCTCCATAATAGATTAGAACTTTGTCATCCATTACAGCTTGTCCGCAACTGAAAACGACGTTGGGAACTTTTCCATAGCGTTCATAATCTTCTGTAGGGGTCAGAATTGGTTCTTCGGAGCGATAAAGAACTTGTTCAGGATTATTTTTGTCAAGTAATGCAACGCCCAGAGAGTAAACTCTGTCCACACTCACGCCATGATAGATTAGAAGCCAACCCTCGTTAACTAAAAAAGGTGGCCCGCCAGCACCCACTTTCCAGGAATCCCAGCCTTTTTCACGTGGACCCAAGATGTATTTTAATCCATGCCAAGTACTCAAGTCGCTAGACCGTGCGATGCAGAGATCAGGTTCCAATCTGTGAAACATTACGTAGTCGCCATTGAACTTTTGTGGAAATAGAACAGCATCTTTATTGTGGATTCCAGGGAAAGCCAAGATCCTTTCGCCCCAATTCCATTTTCGTTCTATAAAATCTTGGACGTTTATGGATGTTAACCCAATTTGATAGACTTGATGTTGAAAATGATTTCCAAAAGCAGTATAAGCCATGATTAGGGAATTGCCAAATAAACTTAGCCGTGGATCCTCGCAACCTTGATTTTCTGTTTCATTCGAAGGGCTAAAAACAGGTAGGGGTAAGCGTTCATCAATAGTATAGCCATCTGAAGAAGCTGCTAATCCTATGCGTGAAATATTGTCAGTACCCATTGCTCTATAGAGAAGGTGGATACGGTTGTTAGCGGCAAAGACTGCAGCATTGAAGACTAAGCTTGATTCCCAAGCATGTGAACCTATGGGCTCAAGAATAGGATTATGCGAGTACCTGTTCAATCGTTATCTCTCCAATCGTGCCCTTGCTTTGAAGTTACAGTCCACTAAGCTCATCTAATATATGTCTAACGGATATCAGCCCAACTAGTTTTCCTTCTTTGTCAATCACTGGAAGATGCCGAATCTTAGCAGATACGATTATGCTTTTTGCTTCTTGAAAAATCGAATCTACGTCAACTGTAAAAGGATTTTTAGTCATAACTTTTTCTACCGGTGCATCTAAAGGCATATTTTGCGCCACAATCCTAATTGCGTCTCGTTCAGTGAAAATACCTATGCATTGCTCCTCATCATTGATAATCACTACGGATCCTACGTGCCTTTTGAAAAGAAGCTCAATTGCATCTCTAGCAGGAAGGGTTCCATTTGCAGTAACTACATCTCTTAACATTAAATCTCGGGTATTCATACCGACTAATCTCCTTCTTTAAAATGGATCTACGAATTAATAAATGAAATAAGAAATATTATTTAACTTGAAGAGTAATCGCTCAATTTTTGGATTATTTTTGCATTATTCTTAACAGATTCTTTTGTTGATTTAACTCTTCTAAGTTTAGGCGGGCTTGGAGATAAGATAGGGTTGCTTCAGCGCCTTTGTTTTGATTTAATCCCTGAGGTGTTATGCCGTCGCAGCAACTCCCGTTTTCTTGATTGTACAATGTTAGACCCTGCAAATTTCCACCGAAATACCATTCAAATGCTTGGTGGGCTGCTTCCAGGTAAGTTTCCTTGTTGGTGTTTCTAAAAGCTGCAATTGCCGCTTCTGTTGTACATGCTGCTTCCACGGATTGTTGGTCGTAGATGGCTCGTTCAGATCCTTTCTTATACCAACCACGATTTCCTATTGGAACGAATACTTTGTCTATCGTTTGGGTTTTTATTAGAAATTTTATGGATTTTGATGCTACTTGTAAGTAGGTATCTTTTCCTGTTGCTTCGTAGGCTAAGAAAAGCGAATGTGGTAATCGTGCATTACAGTATGTAAGATATGATTCAAACCAATCCCATCCTTCTGAAGATTCGAGTTCAAATTGTTCAGTTAGCTCTTTTGCGAAAATATTGATGTTTACTTTGACATTTTGGTCTTCTGGATAAGCTTTCAGGTAATGAAATAATCCCATAATTGAATATGCTTTTGCTCTTGGTGATGTGAAGTTTGAAGTCCAGCAAAAAAGTTTGTCAAAAACCTCTTTGGAGAGAAGTTTTGTTTCTTCAGGCAATTTTGAGTTTAAACAGTATCCACATGCCCAGAGTGTTCGACCCATACAATCCTCTGAACCTATTTCATCTAAAAGCTGGCGATCATAACTGAGGAAGTTGTGCATTTTGCCGTCAGATCTTTGCATGTAGAGCAATAAGCTCAGATAAGTGTCAATTAGTTTCTTAACACTTAGATCGTTAAACAACATAAAGTAATTTGTAGATGCAATAAGAGCTCGTGCGTTGTCATCTGTTGCGTATCCTTCTTTTTTATTGGGTGTTGCATATTTCGAATGCTGGAGCATTCCAACATCGTCAGTTAATGTTCTGACAAAATCTAGGTTTATTGGAAGAATTGGCAAAATTGAGCTCACTCGTTCTTCTCAGTTATTGCATTAATGAGGTCTATGTATTTTCTAGCCACATTTTTCCAGAGGAAGCGTCGACTATATTTGTAAGCTCTTTTTTGAACCTCACTTCGGAAGTTCTCGTCCAAAAGTCTGTTTATGCCTTCAGCAATCGAAGCTGAATCCTCAAATTTGCACAATATCCCTCTTTCCTTGTCCAAGACCTCTATTGCGTGATAATATGGAGTAGACACTACAGCTTTTCCAGCACCAAGAGCATAGATAAGAGTGCCACTGCTGATTTGGTTGGGGGAAATGTAAGGCGTTATGTAAATGTCGGTTGCTTGAAGGAACTTGATTAATTCACGTTTTGTAATGAATCTATTCGTGAATCTGACGTGCTCTTCCAATCCAAGTTCACTAACAAGCTTCGTTAGTTCATTTCGGTATTTTTCACCCTCATTTTTTCTAACTTCAGGGTGAGTTTCTCCGATTATGAGATAAATTATTCGCGGTTCTTTTTTAATAACCTCGGGGAGAGCTCGAATAGCATATTCAATTCCTTTGCCGCTGCTTATTAGAGCCGAAAGTGGAAGCAACCAGACGATGCTCAAGACCGAGTGATTCCTTGATTGATTTGTTGTTTGTGCAATCAATGCTTGGGCAACCGTGTGGAATGACAATGCATTTCTTGTAAGGTATTCCTTGGCGTTTTAGCATGTCGATTGCGGCGTGCGCTATCACAATAATTGCTTCGCTTCTTTCAACTAAGTATTTTAGGACTTCAATTGCTTTTTCGTCAAAATTAGGTTGCACGGTGTGAAGGGTTGTTATTACTGGTTTTTTGACATTGTCTAAGAAAAGTTTAATGTGTTTACCATAGTCGCCTCCGTAGAGGCCGAACTCATGTTGAACAACTAATATCTGGATGTTTGATGAGTTTACGTATTCGGCTGCCTTAACGTAGTCTTCGGCGTCGTCTCGATCAATGTTCCATTTGACTCGCCTGTCGTAATCGTAAAGTGCGCCTTTTTCATTTATGGCAATTACAGAATGCTTAAACCCATTCAAGTCACAATATGGCATCAATTAGGTCTTTTGTAAAGTTTGCAATGCCGCATTCTCTTGGTGGGTAAGTGCTAAAATACCCAATTCGCTTTGTGCTACTATTCAAAACAGTTTTCTGAAGCATTTAAATTAACTCACTTTTTCTAATGTTAAATCACCCAAAAACTCCCGTTTTGCAATTCAGGAGAGTTGAAGATTTCTCAAGATCAACCAATTTTCAGTTTCAACAGGGATGGTATGACGGAATTTCTAGTTGAAGCTCTGAATAATTGCTTGTCTGTTTCAATACTTACCAATCTGACCTTTATGTCTGTTGCGTCTGCTCTCAAGCTATTTTTATAAAGAAAAAGCGCTACAAGTTTTCTTATGATTTTCTATATTTTCTATATTTTTTAAAAGAGTCAACAGAAGATTTGCATTAATTTTGCTTGAAAAATCTCGAGTTTGTGACTGTAGACTACCAGTCACTACAATTAATATTCTATTGAAAGCTATGTACACACATTCAATTCTGCCAGAGTGATTATATTTGAAAAAGAAATTAAGTGGACAATGCATTTGCGGCTATTTTTTTGGCACTTTTGATAATGTTAAAGAAGCAATAGTCAAGGTCAAATTACATTTCAAAAGCTATCATGAAGACTTTCTTCCTTTTGGAATTACTGACGCTGAAGCCTTGGCTTTGTTAAAGAAAGGAATGTCTCATGGAAAGAAAATAGTTTGTTCAAACAATTCTTGTCATTTCAAGCAAAATCGTCGAATTGTTCAACAAATTACTAATTAGTTTAAGCGAAAAAGACATTCAAATTTAGGCAGTTAGTTTCGCTTTGTTTTTCTGGTCCCAATGCTCAGGTATTCTCGACCAAAACAAGAGACTCTTTACTTTAGTCTATCTGGATGTTGGCAAACGTTGTCAGGAGAATTCTTCGGAATCCTCATGCGCTTCAATTTGAAGAAGGATTACAACGATTACATTTCTCGAGACATCATGAAAAAAATTAGTAGCAGCTAATGTGTAACTATTAGAGTTTTGTTGCCCCATTCGAGCATTCCACCTTTTTCATAAGAATTTTCTTAACTGAATCAATGTTGACTTAGAAGTTTTTTGAGCGGACCTACATACGCTATTAAAACGCGAACATCCGAAAAGATACGTTGCTTACATACCGTTCGCGTCCAGTTTAGCGCTGATCCGCCAAAAGCTAATTGACATTAGCTATATTTTGGATAAATAACTTTGTGACTGGAAACCAACAGCTACAAGATTTTTTTTCTTAGTCCCTTTTGTTGGTGGAGACTTACACAAACAAGACAATTAATGTTAGAAATTAAATATGTTCTTCTATTGAAGAATGAGAGGAGGTTTTAGGGTTTAATGGTTGAGAAGAGAGTTGAGAAAATCCAGAAACTAATATCTGAGTCGGATGAAATCCCACGAACTTTGGAAAACAAAAATGTTCTTTTAGATAAGCAGTTGAAGGGACATTTGCCAGTTGTTTGTTGTGAATGTGGAGCTGAAATATTATTAGTTCCAGATTTAAAGGCAATGGATCTCGCTATCGAAGCTCATGTTTCTGAACATAGAGGAAAAGAAAGATAAAGTTGAGGGAAAAGAAAGTGCTTCTGGAAGAATTAGTCTATTGCTTGGTCAACTTACGCTTAAAAAAGTGGGTGAAATGAGTGATTCCGAGTTTTCTGGTAGCATTAATAATGTTGAAAGTGACCAAGAATTTTAAATACGCTTGCACATAATAATATTATTGAATAACGGATGACGAACGATAAAACACGAACTGTGCTTTTTGAAAGTTTTCTGGTAAGCATTAATAATTTTGAAAGTGACCAAGAATTTTAAATACACTTGCACAAATTATATTATTGAATAACGGATGACGAACGATGAAAACACTGAACTGTTGCTTGGCTTAGGCTTAACTCTTAATCAAGCAAAAGTTTACTTAGCTGTAATTAAACTTGAGAAAACTACTGTGGTGCAGGTAGCAAATTTTTCCAAAGTACGCAGAGAAGATGTTTACAGAATTCTGCCCTCACTTGAAAAAATGGGTCTTGTTGAAAGATTACTCGGAAAACCAACCGAGATTCGCGCTACACGCATTTCGGATGCTTTGAGCCTCTTGGTCGAGGCGGAAAAAGGCAAAGCTGACGAGCGACTCGTAGGCATGAGAGGTATAGTTCAGAAGCTATCTCTTAAAGACTGGAAACAGGAACTTCCCAAAGAAGAAAGCATATATATTCTCATAGCAGAAAAAAAATCTATTTTTGCTAAAACCTCAGATTTGATTAATGGCTCTAAAAAAGAATTAGCGTTGATTGCGGATAAAGGAAGAATTATGCCAATTTTGTTTCAATTTTCAGATGAATTCAAATCTGCTACAAAGAATGGTACAGTAATTCGATTGCTTTTTGAAAACGAAAGACCAGATAGTTCACTTAAAGAAAAAGTAAAAAAACTAATTGGCAAAGAGTCTTCGATTCGCATAAAGTTCCATCATGAACCTTTGAATCATTTTTTGATGTCTGATGACAAAGAAGCCATGATAACGACTTCTAAACAAACAGGACTTGGCGAAAGCCCTTGTCTTTGGACAAACAACTGTAATCTGATCGGCGTTTTAAGAAATAGTTTTGAATCTGATTGGGAAAAAGCAGAAGCTTAATAAAAACCTAATTTTCCTGACTAATTTCTTTTTGCACTGCAGCATTTGTTGGTGTATGCTCACAGTCACTAGCGCTTAATTATTTCAAAGACCTTCTTTAAGATAGTTCAAATTTTGAGATTGTTTTGGAGATAGATAAGTTATGAATACTTGGTTAACGATTGCAATTGTTATTTTAATACTTTGGTTAGTTGGGTTCTTTGCTTTGCCAGGCGTAGGCGCACTGATACATATACTGCTTGTGATTGCCGTAATCTTTGTAGTTGTTTGGTTATTAACTGGCAAAAAACTGTGGAAGTAACCACATTCTTTTTATTATTTTTTTTTCAGTCACCAATTTTTCCTCAAGACGCAAATATTTTTGTCAACTAACTCGTATGAACCCAAATCCTGTGTACGCTAAAAAAAGAAAGAATTAGATTATTTCGTTAGCTATTTGGTGTCACTTGAACTTGGTTCGAATGCATATTCGATTAAGGTTACTCCTGTGTGACAGCGATAACTATATCCATTGACTTTTACGAACTTTTTGTTTGTTCTCTAATATCTTTCCATGATTCTCACGAATATTTGTGACAAGCCCAATTCTTTGGCTGTTAAGGGCGTTTTGGGGGCTGGTGGTGGCGCTTTTTCTTAGAAAGTTTTTTTGAAATTAATTACAAAATTTATACTTAATTGTTGATAAAGTTAAAAAAAGTGAATGTTGAGGATAGAAAAAGCTTAAATTGTAAACGGTTGAGCATAGAAACATACGCAAATATCTTGCGTATAATAATTCAGGAGAAATAAAAGTGTCAAAAACAAATAAAAAATTGACAACAATTTTTGCAATGTTTCTAATAGCGGCATTCGTAGTATCAATGTTTGCTATACTGCCTTCTAACGCACAAAGTTCCACCTACAGAACCAAAAAAACTTATGCTGTATGCGGTCTACTGCCTAATCCTGTTGGGGTTGGACAAGAAGTATTAATCTGGGTTGGTATAACGGACTATGTTCAGAACCCAACTGATGGCTGGAAAGGTCTCTCAGTAACAATAGAAAGACCAGATGGAAAAACTGATACAATAAGCAACATAGCAACTGATTCAACAGGCGCAACAGGCAAAATATATGTGCCAGACATTATAGGAAACTATACAATTCAAACACACTTCCCAGCACAATGGTTCAACTGGACTGCCGCACCTATGTTTGACCCTGAAGTTTATGGTAACATCTGGTACGAAGCAAGTGACAGCGAAAAACTGACATTGGTTGTTCAACAAGAACAAGTACCATCTTATCCTACTACACCGCTTCCAACTGAGTACTGGACACGCCCAATAAACGCGCAACATTACACTTGGAATACAATTTCTGCGAATTGGGTCTCAAGGCCTGATAATTCGTACGCTCCAAACAATGACGATGCGCCAGAGTCTGGTCACATTCTGTGGGCTAAACCATTATCAACTGGAGGAAATGCTGGAGGATTTACCGGTGAACACAATTATGAGACTGGAGATGCTTACGAGGGCAAGTTTGTGAATTCAGTTATTATCAATGGTGTACTCTACTACAATAGATACGCTCAAGGTTTCGGCGGAGGCTGGAGTCAACAAGGAATCATCGCAGCGGATCTTCGTACAGGAGAAGAATTATGGTTCAAGAATAACAGCAGGCTAGCGTTTGGTCAAACAATGTACTTTGACGGCTTCAATACGCATGGTGTCTTCGCATATATTTACGAAGCTGTTTCCGTATTTGACATGACAACCTTCGCGTCAGTTACTACATGGAAAGCATATGATCCCTTAACTGGAGAATACCAGTTCAGTATATCGAACATACCTGCAAGCGGTGCTCAATTCGGTGCAAGCTACACTGTTAATGGTGTAAATGGCGAAATTATAATATACAACATCAACTTGGCAGCTGGCTGGATGGCTAAATGGAACTCTACTACGGCTGTTCTTGGGAAAGCAGTTGCTGGCACTATGGGTGCGGGAAGTTGGGGTTCTGCAGCTAACACGCAAAGGACTTTCAACGGCAATCAAGGTTATGACTGGAACCAGACTATACCTAAAGACTTACCCGGAAGTGTGTCGAAGGTCCTCTCAGACAGAATACTTGGCTGCAATGCTTCAGGTTGGACTAGCATGGGAGAAAACGGTGTTGCAAATTGGGCTTTTAGCATTCCAAAAACTGACACAGAAACAGTACGATTGCTCTATAATACAGTTTGGACACCACCGACTGGCATGTTAAGCATGAGTTTCGGGGATGCTTCAGACGATTTAGTCTTCACCCTTGAATCAAAAGAGACGAGGCAAATCTGGGGCTTTAGTGCT
This sequence comes from Candidatus Bathyarchaeota archaeon, assembly GCA_963772455.1. Classification (GTDB taxonomy): domain Archaea; phylum Thermoproteota; class Bathyarchaeia; order Bathyarchaeales; family Bathycorpusculaceae; genus Bathycorpusculum. The sequence continues at coordinate 201,142 of CAVYXJ010000012.1, forward strand.
GAATCAGGACAGGTGATTTGGGGTCCAACTGAACCTCAAGCAATGCTGCAGATTTACGGTATGACTGGCGGAATAGCTTATGGCAAACTCTTCTCTACTGGCTATGGCGGAATACTCTATTGTTACGATGTTAAGACTGGCGATCTACTTTGGGAATACAAAGCTGCTGATTCATACAACGAAGTTCTATGGAGTAATGAGTGGCCTATATTTGTTGCATTCATAACCGACGGAAAAATCTACCTGCAATCCAACGAGCACTCACCCACCAATCCTTTAGCACGTGGCTCACCATTCTTATGCGTCGATGTAGAGACTGGAGAAAGAGTTTGGGAACTTCCGATTTGGGGAACCTCCTGGGGAGGTGCTCCGTTAATTGGAGACAGCATAATAGTGCAGTTCAACTCTTATGACAACCGCATCTATGCTATTGGTAAAGGTCCAAGCTCAATGACAGTTACAGCACCAGACATAGGCGTACCCGCAGGTTCATCTGTAGTGATAAAAGGCACTGTTACTGATCAATCAGTGGGCGCAAAAGGTACACCAGCAATATCCGATGAGTCAATGACTGAATGGATGAAATACATCTACATGCAATTCGCTCGCCCAGCAAACGCCACAGGTGTGGCAATATCATTAGACACGATTGATCCTAACGGCAACTTCATGCACATAGGCGACACGACTAGTGACCAAAGCGGCACATACAGTTACAGATGGGTTCCACCCTCAGAAGTCCCGGGCAAATACACTATTATCGCAACATTCGCAGGATCTAAATCATACTGGCCTTCATACGCCGAAACAGCATTATCTCTTGATTCGGCAGTATCTACGCCAGCACCAATCGAGGCACCAATACAATCTGCAGCTGACATGTACTTCGTTCCCGCAATCGCAGGCTTGTTCGTTTTAATCATCGTAGTAGCCATCGTACTGGCGCTATTGATGCTAAGAAAACGACCATAAAAAAACAAAATCAAAAATATCTTTCTTTTTTTGTATGAAGAAATTTTATAATGGCACTTCAATGAACGCTTGAGTTATAAACTTAGTTTAGAATATTGCATTGGAGAAAAATAGAGCTTAGTTTACTCTGGATAAAACTCAAAAACAATTAGGCACTGTTTTTGTTGTGGTTATTTTTTATTTTGATTATTATGATTAGAGCAGCGGCTACAATCACTATTATAATAATTAGAATTAGAGGTGTTGTTTCTTTCAGGTTGATGTTGACTTGCGTTAGATTCTTTGGTTCTGTTATGGGTGATTGTGTGGTTGAATTTGGATTTGAAGTATTAGTCAGAGTAGATGTGGGTTTGGGTGTTTCTTTTGGTGAAGCTGTAGGGGTTGCAGTGGGTGTAGTTAGAACTGGTGCTGAAGGGTAAGGATGTGTTTGTCTTTGACTGGACGGGGTTATTATTCCATCGTCTGAGTAACCTACGCTTTCCCATTTTCCTTGGAAGTCATAGTCAACAAGTTCTATTTTTACAACTTGAGATATCCACTTGTAGCCCCAATGGCCAGGGACCACTAGTCGTAGCACTTCACTTAGAGGTGCTCCATCTTTTGCGTATGCCAATATTATGTTATCGCTTTTTGCTGTTGCGATTTTTAGGTCTGTTGAGTAGCCATCGTTTGCGTAGAAAGCAACTTTGATTGCTTCAGGTAAAACTCCTGTTTCGTTTAGAAGTGTCCAGAGATTGACTCCTGTCCAGTTGCCTTGGGCTACTATTGTTGTGGGAAAATCTACGCAGATTAGTGCTGTTGAAATTGTTGTTTGAGGCATAGTTTGCAAATCTGATAAAGTTAAGGTAATTGGGTGATTGACAAGTCCGCTTATGTTTATTTTCCATGTTGAATCGTTTGTTTCTGCATATGCTGAAGGTAATGTAGAGCTAAAAGAGGTGAGAATTAGGCTTATTGCAAGTATAGTTAGTAGTGTTGAGAGAATGGTTTTTTTCATTTTGTAGTCAACTTGGTTTTCTTGAGATGTTAATGTATGACATGCGTCATATTTTAAGATTCTTTTATTCAAAACTAAAAACCACCATTTAATTTCGCCATATAACATTTTCCAGATATATTTTATATCTTTTTGAACTGAAAATATCACAAATTTCACATAAACATTAAGAAAAATGTTAAATTGAGTATGAGTTGATAACCTGAAGCTATGCGTTGAGTTGAATTCTCAATTTAACGCATTAAACTAAAAGAAAAAAGAAAAATGCATAGGAGAAAATAGAAGAATGAAAGGACTGAAAAATAAAACCGCAACTATTCTGATTGTAACAATGTTTCTAACATCCATGGCAATGACAGTAAATGTAATTCCCGTAGCTTCTGCTGCAGGAACAAAACAGACCTATCCAGTAATTGGAGCTACACCCAACCCAGTAGGAGTTGGTCAAGAAACACTGATTCTGATAGGAATCACAGATGCAACATCATCCGATTTGTATGGATGGACAGGACTAACAGTAAAAGTAACAAAACCCGACGGCACGATTGAAAATCTTAACAATGGAGGCGCTGGTTATAGAACAGATTCGACAGGATTGACAGGAGTTGTATACACACCTAATACAGTTGGCAACTATACTCTGCAATTGCACTTCCCTGAACAGATTACAGCTGTTGGCAGCGGCGGATTCTTTGGCGTCACCATACCTCCAGGAACCACAATGTTAGCCAGCGACAGCATAATTATAACGCTTGTCGTGCAACAAGAAAGAACTCCAACTCAACCAGGTTACCCTCTTCCCACTGAATATTGGGCGCGTCCAATTGATGATCAGTTAAGAGAATGGTCATCAATCGACGGAAACTGGCTGCAGACACCGCCTAATTTCTTAGCTTTTGGCAATGCTCTAGCACCAGACTCTGCTCACATACTTTGGACAACTCCACTGACTTCAGGAGGACAAGTAGGTGGAACATTAGATCCATCGCAGGAAATTCTGACTCAGGAAAGCCAATCGGGAGCATCAGGACAAGTAGGATATGACACAGGAGACGCTTACGAGGGCAAATGGGGCAGTTCCTTTGGAGGAGGAGCCCCGATAATAATGGGCGGAAAACTCTACTATCAGAAATACGCAGGTGCAGACCCAATCAAGGAAACTGTCTGTGTAGATCTGCATACGGGCAAACAACTATGGTCCAGAGTCTTAGGAGCTAACCAATCACTAACAAGAGGACAACTAATGTATTGGCAAACATATGACTTCTACGGCGTTTACGACTATCTATGGGTTGCTACAGGTGGAAGTTTCTTTGGTCCCCCAACTCCTGGAACATGGACGGCATATGATCCATACACTGGAGACTATGTCTATACATTAACAGGAGTACCTGGAGGCACAACTATCTACGGTAAGCACGGTGAACTGTTGATATTCACTCTTGACCAGACCGGAGGCTTTATGACCATGTGGAATTCAAGCAACATCCCCTCATTGTATGCCTAGCCCACAAGTAGGTAGTATGGGCTTTGGACAATGGGAACCCATGGGAAAAACCAGAAACGCGACGGGTCCAGCAGGAACAACAATAGACTACAGTGATGGCAGAGGTGTTCTTCCTTATAACAGTCCGCTTACGCCAACAGGATATAGCGGCTACACTTGGAACGCAACTATACCTAAAGGATTGCTTGGAAGCGTTCGAATGGCTGTTGCAGAAGATAGAATTGTCGGTGGAATGGTAAACACAACGGACGTCATTAATTGGGCAATTGATCTGCGTCCAGGTCATCAGGGAACCTTGCTATACAATACTGATTGGAAAGCACCAAGTGACTGGTTAGCAGGAAACCAAACCATAAGCACTGGAACTGTAAGCATTATCGATAAAGTAATGACCGTAAACGCAAAAGAAAGCAGAATGCGCTATGGCTTTAGCACCGAAACAGGACAGTACCTGTGGACAATATCTGAACCTATCGCAATGTTAGGGCACCTTACTGGCGGACCATCTGGCGAAAACGGCTACATAGCTTATGGAATGCTCTTCTGTGGAACCATGAGCGGTATAATTCAAGCCTACGATGTCACAAACGGTAGACTAGCATGGACATACCAAGTAAACGACCCCTACATGCAAACACTGTGGAGCAATAACTGGCCAGTAGGTCACTTAATCGCAGCCGACGGAAAAATCTATTTTGCAAACTTGGAACACTCAGCTAACCAACCACTACCACGCGGCGGACCATTTGTTTGTCTTAATGCTACAACTGGAGAAGTAATATTCAGAGCAAACGGTTTATTCCGTCAAACTGTCTGGGGCGGACGCGCAATCATTGGCGACAGCATAATAGCAACAATGGATACCTACGACCAACGAGTATATGCTATTGGCAAAGGTCCAAGCGCTGTAACAGTGGAAGCACCAATGGCTGCAATTACACAGGGTTCAAGCATTGTGATACGAGGTTCCGTTACAGATGTATCTCCTGGAACAAATAGCGACGAGCTGAATCTTCGTTTTCCAAACGGCGTTCCAGCTGTTTCCGATGCAAGCATGAGCGACTGGATGTTATATGTCTATAAGCAATTTCCACGTCCAACAGACGCTACAGGCGTCGATGTCACATTGAACGTTGTAGACGGCAACGGCAACTTTAGAGAAATCGGTAAAACCACCTCTGATTCTTCAGGATTCTTCAGCTACCAATGGACCCCTGATATCGAAGGCAAATACACAGTGATAGCCTCGTTTGGAGGATCAAATTCGTACTATGGCTCTTTCTCTGAAACAGCTTTCGCAGTTGACCCAGCCGCACCAACACACGCACCATCTGCAACACCTCAAAGCGACATTGCAACAAATACAAGCCTAATGACCGCCATGGCAGCCGGAGTAGTAGCAATAATTATTGCTATAGCAATAGTTGGACTGCTTATTCTTCGAAAACGACCATAAAACGCTAAAACCAAAAATCATCTTTCCCCTTTTTTAGTTTTAAATTCATGCATTGGAGATAAAAAAAAGGCTGAGTAGGCTCTGGTTAAAAACCATGATAACTTCCCAAGTTATCGTGAAAAAGTAATTGCAAGTGTTCTTCCCCCCAAAAAATGCCAGAGCCTCAGCAAACCCAAAATTTTGTGAAAACAAATATTAATTATTAATTTTTTTGGAAGTCTTTTCTTGTCTTAGAATCTAACTATTTTGAATTATGAAACTGACTTATTTTCATGTCAAGAATTTATAACTGGCTTTTCATTTTAACATACTGGAGCACTAGTGACATGAATGGCCCTCAATTGCCTATAACACCCAAGGTGTGTGAAAACGTTTCTTCGCCGTGTTCAAAATGTGACAATGCAGGAGAAGAGGGACCAAACGACCCAATGCTTTGCGAGAATTGTGAGAAATTCAAGGCATGGGAAGAAAAAGAATGTTCTCCATAGAATTAGTTGGTTGAAATTTCCGCATTTGACTTTTTATTGAAAAAAGTTTTCATAAGGAATTTGTTTGATTTTATCTAAGTTTTAATAACGAATAATTGGTAAAATAGTTGGATTATGTACCGCAATTGCAGTTGTTGGTGTTGAGCCATTTTTTATGCCACTTAAAGTTTTCGCAGCCTTCTTTGGATTCGCAGCACATGCATTGATCTTCGCCTGTTGCTTTATTTATCATATCAATTAATTCTTTCTCGGCTTTAGGGTCAAGGCATAGCTTTTTGATTTGTTTTTCAAATTCGCCTGTCAATGTATAAACTCCTCACTAATTGATATTTCAAGTAGATATTCTTTAACATAATGGTTATTGATGGACGTTAATGAGAAAACGGCAAAGCTAAAATCTGACTATAATGGCAAGACCTATTATTTCTGTAACTTTGCTAGTTGCAAAACAAATTTTGACGAGAATTCCTCTAAATAAGTTAAGTGTTACGATAACTAAATAGTGCATATCCTTCTTTTCTTTATTATAGCAATTTTTTGGATGTGCTAGCCTAATTTAGTGTGAGAAAATCAATAGATTTTTTTCGTTGAAAGATTTCTGTTTATTAGTTTAAGGAAAATCAAGCAGATGTGTTGCTGAAAAAAGACATGTTGATCAAGGTATGACTTCTCTCATTTTTTATCTGTTCTTTTATGACTCCTGGACTATAATTTGGCTCTCCTTAGCAAGAGTGCATTAATGAGTACGCTGATCGAACTCAGTGACATCGTGATTGCCGCAAACTCTGGAGGAATAACTATCCCAAAAGGAACAACTGTTCCCCCTGCAGCAGCAGGGATAGCAATAACATTATATCCTGTAGCCCAAACCAAATTTTCATTCATTTTTCCCATCGTCTTTTTACTCAAAGTGATGAGTTTGGTAACGTCACGCGGATCGTTTTTAATTAAAACAACATCCGCAGACTCAACTGCAACATCAGTACCCGCACCAATAGCAATCCCGACATCAGCCTGGACCAAAGCAGGTGCATCGTTTATACCATCACCCACCATGGCAACACGTTTTCCCTCGTTCTGAACTCATTTAATAGTACTTGCTTTCTGTTACGGAAGAACCTCAGCAAAAAAAGTAGCCAAACCCAATTCTTTAGCAACGTAAGCTGCAGTTTGCTTATTATCTCCAGTTATCATGGCTACTTCCAAACCCAACTCTTTCAGGCTTCTTATGGCTTCACGCGATTCATCTCTAATCAAATCTGCCATAGCTATCAGGCCAAGAAGTCTGTTTTCGGTCAAAAAATATACCACCGTCTTGCCTTGAGAAGAAAGTGACAATACTTTTTCAGACTCTGGGATTATGTTTGAATTCAATTGTCTAACCAAGTTTGCATTCCCTAAATAGACATCCTCGTTATCTATCGAGGCTTTTGCGCCTTTTCCAGGTATTGCAGTAAACTGGGTGGCTACCTCTTGCTTTCCAATCCTCCTCATGAGCTTTTTTAACAATTGCTTTTCCAATGACATGTTCAGAATTTACTAACTGCGAGTCCCGCGACTTGAAGAAGCCGTTTCTCATCCCAGTCGCCTAGCACCACTATGTCAGTGACTCCGAATTCTCCTTTTGTCAAAGTTCCTGTCTTGTCAAACAACACGATATCGAATCTTCTTTCCAATTCTCTAACGCTTCAGCATTACTGACTAGCATACCTCTTTGGCGGCCAGTGACTGTGGCAATAAGAAGTCACTGCAGGAGTAGCTAAACCAAGTGATGGGGACAGGTAATAACGAGATAACCGTTATGGCTCTGGATGGGCAAATAGACTCCAGCTCCGATTCCAAACCAGAAGATGAAGGATCCTCCCCAACGGAATCAGCGATTAACGTAAGGTAAATGCAGCTTTATCAGCAAGCTTTTGCACGCTACGGTTTTGAAGTGATAGCCTGTTCAACTGGTTTGTCATTTGAGCAATATAGTTGTGTCTTCGCCGTTTTTGTTACACGAAAACGGATTGCCCCTTCAGCGTTTATTGTTCCACCAAGAATCGAATCTCTTTTTCTTCAGCGACAGGATTTGACTCTCCAGTAACCATGGCTTCGTTAACGGAGGTTACACCTTCTAAAACTACGCCGTCAATTGGGACTTTTCTCGCCAGGTCTAACTAAGAACAATATCATCGACTTTCAGCTCAGATGTCGGAACTTTAGTGACCTCTCCATCTTTAATCAAATTGGCTGTCGGGGGGATCAGTTTCACAAGTTCTTTTAATGCGCCTGAAGCATTTCTTTGAGCTCTCATTTCCATCCAATGTCCAAAAAGGATGAACGTTGCTAATGTGCTAATTTCCCAGTAGAAGTCTGGTGCTTTGAATAGGAAGGTAGCCGCTAAACTGTATAGGTATCCTGACAGTAGCGCAATACTTACTTAGAACATTCATGTCGAGGGTGTGCATTTTGAAGGACTGGATTGATCCTTTATAGAATACCTTACCGCCGTAGAGAATTACTATAGATGCTGCAATAGCAAGAACCACACTTAAGGCTAAGGATGATTGCAGAGTATAGCCTATCCATGATTGAATCGAGGGTGACAAAATAAGAACGGGAATAGTGAAAATCGCAGCAACAATAAAATTCCTTTTCAATTCAGCTTCCATCATAACATGGTGATCATGCATTGCTGGTTTTTGCGTTCCCATCTTCATTGTCATATTCATAGCTTTATGGTTCATGCCCTCCATGGAACTTTTGGGCATGTTATGAGGCTGTTCACAATGAATTGGGCACTTCTGTAATTCAGCTATTATTTTTCTGGCGGAGGTCATGCCTTTGTGTACCTTGACTTTGAGTAGTCCATTTATTGGGTCGAAGGATGATTCAACAACATGGGGTAAGTCATTTACAATGTCTTCAACCTTGCATGTACACTCAGGAGAAATGTAATCATTAACCTGAAGTGTTATGGTCTCAAAGTCCATCTCCACTACAAAAAACCTCTAGTGCTCTATTGATTGAAATCGGATAAATACTTATACCTAATTTGAATGCAACCAGAGAAAAATCGTGACCTTATTCTAAGAATAAACTGTCAAGAAATTATTCTTGCTTAAAGAAAGGTTTAAGTTGGCTGTAAACAGTATTGTTTACAGTGGTTAATTTGACTCAAGTGCAATTACGTCTTCCACAAAAAACAATCGAAGAAATAGACAATTGGATAGCAGAAGGGCGCTTTAAAAATCGAAGCGACGCCATAAAATCAATTATCTCACACTATCAAGAACGCGAAAAAACATGTGTTTTCTTTAATATGCTCATTAACAGAAGCGAAGAAGCAAAAAAACACCCAGAATCCCTAATTCCCATAGAGGAACTATAGTGAGCTATAAAGTACTCCTGCACCCTAAGGCAGCAAAAGAACTTCAAAAAACTGAAAAACACATCTGCACCAGAATACTCGAAAATGCAAAACAACTGCGTGAAAACCCCGAGAAAGTCGGAAAAGCTCTAAAGCAATCAGAGTTCTGGAGCCTAAGAGTAGGTGACTATCGAGTCGTCTATGAGATTGACCTAAACAAAAATCAAGTAGTCATTCTTTTTGTTGGCCATAGAAGCAAAGTGTACGAAGACTTATCGAAAATGCTTTAACAACAAAAAATATCTGGAAAAAAATTTATCATTTGTGTTTTTTGTGGTAGACCAACAAACCAGCAACCAAAATCACTGCAATTAAAACAATGGAAGCAATTACAATTGGCAACGTAAGAAAAGAATCTGGCGTTGGTGGTTCTGCACCAGTATTAATGGTTGGAAGATGTGTTAAAGAAGGTGCGGGTGTAGGGCTTGGTGTTGGCAAAACGGTAACTTCTGTTTTGAAATAGACTGTTTGGACATCAAGATATGTGTGAATGTGACTTCCTGTTTTGTCCCATGTTTCTTGGGTAAGTGTTAAGAAGACTCTGAGGTTGTGAGAGCCGTTGGAGAGTGCTGGTAAAGTTGCTGAGCCATCTATGTAGCTTTCAGCTTGATTAAACATGCCAAAATAATGTTGGGTTAAAGGCAGAGCTGTTTTTTTTTGTCCATCTAAACTGTATGTCATGGAGTATTTGTAATTGTCCCATATGTCAGCGTGAAAACTTACATTCAGAGATGAGATTTCAAACTTGTAGGTTAGGTTGGATGGAAAAACAATGTAGGGCCTGTGTAGCGTAGGGTATTCCATATTGTATTAGATTTGCTTCTGAGTTGACAGCTGGAATAATAAATAATAGGCAAGAAAAAAGCAGCAATGACAATAGGATTTCTGTTATGATTATTTTCATTGTTTCCCTATAATATTACTACATCAAACTGCTCATAACTCTCCCCAAGGAACAGCTTGTTCCGCTAAAAGAACGGTCTACAAGACTCTTGACTAAAAGTAGTTAAGAATTCTGGACTAACCCTTTTGCAGTTTTTTACGATACCTTGGAATTGAAGCTTGACAGTTCATAATCCCGATATTTCGCAAAGTTTTAAATGTTCACGAGTTCGGTTAGAATGTTATACACCTATTTGGTGTACTAAAATTTTGGAGAAAAGAGAAATGACAAAAAATAAAACAGCAATAACTATGGCTACCCTACTAATTCTAACCTTCACTATTTCATTAATCGCTCTGCCATCTTCTAACGCTCATACCCCTTCTTGGAAGATAGAGACTTGGGCATACATTGCGGCAGCTCCAAACCCTGTGGGCGTTGGCCAAAAAGTGTTTATCAACATGTGGGTTGATAAACCAATGCCAGAAGCTACAGTGTTTAATGACATTAGACGACACAATTACCAACTTAACATAACAAAACCTGATGGACAAATACTTAAGCAGACTTTTGACCTCTCAGACACTACGGGAGTGCAATTCTACACTTATGTGCCTGATCAAGTTGGAGAATACTCTTGCGTTTTCTACTATCCTGGACAAGTTTACACTTGGAATTCTACATCAGCAGAGAGAGTCTTTACAAACGATGTTTTTCTACCCGCTACTAGCAAAACAGTTACCTTCACTGTACAACAAGACCCGATACCTAATGTTTTATCTAGTTATCCATTGCCAACTGAATACTGGACTCGTCCCATTGAAGGAGAAAACACGGACTGGGCTTCAATTTCATCGAATTATCTTCGCGGCGCCCAGATTATTGATGGTGCATATCAAAAAGACGGTTTAGCCCCTAACAGCGCACACGTTATGTGGACAAAGCCACTTGATGACGGAGGAGTTGTTGGAGGAACTAACACTGGCATAGATGGAATGACTTACTACTCAGGGCTTTCATACGAAACGAAATTCATGGGCACTATAATTATGAATGGCAGACTCTATTATCCGCTATCTCGAAGCAATAATGGTGCAGGCAACGGATATGCTGTTGTGGATTTGCGAACTGGCGAAGAAATTTACAGGTCAGATATGGCTATGCCTTCTTTTGGTCAGCTTGAATGGTTTGATTCAGAAAACCAACATGGCGTAATTCCCAATGGCTATTTATGGTATAGTTCAGGCACTACAAGAATGATACATGACTCACTTGATGGGAAAAATCTATTCAACATAACTGGTGTTCCTTCAGGCACAATGGCATATGGACCCAATGGTGAAATACTGATCTATGTGCTTAACGTTGCTGGTAAATCGTTGGCTTTATGGAATTACACTGCTTGTTTTCCGCCATTAACTGGAACGAGCTCTTCAATGTCTCAGTATAGACCTGTTGGGCAGACGATTAATGGAAGCAATGCATATTCTTGGAACGTGACAACTTCAGCTTTACGCACGGGTTCAACTATTCGATACACTATCACTGATGATATATTGCTTTTCAGCAACATAGCCACCACATACGCTGGCAGATACGGAACAAATGATCCCTACACGATGGGTGCAATAAGCTTGAAACCAGCGACCCGAGGTCAAGTGCTATGGATGACCGAGTATGCTGCGCCACAACCACAAAATAGCACATTAGGCACAACCAGAGTCTATCTAACAACTGATCCAATTAACCGTGTGATACTGCTGCGAGACAAAGAGACATTGATTAACTATGGCTACAGCTTAGACAATGGAAACCTTCTATGGACTACAACTCCGCTTCCGCAAGTTCCTGACTGGGAGTATTTTAGCACAAGTGGCTTCACTGCTTACGGCAAATTCTACTATTCTGGTTACGGTGGAATAGTTTACGCTTTTGATACAAAAGACGGATCAATATTGTGGACTTATGGTAACGGTGGCGAAGGCAACAGCACTAACACTGGGCTTCAAACTCCTTGGGGTTTGTACCCAATCAACGTTGGAGCTATTGCGGATGGAAAACTCTACTTGTTCGGTTCTGAGCACTCTCCCAACGAGCCAATGTACAAAAACACGTATGTAACATGCATTAATGCCAACACTGGCGAAGAAATATGGCGAATAAAATCGTATGCTAATCCAGGCTCATTTATGGCACCGGGCTTTGCAATTGCTGACGGCTACATGGCATATCTGAATCTTTACGATAAACAAATATACGTCATGGGTAAAGGTCCAAGCGATACCTCTGTTTCTGTATCACCGAAGGTTTCAACATTTGGCAGCAGCATAATAATTGAAGGAACAGTCATCGATATTTCTGCGGGAACAAAGCAAAAAGAGCAAGCTGCAAGATTCCCACAAGGAGTCCCAGCAGTTTCAAATGCAAGCCAAAGTGCATGGATGGAATACATCTACATGCAAAAACCACGACCAACAGACACAACCGGCGTACCAGTTACATTGAGTGTTGTTGACGCTAATGGCAACTACAGAGACATCGGAACAACCACAAGCGACGCTGACGGATTCTTTGCATTCAACTGGAAACCAGACATAGAAGGACAATACACAGTTTGGGCTTCATTTGGCGGCTCTGAATCTTATTGGCCATCACACGCAGTAACATCATTTGCAGTCGATCCCGCAGCACCAACACACGCACCATCTGCAACACCTCAAACAAACCTTGCAACCACAGCCGATCTAATGACGTACTTAGCCGTTGGAGTAGTAGCAATAATTATTGCAATAGCACTAGTCGGATTGCTTATACTTCGAAAAAAGCCATAAAACAAAAAACCCTAAAACAATCTTTCCCCTTTTTTAGTTTAGATTAATGCCCGTTATATGATTATTTAATGTTAATAATTTTTTATTCCAAAATTTGAATGTAGAATTTAGGTATCTTGTTTGATATTTTTCCAATAAGTGAGTAGGCTGAATGATAACCACACAGTTGCTTTTGACTTAGACAATTAATTTGTCAAATTTCTTTTGCAACAATTTCAGGTATCCGAATCATTGTTCTCTATTAGGGCTTTTAGTTCCCTCTCATCACTTGGCATAAGGATCGTCTTTATGCCAGCCTCTTTACTTTTTTGGGCAAGTCTTTTGTCGCTGGTAATTAGGGCTTTACTGCCATTGTAGTTGTAGGCTGTTATTTGGAGTGCGTCAGCTTCGTAAATGTGGTAACTCATAATGAGGTCCCATGTGCTGGTGATGATTGATGAATTTGTAGGAGTTATTTCCAGCGTATTAATGCGCATAAGTTTTAACAGTTCATCAGCAAAAAGGGTTAGAGTTTGCTCAAATTCTGCTTCTGTTAGCCAGCCTCGTCTTCGTTTCTCATCAAGAACACCCAAAGCTTCCCCTATGTTCCATAGGGAAGTGGCTATCGTTAGTTCGCCCGTTTCTGCTTTGTCGAAGATAACATCAATTGTTTCAGTTTCTGATTCGTAAATATATCGCTTGAGAAGCGCGTTGGTGTCAAGATAGAGTTTGAGCAACTCGTCTGTGCCTCATGTCCTTCACTATTTCTTCAGACGCGGGACCTCTGAGTTTGGGGCGCAGAGCTTTAATTTCTTGGGAGGATGCAGTTCCTTTTGCCTTGACGCCCATTTTTTTGAATTCTGAAATTATTAGGTTTTGTACAATTTCAGCTCGCAGTATCGCTTCAACTTCACTGCTTATTTTACGCATATTTCCGTGCTTTTGAAATACTTGTGCTTTGAAGCTTTCCCATACAGCATCGTCTATGTATATGCTGACTTTAGTCAATCCTCAATACCTCTTAAGAGGTATACTGGTAAAGTCTCTTATAATAATGTCGCAAAAAGAGAAAGCTAAACGTTAGACCTTTCAAGCGATGTTTTAGTTTGCCGGGTTGATTGCTGTTAGTATTTTTGAACTTTAAGTCCGGGGATTCTGGCGAAGTCTTTTTCGTTTCTGGTAACTATGGTTTCCTCCCCTTTCGATAAAGAAATAGCGCCGATGAGGATGTCTCTGTCAGGAATTATTTGACCTTTCTTTTCTAGAATGCTTAGGATTTCTCCGAATATTTTTGCGCCTTCTTGGTTCATTTCCAAGATTAGAAAACTGTTGAGAACTGCTGCCACATTTTTCATTTCTTCAGTTATATTTTTGGATTTGTAGGCACCATAATAGAGTTCGGCAATTGTCATGACAGTTGTCGAAACAATTTCAGTATCGTTTGCGAGTTCGTAGAGTTTCTTTTCTGCATGCTGGGTCTTTGCGAAATAGATCTGCGAAAAAAGTTGTGTCTAAACAAACTATTAGTGAAGTTTCAGCTCCCGCATTCTACCGACTGTTTGGTGAAATATTATGAGAGCTCAAGAAGCATTATTTTTTTAGATGATAATTGTCTATTTCTATAATTAGTCGTGCAAGTAGAGTTGGTTCTAAACGAAAGCCTTTAGTAACCAAATTTAACACCGTTTCTTTGGCCTCAACATCACTGATAATGCCTTTTCTAAGGGCTGATATGATCACGTAAATTGTTCCCTTTACTTTTAGCCCCCAAGCCTGTGCGAATGCTCGTCCAGTTGAATCATCCATCAGCAGCAGTAGTTTTGTTTCACGTGATAAGACTATTGCTTGAGCTTCCCCTGAGTGGATTTCAAAGGCGTTTTCAGAGATCTTTTGAAGTATACTTTGGTCTTTGGAGTTTAGTTTAGAGAGTTTTATCCAACCCTCATTTATTGATTCTTTTATGGTCTGGGCATCTGGGAATCCATATTGTAATCCTTTTTCTACGGTTTCCTTGTATACTTCTTCAGGTATAATGACTTGCTCAAAAAGTTCTTTTAAGAGATTTATTTTACCTACTTTTGCTAGCCATATAAGGGGGCTGGCGTCTGAGATTACGGGCAAGTTCTTTTCCTTTTAGGGTTTGAGGTCTTCTTCTAGGTCTTGTTGGGAATATTGCAGTAGGATGCCTTTTTCAGTTAAGAGTTTATAGAAGTTCCACAGCGAGGTATTTGCAAGCTGAGCTGCTTTCCAGCCTGTTATTTGCCCTTTTTGATATAGTTCTATGGCATTTTCTGTGTTTTTTTCTTCAATGCCTTCTTCTAAAATTTCGCGTATCAAAGTTGATCGGTCTTTTTCTTCTTTTTTGGCTATTTCACGTAGTTTTTTTGCTGTTTCTTTGGATAGTCTTAGACAGATTGTTTCGGATTCAGACATAACCTACACGTAATACATTATATATCAAATGTAATTATTTATGTTTGCCGCCTTAATGATGGGAAAAAAGATGATAACTCAATATTGAGGCGAAGTTAGGTTTAGGTGCTCGCCAACTCCAAGTGTAGGAGAACGTTGAGGGCACAATTATTCGATTAGAACATTTTAGAGTTTGAGGGTTTGCATAATTTTTTGATAAACATTCAGGGCACGGCCAAATATTTTGCCAATTATTCCTAATCCACTTGCCATCGCGGATAGGTTTTCGATATCGGATTTATTCAATGTTTTAGTCAACAGTGTCGCAGCCACAAACGCTATTGCAAAGAATAATGTTCCAATTATTAATCGTATGATGCTTGAGAAACCCAACTCATTAACAAATAGATATGTTACGGTGGCTGCTGCTAAGCAGGATATTACAATTTTTGCGGATGACTTCAAATCTACAGTTAACCCATAGTTTTTTCTTACCCAAACAACTGGAATGATTGTAGTTACGATTCCTGTTACTAATGAGGTTGTTATGAGTCCTAAAACTCCAAACTGCATGATTAAAATGTAGCCCAATGGTACACCGATGGAAACTGAGATCAATGTGAGGTATAAGATGAAGGTGGTTTTTCCTTGGCTGCTAAGAAAATTGCTAACGCTTAAGCTTCCAAATGCTGGAAAGAAATAGGAAAGCGCAAGCAACGCTAAAAACAGTGGTGCTGAAGAGTAAGATTGTCCAAAAAGGGTTGAAACGGCTGGTTCAGCTAGGCACATAACAAGTGCAGCTACTGGAATAACAAATAGTGCGCCGTATTTGACTGAGTACTGGAAAACATTTTGCAGGGTTGTTTTGTCTTTTTGTGGATTGAGTTTGCTAAATGCTGGAAAGAGCATCATGGTGATTGGGGTTGCAAAAAACCCAATTAATACTACAAATGTTGATGCTACTCCAAAGTTGCCGATTGCAATGTTGTCTGTGACGTAGAAGATTGGAAGTAAAAAAGCGAAGTATTGACCCAGAAAGCCGGCGAGGATTACTGAAATTGATAGGGGTGCGCCATATGTTAGCATTGATTTTAGGTAGGCTTTGATTTCAAGTTTGAATTCGCCAAGTTTTGGCAAGTGTTTGTATTGGGTCCATACAAGAACTATTCCCATTAAGCCGCCAAGCATCAAGGAGACTGTGTAGCCAATTATTGCTCCGGATGTGCCAAATCCTAAAACTACTAGTCCTACCATGAGGCCTGTTTTTAGGAAGGAGTGGAAAATTAGCATAAGGCCGTTGAGTTCGAGTTTTTCTATGCCTGTGAAGGTTGCTGTGGCGGAGTTGATGAATCCGCTGGCTAAGATGGTTATGGAGGCGATTTGGATTAATGATGTTAATTCTGGGCGGTGAAAAATGTTCACGGCAAGGTACCCTGAAAGTGAGAAACAAACAGCCGATAATGCAATGCCAAGGACTACTTCAAAGATTATTCCTGAAACAAGTATGCTTCGAACTTCAGCTGCTCGACCCTCGGATAAGTATTGGGCGGTGTCTCTAACCATTGCAGAGTTTATGCCCCAATCCCGAAACACTCCAATCAGGGTGGGGGCAACTAACACGATTCCGTAGAGGCCATAAAGGTCTGATCCTAAAAGTCTGGCTACAAAAATTGTTGCAACGGATGAAATAACAGTTGAAATCACCAGACCCCAAAGTAAATGAAAACTACCTCTTGCTGAAACCTTCGCCATTTCCGAAGCTTTACTCATCCTTGCCAACTTAACCTAACTTACAAACCACAATTTTTTAAGGTTATGCTGTACACAAAAATAAGTGAAATGCAACACGTACAATTTTGGCGAATATTGGCAATAAATTTTTATTTGTCGTTTATTAGATAATTTGTCGGTGTTTGAGTGTCTGTTGAGGTAGGTAAGTATGGGCGTATAGTTTTGCCAAAGCGGCTCCGACAAAAATACAGCATAAATGAAGGCAACAGACTTATCATAACCGAGTACATGGGGCGTATCTGTTTAGTCTCTGTGCAAACCCACAAGAAACCAACTCAAGCATTATATGGCTCTGTGGATCCATCCAAACCTATCGATGAACCAAAACAGTTGGCGCGAGAATACATCCGAAAAAAACTTGTTGAGGATTATCAGTGAAACGGTTTATAGATACAAACGTTTTCATCTACACCATAACAGCGCATCCACGTTTTGGTAAAATCGCAAAAAATATTCTTGAACGCATCGAAGAGGGCGAAGCAGCTCTAACCTCCACATTAGTACTGTGTGAAGTAGCTTGGGTGCTAGAAGCAATGGGCAGACAAGGAGATATTAAAACTATACTTGAAAAAATAATGTCTTACCCGACTCTTGAAATCGTTGAAATCAGTGCAGATGATTTATTGATTGGAGCCAACAACATGACTGCCGAACAAATTGACTTCGACGATGGCGTAAACCTTGCATTAATGATGCGACTTGGCATTTTAGAAGTCTACTCAAACGACCAGAAACATTTGGGTAAACTTGACTTTCTGAAATTGATTTTCGAGTAAATAGATTTCACCCTGCGATAAATATGGGTGTGCGCGAGAAGCTAAATACAAACTTGGAAACAGCTACTTCTGCGACGACAAGGCAGTGAGTCATTCAAAGAAGTCGCCAATAAATGCCGTGCAGGAAGGGTTGCAATGATTGAGGATCTAACATTGTAAGATCACAGATAAGAAAAAAGTCTTGAAAATATTCTTAAAAGAGAATAATAATTGGCGATAGATTTTTTTGTTAGACAAAAGAGTACCCAAAAAGATGAGCGCTGAATTTTTGATTCTACATTATTCTCTTTTGTGATATGTTGTTATTTTTTGAACTTACCTTTAATATTTAATATTTAATCATGGTATTTGATTTAAAATGAGCAAAACAAAAGCTCGAAAGCATTCGCCCAAGAGGAATTTGCCAATTATAAAGTGTGAATGTGGTCACAAGATTCTTTTGATTCCTGATTTGAAAACTATGGGAAGAGCAATTGAAGACCATGCCTTAGAACACAAAAACAAATATGTTTTAACCAAAGAAGAAACTGAGGATTTCGAAAATGCTTTGATCATTCAGGCTTTAGAGTTGATTTTTTCTAATCAAAAAGAATTCTGATTTGAGATTGATATATAGTTAGAATTCATCAGGCTGCTGGAAAAACTGTTCACAAAAATCTAAGCTTCGCTAACGAAAATATTTGCGATGAGAAAAAACCTGCGGTACCTGCGGTGATTGCGGTGCCCAACAAAAATAGTAATGAAAACAATGGCAAATCTGCTGAGTGGCTAATACCTCATGAACCAATACACTACCACAAACTGCCGCCAAATGAACCGCATCCATGCGACAAATATGGGTGCCCAAGAGAAGCCAAATACAAACTCGGCAACGACTACTACTGCGACGACAAAGCAGTCAGTCATTTTAGAGAAATAGCAAAAAAATGCCAGGAAGATGGCTTTGAGCTATTCGAGGACACACAATTTTATGATGAATTCAAACTTCGAGAACACGACTAACCATAACAAAATCTCATTTAACCACATCTACCTTTTCTTCCAAAATAAATCGGCGATAGTCCTTAAATGAACGTTGAATAGAATTGATGCTTACTTTGAAAAAACGGCTCACAACGCGTCTTGATACATTGTCGGGAGCACCAAGAATAACAGCACCATTGCATGCAAGACAAGCCTTGATTAAACTGACCTTTTTCCCCGAAAAGAAAAACCTATCCTTCTTATGAATTAAGTCAATCCAAGAAATAATTTTCACTGCAATTTCTGATGTGAAACCTTAATTTGTTAATTCATCATAAAATTCTAGTGGATTAATCCTTTCAAAAGATTTCGTTCGTATGATTTGCATATCTTTCTCCATCAACCCTTAAAGATGCAACCCACAAAAACAAAATATAAGGTTAAAACCAAAAACACAATATATCTAGAAAAACAACCCCAACTTTCTATTTTGTTGTTAATAATATCAGGTTGTCTTATTGAGATGGCTTAATTCTTTAAAAAAATATATTGCAATTTAGATGATTGTTGCAGACCCAAAATATTTAAGTAGTACTTTTAATCAAGGTTGTACCTAAAGCTGAGGTTGTACTATGGATGCTCTAGTTACCCGCAAAGGTCAAGTCACCATCCCAGTTGAATTAAGACGTCAATACAAAATAGTAGAGGGCATGAAATTAACCGTCGAAGATTCCCCTTCAGGCATAGTTTTCAAAGTTATTCCAAAAATCGAGGACCTAGCTGGCGTTGACGCACAAAAAATCACTATACAAAAAGCTTATGAAATCATAGATAAAATGCGCTCCCAAGACAGATACTAACATGCAAGCCATAATAGACACCAGATTTTTAGTTACACATTTTCTTGCCCCCGATGAAGAAA
Source organism: Candidatus Bathyarchaeota archaeon (assembly GCA_963772455.1). GTDB lineage: Archaea > Thermoproteota > Bathyarchaeia > Bathyarchaeales > Bathycorpusculaceae > Bathycorpusculum. The sequence goes on from CAVYXJ010000012.1 coordinate 220,534, forward strand.
CAAAAAAGTGGACCAAAACAACACTTGAAAATCTTCAAAGAGAACCTAACTTGGGAATCATACCCTCCATAGTAATTCATGAGTTCTACAAGTTTGAAATGCAAACCCTTGGAGTAGACATTGCTAACATTAGAATCAACATTGTATTAAAATCAAAATTAGCTGTTTCTAACTTGGATCCAGATATTGCCATTGAAGCTGCAAAATTAAGATGCAGATATGCAGACTTACCCACAGCAGACGCCATAATTGCGGCTACCGCCATCAAATCATCATCTAATTTTGTTCTAACAGACGACAAACACATTAAACAAATCAAAGAAACCAAAACCAAGTGGATATGAATGGTAAGCAAAAAACTAAGTAGATGACCTAGCTGAAAAACTAGAAGCTCAAGCTCTTAAACAGAATTTAGATGTTGAAAAAATCATCGATGAGACCGCAGAAGGAGAACTTTGATTTTTTTTTGAAGCTATAATTATCCTGGGGATTATGTTGGAGAAAAAAGGTTAATCTACCGCTATTATTGTTTTATTCACTGGGTTTCTTGATAAAATGTAATTAAATCTGTGTCATACCCTGTTGTTGGATAGCTCTTTTTTGGAGGTTCTCATATTCGAGCTGTCGGACTAAATTAAGCATTCTTTTTCTGTAACTATTTTTCAACGTTACCTTTGCCGAATCCTGAACCGTTTCAACCATCGACATCATTGTAAAAAAAGGCAAGAAACGGCGGAAACTTTAGGTGCTCGCAATATCGTTATGAGAATTATTGCGGCACAGCTCTAAAAAAAATTTTTTAAGGAAAGAAAAAAAAGAATATTTCCCAAAATATTTGAGTTTTTTTAGGTTATTGTGTTGGCTTTGGTGGTTCGTCTTTGTTTTGTTCGGTTGTTATTTCTTCGATTGGTTTTGGAGGAGGCGTTGTTGCCATTGTATAACCTATCCATGCGCCTATGAACAAGATAGCTACGAAGGCTATGAATACTGGTGTAGCAATGAGCCAGAATCCAACATCAACGCTTGAGCCAATGTTTAGCCAAGGTTGAATTAACTGCGGATAACCAAATAGTGCAACTAGGTAAACTACGGCGACGACTACGCAGACTGTTAGTATTGCTCCGCCTATTGCTTGATCTTTACTCATACTTTTTCACCACCTAAAGCTATAGAATTAATTGTTATCGAATCATTACTAGCATATTAACTCTATTCTTTTTTCAATAGTATGTCGTTTTGGTTTGAGATTTTTTTTCTTTGTTCATCAGAGGTGGCCTCTATTTAATTTTTATTAATTTGGCGGTTTTTGGCTTTTGTTTTTTGGTTGTGTATTTCTGTTCTTCTTGTGGATGGATTTGACTATCATTACTCAATGTTTATTAATACTTACGACACATGATATAAAATTAGGGAATAACATAATGAAAATCACAAAACCACCAAGCATAGCAATAATCGCCCTAGTAATAACTGCTCTCGCCCTAACCCTAACAACAGCAGCAGTCCTAAGCAATAATCAAACCGTTCCATTAAACGGAACAATAAACGCCGTAAACCTTGGCGTATACACCGACAGCGCATGCACCATACCCGCCACAGCCCTAAACGTTGGAACCCTCAACCCAAGCAGCACAGCAACCCAAACAGTCTATATCAAAAACACAGGCAACATAGCAGAAACACTAACCATGACAACAGGCAATTGGAACCCATCCAACGCCAACACATACCTAACTCTAACCTGGAACCGACAAAACACAGTCCTAAACGCAGGAGCATCAATCCAAGCAACCCTAACCCTAACAGCAGCAGCAAACACCGGAAGCCTCACAACGTTTGGCTGCGATGTAACACTAACAGGCACGCAATAGACTTATTTTCATTTTGCAAAACTCAAAAAATTAGTTTCCGCTTGAGTAGCTGTGGGAGGGTGTTTTTTTATGTTGTTTGGGGAATTTGTTGTCGCGCGCTAAGTTTATATTTTACCCAATTATTTGGGTAATATGGTGGTTTGGATGGTTGAAACTACTTACTATGAAGATAAAGTGTATCTTCCAAGGCAGGTTCGAGAAAAGCTTGGGTTAGTTGATGGAGACGTTTTGCACATTGAAGTCCTCGAAAGAGGAGTTGCCAAAATGAGCGTAATACGCCGATGCGGTGCCTCTAAACGCGCCCTTGAAAAGTTAGATAACCCACCCGATCTGGGAACCCTTAAAGGAAAACTTTCAAGAGAAGAAATCTATGAAGACATTACTTGACACAAACATACTGGTTCATGCCTACAACAAGTCTTCGCCAAACCAAGAAAAAGCTAGCAAAATCCTCAAACAAGCCATGCAGGGCCAAATCCAGGCATTCCTATGTCCTCAAGTGCTCTACGAATTTTTCGCCGTCGTCACCAGCGCCAAAAGAGTTGAACACCCACTTTCATCAGCTGAAGCTGCAAATCTTTGCATCGACCTGTGGGAATGCAACGAGATTAAGAAATACAATCCATCAGAAATAACACCTATCGAAGTTTTCAAGTTTGTAGAAGAACTTAATTTGTCTAAGGCACAGATTTTCGATTGCGTCTTGGCTGTAACCGCCAAAGAGAACAACATAGACAGCATATATACTGAGAACACTGCAGATTTCAAACCTTACAAATTCATAAAAGTAGTAAATCCATTCGTATAACAACTAATTTTTCCATTAAAGTTTCTTTTTTGAAGTGCGTTGTCTGTTAGAAGAAGAACAGGTGTTTTTGCACTTTGCAATCAGGTTTGGATTAGCTTGGTTTTGTTAAACGGGCTTTGGAGGGCGTTTTGGTTGCGTCTGCAAACGTCACCTTCCGCCTCGTTTCGGCTACCCGAGGCAAGAAGCAATTGGATGTTCCCAGATACTGCCAAAAAAAGTAAGCGCAGACAAGTTTAGGTGCTCGCCTACCCCCAGAATAGTGGAGAATGATGACGGCACAATTACTTTCGAATTACTTACCTTTTTTGAGAAATTGCGAACTCTCCGACTGCTTTTTGAATATACAAAAACTACAAAAAGATCATCAGCAAAACATATGCTCCCGAGTCAAGAAAGAATGAAAATGCCTAAACGAGTTTATTTAGATACAAACGTTTACTGCAGACCCCTAGACGACCGAAGGGAAAGTCGCATTAGCACGCGAAAACGAAGCCTTCTTAAAAATCGCAGAAGGCGCTGAAAGAGGAACAATAGAGATAGTAAGCTCTGACTATGTAAAGTTAGAAATCGAACAAATCAAGGACCCCTTAAAAAAGAAAAACATAAGGGGATTCGAGAGAGTCCTATGCAAAACCAACGTAGCCAGCAGTAAACGATTAATCGCCATAGCCAAAGAAATCAATGTGAAATGCGCACTCAATTCTTTAGACGCCTTGCACTTGGCAGCAGCGTGTATAGGCAAAGCGAATTTCCTGCTAACCTGCGATGACGAAATTTTAGACAACGCTGCCTGTATTGAAACAATCGCGGCAAACAAAGGGTATAAGTTAAAAGTTAGGGACCCAATAAATTACATACAGGAAAACTGGAGAGTGAAATAAAAAATGGCGACCTCGCATATAGCTACAGTCGAAGTGCCCTTTGAAGCCTTAGTAAAAGAACTTGGAACAAAAAGAGCCGTAGAATTCGTAAGCGAAATCAAAGATTGCTATGGCGACTCCGTTGTTGAACTAAGAAAAGCCACTGAAACTCTCACAATAGAACAAATTGAAGCAGAAGTCAAGAATCTGAAAAAACAAAGAAAAATCTGAAAAACATACATAGCTATGTTCTAATAAATAATTTGCCGTTTTTGTCTTCGAAAACTATAGATTCAATAAGAAACTCGCTATCCAACACTTGCTGTAGACAGCATATTTACTTAGAACAATGCTGATTTCAAAAAACCTTACAAATTCATAAAAGCAATAAATCCATTCGTATAACAACTAATTTTTCCTTTCAAGTTTCTGTTTTGGAGTGTATTGTCTATTGGAAGAAGAACATGTGTTTTTGCATTTTGCAAAAAGGTTGGGTTTAGCTTGGTTTTGTTGAACAGGCTTAGGAGATCTCTTTGGTTGCGTCTGCAAATGTCACTGTTCGTCTGCCAAAGGCAAGAAAAGAGGGATGTTTTAGTTGCTGCCAAATCAGATAGGCGTAGTCAGGTTTAGGTGCTCGCCAAACCCAGATTATGGAGAATGATGACGGGACAACTAATTTCTAATGAGTCATCATTTTGTGAAAAAATTGTGGATCAAGAAAAATTTGCCTTGTGGTTGAACATTTAAACTATCTTTATGTTTACGTCATCTATGTAAGCGAATTTTTGGTCACGTGTAAACAAGGTTTCATCGTTGGCAAGTGAAATTCCTGCGATAAGCAAATCGTTTTCGTTGATCATCTTTCCAGTTTTGCTAAGCTTTTCAAAAAGTAAAGCCGCCTTTCTGGCGGAGGCTCTGTCGAAAGGACAAACTATTATCGCCGACAAAAATTTTTCTGCGACCTGCCTTTTTAGTTCAGTCTTATGCTTGAGTAATTCATACTCTGTTATAGTTGTTGTTTTGATTTCTTGTTTCTCAGCTAGTTCCTTTATTATGGAAACAATCTTTTCATCGCCCGCTAAAAAGTCTATTATAACACTTGTATCGATGAAAGTCATATACTCACGTCAATGCTCTTCCGTTATTAGCCTCTCTTTCGGCTGTTATTTTAGATTTCAATAGCTCAAGCTTCTGCTTGTCGCCTTTCATGACTCCTGCAAAGCTCATGATATCCACTTGTTCCTTTGAGCATAGATTCTCCTTTATTACCTGTGAAAAGCTCTTTTTACCTTTTCTTTTTGATAGAAGCTCATAAACTTCATTTGAGACTGAAATCTGTCTTGACATCCTAAACCGTCCTACATACATAATGTATACATGCCATTTATTTAAATTGCTTTGATGGAAAGGGTAAACAATCGCCCCATGCTCCTTTGCACTGTGCAGCGTCAGGTTTATTCTGGGTTGGTTTTGTTGAACAAGCTTCGGAGATCATTTTGGTTGCGTCTGCAAATGTCATGTTTCGTCTACCAAAGGAAAAAAAGGAGAGATGGGTGCCTGCTAAATCAGATAAGCATAGTTATGTTTAGGTGCTCGCCAACCCCAGAATAATGGAGAATGATGACGGCACATTTTCTTTAAGATAGAAAAATGAGTTAATTTACTAAGAATCGTTGGTTTTGAGCGTATGTCACTGGTTGTAGTGGGTCATCTTTGGTTGTTTGGTTGTGATTTCTTTGATTGGTTTTGGCGGTGGCGTTGTTGCCATTGTCCAGCCAACCACGCGCCTATCAACAAAATAGCTACGAAAGCCACGAATACTGACTTGTAAAGAGTGTTGAGGTAATATTACCCCATTTGGCAGATAGGTTCTTATGCGCAGTCGAAGATAGGTGTTATTGGCGATTTCATGGTAACTCGTAAGTTCACAGTTCTTCTTGAACCTGCCGAGGAAGGCGGTTTTGTCGTTAAATGTTTAGAGCTTCCAGTTGCCTCTCAGGGTGAAACAAAGCAAGAAGCCCTTAAAAACGTAAAGGAAGCTATAGAAGGCTATCTAGAAGTTAAAACTAAGCTTTTAGGTCGGAAAGTTAAGGGTGAAAAGGCTGAAGTAATTGTCGAAGCTCCCTCTGCTCTCTTGGCGTGAAGTTGTTAAAGCCCTTGCAAGGAGCTGGTTTTCGAGTGGCTCGGCAAAAAGGAAGTCACATAATTCTTTTAAAAGATGACATAGCTGTGCCTGTTCCAAAACATGACGAAATAAAAAGAGGATTACTTATTGAAATTATTTCAGAAGCTGGTTTGACGAAAGAGGAATTTTTGGAGCTAACAAAATAAAAAGGGAGAATAGCAGTTAACTGCTATCTTAACTGCTACTTATAGTCGCTTAAAATTAGGGAAGCTATTGTGTTTCTTGAAGACCTCAAAGCCTACAAAGTATGCTCTTAAAGCTGCTTATTCACCCAACGCATCTAATACTGCCACGATAAAGCAATCAGCCACTTCGTTGAGATTGGAAAAAAATGCCCGAAAAGAAGACTTTAGGCTAATTGAGGGTGTGCAGATGCATGATGTTTAACTGCTCAATTTGGAGTTATCTTGAAGAAGTAGAAGTTTTGTTGCAGCATTTTTTTGATTCAGCTTGTTTTAAGTTGCTTTTGTTGAATAGGCTTTTGAGGGCGTTTTAGTTGCGTTTGCAAACGTCCTGTTCCGTCTACCGAAGGCTAAAAACGGAGGGATGTTCTAGTAGCCGTTAAATATTATGAGCGTAGTCAAGTTTAGGTGCTCGCCAACCCCAGACCAGTGGAGAATGATGAGGTACAACTACTTTTAAATTATTATTTTTCTTTTATTTGGAACCTCAGCATCAAAACTAAATTTAGGGGGATGATTGAATGCTTGATGTGAACGTTCATTTGTTTTTCTCCCGACAAAATTTAACGATAGACTACTCTGAATTCATAGTTGAATTAACAGAGCTGCCCAAACCGTAGCTTTCATAAAGCTTAGCTAAACGTTCCTGCTCGGATACCAAGGATTCAACCATCTTTTGTGCGTGTTCACAGTGTTAGTGGAAATGCTTGTATTCCCTGTTAATTCTCTTGTCGAAATTAAACCGCTATTTGGTTTTAAAAAGTTGTTTCTAAAAACATGCGTTTTAAAATTTCTGCGGCGTGTCTAACTTTTAGTTTCTTTTCGCCAAGTCTTTCTCGGTATTCTATATCCAATTCAACAATGTCAAAGCCGCGTTTTTCTACATGATGGTTTAACTCTACTTCGATGTCAAAGCCTTTTGATTTTACTTTCCAGTTTCTAAGGATCTCAGCGCGGATTACTCTAAGTCCAGTTAAAGGATCTTTTAGTTGGAATATTAGCCATCATGTTATATGTGAAAGCTATGAGTCGCTTGCCGATGTGGAATACGCGATGGAGGGCTTCTGGTTTTTTGTCGCCGGTAAGTCGGTTACCGCAAACCATGCCGACATGGGGGTTCTCTTCTAGGAGTCTAATCATCTCTGGAACGCGTTGAGCTGGATAGGTGTAGTCTGCATCTGTGATAACAACATACTCTGTCTGTGGGTCTAAATGTTCAAGGGCTTTTGCGAGTGCATCTCCTTTACCCTTGCCATCTTGGCAAACAACGGTTGCTCCCAGGTTCTGGGCCATCTCACGTGTTCTGTCTGTGCTCTTGCCATCCACAACAAGAACCTGAGCGTTGTCGACTGCATCCATCATTTCTGTAATGGTTAGACCTATGCCTTCTTGCTCGTTTAACGCTGCGATAATAATTTGAGTAATCAAATTTTGGTGTTGCCTTATCTCTGTTTGTCGTTCTTCTTTGTTTGATTGGTTGAGCAACATTTGTTTAATCACACAAATAGATATGTTAACTTAAGATTTAAGACGCTATGAAAAAAATCGCAGTATATCGAAAACCAAACTATTCCTGTACCAACTCAGGCGTCTATGGAAAATGCGAGTAGGAAAGTACAGAATTATCTATGAAATTGATGAGCAAGAGAAAAGAGTTATTTTCCATGACGTTGAACTCAGGAAAAAAGTGTATGAATAAATACACACCGCAAATAAAATGAAAAAAAGTATTTTATCAAAGTTATTAGCCTTAGGTATCTATAGGATTTAGAGGGAATGATATTGACGGTCGAAGTGAATTTAGAAAAGGTCTATGCTGAAATGAAGCGTGTGCGTTTGGAACTAAAGTTTATTGAACACACACTTAGTGATCTTGCAGATTCGATGCTTCCCTTAGAAAAAATGAGTTCAAAAGAGAAAAAGGAACTCCAAGGGATTGATAGGGAAATGGCACGAGGTGAATGCGTTTCACTGGAAGAGGTTAAGAGTAAGTACGGGGCTAAAACAAGTGCCAAAATACCGCGTAATGCTATCTAATAAAGCGTTAAATTTTTAATCAGTTTAGATGAGAAAACTTGAAGTGTTAAAAGAAGAAGATTGAAAAATTTCCCAATGATCTGCCTTAGTCTATCCAGATGGTTTCCGGTAGATTCTTGAAGTGCTCATCTCCTGTTAGGATTTGGCACTGATTTATTCTGCCGGTGGCTTGTACGATTGCATCAAATAAGCTTGGAGTATTTTGCTTTTGGGCTTTCGCTTTTTTGACGAGTTCAAGATAACACTTTGCAGCTTCTAATGCTGTCGCCGAATCAACATGAGTTATTACTGAAGCTGATGTGATAATTTCAAGCCACATAGAGATGGTTTTTTCATCAGTGCCCTCCCTGAGAAATTTTCGTGCAGTTTCAGCCAAAACAATGCTCGGAGTGTATGCTTCTTGGGCGTTTTCAATTAAGTCTTTTACTTTTTTGCCTTTTTCGCTGCCTATTAGCAGTTCAATCCATGCATAAGTATCAATTACGATCTTCACCGCGATCTTCCTCAGTGAATGGTTTTATTTGGTTTTTGGCTATGCCAAAGCCTTTGTCTAGGGCTGTTTTGCGTTGTTTTTTGACTAGTATTTGGATTGTTTCGTCTAGATTTTGTGCGTTTAGTTTTTCACGTAGGTTTTCAAGTGTTTGGGCAGTTTTTTTTGAAACCCGAATGGTGGTTGTGTCGTTCATAAATATCTGCAATTTGTTTCTTGCATACAAGTAGATATGTATATCTGTTTTGTAAGTAGTCTACCCATTAAATAAATCCGAATTTGCAAAATAGTACGCCTTTGTTTATTTTACCACCTGGACAAGGTTTAGGATAAATCTTGTTTTATTAACAAGCAGCGCTATTGGCCAATCCTTATTGAGAACTCAATTGAAAAAAGAAAATTGTTTTCTCAATTGTCTGCTCTTACTTCTAAAGATTAGTTTGGCGTTGTTTTGTGAGATTCTATGACTTTTCTCCCGCACGTGACTACAAAGTCAAGCTCTACACTAGCGAAAACGACTTAAGAGAGCTAAATTCCGTTTGCTCTATCTAGCTAAACTGACTTTGAAATAAAGAGCTCATCGCAGCTCTTTCCCCGCCAAAAAAATAACCTGCTTAGACAAACACACTGCAATAAAAATGAGCGCAAACTGAGAATTTGACTTGAATTAGCAGGTTACATATGCTCAAATGGGTGATGTGTGTTTTTGACTCAGGAAAAGCGCAGTTTTTGAGAGGTAGTTAATAAAGTATTTTGTTGTTTTAAAGTTGTTTGTTTTTCATTGTTTTATTTAAACAGTTGTTTTCTAGCTACGTGATTCTAGCTATTAAATTCACGCAAAATAAGTTATAAGGATAGATAACAGTCTGGCAATCTATGGAGCTTTATCGTTTAGCGAAAATGGGTTGGATGCTTTGGGTTGACAATTGTTTTTGATGTAAAGGAGCTTTATTTTGTTTAAGCAGGCCCATCCAAGCTGGGTTCTCTTGCTGGGTGATAAAGCGAAGAATCCTTCTCGTCTTGTTGGCGCTTGGAAGGAGATGACAAGTCAATCGATGGAGGAGTTGCAAGCTCTTGTTGAAAGAGTGCAGAGAAGTGAGGTTGAGGCTTGGAATTTTGGTCCACGTTCAGGTCTTAATGGTTTAGCTTGTTTGGATTGGGATTGGGAATTTCTGGCTTACTGCTGGAGCAAACATTTTGGCGAACGAGCTAAGACCCTGACGTTTCGAACGCCCAATATGGGTTATCGTATGCTCTACACCACTAATGAGAAGGAGAATAGCAGCCCATTCAAGCGACATTTGCATATGGAGTTTGAGAACGGCGGCTACGTTGCTGTTGGGGGTTTTGCGGAAGATTGCGAAGGCAACAAACAACCCTACACAAAGATAGCTGATGTTCCAATAAAGCTCGATAATTCCATCATTGCGGATACAAAGAAATTTCTTAATGAACAGTTGGGACGGTATGATTTCTTGCGTTTCAACTGCGTATCTGCTGTCGTGGACAAAAAACATATTCGGTTGGATCATTTTCAGCGGTTAGCGGTTGTGCAGTTTATGGTGTCTAAGGATTTTTTGGATGAAGAAATCCATGACTTCTTCAAAACAATATATCAAGGGGATGGTAAGCGGGTTTATGATTTTGGGATAACTCAGTCGCAGATTTCAAGTGCGAGAGGCTTTCGTGCAGGAGGCGGCAGACCTAACCCCTGTAGCAGCTAAGACTAATCCTGAAAATGGTCGAATTAGTACGCCGTTGTTTCAGATTTTTGGCTTCGATCATGAGAAATGTAATGGTTGTCTTCGTAAGGAGAAGGTAAAAAATGAAGTTAAGCAAGGAAAAGACCGGTTATTGGAGCAGGTTTTGGAGCGGTTGCGTTCTGAATTTATTTTTAAGACGCCCACGGATTTGCGGGACTTATTCTATTATGAGGATGGGATTTACAAGCCGGCGCAATGCAAAATTGAGGGGTTGCTTGAAAAAGAGTTAGGCGCCCAGGCATCAGCTCATTTTGTTAGTGAGGTTTTGGAGCATTTAAAGCATGGGAGCTATGTTGAGCGCTGTGAATTTAATCGGTTTGCAGGTTTTGTTCCTGTGCTTAATGGGTTGTTGAATTTGACTTCTTTGAAGCTTAAGCCGTTTGATTCAAACGTGATCTTTACCTACAAACTCAATGTGTGCTTTAACGCTGAGGCTAAGTGTCCGCGGTGGCTGGGTTTTTTGGATCAGATTTTGCCCGTTGAGGATCAGCCGTTGCTTCAGGAGTATTTGGGTTATTGTATCTTGCCTGCGATGCCAAAGCATAAGGTTATGTGGTTTTATGGGTTGGGCAGAAATGGCAAAGGGCAGAGTAATCGCCACGTTAGAGGCCATTGTTGGTGTTGAGAATTGTAGTTATCTTCAGTTAGAAGAGTTTGATGGTGATCACCGTTTTGCGGTTGCTGGGTTGTATGGCAAGATGGTCAATGTTAGCAGTGAACCCTCAACGGTGACTGCGCTTCAAACGCCGCTGCTAAAGAAAATAACTGGAGAGGATACTTTGGATGCTGAAGTTAAGGGTAAGCAGAAGCGGCTTAGTTTTCGAAATGTTGCCAAGCCTTTTGTGTTGGGCAATGAGTTTCCCAGGGTTAGTGATACAAGTTTGGCTTTTGAGGACCGCACCTTGATCTTAAAGTTTCCTAATTCGTTTGTGGGTAAAAATCAAGTTGACAACATTGAACGTAGTTGGCTTGAGGATTCTTTGGAGGTTTCGGGGATCTTTAATTGGATGCTTGAGGGCTTGCATCGTTTATGTTCGAATGGCGATTTTACTTTGAGCCGAACTACGCAGGAGGTTATTTTGGAGTTTAAGCGAACTTCAGATCCTATCGGTGCCTGGATGGAAGACATGTGCGTTTTCGATGTCGCTGGGTTTGTTTCTCGGAAAGCTGCCTTTGAAGACTACAAGAATTATTGTGATGAGGAACTTGGAAAGGCGCCTGAGACCGAACGCCGATTCTACCAACGCCTGCGAGATACCCCCAAAGTCAAGGATTATGAAAGCAGCAAAGAAAGGGGCTTTAAAGGCATAAAACTAAAAAACGCCGTCGATAACGATAAACTTGATGGAGCAGGGCAAACCCAGTTAGCAGCCACCCCAAGTACCACAGTTACCACAGATGTTTCTAACTGCCAAAAATTCGTAAGCTCCGCTGAAGATAAAAATTTTCATGTTGAAAAACCTGTGGTATCTGAGGTAGCTGTGGTAGCAGACAAAGAGAGTGAAACTCAGCAAATTGGTGGGCTTACAAAAACTGCTCTAATAAATAGCGAACCAATCCACTATCACATATTGCCGCCAAACGAGCCGCACCCTTGCGATATGTACGGTTGTTCTCGAGAGGCCAAATACCATTTGGGGAAAGCTACTATTGTGATGACAAAGCGGTGAGTCATTTTAGAGAAATTGCAAACAAATGCCATCAAGAAGGCTTTGTTTTAATTGAGGATTTGATGCAGCTTGACGTCTAACATTTTGAACTGTTTCTTTAAAAGAAGAACAAGTGTTTTTGCACTTTTCAAAGAAGCTTGGTTTAAATTGGTTTTGTTGAACAGGCTTCTGGAAACCTTTTTGGTTGCGTCTGCAAACGTCAGCTTTAGGCTGCCAAAGGTTGACGGCGGAGGAGTGTTCTAGTTGCCGTTAACTGATCGCGTCTTCTTTAAGACACGGCTGCAGAGGGGTAATCGGGTGCAAGTTCCAAAGTATGTCAGATGGCACTACAAACTAGAACCAACCCAAATCCTACAAGTAACAGTAACCATTCTTGGAGTGTGGTCTTCTCCGCAGAGTTTTCTCTCCAGAATAAGCAAGGACGGAAGAATAGTAATACCCAAACTTGCAATTACGATATTGAAAAACGACAAACCCAATCTAAATAATCATGTAGCTGAAGTTAGGCTTGATCCACTCTAGTTTAATGTGAGCTATCTTCCGTTGGGTATTCATTCCCAATTCTTTCTCCATAATACTTTCTACCTAATTAAAGAAGAAAAGTGTAGAGTGTTCAGTTATAAGTTCGGAAAGGTTTTTTAGAAGAATTGTCTCGATGCTTATTTTTCATATCTTATAAGTTGCCGAGTCTGAAGTCTAATAAAATGGTGTCAGTGGTGATAAAAACTTGCTAAAGCAGCAGGGAGCCTGAGGAGTGCAAACATCTAAATCTTAATTTCGTTTATTTTACAATAATTTAAGAAAATCTTCTTTTGTGATGTTTGCTTGTCTAAGTATAGATTTTAATGTTCCAGTTGCCAATTCACGGTGATCTGGAACAATAACTATCAAAACTTTTCCATTAAATTTCTTTTTGAGTTTGATATGGCTGCCTTTTTTACTGTTAACTTCAAAGCCTATTTTTACTAAGGCTTTAATCGCTTTTCGACCTGAGATTACCGGAAGAGCCACTAATATCAACCTTTACAATAGTTACCATCGGGGCTTCGGCTTTAGAGGGTTTTTCAACGTCTGGGTCTTCTAAATATAATTCTAGTGCTTCCTTGAGGTTTTTTATGGCTTCTTCAACATTTTTGCCTTGACTAGCAATATCATACTCTGGGCATAAGGCCACGTAAAAGTTATTTTCTTTGCGAATAATAGCTGAAAGTTCTAAGGTATCAATTATCTGCATAAATTAACCTTAAATGTTTACGTTGTCTTTAAAATAAACCTTCGCTCTAAGGAATTATATTGTCTGCAGAATTTTCTTTCAGGAATAAGCAAAGATGGACGAATAGTAATACCCAAACTTGCAATTACGATATTGAAAAACGACAAACCCAATTTGGATAATCATGTAGCTGAGGTTAGGCTTGATCCACTTTAGCTTGATGTGTGCTATCTTCCGTTTGGTATTCGTTCCCCATTCTTTTTCCATAATACTTCTAGTTGATTAAAGTAGTAAGGTATAGGAGTATTCAATTGATATAATTCCAATTAGTTTTTTGGGAGAACCTCCTGGATTGCCATTTCAGAGGAGGAGTAGGCACTTAAGCAAAATTAAGAATTCTTCTCTAGTCAGCCCTGCTTGTTGAATTATTGTTAAAAAGTGTCTGTTAAAAGAAGAACATGTGTTTTGCATTTTGCAAAAGGTTTGGTTTAGTTTGGTTTTGTTGAACAGGCTTTGGAGATCTCTTTGGTTGCGTCTGCAAACGTCACGTTCCGTCTGCCGAAGGCAAGAACACAGGGATGTTTTAGTTGCCGTTAAATGAGATACGCCTAGTCAGGTTTAGGTGCTCGCCAACCCCACGTCGTGGAGAATGGTGACGGCATAAAAGAAGAAGAAGTCTATTCGTTTGGTTATCTTTGCATCTGCTGTGGTTATGCCGCTCTGGGAAAAGGAAATGTCGGAAAGTTTAAATGTAAAACTTGGTAAATTGTTATAGGGTTCTAAAGTTGGAAAATCAGGCTGTCGTAAAAAATAAAAGTGAAACTATAGCGGAAGGGCGAGGCGAGGTTATCGTAAAGAATAAGGGGCAGGTCACTATCCCCGCGAAAGTTCGAAAGAAGTACAATATTGACGAAGGAACTCGCCTTGAAATGGTCGAAACAGAAGAGGGCATAATACTTAAGCCTAAAAAGTCAATATGGGACATGATTGGAGCCTTCTCAGACTTAGCATCTGTAGAAGAGATGAGTGAGAACTGGTACAAGCTCAGGCATGAAAAGGATGTTGACGATGAATAAAGCAGCAGTCTATGACACTAGATTTTTCATCGAACTTTATAATTCAAAAGATGAATTGACAAAGAAGAAAGCGAGCAAAGAGAAGCAAAGAAAAAAGAGATATGTTTCGGCAGTAGTTGTCCATGAATTGTACAACAACTCCCTATCCAAGGAAGGACGGGAAACTGCGAGGTTAAAAGTGGCGTTTCTCAAGAAAGAATTTGAGATCATTCCTGTCGATGACCAAGTCGCAGAGGTTTCAGCTGAACTTCGGCATAAATATCACTTGTCCATGGGCGACAGCATGATCGCTGCCACAGCATCCGTGCTAAAAGCAACCTGCATTACAGACGACCCGCACTTCAAACAAATCAAAGAAATCGAAACCAGCTGGATTTAATTGTAAATATCAATGCCTATTCAGCTTTAGGTGCTCGCCAACTCCATGTTAGTGGGGAGAATGATGACGGCACAACTACTTTCTAAATACTCTTTCAAGAATAAGTAAAGATGGAAGAATAGTAATACCCAAACTTGCAATCACGATATTGAAAAACGACAAACCCAATCTAGATAACCACGTAGCTGAAGTTATGCTTGATCCGCTCTAGTTTAATGTGAGCTATCTTCCGTTGGGTATACATTCCCATTCTTTTTCTATAACACTTCTAGTCGATTAAAGTAGTAAGGTATAGGAGTATTCAATAGAGATATTCCAGATAGTTTTTTAGAAGACATCCTTAATTGTCATTTCAGGCGAGAAGTAGTCACTTAAGTTAATTTAGAAATTCTACTCTAGTCAGCTTGGATTATTGCTAAAAAATGTCTGCTAAAAGAAGACAGGTGATTTTGCACTTCACAAAAGGTTTGGTTGAGTTTGGTTTTATTAAAAAATATGAACTAGGCTATTTTTCAGAAGTTGACTTTAATAAGTTCCTTTTGTATTTGCGATATACTTAAGAGGTTATTTGAACGTTTGCGATTGGCCACTTGGCCTTAGGATACATATTTGGGAAAGGCACCTCAAAGCTTGCCAAAGTCAAAGTGAATCTGCCGCTTCTGCTTGCGGCTTCAGTTCTTCCAGACTTTGATGTGTTCTTCTCTTTCCTTACGCACCGGGGACCTTCACATTCACTTATCACAATAACATTGATTATGATTCCATTTTTTATTGTTTATCGCAAACAAGCTATCCCGTATTATGCGGCTTTGCTCTCACATATCTTCATAGATGATCTTTTCAACTTTGGAGGAAACCAGCTGTTCTGGCCTCTGTCTGACGGCTGGATCGGCGGTATGGAAATTGGTATCACTAGGACAATTGCAGAGCTTGCTCTTTTCTTTGTAACCTTACCGATGATGTACAAACTGGGCGATTTGCAGACTCTCTTAAAACCTCACAATAAGAATTGGGCTCTGATATTCCCGTTAGTTACGATTCTTGGACCTTTCCTAGCGCTTGGACTAGGCACAGATATGGCTATGCCAACCCTTCTTGTGATTCCAAGTTTGTTCTATGTGGGGCTGTTTACTTTATTCGATGATTGTTGAACTTAGAGCTTGGCAAAAGCAGATCTCAGGAAAGCTGCAACCGGGCAACACTCCTCCAATGCGTATCCCAAGTTGCAAGTTAAAACTGCCAATGTAGTAATTTTTCCCCGTCTTTTAGAAGCGGGGCACAAGTGCCTGAAATTCTTTAACGATGCGGACAATGATTTTTCGGCAATGTTGGCTATAGATTATGCACGCTCTGAACGGTTTACAGCTGCTATGGAGACTTTTTGTTAAATATCTATAGGAACTCATGAAAAATTGTGGCGGAGCTTGATGTAACGACCACAACTACGCCTGGTTCAATGACTATAGTCTCCACATGACAATGACAAACAGTTGGTTTTTGGACATGATAACCACTTTACATTAGCCCCCAAAGTTAATGCTATACGGGCTTAATTATTTCAAATATTACCTTGGTATAAACGTTGCTGCTTTAGCCATTTACCTATCACTTAAAAAAGTTTAGACGCAAGGCGCACTCTGCTATTGTCTAAGGAAGAATGGAATATAGATCGAATTGGGGAAAGTGTATTGTATTGAGGGTTTTTTGCAAAAGATTGTTATAGTAAAATATGTTATTTAGCTGATGAGTCACCGGATTGTATGGCTATCGAAGAAAGTTCAGGGCAGATACCTCGTACCGTAGCGATTACCGGACAGTCTGGGTTCATCGGTTTTCACTTAACCAACTATTTATTACTAAAGGGTTTCAATGTCGTCCCCGTTAAAAAGATCGATTTCCTTAGTGAAGAAGCGCTTCAAACCGCCTTGAAAAACTGTTGCACAATCGTGCATTTGGCGGGGATGAACCGTGGTCCAGAGCAGGAAGTGTATGATTGCAATATTAGACTTGCTTCTCAGATTATCCATGCTCTGGAGCGAGATAATTTATCGCCTCAAGTTATATTTGCGTCTTCAAGTCAGGAAGATACCGGCAGTATTTATGGCCAGGCAAAGCGAAAAGCAACTGATCTATTTGTTGATTGGGCTACCAAAAAAAATTGCCGTTTTAGTTCTCTTATAATCCCAAATGTATTTGGGCCTTTCTGCAAGCCTTTCTATAATTCGGTTGTTGCCAACATTCAGTTTTCAATTAACTCATAATCAAAACCCTGCAATACTTGTAGACAAGACCTTAAAATTGATTTACATCAATGATTTGGTCGAAGTAATCTGTTGTTTTTTTATTGAAGGTCAATCGGAGCAATATAGGATCTTTCTACAACACGAAAAAGAACTATTAGTCAGTGAAATTTTATCAATGCTGGGAAACTATAAAACTCAATATTACGATAGCCATGTCATTCCTCGGTTGGTAGATTCTTTTGCGGTTAAACTGTTCAATACTTTCCGATCATATTTGGATGCCTCATATTTTCCTGTTAAGGTTCCGGTAAAGTCAGATGCGCGAGGAAATTTGGTTGAAACGGTTCGAGAACGAACTGGCGGCCAGATGTTTTACTCTTTGACAAGACCTGGACAAACAAGGGGTAATCATTATCATCGTAGAAAAGTAGAGCGGTTCTTTGTCGTAAATGGAGAGGCGCTAATTAAAATGCGTAAAATTGCAACACAAGAATTACTCGAGTTTAAAGTAAGTGGAGCTGAGCCATCTTTTGTTGACATTCCGATATTCTTTACCCATAATATAACGAATGTCGGCGCAAAAGATTTAATTACTATTTTTTGGACAAATGAACTGTTCAATTCCGAAGATGCAGATACTTTCGCGATGGAAGTCTAGTGTAGTGTTACAATTGGAGGAGAAAAAACTGAAGGTAGTTACTATTGTTGGAACCCGTCCTGAGATCATACGGTTATCAGGTAATGGCAGCTTCTTGATGAGGTAACAGAGCATATTATAGTTCATACGGGGCAGAACTATGATTATGAGTTAAACGAGGTTTTTTTTAGCGAATTAAAGATAAGACGCCCTGATTACTTCTTAGCGGTCAATACCTCGTCATTGGGTACGGTTTTAGGTGAGACCCTGATAAAGACTGAGCAGGTTCTGCTCAAAGAGAAACCTGATGCGGTTCTAATTCTGGGTGACACGAACAGTAGTATCGCTTGTATTATGGCTAAGCGGCTGAGGATTCCAATTTATCATATGGAAGCTGGCAATAGGTGTTTTGACTTCAACGTTCCAGAAGAAATTAACAGACGTGTTATTGATCATGTCGCCGATTTTAATTTGGTTTATACAGAAAACGCTAGACGGAATTTACTTTCCGAAGGTTTGCCTCATAGAAAAATCTATTTGACTGGATCACCACTTTTTGAAGTAATAAATCACTATAAAGACCAAATTGAGAAATCAACTGTTTTGAAAAGTTTAAGTCTTGAAAAGGACGGGTATTTTTGGTTAGTTGCCACAGAGAAGAGAACGTTGATAACCGCGATAATCTCTTGTCAATATTGAAATTTCTTGATATGTTAGCGAAGAAGTATGGCAAACGGATCATTGTCTCTACGCATCCACGAACAAGGAAGAAACTTGTGGAAATTAACCAAAAAATTGACATTAATGTGGAGTTTCTCAAGCCTTTTGGCTTCTTTGATTACGTTAATTTACAAATGAATGCTTGTTGCACTATATCTGATAGTGGTAGCATTAGCGAAGAATCTGCCATGTTAGATTTTCCGCTGTAACCATAAGAGAAGCTATTGAAAGACCAGAGCGTTAGATGCTGGCACGATTATTCTGACAGGTTTAGATCCTCTTATTATGCTCGAATCCGTTGAATTGGTGATAGATGAGTTCAGAAAAAAGTCATTCGCAGAATCCCGGGTAGAGTACCAAATCAATAATACTTCTTGGAGGGTTGTTAAATTAATCCTCGGAACAACAGAACTCAATAGCAAATGGGAGCATTTACGTAAAAAATTCTAAAGGTGATTTGTTGCATGTAGAAATCAGGATGCTATCGACTATTAAAGACGATAGGGGGTGGTTCGCTGAAATTCTCAAGAATGACTCTCCTGATCATATTGGGCAGATCCATTTCTCTGTCTCTAAAGAGGGCGTCACTAGAGGAAACCATTATCATAAAAATCGAATAGAGTGGTTACTAGTAACAAATGGAATTGGCACTATATACTTGAAAGACAACTTTACCGGAAGAAGAAAAGAGTTGACCTTGTCAGAAAAAGAACCTGTTTTGGTAAAGATTTATCCAAATGTTACTCATGCAATTGTTAACTCGGGTCAAAAGCCGATGCATTTGATTGTTATTGCCAACCTACCGCATAGCTCGGAGAATCCTGACACATATACACAACCTATTTTTCCTTGAAGGAATGCTTCGACCTGATCTATTGTTTAGGGTTTTGGATAATTAAGTTTAGATTGTTATTTTCTTGAAATCTTCAACTACACTTTTTAGGTAAGGGTGAAGGTTCTGAGGCATTGCATTGGATTCTCAATATCAAGCATTATATTTGCAGAGTTCAACTTAAACCGTTCAAATGCATCTATCAATTTTTTCAAGTAATCCATATCTTTTGATATTATGCAGCTATCCCCAGCGTGAACCAAACAACATTGATTCTGGACAGACTGTTGAGCCATTAATACAGCATTTCTTAACCCTTCTGGTTCAGGTTGATTAACCCACATAGTTGTTGACGTCTCAAGTTTCTTATAGAAAATCTACTAGGTCTGAAGCATGTCCATTTTTTACCCATAACTTCAAGCGAACTTATATAATTCAAATCAGGCGTAAAATAATCCAATATCCCGCGTTTCCTCCTACCCACAACATAATAAAATTCACGAAGACCCGCATCATATAATTGTTCAAAAACAACCTGAACCATAGGTTTTACCATAAGGCTCCTATTGGAGATTTTGGAAAATATGGGAAGCATTTCTTTTGGCTGTTCTTTAGTTGCTGGAAACAGACGTGTTCCTTGGGAACAGGAACAATAAGTAGAAACAATTTAGACTTAAACTGAGAAAAACCCGCTTAATTATTGAAATTCTATACGAATAAAGACTAGTGCTTTACCTTTCCAAGATAGTCATTTAAGAAAAACAATGCTGTTTTTAATAGAACCCGCCTCTGTCCCTTAATATTTATTAGAAACTCAAAACTTAATTATTAATAAATTCACAGTTAATCGCTTCTGGGAAATTGTGGTGATTTATCGCTCAAGAATGGCGTATGGTATATTCGCATACAAGAATCCTGAAATGGTTGCCAGGATAGTTAACAGACTTCAAACGGACTCAGATTTTACATATATTCATTTTGATACTGTAATAGGCGAACAAAAATTTCGCGATTGGAAGAGACTAATAGAGGAGAAATGCCCGAATAAGAATATGGAGATTGTATCTGTTTTTCGGTGCAAGTATCTGTCCTTCGGGATAGTTGATTCAATCTTAAGTTCAATGAAGTTTTTTGAAAACTTCAACTACGATT
>CAVYXJ010000013.1:0-170314 GCA_963772455.1 Candidatus Bathyarchaeota archaeon
TTCTGTTCGTAGGCTTGTTGAGGTTCCTGATTCGACTAATGTTTCTCTTTCTTTCTTTTTGTCTGAGGCTGGTGGGTTTGGGGCTGGTGATGGGTTGGCGGTTGTGGTTTCCAGTGTTGATTGGTCGCAGCAAATATATTTTGCTACACCTTTGACAACAGGTATTGGTCCACTTATCAAGTTATCATCGTCAACCGGTTTCTTTAATTTCACCTTAACCAATGCGTGGTTTAGGCAATTTGATCAGCCTCTTCCAAACAGTTTTTACTTAGATATTTTAAATATTGATAGGGATGGAATTCAAAACATTGGATACGTTGATAAGATCTTTGTTAAATATTAGAGAATTATTTTTTTCTTTAAGAGAAACTGCCTATGAATAATGATAAGATCTTTAACTTAAAGTTACTTTTAGTTATTAACAGATTCCTTAAGCATTTTTTTACAAATGGTCGTATATCTGGTTGGTCTCCGTATCAAGAACTATCACTTAAAAGTGAAGCAGAGGGAAGGGCCATAAGACGTCAATGGCTTATAGAACAAGGCAGACGAAGCTATAATTTTATGTTAAAACAATCGCTTTCAATAAAAGGATTAAGTGTACTTGATGTTGGCTGCGGTGATGGTTATAAAACATGGTATTATGCCATGCAAGAACCAACCCAATTGGTTGGGGCGGATATTGACCTATACAGAATAAAATTAGGTCACAATTTTAAACTTGACAGAACTATCTTAGGACCGGAATTTGCAGGCGCAAGTTTATCTTCATTACCTTTTCAAAAAGAGATTTTCGATATTTGCCTCATGGACGATGTCATGGAGCATACTCAAGATCCTGACAAAAGTTTGAAAGAAGTTAGACGAGTTGTTAAAAACTATGGTTTAGTTTACATTACGTTTACATCATTTAACGCGGCTCAGGGGGGACACATGTCGGACTGGATCCAAATTCCTTGGGTGCACTTCTTTTTTTCAGAGAAAGTTTTGTCAAGAGCGCTACTTAGAATATATAACGCTAACCCAAATCCCTATATTCTTCGTCAATTCCGCGGATTAAGAGAGCAAACTCCTGGCTTCGTTTTTGCAGATCTAAACAAAATGACTGCCAGAAAATTTTGTAAAATAGCTAAAACTCAAGGCTTTGAAGTCGAGTATCTTGCTTTTAGCTCTTTTTTAGAAAATCCACTTCTGAATTTCATATTAAATAGAATTTTACATTATGCAATTTCGGACTATTTTTCGAGGCGGGTAATTTGTATTCTGAGAAAGATTCCGAGTTGATAGTAATTTAGCTATTACATTAAAAAACCAAAATGCACATTAACCAAACGACGTTAAATTATAATCTTAAAGTTTGAAGATGGAGAATAAACATTTTGAGTGAATGGCGATCTTTTTATGAGAGGGAAGGGTCTGCCATAAATAGGTATGCAGCTGAGGGACCATGGACCAGAAATTATCATTTAAAAAGAATGAAACTTGTAACAGATTTGCTTAAATCCAATTTAATCAATTGTAATTCCTTTTCAGATATTGGTTGTGGAACTGGTGAATACATAGGTGTAGCTGGAAAGCAGGTAGTTGAAAACGTTGGAATGGACATTTCATCTACTTGCCTCCAAAGAGCTAAGATATTCAAGAGCAAACATTCTCATTTAGTATTGTCATCATTAGGTAACGATTATCTCCCATTCCAAGATTCATCCTTTGACTTTGTCCTTTGTTCGGAAGTCCTCGAACATCTTGAGGTTATGGATAAAGCGATAAACGAATTATTTCGAATTTCAAGAAAAATAATCTTAATTACTCTTCCAGTAAGAGGTATTCTTAGAAAATCTTTTGGTTCATTTCCTAAAATTGAAAAGAAACTAAATTCAGTTGACCAGAAAGTTGGGCACATTAACATTTTAGAATTAAACAATTTATGTAACAAGATCAATCGGAAGAATTGGGATATTAATCCGATAACATCATGGAATTATTGCGAGCCCATGGAAAGCCTAAAACTACCTCTTCTTTTCTCCTCAGTAATTAATTCAGTTCAGAGTTTATTCGATTCGATTTTCCCCTATGGTGGGAATGCTGCAATAATTTTTTGCGAAAGGAAGAACAATGATTAAAAATTTAATGGATACCGCTAATTTTCAATTATATCCAGAGAATAAATGTAAAGAGAGAATCTCTCCGTCAATACTGTCCTTCATCAACGTTCAAGATGTGGAAAATGTCATTAAAAAGACATTAAAGGCTTGTTCATTGCCCGAAAAACATGATTCTTGTATTCTATTAAAGCCAAATTGTAACAACGAAATGAATGCTATGATGGGTGGAACAACAGACCTAAGAATAATTAATTCGGTTCTAAAATACCTCAAAAACTACAAATACAATAATATTATCATAGGCGATGGTCCCAACTGTGGTTGTTTTCATGATGGGATAGATGTATTCAAACGTCTCAAAATAGATCTAATAGCCAAAAAGTATAATGTTAAATTAGTGAACTTTAATCAAGAAGAAAAAGTAGAAATTGAACTTGACGGAAGAAAAGCAGAAATTGCGAAGATTTGCTTAGAACGAGACTTTATGATAAATATTCCAAAAATTAAAACCCACAGTGAATTTGTTTTTACATGCTGCACAAAAAATCTGATGGGCTGTCTTTCAGGTTTTGACAAAAGAAAAGCACATTATAGCATGGTAACAAATCTTCTAAAGCTCAATGAAGTTATTCACCCAGATTACCATATTGTTGATGGATTGATAGCTATGGAAGACAAAGGGCCCAACGCTGGTACTCCGAAAAAGTTAGGTATGATTGTTGCTGGAAAAAATCCATTCCAACTTGATGCGTATTGTTGTCAAATCATTAATCAGGACTGGAGACAAGTTCCCTACTTAGTACAAGCTGCAAAAAAAGGGTTATTTTCGAAATCTCAAAATATAACTGTTCCAAAAGACGTGATAATACAAGATTTCAAAATAGCTCCAATGAGTGCAACTAATGCTTTTGTCAATATTCTATATGGTAACACATTTGTTATGGCAAGGTATAGTAAAATGTTGGATCCCTTCTTTTCAATGAATTTTACAAATGACTTACTTTTTAAATTAGGTATCAAACAAGAAAGATATCTTAAAAACGATGACCGAATAGAATCTTTTAAAATAAATCAAAAAAAATGTACCCACTGTAAGAAATGTTCCGAGTATTGTCCCTTAGGTCTTGATGTGGAAAAAATATCTGAGATAAGTGACTGCATCAAATGTGCTTATTGTTATATTGTTTGTCCCAACAAGGCAATTTCAATTGAAGGCTCTCAAGGTTTTTTAAAACCATATCTCAAAAAAATTAGCAAATTCCGAGGTTGCTATTAGATTAAATCGCGATTTTGATATCCTTCCCACAGTCATTTTCTGTTTGGCTTCGATAAAGAATCACTCTAAACATTCAATATGACCGTCCTTGTGTCTATTTTTTTACGTTGACTCTGGGTCGACGATTTAATTGCAACTTTTTGGCAACGCTTTTCTGATTGTGCTTCAAATTATCTCAAGCTTAATTGTAAACAGACAAAGTAAACCAATCATGATAGATATTTGTGCAAAAAGAACAGTGTTTTTTCTGGTTTAACTCTTCCAAACATGGATTTTTACGTACCCTTGAAAATTACCTCAAAGAATTTTGCTGAATCATAAGCTAATTAACGCTCCCACAATAGCTTATCAAGATTCGATTTGAAGAGATCTATGTTCCGGTTGGCAATGTACCACTTCAATGGTTTTCTTAAATCCTTCTTTGTAACCAACTTTGGGCAAAAATCTCAAGACTTGTTCGGCTTTAGTTAGGTCTGCAGCTCTAGATGCAACACCTTGTGGTTTGCTTTGGTCATATTGCGTTTTTTTAGGTCTCCATCCTACAATGTCAAAGATCATTTCAGCAACCTGATTTATTGTTATTCGATCGTTTCTTCCAGCATTTACCGGTGACCCGTCTTCAATTTTTTCTGACGCCAACACAAATGCATCAACTATATCTTGAACATAAGTAAAGTTACGATCTTGCTCTCCTGTACCCCAAATGATGTATGGATCTAATTTAGCTAAAGCTTTAGCTATTAAAGCAATTATAGCATGTGTTTCATTCTCCCTGGGTCCATAAGCAGTGAATATTCTGACAGCTGAAGTTTTCACTCCATACTCCTTGTAGTAGGCTTTTAGTGCCATTTCACCCATTAACTTAGACCATCCATATTCCAAGTCAGCAAATGCTTTGTCGCGTACAAATGGATCGGCATCTTCTTCTTTTAGAAGATAATTTGATCCAGTTTTGTCTTGGAGATAAGAAGGATAAACACAAGCAGAACTGGCAAAACATACTTTTTTAACTCCTGCTTTGCAAGCCTCTTCAAACACTAGTTGATCCAATATCATATTGGAACAACACTCAGCTGGATGGGAGTCGATGTAACCTCTTCCGCCATGAAGAGCTGCAAGATGAAAAACTAAATCAATTCCATCTATCATTCGTCTTGTAAAATTCCGATCCTTAAGATCTCCTTTATTAACAGTTAAGTTTTTATGAGTCCATCTGTTAGCCTCTTTTTTCACAAAAGGATATTCTAAATTAGAGAGTTTTCCACTCGAGAAGTCATCTGCTACTTTTACCTGCGCGCCATTTCTAATAAGTGTATCAACCAAATGACTTCCGATGAAAGAAGCTCCTCCAGTAACGAGTATTGATTTTTCTTTCATTTAATATCATTCCTCTTTTGTGGTTATCAGGATAAAACTTTAAAGCAGTTTTTTCAAAAAGGTCTGCTAACTTTAGCAAATGGCAAATGAAATATAAAGTTTTCACTAAACACAATATGTTCATAAAATACGATGCACTAATTCCCCCCCAAACTTACTTCTTTCTGATTGAGAGCAATACCCGCGCTTTTTGCAAAAATTTTGAAATTCATCTTGTAGATGAGATGGCACCAGTTAACTACCACTGGTTCTGTAGATATTCATTCTCAAAACCCTTTAGCTTGGGGGAAATGTGAGATAAAAAGGCAGTAATTTCGAATATTTCTGTCAAATCTGATGAAGCCCATTTAAAAACTTACAGTTTATGACTTTTTTAACGTTACAATTGTAGAAGAAGCAATTACATAGCGAAGTGCATTTAAATATACAACCAGTAGCAATTCATAATAAAATTGTGGCAAGTTTTTAAATTTTGCAGAAAAAAATGTCTATAAAATAATGTGCTTTTTTTTTCACTTCTTTCTTTTGAGTGAGAGACGATCTAACTATATTTTTTTGGTCAAACTTAAAAAAAAATAATATATTGAATATATTTTGTCATAATATTTTTTTAACAATTCAAAAAAAGAAAAGTTATGCTGGGTAGAATACTCCAGTCATGTAGATGTAGTATAGGTTTGCTGGATGCATTGCAGTTAATAGGTTTGCGTTGGCGTAGAATGTGTAGGTGTTGCCTTCTGTTACGGGAACTACTGTTTGTAGTGTCATGGGCCAGTAAGTGGTAGCGTCTGCCTCGCCGTTGGTTCCTGCAAATGTGCTTAGGAGATTGGGGTAAGCATTAATGGTTGTTCCAAAGCCTAGAGTTGCAATTGTCTGGTCTCCTTCAGTGGCTGCCATGGCGTTGATATTGAGCATTACATAGCCGTTTGAAGGTGCTGTTAAGGTGATGTTTGAAACTGTTTTGTATTCTGTGGATAAACTAATTGAACTGTGTGCGTAAGTGTCATTGTAATTGATTACTACTCCTGTTCCAGCTGGTCCTGTTGGTCCAGTCGCACCAGTGGCGCCTGCTGGTCCTGTTACTCCTGTGTCTCCTTTTATTCCTTGTGCTCCAGTTTCGCCTGTTAGTCCAGATGGTCCTGTTTGTCCCATTGGTCCTGTTGCTCCGGTTGCGCCTGTGGCGCCCGTAGCTCCTGTTGTTCCAGTTTCTCCCTGTGCTCCAGTTGGTCCTGTGTCTCCTGTAAGACCTTGCGGACCTGTTAGTCCTGTGTCACCTTTTGGTCCAACTTCGCCCTGCGGTCCAACAACAGTCTGGGTTAAAACTCCAGATGATACAGCGGCTAAAGTTCCGCTGACAATTAATAAAGAAATAATCAATATAGTCTGGGATAAAGTAATTTTTTTCATCATACTTTTATTCTCCTTGATCTTTAATTTAATTCAAGTTGCTACCTCATTTTGATAGTTAATATTAAATAGATTTATGAATCCACAATTCAGGCCCAACAAAAATACTGCTTTCTTTTTTCAAAACATAAACTTTAGTTTTTAGATTAATTTAGAAGAGTGTATTGTTGGTCAGTAATGTTTTTATCAGGAAAGTGTCGAGTATATTTACTGTTAATATTCAATAAATAAATAGTGAACACATTGACCGAACAATACAACCAAGGAGTCATCATCGATACAGCAATAATAATTGACGCCTCCCTCAAAAAACCAATCGACAAAGAACAATTACTAAAACTCCTACAATCCCACGGCGTCAAAGCAGACGCAATTAATAACCACAAAACCGCTGTCCAAGACGTTATTCCTTCTCTGAGAAGAGCCAAAATAAACATCCCTGAAGCCTTCTTCAAAGACCTTGCCTCAAAATTAGAGCTAAACTTTCTAAATTATACTCAAATAAAAAGAATATACCAAGATGAACAAAAAAGTAGACTCATTACCGTATTACCCTATCCCATTATAATGAAATACAAAATCATCCCGTTAGAAGTAAAAGGATCAAGCATAGATCTTGCTGTCGACAATCCTTTAGATGGCAAAGTCTTGGCTACCGTTCAATACTTGTTTGCTGCTTGGAAAATTAATCTATGTGTTGTTTCCACAAGAACAATCGAGTGGGCAATCGACAACATTTACCGTGAAATTCACAAAGACAATGCAATGCTTGATCTCCACAATCGTACCCCTGACCAATCTGCCTACAAAGTTCTCTATCCAAAACAAAAATACTTTTTAATAGCATTAATTGCAGCCGTCGGCGTTGGCGCTATTATAAGTTCAGCATTAACGTTTATGGTTTTATTCGCAATCATAAGCGTTGGATACTTCATCGTTAACCCCATTAAAATCTACGTTTCGTTGCGAGGTTTTCGAGGAGCAAGAAAACCTGCGAAAATAACCAAAGAAGAAATGCAGAAGGTTAAAGACGATGACCTTCCAGTATACACTGTTTTAATTCCAGTATTCCATGAATCAAAAATCCTCTCTCAAAACCTAAAAAACATGTATCACTTAAACTATCCCAAAGATAAGCTTGACATCAAAATCCTTATGGAAGAAAACGACAAAGAAACAATCCACGAAGCCAAGCTTTTGGGGTTATTTGGATCACCCAAAAAAATGGTTGAGGGAATTCCGCCCGAAGAATATTGCGAGTTCATGAAGTTATTTGATCCAATAATTATTCCTTCTGCAAAAGTAACAACTAAACCAAGAGCCTGCAACTATGGGCTGCTAAGGGCAAAAGGTGAACTCTGCGTTATTTATGATGCTGAAGACAAACCTGACCCTGATCAGCTGAAAAAAGCCGCCATGATATTTTTGCGGTTGGGTCCAGAAGTGGTGTGTCTTCAGTCTAAACTTAACTTTTACAATGCTGAAGAAAACATCTTGACAAAGTGGTTTTCAATTGAGTACGCTAACTGGTATGAGTTTTACCTCCAAGGTTTAGACTGGATTGAAGCACCAATACCTTTGGGCGGTACCAGCAATCATTTCCGGAAAAAAGGTCTTGATGAACTTGGCAGATGGGATCCATATAATGTTACTGAAGATGCTGATTTAGGTTTGAGACTGGCGCGTCAAAAACAGAAAACTGAACTTATAGACTCTTATACCTATGAAGAAGCCACTCTTTCTGTCCAGGCATGGATTCGTCAAAGGTCACGTTGGTACAAGGGACATCTTCAAACTTACCTTGTTCACATGAGGCAACCCAGAAAACTCTACCAGGATTTGGGGGCAGAAAAATTCGTAAAGTTCCAACTTACATTTGGCACTGGAGTTTTTATTCCAATCATAAACCCTGTGCTTTGGGCTCTTTTGGCGGCAACTCTTTTGATGCCTTTATCGTTTGGGTGGCTAATTCCAAGTTACCTGCAACCCATAAGCATCTTCAACCTAGTAATAGGCAATATATCTTACCTGGCAATCTACGTTGTGGCTTGCGTTAAACTGAAAAAAACCCGTCTAGCACCTTATGCTTTACTTATGCCAATGTACTGGGTGCTCCACAGCATAGCAAGTTGGAGAGGTCTAATCCAACTAATAACAAACCCACACTACTGGGACAAAACCAGTCACGGCGTATCAAAAGCGCCAAAATAAATTAATTTTTTTTGAAAACGTACACCCACCCCTTTCAATCGTAGGATACATCTTCATTTTTCTCTTTGCCATCTTATTATTTCGATATGGAACTAGTGACAAAAAAATAGTTAGAAATTCAGGTATTGTCGCCTGGGTATTTACTTTTCTTGGTCTAGTAACTGGGATGATTTGGGCACAGATTGTTTGGGGCAGTTACTGGTCTTGGGATCCCAAAGAAACTTGGACTCTTGCATTATTTGTGGTTTTGTCCTTAGCGGAAAGAGAAATATGGCGTCGAAGTTTACAACTTAATTCATGGTCTATCTTGTACTAAGTTGGATAAACAGCAAGGATATTTTTTACTTACGTTAATGGATGAACTTTTGAAAGCTAAATGATTTGATAAATCTTCATGTACTCTAAAATAGTTTAGCTAAGTTTTCATTGATGATAAGTCTTAAATCTGCATAGCCTAGAAAATAGCCATAACATGGCAAAAAGAGTTACAGCTATCATCTTTTTACCGCGTCCAAAAACTAATTAACAAATAACAACTATAGCTCAGAATATGGGTCATCAAAGCAATAGATCTCTAAAATTAATTCGTCTTTCAGGAATATCAGGCATCATCAGCTCCACTCTACCACTCATCATGATTCTTGCATCAACTGTGCTTGAAAAATCTTTTAGCTGGAATAAAAATGCCTTAAGCGACATAGGTGTAAGCCAACTAGCATGGCTATTCAATAGTGCTCTTGTTGTTGGCGGTCTGCTTAATCTCTTGTTCGCAATAGGCTTATGGAGCTACATTGGCAAAACCATTGGGTTGAAGATAGGAGTCTTATTAATCATAATAAGCAGTATTTCTCTAGCTTTGGTTGGTGTATTCACAGAAAACTATTCTAGTATTCACGTATTGGTTGCGTTGGGATATCTGCTCCTGACTCCACTGGGGTTAATCTGTATAGGTTGGGGAGAAAAGAGTCATCAAATTGGAAAAGTAAGCCTTGGGTTGGGAATTATTGCTTTGTTGGCTATTTTTGGTTTACCCATAATAACTTTTGTCGCTAACTTGCAGATTGGTTTTGCAGTACCAGAATTCTTAGAGTCTTTAGTGTTATCTATTTGGACATTCTGGGTCTCGCTAAAGCTTACTCGCCATAAAGTGAACAATGCCTCAAACAAGTGATAAAGATGAATGGACTGTGTTCAAGAAGTAACTGAACATATGCAAGTAAGTTTCGAGTACATAACTGACATGAAAGATAATATCCTAATTGTTAAAATCTTCAGGAAACGCAAATAAGTTTGGAAGATATCCTACAGGATTGGACGATGAGAAAATCGAGGTACGATGAAGCTAAAGGTGGGGAAAATAAACGCCGGAGGCTTGTGAATACTTTTTCCGCTATTGAGTCCATATCTAAACTTTAAGTTTTTGGTGTTCCAGTTCTGGAACGTTTTGTTCCTTGAATAGAACTAAATCACCGTTAGTCTAAAGATTCAAACGGTGTAATGATGGGAAAATGGCTTGAAAAATATGCAGGGTCACTAAGATTTTGGATTTTAGTATTAGTATCCGTTTACCTTGGATACGCATTATACTTTGCTGTTTACGGATTACAGTTCAGTTTACAACTAACTTCTGACCAATACGTCTACGGTTTAGTCACTAAAAATCCTTGGTGGTGGATACTGCTCTATTATGGCAGTGAAGGCGTAGCTGGTTCAGTCGCAATTGTGCTTCGCGCAGTAGGCAGCATCTTTGCGTTTTACGCGGCTTTCTTGTGGTGGAGAAAAAAAGACGCTGCGCTCCCAACCATTCGAAAAAACGCCTGCAGAGCCATGCTTTTCGAAGCAGGATTCTTCCTGGCACTTATTCCCTCGATAATCGCTGCTTTCGCCTACAACATGACAAGCGAATACCTATTCTACTTTGACCATACTCCCGAACAGATTTTGCTATTCGGAACAGCAATTCCTTGTTTGGTCATCGTTCTGGCAGTTCCACCCCTGTTACTCAAGTTAAGAGCAAAAATCAAAACATGAAGAGCCTACACAAGAAATCATCAAATGGAGCGCCCTAACCGGCATCGCCTATCTATTCGTGGTTTTCTGGTTCAACTACACAATGCTTTGGGCAGCAACAATGGTACCATACCCACGCGCCTACGAAGTCTACGGCTTAGAATTCCTGTTGCAACCAACAAACTTCCTAAGCTTTGCCATCACAGTTTTCGGTCTTCTCGCATTAGCACTAGCTGCATTGGTGGCGAGCTCTTCCCGCAATCAAAAAACAACCACAAAAAATCAACTTGACCAATGTAGGCATAATAATGGTGGCTTTTGGTAGCTACTTCCTCTTCAACACACTCTACTACTACCTCACAGGAGGCTACGAAGCACACCCAAGCGTCTGGTACGAAGTAATAGGACCACTTCACAATCCAAACCTATGGGGACTAGCATTCATCTTCGTTGGATTGCCACTGATAGTTCAAAACAAACTTAAACAAAGAAACATAAAAGATCAAATCCAATAACATCAAAGTCTTTTTCCTCAAAAAAATACAAAGCACAAAGTCTACATCGTCGTTCTAAAAAAGAATAAAAATAAGAAAAGCACACAACAAAAAAACTTCACCCCCAATTAAAAACCAAACCTACACAAAAGCAACAACAAAAGAGCAAATTCAAGTCAGTTTGAAAGACAGTAGATGAAACACCGCCTTTTAACGCCTTTCTAAGACTTCCTGCGACTTTTACAGACGCAACCTGCAGACATCACAAACCCTAAAACAAAAAAGCAACCCAAAAATAAGCCCCCGCCAAAAAAATGCAAATACAACTCTTCTTCTTCTCACAAAAAGAAAAAAAACAGAATTATCCGCCTTTCCAACTAGAGAAGGCGCTTACAGCAAAATAGTCATTAATTATATTTGCTTCTCAAAAAACTCCGAACAAACAATCATAATAAAAATAAAAATTGAGAAAAAATAAACTATGTTTTGGGCAAAAGAAAGAGATAGGGATATTGGAATTTGTTTTAGTACGGATCTTTTTTACCAGTCATATAAGCCCAAGCGCCAACGATTGCAACTGTTAGGACTGCACCTGCAAATCCTGCAACCATGAAGCTAGTTAAACCGGCTAAAGATGGCAAAACTAGTATCAGCCAAGGGATAAAGTATGTTGCTGTAACCTGTGCAATAACGCCTGCTACGAAACCCAAAACAGCTATTAAACCGAATATTTTCAATCTGCTATTCATTCAATTCACCTTTTTATTTTAGCAATCAGTTGGCGCTTCATTTTAGTCTAACTTACACGTTTCTGTATAATTCCTCAAACACTCCCTTCTTGTTTAACGTTTATAGTTAAAGGATCAACGCAAAATTGCCATGACGTATAGCTGTACATATATACGTGCATATTTCGATCATATTAACAACGTATAAGATTATTTTCTGTATCTTGTGCTTGCAGAGGTAATCAAATTGTCAGAAAGATTCGCTAAAAAGTGGGAAAGTAAACGGGAAGATGAACCCTTCGCAAACCGCATTAAAGACGCAGTAAAACCACCAGGACCACTAAAACCACGACTCGACTTCGCAGTCAGACGTATAGAGCTTCAAGTACAGAAGCTTGACCAAGCAACAGATAGATTCGGTCAAAGAGACAAAGCAATCTTCGCAAGAATAGTTGACGCTTACACAAAACATGACAGCGCACGCGCAAATGTCTTCGCAAACGAGCTAGCAGAAGTTAGAAAAATGTCAAAGTTAATAATGAACGCTAAACTTGCTCTCGAGCAAATCACATTAAGATTACGAACAGTCTCAGAACTAGGCGACGTTGTTTCAACTCTCGGTCCAGCCGTGGGTGTTCTACGTTCAGTCAAAGCAGGCTTAGTCAGCGTGTTTCCAGAAGCAGAAAGTGAACTAGGCGAAATCGGTAACATGCTAAGCGGAATCATGATTGAAGCAGGCCAAGGCAGCGGAATGACACTAAACTTCGACACAGTAAACGAAGATGCATCAAAGATACTAACTGAAGCAGCAACAGTTGCAGAGCAAAAGATCAAAGACAAGTTCCCAGATCTGCCCCCAGGAATGCCATCATCCCCAGCGTCCCAAGCTGAAAAAACAACCTTCTAAAGATAAGGAGAAAAACACAAAATGTCTAACTCCAATCTTTTTCTTTCTATTGGCAAACCAATAAAGAATGAATATGGAAGAGTAATCGGAAAAGTAGCTTCTTTCGCATTAACTCCAAGTGGAAAATTTGACGCCGTATACATCGAATTTGGCGACGGTCAATTCTCAAAACAGCCCATGGAAAGCCTAAGATTCAATGGCGCTGACATCACATTCATCTCAAAAATCAAGAATCAAGCAGGCACCCTTTGTGACCACATACCCTTAATCTGGCGCAAAGACGAAGCCCTAAAAGACCTCTTAGACAAAAAGAAAATTACACCTGAAGTCTGCCAAGATCTCCACAACAGCTTCACCAGTGTTTTAACACAACTAAAGAAAGACGCTCAAATAATCATCGACGAATCCGGAATAGAAATCGAACGATGCACAGAAGAAATATCCTCACTCAGCTACGCAATTGCTAACCTTGAAATTGAACACGAAATCGGAAAAGTCGATGAAGAAAACTACCGAAGCGCTTTCACACTATTACAAGACACCCTAAGAAGAGCCACCACAGAAAAAACAGACTACGAATTGACAAAAAGCAAACTCTCAAGCGTACTACTAGGAGACCAATCACAAACTACACAGCAAAGAACAAACAAAATCTACGCTGAACAAGTATCCAACGCATCAAAACTTCCAGAGCCTCCAGTTGTTGTTTACGTTAAAGAAATAGGGAAAGCTGGAATTTAATCAAGCTTAAACATTGAACAATAGGTGTGGAGGGCTAAAAAATAAAAAGCTTAACTAATCAAACCCCTCCCCCTATACGTGAAGTAGCTACAAAATCTATTTTTACTTTAAAAGTCCAGCAAAATAAACTAGAACAAGCAAGTTTTCGCTTAAAAGAGCGAGATCGAATTCTTTTTGAAACATGCATGTTTGCATTAAAAAAGAATAATAAAGATAAAGCCGCAATGTGCGCTACCGAGATTGCGGAAGTCCGAAAAATCATAAAGTTTCTCTACAATGTTCAGTTAGCAATTGAACGAGTAGTTATGCGCCTTGAAACAATAAAGGAATTAGGCGATATAGTTGCCGATTTAAAACCTGCTTTACGATTACTTCAAGGTGTTTCTCAAGAATTATTCCAGGTTCTGCCTGACGTCAGCTCAGAACTAAGTACCGTTAATCAAACAATCCAAGATACACTCCACGCCACAAAACTTTCTGGCGATGAGAATGTCATTCCAGTTGGAAAGAAGACAGAGGCAGGCGAAGAAATCCTAAAAGAAGTCTCCTGCTTCATCGAACAAAAACTATCTGAAACCCTTCCAGAACCACCAATATCTGCTCCAGTGAAAGAGAAAACCCCAATTAAAGAACTCGTTGCTTTAACAGCAAGTTCTTCACAGATCTTTTCTCGAAAAACAGTGGAGGAATCTGGGTTTGACCCGGAAAAGACACTGTTTTCATACAAAAAATCTGAAATTAAAGAATTCTCGCTTAAAGTTGAGAAGCCCTGTTTAGAAGATGTACTTCTTGAATATGTCCGCAAAACAAACGGCGAGATTGATTTAAGCCGTTGTTCGAATGAATTAAAGACTTCTAACGAAGAAATTGAGCGTGCCCTAGAAAACTTGGGAACCAAGGGCAAAATAAAAATTGAGTTACGTTCGCCAGAATAATAGAGAGAAGGAGAGAAAACAGTATGAGCGCATCAAATGAACTTGAAAGAGGAGCGACAGCTTACGCCCTGGATGCTGTACGTTTAGATAAGCAAGGGCAAAAAGGAAGAGCCATTACCCTATATCAAAAAGCAATTGAAAGCCTCCTGCAACTTGTGCAGCTTTACCCAGAGTACGGCTTAAACAAAGTTTACGTACAACGGGCAATCGCTTATCAAGAAAGAATCAAAGCACTCCAAGGAACTGTCTCGTCGAATGAAATGAATCAAGCCGCAAACGATGATGCTTCAGGAGGCGGAGGAGGAGCAACGATGGATGGAAACGGAAATGGCAGCAGTAATGGTAAGCCAAACGAGGAACTCGTAATGACAGAGAAACCTAAAGTTAATTGGGCTGAAGTTGTGGGCTTAGATACAGCTAAAAAAGCAGTAAAAGAAGCCATTGTTTACCCAGTACAACGACCCGATCTATTCCCACTCGGTTGGCCACGAGGCATCCTACTGTTTGGTCCTCCTGGCTGCGGCAAAACTTTACTAGCAGCAGCAGTTGCAACCGAGATTGATGCAAACTTCTACTCAATTGACGCAGCTTCAATCATGTCAAAGTGGTTAGGCGAAGCAGAACAGAACGTAGCTAAACTATTCGGTTCTGCACGCAAATCAGCTACTGACGGTAGACCAGCAATAGTATTTGTCGACGAACTGGACTCGTTAATGGGTAACCATTCTAACGAGGTAGGAGGCGAAATCCGCGTCAAAAACCAGTTCCTCAAAGAAATGGACGGCATCGTTGACAAAGGCAAAGCATTGCACGTTTACGTAATAGGCGCGACGAACAAACCTTGGGATTTAGATTGGGCTTTCATCAGACGATTCCAAAAACGTATTCTGGTGCCTTTAGCTGACCATGCCACCAGACTTAACATGCTTAAACTCTACTCGAGTAATCTGCAAATTGAACCGGATGTGGATTTGCGTGAGTTAGCTCGGATCTCAGAGGGCTTCTCAGGAAGCGACATACGCGATGTCTGCCAATCAGCACAACTCAGCCTTATCGGAGAATTCTTCGAGTCAGGCAAAGCAATGGATAAAGAAGCAAAACCACGTGCCTTAACAATGGCAGATTTCCAACAAATCTTTGAAGACCGCAAACCAAGCGTCTCACTCGATATGCTGTCACAGTATAACAGATGGTTCGAAGCGTTCAAAGCACTATAATATTGGAGGGCAAAAAAACAAAATCAAAAAAATGGGTTGGGTGGAAAGGTTTGGAGAACTATTAATTTTAGCTCCCTCTCCCTTCTCCCCTCAAACAAATCTCCAAACCCCACAAACCAAAACCAACCCATTTTCAATTTTATTTCTAAGATTTGTTACAACACAATGCAATCACACATCCTTAACTGCCTCCAAACGGAAACATACATGTGAGTAAAATGACTCTTGACAACCGACTGGAAATAATAGGGTTCTGCGAAAAACCAAAAGACAAAAGCAGAATTATGAACCGCCTCGGTTTAAACGACGTAACAGCCGAGTCATACTTGACAATACTCATGTCACAATGTATGCTCGAGCAAAATAATGGCAAATACGTAGTAACCAAAAAAGGACAAGGGTACCTTTCTTCCAGCGTCAGAATCAAAAAAATCAAATCATAAATTAAGTAAAAATATTTTTCGCAAACGATTTCGATGCAGTATAAGTTTACAAAAAATTAAGGACTGCTTTTCATTTCTTCTTTAAAGGTTTCCTCTAACATTTTCTTATTTATACCAATTTCTTCAGCTAGACGTTTGACCTGTTTTACATAAGTGCGGAATAATGATTGAAGAATTTCTGCTTTTTCATTTTCAGTTAACTCTTTTTCCTCAGCCATCAAAAGAGCGAACCATTTTCCTAGATTGGTAAGTTGATAGGCTTTGATCCAGATGATTCGACCCTCTTTATCGTTTTTTTCCATGGATTCATTCAATACACCAAGGGTTGTCAGAGTCTTTAGGTTTTCAATGATGGTTTTGTTTGAATAGTTTAGGGTTTTAACAAGATCTTTTTGGTAGATGTTTTTGGCAATTCCTTGCTTTAGGCTGAATCGAAGTACATCGACACCTGCTTTGCTGCCGAATATCGCAGATAGTATTTTATCTTTTTTCTCCGTTTTTGGAAGAAATACTACATATGGATGTAATTTTTCGCTCACAAGAGCTCTCTCTATTGTCTTATCCAACGTTTTTACATTTAAGAATTACCCCAAAAAACAGGTAATATTATTATCAAAAACTTGCCACACCTCCAACTTCTGAGATTAAGGTGTAATTTTGAAAAACTGTTTTATACTGCAATGCTGTTTGGTGCAATTATTGAGGGGCTATTCCAAATGAACAAAACCATTACTATCTTCATAGTTGTTCTTACAATTTGTTCTTTATCGTTTACAATGTTTCCAGGCGCACTTAGTCAAGATCAAAAAGGAAGCCTAAAAATTTTGGATTACAGCTATTACATTGACTCGCTTGGTCTAATAGTAATAGTAGGTCAAGTTCAGAATCAAGGAACTAGTACCGTTACATCTGTTTTCGTAACAGGCTCCATTAGTTCCCAAGATGGTGTTTATCAATCAAGTTCATATACAATACTCGGGATACCCCCAGCCGAATTAACTTACTTAAATCCACAACAAAAAGCACCATTCTACATGGATTTTTATCCGCCACAAAATTCTCCAGATGGAACATGGAACTCCATTGACATCGCTAACATTAACTTACAAATTGCTCAAGCAAACGCCACCGCGAATTACCAATACCCTGATTTAACAATCACAAGCAAACAATCCTCTATTGGTAGTACATCAGAAGACAAAGGAGTTTTCTGGGTAACCGGAAACATCCAAAATATCGGTACCCAAACAGCAAGCAACATTACAGTATTTGGAACATTTTACAACTCAACAGGCGCCACAGTTGCAGTAGGCTATGGCAACACTGTTAATTCGCTGTCGCCCTCTAATTCAGCTTCATTTAAACTTGGAGCTTTCGACCTAAATCAAACAGGTATACCTGCATCCAAAAAAATCACAGATTACTCGCTCCTAATACGTGTCCAAGCTCCAATTCGTCAAGGAACTCCACCTGTGATTGTCCCAACTGCCTCTCCAAACCCCACAATTAACCCTTCAACGACTTCAACTTCAACAAATTCTTCTCCTTCTCCAACTGTAACACAGTCTGGCTCTGACTCGACTGATTCCCAGGCAATCCCAACATGGATCTATGCTGTCATTATAGTAATAGCAATAGTAGCGATAACTGCGGGACTGTTAGTTTTTCGTAAACGCAAATCAAAATAAAAAAAACAATGGCTCGAATTTCACGAACTAAACCAAAATCTGGACTCGTGAACTGTGCCATTCTTTAAATATTTCTTTCACTAAGGATATTTTATGAGTTTCAGACCTCAAACTGGTTCACGCCGTGGCAGTGGCAAACAACTATCAAAGAGTGCACACGACAAAAAAGCAAAAGAAAAGAAACAGCGTTCAGGCGCTAAATACCTGCAGGAAGAAGTCCCACAGTTTTCAGCAGCGGAAGTTGTAGAAAAGACTCTTAATGGGCTGGGTAAACTTGGAAACCAAATTTTTGCTCTTTCACCGTTTAGCCAATACTTTGATGATTGGCTTGTAAATGTGCGACAGGT
Organism: Candidatus Bathyarchaeota archaeon; assembly: GCA_963772455.1. Classification (GTDB taxonomy): domain Archaea; phylum Thermoproteota; class Bathyarchaeia; order Bathyarchaeales; family Bathycorpusculaceae; genus Bathycorpusculum. Next base: position 17,887 of record CAVYXJ010000013.1, read on the forward strand.
AATTTCAGAGCTTGAATCCACTCCTACAATAGTTGTCGACGAGCAGTTCGTTAAAGAAAGAACTCAAATTTTCCTAGACATCGAAGCGGCCCTTACAGAAAACAGGTTTCAAGAATCAAACTTAACTAATGAAGCAAAAGAATTAGCAGAAAACAACCACCAAATCGCGGAAACTGATAAACAATATGCTGAAGAAACAAGAGAACGCAACAATAAAAGAAACTCAGAAGTGCAACAGTTATCCACCAAAATCCGAGAGTTAGAAGACCAATTAGCACGTGAACAAGAAATCAAAATCAGCTTTTATAAATTTAATGCAAGGAAGAAAGCTACACAACAAATTGCTCAAACAACACATAATCTCAAAGCTGCCAAAAACGAGTTAGAAGTGACACTGCAGACTTTTACAACTGAACAAGAAAAACTCCACGACAATTATGAGAAACATAAACAGGAACTAAATGAGAACTCTGATCGGCTGCACAAGGAACTGGAGAAACTTGAAACAGACACATCAATTATCGCTAGACAAACAGCGTGTAACTCGTTAATATGCACAATAAATGCTCTACTAAAAAGAACGCCAGTGTCAACCACTTAAGAATAACAAATTATCAAAGCTGCATTTTGCTTTGAGGAATTGGTCCGGGTCCAACCAGAGTCTTTAACGATTTCAATTCGTCCCTTAAAACGCCAACTTCACTTTCAAGTGCAACAGCTTTTGCATCAGCTATTTTTTTGAGTCCTTCGATTTCAACTAAAAGGTTTTTTTTCTCAGCTTCCAAGGTCTTTATTTTTTCGACAGTATTTTTTAAACTGCTGCTCATTTGGTTTCCCCTTCTGGAAGTAGATTGTTCTTTTTGCACTTAAGACTTTTGCAAACAAGAATAAAGACGAAGTTTATCATATATAGACAAAAAAATGAGAATACCCACAAACAGATGCAGTTTTATATAGGTATAAGCAAATTAAAGATTGTAATTTAGTTCGTATTGTTGGATTGTGTCTAAATGAGGAAGACTATCTTCAAAAAGCTCGAAGCTCAGGGATTAATTGCAAATTACAACCGTTTGCGGAAGAATTTGCCGCCTAAGCTTCCTGACCGCGTATTCATATGGGATGAAACCTTCAGGGAAGGCATCAAAGCGCCTACGGTTTACTTAACGTACGTTGAGCAAGTTAGACTTGCAAAATTAATGGATGAAGCAGGCGTTGCTATTATAAACGTTGGTTTCCCAGCTTTATCCGAAGAAGAAAAACGAACAGTAAAACGAATTGTTAATGAGACTTTTACATATTCCAAGCTTACAGCATCAGCCGAAGCAACAAAAAACAGCATTAACGCATGTTTGGAAAGCGGAATAAAAGACATAACAATTGAATCCCCAATCAATGGATTAAATTTGCATTACAAGTTAAAAATAACTAAGGAACAAGCGCTTCAAAGAATAGTTGAAGGCATAGAATACGCTAAGAAACACGGCACAAACGTAAACTTCGTTCTCGTAGATGCTACAAGAACACCGCTTGAAGATATACTGCAAGTTTTCGAATTAGCAGTCAAAGCGGGTGCCAGTAGATTAGGCATAGCTGATAGTGTAGGCTTCATAAGACCGCTTTCGATGCGTTACCTAGTTTCACATATCAGAGATGGGTTGCCTGACGCCATCAGAAAGAAAGCACCACTCTCCATTCATTGTCATAACGATTTCGGTTTATCCTCAGCAAATACACTAGCAGCAATGGAAGAAGGCGTATCATATCTCCATACCTGCATCGCAGGATTTGGCGAACGCGCAGGCATAGCACCCTTCGAAGAAGTTGTAACTGCAGCTGAACTTCTCTACAACGTCGACACCGGCATAGATATGGGAAAAATCTACAGACTCGCCCAATCAGCCGAAAAAGCATTCGCACTCCCAATACAATTCCACAAACCCATAATCGGCGAAAACATTTTCACTCACGAAGTTGAAGAAGAAGTCGAAGAAATGATGGCTAATCCACTAGTTTTCGAGCCTTTCCCACCCGAAATCGTTGGCAGAGAAACAATGATATTCATAGGCAGAAACACCGGTCAAACCCTTATCCAAAAACTACTTGAGAAAGCTGGAATTCGCGCATCTCCCAGGCAAATGGATGAGCTCTTCAGACGAATCAAAGGACCGCAAGAAAGCCTCGATAAAGGCGAAGCCCAAATGACTTACTATCAAGTCAAAAAACTTATGAAAGAACTGCTTAAAGGCTATACGATGGATGAGTTCTGGCGTTTAGTAGAACAAGTAACAAGGCAAAAACCTAAAATGCCAAAAACTCCCAAGAAGCAATCTGACGACACAGCTGATCAACTAATACCTTAGTTGTTTTCTTATTTCTTTTATTTCTATTTGACTTGGATGTTTTGGATAGTTGTAGATAGGTCCGCTTGGTTTTTCATTGTAGAAGGGTCGATTGCAATCTGAGCAGCCTGAAGTACGAAACGGCAAACCACTCTCAACTATTGACTCCAAAACTTCTTTAGATACCCCAAAACTGGTTATCCTACCTTCATTATCAAATTTCATGTCACTGCTTTTTGCTATGCCATTTACAATTATGTATCTGGCAAGTTGAACACGTCTGTAAGAGTCAAGTTTTGGAGGGGATTTAGCTTCCAAAGTTGTGCCTCTAACAGGAGTAAACGCGAAAAGCCCTGGCAATACTGTCATGTCAAAACAAGTTTGGATTATTTCAGTTGCTTCCTTTTCAGTTTCACCTAAGCCAATAATTACATGTGTGCTAACGTTTCCTCTCCCAAAAAACATAACAGCATTACGCATCTGAGTAAACTGATCTTCCCAACTGTAAGTGCTTCCAGCTCCTGACCCTTTTACTTCACTGAACAACGTTTTGGTTGAGGCATCCAACGCGATACCCATTCTGTCAACACCACACTTTTTCAGCAATTCAATATTTTGGGTATTAAGCGGTTGGCAAGAAACTGAAACAGGAATCGCAGAGCTCTTTTTAATTTCTCTAACTATCGCTTCGAGCTGCAAAAAAACATCGGGATAATTTAGTGCTTGGATGCAGATGCGTCTGATTTTTCCCAGTTTTGCCGCTTCTGCGAGTGCAGCTAACACGTTTAAAGTTGTTAAGATTGGCCATGAGACTCGCGAGAGCAATTCTGAACTGCTTTTACTGCCCCGAGCTTGAGGGCAAAAACTACAGTTAGCAGTGCATTTGCCCGCTCTATAGGTCATCAAATAAGCTGTTGTTGGCTCAGAGTCTAACTTTCCTTGCAAAAGCTTTAGAACTATGGCTGTTCCTAAAGAGACTCGAATTTTAGTTGGTAAAAACATTTGAGAGTGAAATTGCTTTTCTGACAAAGGCTCACCAAATAATCCAGAAAAAAGTAGTGACTTGATACATATTAGTTTAAACTCTTTTTTTAGTCAAACTTATTACACGGCTCACGATTGAAACCAAAAAGAATACTGCGAAAGCGTATTGCACAAAAGAAAAGACTACTTGGGTTGGCCAGAGCAAAGTTAAAACAATGCCTATGTAAAGAGCGCTTCCAAGATACCTGCCCACGGGGTCGTACAGTTTCTTTGAGTAGAAACTTGTGACAATGAATTGAATGAATGATGCGGCGATTAAAAAAAGAAGCCAAATTGAATAATTCCCTAATGAATAAAAAAACGTAAATATGCCAAACATGAGAATAAAGTCGGTTGACGCATCGAAATAGGCACCAAAATGTGACGTTGCTTTCAATTTTCTTGCTAGGTAGCCGTCCAAGAAGTCTGTTATTGCACAAAAAGTAAGCAAACCTAAACATGCGGCTATATTTCCAAGATTGACGAGGTAGATGAAGAAGGGTAGTACTACAATTCTCAGCGAACTTATGATAGTGGGGATAGGGCTTAGTTTTTTCATCTTTGTACTTTTAAAAGTTTAGAATGTGATTTTTGAAGGTTTTGTATTTTCATACTTTGTATGTAGATTGTCGGAACTGAACAAATTGTACTTAATCAACAAAGAACCCGCAACGCAAAATACTTATGCTATCTATATACAGTTGAGTTCTAAAAAACTTCACAATTTTCTTAACTTCTATGGGGTTTGATTGGAAAAACTTTATTATCCGACTGTATATTTTTACACTCGGTTGAAAAAAGGTGCATATGACCTTCTAACACTCTGGGTTGGTTTGATGGCAAAATTAACCGATTTAGGTTTCTTGAAAAACATGATTTTTGAGGCTATCGTATCAACTTACAATCGGGATGGGTCACCAAACGCTGCACCGATGGGCACAATTATGCAAAATCAGCAAACAATCAGCCTCAACATATTCAATACGTCAGAAACCAACCGCAACCTAAAGACAAACAAATGTGCGGTCATCAACTGTACAAATAATATTGACATTTTTTACAAAACAACTTTCAAAGAAACCAACCCAACTGGGAAATTGCCCGTTGAATGGTTTGAGAAATCGAAAACTGTGAACGCTCCTAAACTTCAGTTATCAGATGCAACTATTGATGTTTCCGTAGCAAGCATGGAGTCGATAGTCGCTGAGAAAACCAATTTCACATGCTCGATAGTGAAAATAAACGTTGAAAAAATGTACCCACAAATTTACAGTCGAGCTATGGCGTTAACTCTTGAAGCAATCATACATGCCACACGACTGAAAGTATTCGTTAACGATAAGGCGCACGAAAAGAATGTTAACACTCTCTTGCAAGTAATCGAAAACCATAAAGATGCAATAAATCGCATAGCACCCAACTCGAAATATACAGTCATTATGTCCGATTTAACAAAAAAAATCGATTCATGGAGGAACAAACCATGAAAGTTCAAATTAAAACTCCTGCTCGACTGCATCTTGGTCTAATCGATATGAATGGTGATTTAGGCAGAATGTTCGGCGGATTAGGTGTCGGCATAGATCGCCCAAACATTATCATTGAAGCTCAAAATGCTGAGAACTTCTCTGTGACAGGTCAAGAGACAGAACTTGCAAATATACTTGCAAGACGTTTCTTCACAAACTACAAAATACAACCAAAAGTACACATTAACGTCGTGCAAGCAATTCCAGCCCATATCGGGTTGGGTTCAGGCACACAATTCTCCTTAGCAATTGCAACAGCTCTTGCATCACTGTTTGATGTTAACGCAACTATTCCTGAGTTGGCAATAGCTATGGGGCGTGCAAGAAGAACTGCAGTTGGGACCTCAATATTTGAGTATGGTGGCTTCGTTGTCGATGGAGGAAAAAACCTCAATAATACAAAGTGTCCTCCTTTGATTTACCGCCAACCGTTCCCCAGCGAGTGGCGTTTTATCGTGGCTGTGCCCAACTTAAAAGAGGGGTTATCAAACTCAGAAGAAAACCATGCCTTCGACAAATTAACCAAAATGCCTGCCGAAGATGTAGGGCAAATCTGCCGCCTAATCATGCTAAAACTTCTCCCAGCTATAGCGGAACACGACATAGAAAACTTTGGAAATGCTCTTACAAAAATCCAAATAGTAACAGGAAATCATTTTGCTCAAGCTCAAGGCGGAACCTACGCAAGCCCCACCGCCGCAGAATTCATAGAGTTCCTCAAAAAAGCTGGTACCTACGGTGTGGGGCAGAGTTCTTGGGGACCAGCACTCTACGGAGTAGTTAAAAAAGAAGAAGCTAAGGCAGTGCTTTCAAAAGTCAAAACTTACCTACGCTCAGGGGTTGGAGGTCAAGCATTTATCGCGAAGGCAAACAACAAGGGCGCAACCATACGAGTAATTGAGGATTAAAAAGTGAAAGCACTCCTAGTTACTGGTCAACTAGCCCAAGACATAGTTGCTAAATACGCTAAAGAAAGCGCCGTAGAAACCAAAACTATTGCACTTAAAATTGCAGTTGCCGCTTTTTTAACTCCTAAAACCATCATTGAAAAATTAAAAAACCTTAATCTAACAGGTTTTAACGTGATATTGGTTCCTGGGCTCATGCGAGGAGATACAAATTTAATATCCAAAGCTACGGGCATCCCCACCTTTAAAGGCCCAAGATACGCCGCAGACTTGCCAACTATTTTAAATTCACTTTGCGAAGTACAACTCTCAACCACTACACCAGCAGACGATTTGCTAAGAGAAAAACTCCAAAAACAAGCTTTGCAAGAAATAGAAAAAACCGAAAAAAACCGTTTAGAACTGCTCAAGAAACCCAGCAGCATGCTCATTGGAAACTTGGCTATAGGCAAAGATTTTCCCATGCGTGTCCTAGCAGAAATTGTTGACGCCGCCTTGATGGATAAAGAAACCATCCAGCAGACTGCAAAACGCTTCGTTAAGGCAGGAGCTGACCTGATTGACGTTGGCATGATTGCAGGAGAATCCCAACCAGAAAAAGCCAAGCGCATTGTCGAGTGGGTTAAGCAGGTTGTTAATGTGCCCGTTAGCATAGATACACTTGACCCCGCTGAGATTAGAGCTGCAGTCCAGGCAGGCGCAGAATTGGTTCTAAGCGGTGATGCAGGTAACATTCAAGAAATCGCTCCATTCGCATCCAAAGTTGCTGTAGTTGTTATCCCCACTAACCAGCGTCAAGGCTACTTTCCAAAAAAAGCTCAAGATCGCGTTAACTATCTCGAAGAAATAATTTTTAACGCCAAAAAACTCGGCATAAACCGTTGCCTTGCGGATTTGATCTTGGAACCCACAAACATCTTGGAATCCTTTATTGCTTTCAAAGAGTTTGCTAGTCGAAACCCCGACGTGCCCCTTTTTGTGGGGATCTCAAATGTTACGGAACTTATCGATGCAGACTCAGTTGGTGTTAATGCAATTCTTGCTCGTTTATCCTCAGAAGTTGAAGCCAGCATCCTTTTGGCTACCGAGAAAAGCGACAAAGCAAAGGGCACTGTCGGAGAGGAAGTTACTGCAGCGAAAATGATGTTTTTGGCCAAAAAACGTGGATCAGTCCCAAAAGACCTCGGAATAGACCTCTTAATCCTCAAGGATAAGCGCTTCCATGAGGAGCCATACGACAAAAAACTCGAAGCAAAAGCTAATGTTGTAAAGGTATCAGAAAAGTTGGAGCCGGTAACATTAGATTCAAAAGGAATGTTTAAAATTGCAGTAGACCGTGTGGAACACGTTTTGGTTGCAGTCTATTATGATTCAATCCAGATGGATAAGTCTATTAACGTTGTCAAGGGCAAAACCGCAGAAAGCGTATGCGTCAAGATTTTGGAAATGGGTTTGGTGTCAACTCTTGATCATGCGGCTTATTTAGGCAGCGAACTAGCTAAAGCTGAGGTTGCCCTGAGAACTGGAAAAGAATACATTCAGGATAGTTCTTTGTTTAAGAAATAGCGCGCTCTTTTAGTTGAGGTGCAGGTGTTCCTTCTTTTGCAGGTATTAATCCAGTTTTTCTAAGAGCTCGGATTAATGGTAATCCAACAATTACTGCCAGTATAATTAGTATTAATCGTTCCCATGGGTAGAGGAAGAACACTGCTTGCCATCGTAGAGCAAGTGATTCGGGTGTCATGAAATTTGTTACATAGACGAATATGTTCTCGTAGAGGATGTTTCCCATCAAGTGTTGCATCATGGTCCCAATAAAAGCAAGGATAGCAAAACCTGCGACGGCCAGGGTTGTTGTTTTTTCCACCCATTTGGTTGCCATTAATCCTAAAGGTGAAATGAGAATTATCAACGCTATTATATGTAGCCACATAAATGGAAATACAACGTTCGAGCCCAATGGAACAAGGGTTAGGGTTAGTGGGTTGGCAATAAAGACTGCTAGCAAGAATATGTTTAAGGCTACAACTGGTAACCATTTTCTTCTAATTAGGAAGCCCAAGGCAACTGCATTTACAAATCCTGGAAGGAAGTCTAAACCTAGGAACACTGGGGGTTTTACAGTCATGGCAGTAAAGGTTCCGATGAGAACACTTGCACCTCCCACATATGGTCCTAATATTATTCCATAAATTGGGGCGAGAATATCTGATAGGGAGAAACTTGCGCCAGGAACTCCTATCATGGGAATAGTTGGTATTGCTCTTAGAACTGCGTATAATGCAGCGAAAATTGCTGTGAGTGCGAGTTGTTTGGTGGTTATTGCCAGTTTCATTTTTTACACCTTAGAAATTTTTTGCATCGCTGTGTAATTTTTTACAACCCACTAATATAAAAAAGTTTCCGCATAAGGTAAAATTGAGATTTAATTAAAAAGTCCGCTTAAAACAAGTCTTTATTATTAACAAATAAATGTAAAAACTGTACAGCCAAAAAGCATGTTTAAAACATATTTTTTATTCGCCTTTTTTTAAGCTTATTTTTGTTATAGCGCCTATTTTTAAGGTGTTTTGATTGTTGAGGCAGCCTAATTTGCTGTTGACAAATTTTAAATACAAATTGAAGTCAAATAATGCTTTGAGGTTAGTAACGTGGCGAAAGCTCCAAAAAAGGACGATAAGAAAGCTAAAAAGAAGAAATAAAGCGCTTTGAAGTTAGGTTACAATCCTAACTTTTCTTTTTTCACCCAAAACCAGTTTTTCTTTATCTATCCAATTAAAATAGACATGAAAACGACATTCCCAATCTATGTCTCCTTTTAGAAAAAACTCGAAAAGAAGCTTTATCTAATTTAAAGCATGTAACTAGATTCAGTGGTGAATTTATTTGGAAAGCAATCCCTTAAGCACAAGCTTCGCTGGCTTGAAGCTTTCAAACCCAACAATTCTGGCTTCAGGAATCCTTGGGTACTCCTCCGAATCTTTATGTCGAGTTGCAAAAGGAGGCGCTGGAGCAGTTGTTACAAAATCTGTTGGTGCAGAACCTCGCGTTGGATATTCAAACCCAACTTTGGTTCAAGCAGAGGCCGGGTTAATTAATGCAATGGGGTTGCCAAATCCAGGAATTGAAGTATATTCTCAGGAAATTAAATTTTCTAAAACCATTTTGCGTGTACCACTTATCGTGAGTGTATTTGGTTACTCTGCGGAAGAATACGCAAAGGTGGCTAAGAAAGCAGCTGAAGCAGGCGCGGATGCAATAGAACTTAATGTTTCGTGTCCCCATGTAAAGCAAACTGGTGCCGAAATTGGTCAGAACACAAAATTACTCACGGAAGTTGTTCAGCTGGTTAAGGCGGCAATTAGTAAGCCATTAATTGTAAAACTGTCTCCAAATGTTTCAGATATAACTGTTCTAGCTCATGCGGCAGTTGAAGCTGGTGCTGATGCATTAACAGTTGTGAATACTCTAAAAGCGATAGCGATCGATTCAGAAACGATGCGACCAATTCTTAGTAATGTAAAAGGAGGTTTATCGGGTGCTGCTGTCAAACCCGTAGCTCTTGCGCTGCGTTTACGATATCCATGAAGCCTACTCTGATGTACCGATAATCGGCTGCGGCGGAATATCAGATTGGCGTGATGCAGTGGAGTTTTTCTTGGCAGGTGCCTCAGCTGTGCAGGTTGGCTCAGCGGTTGCGGTTGATATCGAAGTTTTTCAATCGATAAACAAAGGGATAGAAACATATTTGAGACGTAAACAAATTGGGAGTGTTAAAGAAATTGTCGGCCTTGCACACCACAAATAATTCACTACGAACAACACAGATTGTTCGGATACAAAATGAAAGTCCAACAGTGAAAACCTTCACATTTGTTGATAAACAATGCGGCAAAGCTAAACCGGGACAATTTTTAATGCTTTGGATACCTGGCATAGACGAAATTCCACTTAGCATATTGGATGCAAAAAACAACTTAGTTTCTGTTTCAGTCAAAGCGATTGGCGACGCCACAAGGCACTTACATGCGATGGAGACAGGTTCAACTGTTGGAATACGCGGACCATTCGGTAACAATTTCACTGAAAGTCGCGGTAGAGTTCTACTTAGTCGGCGGCGGAACAGGTACGGCACCCTTACTCTTCCTAGCTAAGCAACTTGCGACCAAAACTGAACGCCTCTCATTCGTAGAGGGAGCAAAAACCAAAGACGAACTACTATTCGTTAAAGAGATTCGCGAAGTCTGTAACGAAAAAACCTTCATAACTACCACAGAAGACGGTACCGCTGGCCTCCAATGTCTAGTCACAAAGCCACTTGCCGAGCTTTTAGACACAGAAGAATTTGACATGATTTACACCTGTGGACCAGAAGTTATGGTTAAAAAAATCTTTGAAATGACCGAAAAACGCAAACTTCCATTGGAAGCAAGTCTTGAACGTCTAATGCGTTGTGGCATTGGTCTATGTGGAAGCTGCATGATAGGTAAATACCGCGTATGCCGCGACGGACCAATCTTTAACGCTGCACAATTGCGTCAAATCCAAGAAGAACTTGGAATTTCAAAACTTGGCTTTGACGGCTCAAGGATACCGATTTGATGCTATCCGACTCGGATATAGAAGCTCTAATTAACAGAGCTATCTCCTTCTACAATCGCACACACAGCCCAAATGCAATCGCTAAACTAATTTCTTTTTCACCAACTCTTAATCTCAATACAGTTTAGCGGCGGATTTTGCACGGGCTGTGGCACAATGGAAATTACAGAAGCTTTCGCTGACCAGACTAAAACCCTTAGTCAAGGCAAAATAGAGTTAAAACATAATAAAACTAATCAAACAAGCACACACTCTATTCAAACAATTTACACTTTAAAAACGAAAATAACATAAGAACTTGTTTTTAATGTTTGAGTTATCGTTGGCAGTTGAAATCTCCATAGTTAGGTCCCTTCATCGCTTGCAGATGTTACTTTATAAGTCGTGAATTAAAAATTTTGAGAATAAGTTACCCATTTTTAGAGAATAAAATCATTGGAAAAATACTAAGGTATTCAGTTTGGATTGTAAGGGTGCTATTGAAAAATACTATTTAGTATAGGAAAAAATATAGAAAATGGGAAAAGAAGTTATTCTTCTTCTGAAGGTAGACCCATTTTGCGCATATAATCTCTGGCGTACCGTGGGTTGTAAGCAAGCAATTCTTTGCTACGTAGCAAACGGCGTTCTAGGCGGTCCAAAGCAACACGAAAAGTCGGTTCAATACCCCAGCCTTCACTTGCTGCAAAGAACGTGCCTCGTGTTGTTCGGAATTGTAATCGGCAATGGATCATTGGAGTTCCGCGCATTGTTGTGTCTCCGTGACTTTTCATGTAGACAAAAAGTGTACCTAGCTGGAAGGCTTCTTGATATTTGTGGGAGAACGAATCGAATTCGTTCATCATGAATCCTTGTTGCGCCTCATCGATTTCAACGTCTTTAACGCCGAATTGAATCGTTAACTTTCGTGCTTGAGCAGCAACCTGCGATATCGGTTCCAAGAAATCAAGTTTAGTTAAAATTCCGACTAATCGATCGCCAGACACTACGCATAAACAAGATACATCGAACTCATGCATTTGCTTTTCAGCATCGCGTAAACTTGTTTTGCCATCCACTGTGATCACAGGGGAAGCCATTATTCCTTTTACGGCAATGCCTAAAGTTTCTATTTTTTCGCCGACTATATCTCCTATGGTCTGACGACGTTGTGGCCAATAGATATTCTCTAAAATATCTTCAATACTAACCATCCCTACAAGTCGGCCGCCTTCCATTACTGGAACATGCGAGATGCCATAATCACGCATTAAACCAAAAACTGCTCCGACACTGCGACCTGCTTCAATAGTGTGAGGAGCCCGCGTCATAACCTTTTCAACCGCACCGCGACCCCATTCATCACCAACAGCCGCATGAATAACATCTTCATCGGTTACAAATCCCACCAACTTGCTTTTATCAAACAATGGAAGTTGTCGCATTCCACTTCCAATCATCAATTTTGCCAATTCACCCAAAGGCATATCAGGTGAAACCTGTGGCGCATTCAGCATTAAAGGCCGAACTTTAGCCATGGTAAAATCGAGTCGCGACCGTAAAATCGCTCGTCGGGTAATCATACCAACGTATTTTCCTTTTTCATCTAACACAGCCAGAGCAGGTGGCATTCCTTTTTTGAAACCTTCCAGACATTTTGAAAGTGTATCAGTGTCTTTAACAGAATTTAATTTCTTTGAATAAATATCCTTGGCAGTAACAGACATGGACATAAATAATCACTGAAAAGTTTATAGTAAAAAGATGAATTTAAAGGTTGCAAAGCCCCACGCCAGTATAGCAACCAAAACATCCCTTATTTGATAATTAACTATCAATCAATTTGTCACCTAAAACAATTGTCAGATTAGTTATCCTCTAAATGTTTAGCTTCTACCTTAACTACGCTTAACCATCAAAATTAAGCAATAGCCTATATGCTTAATAGACCAGCAAACTGAATTGTCTGAGTTTAAAGGAGAAAAACAGGTTTGTTTGCTGTAGGACATATGGCAATTGCCTACCTTTTAGGGAAAGGCTCATCAAAAGCGCTTCGAATTAATGTTAATGTACCTTTTTTGCTTGTTCTGTCCATACTGCCTGATGTTGATATTATTTTTGATTTTTTGATGGGATCAGAATTGCATAGAGGTCCCACCCATTCGGTTGTGGTTGCCCTAATCGCTTTTCTACCCTTCTTTGTCATATACCGAAAAAAGGCAATTCCATATTTCTTGGGTTTGATTTCCCATCCACTAATAGGTGACTTCCTAACAGGTGGGAGGCTTCAACTTTTTTGGCCTTTTTCAACAGCAGAATATGGTCTTCACGAGTTGGGCTCATACTACATTAGCATTACCGACCCAGTGAATATAGCATTAGAGCTTAGCCTGTTTGCAGTAGCAACAATTATCTTATTCAAAAGCAGCGACTGGAAAGTTTTCTTCAAAAGCAACAAAACAAATCTAGTGCTAATTATTCCCATAGCCACAGTTTTACTACCCAGCACCATAGGTTATCCATTTAGTGCACCTTTGCTATTGACAGAGCCAATTTTAGCATTAGCACACTTATTCTATCTTGTGATCTTCAGTATTGCTATTCTAAAAACGCTCTTTTTCATGTATAGAAAACGTTTTGAAAATGTCAAAAAAGAAAAACAGAGCGATGAATATTATTCAAATTCAGAGATCGATAGATCATAACATATCGCCAACATTTTTATTGACTTTACTTTATCATTTTTGTTTCATGAGAATACTGGTTTTTTCCAACAATATTTATAACGAAAGCACTGCATTCAAACCTTCTAGCTAATGCTTAAATGTAAGGAAAAAATTTGAACTTGATCAGTTAAAATCTTTTGGTGAATGATCAATGCCGTTAAAAACTTTAAAGACCGATGCGGCAGAGGCGTTAACTTTAGAATGGATTTTGCAAGCTAAAAATTACAAGTTGACTCTTGACAAGAATCGGTGTGTCGGTTGCCAAATATGTTCAGTGGCTTGTCCTAAAGATGCCATAAAAACCCAAAAACAACCTAAAATTAAGGGCGAAAAAGCAAAGAAAGCAAAAGTGGACATAGATTTGGCAAAATGTAACTTCTGTGGAATATGTGATGTAACCTGTCCTTATGGAGCAATCAAAGTTGAATTAAATGGAGAACATAACCTCTCTATTTTGGCGAAAAACAGCTACCCCCAGCTTGTTCGGGGTATCTCTGTGGATACCCATAAATGCGAAAAAGAATGTGTTGAATGCGAAACCGCTTGTCCGCTTTCACTTATAAAACTTAGAAAAGTTGGGTTTGATGGAAAACCGATCCAGGACATGGCTGTTTTATCTCCAAATGAAAAAAAACGTGTACAAGTCAACCTTGATATTCAAAAGAATTATTGTCCGACCTGCAAGTTATGCGAGGTCAAATGTAATCAAGGAGCATTAAAAGTCGATAAAACCTTCGAAGGCAAAATCTGTGTAAATCCAGAGAAATGTCCTGAAGGTTGCACAGACTGCTTAGACATTTGCCCAATTCCAGGCGCCCTAAATTTAAGTGAGGATAAGAAAATTCACGTTAATGAATTATTATGTACCTACTGTGGGGCATGCAAAAACGTTTGTCCGGTCGAGGACGCTCTAAGTGTTAAACGCACGAAAGTTAAGCACACACCAATCCATTCAGGCACTTGGAATAAAGCTTTAGAACGTATAACCAGCCCTGAGGATGCAATTAAAGAATTTAAATCGGAGGCTGCCGAGAGCAGACGTAAAGTTGTTGAGAAACGTTTCCTTTCTGAGGCACTTAAATCGGAGGAACCCAAATGAGTAATTCACATACCTCATTAAATCAAGCTGACGCTTGTAATTGTACACCTGAACCTTTGCGAGTCGGCGTTTTCGTTTGCCACTGCGGCTTAAACATTGCAGGTACTGTTGATGTTAAGGCTGTAGCTGAATACGCTAAAACCATTCCTGACGTTGTTTTTGTTAAAGAAAACCGTTATACATGTGCGGACCCTGGGCAAGCAGAAATCCGTAAAGCTATCAAAGAACAAAACCTAAATCGAGTAGTTATCGCCGCATGTTCACCCAGAATGCACGAACCCACTTTTCGACGTACTGTTTCCGAAGCTGGTTTGAACCCATTCCTTTATGAAATGGCAAACATTCGAGAATTCGCTTCTTGGTGTCACCAAAGTGATCCTAAAGCAGCCACAGAACGGGCCAAAGACAGCGTACGTATGGCCGTTGCAAAAGTTCGTTTAATGCAATCGCTCCAAACAATCGAAGTTCCAGTCACTAACAAGGCACTTATAATCGGTGGTGGAATCGCAGGTATGAACACAGCCTTAGACCTTGCAGAAATGGGCTATAAAGTCTACATGCTTGAAAACTCTCAAAGCATTGGAGGGCACATGGCAGCATTAGATAAAACCTTCCCAACCTTAGACTGCAGCATCTGCATTGAAGGACCAAAAATGGTGGATTGCGCACGCCACCCAAACATTACCATCTTTGCCAATTCAGAACTTGTGAAAGTCGATGGTTACATCGGCAACTTCAAAGTGAAAATACGTAAAAATCCAAGGTATGTCATTACAGAAAAATGTACGGGTTGCGGTGAATGCAAGGAAGCTTGCCCAATTGAGTACCCAAACGAATGGGACATGAACCTTGGTACACGCAAAGCAATTTCGGTACCTTTTGACCAGACAGTGCCACTTATTTATTCTATCAACAAGGATTACTGTATCGAATGCTTCAAATGTACCGAAGCTTGCGGTGAACGTCAAGCAATTGACTTTAATCAGAAGGCTGAAGAAGTAGAATTTGATGTTGGAGCAATTATTGTTTCGACAGGTTTTGACATTTACTTACCCTATGACATGCCGCTGCTTGGCTATGGGAAATACCCAAACGTCATCACAAGCATGGAGTTTGAACGACTCATATTAGCAGCTGGTCCAACAGGCGGTAAAGTCATCCGCCAATCAGACGGCCAAAAACCGCACAAAATAGTTTTTATCCAATGCGTCGGGAGCAGAGACAAAAGCAAGTACCCGTACTGTTGCAATTTTGGCTGTATGTACACGCTCAAACATGTAGTTCAGCTTAAAGAGAAGTACAAAGAAGACATCGAAGTCTACGTTTTCTACATGGATATTCGAAGCCCAGGCAAAGGCTATGAGGAATTCTATGACCGTGCACGAGAAAGAGGAGTAAACTTTATTCGTGGAAGAGTAAGCCGCATTGACGAAGATCCAAAAACCCATAATCTTACTGTCCATTCAGAAGACTCACTTCTAGGCTCTCCAATCGAAATCGATGCAGACATGGTTGTGCTTGCAACTGCCGCCATACCTAAAAAAGGCTCAGAAGAAATAGCACGAATACTCAACTTATCCCGGGGCTCAGACGGGTTCTTCATGGAGGCTCACCCTAAATTAAAACCAATGGATGCACCAACTGACGGTGTTTTCTATGCAGGAGCATGCGTTGGTTTAAAAGATATTCCTGCTAGCGTATCCCAAGGTAGCGGTGCGGCAGCAAGAGCAGCCACAGTTATCAGCAAATCCAAATGGAAAATTGAACCAATAATCTCAACCGTAGATGAAACAAAATGCAGAAACAAAACCGCCAAATGCGGCGTCTGTCAAGACAAATGCCCATATGGAGCTATTCGCATTGAACCAGGCAAGCCAGCGCAAATAATTACTGCTAGTTGTCACGGCTGCGGAACATGCGTTGCAGAATGCCCCCAACGTGCCATTACACAAATGCATTTCACAGAAGCCCAAATAATGGCTCAAATCCGAGCTGCACTTGAGGATAAACCAGAAGAAAAAATACTTGCTATTCTCTGCAATTGGTGTAGTTATGCAGGCGCAGACCTTGCAGGCATTAGCCGATGTGATTATCCAGCGAGCGTACGAGCTATCCGTGTTATGTGCAGCGGTAGGGTTGCTCGTGAATTCGTCCTCGAAGCTTTTAGACTTGGTGCAGGCACTGTTTTGATAGGTGCATGTCACTTACCCTATGACTGCCATTATATCAGTGGAAACTATAAGATGAAAGCCCGAACTGACGCACTCAAAGGTATGCTTACAAAACTTGGAATGAGCCCAGAACGGTTCCGAGTGGAATATGTTTCAGCGGCAGAAGG
The DNA here is from genome assembly GCA_963772455.1 of Candidatus Bathyarchaeota archaeon. GTDB lineage: Archaea > Thermoproteota > Bathyarchaeia > Bathyarchaeales > Bathycorpusculaceae > Bathycorpusculum. The sequence goes on from CAVYXJ010000013.1 coordinate 34,430, forward strand.
TATACATTACGCTGAGGTAATCAAAGAAATAGATGCTGACATGAAGGCGTTGGGCAAAGAAAAAATTGAAGCAGAAAATTCGAAGCTTAAACCAGTTTTGGAGAACATGCTAAAGCGAAAATAAAATTAACTTTTTATTTTTCCAAACTTTTTTTAATTCGAAAAACTGAATGGATTAAAAGATTTTTTTAACACTGCTTGCTTCAAATAAATAATGGAGACCATAATACACTAACGTGTTTTTTTGAACCATGCTATTCCAATGATTGCTACGGTTATTGATATCAGGGCTGCAATAGGGTTAATGGTTTCTATTGCTGAGTAAGATGTTATCAATAACGTCATCAAAGCAATGGAGAAAACCAGAATTGCTGTTGTTCCAATGGCTAAGTTTTTGTGACTCATCCTTTAACAATCCTTTCATGTTATAGTCAAGGGTTGTTTTGATTTAATGCTAAGCTCTGGAACAATCTGTTCAGGGATTAGGACAGTGTATTAATGACTAAACTAAAAATAAAAATTATTTATTTTGGTAAAAAAGCGTTTAATCTTCTTCTTCGTCAAGTTTTCTTTCTTTAATTTTTAATGCCTCTTCGTCACCTATAACTTTGAAAGTTTCAGATAGCTCGTGTTTGTGCAGAAATTTCTTAACGATTATGCGGACATATTTTTTTGCGAGTGCTTCGCCTTCGCCTTTGACAGTTACCGTCTTTGAGTCTGTAGATACGTCTCCACCTGTTTTTTCTTTGAGGAAATCTGCAAGTTTCTCGATTAGTTTGCTTTCGTCGCCTTTAAGCTCTGAAGCATCAACTTTCATTTCAACCATTTATTGTTCACCTCGATTCTTGTTACGCCAATTAACTGATGATTTAGCTTACTTTCTCATGGCTACTCTATTGATAAGTTTTCCGCTTGAACTTTTGTCAGTTCGCCCGTCGAGTCCATCTCACTGCTTAAGCTCAGACTCTAGTGCTCATCATCCAAGCATAACTTGAACATCAGAGCTTAAGACTGTTACGCCTGCAAAACCATTTTTTGTAAAATAGACTATTTTTTGCTCAACCAAATCTTTAGGCATTTTCTAGGTTACAGGTTATTGTTTTTGGTATTATGGTAACATTTAAAAGGGTCTTTAGCATACATCTTTGAACTTCAATGGTTGAATGTACATGTGTGAATCGGTAGAACGCCAGTTCAGCAAACATGTGTACGATGGTCGTTGAAAAATCATAATAACAAAGGAGGAAAAGAAATGTTATCACGAGATTGCGACGGATGTTCCCAAATGAAACCGTGCAGTAAACGATTCGATATCGCTGAGAAAGGTAATTGTGTTTACTGCCCAGATGGAACAGCTCATTTAATTGACGGTTCCTAAGAAACAATGAAAAGTTGTTAATTTTAGGCAAATTGTTTTTTCCTATTTTCTTTTTATTTTTTTTATTTGGTTATGCCATTTTAATAATTGAGGCTTTCTAAATCTTCTTAATTTCGAAGGATTTCCGCGAAATTAGCTTCTTTTTCAGGTATTATGCCCTTTTTTGAAACTTTCAACAGTCTCTTGTAGCCTTTGGTTTGGTGTTTTCTGTTCTCGAAAAATACACTATGAGGTATTCAAGGTTCAAATTAGCTCTGTTTCTGTTAATAGTATCTTACTCTGTAGATTATGTGGTAAGTTTAAAAGTTCAAGAAAGCAGTATTCTTGAGAGCCAAAAACATGGATTACGTTATAATCGCTGACTCTTACGAGAAAATAGAAGCAACCACCAAACGCTTAGAAATGACTGATTTGCTTGTTGAATTACTTAAGAAAACACCCAAAGATGTCATCGCTAAAGTTGTTTATTTAACTCAGGGCAAATTGTACCCTGACTTTATGGGAATAGAAATGGGCGTGGCGGAGAAACTTGCCGTAAAAGCTCTATCCCGTGCGTCGGGGCAAAGTGAAAGTTTAATTCAAGCTGAGTTACAGACAAGCGGCGACATCGGTCAAACCTCAGAAAAACAATTAACCAAACGCAAACAATCAACTTTCTTTACAAAAAAACTCACTGTAGAAAGGGTTTATGAAACCCTTGACAAACTTGCCACAACCTCTGGCAGCGGAGCGGTAGACACAAAAATGGCACTTCTATGCGGGCTCTTAACTGATGCCTCACCTAAAGAAGCAAAATGGATCATCCGCACGGTAACAGGCAACTTACGTTTGGGCATAGCTGACATGTCGGTGTTAGATGCTTTGGCGATTGCTTACGGCGGCGGAAAAGAAGCTCGCGAACTCATCGAACGCGCCTATAACATCTCCTCAGATTTAGGTAGAGTCGCAAATATAGTTGTTGAAAAAGGGGTAGAAGGTATAAAAGAGTTTCAAGTTATGGTTTTTGAACCAATCCGCCCCATGCTTGCCGAGAGGCTTGGAGCACCCGAGGAAATCTTGGAGAAATTCAGCGGCAAATGCGTTGCTGAGTATAAGTACGATGGCGAACGAATTCAAGCACACAAGAAAGATGGCAAAGTGGTGTTGTACTCCAGACGTTTAGAGAATATTTCTGAACAATACCCAGATGCTGTTGATTTAATCAAGGAAAAAATAACGGCAAATGAAGCAATTTTAGAAGCCGAATGTGTTGCGATGGATTTGGAAACAGGTGATATGCGCCCCTTCCAGGAACTTATGCACCGCCGACGCAAATATGGCGTGGAAGCAGCCATCAAAGATTATCCGATTTCGCTTTTTGCATTCGACGCGCTGTATGTTGACGGTAAAGACTTAACCCTTGATTCATTCCCCCATAGGCGTAAAGCGTTGGAAAAAATCATTAAGCAAAACGATCGCATGAAGCCCGCCACCCAGAAACTAGTCGGAAGTCCTAAAGAACTGGAGGATTTCTTCGAACAAGCCATCGCGGATGGTTGTGAAGGTTTAATGTGCAAATCCGTTGCCAAAGACTCAGTTTACCAGGCGGGAAGTCGCGGTTGGCTCTGGATAAAACTGAAACGCGACTACCGAAGCGAAATGACTGACACTGTGGATCTAGTTGTCGTTGGGGCATTTCACGGTAGAGGCAAGCGAGTTGGAGCATACGGTGCTCTGCTTTTAGCCACTTATAACGATGAAAACGACACTTTCGAAACCGTTACTAAATGTGGTACTGGCTTTACCGACAAAGACCTATCTACGCTTCATGAAATGCTTCAGAAACATTTGGTTCCACGGAAGAACAGTCGTGTTCAATCTATGTTGGAAGCAGATGTGTGGTTTGAGCCAGCTGTGGTCCTGGATGTTTTAGGTGCCGAAGTTACCTTGAGCCCTATTCACCTGTGCGCTATGAACTCAATTCGTAAGGGTGCAGGCTTAGCTATCCGTTTCCCTCGTTTCACGGGCAAATATCGAATTGACAAGGCAGCCGAAGACGCAACAACCTCTAAAGAAATCGTGGAAATATATAGTGCGCAATTGAAAAAAATCGGTGATTCGCCAAAAAGCTAAAACTGATAAGTACCTATTGCGCCTAAATAGCTGGGAGTGCGTTTGGTTTGTCTCAAGATTCAGAAAAATTGAAATCAATTATTGCTCTTAAAAAAAGGCTTGAAGAGCAGTTAGAGAAATTAGAGGTTGAAACCAAAGAGGTTCAAGATACTCTTGATACAGTTAATCAGATTCTCCTTGAAAAAGGCTTCAAACGCGGAGATATAAAAGAAGTTGTTTCCCAATCGTCTATACCTAAAGAAGTTGTTCTGCCAAAGCTTGAACCAGAAGGGCCAAAAAATGAACCAGTCAACCAACATTCGGAACCAGAAAGCGTTATACCTTTAAAAACTATGAATGACGAACCCTTGGCGCTCATGTACTTTGAAAAACAATCTATCCACGTACTGCCTGACGAATCCAAAAAATTCAGCGTTAATACGCCTCCATTCATTAATTTTCTGGTCGAGAAAGTTTTCGCTAAAATGCAGGAAAAAGATAAAGAACTTGTCAGGTTAGGGCAATTATCAACTGATAAAATGTTTTCTTATAATATAGTTCGTGAAGGCGACTTAATTCGAGAAATAATAATTAAAAATGCTGACGATGAGCGTTTAAAAGAGCTTAAATCAAGTATCCGTTGGACTTTTGAGAAAATGTATGAAAAAATAAAGAGTGGCATCTAAAACTACATTAAATGTTTCTGTAGTGTATCGCCAATTTTATTCTTGGGGCATAAACCAACTAGTCTTTCTGCTTCTTTTCCGTCTTTGAAAACTATCATTGTGGGTATGCTGAAAACTTGGAATTTTTCTGCTGTGGCAGGATTTTCGTCAACGTCAAGTTTGCCGATTAAAGCTTTGCCACTATACTCTTTTGCGAGTTCCACGATGGTTGGAGCTAAAGCTCGACATGGTCCACACCAGTTAGCCCAGAAATCAACAAAAAACAATTTGTTTTTTTTGAGTGTTTCTTCAAAATTTGAGTCGGTTACATGAAAAGGTTCAGTGCTCATTTTAACTTACTCCATTAATAACTAATAGAAACTAGTAAATTGTTTGATATAAACCGTTCGTGACTTAAAATCATCTGCAGGACTTCATTTTTTCAAGTAAAGCTTTGAATGTATCATACGATTCATTAGGGTTGGAAATGTCAGCTGCGACTTTTTCGAAGGGGCAAACATTTGCTTTATCAAAGTCAAGAACGTTGTCGATGATTTCTTTCCACGAAAACATTATTTTGTTTTCTTCAAAAATTATCTGAGCTTTTTTGCTTAAAACTTCTGCGTAAACTTGATTTATTCCAGCGTAAACACACAACAAAGCTATTGCTTTTCCAGCTACTCGATCAGCCACTGAGGCACCTCTTAGTTGGATTCCAAATTTTTCTATTGCTCCGATGAAACCGGAAATTCTGTGAGAATCAGTCTGGAAAATAATTATGCCATTCTTAACTATAGCAAGTGTTAGATTTTTGTTATACAGTTGGTTTTTAGCTATTTCAACGTCCTGCATGATTCTCAACCAATTCAACTCGTGGCAGCTAAAAACACTATTGGTATTAAGTTAAAATGTACAAACCTTTTTTCTGCGAATCGAGGATTTTTTCACGTTTCAGTTTAAAGACACTTGTCTGGCTGTTTATCAGCTTCTAAATATTCTTGATCCATTAAATATAGAATTTTCATCGTTTAAACCAAAATAGTCACATAACATTTGTCCTTTTTTTGTGATAGAATATTCTACCTTTGGACCAATTGTTTCTTCATTTATTAAATCTAATTCAATTAGAAAATTGAAGAAATCTTTTGAAGGAGGTGAGCTAAGTCCTGCTTTGCGCATTATTTGTTGTTGACCCAATGAATCCCCCCGGTCTAAAACCTTGATTATTTTAAGGTACATTTCCATTTTAGATTGTCCCAAGGTATGTGCGCCTTTCATTAAAAAAACTGAATGTTTTAACTATTAAGGCTTTCGACTTAAGACAGTTATCACGAGAGACGAAAGAAGTTACGTTCTAAAAATTATGAATGTCGATAAGGCTCAAAAGTTGCTTTTTCAAATTTTGATTTAGTAACCCTATAAGTAAAGAATCTTTGTTTGGGGCGTTTTCATTCTTATGTTGCTTTCTTATTCGTGGCTTTGTCCATCTTAGAGTTTGAAGTTTAAAGAATTATTAAATTCAATCTGAATCGGCAAAAATTGCAATCAATTGACAAAGTCATTTTTTTCCAAGAGATTGTGGATCAATCTGTCTGCGTGTTCCATCTTTATCTATTACATACATGTGAAAGTCATATTCATCACAGTAGTTTTTGATTTCAAGATACTTTTCTTTGTTGCCATCGAACATTTCAGGAGTAACCACTTCACAGATGCGCGTTAAACAACCTTTCTTTTCTGCTTGAACATCTGGAAGATACCCTTTGCCTATGATTGAGGGTTTATCGTAACCTTGTAAATCTGCCTTTACTGTCCAGTTGTCCCGTTTCAATTCTTCAGCTACAGCCATAACACAAGCGTCATGATTATCTTGATTTTTACTTTTTTTCTCCGACATAGTCATCACTTATTCAAAATTACTTGGGCTAACTTATTGTTTTTTCCAAGGTCTAATAACGCGGTCATTATCCCAATATGCGCAACACATGCGAACGGTGACGTACATTTCTATTTTCTTATTGTAGCACATTCTCTTGCTTGAAGCGTCGGCTTTCGAGCCACCTGGTAGTGTAATTAAGTCAGAATTCTCGGCTCGATTCATTTCTTCATTGTTTTTTGGGTTAACTCCACCTTCGTTATTCAATTCTTGTGAGACTACAGGTTCATTGTTGTTGGCAATAAATTTGCAGTTAAAACAATTGGTTCCAAGAATTTTTTCTTTAGATAAGCTATTTTTACTCATAAAAACACCTAATATTTGAAATATTTTTCTCTTAGTAAAACGTTTTGTAAGACTTCTTCTTTGGAATATTGAAATGGTGGGCCGAGCCGGATTTGAACTGGCGACCTTTCGATTATCAGTCGAACGCTCAAGCCAAGCTGAGCTACCGGCCCACATTTTTTGAAGCGACACAAGTTTAATATTATGTGGGTTTATAAGAATTGTCATAAATCTTTTAATGCTACACCATTACTTTGGTTGTCAGAACAAGGGCTCGTAGCCTAGCACGGATTAAGGTGTCAGCCTTCGGAGCTGGAGATCGTGGGTTCAAATCCCACCGGGCCCGTTTATTTTAATTTTAGCTTTTTTCAATTTGTGTTTATATATTTTTAAACAATAATTGTTTTTTTTATTTGAAATTTTTGGTTTATTGTTCAAAATATTACTTTTTAAGATTAAAAAGAGTTTTTTAGCGAAGGAATATTGTTGTCATAACAAATCTTAAATCTATCTAACTGTCCATAGAAAGAAACAGAAACAAGGAGAGCGGTAGTATGGTAGATATACTCTTAGTCTTGGCAATAATTATTCCCTTAATAGTTGTATTATATGCCTTAATTTCATCTCTTCGAATCGTTAGACCTACAGAGAAAGGTTTGGTTGAGCGATTTGGCAAATACCACCGTTTTGTTGAGGGGGGCATAACTTTGCTGGTTCCTTTCGTTGACCGAATAATTAAAGTAAACGTAACTGAACGCATGACTCCAGTCCAACGTCAGGACGTAATTACTAAAGACAAGGTATTCATGGGTGTCGATGCAGTGGTTTTCTACAGAATCAAACAAGATGAACCGTCGGTTAAAGCATCACAATATGCAGTTGCTAGTTTTGCGGCTCAAATTGACACCTTAGCTCGTACAGTGTTGAGAGATATAATCGGTGGCATGGATATGGCAATAGCTAATACATCCCGACCTATCATTAATGCTAGCCTCAAAAACGCATTAGATGAACAAACCGAAAAATGGGGCATCGAAATTGTACGCGCAGAAATCAAAGATCTTGAGCCGCCACGAGAACTCATCGTGTCTATGGAGTCAGTTCTAAAAGCAGATAACGAAAGACAAGCAGCGGAGAAAACCGCCATCGCCCAGGCTACCTTAGCGAGCGGACAGAAAAACGCGGCAATTCAGGTTGCTGAAGGACAGAAGCAAGCGGCTATTCTTTCATCTGAAGGCCAGAAAATTGCAACAATTCAAATTGCGGAAGGAGATGCACAAGCAACCAAATTAAGAAATGAGGCTTTAACAACGTACTTCAAAGACAGCGCAATCACTTTCAAGCAATTGGAAACTATCACAACATCTTTGCAAAATAACACCAAAATAATTGTTCCTGAAGGAAAAGCAATTTCACTTATACTCAATGAGCAAGAGAATCTTTCAAAAGCAACTATCCTTCCTATACCGCCACCACCTGGGCAAAAAACAAGTAGACAGATGTAGAAAAAAATTGACTTTGGCTCTTATTTAGAGCCTAAACCCACTTTTATGTAGTCTTTTATCATTTGGTCATGTTCAAAAGCTATAGGCTTAGGCAGTTCACTTATGGAAAAAAGTTTGATTTCTTGGATTTCGCTATCTTGCTTTTTGGTTTCTCCACTCTCAGGTTTCACAAGAAAACAGGTCGGGTAAAATTCGTATTCTACTTCATCTTTAACGCCTTTTTCAATATATTCGCCAATCTTGCCTGCAATTGTTACGTCGAGTCCTGTTTCTTCTTTAACTTCCCGAACTATCGTTTGTTCGATGGTCTCGCCAGAGTCCATTCTTCCACCAGGCAATGCCCAGTAGCCTTTGAAAGGAATTGTGTTGCGTTTAATGAGCAATATCTTGTTTCCTGGATAAGGTATTATGGCGGTTGCTGTTTTACCTGTGTATTTCTTCATTGTATCCCTTTCTAAGTTGTTAATTTGTATCTCCAATTGATAACTAATGATGCTACGAAAATTGTTATGCCAGAAAAAACGACTATGGGACCTGAGAATGGGACAATAGAAGTTGGACCAAAAAAGAGGCTCCATATTAGAACTCCAGAGAAACATGCAATTGCACCGAAAACCGCGCTAAGCATTGAGTATCTTCGCATATGGGGGCTTAAGATTTTAGCAGCTATTGCAGGTACAATGACTAGAAATCCAACAAGTAATGTCCCAACTATCTGGATTCCGATTGCGACAATTACTGAGACTAGAAAGAGATAAAGTAGGTTTACTCTTGCAACTTTGATGCCTTTTGAAATGGCAAGGTCCTCCGAAATCATAGCTAAGATCAGTTTGTCATAGATTAATTTCGTGAGAATAATCGCTACGATGCAAACTGCAGCTGCTATGGACATGCTAATTAGGGTTACTTGGGATATGTCTCCAAAAAGCGCCGCCTCAAGTGCATCTAAATTATCCCCATAAATCAGAATACCAATCGCCAATGCAAGAGTAAACATTGCGCCAACGAGGGCTTCGAAAGAGATTTTTGTTGTTCTTTGAATTTGCCAAATTATAACTGCTGAAGCAAACAAGAACACGAAGGCACCTAGGGTAGCATCAAAATGTAAGGTTATTCCAATAGCTAATCCGGGTAGCGCAACATGTGAGAGAGCATCACCAACAAGCGCCATTTTCTCCAAAACCATCAAAGACCCTAAGTAGCCTGCGGCGACACCTACGAAAATTGACAATATTAGGCTGTAGAAAGTGGTGTCGAGCATTTCAGTCAGTTTTCTCCTCTTTCAGTTTCGACGCAGACTGTTTCGCCGTAAATCTGTCTTTGTATGTCTGGTTTCCCAATTTCCTCTGCGGGTCCGCAGAATGTAACGCATTTATTTATCGCTAGCAAAGCGTCAGCGTATTCCTGAACGATGTGTATGTTGTGGGTTATCAAGAAAATAGTTATTTTTTGGTTTTTCTTGATTTCGTTAAGCATCAAGTAAATTGGTTCTTCGCTATCCATGTCAACACCTGTTGTTGGCTCATCCAAAAGCAGGATGTTGGGGTTATCATTTAGTGCCCAAGCGATTAAGACTCGTCGAAGTTGCCCACCAGACAAAACGCCTAATCTCTTATCTAAAATACTGTTATCGTATAATCTTACTTTTTTTAGCGAGTTTTCCACGTCAACTCCATTTCCAATTGAGAGGAATTCTCTAACGGACATGGGAATATCGGAAACAGTGACGTATTGAGGGACATATCCGATTTTTACTTTCTCTGTCCATTCGAGTGAACCTGTGTGAGGGATTAGGTTTAGAAGGGCTTTGAGTAAAACTGTTTTTCCTGCGCCGTTTGGTCCCAGTATGGCTAATGTGGTACCTTTTGTGACGTTAAAATTTATGTGGTCAAGTAAGATTTGGTTTTGAAGTTTTACCCCAAGATTTGAAACTTTTAGGATATAGTCGTTTTTTTCAGCCATAATTGACCAAAGCTTTCGAGTGCCTTAACGGTTTAAACAATATAACATTAACATTGTGAGGCGTCCAATAAGTTTTTTGAAACAACCAAACACTAAATCTTCACTCTGCCGTTTAAAGCCTGTTGTTCCTTATCGGAAAGCCAGCCCTCATTTTTCAAGAAACTTAATCCGCGTTCAACTTTTTCCATGAATAACCTATTTACTAAAAGGTTGTTTTTTTGGGATAAGTCGTTAAGTTGATTTTCAAACACCTTGTTTTGTTTGGCAAGAGTTTTAACATTGTTGACTAGAGTTGTTGCTGATTTGAAGCGTGGAATGAGGCGATCTTTGATTTTTGATATCCCAAAGGCTCCTTTCAACTTTCCAGAAAAATCAACTCCGGCAATAATAGAGGGTTCAATGAAAAAGTATCGTCTTGAAGCGCCTGCTTCATAGCAAGATACGTAAAACGGAATATAAAACAAAGCCGAACTTTTCAACCCTTGTTCTTTAATGCCTAACTCTTCAAAATTAGATCTTGTGGTCTCGGATAGCTTGATGGTTTTGCTTAAGCTTTCAAGTAATATTTTCTCTTGTTTAAGGAGTTTGTCGGTTTCCAGTTTGAAGGTAAGCATTTTAGCATCTCGGGTAGCCTTCAGTTCTAGTAGAGGCAGTCGGGCAAGTTTGATTTCAGTGTCAAGCTCAAAATTTATCTTGGAAATTTCCTGCACTTTTTGTTTGTTTATTTGTGTAACGTTGAAATGTATGTCCTTTAATTTCTTTTTTAGATCCTTAAGGTCTCTTTGAGTTTGCTTAATTTTTTCTTTCCATCGTTTCTCGTAAAGTGAATGCTTTTTAGTGGCTTGAGATTTTGCTTCGTGTTGATATTGCTTGATTTTTCGTTCGTTGATTTCGATGGATTTTTGCGTTTTGGTTTCAAGTTTTTGTAACTTTTTAATTTCTTTGACAAATTGTTCAGTTAAATTCTTTATTTTGGCTTTGTGATCTTTGTTTAATTTAGTTATTTTGGGGTTTACGATTTCTTCTTGAGCTCTTATTTTTGCATCTATTTCCTCAGTTGCGGCTGATTCTTCATATTTGAGTTCTGTTACATATTGAACTGTTATTTTATTCAATAGCCTTTTGCATTCAGGAAGCAGTTCAACTTCTTCTCTTAGGCTTGATTGAAGTTTGTAAAACATAGCTACCGAGGAGCAAATGGTGTTTTCATCTAGAGTTGGTGAAAGCTGGCCTGAATTTGCAGGATTCAATTCTGATGCTTCTTTGCAGTAATTGCTAAATTCATTTCTAAAATCTACATCCGCAATTAAGCCCTTAAAAACAAATTGTTTTTCTTTTATGGGGATTTGAAAATAATCACTATGGTCTAACAGGAATGTATGATAATTTTCCCGTGGACTTGAATTGGCTTCCAAACTTTTTATAAAAGCTTTGGTCGATGGAACTTCCGTGTAAGAAATGTTGTAGCTTGAGTCGCCGAATCCATCAAAAACTAAGTTCACATTGTTTTTTGGATAAAGCCATAATGGATAGCCTAATTTCGATAGGAAAACCAGTTTTTCTTCAGGTTGCCTCATAAATAATCCGCCGCCTCTGCTTCTTTCGAGCTCTGCGGTGGCGAAAATGGCTGCTGCCTCGACCTCTTGTGTGGTGTTTTTTGGGTTTGAGAAGGGTAGGCTAAAGCGTTTAGTTGCAGAGGTCAACATTTGTATTGTCAGTGAAGGTATTAAGACGCTGGTTTTTTAAAACTTGTTATAGCTTAACCAGTAAAGAAGTCTGAAATCTTCTTTTGGAATAGTGCCTTCTTTAGTAGTTCGCTTTGAAGTATCCAGCGTTGCATTGGTATTTCAAATCTGGCGCTAATGAATTGGAGAGATTCGGCAAGATTCTTGAAAATATAGGGTTTTTGGTGCATTGCATTTCGGACGTTTTCACGAACTTGCCAGACGCCAATAGGCATAATATAACCTGGTCTTGCTTCTCGGAGAACGATTGCGGTGGCTTGGCGTCGATCTTTTTGGAGTTGTTCGCAGATGGCTAATCGTGCTGAGTAATAGCAGCCGCCAATCGCTGCGTAAGTTGTTCGTCCGTTATTGCCTTCCCAGTCAGAGAAAATAGCTATGTTTTGGCCAGTTGGGTTCCAGACGGTTCCTGGATACCAAGCTTCCATGGATTCATAACTCCACTGCCCGGGTATCATTAAAATCTCAAACACATTGTCCATATAGATCGATTCGTAAACTCGGTATTCATTGATTTCTGGGAATGTTTTTACTTTTTCTCGGAGGTTCTTGGAGATGATGTCATCTACGGCTGTTATGCTCCATCTTGTTGGAACGAGTCGTCGTTTCTTTTCCACTCCAAAAGCGCCGACACTGAATGCTTTTTGAATTTTACTTACAATGACTCCTCGATTGTATAAGTCTACTACAGCCTGGGTTGCTCGTAAATCCGTGTCATAGTATGCTTTCTCAATTTTGTCATCGTAACGTGCATTACCAACGTGAAGGTCGCGAATGGGGGCTGAAGGACCAAATGGTTGAACATTATCATCGAGGTAAATTGATCCCCGAGGTTTTTTTGTAAGATTCAATTCGATGTCAACACAGGTGTCTGCAAGAGCTAATTCCCGTGTTTGATCAAGAATTTTTCCCCCGTCCATAAATTTCTGGACATTAACTCTGTGTTTTCCTCGAACAAGCAAGCTACGAAATCCCACAATCTCATCCATTGATTTTCCAAACCATTTCTCAGGCAAATCATAGATTCCGGTATCTTCGTGAACAGGCGGAACAAGTGGTCCTGCGTAAACGTTGGGGTAGCCGATTCTTCCAATAAAAACGCTGGGCGGTGACATGCCATCGATGTCTTCAGTAGCCATTAAAGGTGCACTTTTGAGGAAATAGTTGACTTTTACCATTATTGGGCATCGAGTTTTTCCGCAAAGAGCTCTTGCTCCTTTGCAAAGGACACAGAGGCTATCGTTTCTGGTTCGAGTTATGATTTGGCGCTCGTCGATTGCGCTTTTGTTTACTTTTTCTATTATTTCCAGTAGCCAGTTGTTTGGTTTTGTTGTAGTTTGGGTTTTTTGGGTGACAGTCATTATCAGTTAAATTATCTTTACATGGTCTCATATGTTTTTTCTGCATGAAAATTGTTAAAATATATGCTTATTCGATGTTTTTGACGATAGTGTATCTCTACTTTTCAAAAAGTGTTTTAGTGATTGTTTTAAATATCAAAGTAAGTTTTTTTGGAAGTTTTGGCTTAACTTCATCAATCTTTCTGAGAACATATGGAACTGGAATACTCGTCAAGTTGGCATCAATGATTTTCAGTTCACCATTGATTCTTTTCAAGTTCTCTTCTTTAATATCAAAAACACCGTATCGATAAACAATTCGTCTGAGTCGTGCAAGTTCCCCCTCATTAATTTGGGCTGGAAATCCATACTCTTGCAACAAACAATATTTAGTATGCCAAAATATTCTGGCAAACACTTGATGGCGAATACTTTCAGGAATGCGTTTGTAAGTTCTATGGTCGTTTTCTATGCTTTTTTTTGGACCGATTTTGAGCACTATTTTTTGGTCGGCTGAATGAATGCCAAAGACAATTTTGTGCCATCCAACATCTCTAACATAGAGATCAGGAAAATTTCTTGATACTAACTTTTCAAGTTGAGGTTGGGGGATGAATGGAGAACCTGACAGGTGTAAGTAGTGTTCTATTGAATGGTCAATTTGTATGGCAGTGTGATGGTAAGACTTGAATTTCAACTTTAGGCACTCAAAAGCATTTAACACTAAAACATGAGCTCGTTGATAATAATAAACATAACAAAAAATTGTAGGTCTTATTATTTTCATTTGGAAACTGGTGGTTATCTTTATTTTGATTTATTGAACGGGTTTGATTTTTTGTTCTATACTACGTATTGGGTTGCGTTTTCTGGAAGATGTGGCTGGATTTGCTCTGTTTTGCTTGGAATAGTGGCATGCTCATTCATCCACTTGGATAGTCCCTTACAGCAGTTTGGGTTGCATGAAAATTTTTTCTGTTTTCCGTTCCATGACTGGCAGGAGGCACAGGGAATTTCTTTTTGATGTTCCATGGCAATCACGTCCTTATTGTTTTAGCGATATTTACCATTTATGAAAAAGAACTCTTGAGCAGCTGTTTGAATTCAAAATCAATAAATCGCATAATTACTTAGATATAAGAAGAATGGCGCCCAGGCCGGGATTCGGACCCGGGTCCTACGGGCGACAGCCGCATATACTGGACCGAACTATACTACCTGGGCAATTTAGCGCCGCAAGAATACTAATAACTTTAGCTAATTAACCTTTCTCGGACATTAGTGTTGGTTTAGCGACATTTTTAATACTGTTCAGAAATATTTAATGGGTATATTGTTTGAGGATGAGTGAAAAAAGTTAAAACAAATGCGGTTTACATGGAAATTCTGGAAAAATTCTGGGTTCCCATAGTGCTGCTTCTGTTAACGACTGGTTCATTTGTTTCAGGTTATGTTGCAGTATTTACCGCGTTGGTTTTCACTTTTCTGGTTCCAGGTTTAATCGCTCACCGGTTTTTTGGTTTGAAAACTCATGAGATTTGGGCGTTCGTACCCGTTTTCAGTGTTTTAGTTTCGGTTCAATTTGTTTATTACTTATCGTTGATTTTTGGGTATTCAAGGGAAACAATATTTTTTAGTTTTTTGGCTTTGATTACAATTTACACTTTGGTTGTTTACAAAAAAGGTGAACCATTTAATCTCCAAAAGTTACTCAAAATAAAACAAGTCAGAAAAACTAGCATTCTTATTTTCACAGTGATTTTCCTTATCTCCCTCGCGGTTCTGTCCAGAAGTGTTTGGTATGGAAACCAATATGGCATTGTTATAACAGGTTCAAATTGGCAAGACACTCCTCTGCACTATGAAATAATAGAAAGCATAAATAATGGAAATTTTCCTCCCCAAAAGGCAAACTTTGCGGGGTACCCCGAAAATTATCATTATTTTGTTGATTTCCATACTGCTATCTTGGAGAAGGTTTTTGGTTATTTGCCGACACTTTTGCCTTTTCTAAATGCTGTGTTCATTGTGGTTTTCTCTCTTGCAATTTATGCTTTGGCAAGAAATTATGGGAGAAAAGTTGGGGTAATTGCTGTTGTTTTGGGTGTGTTTGGTTGGGGGCTGAGTTATTTTGGTTTGTTCGGTGCCCTCTTCAATGGCACTTTTAATCCTTATATTAATTATATTTATCATTTTGGAGAGACATTTCAAGTTACCCAATCAAACGGGGTTGTTTTAGGTTTCGGGTTGCCGTCAATATTTGACAATCTTTTACAGCAACGTCCCTTGCTTGTGGGGTTGCCTGCGTTTGCTTTGGTATTAGCGCTTCTCCGGAACATGGATGATAAAAAACGTATTATTTTAGCAGGCGTTATAACAGGTTTAACCTATGAATTTCACAATGTTGCGTTTTTCTGCTGCTACATTGCGTTTATAGTGTGTTTGCTTTTGAATTTACGCAAGTTTAAGATAAACTATCTATATTTTTTGGTGCCATCCGTTTTTGCTTTGCCATTTATCTTGTTTGGTGGTTCCTCGTTTGCTTTACAGTTTAATTTAGATTTCTTGGCAACTTATGTCAAAAATCCGTTTATTTATTATCCCCTAAATCTTGGTATACCTCTTGCCCTAGCTATTATTTCGTTTATTAGGCGTGGACATGAATATCTCAAAGTTACTTTGTTGTTATTGTTCTTGGTTCCTAACCTTTTGTTGTTAACGCCTAACCCGTGGGACATGTACAAGTTCTTTATGTTTGCTTGGATTCCCATTGCCGTGTTGAGCGGGGTGGTTTTGGCTAAGATATGGGTTCGAAAGTGGCGGATAGTGGTTTTGGGGTTGATTTTGTTATCTGTTATGACGTCTGCTAGCGTAGTCATCTTCAATGTCGGTACAGATTATACTGCAGTTAATTGGAGTGAATACGATACTGGGCTATGGGTTAGAGATAATACGCCGCAGAAATCAGTGTTTTTGACTTATTATTCAATTCATGCACCATCCAGTATGATTGGGGGGCAGTTACGCGTCTCGTCTTACGTAAATTGGCCTTATGGTCATGGGGTACCGTTAGATCAAGTGTTTCAGCGGGAGCATGACATCGATGCTGCCTACAATGGTACAGAAGCCCAGCTGGCAGTAGTTGTTCGTGAGTACAATGTTTCTTATGTTTACGTTGGAGGTGAAGAGTTGACTAATTATCCGGGTTGTGTAACTCGTTTTAATGGTGTTGTATGGCTTACCCAGGTTTACATTAATGGTGATCTAAGAATTTACCAAGTTGATCGGTCAAGTTTAGGTGGTTGAGTGCTGGCAAGTTTTAAATACCGAAAAGGAGAAAAAAGTAAATATGACAATTAAGCTTGCAAGTCTTGGAATAGTCCATAAAATCTTAATGCTGTTTGTTTTGATTAACATCATCGGTGACATAGGTAACGTCGCTTTTTGGTGGGCAAACTCGGCTTCGCGTGCAGCATCATTAAACACAGGTTATATAGGAGTAACTGCTGGGATTGGCAATGCTCTTATCGTGGGCACAATAGTCCTGTTGGTTGTTGCAGTAGTGTATATTATAGCCTTGTTTGGGTTAATGAAACAGAAGAAGTGGGCGCCCCAGTTAATCATAGTCATATCAGTGGTTAACCGTGCCCTCGCTCTTGTCCTCTACTTCATTAGTCCTGCATTCACATTTTGGGCGGTTTGGAGCATTATTCTAATTGCTCTAGCATACTTTGACTGGCGTAAAATAAATACTGCTAAAGCAGTAGCCCAATAATTTTTTTATTTATTTTTGGTGTCTGGTGCTTTTGCCAGATATGTAATTAATGTCTATTCTGCCCATGGTGACGGCTTCAAGTTTTTCAGGTTTGATTTTTGAAAGTTTTACTTCGGGGTCAAGCGAGACTTGACGGATAAGGACTTCCATTGCGTGTTTTTTCTCATTTAAATCCGTGATTAAAGAGAATTTTCCTTTAAAATGAACCGAACTGTAATCATAGTCACATTCTTGGGTAACACCGAAATCAAGAACAGCTTGACCCCAAACTTTTGGGTTAGCTTTTGCATAAATGAGTTTTTTGCCTTCAGGAGCGCAATGGAAATAGAGACAGTTACGGGTCTGGTCGTATCCGTGGCTCAAAGCGACAAGATAAGGTTCATCTTCCATGCAAAAGGCAATCGTTACGTATTTAGTGGCTTTTAGAACTTTTTGCATCTCATTGGAATCGGTGATTTCTCGATCTTTGCGTCTAACATGAAAAGACATGCTTGACTTTAAGCAGAATTAATAATATTAACTTTTTTTGTGACTCATTCTGTGGTAGATATTTGAAAGTTTGGTTTTGAATTTACTCATGATGCTTGGGGTAAAGATGGAGAGAGAAGCTAGTAGAAAGTTAAGTGGAAAGACAAGGGGGGACTCAAATAGGTTGTCGCCATAGGAGGCGGTGACGTATTGTAGGTATCCCCATAGTTGAAACAATGACCAAAAGGTTGTCCATAATAATGCGCCTCCAAGGCGAGCTAAATATTTCTGTTTTCGACTTAGAACTTTTTGATTTAGATTTGTGTAAAAGATTTCTCCTGCGACTGCTCCTGCGCCGCCGGGGAAAAAAGCGTTAACTAAAATCTTCTCTACAATGTTGCCAGGAACAAATGGAGAGACCCAGAAAGGCATGAACATACTTAAAATTGGTAGGTGAATGTTGCCTGTTGTAATTCTTATTGTCGCTGGCGTAGCATAAATTAAAACTGCGCTAATCTGCCAAACCCAAAACCTTCTATTTCGAAGAGATTTTAAGATGGCATTTCGAAGCATAGTTCTAAATTAACTGGTAAGTTTAAAAAAGCCTTCTAAACGAAAATGGTTTCTTGGAAAATATGAGTGTTTATTGTTGGAGTTTAATGAAGATGCATGCAGAAAACGATAGACGAGGAGTCTAAAATAATGGGGTGGTTCCTACAATGGCAAATCTTGAAGACAGTTATTATTTTTACACTTATTGAGGATAGAGAACGTTCCGATTGCATTAGTTCTGTTATGCAATAGCTTTTTTAATCCACTCTTCACCCTTATTTTGCGGTGCATTCAAACGGAAGAAGAAGCAGATATTTGGACTCCAATGGATGGAGACACATTCGTCACTAAAGATGGGTTTATCATGAACACGTTTGGGTATGAACACCCCGACGACCGCGTTTTTGCGTTTCTCAAGTACATACCCGCTCAATACAAGCAACTCTTCAATGTGGAGATGCTTTCTCGCACTTGGAAATTTGGCACAAGCGAACTTACAAACCAATTATTTCGAGCAGAAAAACTCTACACCGCCAAAAACTACCAAACCTTCATCGAAGCCTTCCGCAAAACCTTCCCAAGCTACATTTTCTTTGACCAAACACGCGGTAAAGAACTCATAACTGCACCCTTCGAAGTTATTGAACAAGTGTTTGTCCCAAAAGACCGCCTAGTTTGGCTTCAGAACCTCAAAAACCCTGATAAACTCCAAACTATGTCCCTTCAATTAATCGATCTAATCTCCAAAGAATCAGGCGTACCATGTGGCGATTTGGGTATCCATGGTTCTATTGCATTGGAAATGCATGCGCCAGAATCAGACATCGACTTTGTTGTTTATGGCACAAGCAACTTCCGTGCTGTAGAAGATGCTATACAAAGACTTGTAAACGAAAACAAACTCACCTACATTGCAGGCAACCGCATTGAAGCAGCCCGAAAATTCGTTGGCAAATACAATGGCAAAATCTGGATGTATAATGCAACAAAAAAACCCGAAGAAATCAAGACCCAATTCGGCGAATTTACCTACACACCCTTAGCTCAGCTTCGTTTCATTGCAACCGTCTGTGATGACACAGAAACCATGTATCGTCCGGCAATCTATAAAATTAGCAATTATCAACCCCAAGATGACCAATCGGAACTTGATTTAGACAAAATTCCTATGCAAGTTGTCTCAAACATAGGTTGCTATCGAAACGTTGCACGAGCTGGGCAACAAATTAAGGTTGCAGGAACTCTCGAAAAAGTCCAATCAACATGCAACGATAGTGTCTCATATCAGGTCGTTGTTGGAACAGCAACTTCGGAAGAAGAGTACATATGGCCACTTTAGCTCTGCGAGACCGCGACGCAATTCAAACCGAAGAAGGTTTGATTTTTCGAGTTTTCGGCTACAGCCATCCCAAGGATGGTTATGTTTGCGATGCTGAGTATGCTTCATCTAAAATCTTTCTGTCCAAAGACCCAAGAGCTCCTCGAACAGGCAGAAGCGAAGTATTTTATAAATTCTACAATGACGAGGGCATGAAGTTAATTACAAAAAAATATCCACAGTATCTCATCAATCATCAAATGCTCGGGTTAAAAATCGTCGGTGTACCGCAAACTTGCATAATGGAGGCAAGAAAACCTCCTGAACGTCTTCAGGACCTTCTCAAGGTTGGACCAACCGACTCTCTCTTAAGTGCGATGGAACGTGTCCTGGAAATATCTCTTAAACACACGGGGCTAAAAAATTCTGATTTCGGCGTCTTTGGTTCTATGCTTCATGGTTTCCATCATCCCAAGTTTTCGGATATCGATTTGACAATTTATGGTAAGGCTGAAAACGCCAAAATGCGTGAAACAATGGCGCAGCTATTTTCGGATGGAAGTTCGCTTTTAAGAAACGAGTTTGAATCCCAAGACGTTATGAAAGGCAAAGATTGGCGTTTCAAAAACTTTGACGTTAAAGATTTCGTTTGGCATCAGCGTCGAAAAATGATTTACGGTTTATTCGACGATCGCAAGCATAGCGGAAGAGTTATCAAAGCCGAATTTGAACCCGTTAAATCTTGGAATGAAATCCAATCTGAATATGACCCGAATGTCCGCATCGTGCAGAAAGGTTGGGTTAAGTTAAAAGCTCGTGTTACTGCAGATGATGAAGCACCCTTTATCCCATCGATCTACATTATTGAACCCTTAGAAGTTCTGGTTGGTCCCAAAGAGGCAATTGAAGTAAAACGGGTTTTTAGTTATATGGAAGAGTTCCGTCAGCAGGTACAGAAAGATGAGACTGTAATTGTTGAAGGTAACCTTGAAAAAGTCGAATTGCCGTCGGGAAGTTTCTGGCAGGTAACACTGACTTATTGCCCACGATATTACGAACAAGTACTCAAGGTCCAGCATTCTTTATGAATTGTTTAAAATCGTAGAAAAGTAGTTGATGCAGCAGCAATCGCAGTGTGTAATTGCAGCAGCAGCATCAGCAGCAGCATCAACAACTTCTAATTCAAACAGGAAATGCCTAATTTTTAGTTCTGAAAGATGCAATAATCGTTGTGCAAAATGTTTGTGTAGCGGCATCAGAAGCATTTTCTCCTGTTACCATTTCTTGCTCCATTCAAGTTCTTTAGAGACTTAAAGTCGTAGGTTCTGGTTTAGAAGATAAAACTGTATCATTCAGGTTTATTTCTGAAAGATAATACCCAACCGAAAATTCCAGAAGTGTCATCATCATTATCATCATTATCTTCTAAGAATGGTTAAGCTTTGAAGAATGAGCTGTTTCTTTGAAATTATGGCGTTGGAGTTAAGGTCTAAATTTTATTTTTAACAATCATGTAGTCGGTGGGTTTGCCACCAATAATCACTCGATAATGAGTTGCTCCTGTTTTTATGTCCGTGACAAGTTCAACTTTTCCTTGGGCTTCAATTGTGGTAGGTTCTCTTTGATTTGTGGGTACTTGTTCGCAGAACCTGCCCCGGAACGAAACAATTTCGTCGATTGCCGTTAGTATTGGTCCTTCAACAACTGCAACATCTCTAAGCTTGTAGGTGCAAGGAGTATATAGTGCGTCTGAACTGTCAGACACGGTGGCGGTTATTTTTGCGTAACCGATGTTCTTGTAGTATTTGTCTCCATAATGGTCGCTTGTTTCGTTCCAATCCTTCACGAAACGAATGAAATAGTCGGTTCCCATGAACATGCCTTGAAATGCTTTTTGGTTTTCAACCTTTTCGAAGTCTTCGAAGCTCATCTGAGTATCCTTCGAACGGAAGTCAAAAAGTGTCTGGAGTTCCTCTCGACTGTAGGCTTTGAAGCCTGAATCGGAAGCTGTTAGCAGTTCTTTTAGTGCAGTGTAGACTTTGCGACTGTTTTCTACTCCGTAAATTAATGGATCTATGTCTGATTTTTCGTTCGTTAACCCTGCCATAATAGATCCAGAGATCCCAATTGCGGTCCAAGGTATTCTTGCTTTTTCTTTTAATGTTGTTGCCAGCCGCAGAGCCTTATTCTCCAGTGTACTGAGGTTTTTGTTTAACCGCAATGAGGCGAGTTTTTCTGTGGGTTGGAAGTGCTCAGCGATTTGATCGATTGGGACTTCACACATTGTCTCCCCAAATACAGGGTCAAAAACAATAAGATCAGGATGATTCTCCTGCAGATACTTAAAACGGTCTCCTAAACTGTACACTTTGCCATAAAGCGCGTTTTTTCCCTGTCTTGTACCCTGTGGCGAGGGAATAAAGCGAGGAAACGCGATGATTTTGTTGGGTGGGTGAACTAAGCCTTTAACGTCGAAAAACACGTTGCTCTTTGTTTTTATTAAGTCGCCCTCGCGTGCTCTCATACAAATCAAAGGCTTGTAGTTTTCAAAACTTTAATAAACCTTTTTTAAACCACATAACCAGAGCACATCAACATGAGTAACTGCGAAAAGGCGCAACACATCTCCAAATGCCTTCAACTGGCAATAATGTTGGAAGTCAGCAGCCAAAAACCAGGTAACGTAAGCTTCACATCTAGCTTTGAAAAAACAAGGGTGGAGCATTTTTTGGCGTCAGCTGTTGCCGCGGGACCTACTTTTCAAGAGGCGGCTTACCTTGGGATTTCAGTGGCTGAAAAAAGACTTGATGTTGACAAGGTAGGTTTGGGTGAACTCATAAAGGATTGTGCTGTGGATGTTGCTGCTTGGCAGAAAGGCGGAAATACAATTCTGGGTACAGTGATGCTGTTTGTTCCTATCGCTGTTGCGGCAGGAATGACGCCGGCAAAAGAAGAATTCGTTTTTGATTTTTCTAAAATGCGTAAGAACATTGATTTAATTGTGAAATCTACGACTGCGTTGGATTCAGTTCGCCTTTACGAAGCTGTCGACATTGCCAATCCCAGCGGACTTGGTGGTGCGCCAGACCTCGATGTAACTGACCCAGCTTCTAAAGAGCGATTGATAAAAGAGAATGTGGTTTTGTTTGAGGTTTTCAAAATTGCCTCAGCTTACGACGATATTTGCTATGAATGGGTCAACAATTATCCCATTACTTTTGACTTAGCTTATCCATATTTGATGAAGCAGCTTGAAAGTAAATCTCTCAATACTGCAGTTGTTCACACGTTCCTAAAAATCCTCTCTGAACGGCCAGATACTTTCATCGCGAGAAAAGTAGGTAAGGAAAAAGCACTTGAAGTGTCGGCTAGACGCTAAGAATGTGTTGGAGCTTGGCGGATTAGAAACTGCTAAAGGCAAAAAAAGCCTTATGGAACTGGATGAAAAACTGCGGTTAAAAGGTAATTCATGTAACCCTGGCACAACGGCCGATTTAACGGCGGCTGCATTGGCACTCTGCACCCTTGGCGGGTATAGACCTTAAATTCTCTCATTGCCACTCTTTGATCTATAGATCTCAAAAATTAGGAAATTTGGATTTTTTTGTCAATTGAGCTGAAGACGTTTTTTTCGATTGTGCGTTTAAGGCTGCAAATTTTGTCTTCTGACTCTTTGTAAGCATTCTCTTTTACGGTTTCATGAGTTTCTACACTTGTTTTTCTTGCTTTCAGCAAATCAACTTGTTCTTGGAGTTGTGCAATGGTTTGATTTATCTCATCCATCTTTGAAGAAGCTAACAACTGATCCTTGTTAGTCGCCATCTCTACACATCTTATTTGAAGGTTCGCTAAAGAATCCTTATTCAAAATCTCATTTATTGATTGTTCAGCTTTGCGAGCCTTGTCTGGTTTCAATTTTAACTTATCCTCAGTCATTAACGCTGTGAGTTTATGCAAAATTTCCCTAAGCTGTGGATAACCAGTTTTTTCGGACACTAACGCATCAAAGGGCGCTTCCAAAAATTGGTTTATCTTGTTTAGGTCATCAGGAGTTATTCCTCCACCGCCGCCTCCAGTGGCTAAAGCTTGCATTTTGATGAATGGCTTTTGTAAATGTCTAAGCGAATGTTTTAGTTCGTTGCTTAATGAGTCAATTTCGCAATTGACCATGTTAAGCTTGTCAACAGGACCTTTGCATTTTAGAGTAGTTAATTTTTTCTTCCAAAACTGCAATTTCTTGCTCGATTGGCATTCGCTCGTTTTTTATTGTTTCTCTGTCACATTGAAGGATTGTCAATTGTTTTTCTACGTTTTGAAGTTCATTGATTTGCTGGAGTGCTTCTTCTAAAGTTTTGGTTTTAACGTATTCTTTGGTGACGTAGTCGTTTAGAGTTGTGTAGGATTGTTTGGCTCGCTCATAGATGGCTGAGAATTTTCGTCTATCCATTATAAAGAATGGAGAGATTCTTGGAAACCAATTTTTGATGTCGATTTCTGTTACCAAAATGACTTTTTGGGTTTCCTGGGCATACTTGCTTAAAGTCTCGTAAGAGACTTGTTCGGGCGGGTTTAGTTTTTTGAGGCGATCGAGGAACAAGTCGTGCTAGTTTGTTTAGTGCTCTTGCGCGGTTGTAGACTTTCATGTTTCTTTTTTCTATTTCTTTTGAGCTTGTGTCGAAGAGCATTTTGCTGACTTCAATTACTGCTTGGACTGATGTGTTCATTTCGTCGCGTAGTTTTTTGGCTTGGGCATGTACGGGCGTTAAGATGCTGCTGGTTTGGGTTTCAAGCCAACGTTTTACTTCGCTTGAGGATGAGAATTGGAGGGTTGTTTCAGTCAACTCTGCTTCACTGCCTATTGTTATCGTTGGCTTGTTTATCTATTTTAGCCCAAATTCGCAACTCTTATTTGGGTAGCTACTCTTAAATAGGTAACCAATACATTGAACACACTATACGAAGGAATCAAAATGAACACCAAAGCACTCTCACTAATAATAGTCTTCTACTGCCCTGGCGAGCACACTAAACCATACTGGACCAAACATCCCTTTGCCTGCGCCGTTCGCTCAAGGACTCATTACCAAGTATGGGAAATCCCCATCGTCATCGCGTTCCTAATGGTAAGACCCACATCAGGATTAATCGTCTCAATTGTAAATACAGCAGTGTTGATTTGCTAATTGTTTTCCCAGGTGTTCTTACCAACAGGACCAGTCTATAACTTAGTCGCTACCTTGATAGCGATGTTTGTTGGAATTTATTGCCTAGCGGTTGCGAACGGGGTGCAAAAATGAAACTTCTGCTCTAAAAACCCGGATACAAACATACTTGTCTAAAGTCAAATGGGCAGCAGTCGCAACAGCTTGGGAATCTCTTCGCAGCGTTGCATTCTGACAGTTGTTCATTACTTTGCCTTCCGCAGGAAGTCTTACCAATCGGTTTTAAAAGCTTCGGATTTGCCCAAACATCAGCGAATGGCATATTTGCCTTTGCTGCCTTTTCAATGCAACAGTGGCATTGTACACAGTTCCGATTGCTGAATTGCGCAGAGAGTCAAAAAGTCCTGCCTTAATGATGCGCGAAAGTAGAAAACTGCCCAATCCCAGACAAAAAGTAATAAATTTAGAATCCTAAGGATTCTGCGAAAGTACCTTAGGGTTTATTTTTCCTGCTTTAAAGGTTCTTCCAGATTTTGCGTTGTTTATCATGAGCACTGCTGGGGCGAATAATCCGTGGTCTATTTTGTAGAAGTCTTTGTCGGCTTCGCGGAAAATCTGCAGGAAAGGTTTGCCGTAGTCTTTAGAGGCCATTGAAGGTGCTTGGTTAATGATGTTTTGAAGCGCTGTTTCATCGTCAAAGTCCACGGTGAGGTAGACTGTTCCGCCGTAGAGGATGGCGTCGTTTGTTCTTGCCATTGCAACTTCAAAGTCATGACCAACCGGTGGGAATTGGGCAGTAACCCATTGCGTAACGGATAACTTTTGGGCTTAAACCGAGTGTTCGGAGTTTATGGATTCCTACTTCTACTACTCTGCCCGCGACCTGTGTTAAGCCCGCGATGCTTGCGGTTGGAGCAACAACAATGATCAAGTTTTGAGCTAAGACACCACTGGCGGTTGTCACTTTTTCAATAAGTGCATCTGAAGGAAGGGCATTACTTTCTAGGGTTATAACGGCTTTGTCGCTTGTGTCTTTGTAGCCGATTTCCTCGAAAACATCTTTGGGTTTAAGCGCTAAGAGCTCGGATGGGACCTGAGCCAATTGCTATTGAGCCGTCTGGTTCTTTAATGCGCCATCCTGCAAACTGCGAGCCCAAGCATGGCAATGGCTGGGAAATCGGAGGAAACAGTGACTGAGGGAAAAGTTAAGTCGCCATATGTTTTGAATCCTAACTGAACTTTCCCTGCACCGCCTAAACATAAGTTCAGTTAATAATTTGCCAGCTTGAAAACCGCCTGAAGCCTTGACACCTGCGTCGACGATTGTTGCTCCTGTAGAGGATTTAGAAACTGTTACGCCGTAAGATTCTGGGGTTTCGATGAATTTTTGGGCTTTTTTCCAAGCCATTTGGTTAACGCTTAAAGTTCCCATGACTTTCACCTTAAAGGTATCTTATTTGATATTTCATTTAATATTAAAGTTAACGCTACAATCATGAAGAACGGATTGTAGTCTGAATCAGCATGCTTTTATTGTCGGGGCAACTATGCAAATAGCGAAAAACTAACTGCGAAGGCAAATAGATGGCTGAATTAAGAACCCAAGAACAACAATTACTATCCACGTTGGAATCGCTTGGTGGATCAGCAACTGTAGATGATTTAATCCAAGCTTGCGGAATCCAAGATACAGCCGTTATGCGTAATGCATTGATACTTCAAGAAAAAAACTTTGTTGCTATTCGTGCGAAAATCCAAAATATTATCAAACTAACTCCTGAAGGAGAGAAATATGCCAAAGAAGGCTTACCCGAACGTAACCTAATTTTGGCAACTGCAGCACTAGGAGGAACAGCAGACCTTCAAGAAGCAGCAAAAAAAGCCAACCTAGCACCAGAATTCATCCAAATAGCACTCGGATGGACAATTAGAAAAAAATGGGCAACCTACACGCCTAAAAACAATACTCTCCATATCACTGAAACACTTTTGCACCAAACAACAATTCCAGAAGACTGTGATGAAACATTTTTGAAACATTTAATCACAAAGCACCAAGCTGCCCAAGAAGATCTTAGCCCAGAACTTCAAAAAGCCACTGAACAACTTAAAAAACGAAAGCTTCTGACAATCGAACCTAAAACCACCCGTACACTTCAAATCACAGTAGAAGGTAAGAAAGCTGTATCTGAGGCAACGATCACACCTCAAGAAATAACCACTCTAACCCCTGATTTAATAATCACGGGTAAATGGAAAACTGCAAAACTCCAAAAATACAACATTCAAGCGCCTGTGGCGAAAAATTGGCCAGGAAAAAAACATCCATATCTTCAATTTCTCGATGAAGTCCGTGCGAAACTGGTTCAACTGGGCTTTCAAGAAATGGTGGGAACTGCGGTTGAAACCAGTTTTTTCAACTTCGATTCGTTGTATGTGCCCCAAGACCATCCAGCACGGGAAGCTAGTGACATTTACTATGTTAATGATCCAAAATCAGGTGACATAACTGATGAGGTTGTTTTGCAGCAGGTGAAGGAGACTCATGAAAACGGCTGGAAAACAGGCTCTACAGGTTGGGGATACAAATATTCTCTACAAGCAGCCCAACGTTTGCTTCTCCGCGGTCACGGCACATGCTTGAGCGCAAGAACCCTTGAAGCTGGAAACTTTGAAGTCCCAAGCAAACACTTTTCAATTGCACGAGTATATCGACCCGAAATTACTGATAAAACGCATCTCTCAGAATTCAACCAAGTCGAAGGTATAATAATCGATGAAAACCTGAACCTGAAAGACTTGCTTGGAGTTTTGGGTAAATTTGCAATGGAGATTGCTGGAGCAGACAAAATTCGCTTCAAACCCGACTACTTCCCCTTCACGGAACCCAGCGTGGAACTCTCAGCTTATAAGGAAGGTTATGGTTGGGTGGAATTTGGTGGCTCAGGAATTTTCCGTCCCGAAGTCACGTTGCCTCTTGGAGTTAAGGAACCAGTCATTGCTTGGGGGCTTGGTGTTGATCGCCTCTTTATGATGCGTGCTGGCATTGAGGATATTCGAATGATTTTTAGTCAAGATCTCGATTGGCTTAGGAAAAAACAGGTGACATAGATGCCTACAATAGACATAGATTACGCTGAGCTGGAACGTTTGCTCAATGTACAGTTGAACGGTGATATGGCAAAACTTGATGACATCCTTGCTTACGTTAAAGCAGAAGTGAAAACCTTCAACGAAAAAGAATGCTCGGTTAGTATCGAAATGAAGGATACAGCAAGACCTGACCTTTGGAGCGTGGAAGGATTAAGCCGCGCATTGCAAGGTTACCTAAATCATGCCAAAGGAATAAAAAAGTATTCTATAGGTAAATCAGCAATAGAAGTCAACGTTAATGCCAAACTATTCGGCGTTCGACCATACATCTGCTGCGCAATAATCAAAGACATCCACCTCTCTGACAGCATAATTAAAGGCATAATGCATCTCCAGGACAAACTTGACCAAACCAACGGTCGAAGCCGCCAAAAAACATCCATAGGCATATACAACTTGGATCTAATTAAACCGCCAATCGAATACACCGCGGTTAAACCAAAAGAAGTAAATTTTGTTCCATTAGGATTCACTGAAAAAATGGGCTTAGATGAAATTCTTGAGCGTCACCCAAAAGGTATCGAGTACGGCCAAATAGTTAAGAAAAATCTTCTTTATCCTATGTTATTCGACTCTGAAGGCAAAGTCCTCTCTTTCCCACCAATCATTAACTCAAATGATTTAGGCAAAATTACTGAAGAATCACGCAATTTGCTTGTTGAAGTCACAGGAACCCTGCATAAAACCGTTTTAAACACACTTAACTTGGTTACGTTGGCGTTGATTGACCGCGGAGGAAAAGCTTACTCAGCAACAATCAATTACCCAGCAAAGTCCGAGTACTCTGAGAAAGTAGTGGTTACTCCTGATTTTAACAATCGTGTCGTATCTTTGAGTGTTGAATATACGAACAGACTTTTAGGTCTGAAGTTGAGCTGCAAACAAATTTCTGATTTGTTGCTTATCGCTGGTTTAGAGGTTGAGAAGGTTTCGGGTGATAGCTTATCGGTTTTGGTTCCATGCTACCGAGTTGATGTAATGCATCAGGTGGACATAATCGAAGACGTCGCTATTGCATACGGCTACAATAACATCGAGCCTACATGGCGTGAACTGCCGACAACTGGACGCGCAAAATACGACCAACGTTACATCGACGTAGCCCGCGACTTGATGGTTGGATTGGGATACCAAGAAACCCTCAACACAACCTTGACTAATCAAGAAAAACTTTTCCAAAAAATGAACATGCATACAATCAAAATAATCGAACTCAACAACCCAAAAATTGTTACTATGACCTGCTTGCGCAATTGGCTCCTGCCAAGCCTCATGGAGTTCCTCAGCAACAACACTTCAGTTGAGTTTCCGCAAAAAATCTTTGAACTCGGCAAGGTGACATTGCCTGATGAAACCAAGGAAACAAAAACTCGCGACGAAGATTGGCTGTCTGCTATAACCTCGCATCCTCAAGCAAATTTCAGCGAAATTAAATCTGCCCTCGACTCTTTTATGGCTAATTTTGGGGTGGAATGGCAAATAAAAGAAACTCTTCACCCAAGCTTCATCGAAGGCAGAGTCGGAAAAGTCATCGTTGGCAGGAACTGAAGTTGGCTTTGTAGGTGAAGTTAACCCTGTTGTGCTTGAAGCATGGAAATTAGAGAACCCAGCAGCCGCCTTCGAAGTTAATTTTAGAAATATCCTGGAAAGTAAATTGAAAAAATAGATGCAGAACGCTAGAACCATGAGAGGGTTCCGTTTTTCCGTGCCGTTTTAAGGCACCAACTGTAAGCTAGGTAACCGACGGGGAGAATTATGGCACACATAACTCCAAGAATGGCAAGATCAGGTAGAATCGCTTCGATGCCTTGCCCTATCAGCATGGGTCTGATGCATGTGAAGAAATAGTATTGTGGCACAAAGAAGCTAACTATCTGAAGCGGAAGCGGCATAACAGAGATTGGGAAGAGCACGTTTCCAAATAGGTTGGTTGCTAGGGTGATAATTGTAGTTACCGGGTCACCTTGCTTGGTTAAGATTAGGACTCCGGCGCCTATCATGCTGAACCCTATGAATGTTCCAATTCCCAATCCCACAACGATGATGGTTCCGATTATGTTTATGCTGAGGATTACGCCGAAGGCTAAAACACCTACCGACAAATAGATAATGATAACAAGAGTGCTCCAGATGAAGCCCCAAAGCGAACTGCCAACAATAAAAGTTACCAATCCAGTGGGTGAAACCAGAACTTCCTCGAGGCTCCATGGGTTAATAGTTCGCTGGACAAGAGTGAGGCTTTGGGACAAGTATGTATTGAAGGCAAGTCCAATCAATAGGTAAGTTACGACGGGCATTCCTAGGTTCTGTACGCTTGGCATTGAGGCATTAGCTCCCCAAAACGCATATGAAAGTGCTCCAAATAGAGCGCTTATGACGCTGAGCAGGATGTTTGTCTTGTAAGTTGAGAATGAAATGATGTCGCGTTTCATGAAGTAGTAGATTTTGTCGAGTTCTTGGGTCAATGTCATTTGTTTGCATTGGCTCCTGTTAACTCGATGAATGCATCCTCAAGAGTTGGCTCCTCTTGGCGGAAAGTTTACAAGCTTGATTTTCTCGCGGAAAAAGTAATCCAGTACAATCGGCAACGCATCTGAGTTCTCCAAATGGATTCGTAACCGAGTTTGTCCAAGTACTGAATCTTGCACTTCTGCAGGCTAAACCTGAGACGCCACTCAAACTCCTCAGACTGTTCACCTGCGCTTCAGACATGTTCTTAACTACGATGTCGACGACTTCGCCTTTTTTCGCCATTCCTTTGAGAGCTTCAGGTGTGTCCAAAGCGACAATTCTGCCTTTGTTCATGATGCCAACTCGATCGCACATCTGAGAAACCTCCTCAATGTAATGAGTTGTATAGAGGACGGTTTTGCCGTGTTTTTTACTTAGGTCGTTTTTTATGAAGTCTCTGATATGCCTTGATGAAGTAACGTCTAAGCCTGTAGTGGGCTCATCCAGAAGCAGAATAGGCGGATCAGCCAACAAAGCCCTAGCTAAAGCAAGTTTTCTTTTCATGCCACCTGAATACTTCTGGAAAATATCAAACGCTTTATCTTGCATGCCCACTAACTCTAGAACCTCCATGATTCGATGCTTTCTGCCACTTCGGGGAACATTGTTTATGGCTGCGAAGAATTCCAAATTGCTATAGCCGCTTAGTCTCCAGAAAAAACCCCGTTCACCCACACTAAAAATAGTGCCGATTGACTTTTTTACTTGCATCTGTTGTTTTACAACGTCGTAGCCGTTTACGGCGGCTGTTCCACTATCAGGAGGAAGCAAGGTGCAGAGGATTTTTACGAGAGTGGTTTTACCCGCGCCGTTTGGTCCTAATAATCCGAAGAGTTCACCTTTTTTTATGGTTAAGTTGAGGTTGTCTACGGCATTGACAGAAAAGGTTTTGGGGTTAAAGCGGCTGCTGTTGGGAATTTTGGATTTGTATGTCTTTGTCAAGTTGATTATTTCGATGGCATTTTCGTTTTGCAACAGTAACCCCCTTGTTAGATAGACTTAGCGAAAATTTGCAGTAGATTCAGTTAGCGTTGAAGCGGCAATTAAGTTTTTCTACATATCTTCGGAGGATACATTTTTTTCTAAATGTCCTCTCTTGTTTCTGGATAAAATCGAAATTGAGATCAGGATATTTAGGTTGCTTCTTGTCAATTAGTTTAAAATGAATAATGGTGGACAAAAAATCGGCTACCTATCTCTCTTCTATCTTGAATCCCCTTTCAATCCAAACTTGCTATACAATAGCTGCTTTATGCAACAAAGCCCGTTCTATATCCTGACATTCATCGCAGAGATCAGAATTCGGTCGCCAACTGCGTTTCTGAATAATAGCTCGCGGATATTGTTTGCAGTTTTTGTACCAATGCCACCTATCGGGTTCTGGACCTTTAACATACTCGTCCACATTAACCGCCAAACAATATTATATCAATAGAAATATTTTTAATTTTGCATTTTTCAGTTGAGAAAATTTGGGGGATTGCAGGTTGCCGCTAATTATGATATGTTACTTTGATTTGCCAGCTTTTTTTGCGCAGGCATCGCTGCAATACTTTGATTTAGCATTAAATGTGGTGTAAGGTTTTTTGCAGACTGGACATTTCTTTTCCATGGTAAACCCTAATCAGTAAATATGATGCTCTAGGGTATAAGCTTAGGGGAATTCATGCAAGCTTTTTTGGAAAAGTTTTCTTTTTCTAATTGACATAATGTCGAATTAATGATCTTTAGTTATCCTACAGTAATTTAAGCTATTATTCTAAAAAATTGTTGCTTGTTCGTTTTGTTTAAATATTAGTATTATGTGTATGATGTTGCAAAAAGAAGGAATATCTTAGAATGGGTTCCAAGTCACCAAGAGGCGAATTTGCCGCAAGGCAACTAGCAAAGAAACGAAAGAATTTCCGTTGGTCAGATCGTTACTTTAACCGACGCATGCTTAGATTAGATGAGAAAGTTGACCCTATGCAGGGTGCACCGCAAAGCCGCGGCATCGTTCTTGAGAAAGTAGGCGTTGAATCAAAACAGCCTAACAGTGCCATCCGTAAATGCGTCCGCACACAACTTATCAAAAATGGCAGAACCATCACAGCGTTCTTGCCAGGAGACGGTGCCCTCAACGTAGTTGATGAACACGACGAAGTCGTCGTGGAAGGCATCGGTGGAACAAGAGGCGGCGCTATGGGCGACATTCCAGGAGTTAGATGGAAGGTCGTTATGGTTAACGGCGTAAGCTTAAATGAACTCGTCTATGGACGTAAACAAAAACCAGCAAGGTAATAGATTATGTCACAAACATCCACAGTTTCTCAGCCACAAGAAATTAAGCTCTTCCAAAAATGGAGTTTTAAAGACATTGCAGTCGTTGATATCGGATTGCAACGTTACTTGAATTTGACTCCGATGGTTGCACCCCATAGCATGGGACGTCACGAACACCAGCGATTCCGCAAAGCTAAAGTCAATGTTGTCGAACGTCTAATCAACGGCTTAATGCGCGGCGGCAAGAATGCAGGCAAAAAAGCAAAAGCAACCAACATTGTTAAAGAAACCTTCGAAATCATTTATCTTCGCACAAACAAGAATCCAATAGAAGTCCTGGTCAAAGCAGTTGAGAATGCTTCTCCATGCGAAGATACTACAAGAGTAAGTTACGGAGGAGTTGTTTATCACCTATCAGTTGATGTTGCTCCACAACGAAGAATTGACCTTGCCATACGACACATAACAACAGGAGCTCGTGCATCTTCAGCAAACAATCCACGAAGCATACAAGAAACCCTCGCAGATGAACTCGTTCTCGCAGCAAACAAAGACATAAAAAGCGTCGCTATCTCAAAACGCAACGAAATCGAACGTGTAGCACAATCCAGCAGATAAACAATTTTTCTTTTCTTATTTGTATTTTTTAATCTCTTAACTTAGTTTTTGTTTATAATTGCCCTTAAATATTCTTAATTCAGAAACGTTAGAAATAATTGCCTCTTTAAGCTTAAACTATTCTAGCATGAATCTCGACTATATCGCCATCATCCAATACGAAATTCATTCCGACTTTTTTGGGGCTAAAGGGCAACCGCTTCGCCCAAACCATTGCAAACATGAAGTTCATTAAAAGTTCCTTGTGAATGTTTTTGGCTAAATCGTTTACTGTGGCCCCTTTTTTAAGTGCAAAAGGTCGGTCGGCGTGCACCTTGTTGCCTGGTTCTTTGGTATAAATTCGAATGATACCCAGCGCATCAAACATCGCTTTTCCCAGTTCTTGAAGACCAACTTTATTCTGAGCAGAAATAGCAACGATTGGTAATTTTCCGTTCACAAAAGACTGCAAATGTCGCATGTTCACTTGAGCACCCTTCAAATCCATTTTGTTTGCGACAATTACTGCAGGTTTGTAAATTGTACTTTCATAAATCGCGTTTTCAACATCTTCTAGGGAAACCTCACCGCTGATTCTTACGATGGCATCGTGAACTTTGTAGTCCCGAAGCAATTGTTCTACCTGATTCATAGTGCAATTAATTAATTTCCCCACAAGGATGACCCTTAGTGCTGTGCCAGAGTGTCGTCTGTCAATATCGACTTTTCCACTTGGTTTATAGACTAAAACTCTGGTTTTTTCCAATTCGGCCAAAATCAACTCCAACTGCTCAACAGGGTCATAGCCCAAGTCAACCATTAGAATCACGCCGTCTGCGTTGCGTGCTAAACCAAGAGTGACATTGCCGCCAGCTTTTCCTTCGGCTGCTCCCTCCATCACTGCAGGTGCTTCAACAATCTGGTATTGTACATCCATGTAACTCATTATCCCAGGAACAGGTTCATGAGTGCTAAATGGTGTAGGTGTAACGACCACTTTTGAGTTTGTAACCGCGGTCATGAGGGCGCTTTTGCCAACGTTAGTCATGCCGATTAATGCTATTTGAGCTGAACCTTCTTTCTCTATGAAGAGTTTTGGTCCGCCGCTGCTCTTGCCCGTGCCCATGCGCTTCTTTTTGTCTAAATCCTCGCGGATAAGTGCGATTTTCCTGTTCATTTCGCCGCGCAGTTTCATGGTGCCTTTATGATGTGGAACATACTTTAGGAACTCAATCATGGCATCCATTTTTTCTTTAGGAGTATGAGCAGCTTCAACAAACTCCCATTTATCCATCGCTTCTGGCGGCAGGTTAGTCGGCATTTAAACTTCGCAAATACAATCTATAAAACAACCATATGACTATTTCTAAAATAAAACCAAAAAATCTTAGCTTTACTAATAAACCGCTAAAAATACAATTTACTAAGATGTTGACTTTTTCTTTTTTTACCCCTTTATTCATTTTCCAAACAGCTATGATATTTCTAGTTGTTTGTTTAGATAGAAATTTTCCACAATCATATTGTTGCCGATGGAATCCCAGTCATCTGTAAATCTATGAACAACTGCAAGGATAGAAAAGTTGAGACTATTATAGTCTGAAACAGTAGCAAAAGTCAAGTAAGAATAATTTGTTCCATCAATGTAGAATGATACTTCTGCGCCCTGCAAAATCATGGTATAATGATGTTTCATTCCATCGTTAGACCAAAGCTTGAGCATCTGAAAATGAACTTCTCCGTAGTTGCCGTTTGGTTCCTGAATGTAGCCATAGAGAAAACCGTCACTTAAGTCCAATCTGATGCCAAATTCTGTTCCTTTATAAGTAGATGTATCAGAGGTGGCAAAAATTGCCATTTCATCAAATCCAAGTGCCTTAATTTTGGGTGTTATGAACGTTGCTTCAAAGTCAATCTTTTGAATTGAATAGGTGTCAAAAGTTATAGCGTCTGATCCAGCTATTTGGCCTTGATTCGTTTTATTTGGGAATGTAAAATAAAGTATGTTTGGTTCAGTTTGTTCAACAGGATGGCCGCAGTAAGTGTATGTATTGAATAGTAGGGGTTCCAGCGGAATTGGTGCTATGCTTATAGGCGCAGAAAAGATTCGGGGTGGGTTTGATGGTATATTTTTTGGTGGATTTGAAGTTTCTAAAGAAATGGGTGTTGTGGTAATGGGTGAAGAGATATTGTAATTGTAGAAATTGGTTGAATTCAATTTATCTGTTTGATTGATGTTTGTTAGTTTCGTTGTAGGCTCTTGTTGTTTTGTTACTTGATTAATACTTGAATCAGTGTTTATCGTAAAAATTGATTGTAACTCGCAATTGCTAAGAATGGAAATAATAATGACTAATAAACTGAAAGCAATTGGCAAAATAAATAATATTTTCCTTTTATTGCTTCCTTTTTTTATCATCATTGTATTAGTTGAAAATCAAATATTAAAAATAGACTATTCTTTCTGTTTAGAGATTATCTAAAAATTTCTTTATCACAAAAAACTTTAGCGCTCTTGAAGGAATTTTTCGCGGAGTAAGGGTTTGTTTTTCGTTGGTTTAATACGAGAAAGTTTTTTATGCATTTCACGTAAATATTACTTGGGGGATAAAAGATAGTCAAATCTATCGATTTTATCCGATCTAAGTCGAAAAAACAGGCTCCTCCATTAATTTATTCTTTGATGTCCCCCTCAGAAAACAAAAAATGCGTTGATGATAATCAAAGTTTTCTTAATGAGTTAGGTGTCAACGGTCAGCAATTCAAAACGCTTTTTGGTAGACTGCCTCAAGGAATCGCTTTGTACAAAATGGTTTACGATAAAAAAGGCATACCCATTGACTTCATTCTTCTTGAAAGTAACAAGGCATACAAAAAAATAAACTATTTCAAAAGGGAAAATGTTGAGAATAGCCAATCTAAATTTGATTCAAAAATAAAAAATAACAACAAAGATTGGATTAGAGTATTCGGCAGGGTAGCTGACGCATGCAAACCTGAGCATTTTGAAACTTATAGTGAACCTGAAGACAAATGGTATCAAATCTACTTATACAGCCCCAAGAAGAGCTTTTTTGTTTCGGTTTTTATGGACATAACCCCCGAAAAGAAGCAGACAATACGTGAATTTGAAGAACAAAAAAAATCGGCCGAGCAACTTGTTTTTTCAGAAAAGAAATATCGTAGGCTATACGAGACAACTCAAGATGGAATTATGGCTAGGGACCTGCAAGCACGAATGATTGATTGCAATCCAGCATATGCAAAAATGCTTGGCTACACAAAAAAAGAATTAAGATGCTTAACTGTCCAAGAACTGCTGCCTGAAAAGTGGCATAAACAAAGAAAAGAAATTGTTCGTAAAGTCCTGCAAACCGGTAAATCCATTGTTTTCGAAAGAGAATATAATCGAAAGGATGGCTCTGTTTTTCCTGCCTCCGTTAGGACATGGCGGTTAACTAATGGAAAAGGGAAAGTAATTGGAATATGGTCCATTGTTCGAGACATTACTGAACAAAAGAATTCGCAGAAAAACCTTGAAAAATATGCTGATGTTCTTAAAAAAATAATAGATGACCGTACCAAGCAGCTTAAAGATTCAGAACGATTGGCAGCGATTGGTCAAACCGCTGGAATGGTTGGTCATGATCTCCGCAATCCCCTGCAAACGGTAATCGGCGAATTGTTTCTGGCAAAGAAAGAAGTTGAATCACTTATTGAAAGTGAAGCTAAAAACAACCTTATTGAGAGTATTCAAGCAATAGAAGAGCAAGCAGTCTATATGGATAAAATTGTTTCTGACCTTCAAGCCTTTGTGCAACCTATAAAAGTAGACAAAAAACCCTTCAACCTTGGAGAACTCGCAAACGAAATTTTGGCGTCAATTGTTACTACTAAAAATATTAAGGTAAAAATGCAAATTAAAGATGATTTTCCCCAGATAAAAGCTGACCTTCAATTGATAAAACGTGTTCTTATCAATTTGGTTACAAATTCAGCTCAGGCTATGCCTAACGGTGGAACACTGACATTGACTGGACAGGTTAATCCTCAAGGACAAGTATTGGTTGCGGTAAAAGACACAGGAGTTGGAATCCCGAACAACATAAAAAATCAGATATTTACTCCTTTATTTACTACTAAACCGCGTGGGCAAGGATTCGGATTAGCGGTTTGTAAGCGAGTAATTGAAGCTCACGGTGGATCAATAAGTTTTGAAAGCACAGTGGGAAAAGGTACCGAATTCACGATTCAGTTTCCGGTCAATTAAGGTTCAATCATTTCTTTTTGTTTCTGGGTGCCTTTCAATCTTTGTCTAAGACTGTAAACAAATGCTATAAACCAAAAGGCAACTGTAGCCCAACCTAATGCAAAACCAATCGTGTTACCCAAGAGGTAATAGGCTATTTCAAAGCCGACTATGGAAACAAAAGTCAAAAATGAACCAATTATGCTGTACCCATGCAGTGCATTTCGGCTTTTTATGACTGCTCTTAACATTAAGAGTAATGCAAGAAAATTTATGACACTTGCCAAATCTAAAGCTAAGTTTGCTAAACTGTAAACATCCATTTATCCAGTTTCCCAATGCCAAAACGGATTGGCTCAACTTAAGACTATCGCAGACATCAAGCTCCAAGATGTGAAAATACCTAACGCGTTTGAGAGTCAATTATTTTTTAGGAAATATTCAATTTGGGAGGGTTTTGGGGTAAAGTTAAAAAAGCATTATGTCTAAAGTAACTTTGAAGGTTTAGGGGGAGAATTCAGAGTGACATCACTTCGAATATCATTCATTTTAACTATAGTAGTATTTGGTTTCCTATGTAGCGGTCTTGTTGTCGGTTTAAATCAGGATCAAGCAACAGCAAGAGTATTGTTTTCAAGCGAAACACTGCCGGCAGGTCAAAAAGTGACTGGTACCATTTTCTTCAGCAGCACTTCCAGCGATCAATTGGCAGTTACTGCCGTAAGCATACACTTCGACTGGATGCCCAGCGGCCAAGTCGTGGGTTACCAGTTAACTACCCCAGTTACGATTGAAAGCGGTAGCAACCACTTATTTGATCCAATGGAAATTCCAATTCCATTAAACATAGCTTCTGGCTCTCACACCTACTATATCGGGATCGACGGAACAGAAAATGGAACTCCATTTTCGTGGGATTCTCCAGTGGCTTCAGTAAATGTTGAAGGCGGTACCGGTGGCGTTACTCCTTCACCATCAAGCACAAACTCGGGAGAAGAACAACCTGGGGAGCAATCAAATTTGTTTATATATGGAGCGATTGCAGCCGTGGTCGTTATTGTAGTATTATTGTTAATAGTTTTAATAATGCGGAAAAAGCGTACAAGTTCCAAATCAGCAGTTAATCAAGATGCAAGTAATCAACCAAAGTCATCTGCTCCAGAGAAGAAACCTAACCCTGAGCAAGACTTCGATATTTAGTCGATCTTCAGACCTCACAGAAGGGTTTTAACTGCGTAGAGGTTAGTTGAAAAGGCTTATAGCTCAAGCCAACCACCATACATCTAAAACAGTGGCATCATTGACGACACCAAATGGCAAACCAGTTCAATCTGGACTTGCAGCAATCATCATCGTAGTCTTGG
This sequence comes from Candidatus Bathyarchaeota archaeon, assembly GCA_963772455.1. Taxonomy (GTDB): domain Archaea; phylum Thermoproteota; class Bathyarchaeia; order Bathyarchaeales; family Bathycorpusculaceae; genus Bathycorpusculum. The sequence goes on from CAVYXJ010000013.1 coordinate 72,745, forward strand.
TATTCTCTTTTTTTAGTCCCTTAGCACAAGCACAAACGCGCCAATTCTTCACGCCCTCTGACAAATTTAGCATTCCAGATCATAATGGCATCATAAGTTTTGCTTTCAACGGTTCCTTTTCATCAGCAAAGTTAGAGAATAACTTCTGGGTTTTTAATGATTTAAGATTCAATATTTCCCGCCCCCTTGGCAACCTTAAAGTTTCTGTTGAAAACTCTAACATGACTATTTATTCTTATCAAGCAATCAATTTCTTTGGTCGTAGCGTATTTCTAAGGTGCCATGTGGATGGTTTAGGTGAGCAAAGGGTAAATCTTGGACTTAATTTTTCGAAGCCGACCAATTCAGTTGAGTGGTCTGTCACCATTCCAGGTCCCGATGGAAAAACCGTTTGGCTCGCTGAAAATGAAGGGTGGAAGCTCTTGCCTGACGATTCAGTGGTTGTCACTGGCATAACAGGCAACTTGTCTATTGTGCATTACAATTTTGGTGTAGACATCGATGAGAATTTGCCTTTTTACCAAGCGCATTCAATTGCAATTATTACAGTTATCGCTATAGCCAGTACAGTTGCGTTTGCATTAGTAATAAGAGTTAAAGTGAGGAAGGATTAACAAATGTCTTTGGTTGACTCATCTACCATAATACTATTGGCTTATGCCCTAATAGTAGTGGTAGGCATAGTCGCCATCCTCAAATTTTCCAAAGACAAAACAAGAAAAATCACTTCTCTACGTCTCTTTATCCAAATAGCCGCAGTTTTCGCCATATTCATGGGGCTACTGATAGGACCTTTCAACAAACCGGGATCAATATTTTATCCCTTAGGAATTTCACCTCGTGACCACTTAATCGGCTCAGAAATTTTAGGCAACCAATTCCCTGACGGCATCTCCCTGCCCATTTTAGCCTGCTACTACCCCAACGGGCGAACAGTTACCTGTGCTATTTGGCAGTTACAAGCCTACGTTTTTCCCTTCTGGAACTATCCACGAGGCTACGAAGTAATCTATTCTACTTCAGGTCTTGAAAAAATAGGCATAGTGATAGGTATGTTGGTTGTGGCGTCTGTGATTTTGGGTAGGTCTTTCTGTGGTTGGCTCTGCCCCTTTGGTTTATATCAAGATTTACTTACAAGAATTCGAAAATCCGTAAAGCGGCGTCACTTGAGTTTTTCTGAAAAAACCAACACAAAACTTGGGCAATCTCGATTTATTATAATCGCCATCTTTATGATTCTAAGTGTTATTTTCGCTTCATACACAATATTTGGAACTGAAGTAATTCCAGGAACCAAACTTGGTGGACCACAAGGAACCGAAGCAGGAATAGTCAGCAACATCAACGAGCCTTTTTGCTTAGTCTGCCCCATGAGACCATTATGCATTTTGATAGAATGCGCCATTGGACAAATGAACTATTCCTATATTTCCCAAATCGTATATGGACCTGGATGGATATCAGGTTTCTACTTAACCTCAATAAATTTGGCTATTCTAGTTGCAATTACAATTTTAGCATTGGCTTACAGGCGATTCTGGTGTAGAATCTGTCCCCTTGGAGGCATAACTGCGCTGTTTAGTTCATTTACGCCCTTCAAACAAATTGCTTTAACAAAGCTCCAAAAAGATGAACATAAATGCACCAAATGCGGAGTTTGCAAACGGGTTTGCCCAACCCAAGCCACAGCAATGTATGCGCAAAAAGGTGGAGATGTAACAGAATCAAGATGCATGCTATGCGCACGATGTGTTGAAATATGCCCCTATGAAGGCGCATTGAAACTGACATTTGCTGGAAAGACCTTAATGACCTCCAGGAATTGGCTAAACGAAAACAATCCTGAAAGCAACAAAAACGTTTGAATGTAAAAAATTTGCGGCTTTGGATTGCAACTGTATTTTAAAAGTTTTTCTGTTGCCCAAAGAAATCCGATTTACATGGCTCTCAAATAAGCAATAAGCCTTTCCCAATCGCCTGTCTTCTTCATATCTTTATTTTTGAGTAAGTCCATAATCGCCTTCGGGCTATACAATCCGCCATCTTTGGGGTAAATACGCCTTGAAACAAGAGTGAATGATACATATCCTTTATTTCCTAATTTTTCATCAGTTACTTCATGCGTGTAACCCCTTTTTTCTGATAAGATAACCACTGCAAAACGTAAATCTGGCGACAATTTTTTCAGTTCATCAAAATTTTCCTTTAATATTTCTGACTGATTAGCAACAGCATTATTCTTAATTACAATCACCAAGTTGACATCCTTGGGAGAATATTCTTTTTGATCTGGATTTATCGTAGATTTGAGTAAGAATAAATCATTCTTTATGTTTGACCCTTCGAGTTTTATTTTTGGATTAAAAGTTAGATTAAACCCTCTTCTCAAAAGATGTTCTCGAATCACTACTTCTGTTGGTACTCCACTTTTTTTCTGCGCGGTTTTTTCTCTCTCTTGGTGAATAAATTCTTCTGCAACTTCCATTAGCATCTGATATTCTTCGTCTTTTTTCGTTAACAGAGGTGCTTTGAGTTCATCGTAATGAGACATGGCTGATACATCAATTTTTGTCATTAAATAACATGTTGTTTTTGTTTTCGTTTACTGTTGCAATAAATGCCAAAGGGTATAGCTCATTTTTTTGAGGATAACTACTGATAGAACAACATTTAAAAAAAAGTTTGTTGTTGTTCTTTCAGTTATAGATCGTCTTTATTGGCAGTACAAGAACGATCTCCACGTGGGTATCGTGGCAGTAGATGGGACAAGCAACGTAAATATGGTTCATTATTCGAACGTCAAAATCGTAATGTAAATACCAAAATAGGTAAAATTGCTCGTATTTTTCAGTTTACCAGAATAATTTTACTCGATTTTCAACGAAAAAACGTATTAAAAAGTCTGAAAATTTAGGCAATCATACTTTTTTATATGAAGGCGAAAATACAATTCGATAACATACTTTACTTATCGCAAAAACCCTCTTTGAAAACAACCGATCAACCCAACCTATGAACGCAACACAAAAAAACTTACTTTGTTAAAGTTAAGTTTATCAAGCTTTTAGTTTAAAATTTAGTTTATGCTTTTTCCTAAACGTTGGGTTTGTTTTGAGAGATGGGTTTTCGATGCATTCTAAAAAGCAAAAGAGAGACCAAGATAACCGTTAAAACAACAACCACAACAATAATGAGGTAAAAAATTGTTATCCCTATGAATGCTGGAAAAACAAGTGGATGATGGTCAATGTTGTTTTGGTCAATAACGTGTGTTCCGTTACCAGAATAGTCACTCCAGTAATTACCCTCTTTTCCATTATCCCACGAAACAATATCAGTTCCGTTAACTGAGGTTGGATTTTTATTCAAATAAGTTGTCTCAACCAAGGCATTTTGACCATTACTGACAAAGTTATTGCTATAAACAACGTTTCCTAACCCAATGTATGCATCGCCAGAGACTACAAAATTCTCAAGTTTAATCCCAATAGTGTTCCCGTCAACTTCATTATTATGAAAATCTGTGTTGCTAACGCCACGCCCAAAATTGGCCCCAAAGATACTGTTGTCTATTATCTTATTATCATGGATTGAATAAGGACCAGTCCACTCGAGAACCAATCCTTCCTCATTATTCATAATTGTATTATCGTTGACAATCACGTATCGTGAGTAAATGCTAACCCCTTGACTGTTGTGGCTGATTGTGTTTCCTGAAATCACACCTGTAGAAGCCATGCCGTTTGATGAGATTCCAATTCCTCCTTCATTATTGATAATGGTGTTGTCTTTTATCTCAAAGTTTTCACTTCTTTCAACCATAATTGCTTGGTTATTATCGGTAATGATGTTCCCTATTATTTTGCAGTTAGAAGGAATTGCTTGTTGGGCATAATTTGCGACAGATATGGCTGTTTCACAGTTTCTTATCGTGAACCCAGAGATGGTTACATCTGGGGCTCCAACCTTAATTGTTGCACCGGCAAAAGGGTATTTTTGACCCTGAATAATAGTTTTCTGAGGAGATTCTCCTGTTAAGGAAATTGATTTGCCTATTGTTAGCTCTCCAACCTGAAATGTTCCGCTCCTAACATAAACGGTATCTCCTGTATTGGCATTGTTTATAGCCCCTTGGATTGTTTGGTAATTATCTGGAACAGTTATTGCTCTCGGTAGGACATAAGTCCTTAGAATTACTATTGTAAAAACGGATGCCGCTATGACAAGAGCAATAAGCAAAACAGCAGAACTCTTTCTGATAGTTCCCATAGTTAGCTGATAGACCCGCTTTAAATAAAAGACTTCTCGTACAAGACTCTTGACTAAGAGCAGTCAAACTTCCTTTACTGAACTGTGTTTGTGTTTTTTGTGGTAGACCAACAAACCAGCAGATGCCACCAAGATAAAAGCAACGACTGAAACAGCGGTTATAATGACCAAGTTTCGAGAGGAGTCTAATCCTGATTTAGTTTCATAAGATGGAGCAATAAGCGGATAATGGTCTATATTTGTAGCATCAATAACATAAGCTGTATCTCCGATGCCGTCCCAGTTAGCATCTGAACCATTATAGCCTTGCCAGTAATTGCCTTCTTTGCCATTATCCCAAGAAGTATCTTGAACTGTCACATCCAAACTTACAGGGTTATTTTTACCTAAGAAGGTATTGTGAAAAAAAGTATTATTTGTAGCTAAACCAATAATTAAATTGGTACCATAACGTCCAACACTAATTTTGTTATTATCAAAAATATTGTTGCTGCTATTATAAATTTGAAGTGCACTGTTGAGTTTTCCTTCCGTGTCAATAGTATTTTCAAAGATTATATTCTGGTTAGAAGAATTCAAGTAAAAGTAAGACATTTCATTTAAACCGATTGTGTTCTGGTCAGCCAATTCCAGATTAAGGGTGTAAATATTATTTTTGAGGAGAGTATTATAAGCGCCTACTAGTTCAACGCGCCCGTTCCAAGTGTTATTAGATATATTACAGTTAGACCCACTTATTGACAACGTCTTCCCGCCTGTTATGTTATTGTCGCATATTTGGGTTCTATCGCCTTCTACCGTGATGTCTCCGAACGGCGAGAGGATAATTGTTAAGTTTACAAGCCGCACATCATTGGCTTTAATGTTAATTGAATCCGTATGACCATAAAAAGGGGTAGTTATAATCCATTCCACACCATATGCAGGGAACAAATTTATTACAGTCTTCTTGGCGTTTTCTCCGATAATCCAGAGGGATTTGTCAATTATCAATGTTTGATTAATTGGTCCATCATATTCTCCCTCTTTAACAAATATCGTATCCCCATTAGTTGCATTTCCGATTGCCGATGCAATCGTTGGATAATCGTCTGGAACAATGATAGTTTTGTTTTCAGCTTTGACTGGCAAAAATGTGATTATGGATGATGCTGTTAGGAAGACGAGAACAAGTGCTAAAGCTAAAGCTTTACTCATTGCCACCACTTCATTGTTGGTTGGTTTGCAGATAAAAGACTTCTCGTACAAGACTCTGGACTAAAATTAGTTAAGAATTCTGGACTAAGCTGAATTGCGGATATTATTAAAATAGTTTACCTTCATCGAGAACATTGCCGTTTAGTTTAATTGAGGCAATGAAACTTGAATTTATGACTTCTAACGTTTTATTTCCTGTTTTTCCTTAGGGCAACCAAAAGAACAACAGCAATTGCTACAAGTCCAATCCCAATGGCACCAATATAATAGGTTGAAAAATTAGTTGTTACTGAGAAATTTGTTACAGCTTCAGCTCTTCCCTTTTCAGTCACCACTATCATTAAGATTTCATAGTTACCCTCAGAGATTGATGTTAAAGTTGTATTTCCTGTGAGGGGATATTCATTTGATGTATCAGGTCCATAGTGTGGGTAATCTGCATTTTCATACAAATAGTAAGATGCCTTCTCCATGTTTCCATTAACAGTAAAGATTAGAGGTATCTCTCCAGTGTAGGTTTGGTTTGTTGGAGATAAAATTTTGATGCTTGTAACTTGATAGCTGGAATTTACTGTAAAGTCTCTTGATGTGTACATGCCGTTTGCGTAAGCTTCCACTGTGTGGTTACCGTCAGATAAGTTCTCGAGAATAGCTTTGCCAATTACTGTGTAGCCAACTCTTCCTGGACCAAAGTTCGAAGGGCTTTTGATTGTGAGATTTCCAATATATTGCAATGGCTCTCCATCTACACTGTAGGCTATGTTGTTAACTTTTTGTGATTCAGCGAATTGATAGACATTCACTTCAAGATTGACAGTAGAATTCTCATATCTATTTGGAGGGTAAGGGGGAGAGATAATCTTCATAGAAGGTATTGGAATTTCATCAAAAAGGGAACCTTCTGTCACTAAGAGTTGAGAGGTAGCCCCTACTAATAGCAGCATTAGCAAAATAGTAGCTACATTATAGGTCTGTCTCATGTTTACCAAGGTCTGCTAATAGATTTCTACTTAAGAGTTTTTTCGTAAAGGTTTCTTGACTAACTCTGAAAACTGCTCGGTCAAACTTTCTTTACTAAGTTGTGTTTGTGTTTTTTGTGGTAGACCAACAAACCAGCAACTACCAAGGCTACTACTGCAACAGAAATAGAGGCAAAAGGAACAATTGGGAAAGGCAGGGTTTCTTCCTCAGGGACATTGAAAACAACAACAGCGCCATGTACAGACGGTGGTTCTTCTTCTCGGGAGAAAGCAATTGTCATTCTTCCAGCTTTACCATCAATCAGAGTATTGTTTAAGGGCGTCAATGTTCCACGGGTATCTATAGAATAAGCTTGCAACTCAAAGAGGTCGGATTCAATCTGAATGCCGTATTTGTTGGGAGAATATCCATACCAAGAGTACAGTGGGTATGAAATATTGCTGCATCCATAGCGCCCGTATAAAGGCAGTGTAAATGAATAGTCTCCAAGGTAAGCATAAGATGTTGGGGTTTTTGAAATCGGAAGCTCATAATGAATTGCCACAACAAAGTCACGCAAAACAGGTGAAACAGTCCAATTGATTTCCTGCAAGTTGGTGTCAAAAATATGGAAATATCCACGAGAATCTATTTGTGATTCGACTTCTTCACCGTTTAACCAAACAGAGATGTGAGTCGTGTTAAAAGGAATTGGATAGTGAGCTTCCAACGTATCTTGTGTAACGATAACTGTAACATAAGGTGATGAATCTTTTATCAAACCCATGCCAGTATTTTCTGCGATATAGCTATCTCCTAAGGCGTAAACTGTGTGCATTTTGTATTCTGCATCAATCTTCACCCATAAGGCTTCATCAACTCGGAAGATTGTGGCGTTGATGTTAGTTTCAGGCACGTTGACCTTTGGCGGGATTCCATAAGTGGGGTATGCTTTTGCAGTATTGACCGTTTGTAGTTCTCCAAAAGTAACCATGTATAATGTCAGGAGTAAGAAAATGACAAGTAGTTTGGCTGTGTTCTTGTTCATTTCAATTCCTACCAGTATAGGGCTGTTTTAGTGATTAAAGATTTTTCCAAGTAAAGAATTCTGGACAAACAAAAAGTAGTCCTTCCAGCCTCGCCGCCATTCCTATAAAGGTGTGACCGGACAAGGGACACGTTAAATTCGTGGAGGTCAACAAAATGATAACACAAGTAAATACAACGATTGAATTAAAACCAGAATTAGTCAATTTAGCTTGTGAAATAGGTTTAAATCCGTCTAAAATCTGTGAAAATGCCCTTAAATCGGCAATAAGGTGCCTTCAAGGCGTAAATTTGAATAAGTGTTTGGTGGACGAGCCGGGATTTGAACCCGGGACCTCCACGATGCCAACAGGGACAGAAACAAGCTCTTTTTCAGAAAAAAAGGCTGAATTAATCGTTAAACCTGAAACCCTCGTCACATTTGCGGAATTCATGACTGTAAACATGCGCCTTGAAAAGAGAACGGTTCGGGAAACAAAATCCAATGTTCATCGGTATTTAGAAAGTTCAAAATATGTCGTAAACTATGAAACTGTCTCGAAATTCCTGAAATCATACATGACCAAATCCTCAAGGACGTATAACGCTCAGCTAACAAGTCTTGCGAAGATTTGTTAGAGATTTCTTGCATGCACCTGAAAGCATTTTAGATTTTAAGATGGCTCCAATTGATTTGTTAGGCAAAAACATACAGCTACCAACAAAAGAACAATTGAAGAAAGGTTTTGACGCTTTAACCGAAGAAGGCGAGAAAGCATTGTATTTGTTTACTTTGTCAACAGGTCTGCGCCGAAGCGAAATCATGGGGCTGACAAAAGACAAAATAGACTTCAAAATGCAGAAGCGTTATTCCCTTGCATTTCACACGCGTTAAACGATCAGGAATTACATTTTACAACTCAGAAACCGAAGAATACCTAAACAAATACTTGTCAGCACGACCAGACGATACCAAAGTTTTTAGGCTGTGTCCAAAGAAATGCAAGTTGATGTGGCGGAAAATCAGCGAAGCAGCAGGAATTAAGATTTCACCTCAAATTCTACGAGTTTGGTTTTCAAACGAACTGGGGGAACAATTCGTTCCTGATCGATTTGTTGACATTTTCCAAGGGCGTGCACCAAGATCTGTTTTCGCGAAGAGCTACACTGCAAAAGGAATTGAACGGTTAAAAGCAATTTATGAAAAAGCTAACTTAACTATTACTTGTCAAGACGCAAATGCCTTTGTTTTTTCAATAGCTCATCCGTTAAGCTTTCGGCATGACTTTTCCTCTTGAATCCATCAAATCACCGTCTTGAAGCCCACGTGTTTCTTCTGCTAATTTGTACGCATGTCTGAGCAAAACAAAGCTCAAAGCACGTTTGACTTCTTTTTCATCTCTGGCAAATTCATTGCCAAAATCTATTTCGTCAGCCGTAGTCAATTCTTCTTCATGTTTTCTCATATATCTTAATTCTAAATTAATGAATTTCTGAACTTCTTTAGGCAGTTCTTTAGCAAGTTCTTTGACCTTTTCTGTGATCAATTTTTCTGAAATCGTAAACAATTTGGCGTTCTCACGTTTGAGTGTAATAGACATTCTTTTTGGCGTTTACTTTGTTTTGGCAGTTTATCGATGTATATTCCATCCATTTCTTCTTTGAGATAACGGTAGAGTTGTATTCGCGTCCCATGGGCTTTTTACATTTTTGTCGTTAACGTGTGTTGCGAAGGTCAAGAAGTTTTTTTGACCTGATATTGGAGTTCCGTCAGGCATCAAATCAAGAATCTTTTCGATGTATTTTTCAGAATGTCTTCGGTTTACCATATTTCACCATCTTTAGTTTGGATATGCGAGCAAATAACCATAATAAAAACGATGTATATAAGTCATTCTGTCAAGTCAGCAATTGACATCATGCAAAAAACATGGAGATAAAAAAATTGGTAAAAATTCCAAGAATTGAATGCCCTCAGTGCCTCTATAATTGGCGTCCCGAGGGTAGAACCTTTGCCAAAACGTTGTCCAAATTGTGGACATAGGCTATCGCAGGAAAGTGAGGTGAAACAATGAACGAGAAAGAAATAGCAAAAATGATTGCAGAAAGCGAAGTCTTAGAGCCTTACCTGAGAAAAATGCCGCCAATCCCACAATACCAACTCGATTCGCAACAAGCTATTGAACTCTACAGAAAAGACGTAGACGCGATGGAAGAAAACAATTTTCGAATCGCCGTTTTCCAATGTGCCTATGACATAGCAATCTGGCTTAGTGAAGGTGGAGGTTCGTTTACGTCTTTGCAATGCATGACTCCTGAGTCTCACAAAAAAACTTTCAGTCAAATCAACTTTGGTCAACTCGAAACAAACGCTCAAGGAATAAGACAGGAAATTAAAAGATTGAAAATGGCTAAACCATTAATTTTAAAACTAATTGATGCAAACGCTAAGGCACAATGGGATAAAACTCAGTACAATCACTGTTGAAACGCCAAATCGAATCATCCACCCGAGTTGAATACGATTGGATGTAAGCATGAGTTAAAAACTAAAGGTCAGGAAGCCGTTCTTGACTTGGCTATACTTCAATACGAAAAGATTCTTGAAGTCTACAATATAGAGGCATCTGACAGAAAGAAATCCCCCATCGTTAAAGACATCATCAACAACATAACTTCATTGATTAAACAGGCAGAAAAAATACACCCAATCATAGTTAAAGCTAATCTGAAAGCACAAAAAGCTTTGGCAAATGGCATTTCGCCTGATCTTAAAACTTGTAACTCTTTTATCGATGCAACTGCCAAATTCTCTGAATTGAGCCACGAATATTTCACTCAAAAGGGCAAACTCGATTTCTACACAGACCAATCTTCAAACGATCTTGTCTTTCCAACTTTAACCAACAACGACACATCTGCTGAATATGAGATGAAGCGACAATGGAGGAAATTTGCCTAAACAATCGGAAGCCGCATGCTCCACAAAAGGCTCAGACAGCTCGTTTTCCGGATGCGCGTACGTAAACGGAATTTTCCGCAAAGCAGGGCTTAATCTTTGCCCTTGATTCCCCTAACGCGCGGGGCTCCTGCTTGGAGGTTTTATGTCATCGCTGTCGGGCTCTGCGGAAAAGCATGTGGCTTTCAAACGAAGTTGCGTTTCATCAATCCCCTTTTTCATTTTTTATTATTATTAACGGAGGTGAATTACATGAATAACAAAGTAGGAAAACTCATAAAGACAATATCAATCGATAACAAGCCAGAACTTGTTCAGCATATTGAGAAACAATCGAATTTCAGCAACTACGTTCAAACACTCTTAGAGCAAGACCTTGCAAGACTTCACGCAACACAGCAACAAAAACAGACTGAAGCGAAAATAGAGCTAACAAAAGATGAATACCTCACATTCGAGCATTGTAAAAAATATTTCAGAGAATATGGCGGTATGACCTATGCAAAGTACTTCCATTACTTCCCTGTGCAAATAAGCTCCGACCATCTGAATTGTTTATTGTTAGATGTTTATGATATTTGTAAAACGTATGCTCCAACAACCGCCGAATACATTAAGCATATTAGAGAAAACGATGAAGACTTTGATATCTTCTACGATAAAATAAGTCGTTATTGGCAACAAGAAAATCCAATACCTGAAGACTGGAAGAAAGAAATCATACCTGGAATGACATTGCATGAAGCACTTTCAAAGATTATACCTGAAGCTATCAAGCTAAAAGACAAAGATATTCCATTAACAATCAAACGAATCAGCGAGATAGTGGGGTTAACCTATCAGCAAACATACACACAACTAATGCCACATATCAGACCTATTCTAAAAGAGCTACAGGTTGAAGTTTAATAATAATAAAAAAAAATAAACCCTTTCTTTTTTGTTAAACTAATCGAGGCAATCTTAACCTGATGTTTCCTTAACGTTAACATGAATAGTGAAGTCAGCGTTACCGCAGTAAACAGCGTTATAATTGCTAACAATGAAAACTCTGGAACAGTGGGAGTTGGCGTTGGATTGGGAGTGGGAGAAGCAGATGAAGTTTCACCGATGGTTATTGTTTGTGTATCGCTCCAATCGCTTGTTTCACCGATAAAAGTCCATCCGCTTGGACTTGATTCAGAGTTATAGCTAATGTAGCCTATGAATGCTTTAACTTGAAAATCAATTTGGGAGTCAGGTGGTAACGTTGGACCGAACCCATTCCATCCAGCCGATGAATAGTCTCCTTTATACGAAAAAACCGAATACTCTGTTTTTAATTGGGCATCTTCTACCGTCAACATAGCATATTCATCATAGGGGTAATACTTCTGATGCCAGTCTTTTTCAAAATGTCCCTTCCAATGAATCTCATAGTGAAGATAAACAGTCCTGTCCCCAATCTGTTCCTTGATTGTAAAAGGGGTGAATGGCTGATTCTTTACCGAAAGTTGAATGGTTCTTGATTCAACATGCCGTCCAGCCTCGTTTATAACCTGTCCGTTGAAAGGGTTTACCGTTGAAGAAGGTGGAATATCATAAGAGGAGTCGATAAGGGTAACATTAAACTCAGGCACAGAGGGTTTAGGTATTGACTGAGCATATGCAGATTCAATCATTATCAGACTTGAAACTGCTAAGACAATAACAAGAAGTAACGAGAACCCTTTGCCGATACTGCCCATATCAAGTACTAAGAGAATAGAAGCGATAAAAGGTTTATTCCAAAAAACTATACTATTTCAATTCTCCTAATTTGATTCGCTTTGAGAGTTGTTGTACTTTTCGAGGTTGCTTCGTTGTTGGTATCGTAAATGTTGAGAAAGCTAAAAGCTGCAAATTCCATTAGAAATAGGTTTAAGATGGAAAAACTCCATTCTTTTGCTAATGTTCACCGCGTGGGTATCGTGGCAGATGAATGCTGTTTCATTGAACATGTTTGCAATTATCGAAGCTAAAATTTGAAGTAAACATTGAAACAAGGTAAAATATGCCTTAATTTTCAATTTTACAGAGAATTTTTACTCGATTTTCAACGAAAAAACATATTAAAAAGTCTGAAAATTTAGGCAATTATACTTTTTTATACATAGATGAAAATGCAATTCGATAACATACTTTACTTATCGCAAACCTTCTTTGAAAACGACCGATCAACCACCCTCTGATCGCAACACAAAAAAAACTTACTTTGTTAAAGTTAAGTTTATCAAGCTTTTCATTATAAATTTAGTTTATGCTTTTTCCTAAACGTTTGGTTTGTTTTGAGAGATGGTTTTTCGATGAGTTCTGTAAAACAGAAGATAGATAATAACTATAACTAATACGACAAATACGAATGGAACTATTAAGACAAAATTGTTGTCAGATACTTGAGAAGGCGTTGGCGTAGGGGTTTGCATCGGAGTTGGTAAAGGTTTTACTGAGGGCAAAGGCAAAAACGGTTCTGTCTTAATCAAATAAATCCTTCCTGTTCGTGGATTATCGAATAAATTATATCCAACACCCAAAACAGCGAGTGCACCATTAGATGTTTCAATTATCGAAGAAATCTCAAGAGGAGCAGTGCCATCACCACCAGTGTAGGTCAGGTTTATTATCCATTGAGTGTTGTTATTTGAATCAGTTTTAATAAGGCTGCCTTGTTCTCCATAAACAAACCCGCTATCACTTGTTTGAACGAGAGTTGGAGCACTGCCTAAGTCTGGTACACTTGAATAATTTTGAATCCATTGGATGTTTCCTTGAGAATCTGTTTTAATTAAAGTAGGAGTGAATTCACGTGCCCCTCCGCCAATTAAAGCGGAAAACCAGCTTCCTGATAATTCATATCCTTCATCGCTTGTTTGGATAAATGTTGTTGCTCTAAAGTAACTGATGGTTTTATTCCATTGTAAATTGCCTGATGAATCAACTTTGTATAGGGTTGATGGTCTAATAGTGTACTGGTATGACCAACCCAAATTCACGAAAACGTACCCTCCATCACTTGTTTGAATTAGGTTTGAAGTTGATTCAACATTAGTGTCGCCATAAGGACCAGAATCACCGTAATCTTTTTGCCATTGTATAGTGGGAGCAGAAGTAAATGTGGTTGATTGGGCTTTCACGGTTGCAGGTTCAAGTGTAATTAAAGAAGTTAGGAACAACGCAACAAGAACCAATGCAAAACTCTTGCTTTTCTTACCCATAGTAAGCTGATAGAACCATTTCAGATAAAAGACTTCTCGTTCAAGACTCTTGACTAAGCACTATTTGCGTTTTCTGTATGTATTATTTAGGCGAAGATGTCAGAGCATTCAGTAGATAAGTATTAGGAATAGAAAATAACTTTGAGATATTTTTGCTCACTTTTTTTGTTCTTCAATTGCGATATAAGTGTAACAGTAATTATTGCTGCAGCAATTAGAAAAGCAACACCTATGTATAGATACAAATTATCCTTCTCCATTTGGGCAGTATAAGTTACCAAATACTCTTTAAAGTCAAAAACTTGTACGAATCCTCCATGTAGAAAAATTGCAGTATAGTAATTGCCTGATTCTGTAGCCCTAAAAGCTACTGCTCCATTCTTCCTTGCTACATTTGATGCCTCAAAATTAGTTCCATTTTTACTTGCCCATGCCGAGAAGTCAAAACTGTTATTGTTTAACTGAATAACAACTGATTTAAAGTTGGTAAATTGTTGCTCAGAAAAAATGAAGCCAGTTACGTAAATATCTGTGTCCCACTTAGCTTCTATGCCTTGTCCTGCGTGGAGAGATATTGGTGGTAGATTGAGAAAATCAGTATTAGGTGGCTGAAATGGAGGATAATAATAGTTCCCATTTAGGTATGTGTTATTTACTGATGCTACTGGATTTGGGTAGTTTATGTTTGGAGTATCAGTTTGATAAGAACTCCTTATTGGAGCAGTATGTGGAGAAGCAAAGTTGAGAGAGATAAAAAATGCGCCCGTTAGAAGCAATATTAAGATAACTATTTTTACTATATTTCTAAGTCTGAATCTCTCTACCTTTGGCTTCATATCCATATTCTGTAAGATGTTAGTCCATAAAAGCCTTGCAGTAAACAATTCTTGACTGAGATTCGTAAAATTTCCTTTACTAAGTTAAGTTTGTGTTTTTTGTGGTAGACCAACAAACCAGCAGATGACACCATAATAGTTCAGTAGCAGAGGAATTGTCCATAAGGGAAACTCTGGAACTGTCGGGGTGGGTGTCGATGATGTTATGGTTGGAGTTGGTGTTAAATTTGGTGAGGGTGAGGTTGAAGTGGAAGTTGGAAGAGGTTCAGGATAAATCAATGTTGGATATGGGGAATTATCAATACTGCTTGCAAAAACGTTTGCAGTATCACTTTGGTTAATTGTCACAGTAAGCGTATTGCTCCATCCACTATCTTGACCATTAATCACGGGATAGGGAAAAAGTGGTTGTATAACCCAGCTTTGGTAGCCAATCATAGATATTACTTGAACATCAATCACTGAACCTTTAGAAAAATCTTGGTGGATAGTGAAATAGGTAAAAACAGAACTATAGTTTCTATTTAGGAAGCCCTCGTCTTCTCCGCCATAAAGATATTGCCAATATTCACCAAAGTGTCCCTTATAGCGGACATTGTAGAAGAAGTTAAGGTCACGTCTTGTACCATTGGGGTTTGTTAGTACAAACTGGTTGAAGGGTTGATTTTTGATTTTCCCTTCAATTTTTATATCGGTAATATGTCTGCTGGGAATAGTCGTTTGTTGCCCAGTATAGGGGTCTGTTTGGATTGTTGCAGTAGTATCATATGAATTATCAACCACTTGGATAGAAAACTGCGGAACAGATGGTTTAGGAATAGTTTGAGCATTGACGGATTCTGTCAAAAATACAGAGAAGGCTAAGATAACTACAATTAGTACTGAGAAACCCTTGATACATTCCATGTTTAAGGTTAGGGTTGGTTTGTAGATAAAAGACTTCTCGTACAAGACTCTTGACTAAGAGCAGTAAAACTTTCTTGACTAAGTTGTGTTTGTGTTTTTTGTGGTAGACCAACAAACCAGCTAACACCAGCGTTATTGTTAGTAGTAGCGGAATTGTCAATGAGGAAAACTCTGGAACGGTAGGAGTTGGCGTTGAATTAGGTGAGGGTGAAGTTGAAGTGGAAGTCTCAGGTATGGTTATTGTTTGTGTTTTACTCCAACCACTTGCTTCACCTGTAAAAACCCAAGGAGCCAAAGGTAGTTGCTGGTCTCTGAAGGAATTGCCTATCAACGCTTCAACTTGAAAATCTGCTTGACTGCCTGAAGGAATACTCAAAATTCTTAGACTCGAATGCAAAGACTCTGCTCCCGACAAAGCGAATGAAATGATGGTACTTTGATTTCCTGAATCTTGACTTGGATATGCATCAGGACTAAAAAGCTCCTGCCAATCGGTTGAAGAATGTTCCTTCCAGCGAACATTATAGAAAAATCCAATTCCAAAGGTATCATCAACATAAGGTTGATTCTTAATAATTATCTTTACGGCACTATATTCCATATGATATCCATTATCATTAGCTTCAAACAGTCCAGTGCTGGGATTAAGAGAGTAAGTTGGTGGTTTGTCAAAAGATGGACCTATTAACTCTAAGGTGAATTGCGGAACAGATGGTTTTGGTATTGTTTGAGCATTTACAGATTCAACCATCAGTAGACTTAGACTTGAGATAGCCATTGTTAAAATCAGAACTATTGCTAAATTCTTGCTATTCATTGGTGGTCCTTCTATGCTTGAGGTAAACTGCAGCTAAGAGTACAGGCACAAAGAATGTTAAAATTGCCAATACTGGAAACTCTGGAACGGTAGGTGTAGCTGTTGGTGACAAGGTAGGTGTTGGTTTAGGGGTTGTTGTAGGGGTTGAGGTGGGAATCGTTGGTGCTTCAGGGTTTGGTGCAGTTAAAAAGGGTGTGAAATTGACTGTACCTAAATTGAAATCATTCTTTTTATCATGGATTGTTTGGCTTATCATTGCTGAATTGGTTGTTCCCCACCAATTATTAGTAGCATCCACATTTTCATTAGCTTCTGGAGCTAAGTGTATGTTTTCAGAGTTTCCGTAGATATTGTTGTTATTAATGCGTGGAGTAGGGTAGGCGATTATGCCAACTGTATTGTTAACTATTGTATTCTTTAGAATAATGCTATGGCTTGCCACTATTCCTTGATAGTTATTGATGACTATGTTTTCTTCAACCCTGCAAGAAGGACCTGATTTGATCCCAACTTTGCACCCATAGACTGTATTATTAGATAGAACATAGATGTCATGAAAACTGTTGTAAATAATGCCTATTTCTCCACCAATAACCGTGTTGTTTGAAATCGTGGAGGCATCATCGTCTGTATAAATTCCCCAATTAATGTTATGAACTACATTGCCTGAAATCGTTGCTGAAGACTTAAAAATTGACATCGTATCCCATTCGCCAAATATTTCATTGTTCGTAATTATAGTTGAACTATATTGACAGCTTATGTATCCTGTTATTGTGTTGTCGTTTATTTTTGGGGATGTGCCATTAATTTTTATCCAGATTGATTTTAATATGGAGTTTTCTATTATGGAGCCTAATTGTGTGTTTTTGTTCCAGCTTGGGCTTGGATTCATAAATTCGATATATGATGCTCTATTATCGCCACCGTTGAAATTTACTTTTTCAGTGTTGCTGCCTTTTGCATTTATTGTGCCATTTACTAATAGGTAATGGTTGTTAAGGTTTACAGTGGCTCCAGAATCAATTGTTAATGTTGCTCCTTGACTTATGGCTACAGGACCTGCAAGATTGTATGGGCTGTTTGCTTTGGTCCAAGTTGTATCTGAGTTTATTATCATACTGTTGATGGTAGTACCGTTTTGAGCTAATCCAAAAGGTGTAGTTCCAACAATTATTAAACTCGATACAGCCATAATTAGAACAAGGAATACTGCAAAACTCTTACTTACACCCATAGTCAACTTATAGAACTCATTTTAGATAAAAGACTTCTCGTAAACGTCTATTGACTAAGCCAAGTCAAGGTTTCTTAAC
Source organism: Candidatus Bathyarchaeota archaeon (assembly GCA_963772455.1). GTDB lineage: Archaea > Thermoproteota > Bathyarchaeia > Bathyarchaeales > Bathycorpusculaceae > Bathycorpusculum. The sequence continues at coordinate 90,264 of CAVYXJ010000013.1, forward strand.
TAACAAAAGGTAGACCTTCCACCTCGCCGCCATTCCTATAAAGGTGCATCCGGACAACAGACACGTGTAAAACGTGGAGGTCAACAAAATGATAACACAAGTTAGTTCAACAATCGAGTTAAACCCTGAATTAGCGAATTTAGCCTATGAAATGGGTTTAAATGCGTCAAAAATCTGTGAAAACGCCCTTAAATCGGCAATAAGGTGCCTTCAAGGCGTGAACTTGAATAAGTGTTTGGTGGACGAGCCGGGATTTGAACCCGCGACCTCCACGATGCCAACGTGGCGATCATGCCAGACTGATCTACTCGCCCAAATTTATCTGGCTTCTGAAAGTTACCCCGCCTCATTTAATAAGCGTTTCTTATAGAGCCAAGGAAACCATCAAAAAACATTGTTGGAAAAACTTAGATGTTGTATCGACTGAAAGAAGTTAACTCTAAGCAATGAATTTTATTATTGCTTTTTTTTAGGGCTTTTTCGACATTAATTCCGGTTCCAAAGGTTTATGCGGCGTAGCTTTTTATAAGGCAAACGCAAATAGAAAAGCCAAGCAAGGTGCAAAAAGTAATGCCTAAAGTTAAAGTTGCATTAATCGGCGTTGGAAACTGCGCCTCATCATTCGTTCAAGGCATCCAATACTATGGAAAACTTGAGAAACCACAAGACTGTTTTGGATTACGTAACCCAGTTCTAGCAGGTTTAAGTCCCAAAGACATCCAAGTAGTCGCGGCGTTTGATGTGGATGATCGCAAAGTCGGCAAAGATCTCTCTGAAGCGATTTTCGCCACCCCAAATAATGCACCCAAAGTTTGTGATATCGCTCCAACAGGTGTTAAAGTCAGTAAAGGTCCATTGCTCGACGGTGTTGGAGATCAAACTAAAAAAATCGTTCAAGTCAGCAAGTTACCAGATGCAGACGCTGTTAAAGTTCTTAAAGCAGCAAGCGCAGAAATCCTGATTAATTTGCTTCCAAGTGGAGCCACAAAAGCATCCCAATGGTACGCAGAACAAGCACTTGCTGCCGGCTGCGCTTTTGTTAATGCTACACCAAACTTTATAGCAAGCGACCTTACATGGGCTAAAAAGTTTGAGGCAGCAAAGCTTCCGCTTGTAGGCGACGACTTAGTTGATCAAGTCGGATCAACTGCCCTCCACAAGACGTTGCTTAAATTGCTCTCAGATAGTGGTGTTCGAATTGACGAAACCTATCAGCTTGATGTGGGTGGAGGAACTGAATCCGTTGATACCATGGATCGATCACGCGATGCAAAACGTACAATAAAAACTGAATCAGTGGCAGCATCAATACCTTACAAAGCCGAAATAGTCGCAGGCTCAACCGACTATGTAGATTTCCTACAGAACAAACGTGATAGTTACTTTTGGATAAGCGGTGCCTACTTCTGCAATGCACCCATGAAAATCGACCTTAAATTCCAAACTGTGGACGCACCTAACGCTGGAAGCGTTCTCTTTGATGTAGTGCGAGCAGTAAAATTGGCCTTGAACAAGAAACTCAACGGAGCAGTAGAGTCAGTTTGCGCTTACGGATTTAAGCGTCCACCGAAAATGGTGTCGCTTGAAGTTGCAGAAAAAGAATTCGCAAAATTCATAGCTTAGACGCTAAAGCTTTTCCAACGCGTCAACTATTTTCTCTTTTATCCCATTCTGTTTTAGCGTATCTTTTAGTATGTTTATAGTCTTTACAGGTGTTGGGTCAACTCCGCGCACCACGGCTAAGTAGACGCTTATAAAATCACCGACAAGTATGGTTGAGAGCATCTTTGCCAAAGAGCTTTTGCCCTGCACTTCCAAGTCAAACATTATAAAACCCGCTTTTTCCATGATTTGCTTAGTGATTTCAATTCGACTCTCAATTTCCACCGGTTCATCGGCATCACGGATGAATATTACTGAGAACCATTTGCACTGTTCACCCCTGCCTTCCCAACCAACAATCTCATTATGATCCAGTTCTGGGAAATATTCCCATTTGGCTGCAGATTTGCTGTTCTCGTTAAACTGCTGCTTAAACCGCTGGGCAACACCGCGGTAGAACCCAAACCCGTAAACTACGGGCGTAGATTCATCGATGTATTGGGCAACGTTTTTTGCAAAGTTCTCATTCGTTGGCTTTTGAGGCGAGTTGTCATCACTGATTTTTTCAAGAAGACTAAACGCTTCGTTTAGCTCTTGAGTCACGCCTTTAACTAACCTTGCTTTCTCCATGTAAACCAGAAGCGGCACAAGCATATACGGCAAGGCTGCACGCGGAGGCATTCCAGCGGGAACCTGCAGGTGGGGCACTTTGTGCTTCTGAGCGTACTTGATGAGTGCGCCGCCACTGCTAATGCAGTAAATCATGCATTTGCGTTTGAGGGCATCGAGAAAGCTGCTCAGAGTTTCTTCGGTGTCGCCCGAATAACTCGTGATGAAAACCAGCGTTTTCTTGTTCGCGTACGCTGGCAACTTGTATTCTCTGCTAATCTCGATAGGTACGGTTAACTGGGTTTTTGCCCAGTCTTTAAGTAAGTCGCCGCCGATGGCTGAACCGCCCAAACCTGCCACTACAATATTGCTGGGCTTGGGGTAATCCACAATAATTCTGTCGGCGATTTTTGCGGCTTCGCGGTAATGTTTAGAAGCGTTAACAGAAAAATTCAGCATACCGCTTTTATCGACTGCATTTATTCTTTCAACGTTATCTAAAAGCGCTGTTGGCAACTTGGGTCCTCCAAATAACACGCAGTTTTATATCTCATCCCTGCCTTTTAAGCACACCGCAGACAAGTAAGCGTTGAGGGAAAGGGCAGCATGAATAGAAAGAAACTTTCGATCGCAATTCCGGCATCTACAATATCTGACACTCCGCATCCAAGGGAGAAAACAGCTAAAATCGGGTTGATTGGGCGGGCAGCGGCGATTTTTCGAGTGGATGAAATAATAGTTTACCCCGACAACAACGAGGTGGACCAGCGTAGGCACCTAGATTATATTGCTCTTATACTCAACTACTTGGAAACCCCTCAGTACCTTCGAAAGGCGCTCTTCAAACTTGATCCGGATTTGGAGTTTGCGGGAATTCTGCCTCCATTACGTACTCCGCATCATCCTTTGAGCGGTAAAACTAAGCATTTGCAAGTTGGCGAGTATCGTGAAGGCTTGATTTTGTCTGAGGTTAAAGAGGGGTTAGTTGTGGATATTGGTGTTCAGCAACCAGCTCTTTTGAGACAAAAACAGTTTGCCGTTGGCAACCGCTTAACCCTGCAAATTGTTAATGTTGGCAAACAGATTGAAGTTCAAGCTGCAAACCGCGAGGATGTTCCACAATATTGGGGTTATAACGTTCGCGTTGAGAAGCGTTCTTTTGGTCAATTAATGTTTGATAGGGATTTTGATTTGAAAATTGCTACGGCAAAGATAGGTGACAATTTCATTGATGTTGCCAACAAAATAAATGCGAAATGGCGGAGCAGCCAAAATGTCTTAGTAGCGTTTGGTGCGCCAACCCGAGGATTACATGAAATCGCCGAAGATGAAGGCTTAAAACTGGGAAGCATCGCAGATTTTGTGGTTAACATGGTGCCTAATCAAGGAACTTTGACCGTTCGCACAGAAGAGGCGCTTTTTGCTTCCTTAGCCATTCTAAACATACATTTCAACTGACGTTTTTTACTCTAAGTTTTTTAGATGTTTTGGCTAAAGGCATAAAAGCCTCTTTTGTTTATTGTGGAGTCTATGCCCTCTCTTGACCTTGCCATGCCAACTGCGCTTTTGATTGTAGTGATCGTTGCCATGTTCTTAAATAAGCGAGCTGAAGGTAAATTGGCGGCGACAGTCGAGCAGAAAGAATTCAAGACCCGAGACATCATTCTTCTAGTTATCTTCATAGCAATTGCAATTTCAGTGATCGCTGTCACTTCAATGCTAAACCTAGGAGAAATCTTCCCAAACATCCTCATGATAGTTTTCCTATCCTCCTACACTATGCTCCTATTTACCTTTGCACTCGTTTTCTCCAACCTGACCAGAATTCGGGTGCAATTACTCTCAACAGGATTCGGAATCATAAGCTTGATTGCAGGGGTAGCTAGCCTTCTTGGTCAGCTGGCTGATGCCTATACAATCTATAGAGCAATTGCGTTTTTTGTGCTCACAGCATTATGCTTCGGAGTAGTAGTTTATGAACAAAAAAATGTTATCTCAAAGACACGGTGGTATTTGGCTGCTCAACCACCAGCAATATTTGTCTTACTTGTTCGCATTCTTCAATGTTGCATATGGAGGGACTGTCAGCGTTTGGTTCCCAATCCTAATGGATGTATTCGGATTCACATTCGCTATTTTAATCATAATGTATCTTTCATCCATGTTTAACTGGAAAACAGTGGGAATTTTTGCAGTGCTACTAACTATACTAGATGTCATACTGGTCTTTAGTGGACCAATGGTGACAGCGGCACGCACATTCACTGGACTGGGTCTTCCAGTTCTGGTTTACCTGCCAAACTTCCCAGTTATACTAAACCAAGCAGGCGAAATTGGACTCCGCGGGCTAGGCCTTGGCGACTTCTTCTTTGCGGGGATTCTCGCCGTCCAAACATTCAAGCAGTTCGGCAAAAGAACCGGAATCATAACGGCTGTTGCAATGGCTTTAGCTTTTGGAATTTGGGAAGCCTTTTTACCTGAAATAACAAAGTATTTCAATATAGGAGGTTTCCCTGCGACTGTGTGCATCATTACCGGTTGGTTACCAATCGTCGCATGGAAACTGCTAACTACAAGAAACCAACCTAAATCCATTCCACTTGTTGAACAAACCGGGCAACCAGTCGAGCCGCCACCAAATTCCCAATAAATTTATCACATCACAATTAAAAAAAACGCTAATTTTAATATAAAGTAAAATATTTTTGGGAAAAAATAAAATATAAAATAAAGTAAGGCTTATTTTACCCGAATAGGGCGCCTAATCCTTCTAGTGCTGCATCTTCCTTGGCTTTCTCTTCTTCAGCTTTCTTCTTCTTGTCTTCTGGTGCGGCTGCTGCTGGTTTTGCTTCTCCTGCTGGAGCGATTGGAGCTGCTGCCATCATAGCTGGTGCGGCTTTGATTGCTTCTTCAATGTTTACTTCACTGAGTGATGCAACGAGTGCCTTTACTTGTATAGGGTCAACGGTGACGCCTGCTGCTGTGAGAACTTTTGTTACTGATTCTTCGTTAATTTCTTTTCCTGCCTTGTGAAGGAGCATTGCTGCGTAAATATTTTCCATACTTTTTCACCTCTCAATTGCACTATTTTTAACTTTTTTATTGGTCTGATCCGCTTCGAATTTGAAGCTGATCGTTACCTGAAATGGCAGTTTTATCCGCCGTTTTCTTGCCGTTTAACAGAATACCCGATGCCTTATGAACCTTTCGTACATGCATTATACAAGTCTAAAGTCATATTTTTCGTTATAGATTCAAAATAAAATATTGTGAGTCACCAATAACATTATCTTGAAGAACAAACCACAAATGCGCATAGCTTGCAGGTCATGAGACAATGGGAAACATTACAGTAGCCATCCTAGGACCAGTAGATTACGGCAGTAACCTTGCCAAAAAAGGAACATCAACAGATATAACTCTCTATAACCTAAAAAAAGGCGAAGACACCGTAACCTTCATCGAACCCACAAGATACCCTGAACGATTGGCGCCATTGTTCTATGCTTGTGCCTTGGCAAAAAAAGCCATAGTTGTCGTAGATGAGATAAACGCCACTTTTGGCGAGCAACTTGTAATGCTTCAATGCAGCGACATAAAAACTGGTTATATAATCCTGAGGAACTATGTTCCGAAAGAAAAAATTGAAGCGCTCATAAAAGGAACAAACTTGGAAAAATTTGAAATCATAGCGGATGACCCAAACGTTCTACGTGAAAAACTGTTGGTGGAAGCTTCCCAACACAAACCAGTTGAACTTCAAGCTGGACAGCAAGCAATCGGATCGGTGCCGGTAGATCATGCTTTCAACGTTAAAGGCGTTGGAGTAGTAATTCTCGGAATCGTGGTTTACGGTGTAGTTCAGAAGCATGCAACACTCAATGTTCTTCCAGCCATCAAAACCGCCCAGGTCCGTTCCATCCAAAAACACGACGAAGAATTCGACCTTGCATGGGAAGGCGACCGCGTTGGATTAGCTTTAAAAAATGTTGAAGTGGAAAACTTGGATCGCGGAACCGTCTTAACAAATGACCCTGCAATCAAAACTTCAACTACATTAAACACGCAGGCAACGCTTGTCAAATATTGGCAAACACCCATCAAGCCAGGCATGGTTATGCATGTTGGTCACTGGACGCAGTTCATAACCGCAAAAGTAGACACTGTATCTGACGCAGGCGACTGGAAAAAACCGACCCTAACCTTAACGCTTGATAAACCACTCGTCCACCGCCCAAACGATAAAGCTGTACTGATGTATTTGGAAGGAGCTAAACTTCGTATAGCTGGAACCATAGATCTGCTATAGGTCCTATTCAAGTCTCCAAAGCAGCAAGACAAAAAGTCGTTTGGATAAACCTATTTATCTACTTTTTTAGTATTTTTCTAAGAGGTATCTTATTTTGGCGCTACGTGTTTTCGAAATTGTCGATAAGTTAAGAATACGAGTTACGCGTTTGTTGAGGCGAAGAAGACGAGAAATCAACATAGACGTCTTTGCAAATCCTGAGAAATACCTGATTTGCTTGCCGATTGAAAAACTCGTAGCCGACACAAAAGTCGACCCGGAAGCTATAGAGATGTATAAGAAGAAGATTCAAAACGGAGAGAAAATTGCGCCTTTAATCGTAATTAAACATCCAAAATTTGAGGAATACGCAGTTCTGGACGGTCACCATCGATACTATGCTCTTTTAGAAACAGGCACGAAAATGGTCAATTGCGCCCTCGCAGGAGATTTCTCAAGCGTAATTTTTTATATGACTGAACACGGTTATTTTCAACCAAAACCAGAAACCAAAGAAGAAAATCAAAAGAAGATTATACACTTGCATGAAAATGTCCAAGATTTTCTTCAAAATTTCCTAAAAGACCCAAATAAACTAAAAACGCCAAAGAGAGAAAACAAACCTGACACTTAATTAACGAATTTACCTATGAATTAATATTTTTTGTTAGCACCTTTAGCGGAAAAGAAGACGTGCCTTTTTCGCCGATTGCAAAAGTATGGATGAATTCATGGAAATTCTCAGAAAAACAGTGGAAGAAACGAAAACGGCGAAAAAGAAAAACTGGAATCGCTACAGAGACTTCAGCGGTTTGTTCCAGTAGACACAAATTCTTAAAGCAAGCTGTCACAAATAGGTTTACTATGTCTGAGATACGAAATTTTGTTTACCAGAGGATAGGGGCAGCCTCCGGAATAATATCGCCTATAGTTGCATTCGTCTGCATCCTGACCGCGATTGCATCCTACCCTACATTCAGTTGGACAAACAACGCCTTAAGCGATTTAGGTGTAGTTTCAGGCATAACTTCTTCTCTTTTCAACTTTGGGCTCCTTGCCAGTGGAATTTTAGCCTTCAACTTTTCAATATTCGGCTTATTCACTTACTCAGGGAGAAGTGGTGTTGGAAAAATAGGTTCAGCAGTCTTTGCAGCTGCAACCCTAGCACTAATTGGCATCAGTGTCTTTAACGAGAATTTTTCTCCAGTACACTATATTGTTTCCGTAGCGTTCTTCACATTGGCGCCGATTGCTCTTTTCATCTTAACTTTTGGTTTTTGGCTCAATCACCAACGCGAAACAGCGGTTTTCACTGTCGCGGTTGGGGTTGCGGCAGCATTGCCATGGCTTCTGTTATTCGCATTTAATTATGTACCTAACGTAGCAATTCCCGAGTTCTTATCTGCTCTTGCTATTTCAGTCTGGGCAATGTTGCTCGGCAAAAAGATGTTAAGCCCTAAAGTTTGATGGCGTCAACGTACATTTGTGCACAGCAAAAAGACGAAAAATCCGTATTGTAACCCCTTCTTTTTGCGTATTCAACTCCTTCTTCACTTGGGAACGCAATGGCGTCAACTCCCGCTTTCAATGCTAAAACGTCAGCTTCTGCTCGGCTTCTACCTTTAGGACGCATGCATCCTAAAATAAGGGGGGTTTCCGGAAACATTAGCCTTGCCAACGCAGCAACTTTAGATATATCGACTGGTTTGGGGGGCGGTGTTTTTGCCATAGCTGTTCCAAGGATAGGCATGAACGCAATTATCACAAGCGCAGATGGCTTAATCTTCTGTATCATTTGGAGCGCCTGAATTTCCCCGTCGAGTTTGCCATCGTTTAACCCAACGATAACGTGGGGAACGATGTTTAATTTTGCTTCTTGAAGCACCTTGAGTGAATTGGCGTAATCTTTGATTGTTACTTTGAGGTTGTATATTTTCTCTACTGTTTCAGCTGAGCCAATAACATCGATTAAAGCGGCGTCAATGCAAGCTTTCTTGAGTGCGACAGCAGTTTCCTGCTTGACTATGCCTGTGTGAACAAAGACTGTTAAGCTGAGTTCCTGCTTAAGTCGCCCAAGTACAGGTACAAAATCGTTTAAAGGCACTGAGCCGTCCGGTAAGCATCCGCCACTGACAAGGCACCCTTTAGCGCCGTTTTTCTTCAATTTCAACCCTAAATCAAATAGCCCATCGGGGGTCATTGCCGACTGCATTGTTTCAAGGACTTTGCCTCCGCAATGTTTGCAATTCAACGCGCAGGCGTTGCCAGTTATTGATATTGTCGGGAATGAGTTTGTTGAAGAGCAATAATGTTTGGTTTTGTAGTAGGTGAAGCTGGGAGCGTAAAAACGAATAGTGTTTTGCCTTGGTTTGAGGCTTTCTGAATCCAGTAGAGCGCGAAATTCAGTTTCGTTTAGGCTCCAAAGAGCTCCTGGAGAAAGATTTTGCATATTTTTCAAACGTAAGAATTCTTTGTCTAGCTTAATAGGTTATTCAAATTTCAAAGTGATACATAACTACTCGAAAAAGTTCTGAATCAGTTAAAAAAAAGAAAAGTTCAAGGCCGCTTTGGAACGCTTAAGTGTGATCGTGTTTGCTTAGGTCTTCAGCTTTTTTGCCGAATCGTCTTGAGATAAACTTACGAATTTCTTCTGCAAAGACAACTATCAATGCCAGTGAGATTAGGTATATCCAATCTGTGAAGCCAAGCGCGGTTGTTCCAAAGACATGTTGCATTACCGGTACGTATATCAGGACTGCTAGAATTGAGATTTGTGACACTATGCCTGCGATTATCCATTTGTTGGTTTTGAGGCTGGTTCTAAAAATGGATTGTTTGCTGGTTCGACAGGCTAAGACGTTTCCTGCTTGCGCCACTACTATACCCGCGAACATCATAGTGACACCTTTGAGGTAGAGTGGGTTTGGTGTTATTCCTTTTACTCCAAATTGCCAGTCGCTGGGTACAGGCATTCCAATTTGCCATCCGCCTGCGGCCCAAGCGTTTAGGCATCCAATCATTGCGCCTACAGCAATGATTACTCCGATGAACACTGAGCGGATAAGGACTCTGCGCGTAAACAACCTTTCTTTGATGCTTCGTGGCGGTTCCTGCATGATTCCTGCTTCTGGGGGTTCACGGCTCAACGCTAAGCTGGGAATAACTTCTATTGCTAAATCGATGGCTAACACTTGGACGACGAGTAGCGGCAGAGGAATACCCAATGCTGCATAGAGAACGAACGGAATGAGTTCTGCCCAGTTATGGCTGAACACGTAGACAATGAATTTGCGTATATTCTCGTAAATTGCCCTGCCGGACTCAACTGCTTTAACGATTGATGCAAAACTGTCATTGAGTAGCACAATGTCTGCGGCTTCCCTTGCAACATCCGTGCCGGAAGCACCCATGGCTACACCGATGTTGGCTTCCTTAAGTGAAGGCGCATCGTTTGCTCCATCCCCAGTAACTGCAACTATTTCGCCACTTCCCTTGAGAACTTTAACTATCCGAAGCTTCTGTTCAGGGGCAACCCGAGCGAAAATCACATTACCTTTCTTGACTTCGTCAACTATGGCTTTGTCACTTAAGTCATCAAGGTCAACGCCCCGTATAACTTGCGCAAAGTCCTTTTCAACTATGCCGACTTCTTGAGCTATGGCTTGTGCGGTTGGACCATAATCACCTGTGATGATGACAGTTTTTATTCCGGCTTGTTTAGCTTTTTGAACAGCGTTTTTCACTTCTTTTCTCGGTGGGTCGCGCATTCCTGCTAAACCGACAAAAATAAGGTCTTTTTCGGTTTCTTCATCCTTCTTATAATCGCCTTTTGGAATTTGTTTGTACGCAACCGCTATAACACGTAGACCTTCATTGGCAAATTCATGGATTCTTGTCTCTATCCAATCCATATTTTCTTGAGTTAAATCTTCTACTTTACCATCCACAAAAATTTTGTTGCATAAATCCAAAATGTTTCTTGGGGCACCTTTGGTATAAATCAAAACATTGCCATTTAATGAGTGGACCGTGCTCATTCGTTTTCGCTCAAAACTGAATGGCAAAATGTCAATAGTAGGTTTCTCAGCGATTAGTTCTTCAATGCTTTGACCATATTTCAAAGCTGCAACCAGAAGTGCTCCATCGGTTGGGTCACCAATGACGCTCCAATTTTTGTTGCGGTCAGTGGGCGGATCAATTTTAGCGCCATTGCAAAGGGCAGCAATTTCAAGAAGTTTATCTAGAGATTTTGTTTCTCCTTCTTTGAGAGGTTGGCCGTTTATTGAGAAGTCGCCTGCTGGCATATAGCCCAAGCCTGAAACTTCGATAATTCTGTCTTTTACCCAGAGTTTGTTAACGGTCATTTCGCCCTTGGTGATTGTGCCTGTTTTGTCTGTGCAAATTACGGTGACGCTGCCCAACGTTTGCACTGCTGACAAGCGTTTGACAAGAACGTGTTGTTTAACCATCTTCAGTACGTTGATGGCTAATGCGCTTGAAACTGTAACCTGCAAACCTTCAGGCACACAGCAAACCATGACACCGATCATGAAAAGAATACTATTTGCAGGAGGAACATTCAAGAAAATAAGACTAACAATAAAGAAGGCTGTCCCAACAACTACAGCGATAATAAAGTCATACTTGGCGGTCAAGGCAATTTCTTTTTGCAGAGGGCTATCTTCTTCTTTAATCGTCTGAGTTAAACTGGCGATTTTCCCAAACTGCGTTTCCATGCCTGTAGCGTAAACAACAGCTTTTCCCTGACCCTTAGCCACGCTTGTGCTCATAAAAACAAGGTCAGGTGCATACAAGTATGCCTTCTCAACTATTTTTACTGGTTCAGCAACCCGCGGTTGTGGCTCAGATTCCCCAGTTAAAGGTACGTTATTTGTCCATAAATCAAAAACTTCTAGCAAACGTGCATCTGCGGGTACACGGTCGCCTTCTTCCAATTGAACGATATCTCCAGGAACAATCTCTCTTACAGAGATTTTCTTAAGTTCGCCATCTCGGAAAACTTTGGCGTATTCGGGCATCCAGCTCTTGAGGGTTTCCATGGCTTTTTCTGCACGCGCTTCCTGGAAGATGCTAACAAAAATGTTGACGAAAACAACTGCAAGAATGATTAAAGCTAGTTCTGGGCTTCCACTAAAATATGATAAGCCAGCTGCAACAATTAGTAAGATTCCGAACAAATCCTTAAGGTTGCGGATAAACTTGTAAATGAATGGAACTTGCCTTTTTTCGGATAACTTGTTGTAACCGTATTTTTTGAGCCGTAGCTTAGCTTCTTGACTGGTTAATCCGTTTTCTGATGTGTTTAAGTCGTTAAAAACCTCGTTAATCGGCAAAGAAGCAGCTTTTTCCAATTTTATTCCGCCAAAACCCCAAGAATATTGCTAGTTAATAACAACCTCGACAATAAGTGAAGATGAAAGGTGCTAAGGACTCTTTATGTAATATGTTATTTTCCTGAGCATCATTTGGATGATACATTCATATCCTCATCGTTTTAAACTTCATCGTCAATTTTGATGGTTTAATTTTAGGTAATTTGTTGGTTGTTGCTTTTAAACTAATCGTAGTTGAAATAGTTTTCAACCAAAAAGAAATCAAAGATAATGGTGTATTGTATGCAGAGCGTTTCTTGGTCAATTAATATTTTCTTCTCCTTTAACTTCGAATTATTTGTCCAATAGGAAATAAAATAGATTTATTCTTTTTTGCGAATTAGCCTTAACCAACTTGCGAATTAACCTAAAGACAGACAATAGAACAATATTCGATAAAAATTAATGCATAATTTTGGGAAAAACCAAGACAAAATTTACTCGATACAGCATTTTTAGTATTAATATTTTCAGAAAAATCATTCCATAAAGTTAATAGGCTACAAACTCACTTTCCATGTAGTTTACCATTTCATGAGAGAGTAAATAATGCTTCAAATACCTAAAATACAGATCTTTCAAGTGAAAAATTCAAATAAATTGGAGATAGATTAATTATGGCGCGTTATAGGCAAACAGACGAAATTGTAAAACTGATGGAAACCCCCATTTTCGTACGCAACACCAGCATCATCGCTCACGTTGACCATGGAAAAACAACCCTGGCTGACAGCCTTCTGGCAGCTGCAGGTATCATCAGTACCCAAACAGCAGGACAGAAACTGTTCCTAGACTCATGGGACCTTGAGCAGAAACGTCAAATGACTGTCTTTGCTTCAAACGTCAGCTTAGTCCACACTTATCAAGAAAAAGATTACTTAATCAACCTAATCGACACACCTGGTCACATCGACTTTTCAGGAGCTGTGACAAGAAGTCTGCGAGCAGTTGATGGGGCACTCGTAGTTGTTGATGCAGTTGAAGGACCAATGACCCAGACCGAAACCGTTCTAATGCAGGCCCTAAGAGAACGCGTAAAGCCAATTCTATTTATCAACAAAGTTGACCGTTTGATTAAAGAAATTAAACTAACCCCTCAAGAAATCCAAAAGAAATTTGCAAAAATTCTCCTAAGAGTTAACACTTTAATAGAGAAATATGCACCTGCCGAGCACAAGAAAGACTGGCAAGTAACCATTGAAGATAGTCGTGTAGCCTTTGGATCAGCTCTTCACAAATGGGGTTTAAATCTTGATCATATGCGAATGAAGAAAGTTACCTTCCAAGACATCATCGACGCTTACACAGGCGACCCAATTGAAGTCGGTAGAAAAGTGGATGAACTCAGTAAACGAGCTCCCTTGCCAGAACCAATCTTGGACATGTTCGTTAAACATCTTCCAAACCCGTATGAAGCACAGCCCTATCGGCAACCTCAGATTTGGCCAGGAGATGTTTCCAGCAAAACAGGTCAAGGAATGGCAAAAGTTGATCCTAAGGCACCGTTGCTCATGTGTATCTCAACAATTGAAGTAGATCCACACAGCGGAACAGTTGCAATCGGCAGAATATTCAGCGGTGCAATCGAAAGAGGCAAAACCGTTCAGCTTTTAAGCAGCAATCAAAAAGGCACCATTCAACAAGTATTCATGAGTATGGCGACTGATCGTGTTCTCATTGACCGGGTTCCAGCAGGTAACATCGGAGCAATTTCCGGATTACCATCTATCCATGTAGGTGAAACCATCGCTGAAGAAGGCGAAGAAGTACATTCTTTCGAAGGCTTAAACTACGTTTCTGACCCAGTCGTTACCGTAGCCGTTGAACCAGAAGACGTCAAAGACTTACCCTTATTCGATAAAGTCATGCACAAACTGACTACAGAAGACCCCAACTTACACTTCATCATGAACAAAGAAAGCGGAGAATTTCTCTTATCAGGAATGGGTGAGCTCCACCTTGAAATTACTGCTTACCGAATGCAGGAAGCTGGATTAAAAGTTAAACTCAGCAAGCCAATTGTCATTTTCAGGGAAACTATCAGCCACGATTACAGGGGACCAGCAATCATGGGTAAAAGCCCCAATAAACACAACAAACTCTGGATTACCATAGACAAATTGTCTGACGAAGTTATCGAGGCAATTAAGTCCGAAAAAATCACTGACATGCAAAGCAGGGACGAACGAACTAAAACTTTGCGCGCACTTGGTTGGGCACCAGACGAAGCCAAAGGAGCAGTAGCAGTTGAAGAAAACTGCATACTCTGCAACCGAATCCGTGGACGCCAATACGTAGAAGAAATCATCGACCACATAAAAACAGGATTCCGCGAAGCAGTACACACTTCACCACTCGCCAAGGAACCAGCTTACGGATTAAAAATTAACCTTGAAGACATCGTTCTACATGAAGACCCAGTTCACAGAGGTCCCGCACAAGCTATACCAATGACTTGGAGACCAATCTACTGCGCTATACTCCTGAGCGATCCAAAACTACTTGAACCATTAATGAGTTTCGAATGCAAAGTTCCAAGCGAATACGTCAGCGCCGTCATCACAATGCTAAACAAACGCCGCGGAAAAATCCTAGACATGCCCTCAGAAGATGACATAATCACCGTTAAAGCAGAAATGCCAGTTTCAGAAAGCTTCGGCATAGCTGACGAATTGCGCGGTTCAACTTCAGGCAGAGCATTTTGGGCAACACAGTTCAGTCGTTGGGCATATGTTCCAGAACAAATGCAAGCTGATACCATCAAGAAGATCCGTGAACGCAGAGGACTACCATTAGTTCCGCCAAAGCCAGAAGAATACTTCGAGAAAGAATAATCTTCTTTCTAAAATTTTTATTTTTTTATTTTTATAAAAAAAAGTTTTTCTTTCTAAATCTATAAAATTGCTTGTTTTTTTGGAGTAAGGCTTTAATCCACATTTTGAATTAAGGTTCAGTGAAGAATATGATTATTGGAATTTGCGGGAGCCCACGTAAACAAGCAACAGAATATGTTCTTGAACAAGCCCTTGCAATGTTGCAGGAAAAGGGGTTAGAAACTAAATTATGGTCAGTTCATGGAAAATGGGTTGACTACTGCGCACACTGCGATTATTGTCTAAAAAACAAGGAATGCATAGTCCAAGATGATGTGCAGGAACTCTACGCCCTTCTCACAGGAGCCCAAGGAATCATTTTTGCATCCCCCGTCTACAACGGCGGAGTAAGCGCCCAAACAAAAGCAGTTATGGATAGAATGCGGGCGGCGGTTGCTTCGGACAAGAATTTTTTCAAAGGCAAAATAGGCATGGGCATCGTAACAGGTGGCGACAGGAATGGCGGCCAAGAATTTGCGCTCATGCAGATTCACAATTTCTTCATTATAAATGGGATGATCCCTGTTGGCGGCGGATTTTTTGGCGCTAACTTAGGCGCAACATTTTGGAGCAAAGACACACTGGAAGGTGTCAAGCTGGATGAGGAAGGGTTTAGAAGCCTAAAAAAAACCACTAAACGCTTCGCAGAATATGTTGACATTTACATTAAAAAGTAAGGTGAATTATTATGGCCGAAGTTAAAGTTAAGAAACGTAAGGTTGCTTGGGGTATCACTGGTGCAGGAGATAAAATCCAAGAAATCATCGAAACCATGAAGGACTTAAAAAAGCAGTCAGAAGACATTTTGGAGATTGACGTTTTCATCTCGAAGGCAGGAGAAACTATGCTCAAATTCTACCGTTTAGACGAGGAGTTAAAGAACAACTTTACCAAAGTTACGGTTGAAATGAACTCAAACTCGCCTTTCTTGGCAGGTATGGTGCAAAGTGGCAAGTACGAATTTCTTTTGATTATGCCAGCTTCCTCAAACACTGTAGCAAAACTGGTTAACGGCATAGGAGATACATTGCTTACAAACTCGGCGTTAATGAGTCTCAAAGCATTCGTGCCTGTTTGGGTTATGCCAGTAGATTTCAAAGAAAGCATCGTTTATACCAAACTGCCCAATGGCAAAGAAATGAAACTGCGAGTACGCAAAGAAGAGGCAGACCAAGTACGCAAACTGGAACAAACTGAGGATGTTCGTGTGTTCGAGAACCCAGCGAAGGTACATGAAGGTTTTTTGGAGTGGCTAAAAACTATTAAGGCGTAAGGAACAGCCTATCAACTTTCAATTAAATCCTTAAATTAAGTAGGATTTGGGAGACTGCTTTTTTTATTGAATTTATTTGATACAATTTGATAGATAACAATTGCAGAGTAAAACCCATATGAAAGCAAAAGAACTGGGCGATATATTGCGTACTTAAGGTCACTGACCACAAATCCAACATTGTTATTTAGTGACCAAACTGTGTTTGGTCGAAAATGAAAGCAGTAAGGTTCATAGACGCCAATCACTTTGAGGCCTTTTTTCTCTATCCATGATTTGATAAATCCATCTTCATAAGTGTGAAGATGAGCTGGGATTTTTATATCATCAACGGTCTTTCGGCGAATCAAAAGGTCGTGAGTTCCGCCTCGTTGTTCAAATATTTTTAGTGTCATTCTTTCGAAAAGTCTTAATATTTTTGCTCCTTTTAGAACCGACCATATTTCAATTCCCCAGATTGCGCCGACATCTTCTTTAACAAATTTTTGTGCTTTAGCAAACCAGTTCTTTGACAATATAACGTCGCTGTCTACAAACATGAACCATTCAGTACTTACTAGTTGAATTGCTGTCTGTCTGGCTTTGCCTCTGGTCCCTTTTTCTTGAACAAATTTTACGTTTCCGTATCTTTCTTGAAATTCGTTTAATATTTTCTCCGTCGCATCGGTGGAGAATCCGTCAACAACAATTAGGTTTTTGACAGGCACGTTGTTATAAACTGAGTTTATGCATTCTTTTAGCATTCTTGCGCTATTCTTTGTAAGAATTGCAACGTCAATAGCTTCCATGTTATTGGAGACTCCTTCGATATTTGTGAAGGGTTCCTTCAGCGAGAAGCATAAAAAATTCAGGGTTTTCAAGATCTGAAACAAATAATTGAACCGGAATGCCTCTCATTAATTCAACCCTTTCGCTGAAGTGTTCCCAAATTGTAAGAGCTATATTTAAACAAACAGTATAACCCCTTGAGATTAACTTGAAATGTTTCTTTTTCTTTTGATAACTGCTTAGAAACAGCCTTGTAAAATCAAAAAATTATTCCTTAATGGTTTCAATGTGCTACAATTTCGCAAAAGACTTTGAAATGAACTAATGAAATTCCATGTAGTCGTTATACTTGCACCAAATGGAACAATTATTAAATTATTTGTAACGTGAAAGTCGCAAAATATAAAAATCATGCGCAAATAGAAAATGCTCCTCAGGGTGACCTCAATGAACTTCTGTCCAGAATGCGGAGGAATACTTCAAGTCATCAAAAAAGGTGCTCCTTCACTCAGATGTCCAAAATGTAAATATCAAAAACAACTAAAACCAGAAGAAAGAAAACAGAAAATTAGCATACAATGCGGTAAATCTGCAGAAATTGCGGTCATCGACAAAAAAGCAGCATCCCTAAGGCAAATGCCCATAGTTAATATTGTTTGCTTAACATGCGGCCACACCCAAAGCGAAACTTGGAACGTGGAAGCTGCAGACGAAACCATACACTCGACTATTACCTTCTTTAGGTGCACAAAATGTGGAGCAACAAGAAGAGAGTCAGGATGATTCAACAATGAAAGACTATTGCAACTAAATGTGAGAAATTTCTTCCTTTTAGTGATGGAAAATTATAACTAAAAGTTACCTTGGAAGTTTTTTTAAATTCCATTAATTTAATCGATTTTTTTAATTTTTGGTGAGAAAGCTGGATTTAAACCGACTACCTTTACCAAGAGGGAACAAAGTGTCACGAGCATTGGTTCAGTTTCTGTCTTTTCATTGGGGTTGGACCCTGAATTCCATGATGAATTTAAGAAGATTCCTACATTAATCCAATGTCTTTTTATAATTCTGTAATGTATGTTTTTAAAAGAAAATGTTTGGGGTTGTAGTATAGCCAGGTAGTACGGCGGGCTCCAGAAAGCATTGATTGCTTGACCCGTATGGGGATGACGAAATTCTGGAGCGGTCTACTTTGGGGAAACCCGTTGGTCATCGGTTCAAATCCGATCAGCCCCACCATCTTTTATTTCAAGTATTAAAAAGAAAACAAAAACAGTATTATTTGATAATGTGAGTAAAGAGAGAAAGTGAACTCATTTTTAACTAAAGTTTCAAACTGTAGCTTTCTTTGCCTTATCGTAATGTATGCATAAACTATTGAATAACTCTGAGAACCTTTGCCCTCTCGCTTTTTTGCTGCATAAATACTCCAAATTTTTTTCTTTCTTTTTGTTAATTCAGTTATCGGAACAACTTCCATTCTGTTCGCAATAAGATACTCAGAATAACGATACTTGCACAATTAACTATTATGCCAAATGTCAAAATTCCAACAACCATGCTGGTTATGAATGCAGCAATGGCGGTTAGGCATATTGCGTAAAATCCCACTTTTCTCCACATGAGAAGTGCTATGATTGAGCATATGCTAATTATTGTGTAAATTATAAAAAGAGGTATTGACCAAAGCGGAGAACCACCAAAGAAGCCATCAAAAAATGAGAAAAGAATTGCTCCCAAGGGGAAGAAAAGTAAACGTATACTAGGTACTTGTGAGAGCAGAAATATCATATTTCCAAGCAGAATTATTACAAGCCAAAAAGTTAACCCTCCGTCACGTTTTTTGGGCTGGTTTGGCTGGTTTTCTGACATACTTTTCAATTTGTTTGGTTTTAGCTTTAAGTTTTGCCTTTTGACCTTGATTTTCTGCCTTTCCTAGTGAATTCAACCGATTCCATAACTCGAAAAGTTCCCATTTAATCGGTAGTATGTGTGCCCATCATTTAACTTATTCTTGGGTGTTGTCCTGACTCTGTTTTTGCTTAGAGAACTGTTCTGAACGGCTCCTCTATAATTAGCAATAAAAGCGCAGCGGAATTTCTTTATCATAGGTTGCAAAACAGCCTTTCTTTCCAAATGGGTGTTTCCATTTTTTGTAGATTGCCGTTGTTTCGTTTATGCTTCTTACGAGGTATCCTGTGCTTTTCCTTAAGTGGCTTTTCCAGAAAAATTTTGTGGCGAGTAAACATTTTTTTCTGGCGCTTAGTCAATATTTGTCTAGACTACGACCCACCCTGCTATTCAGTGTGCAAATAAGTAACCTGCAACAACAAAATATTTCATTAACGTATCCGTACTTTGGAATAAGGCAAGACAAAAAACCGTGGGCAACTATTTGATTGCTATTAACTCGAATTTCTTGAATTGAGATCCTGATTGCTTCATAACTTGTAAGCTATGACGAAGTTTAGTGTCCTTCAACGATAGTTCAGTTAGCTCTCTTTCAAGATCTCCGCTAAGATCGGCAGTATATACTTTGATGGTGGCAAGGTAAATCTTCGCTTTCTTTATTTTATCCAAATCCAGATCGCTTTGTGCATCAAGACAAAATGGAACCCCTTCATCGATGTTTTGGGCATCAAGGTGGTGTTCTTGTTTGTTTACTTTCATGACGCGAATTCTCCTCTGAACAGTTTCAGCAAACTTCCAATCCGGACTTGACATACTTATCACCCCTTTTAGCTACATCCTTACATTTTACCTTAACTACATATTTTATTAAGAAAACAACAATAATTAAAAATAAGCAACTTGTTCCATAAAATACGTTGAAGAGAATTCAATTCTACTGTTAAAAGTGATGGTTTCAGATCAACAAAACAAAGATCTTTAAAAAGCTGTGAATCTTCCTTTTTTCAATAAAAAAAACAGAAGGTATATATGGGATAATTGAACATTAGGGTTGGGTTTGCCGGTCAAAGGACTCGGGTTCCACCTGATCCCATTCCGAACTCAGAAGTTAAACCGTGTTCCGTTTCCAGCTGTAGTGTGGTCTTAGGCCACGTGAACCTGGGAAAGCTGGCAACCTACTTCTTATTAATTTCAATATAGAATTCAACGTGATTTGGCATAGCTTTATAACTTACTTTTAATAGTTTTTGGAGAAGTGGTGTCTTAAAGTGAGTCTTATTCCCGGAAGCGATTCAATTACACAGATTATTAGTTTGCTATCATACGTGTTCTTCATAGTTTTAATTTTCTATGGTCAACGTATTCAAATGTATGTAATGATCCGCGAGGTTGAAAACAGTCTCCATAAACTGCGGCACATAAAAGAAGAAGGCAGAAAAACCGCTATAGAAACATTAAAAGAAATAGGCAAACCTACAGCCGATCCCTCAGCCCGTGTAGACCGCTACCTAGAATACTTTACAATCGGACCCCAAAACATGGATCCTGCCGGGATAGTGAACAAGCTTGATCATATCCTAGACGTACGCGACGAACGACTAAAAGAAGAAGTCAGACTAATGGCACCTGCCGCCCAGAACGACGAAGTGCAAATCAACAACCTTGAAAACACCCTCGAAGCGGCAATGGCGCTTAACTTCATCTACAAAGTCGTGCGCCATTACTATATACAAGGCAAAAAAACCCTAAGCCTATACGTAATAATGCAACTTCAAATGATCTTGCCCATGGTTATGAAAGAGGCTGAAGCATATTCAAGCGCTCTCAAAGCATTCGCATATGGGCAACCAATAGGAGATGGTGCTGGACCTTTGGTGGCAGGAAAACTCATGCATGGTTACGAAATTCGTAAACTACCCAAAGACTGTGTAATGGCAACAGTCCCAATAGAAGGACGAACTGCCCTGGTTATCAAAGCAGAAGGCCCCGGCGGAAACGTAGGCAAACCTGGCGAGGCAGTTGAAGCAGTAATCGAAGAAAACGAAGGCAAAATCGGTCTTCTAATCATGATCGACGCAGGCTTAAAACTTGAAGGAGAACTCGTAGGCGAAGTCTCAGAAGGCATTGGTGCAGCAATCGGCGGACCAGGCGTAGATGCATACAAAATTGAAGAAAAACTAACAAAATACAAGATCCGCAACTACGCAGTAATAGTCAAAGAAGATATCGGCGACGCAGTATCTCCAATGCGCAAAGAAATACACGATGCAACCGACAAAGTCATCGAACGAGTTAAAGGCGTTATCTTGGAACGAACCAAAGAAGGTGACAAAGTCATAATCGTTGGCGTCGGCAACTCAATCGGAGTTGGACAATAATGAGGATGAAAAACATGACACAAAACCAAACACAAGCAACAGCGCCAGCAAGCAAAAAAATCTCCACCTACCTCACCATGATTGTTCTAATAGTCATGGCATTAGCTGTAACAGCACTTTTCATTGCATTCGAAACATACGTGGCAGGCGATCAGATAGCTGCAGGCGTCTTAGCAGGCATAGGAATAATCGCATTGGTACTTTCATTGTTCTTACTCTACCAATCAAAGCTGCAATCAGCACAAGTAAAAATCGAAGTTCCCAAAGTAATGACAACAATCGAATGCAAATGCGGCAGCAAAACAGTGCGAGAATTCCAGCGAGGCGACTACGTATACAAAGAACTTGACATTCCATGCCAAAAATGCCCTACAACAAAACAAATGATAACCGGAATCTACAAAGAAGTCAAAGAAAAAGAAAAAACCTTCAACGTCTAATTTTCCTTTTTTAATTTTAATTAACTCTATTTTCTAAGTTAAAACTTCGCAACCATCATCTTTTATTAATATTGTATGCTCAGCTTGAGCAACAGGTTTCTCGCTTGCTTCAACAAAAACTGGGTACCCCATGATTGCTTTTGAATCGAATAATTCTTTGAAAGCTGCTTTATGTTGTTCTTGAGGGATTACGCCTATGAGCCAGCGTTCGGCAAATGGTAGCGTTCTAAAATTAGTTTCGATGTGTTTTAACATTTTTTTTGCTGAGTCAGTTTTCACTGATTTAGATTTTAATAAGCGGTAAATGGTCTTTTGTGGGCCATCATCGACTCTGCCAATTGCATCTGGAACAGTAACGAATGGTTCAATTGCATAGACTTCACCCGATTTTACTTTGTATGGTGAAAATCCAGCAACATTAGGAATTGAAGTTCCAGCATGAATGAGGTATCGTCCAACCGAGTGACCCGTTAAGTTGCTAATGGGTTTAAATCCGCGGTTTTTTATGGTTGTCTCGATCAACGCCCCAATTTTACTAAGCATCATGTCACCATGAATGTTGTCGATAGCCGTTTTCAAAGCAAGTTCGGCAGTGTTTGCCAAACTTCTACCCTCTGAACTAAAACAAGCTGTAAATGCTGTGTCAGTAACGTAACCATCTACTTGGACACCTAAATCTACCTTAACTGTGGAGCCTTCAGGAATCAACGACTTATCTCCGGGAGGTGAAGTGTAATGTGCAGCAACTTCATTTATACTCACATTGCAAGGAAAAGCAGGTTTTCCACCCTTAGCGCGAATTAGTCCTTCAACTTTCTCGCAGACATCAATGATTGGCATATTCTCTTTTACTTGGCTTCGCATTTCCTCGCGAGTTTCGCGCAGAATTTTGCCTGATTTGCGAAATGTTTCAAGTTCTTCCTTGTCGTACGGCATTGAATTTCACTTGATTCTGAATTTGGTTAATGCACTGCATGCTTAAATGGGTAACCACTCTTTGCAAACGAATGGTTTTGTTTTCTTAAGAAATTAAGATTGAATCAACTTTTGTAAAATGTTACTTATTCTTTTACTTCTTTGAATGTAACAGTTGTTTCTTTCGGTATTGTTTTCTGTGTTATTGTGTATTTTTTGTTTTTTTTGTTTGTCATGAGCAAGTAAACATTGGATCGTGCTTTATAAGTTGTGTTTTATATCAGGATTTGTAAAGTTTAGGATCCAATAGAGCGAAATTGTTTCCACCCGTGTGGTAGATTATTCGGGTTTTTTTTAGGTCATAGCCGCTTTCAGTGAATGCGCCCATATCAGCGTATGCTTCGAGGATTTTGCCCACAAATATTGTATGATCGCCTGTTGTCGTTTGGCTATCTACTTCACATTCGAGGTGGGCTATGCATTCGCGGATGGCTGGTGCTTTGACTTGTTTTGCTGGCATCTGTGTTAAACTAGTTTTTTTGAATTTGTCGAAGCTTCTGCCTGTTAGCGAGCCACAAGCGTAGACTGCCTGCAGGATTTCGAGAGTTGGGATGTTAACGATAAATTCTCCCGATTCTTCGATTAAAGAGTGGCTGTGGCGGGTTGGTGCGAGGCTTATAGCTAGGAGCGGCGGTTTAAGTGAGGTTGGCATTGCCCATGCAACAGTTGTAATGTTTGGTTTGTTAGTTTTTCCAACACATGAAATCAACACTGTGTGCATAGGATGAAGAAGCCTGAAAGCCGATGCTATGTTAACTTGAGTTTTAGCCGACACCTAAACCACCTTTACAATCTTCAGTTATTATGTTTGCCAAACTTATACTTTCTTTCTTTAATATGAAGAAATGTCTATTTTGGGATTATTGTTAAACGTCACGTTAAAAACCATTATCTATCTGAAGATAGCAACAATGAACCACAGTGCCTTAAGAGTTTGAGACTAAATTTGCTTTTTTTAAAAAAAAATATTAACTTCAGAACCCATAAGAAAAATAAATTTAAAGTTCTTATTCCAATCTTCTGGCGTTATCAAACCAATAGTTGCTGCAGGACAGTTAAAGTTCCATATCTTCCCAAACTTAAGAGATTGTCGCCTTTGAAAGTTCGCACTGATGCACCCTTAATCTGAACCAAATCACCAACAGAGGGTAAGCTTGCCTGTTCACCCCAAAGACAAATCTTAACTTTCCCAGTTTCATCAGTCACCCACAAATTAGTCACCTTTACTCTGCTTCCATACTGGGTATTTACTATTTTTGGTTCTTCTATCTCAAAAACTTCTGCTTTTAAATTGATCTTTTTCATTCCACGCCGCAGGTTTTGGATAAAAATTAAGTCGACTCCAAGATTTTGCTTAGACATTTGACGACGTATTTTGTCAGTGTCCAACCAACTTTCGAAACTTATGTTTTTCCTAAGGAGAAACGTTTCTTCAACTCGGAACTGCATTATAACTTTGTTAACTTTTGTAATTAGAAAAACTGCTTGATGATTTATGATGCCGCGGTATTCGATTGTTAGGTCTCCACATGTGGATTTTCGAAGTGCCCTGGCTGAAATTAATGCTTGGTAGAGTTCTGATAGGTACAGATTATATTTTACGGATAGAAATGCTAGGTGCTCGATTATTATTGGTTCTTTATAGTTCATTGTTTTTGCTCCATGGATTTTGCCAGAACGTCTTGAAAAAGCGGTAAGGTTAGCGCCAGTGATTCTTCTTCTTGAAAAATTTCCGACAAATCAACTATAAAGGCTTGTGGAGTATATAGGGATAATAAAATATTGGGAGGTTTTTTCCATGCTTTTCTAAATTTTATAGGTTTATTACCTTTTTACGTGGTATTGCTGGATTACGTCTTTAGCTTTTTCTCGTCGCTGTTGGTGTTGCCCGAGGAATATGTTGAGTTTTTCAGCTATGTCTTTTTTGCATTCACCGCAGAGCATTTCCCCACCTCTACATTTACGTTCGCGTTCAACAAGTTTTACTATGTCTTCTTCAAAAAGGAAAAAGTAGTATTGGAAAATGCTGCAGACACCCGGATCAGCGCCTTCTTTACGCTGTTCCGCCGCCGTACCTTTGCCACCTGTGAATGCATTCCAGATCTTCTTTTTGACTACGTCAGGCTGATCCATGGTAAATATGCTAGTTTCTGGCTGAGAAGCGCTCATTTTTCCCCCTGCACCAAGACCTGGTAGGAAGCGGCAATGAATTTGTGCGGGTTTGTAGTAGCCAAGTTTTTGAGCAACGTCCCGGGTTACTCTCCAATAGGGGTCTTGGTCGATGGCGGCCGGAATCAGTGCTGGTACGTTTTCGCCTGTGAGTTTTTTGTGGAGAAAACAAGGTGCAGCTTGGATGGCTGGCCAGAAAACCCAGCCGATGTTAGTGCTATCTTGGAAGCCGAAACTGCTGCGGGCAGTGCTGTAGGTTATGCGTTTGGCTATTTCGAGTGTTATATCATATAGTAAGTCGATATCTTCTGAATCATAAATGATGAAAGTATCTTCAGGTTTAAATCCTAACGCGATAAGGTCCAAGGCATTTTCGTACGCCCATTTGCGGGTTTGCTTAAGGTTTGCGTTATCACTGATTAAGAATTTTTCATCGTCTGTTAATTGAAAATAGAGCCGTGTTTTGAATTTTTGTTGAATATGAAGGCTGAATATCCAAGGAACCAAATGTCCAATGTGGACGGGTCCAGATGGTCCTCTGCCAGTGTACAAAACAAATTTTATGCCTTTATCGTAGAGGTCAAGAACAGTGTCGAGATCTCGATGACTGAAAAAAATTTTTCGTTCAAGCTGAAGGTGGAGCTTACCAGTTTTGTTTTCCACTCGCTTGAGAAGTTCTGGAGATAAAGGTTGGGTACCGAATTCTTTTACGAGACGTTCGTAGTCTACTTTGCCCTTTACTTCCCAGGGAGTAACTACCATTTCTCCATTGTTTTCTTCAGCATTCGCCGTTTATGTTCACCAGTGCTTTTAATGAGAAACGGTGTTTTGACATATATGCTTTTTTCGGTAGAAAACTTTAGTCAAAAACATTGCTGAAAACTCTAAAGTGGGTCAAAGGTCGTATTGACGAATGACCCACTAAGCATTGAAAAACAAAAATGCGAACCTTGGTCAAGAAAGATGAAGTTATCTTGTTTGCTTGTTTTTTACAAAATGGTCGAAGGCAAAAATCTAACAAAAGAAAAACAAAGTGAAAAAGGATTTAGGCAGATTCGCATTTCTGCAAAAGTCGTTGCCAACGTAGATCAGTAGTACTTTGGATTTCATCGATTATGTGCTGGTTCTGAGGCGTGAATAGGTGTCTGAACCTGCCTTGTCCTTCAAGGTACGCTTTCACTGGTTTCTTTTTCTGCGGTGCTAGAGCAATTAATTTGCTGGGTATTGAAAGTTGTCGTTTGCCGTTTACTGCTTCCCAGATTGGAAAAACACATGACTCAACGGAAAGCTTGGAGTACTCCATGGTTTTTGCTGGTTCGCTTCTCCAGCCTCTTGGGCAAGGAGCAAAAATATGTAGAAATGCTGGACCTTCAACTTCCAAGCCTTTACGGACTTTAGTTAGCATGTCTTTCCAATAGTAAGGTGTCGCGGTAGCAACATACTCCATTTCATGAGCTAACATTATTTCGGTGATAGGTTTTTTCTTTTCTAACTTGCCAGGATTGACTGAACCAGCTGGGGTTGTGGTTGTTGCTGCGCCAACAGGTGTTGAACTGCTTCTTTGGATACCAGTATTCATGTATCCTTCGTTGTCATAGAGGATAAAGAGGAAGTCATGTCCACGTTCCACAGCGCCAGACAATGCTTGCAAGCCAATGTCGTAGGTTCCGCCGTCGCCAGCTAAAGCAATTATATCTATGTGCTCTTGTTTGATTTTGCCTTTTTTACGCATTGCTTTTATGGCTGCGTCAATGCCTGAAGCGTTTGCAGCGGCATTTTCAAAAGCGGTATGAAGCCAAGGTATTGCCCAAGACGAGTATGGGTAAATGGAGCCAACTATTTCCATACAACCTGTTGCTTGAGTCACAATTGTTGGTCCACGTGTTGCTTTCATGACCATTCTAAGCATTGCTGCTGGACCGCAGCCTGCACATGCTCTGTGGCCTGACAAGAAAAGGTCTGGTTTGAGTGCAATATCTTTAGATGTAAATTTCCATTCTTGTGTTGTCATTTTTTTTCCTCCTTTACTCTCTTAATCCTAAATAATGCACTTGGTTTTCCACTTGACCGGTTTTAGCTATTTTTGTTAAATCTTCGAAGACGCGTCTTAGGTCTTTTGGACTATAATCTCTGCCGCCTAATCCAAAAATGTAATTTACTATTATTGGGCGTTGTTTTATATCGTAGAGTGCATTTCTGACTTCGTTGAAAACTGCAGCGCCCAAACCACCTGGACTCATGCTTTTATCCATAACTGCAACAGCTTTAATGTTTTTCAGTGCATTTCTGTAGGTCTTCTGTCGGTAGCGGCCTAAAGGTGCGCAAACGTAGAACTCCAGCTTTCACACCTTCTTCTCTCAACTGGTCAACTATTACCTTTAGTGTTCCAGCGGTTGAACCTATGCAGACAATTGCGATTTCTGCGTCTTCAAGCTTGTATTCATCGATAAGTCCGTTTCCGTAGCTTCTGCCGCTGATTTTAGCATATTCAATATTGACCTCTTGTATCTTTTTTAATGCGTTACGCATGCCTTCTTCTTGTTGACGCTTAAACTCGAAATAGTAGTTCTGTAAAGCGTTGGGACCCATCGTCATGGGGTTTTCAGGGTCAAGTTTGAAAGGAACGGTTTTTCCTTCGTGGGTAAGTACCATTGGAAATTGACGTTCGCCAACGAACTTTTTGATTTCGTCTTCTGAGAGCACATCTACTCTTTCAAGAGTGTGACTGATTGTAAAGCCATCTAAACCCACGATTATCGGCAATGATACGCCAACATCTTCAGCTATTTTGAAGGCTTGAACAATTGAGTCGTAGGCTTCTTGTGCATTTTCAACATAAATGTGAATCCATCCACTGTCTCGTTCGGCCATACTGTCGGAGTGGTCACCGTGAATGTTTAGCGGTGCAGAAAGCGCACGATTAGCTACTGCCATTACTACTGGTGCTCGTGAACCCGATGTCACAAAAAGCATTTCATGCATTAACGCTAATCCTGCTGAGGCGCTTGCAGTAAAAGTTCTTGCTCCTGTTGCAGATGCTGCAAGGCAAGCTGTCATAGCACTGTGTTCTGATTCAGTGCAGACAAATTCAGTTAGCACTTCCCCGTTGGCGACGTATTCACTGAATTTTTCAACAATAATTGTTTGGGGAGTGATTGGGTAAGCTGCAACCACGTCAACGTCGCATTGTTTAACCGCGAAGGCAACTGCTTCGTCACCATTCATTGCCATTGTTTCTTGTTTTGGTTTTTGCGTCATTTCTTATTCCTCGGGCATTTTCATTGTTATCGCTTTTGCTTGGCATTCGTTAGCGCATATTCCGCAGCCTTTGCAGTAATTGTAGTCAATCTCAACTTTGCCCATTTCGGGACGCCATTTTATTGCACCCTCAGGGCAAACCATTACACATGTCAGGCAGATAGTGCATTTCTCTAGGTCGCGAATAGGCATGTAAGTTTTCCAGTCTCCAGTCATGAATCCTATGCTGGATTTCGGGGGAACGCCGGCTATGGATATTTCTTTCCAAGTTTTTTCTTTACTACTCATTCAACTTTTGCCTCCTTGTAAGCTTCCTTAATAACTGCAAAGTTTTTCTCAGCCAAATCAGGTCGGAAACGACCCTTCAGGGTTTTCTCAATACCTTCCAAAGTAACTATGCCAGTGGCTTTAGCAACAACACCCAAAAGTGCGGTGTTTGTTATTGGAGCACCCAAAATTCTAAGAGCAATTTCGGTTGCTGGGACCGTCCAAACTTTGCCTTTAGTAACCCCGAGGTTTTTCTTTAAAACTGCAGGTTCTTCACTGGAGTTAATAATTAGAGAATCGTCATCTCGGTTTAATCCAGAAGTAACATGGACGGATTTAAGTAAGGTGTTGTCTAAAACAATGACAACGTCTGGGTTATAGATCGCACAATGTAATCTTATTGGTTCAGTGCTTATTCTTGTAAAAGCAGTTACTGGGGCACCCATTCGTTCAGGCCCAAATTCTGGGAAAGATTGAATGTATTTGCCTTCGTCAAGGGCTGTTCGAGCCAAAAGTTCGCTGGCTGTCCAAGCGCCTTGCCCGCCTCTACCATGCCACCTAAACTCCATCATAGTTTTCAAAACTTATTCCCCTCGCTAAGTCTTTTCTAGCTAAATTGACGCATACCTTGATATACATTTTTGTGTCGAAACGCAAAAACACTTCAATTTAATGTAAAAATAACAAGAGGTTAAATTGACATAAAAACCGTCAACACCACCGCTTAAAGGGTCAAAAAGTTTATCGATTTGAACATTTTCCTTTTTCATTTGAGCAATAAAGTTATATTTTACTATTGACTGACTAGATTTTTGGTTCAAGAGGCTGTTTTTGATATGACTAAAATGGGGAACAGCAAGTGCCAGATGTGATTTTAACCGCAGACAGAACATTAATGAGCAATTATCATAGCAACGAATTTCTAGGATTCGGAACCTGCGCTCCCCCAAACTTTCTTCCAGAATGGCTCTACAGCTACCTTTTCTTTCCACCAATAAAAACAACCAAGGGTCAACCCTTAACTGCCCCGTATGGTTTGAGAAAGACTGAAGCTCAACTTCTAAAAGAAGGTTTTACAGTTGAAACAATAAGCCCAAACCACATAGGAAACAGCCTGAAAGAAACAAAGGTGCTGGGCATTCATGCTATGGACCCTTTTGGTTTAGGTCCAGCTTCAACAACCCTCGCATTTATATTCAAAAAAGAACCCTACCTTGCAAAACATTTTCAAGCATTACTAAAAAGCCCAGCTATTAAGAAGGCTAAACAAAACGGATTAAAAATCATTGTTGGTGGACCTGGCGCCTGGCAGTTTCAATATCGAGAGAACGCTACTAATGAGTTAGGTATTGACTGCATCGTTGAAGGGGAAGCAGAAAACATATTGGGAAAACTATTCAGGTCAGCTATTGAAGGGCAAGAACTTCCCAGTCACTACGAAGTCGGCGTTGGTGAGGTTCCATGTTTGGAAGAAATCCCAGACATCGTTTCACCATCTATTAACGGTTTAATTGAGATTGGAAGAGGCTGTTGTCGAGGATGCCAATTCTGCAACGTTACTCAAAGACCCTTAAGGTGGTACCCAATTGAAAAAATAGATCGCGAATTAAACGTTAATCTTAATTCAGGAAAAGTATCTGCTGTTTGCCTCCATTCAGAAGATGTTATGCTTTATGGATCAAACAATACAACATCTAATTATGATAAACTTGTAGAATTGCACGAATTAGTTATGAAGAAAGTAGATAGCTTAAGCTGGAGCCATTGCTCGCTTGCAGCTGTTGCATCTTCACCTAAGCTTTTTTCGAAGTTATCAGAAATTATTTTGGAGAAACAGACTTGGTGGGGCGCCGAGGTAGGTATAGAAACTGGTTCTCCTGAAGTGGCTAAAAAAATTATGCCTGCAAAGGCTCATCCATTTAAGGCTGAAGATTGGCATGACGTGGTCGTTAATGGAATGGGTTTAATGCATGATAACAAGTTGGTTCCTGCTTGTACCTTGATTGTCGGATTACCTGATGAACAAGAAGAAGATGTTATAAAAACAATGGATTTAGTTGCCGACTTAAAAGATATGCGAAGCCTTATTGTTCCCTTATTTTTCGTGCCTCTTGGAAAATTGAAGAGCGAAGACTGGTTTACAAATACTCAACTAAACAAGTTACACAAACAGCTTCTGTTACAATGTGTTGAACACGACTTTCACTGGGTTGATAACTTGCTTGACTGGACTTTTTCTGGCA
This sequence comes from Candidatus Bathyarchaeota archaeon, assembly GCA_963772455.1. Lineage (GTDB taxonomy): Archaea > Thermoproteota > Bathyarchaeia > Bathyarchaeales > Bathycorpusculaceae > Bathycorpusculum. The sequence goes on from CAVYXJ010000013.1 coordinate 120,711, forward strand.
AATGGTATTCTCGAATAATGAAGGATTTCTACAAGGGTTTCTCAGCTATTGCAAAGCATAAAGTTAGGCAAATAGAATAAACATTTTTAAAACAACTAAATTTAAATACTCTTGTTGAACTGAAAGAGGAAGAAGAACCAGTGGGTTGCCGCTGTTGCATAGCCCGGTAGTGCGACTGACTGTTAATCAGTAGGTCAAAGGTTCGAGTCCTTTCAGCGGCGCCAATCTCCATCTACTTTCATACTGAATTTACCGCTTTTTTCCTTTTTATTTCAGATGTTTCAAAATATTTGCTACTAAAGCATTTTGTGGTGCAAGGTTAAAAATGGTTGTAGTCTAGTTTGGTCTAGGCTTCGATGGCGTTAACTCCATTTCACTTCTGACTTTCTTCAAAAACTTTGTTTTCTTTTGAAATTAGGTGTGAATAAGGTTGTTTTTTTTTAAATGGTCTGTTGCTTGTTGTAGTGGCGAGGCTACAGCACGACTTTATATCTTCAATCGTCACTCTTAATATTGATTAGATTCAGTTTTGAACTGTTCTAAAGAGGTGAAATATTTTGAACAGAAAAATCTTCCATGGAGCCATTCTCGAAAGTATCCTACTCGACCTCATAAGCGAAACATCCGAACGCGGCCTACACGGCTACGCCATCTTGAAGGCAGTGGATAAAAAATTCGGAATACACTTGGGCGCATCAACTATATACCCTGAACTTAAGCGTTTGGAGAAACATGGGCTTATTGGTTCAAGTTGGGAGTTCGTTCTGGGAAAAGCTCGAAGGCAATATCGAATTACGAGGAAAGGGAGGAGTCTGCTTATGGCATATTTTGTGGAGTTAAAAGCTGTTATCCCAGTTTTTGTTACCTGCTAAACTGAAGGCTGTTTAGTTGCATTGAATGAATAAGATTATCTGTTTCTAAATTTTGAAGATTTGCAGAAACATACTGTATGGAAACAGTTATGCGTTTTCGGCTAAAGATGCTTCTTATTTCGTTGTTTATTTTTGAATCGTTTATGCCTTTACTTGCATGCACAAAACGATGCTGATCAGGCGAAGAGTGACTGTTTGGTGTTAGGGTCATACATTCTGATGTTATGCTGTTTTATGAGGTCTGCTTTGACGATCAAGTTTTGGACTAGTTTGCGTAGATGTTTTGCGGTTATGGATTTTGTTTTGCGTCTCATTTCGTCTCGGATTAGGGTGATTCGCCAATTAGTTCTTCGAGCGGCATTTTGAGTGTTCCTTTTCCTCTGCGCTATATGGAACAAAAAAGTTAAATTCTAAAAACACCTTGGTTGCATGATTTCACATGCCTTATTGCGAAAACTGTGGACACCAATTAAATCCAAACGCTAATTTCTGCGGAAACTGCGGAAACCAACAAAAACAGCAAGTCCAACATTTTCCACCTCCCCCTCCACCACCTACATTTATGCCTCAAATTGAACAAGTCAAGACATTAAACTCAATTAGTCAAGTTGGCACTGAACAAATTTTAAGCTTTATTATTGCTCAAAAATCAAAGAGATTCGGAAATGCAGACTATTACACGGGCATTCTAACTAATCAACAGCTAATTTTTGTTCCAATTACTAAAGAGATACTCAAAGAAATCTCTGAAATATCAAAGCAGCAGGCGAAAAGAAAACAAGGTCCAGAACCGATAACATATCCCTATCAACAAAGATACCTCTCAATGTCGCCTTCGGCAATATTGGCTAGTATTCCAGGTTGCATCGTAATTCAACATAGTTCTATCCAGGAAGTCAACTTGGCAGTAGTTGGCTCGATTGGCGATGGATATTCAGATACCAATGAGTATGAATTGAAAATTACTTCTAGTTTGGGAAATTATGTTTTTCAAATGACTAAAAGAGACGAATATGCTAGCAGGCTAAAGCAAATCTACCAAAATAAGTTAAGATTGCGGTAAGTCAAAAAAATTCTCGTTTGAGCCTTTAGATCTTAACCCGCAAAGTCCAGCTGCTATTCAAGAGGTTCAAAAATTTTTCTTAATTTTAGAACGAAATTTCTGCAATACGGTTATATAATTGCGCAAGTTAGCTTCTTTGAGGTTGTTGTTTTGTCTGAAGTTACTTGGAATAAACCTGTCTTATGCATTTTTAAAGAACGTGACGTTAACCCTGAAGTTGATCCCTTCGTTGTTGTCAAAGCAAAAAAGCTAACGATAAATAAAAGCGCAGAAGCAAAGTATTCTGGCAGCATAACGGATTTTTTCACTCTAATGGGCGACGCTGACTACTTAACAACAAAAGAAGGTTTAGCTGATCACTATGTTATATGCTGGTTTGACGATACCGAGCCCGATACAACTAAAGATTTGAGGCGAATGAGGGGTGTCTCGTTCAAAGCCAAAGCCACCTGCGTAATAAATGAAAGCGGAAAAAGAACATATAATGCTACTTTTAACGCTGTGCATGCTAAACTTAAATGACTAATTTTTATTCACCTAACTTTATTAGGTAACCAATTACCGTTCTTTTACAATTACAATTTAACATCCTAACTGATGAGTTAATGGTGAATTTTACAAAGTTTTTTAACCTACTCTTAAATATAACAGGATAAATTTCTATTGGGTAAGGTTGTAGGCCATGGTGGAGCAAATATTAAGTGCTACTCTAATCACTGGTAGAACGATAGATCAAGGCGTAGGAAAAGAGATGGGGAAAGGCTCCAAAGAATACTTTGATAGTAGTTCAGTTTGCTTCATAGATAAATCTGACATGCTAAAACTTGGTATAAAAAGCGGAACAAATGTTCAAGTGACCTCTAAGTACGGTTCTGTCATCGTTAAAGCAGTAAAATTTCCAAGCGGAATCACACCTGGAATGGTTTTTATACCATGCGGTTTGTGGGCAAATGCAATATGTGGCGACGAAACTTTCGGAATGGGCATGCCTATTTTTAAGGGGTTTCCAGTTGAAGTCAAAGCTGCCCCAAATGAAGCTGTCTTAACCCTTGATGAGCTTCTAATGAAAGAATATGGACGGTAATTATTATGAAAGAAATAAAATCCGTTGTTTGTCCAATATGCGGCTGCTTATGTGATGATTTGGAAGTTACTGTGGAAAATAACGAAATTGTAAAAATGAAAAATGGCTGTGCTCAATGTGAAGCCAAAATGGTTCACGGGTACAAAAGCGATGAAAGAATTCTAAAACCAATGATAAGAAAAGACGGCAAGTTAGTTCCTGTTTCCATGGATGAAGCCGTTCACAAAGCAGCTCAAATTCTCACCGACGCAAAGTATCCACTTCTATTCGGCTGGAGCAGCTCAACTAGCGAAGCGCAGCGAGTGGGTGTAGAATTAGCTGAAGAATTAGGCTCAGCATTAGATAACTGCTGCAGCGTTTGTCATGGACCATCAGTTATGGCTGAACAAGAAATCGGTATCCCTTCATGTACTCTTGGACAAATTAGACACCGTGCAGACCTAGTAATTTACTGGGCATGCGACCCATGGGCTTCACACCCAAGACACCTTGAAAGATACACCAGTTTTACTGAAGGTCGCTTTGAAGGTAGCCAATGGAAAAATTACATGCAAAAGTTGAAGGGTGAGGCAAGCATGAAAAAGGTGGACGCTGCTTCAAAACTAATAACGGGCAGCACTATTCCTACTTTTCGTTCAAAGGCATGTGCTATCGATTCTCCCAACGCTCCACCTCAAACAATGCAGAAAGATGGACGTAAATTAATTGTTGTTGACGTAAGAAAAACAATAACAGCAGAAGCAGCTGATTATTTCCTTCAGGTAGAACCAAACAAAGATTATGAAATACTAGACTCCATGAGATGTTTAATAGCTGACCAAGAACTGGATGTTGACAAGGTTGGTGGTGTTCCAGTTGAATATCTTAAAGAAGTTACAGACGCAATGGTAAATTGCGATTTTGGCGTCATTTTCTTTGGTCTAGGCTTAACTCAAAGCGCAGGCAGATTCAGAAACATTGAAATAGCAATCGCAATGACACGTGACCTTAACAGAAAAACCAAGTTCGTTATTTCACCCATGCGTGGACATTTCAACGTGACTGGTGCAAACATAGTTTTCGCTTGGCAAACAGGCTATCCATATGCACTTGATTTCTCACAAGGATATCCACAATACAACCCTGGAGAATTCACAGCAATTGATTTACTCAATCGCGGCGACAACGATGCGACCCTAGTTATTTCCTCAGATCCAGGTGCAAACTTCCCAAAGGGAGCAATGCAAAAAATGATGCAGCACCCGATAATCACAATCAACCCAGACATGAACGCAATCTCAAGACTTGGCGATGTAGTGTTTCCAACTCAGTGGTGCGGAATAGAATACGAGGGAACCGCTTACCGCATGGATCTAGTACCAATAATGCTCCATAAAGTTGTTGAGCCACCAAAAGGCATTCTAAACGACGAAGAACTATTAAAGAAAATACTAGACGAAGTTCGAGCAATCAAAGCTAAAAATCCAGAAACAGAAACTAAAGCCGAACTCAAAGCACGCAACAAACTAGCACCCAGGATCGAAATTAAACAAAGAAAGAAAACAAAAAAAGCAGAGGTTGCTTAAATGACTGAACTACTAATAAAAAACGGCTTCGTCTTTGACCCTATTAACAAGATTAACGGGGAAAAAATGGACATAGCCATCAAAGACGGCAAAATCGTCCAAAAAGTCAAAAGCAAAGCCCAAGTAATTGATGCCTCAGGCTTGACTGTCATGCCGGGCGGCGTTGACATTCATACCCACATTGCAGGTGGGGAAGTTAACACCGGCAGAATAATTCGCCCAGATGACCATATAAAAGACGTGGAGCGCAAAACAGTCATGACTCGCAGCGGCACAGGCTACTCAATTCCCTCCACTTTTACAACTGGTTACCGTTATTCTCGTATGGGATATACAACCGTTATGAATCCATCAATGGCTCCACTCCAAGCTAAACATACCCATGAAGAATTAAATGACATACCATTGCTAGACAAAGCTACTTACCCGCTTCTTGGCGACTGGTGGTTTGTTTTAGAAAACCTAGCAAAAGGCAAAATTGAAGAATGCGCTAAACATGTCGCTTGGATGCTAGATATAACCAAAGGGTACGCAATAAAAATAGTTAATCCCGGAGGCTTGGAATCTTGGGGTTTTGGACACAACGTCCACAGCATCGACGATCAAGTGCCTAACTTCTGCATTACCCCACGCGAAATCATAACAGGCTTAGCCAGAGTTAACGCTATGCTCAACCTGCCTCATTCTATACATCTTCACACCAACAACCTTGGATTACCAGGCAACTACACAACTACCCTAGAATCAATGAAGGCACTAGAAAGTGTACCTTACAACGGTAAACCAGTTGGCCATATTACCCACTTGCAATTCGCTAGTTTTGCTGGCGATGGCTGGGCACACTTCCAATCAGCCTCAGAAGAAATCTCAAGTTACATCAACGCCCACAACCACTTGACTTTTGACATGGGACAAATAATATTCACAGACACAACAACTATGACTGCTGATGGACCCTTCGAATTTTCACTCTACGAGTTAGGCGGCCATAACAAATGGGTTAACAGCGACATTGAAACCGAAACCAGTGGAGGAATAATACCCTTCACATACAAGAAAAAAAGCCCAGTTAACGCTTTACAATGGTCCATCGGGTTAGAATTAGCCTTACTCATAAAAGACCCATGGAAAATGTTCATGTCGACCGACCACCCCAACGCTGGACCTTTCTTTGCCTACCCAAGAGTACTCGCTTGGCTCTACAGCAAGAAAGCACGCGAAATAACTCTGAAACACTGTCACAAGAAAGCTCAGAAAAAGAGTTTGCTTCCATCAATCGATCGTGAAATGTCACTATATGAAATAGCAATTATGACCCGTGCAGGACAAGCCAAAGCCTTGGGACTCACCAACAAGGGTCAACTCGGCGTAGGTGCAGACGCAGATGTTGCGATCTATAACATTAACCCCGAAAAACTCGACATAGCTCAACAGTTCAAGGTTGCACGCAAAGCCTTCAAACACGCAACTTACACAATTAAAGATGGCACAATCGTCGTTAAAGACGGCGAAGTAGTAAACAACCAAACGCCGGGTAGAACCATGTGGCTTGATGTGCAAACAAAGGATCCATGTGTGATTGACGATGAAATGAAACGCAAATTCAAACAATACTGGACAGTTGAATATGACAATTACCCAGTGTTCGAGCATTACCTCCATGTTCCACAGAAACTAACCGTAAAGGCAAGTGTCTAAAATGATAATTCTAATACCAAAACGAAAATTTGAGGTTCCCGTTCAAGCAGCTTGCATTAGCCCAGATGTATTCAGGGGTAAAGATATTGCTGAAATAGCAAACATGCCTATAACCGAAGGAAATCGTAACTTAAAACTTGGCGACCTCTTCGAAATCCAAGAAGACAAACTTGAAACACCATTCATCACCATTAATGGCGATGTTAGCAAAGTCAAACGAATCGGTTCAGCAATGAAAACTGGTGAAATTCTCGTCAACGGTGATGTAGGAATGCATACAGGGGAAAAAATGTCTGGAGGCAAAATCATAGTAAACGGTAACATTGGCGGTTGGTCGGGCAATGACATGAAAGGTGGTCTAATCGAAGTGCATGGAGATGCAGGCGACTACTTAGCTTCCCCATACCGTGGCACTAGTACAGGTATGAAAGGAGGCGTAATAATTGTTGACGGCAAAGTTGGAAGCGACTCAGGATGCTACTTGCACGGTGGCGTTCTCAAAATCAAGGGTGGAGCAGGTAGGTTCTTGGGTTACCATATGAGTGACGGGGTAATCTTGGTTGATAAGGCAGTTGATATTCGTCCTGGTGCATGTATGACTGGTGGCAAAATCGTTATCACAGGCACAGTTGACGAAGTAATGCCAACTTTCACGATCGACAGCGTTAAACCTAAAGTCAAAATTGACGATACAACATCAGCGGCGGGACCATTCTATGTGTTCCTAGGTGACTTAGCTGAACATGGCACAGGCAAAATATTCGTTTCAAAAGCCAACAATCCACAAATGAAATTCTACGAAAAATACCTTTGAATAGGCTACTAAAGAATTAGCCTTTTCTTTTATTTTACTTCATTTTCAAAGCCCAATTATCCCGATGAATTGATCAGTCAAGTGCTAACTTAGCCGAATGCCTTATGAAGTCGGCTAGATTCAAAACTCACTAAGCAGAGTGAATGTTATGCGCCAAGTTGACATGACTAGGCTTGACTTATCCACGGGAAAAGCAGAAAAAACAACTGATTACGTGGCTGAAGAGGTTCCCCTACAAATCACCATAAACTCAGCCTATGCTTTTGTCATTTGGTGTTCTCCCTCACAATTCAAAGAACTCGCAGTCGGCTACTTGCTATCTGAGGATATTCTTAGTTCTGTTGATGAAATCCAAGAGTTAATCTCTAACGAAGCAAAGAATAGTTGCCAAATTACGATAAAGGCATGTGTGGATTTGGATGAACGAATGAAAAATATGCGGCAAAGTACACGCATAATTCCCCTTATAAAAGCAAGCACATCACCCTATCAACATGACCAGAAAATTCCCACGGTAAAATCCAAACTCACAATTAAAGCACAAACCATACTTGACGCAATCGACCAAATCAACAACTTAGCAAAGGGATTCAAAGAAACAGGTGGACTACACGACTCAGCCATCTTCCAAGCAGACGGCAAAATGGTGGCTTTCTCAGAAGATGTCGGCAGACATAACACTGTTGACAAAGTCATAGGTGCGGCTTCGCTATCAAAAGCTGATTTTAACCAAAGCTTCATGATAATCACAGGGCGAGTACCGGGCGATATGATTTATAAAGCTGCAAAAGTTGGTTTACCCATAGTTGCTTCAGTAGCAGCGGTTCTCAACTCAGGAATTTCTTCGGCCAAAAAAGCCAATATCACTTTGATTGGATTTGTACGTGGAAAACGAATGAATATTTACACTTGCGCAGAAAGGATTACTTGGTAGGTGCCTGCAGTGAATAGACCTGACATTAAAAGATTGCCAAAACGCTCAAACCCAATGGATGCACAAAAGCAACTTCTTGACGCCGTCCACTCAAACTTAAATCCGAGCGAAATGGTGCAGTTGCAGAAAGCTTTAGGCAGAGTTTTAGCTCAAGATGCTATTTCAACTGTTAACATTCCTAACTACGACAAAACTTTCATTGACGGCTACGCAATCAACTCGCAAGATACTAAGGCAGCCTCAACTACAAAACCTGCAGCCTTCAAAGTTGTCGGAAAATTATTTCCAGCAGATTACCCAACCGCATTTGAAGCTGCTCATGGTGAAGCAGTTTATGTTGCATGTGGAGCTCCAATACCCAAAGGTGCGGATTCAACAGTAAAAGTTGAGGAAACAAGGTTAAACGGCGACAAAATCGAAGTTATTCGCGAAATCACTTCAGGCGAAGGCATAATACCGCTTGGAGACGACATGAAAAAAGGCGATTTAATTCTCAAGAAGGGGCAGGTCCTAAGACCGCAGGATATTGGGGTATTAGCTTCACTGGGGATGATCATTGCTGAAGTTGCTAAAAAGCCAAAAATCGCCATTATTTCGGGCGGAGACGAACTGATCAAGCAAGCCAGCAAAGACCCAGCCAAAATCGCCAATAATTATGCCCTTGTTGTTGCTGGTTTGGCTTCCGAATTAGGGGCTGAAGCGGAAATGGTTGGGATAATGGCCGATGATTTTGAAAAAGTTACTGCAAAAATCGCTGAAGAGATTGCGGATTCAGATATCGTGGTTACAATAGGCGGGACATCAGTTGGGGTGAAAGATTTTGTTCCTGATGCTGTCAATGCGCTTGGCGATCCTGGAGTGGTTGTTCAAGGTGTTTCGTTAAGGCCAGGTGCAGTTTCAGGCTTCGGAATAGTCTGTGGCAAGCCGGTGATTATGTTGCCCGGGCATATTGGTTCTTGTATAGCTGGGTTCTACCTTTTTGTCGCGCCCTTAATTAGCCACTACCTCGGGGATAACGGCGATGGTGTGCTTCCAAAACTGAGCGCTGAGTTAGCTGAAGATCTGGAGACTGGTCCACAATTTCGATTCCAACTCACCCACCTAAAACAGTTTGAGGGCAAACTGTTAGCTGAACAAGTTGAAGGCGGATCAAGCGCATTAACAACTATCGTCAAATCAAACGGTTATACTATAGTGCCGCCGCATACGAGACTCGCGAAAGGGAGTCGCGTAGAAGTTTACTTATTTGGCAAACTGGAACTTACTCAAATCATTTAAGAAACCTTGGGTGGATACCTGTGAACGTGACCGTCTTTTCCCATAACCCACGATTCACACCATGCCTTATCAGCGAATGCACGTTCAGCCAGAAGCAGACAACGGTTGCTTTCGAAAATTTTTGACTCGACACGGTAGTTATTTGCAGCTCGTAGATAAGCTTCTTTTCCTGCAAAATCTAACGTCGCAGCCAGTTCCGATTCCGTTTGTTTTTGTGATAGAGTAAACAAAGCTTCTCCTTGGTTTTCTTCAGCTACCCCGCTCCAAAAAAACGAATCACAAGCTTCCAAGTCGCTGGCACATTTAGCAAAGGTTTTTTGCGCTTCCAAAAGGTTGTTTTCTTGGAGCAATTTGGCTCCTTTTCTGAGAAGCTGCAAATCAGAAACCGAAAATACGCCCATGTTTAGGTGTACATTTTCTTTTACTGGTCCATATGAACGGCGGGTTTGCAGACGAGTTAGGTCTTCTTTTGAGTTTATGTTAATGAAGCTCTTTAGTTCCGGGTCGAGTGCTTTTATTTCGTTTACTGGAGAAATCAGCAAGGTTTTGCTGGCTCCTCGTGGAATATCATCTGAGCGAGGCCGTTTCAGTTGGCATAGTGTATCCGTGATTTCTAAACTACTTTGGCGTTCCAAGAACCATTATAAGGGTTTCAAGTCTGCCGTTAGGCCACATTGGAACAACCACATCAGACTCTTCCGCTTCATTAAACATATATTCAGCAACTTTGGGCTGCAAAAAAGGCATATCGCAAGGCAAAGTTAAGCAATAATCCGCTTGAACAGCTCTTAAACCTGACATGATTGCCACGTTTGGGCCACTTATGTGGCTAATTTTTTCGTCAATAACAATCCTGACGTTTTTAATGGCATATTGTTCTAAAGTTTTAGTATATTTCGCTTTTCGTTCCTCATCGTTTACACACACAACGATTTCATCGACAATGTCCTTGACGTTTTCCATAGCGTGGATTAAAAGAGGTTTACCGTTGAGTTCAGCTAGGGCTTTATCTCGCCAGATTGCATCTATTGTTTGGAATCTGCGAGCTTTTCCCCCTGCCAAAATGAGTGCAGCCCGTTTAGCCATCACGTTTCCTCAGTTAACGGTTTTTGTGCTTGCTTTACCTAATTGTTCTTTTATAAGCGTGATTAGTTTTTGGCCCTCTTCAGGAATCTTGATTATCGGTATATTTCCATAAGATGTATTGGTTGCGTTTGTGGCTGCAATACCTGTAATCGCAATGATTGGCTCAACTGTTCCCTGCAACGTTTCTTCGAGTCCTTCTCTGTTTTTCGCTGTAATAATTTTGGGCACATCAACTCTTTTAGCTATTAAGCTGTGGAAGCCTTCAATGAATACGATATCGAGTTTCTCTTGTTCCAAAAGAGCGATTATTTGGTTTAAATCGTTGAGTGCCATCTCGGTTTTTTTGATGATGTCTATTTCTTCAGGTGAAATGGCAACAATGACTTTGGAGCCTGCCTTTGCATAACGCCAAGTGTTGGTTCCTTCTTTATCCATCGTGAAGCCTTTGTGGTGGACATGCTTTATTGAGCCGATTTGGTAGCCTTCAGCTGACAGATGAGAAATAAGGTACTCTAAAGTAACTGTTTTTCCTGAACCGCTAACGCCAACAGCGGCTATAACTAAAACCGTAAAGTCGCACACTCCGCATGGAATCAAGTTGCTTGGCTTTTTATAAATAATGCTCAAGCTGTTTGCTTTCTGCGGTAGTTTTCTTAAAGATAGCGCCAACCGCTGGTTGTCATTAAACCATATATGGCTGTTTTAAGATAAAAACAGTTCAGGTGTAGTTAGTGCCAAAGCTTGTAGCGGTTGTCGGTGGGAAGCATTCTGGAAAAACCACTGTGATTGAGCATTTGATAGTTGAGCTCAAGCGTCGTGGGTACCGAGTGGGAGCTGTTAAGGAGATGGTTCGGATTCCAACGTTGGATACGCCAGCAACCGAAACCGACAGGTACAGCATTGCAGGAGCAGAAACGATAGTTGCCGTTCCAAGAGACGAAACTGTGGTTTTCATCAAAAGAAGATTGAACATAGAAGAAATCGTGCCTTTCCTAGAAGGGTTAGATTATGTTGTTTTAGAAGGCTTTGAGTCAGAAAAAATGCTTCCTAAAATAATCGCAGCAAAAACCGCTGATGAAGCAAAAAGCTATTATGATCCTCTCTACCATCGCCGTTTCAGGAATAATAACTGAATCAGACATCGAAACCAAAAAAGCGGCTGCCATAAAAGTTCCAATATTCAATTTGACTGAAACTGAAGCCTTGACTGATTTGATTGAGAAAAAAGCTATTGAAATGTAGCTTAACGGACTTCGATTGCTACTACGCCTCTGACCCATCTTTGTGCAAATTGATCGCTGCCTATTATGAGTCGCAGTGGTCCTTCACCATCATCTTTTAGCGCTGTCAAGGGTGAGCCGTTTCTTTGGTAGGCTATGATAGTGTTTTGGTTCATTGCATCTTGGATACTTATGGTCGTTCCGTAGCCGTCTGAAGCTTGAATGTATACGGAGGTGGCACTTGTCAAGGATGATGGCTTGGGCAAGTAATTCTGGAAGTTGAACGCCGGTGTAATTGTAAACACCGTTGTCTGATGGTCTGCTGCTAGACGACAATGTAACTTGTACAGTTGTTGATGGTTGTGTTTTGAGTTGGCTAAGTGTCAGTGTTGTTGGGTTGTTTACTTTTCCCTTAATCTGTAAGACATCAGTTTGCGTTGTTTCTGGACGCGTATAATAATATAGCGGCACTGCTGCGATAATCAAAAAAATAAAGAAGACAAAAACAATTTTTGAGGCTTTCTTCAAGCAAAAACGCCTTAGGTTACTGTAACTCCTGAAACCCACCTAACCCAATATTGACCCCACTTAAAATCTTCCGTTGGAACAACAAGGCGGTAAGGTTGACCGTTAACAGGTGTTAGGTAAGCGCCGTTTTCTTGGTATCCAATCAAGATACCAAGGTCTTTGGCTTGCTGGATCGTGTATTCTCGGCTGTAACCGTCAATTGCTAACACAGTGACTTTGCTGGCGCCTTCTGAGACACCGCTGGCTTGCAGAATACTCCAAAGACTCACACCAGTCCACTCAGAAGTTCTTTGGGGTTCTCCACCTGGAGCAAGCGCTGCCTGCACAGTTATGGGTTCATAATTTGCTAAGTTGTTGCCTGTTAATACAAGTGGGTTAGAGACTGCCCCTGTAAAGTTGATTGTCCACGGTTGCAAACGGATTTCACTTACGCTTTTAACATTAAAGTTTGATGCTAACCCTGGAGTTATTAGTTTTAGTGGTCCTTCAGAAATATCAGTTATCCAGTTTCCATTCTTGGCAAACGCCAAAATTATTTCTTCACCTGAATACTGTGTGCTGTTGTAGGCTTGATAGGTGTTTATTGTTTTGTTGAAGCCATCAGATGCAATTACGTTGATAAAGCCTGCATCCCATGAGGCACCGATGTGGTTGAGAAGCTGGAGCATTGTTACTCCGATGTAATTGGCTGTTTCGCCTTTAATTGTGCTTGTTACGTTTGTCAAGGGCATCTGGGTAAGGTCATCTATAGTCACGGTTTTTTCTGATGCAATGTCACCTGTGATTTTGAGTTGAACCTGCGGTGGATTACCACTAGGTAAACCTAAATTGCTTTTTTGAGCTGGACCGCCTGTTAAATAATAAATGGATGCTGTTAATGCAATAATAACTACAGCTAATGTTGAAACCGCTAAAACGATTTTTCTGGTTTTATTCAATTTTTTTTCCTCCGAAACCGATTTTTCCTACTCTAAATAGAAGCATGTTAGCGATGAATCCTCCAATGCAACCGCTTATTGCTGCAACAACACTCAAAAATGAGAGCACCCCCAAAGGCAAAAACAGAACTAATGCTCCCACTGAAATGGTTCCGACAACATTAGCTATTGCTGCGGCACCGATGCAACAGGCTGAACAGCAGGCTTTATGCTTTGAAATCAAAAAGAAAGCGTCGATTGCTAAGCCAGGGGCAAGATAGATGACAAATGAGAGGAGACCGAAGTTGCCGAATGGAAGCAGCAGACTAATGAAGGCTTGTGTTAAGGAGACCATTGAGGCAGCCCCGATTTTACGTACAAGACCAAACGCCATTACTGGCCACATCATGTATAATCCTCCGGCTACAGCACCAGTTGGGACGTACAGTGGTCCTGTTATAGCGGCGACGAGTGGGTGGATAACATTTTTTGTTGCTAAGCCAAGGCTTGCGAAGAGTGCCATTAGGACTAAGTCTGTGGTAGCGATTTTTAGGGTGCCTTTTGCCAAGTTTTGGTGTGGTTGATTCATGCAAAACTCCGATGTTATCACTTTGTAACATCGATAAAATAAACCTATCGTTAAAAAAAACAAACAAAACCAAATTATGAAAGTTCCATTACAACGCCATCAAGTTTTAACTGAGCGTTCCGGTATCTTTTCACCAAATCTTTGCCAAAATCCGTAACCTCCGAAGAACCACCACCCTTTGCCCCACCGCGAACCCGAGTAACCAAAGACTCACCTAACCTCTCCTCAGCCAAAGTTAGTCTATGCAAAGCATACCGATAAGACATCTTCAACTCATTAGCAGCCTCTAAAACAGAATGCCGTTTATCAATTTCTTCGAGCAATTCAGCTAAACCATTTCCAAAAACTGCTTCGCCTTTATCGTTAACCATCCAAAGCTTAATCGCAAAACCTAAAGCGCACAATTGTTGCTCACCGCTTGTAGTTAGGGGAGTTGAAGGGAATTAAGCTTAATGCCTGTTTTGTGAGATTGATGGTTTCTATTATCTATTTTTTATTGCAGGTTGTTGGAGCGTTGTGTTTAGTAAATCATAACGCTTTTATAAATGTGATATATACAATATATACTGTATATTTTTAACATATTTTGTACAGGTTAAGTGGAGAAGCGGAAAATGGAAAGCAACAAACAAAACCAAGAAAATGCAAATACCTACAAAATCCTCCAAAAACAGCAACTAAACCCACAAGTAAAACTTTTAAAAATCCATGCGCCAAACATAGCCCAAAAAGCCCAACCCGGACAATTCGTTATCCTGAAAGCACACCAAAACAGCGAACGTATTCCCCTAACCTTAGCCTGCTGGGATAAACACGCCGGCACAATTACCCTCATTTTCCAAGAAGTGGGATACTCAACAATCGAACTGGGCAAACTCGAAATTGGCAACAGAATAGAAAACCTCGCCGGTCCCCTGGGAAAACCCAGTGACATCCAAAGATACGGCAAAGTCGCAGTTGTATGCGGAGGAGTCGGAACTGCCGTTGCGTATCCAATCGCTAAAGCCCTCAAAGAGGCCAAAAACTGCGTTGTAACCATCATGGGCGCAAGAAACCAAGACCTCTTCATATTAACTCCCGAAATGATATCCGTGTCAAATGAATTCTACTTCACCACCGACGACGGCGCAAAAGGAACAAAAGGCTTCGTCACAGACGTTCTCAAAACCCTGCTCGGAGAAGGCTACAAATTTGACGTTGTCTTCGCGGTCGGTCCTCCAATAATGATGAGTGCAGTCGCCGAAGTCACACGACCTTTTGGCATAAAAACAATCGTAAGTTTAAACCCCATTATGGTTGACGGCATGGGCATGTGCGGAGCTTGCCGAGTATCAGTCGGCGAAACGATCCAATTTGCATGTGTAGATGGTCCAGAATTCGACGCCCACAAAGTTAATTTCAGAGAACTCGTTCAGCGGCTCAAGAGTTACTCAACAGAAGAAAAAGTCACCACTCAATGTAACGTTTTGGAAGGAGGCAATTGTAAATGTCACAACCAATGAACACCTCTAGAAATCGTTGGCAAGCTGTTGATGCAGCAAAACAAGACCCCAGGGCACGGGCGAAAAATTTTGGAGAAGTCCTACTGGGGTATTCCGAGAAACAAGCCTTGGTTGAAGCTTCGCGGTGTTTAACATGCTCCACAGCCCAATGCGTTTTGGGTTGTCCAGTTGGCGTTGACATTCCCGCCTTTATTAAATCCATAAAAGAAAGAAAATACAGCGAAGCCATTGCGAAAATAAGAGAAAAAAACAGTTTACCCGCAATTTGCGGTAGAGTTTGCCCGCAAGAAGAACAATGCCAAAAAAACTGCATTATGGGCAGAAAAGGCGACTCCGTTTCGATTGGTCGACTTGAACGATTTGCTGCAGATTTAGAGCTGGAAAAAGGCCAACGGTCCCATGGTAAAGTGCCTTTGAACGGCAAAAAAGTAGCAGTAGTCGGGGCAGGTCCTGCTGGCTTAACTGTTGCGGCGAATTTAGCTAAACTTGGGTATAAAGTTGTGATTTACGAAGCACTGCATGTTGCGGGCGGCGTTTTGGTCTATGGTATCCCAGAGTTTCGGTTGCCTAAACACGTTGTTCAAGCAGAAGTGAACTACGTTAGGAGTTTAGGCGTTGAATTGCAGACTGACGCGTTAATCGGCAGATTATTCACCGTGAAGGAACTGCTGGCAAACGGGTTCGAAGCGGTTTTCATAGGCACAGGCGCAGGTCTACCAAAATTCATGGGAATACCCGGAGAAAACCTCTGCGGAATCTACTCCGCCAACGAATTCTTAATCCGCGTTAACCTAATGAAATCCTACCAGTTCCCAGAATATAAAACACCAATCCACATAGGTAAAAAAGTAGCAGTCATCGGTGGTGGGAACGTCGCTTTAGATTCAGCCCGTTGCGCGTTGCGATTGGGCGCTGAAAGAGTCGTCATTGTTTATAGACGGTCAAGGGACGAAATGCCAGCACGTGAAGAGGAAATCAGCAACGCTGAAGAAGAAGGTATAATCTTCAAGTATCTTGCTTGCCCCACCCAGTTCATTGCAGACGACAAAGGCCAAATTAAAGGCATGGAATACGTCACTATGAAACTCAGTGAACCCGACGCGTCAGGCAGAAGTAAACCCCTACCCATCAAAGGCTCTGAAGCAATTTTGGACGTTGACACTGTAATCGTCGCAATAGGACGTACCCCAAACCCCATAATCCAATCCACAACCGAAGGCCTAAAAACCCTAATTGGCGGCATCATAGAAATCAACCGAAAAACTGGGCAAACTAGCCTTGAAGCAGTCTACGCAGGCGGCGACATAGCCACGGGAGAAGCAACCGTTATCAGCGCGATGGGTTCAGGAACAATAGCAGCCAAAAGCATCGACGACCACTTAAAGAATAAACCTCAAAAAGAAAGAGAAATAGAACGCGAAATGCCTAAAAGCAAAGTGATTTGAAGTTTTATTTTTCTTTTTTTGTTTCTTCATGCTCAATGCCCGATTCAGGGTTGGGCGTTTTAAAGGCGCGGTTCACTGTCATTTCAGCCATGCTAAATGCGCAATGACAGATTCTTTTTATGTCATCACGGGTTGAGCATATGCCGCACACTAAGTCAGAGCTTTTTGGGGGACCAGTGAAGGATTTTGTGGCTATTTCTACTTCGGCTTTGTCCATTTTTTGGCGGTACTTCATTATTTCAACTGCGGCGTCTATGTCTTTGGCGAAGAAGGCGGCGATTCCTTTATTGAAAAGATCCAGGACTTCTCTTCCTGTAGTAATCATAATCGCCAACACATTGTCGGGAATCTTTTGTTTTGCGCCGTTTAGCATAATGATGTGGCGGGAGATGTCGGCTGCATAGTCAGCTGCATATTCCATCCGGTAAACTAGAATTTGATGATCCATACAATCGAGCGGATCAACATGTAACTCTTTGGCCAGAGTCGGATTTTGGGCTGCGTCGCGCAGGATTCGCAGGATGAAGAATGCAAAATGATCCACGTCTTCGTCGAGAGTCATGACCGACTTAGCCAGTTCTATATCTCCGGTTTGCAACGCGTTAATAGCGCTTTCAACCATCGACGAGGCGATGAGGTGCATACGTTGTACGGCCTGCTCTAGGGAAGCCTTCGACTCGTCCATGAGGCTTTGGATGTAAACGCATTTTGAATCTGCTTCCATGACTCTCATGTAGAGCCTTCCAGCCATATGCCGAATTGCTTTCGTTTGATTTACTGTAAAAATTTTTCCTGAGGTAAGTATTATGCCTGAGTAGCCATTGAGGAAGGCACCCAAGATTTTCTGTTTTATGAGAAGGTCTTCTTCGTTTTGTCCTATGCTCAAAGTTATTTCTTTGGGCTCGGCTTTTTTGAAGGCTCCGGGGTAAATCACGAGTGAGCGGTCCCGTTGAATGGTGAATGAGACGGAGTCGCCTTTTTCCAAGTCGTTTAATTGCATCCATTCTGGGGGAAGAGAAATAACTGAAGAGGATTTCCCTAAGGACATGATTTTTCGTTCCATATGTTTTCCCTGCTTGGCAGTATTAACAGTACATACTCTATTTACTAAATATATATTATACTTGTGAAACCTGTTTGTCAAAGGTATCTTTAACAACTGTTTTTCAGCAAATCAATTGCAAGAAAATGCCAGTACCGACTTTCCTCTTAAGGATTTATACCTCGATAACCTTCGCGTTACTAAGCACGTTAACGTTACCATTGCCCTTTGTGATGTAGCCAACTTCGAAATGCCTGACTTTCCGCTTGTCCAATTCGCTCAATAAATCATCGGCGTCCTCTTTGGCTATGGCTATTAGCATTCCACCTGCCGTTTCCTTAGCTTCACCTTGCAACAAGGGGTAACCAAAAATTTCAGTTAAAACGGGCGTGCCACGAATTACCGCCAACTGGTCAATAACGACGTCCACTTTCCCAAGTCCTGCCATATTGGCAGCGTGCCCTTTCAACCCAAAACCAGTCACGTCTGTCGCGGCGTGAACGGGAACTTTCTGCATAGCTTCAGCGACCGGTTTGTTTGAGGTAATCATTACTTCAATAGCTTCAGCGACAGCCTCTTCAATTAACACTTCAGAAACTTCTTTTAGTACTTCTCTGCCCTCTTCTTCCTTACGCAAACGATAAGCAGCCATCGCAGGCGCAATCCCAAGAGGTTTAGTCAAAAACAAACGGTCACCAACCTGAGCCCCTTTTGTATAGACAATTTTCTCAATTTCGCTAACAGCAGTTGCCGCCCCTCCAATAATAGGCCAGGGATTCCTGATTGTATGTCCACCAACAACAGGTGCACCCATTTCGCGGCAGAAATCTCCAAACCCCTTTAGCATTCCTACTGCCAATTCGTCTGGCATGTTTTCGGGAAACGCCATAATAGACAGAACACTGACAATGTTTGTGACTGCCAAAGCGTAGATGTCACTTGTCACGTTGCTACCTGCGATTCTACCTTGGATTTCAGGTTCGTCAACCATGGGCGTGAAAAAATCAAGCGTATTTAGTACGGCAAGGTTGTCTGTGATTTTAACGACGCTGGAGTTTTCCCATGGACCAGCCAATACATCTGAATTAAAACTCTCTGTTAAACCTGCGTTATCGAGCAATCCGCCGAGTTGATACTGTGGAAGTTTGCAACTGCAACCGTGAACTGGAACAACTTTTGTTAATCTGTAAGTCAAATTTCATTTGCTCCAATTGTCGATATTATTCCAAATAGCACAGGGATTTATAGGTATAAAAATATTCAAACCAAAAAAAATGGAAAAGAAGAGTTTTGGTTACTTTCTTTTTTCTTGGATTATTTCAAGGAATGCTTCAATTCTGGTTTTTATCTGCTCGGAATCACCCATTGCATAGTCAGTTTCAATCTTTAGCATCGGCAAACTTATCGCCTTTAATGCACGGTCTACTTTGACGCCTTCAACGTTGTAGTCGTGGCAGTTCTGCAACGTGTAATAGATTACGCCTTCTGCTTTGAATTGCTTAGCCAGCTCTATTACACTTTTTATGCGTGCATCGTTGGGTGTGAAGCATGCACAGGGTATCTGGCTGTATTTTTCAACCATAGCCCAGAGCAAATCGTTTAAGCTGTCACCTTTCGGTTCAACCAAGTTAGTAAAGTAACGTGTGCCTACGCAACTCTCCTCAACAATCACTGAAGCACCAGCCGCTTGAGCGATGCTGTGGACTTTCCAATTGGGAATCGCCATAGGGCAGCCAGAAATCATAACTCTTGGCGCATCTTTCGCTGTGACACCTATGCCTTTGTGTACCCGTTCGTCAAGTTCGTCGCAGAGTTCGTTGACTTTTGTGGTGAAGCGTTTTACGTCGTCGTTGAAGCTGATTTGGAAAATCAGTAACGCATCTAATCCGCTGATGGGCGATGGGTTGTTGGCGCGCAAGTCGGATAAACGTTTGAGGGCTTTTCGTTTGTTGTTGATTAATTCGATGGATTCTTTTAGTTTTTCGGCGGTTATTTTGTTGCCTGTAACTTCTTCAAGTTTGGTTTTGAATGCTTCAAGTTCTTTGTACCAGAATTCTTTGCCTTGTCGTGTATCTGGTTTATGAGGAACCTCTAAAACATAGGTTGGAATAAGTTCGTTTAGTAGTTCGTAAACTTTCTTTTTGCCATCGCAGGTTGTTTCTCCAACCACAAGGTCGCTTGACTGAAAGTAGGGGCAAGTTTTGTTTAGTCTAAAGCCGTAGAACGATTTTATCAAGGGGCAGAGGTTTCTTGGCAAAATTGCTTCTGCGTCTGGAACTGAGAAGTCTGCTCCACCGCACAACCCAACCATGGTTGCGTCTGCCGCGTAAGCTAGTCTCTTCTGGCGCGTAAATGCAGAATGCACCAATGACTTTTTTGCCTTTTGCTCTGAGGTCGTTGAGTTCTTTGATTCGTAACCCGTGGATTTCTGAGACGACAAAGTCGAAGTAACCCATTCCTTTAGGTCGGTTCTTCTGTGTTAGGTATAAGGCTCCGTAGTATTGTCCTAAGATGCCAAGGAGTTGGTTATGTTTTTCAATATCCATTCCGAGAGATTTCCACATTTCTACATATTTTTCTGCCATAGCAATCACATGCCAATGATGAGCGTATTGAAAATTCTAATTATTAAAATTATTGATAAATATTATTAGAAATATTGATTGAGGCTAGCGTTTTTTAACTAAAACCTTAAACTCAGCGGCAGACTTCGAATGCTTCAACCACTTCATGACCATTATTCTTAACCCAACGCTGAATGTTATCAAACTCCAACTCACCCTCACCAACAACCTCCAACAACTGTCCAGCAACCATCGTCTCAAGCTTACGCTTCGTAAACACCACTGGCATGGGACACATTTTGCCCTTAACATCCAACTTTTCAATTTCCAAAAACGTCACTAGAACACTATTACTTTGTCACTATTAACTGTCCATTCAACGAGTTCATGAACAGTCGCGATTTTTACCCCGTCGAAGAGGTCGGCTTGATTTAAGCCACGTGCTTCAACGCAGACCACGCAGGCTTTAACTTCGACACCGCCTTGAATGAGATTTTCAAGATTTTGGCCGTAGTTGATTAAGCCTTGAGCGGGTTTTTGACCTTTTTTTGCGAGGTAGACACCGTTTTCGAACAGCCAGATTTTTACTTTGTGGCCTTCTATGTCGCAGGTTGCGGCGAATCGTAGAGCTGACATTGCGCGTTCTTTTGCGTATGGGGCTTCGTTTATTATTATTGTGAAGGTGACCATATCATCCAACCTTAATTTTCCTGATAGAGAATTATTAAAAAAACTAATATAAGCATTTTCTAAAACAAAAAGCAAATATCACAACAACCTCTAAGAAGCTTACACAGAGGCACAAAATTCGTGGACACCATAAGGTTCGATTACCTCAACACCTTCCTCACAGTTGCCAGAACACGCAGCTTCTCAGTGGCAGCTAAAGAACTTAAAACCAGCCAAGGCACAGTAAGCCACCATGTAGCCGCATTAGAAGAGTATTTTGACGCTGAACTCTTCAAACGCACAGCAAATGGCGTAGAAGTTACCGAAGCCGGAGCCACCCTAAAAGAAACCGCGGAAAAAATACTTCAGCAAGCCCAAGATGCAAAAACCAAAATCTCCATGGCAAAACATAATTTGTCAGGTACTATAAGAATTGCTGCAAGCACCATCCCAGAAGAACATATAATCCCAAGTTTAACCGCTGAATTCCAAAAAAAATATCCAGACGTAAAATTCAGGATAAAAGCAGAAGATAGCCTAAACAGCCTAAGAAGCCTACAAGCTAACGACGCTGATTTTGCGGCTGTGGGTACAATTTGGGGTTTTGAAGAAAAATTCAGTTATCTCCAGATTGGTGAAGAGCAATTGGTTCTCATTGTGCCTTGTAACCACCAGTTAGCCAAACATAAAATTGTCAATCTAAACACGATCTTAACTTTCCCATTCGTAAGTCGTGAAGAAACTTCTGGAACAAGACTGGAAATCGAGCAGTTTACTGGAACAAAACAATCTCCATTCCCAGCAGTTGCGGGTGACGTTGGAGCTTGGAAGCACAGAATCAGTAATAACAGCTGTTTCAGAAGGCAGAGGCATAAGCATAATCTCCTCAATCGCCGCAACAAAAGCCCAAGCAGCAGGTTTGGCTGAAAATAGTTGCAATTGAAGAAGCAAAAAACTGTCGAAAACTCTACATCGTCAGACCAAAAAAGTCTCTTCTAAAGACATCTGAGGCTTTCTGGGAATTCTGCAAAAAATACAAATTCAAAAACGAAGCAATTACCTGCTCTTCAACTTAAAACTATTTTACTCTTCGTCAAGTTTAACCCAGATTTTTCCCGATTCAACCTTCCACTTAAACATGACTAGCTTCATTGACGGTGCGTCTTCGTACTCTCCAGTTTCCAAGCTGAAGCGCCAATCATGGCAAGGACAAATAATTACCAATCCATCAAGAGATCCGCCTAAAAAGCCACATGCCATATGGGGACAACGGTTATCGATAACAAAAATTTTTCCTTGTTGCTTAATGAACAAAAGTGGTATACCCTCAAAAGGTACAAGCTTCATTTTACCTTCTTCCAATTCATTTTCATCTAAAACAGGTACAAATTCTTCTTGATTATCCATTTCTATTTTCTCCTAAACGATGCCTAATTTCCAATATGTATTTGGCGTTGGTATTATTTTAGGAGAACTGCTAAGTTACTGATAATTGGAAAGCAAGAATATAGCTCTCCAACAACCACAACAACCAAACAAAAATAGCTAAACTCAAAAACCAAAAAATATACATAAACAAACTTAATTGGTTGAACACTCTACATTTTAAAACAATGTTCCAAATCAAATTAATGCGCCCTAAAGATTTCGTTTTTGCTGCAGAATTAGCGAATACTATGAATTGGAATATGGCAATCGAAGATTTTCAATTCTTGACTTATCTTGAACCAGGCGGCTGTTTTGTCCTTTTTGATGATTCGCAACCCATTGGCATTGCCACATGCAATAGTTATGGCAAAGTCGGTTGGTTTGGGAATCTCATAGTCAAAGAAGAATATCGAAGCAAAGGCGCTGGAAGCCAACTTGTGAAACACGCAATCGACTATTTACATGGCAAAGGTGTTGAAACCATCGGATTATACGCTTACCCAAACCTCGTTCAATTCTACAGTAACTTGGGCTTTCGATATGATGAAGATTTTTCTGTACTACATGCACCAGCTCTCAAAGTCAATGTCCGCTGAAGCTCTGTCCAGCGATAGGAGCTAAAAATATCCAGCAAATAGCGCGGTTTGACTGTAGATGCTTCGGTGGTGATAGAAGAAAACTTCTTGAATCAATCATCCTTGAACAAGGCAACTTGAGCTATTACGTTTCTAAGGATGCCGAGATAACTGGATACGTGGCCGCTACAGTTTACGGGACAATGGCTTGGGTTGGACCCTTGGTGTGCCAAGAAGGCAGCGTTGACGCCGTTATTACGCTGATTAAAGCGGTTCTAAGCAAGTTAACTGGTTTGAGTGTTTACGTAGCATTGCCTAAAAAAGAGATTACTATCATATCCACTCTTTCTTTGGCAGGCTTTAAAGAAGATTTTTCTGTTGCAAGAATGTTTTTAGGACCAAGTATCGCAAAAAATTGTATATACTTGGCTGAATCTCTAGAACGAGGATAATTATGGAAGATTATTGCAGACTTTTACTTGAGGATTTTTTGAAAACTTCCTTTCCAACCGTCAAGGTTCTAGTTGATGGCGCCATTGCCTCAAAGGGACAGAATAGCAATCGGAAAGTTACTTTGTTTCGATATGTTAATGGAAAAAAAATTTCATTTACTTTCTCAGATAGCCGATTCTATTTACGAGGTTCAGTTGAATATACTAACCCGCAATTAACGGTGGAGGAAGTTCAAGGAATTATAGGAACACGACTGCTTGAAACCTGCGCTAATTACTTCTACGAACACGGTTTGCGTGAGCCAAATGACAGTGACATAGTTACTCTTTCAGAGTTGCTTAAGAAACCAACGCAAGGATTCATCGTACCTTTTCTACTAAACACTGATGATGTAGAAGCTGACCGATACTCGATGAATCCACTCAAACAATCAATCGTTGACAGCGGGCAGAGTGCTTTTCCAGCGGCAAATGTTAAAACAAGCGAACTAAAAATTGACGAAGCTTACTGTAAAAAGTACGATGGAAGCTTAATTTCCCAAAAAGAAGCAGAGCTAATCAAAGAAAGCCTGACAGAAAGTAATGGTTCGTACCTTGACTTAGTAGATTCCGTCAAATATAGTCAACTGAAAGATTTGTCAGTATTCTTCGGAATGGATCTCTCACTTTTCACTTTGCGAATGCCGATATCACCTCTGAAAACAGAAACTAAAGATGGATTGTTACATTACATAATCAAAGAAAGCAATCACGACTACTCGTCTATAGAAGAGGCATACACGTGTATGGGTCGCAGTTTAAAAAACCGCACAACTCTTCTGACGATACCGCATTCTCCTAAAGGATTCGGTTCCAAACGTGCAGCTCGCGGAAAATTACACTTTGAAAACGGCAGATTACTTGATGCAACCATAAAATACAAAACTACTCAACTCTACCCAAACGCCATGGATCCTCAAGACATAGCAGTTGCAGTATGTGAAGACAGCTTCTCAGTACCCGGTGAAAAACTTTCAGATTACAGTTATTCTGAAACACCTTCTTCACCACAGTTCTTCTTGTATTCGATAGGTTCCCCCGAGGATGCAACATTATGGCATGGAATTGGTGCATTTGCTGCTCCTCAATTACTTCAGAGTTATCGCTCTGGACGAATAGCCTGCAGAGAAGGAAAATTAATTAAAAATTTGACTGAAAAATACAATATCAAAATAGATGTTCCCCTACAATTTAACCTTGCACCCGAAGGCATATGGAGCCATCCAATACACCGCAACATTGACGCAAGCATTGGCAGCGTACAAGACCTTCCAGATTTGGCGCATCGAGGAATGAGACTTGAATATCTTCCAACGTTTAAGTAGGAGCAGATTTGCAATTTGACAGCAATAGAATATGCTTTTTTTAAAATCTTGCGGTTGTTTAGAAAACTCCCTTTTAACATAATAAGTATAGGAAGCCGTAAAGTAATTTTTTCTGAGTACTTCAAAGATTTTGAAAATGTTGAGGCGGTAAAGGGCATTTTTGGAGATAAGACTCATGAAGTTTTAAGTCATCTTACAGTCGAGATTAGTTGGATTATGGGTTACATGTTCGTAGATGGTTCAGACGGGCATTTGGTTATAAGCAAAGGTTATCTTAACGAGGGTGACAAAACCGACATTTACCTTGATTTAATTCATGAATTGTGCCATGTTAAACAGTTTATGGAAGGGCGTGAACTTTTCGACCCACGCTATGATTATGTGGAACGCCCAACGGAAATTGAAGCTTACCGCTACTGTATTCAAGAAGCAAGAAGAATCGGACTTAGCGAAGAGAGAATTTGTTGCTATCTGAAGACTGAATGGATGAATGACCCCGATTTCAAACGGTTGGCAAAATCTGTAGGCGTCTCATGTTTTTAATGCTTCAAGATAAACTTTGAGCATTTTTTGACTGCAGATCTCCCAAGTAAAGTTTTTGGAGACGAACAATTGTCCATTAGAACCCATTTTTTCTCTAAGCGCCTTATCGGTGAGAAGTTTTAGTAAAGCATCTGCCAATTCATCAGTGTTTCCCTGATTAACAAGTAAACCTGTTTCTTTATTCAGCACGGTTTCATTGACTCCGCCAATATCAAAAGCAACCACGGGTTTAGCTGAAGCCTGTGCTTCCAGAAGAACAATTCCTTGTCCCTCCTGAATAGATGGCAAAACAAAAACATCTGCGCAATTGTAAACTTTTGGGAGCATGTCGTCTTTGAGGTTACCTATGAACCTGAAATTACCTGAAATGTTGGCGGATTTTACTGAATCATTCAATTGGTTTTTTAGTGGTCCTTCTCCAACAATCAAAAACTTTGTGTCAGATTGGACTTTGACTACTTTTTTAGCTGCTTCAACCAGAAAAGGGAGACCCTTCCGCGGAATCAGACTACCCACGAATAATACGCATGGTTCATTGCCTAAACCAAATTGTTGCCTTACCGTTTTATTATCCATAGGCTTGAATTTTTCTATGTCAACACCGTTTGGAACAATCCGAACCTTACTCTGCTCAATCCCATAATATTTCTGAATTTTTTCAAGGGAATAAGTGCTGATTGTAACAACTATTGTAGCGTCTTTGGCTGTTTCCTCTTCCAGTTTTGAGAGCTTTTCCATAAAATAGTTTGCAGCCCAGCCTCTAATCGAAGGATAGCCGTTTTTCTTTGCTTGCTCATATTCATCGGCCAGAACGCCATGAATTGTATGGATGAATGGCTTCTTTATTCTCTGTTTCTTAAGTGATTTAGGAAATCCATATCCACTTACAGCGTGAGCTTCGTAGACATCCGCATTGATTGCGTTGGCTTTCTTGTTGAGGCTTCGGTTGAAAAACCAATTATCTACAGGGAAAAGAATATCTGTAGAATAACAAGGAACAAATTTCACTCCATTCATGCTGGTGGGATTTTTAAAACTAGCTTTAGTACCGCTATAAACCGTAATATCTGATTGGTTTTGTATCCGCTTGGTAGTTTCCATTATGCGTCGCTCAACACCCCCAAAATACAGATGAGGTGGTTGGGTATTGAAGACGGCTAGCGAAAACTTCTCCATGCGTTACATCTCGATTTACTGATAAGTGTGGTTTCAGATATAAGTTAACAGGATTTCTGCAGCCACAAATAAAAATTTAGTTTTAGTGTTACTTGGCAGAATTATTTGGTGATAGGTTTCAATAATTTCCATTAAATAAGCCCCCATTATTAAACTAAAAATTTCTAAAGTTTAAGCTAAATAAGAAAGTATTAGAAAAACAGTTATTTTTACAAGTTAAGTTAAATTAAAGTTCAGCATTAAAGTCAAGCGATGACTATTGGCAGCTCATAAATCTAGGTTTAGCATGTTGCGAAGGAAAGCTCCCCAAATAATTGCTGCAACAATAATTGTCACGTTAGTCGTTTATCTTTTGTTTGAGTTTTTAGAAGATTATTCATTAAATGCTCCATTAACAAGTGGTCCCTTGATTAGTGCAATAGTCGCTTTAACACATAACGTAAAAGATACAGTATTCGATTGGGGTTACAATTGGGGGTACTCAGGCATTTTCGGCTTGATGGTTCTTGAATCCAGTTCTCTGCCTATTCCCAGCGAGATTGTCCTTCCGTTTTCTGGTTACCTTGTTTCTATTGATCGCCTAAACTTTTGGGTAACAGTTTTTGTTGCTACTGTTGCCGCAATAATTGGTTCATTGATTGACTATTACATAGGACTAAAGGGTGTTGAAGCCCTTGCTAAACGTCGGATTCTAGGCAGAGTTCTATTTTCCAAGCATCAACTTGTATTAGCATCTAGATGGTTCGATAAGTACGGAGCGATTATAATTTTTCTAGCACGGTTAATCCCTGGAATTAGAACTTTAATCTCATTTCCTGCAGGAGCAGCAAAGATGCCCTTGGCAAAGTTTTTGGTGTTTACGATGGCAGGGTGCCTTTTGTGGAACAGTGTTTTGATTTACGTAGGTTATTATTTAGGCTCTAACTGGTCAGAAGTCGCCGGTTTTTCACACTTCATACTAATAGCTGTAATAGCTGCTTTGATAGCATTAATTGTTGCTTACTTCGTGATCCGAAGTAAAAGAAGAAAAGCTCGAGCCCAAACGCAAACCAGCTGAAAAAAAATTAGCTTATAATATTAATTTTAGGTTTAATTTTACCTTTGATGCCCAGACCTTTTGCTTCTTTTATTTGTAGCATACAATCGACATGAGATGCCTCATTTAGCACTTTATAATCGATTGATCCAAGGAATGCAGCATCAATTGAGACAGGCGAGTCAGATGCGAAGACGCCCACGTTTTTCATGATGATTTCGCCTGGGTTAGGTAAACAATCACAATATTGAGTGATATCTTTTGCAAAACTTACATAGGAAACTTTGCTTGATCTGAATGTTGAGATAACTCCTAAAGCAGCTGAAGCTAACGCCTTGCAGAGGTTTCCTTTATCGACGAAACTGATAGCTTCCATTGGGCAAGCACCGATGCAAACTGGGCAGCACATACATAATGACGAAGTATTTCTTGCTTTTCCCTCGATGATTTCTGGAAGGTTACTGGGGCAAGCTTCTTTGCATTTTCCACATCCGACGCATTTGGCTATATCTATTTCTAGACCAACTGTTCTGTGTTGTCTAAACTTTCCAAGAATCGCTGTGCATCCCATGCCTAAATTTTTTATGGCGCCGCCGAATCCGCTGAGTTCATGACCTTTACAATGTGAGATCACAATCATGGCGTCTGCTTGAGCGATAGCGCCTGAAACTTCAATTTCTTTCAAGATGCCTTTAGTTTTTATCGTTTGAAAGTTTTCGCCTTTTAGTCCATCTGCGACAATGAATGGTGCCATGTTGAAGCCATTCATTAAAGCTGTATTCATGTGGTCGTAGGCGTTATTTCTTTGAGCGTGGTAGGCTGTGTTGGAGTCTGTGAGAAAGGGTTTGCCTCCTGCATCTTTAATTCTGCGAATTATTTCATGGACAAAGCATGGCTGTACATAGTAAGGATTACCTAACTCGCCAACATGCAATTTGACCGCTACAAGATCATCTTTCTGTATACAATCAAAGGTCCCTGATTCATCATAGAGACGATTTGTTTCTTCTAACAAGTTACGGCTTGTATCCCATGGAACTAGATTAACAATCACGACTATTTCCCCCGATTGGCTAATATTTTTTTCCTGAACTAAGCTTTTTTTGAATTTCTTGAACATCTTTTTCCTTATCGGATAAAATGTTTATCCACAGTTCAAACTCAGCTTTAGAAATTTCTTTTTGGATTACTCCTTGTTGGTCTCCTGAAAAAAACTTTGATATTCCTGAGGAAAACAATTTCACATAGAAAATCCTATCAGCAATAATTATTTTGGAAGAACAACAAACTAGTTCACCCTCATCATAATCGATTTCATAGACCATTAATCAAGACCCTCTCTGAAAGCGTGGGTTAATGTTTACTTAAAATTTTCCCAAAAAAAAGACAAAATACCTTTTATAATTGATAAAGGTAAGACGAATTATTAATCTTCCATATTTTGTTTTACTTTCCATTATCTTTGGAACTTTCCGAATTTTTGTGTTTGTATAACAAGTAACCCGAAGCTACAACGATAATTATAATGGCGACTACGGCTACAATTGCAATAATTGGGAAAGGTGAAACGTTAAAAAAAACTGTTTTTTCAGCTAAATTGCCTAAATCATCCGCGGCATAGAGAGTCAAACTGTGGGCTCCATTAGATAAAGCTGGCAGTGTGACATTACCGACAATATCTTTCTTACTTTGTCCATCCAAACTATAAGATAAATTAGAAAAAGCTTCATTTAGCGTAAACGTTAACTGAATGTCGGTTACGCTGTAAGTTTGGTTTTGAGGAACTAATATCTGAAGAATTGGAGGAAGCATATCAATTGAGAAGAAAACAGTGTTCGAAAAACCCATGTTTCCTAAGCTATCGTTCGCATAAATTGTAACGTTATGGGCTCCTTCAGAGAGACCTAGAAGATTTGTTTCTGTTTTTAAGGTGACATTTGGATGGTTGTCAATGCTATAACCCATCCATTGTGTCCCCCTGTTAATTTTATACGATAAAGTAACATTTGAGTAAGTTTTGTTCTCAGGGGAAGTAATCTGAACGATGGGAGGAATCTTTCCATACCCTATGGGCTTATACTGTTCGTTCACATTTAGCCAGTTTGTTCCATCAAAACCACCTATAGCATAAAGAACATCATTTACTACCGCTACTCCCAAATATGCTCTTGAAGTAGGCATAGATTCAGCAATGCTCCACGAATTGTTCTCATAATTGTATGCTTGAGATTGCCCTGTAAATTTTCCCGTAGAATGTCCGCCAACATAGTATATTCTTTGTAGAGCCATATACCCTTCAGTGGTTCCGGCTGCCCCGTAACTAACAGCATGAGGCAAATTTGCAGCTAAACTCCAAGTGTCATTTTGAGGATGAAAAACTTGGTTGGCATCTGTTGTTAGAGTATTCTCTAATGATAAAGATTTTAGTGATCCGCCCATAATGTAGATATTGCCATTGAAAACGGCTGAGGCATAACCCTGAACGGCAGTGGGAATTGACATTTTTGTACTCCAAGAATCGTTAGCTGGGTAATAGACTTCATTTATGTTAGTTTCATTGAAGAAGGGGGTTGTACTGGAGTATTTTTTGCCACCAATAAGGTAAATTTTATCATCAACTAAATTTGCACACAAGTCTGCTCTAGGTGTTGGCATCGATGTTTTTGTTTCCCAAGTGTTGGTTAAAGGATCATAGACCTCGTTGTTACCGACATATCCATAACCAACAGATCCGCCTATAACGTAAATTTTATTCTGGTAAACCGTGATTGCGAACCCGCTTCTGGGTGTAGGCATCGGCGTCTTGCTTATCCATTCATTAGTTTGAGGATTGTACTCTTCTGTTACGCTGACTGGAAGATCACTTCCCGTTAAACCGCCAATTGCATAAATTTTTCCCTCAACAACAGCTACTCCGAACCCTCCGCGAGCGGTAAGCATAGGATTCATAGTGGTCCAAGAAGATTCTATGTCAGCTCCTTCTGTCGGGGGCAGATTGATTGCTGGTAGAAGGGTTAATGCGATAAGCATGATGATCACAATTTGAATATGCTTATTTATCGAAGTACCCCCAACAATTTTACTTTAGTATAAAATAGCACATTATCCTTATAATGCTAAGGGTAAAATGTCTTTGCATTGTTCCAGAAAAAATAACAGTTTCTAGTGGGCTTTGAAATTAGGAAAAGTTTAATGGCTCTAAGAAACATATTTTTCTTGGGTTTAATCTATTGATTCGTAATGTTTTGGTTGCTATTGATGGATCAGAAAATTCTGATAGAGCGCTGGATTTTAGTCTTGATCTAGCAGAAAAATATGGTGCAGCTGTCAGAGTTTTAAATGTTAGTGAATCTCCCGCGATGGGGGCTGTTCCAATAGAACCAACGACTGTTTCTGGAGAGAGTATGGTTGTGTTTGCAAAGGACCTTCAGAGATTTCATGAAGAAATTCTAAATAAAGCAGTTGTTCATGCGAAAGAGCTTAAGCCTAACATAGTTGTATCATCAAAGTTGCGTGAGGGCGATCCTGCTTTGGAGATTGTTGATGAGTCGAAGGATGAAGGATTCGATATTATTGTGGTTGGTCATCATGGTTTAGGTAGAGTTAGGGAACTTTTTTTGGGAAATATTAGCGAGAAAGTCGCTCACTTGGCGCCTTGCCCTGTCGTAATTGTGAAATAAATTGTAGAAATTGTGGACAATCTAATATTAAACAGAAAAATTGCTAACCAAAAAAGGACTTAGATTATTTTCAATATTAGTTATCCATTTTTATTATTACCCAGTCTCTGAAAAAAGCGCTTTAGTTATATTTACCTTCTAAATCATATTTTACTTGGTTTTTTCACTTGATAACTGTAATTGGGGCTGGCAAAGTAGGAAGCGCAGCAGCTTTCGATATTCTACGTTATAAAATAAGTGACGTTGTGTTAATTGATACAAACGAAAAACAGGCAAAAGGTGAAGCCCTTGACATGATGCAGGCTGCGCCGGCAATCGAATTTGATGGTGTAATCCGTGGAACCAGTGACTATAAGGAGATGGCGGGTTCGGAACTTGTGATTGTAACCGCTGGACTTGGTCGAAGACCTGATATGACACGATTTGACCTCATGAATACCAATGCACAAATCATAAGATCAATCGTTAAAGAAGTTGTAAAGTATGCACCTAACTGTAAACTCATGATGGTGTCCAACCCAGTTGACATTATGACATATATTGCATTTAACGAAACTGGTTTTCCTCGCAGCCGTCTGTTTGGCATGGGCAACATCTTGGACTCCATGCGTTTTAGGACCTACATTGCCAATGAACTGAATGTTTCACGTGAAGACACAAGAGCTTTAGTAATTGGTGAACACGGCGACTCAATGGTGCCGCTGGTTGAATACGCCTCAGTTTCAGGCATACCTATATTGAGCCTACTGACAAGCGAGCAAATCGACGGAATAGTACATCGAACGATAACTTCAGGGGCAGATGTAATCCAATTAAAAGGCAGCACGGTATATGCGCCAGGCACAGTTATTGCGATAATGGCAGATGCAATTTTGACTGGAAGAAACCGCGTAATGAGCGTCTCAACATGTTTATGCGGTGAATATGGTGCTTCGGGAGTGTCAATTGGGGTACCTGTGATTCTTGGAAAAGAAGGGGTTGAAAAAATAATTGAACTTGAACTATCCAAGAAAACTAAGGAACTTTTTACAAAATCAATTACCGTGGTTAAAGATGCAATTGCTGCATTGAAGAGTTAAATTATCTATAAATTCAAAATAGATTGGGTAGTTTTGAAATTACCCTATTTTTTTATATTTTTTTGGGAGCTCTAATAAAAAAAGCTCATGTTATCTTATGTACGTATTAAAAGAAGAAGAATTTTATATTACAGCCTTAATTTTAGCGCAGTAAAAATTACCATTTTGACGCACAAATGCCGGGCATTTTCCATTATAGCAATTCTCAAGCCATTGACATGGAGCTCGAATTTCATGTATTCGAGGCATGTATCCGCGTGAATTAACCATTTCTTGGTGAGTTTCTCGTTTAGAAATTTGTTTTAAAATTGTTTCCATTTCAAAAACACCTTCAAGTTTTGCTAACCTGCTTGAGAAATACTATTGCTAAGTTCCTGTTATTAAAAATGTGTTGCAGTAGTTGTACAACAACATAAGCATATAAGCACTAACAAGTTCAAAGAAAAAAACTCTGACTTGGGTATACAAAGTGTTATTTAGCAGTTGGCGGCTTTCTTTGTTTTGGTGCTGACAATTGGAGTTCAAGGGACGAGACATCGTATCAATCGAAGACTTCTCGCAACAGGAAATCAACCATATCTTAGATGTTAGCAAGTCTATGGAACCCCTTGCAAAAAGCGGTTCGGAAATGTTGAAAGGCAAAATTCTTGCGACCTTGTTCTTTGAACCCAGTACTCGCACGCGTCTGAGCTTTGAAACTGCAATGTTGAAGCTAGGCGGATCCAATATTGGTTTTGCTGAAGCTGAAATTGCGTCTGTCAAGAAAGGTGAAAACCTCGCTGATACCGTGCGTACGGTTGAGAATTACGCAGATACGATTGCTCTTAGGCACAGTTTAGAAGGCTCAGCCAAGTTGGCGGCTGAATTCTCCAAAGTTCCAATAATTAACGCTGGCACAGGCTCTGAAGAGCATCCTACACAGGCCTTCATAGACCTCTACACAATGCGCAAAGAGAAAGGCAAGATTGACGGGTTAAAAATCGCGTTGGTCGGGGATTTGCGATATGGAAGAACTGTTCATTCATTGGCTTATGCACTAGCATTATACAATGTTGAATTGTTCCTTGTCTCTCCTGAAACTCTAAGAATGCGAAAAGACGTACTCCAAACAATTAAAAACAGAATCTCAGTTACAGAAGATGCAAACCTCGAAACCATAATGCCCCAAATCGACGTCCTATACGTTACCCGCATTCAAAAAGAGCGCTTCCCAGACGCGGCAGAATACGCCAAAGTCAAAGGCGCATACAAAATAGACCTAAAAACCCTCAAAGGTGCCAAAAAAGATATGATTATTCTTCATCCCCTTCCACGAGTGGATGAAATCGCCGCTGAAGTTGATGACACGCCTCAGGCAAAGTATTTCCAGCAGGTTTGGAACGGTATCGTAGTCCGCATGGCACTGCTCGCGTTGG
The DNA here is from genome assembly GCA_963772455.1 of Candidatus Bathyarchaeota archaeon. Classification (GTDB taxonomy): domain Archaea; phylum Thermoproteota; class Bathyarchaeia; order Bathyarchaeales; family Bathycorpusculaceae; genus Bathycorpusculum. The sequence goes on from CAVYXJ010000013.1 coordinate 154,329, forward strand.
TTCTTGGCGGGGTTAAATAATTAAGTCGATGTGAATCGATCGAAAGTTGTAAGGGTGCTCATGGAGCCGCAAGAGGGGCATTTATGCAGGGTGCCGAACCAGTTTTTCTTGCAGTTATCGCAGAAGCTAACTAGGCGGTTGTAGGTGAAGAATTCTATTGATTGATTCTCCATTAGGCGTTGCGTTAAATTCATCAATGCTTCAGGCGTATATTGGGCATCTTCAAGTTCGATGATGCTGAGGTTTCCGCCAGCATTCAACCCTTTCCATCTCTGTGCTGTCTCAAGCATCTCAGTTTTTATGCTAAGAAGATCAGCAGCTTTCACTTGGAAACGTTTAGCAGTTGAATAATAGGGTTTTTCCCTTGTTCCTGAAAACTTCACTTTGGCAACGCCGTACCGTTCAATGTCCAATTGTGCCAGTCGCTCAGATGCTTCTGAGCTGCCAAGTATGACTGGGTAGAGACGTTTGCCATATTTTCTACCGATTTTCTGTTTGAAAGCTAAAAGATTCTGGATTGTCTCTTCTGCAAATTTGCGGCTTTCTTCTGAGTTGACGTTTTTTTCGGTGAAGGCTTCCGTGGCTTCTTGGAGCCCAGCTAAATTAATTATTCGTGAGCAATTTTCAAGTCGGAAATAGGTGTCGCCGCCTGCTTTTTGCAGAAGAAAAGGCAATGAAGTTTTGCCGAATTGTTTGAGCGCATTATTCTTTATGCTCAACGCACGGGCGGCAAGCTCAAAACGTTCCCGCATCAACTCATAGAACTTGTTTTTGTCCTTCTCACATTCAAGAGCAATTCTGGGTAAATTAATAGTTACAAATCCCAAACAACCAGTCCGCAATGTGTCCGTTTCCCAGTCACCTGTCAAATCAGCTGCGAATTTTATGCCTGAAGAGGAAAAAGCCACGTTTTCGCTCTCCTTCTTAGTCATGTTAGCAAAATAGGGAATCCCACTTTTCGCCGCTAACTGATGTGCTTTAAGCAAAACCGATTTAGCGTTTTCGTCACCCAAAGCGGCTTCATTGATTTTTATAACCAGCCTTGGACTAAGCAAAGGTTTACTGATGCTTTCTTCAGCAAAAACATCGATGACAAGCGATGCCACAAGTTGGCTTTCTTTTGTGAAGTCGCCATATTTACCGTTTGATTTGCCCTGTGGACCGATGGCTTCTTTTTCAGCAGTAAATTTAGGAATCGAAAGCTCAAGACCCAAAGTAGCCTCAGCATGTTGATTGAGGTTTTGAATAAACAAGCGCAAGTTTTCTTTGATCTTTTCAACTTCGTATCCCCTAACAAATGGGGCGAGAAAAACATTGAAGTAATTGAAGGTTTGAGTGTGATTTGTTTCTTTGCTAGCGTGCAAAATAACGTTAAATGCAATTGATAATGCAGATTTTAGGTCGTTAGGAGTTTCCATGGCGACTTGAAGGGGATTGTCGAGTTTGATACCATGTTGAAAGAAATAGCGTAGATCATGGATGACTTCGTTGGGTTTCAGTATCCATGTGCCTAAGCCTTCGATGTGGAGGGCTCCTGATAGATGCGCATCGGCAATGTCTCTTGGAAAAACATTTAGCAATGTATATTCACCAAGGACGGTTTGGCCTGCTTTGTTAATTGTTGCTTCTGAGTCTTGGGGGTGGTCTTTTGATTCGATTAACGCGGTTACTTCATGAATTGGCATGCCGACTCTTGTGAGTTTATTGCGGTAATCTTCAAAGCCTTTTTCAACTAAAATGCCGTTCACAACTTCCCTGATTAGCGAGGCTGTTAGATACTTTGTTTTTGATTTGACGAGGCGTTTTTCAGTTTCTTTAGCGGCTTTCTGAGCCAGTTCCGCTGGAACTTTCGCTTCTTTAATGAGGGAATTAGCTATTTTGTTAACGTCAAATTCTTCAAGAGTTAAATGCGATGTGCGAACAACCATACCTCGTGGTTTGACTGCTTTCTTTTCTACGCGGTCAGCAACATCAAGCACCATTTTGCCAAGGTCAGTTAAGAAATACTTTTTTGCTTCAACATCTGCCTCAACTAAATCAGCTTTTAACAAGAATTTTAGGTGATAAGCGAACCTGCCAGCGTCTCTGCTGGGATTCATTTTAAGGTGGTTCATAAGTTCAGTGTAAGATAGGGCGCTTTTGTCGAAGAGTAGGTTTAGGATTTGCAGCCTAAGCGGTGATGAGACTGCTTTAAGCACTTTGACGCCGCGTGTACGAATCGGAGGCTGATTTACCATGCCTTATTCACTCCAGAACTCCTCAAACTATGGGGTTTACCTATTATGAAGGTGCAGATTTTAAACTTAACTAAGAAGCGACATTTGCCAATCATGTTTAACGCTTAGACACGGCAGGGCTGTTGTTGACTGATGCAGTGGATGGTGCCAAACCCGTAAACCAAGTCAACACATCTTATACCAATGACTTTGTGGGTTGGGAACAAGTCCTGGAGAATAGATAGGGCTTTGCTGTCGTTTTCATGGTCGAAGACTGGAACGAGCACCTTTTGGTTGCCGATGTAGAAGTTTGTGTAGCTTGCAGGTAGCCGTTCATCTTCGTCGCTGATAACTTTGGGCATGGGCAACTTAACAATCTTGAATTTTCTGCCATCTTGGTCAAGGGATTGGCAGAGAATGTTATAGTTTTCTTTTAGGGTATCGTAGTCTACGTCGTTTTGATCATCTTGATAAGCGCAAACGATGGTAGATGGGTTAATGAATCGGGCTAAGTCGTCGATGTGGCCGTCAGTATCGTCGCCCAAGATGCCGTTTTTGAGCCAGATGAAATTGGTTGCCCCCAAGTATTCGGACAAGAATTTTTCAATATCTTTTTTGCATAGATGGGGGTTTCGGTTTCTATTGAGTAGGCATTGCTCGGTGGTCAGCAAGGTTCCTTTGCCGTTGACATCTATGGAGCCTCCTTCTAAAACAATGCCGGGTTTGAAGCATCGCAGGTTCATTTTTTGGTTGATAACATCTGGGATTTGCTTGTCTTTCAGGAGCGTTTCATATTTTTCTCCCCATGAATTAAAGTCCCAATGAATCATGGCCAACTCATGGTTTTGGTTTTTGACAAATATAGGTCCATAATCCCTAAACCAAACGTCGGCGTAATCGGAAACGTGGATATGGATTTTATTTAGGTCTATTCTTGTCTCTTTGAACATCTTTTTAACTTTCTTTTCGGTGACTTCGTCAATCACAAAGAGGTTAACGTGTTCGCCTTCATGAATTTCTTTAATAATTTGAACATAAACAGCTTCTACCCGCTCTACCCTATCTGGGAAAGTTGTCGGGTCATAAGGCCAAGCAAGCCAGATTGCGTCGTGTTTTTCCCATTCTGCCGGCATACAAAATCCTTGTTCTCGGCAGCTCCGATCAGAACTACTCATTTTCTACATCCTTCATATCGTCTTTTAAGAGCTGTTTGTATGTGCTGGGACGGCGGTTACGTAGAAAACCCCAACCTTCCTGAATTCGTTTATTCTTGCTAAGATCAACTTTGACAATCAAAACCTCTTCTTTGGTTGTGGATGCCTGGTTGAGGATTTTCCCAAATGAATCGCACACAAATGAACCTCCCCAAAACTGCAGTTCTCCCTCTTCCCCTACTCGATTAACGGCAGCAACATGAACTCCATTACTTATGGCATGGGCGCGTTGAACAGTTTTCCAAGCGTCATGCCAGTCACCATCTTCAGAAGTGTAACCCTTAACGTAGCCAATTGCGGTTGGGTAAAAAATAATTTCCGCCCCCTTTAACGAGCATATTCTTGCGGGTTCAGGGAACCACTGATCATAACAGATAAGCGCACTAATTCGGGCAAAGGGGGTTTCAAAAACCTTGTATTCTGAGTCACCCTCTTCAAAATAATCTTTTTCGTAGAAGTACGGGTCATGTGGGATGTGTGCTTTACGGTAGGTACCCAGCAACTCGCCGTTTACGTTGATTACTACAGCTGAATTAAAAAATTTACCCCTTTTTGCTTTTTCAAAGAGCGGCGCAATGATGACTAACTTATGCTTTTTAGCCAAATCAGAAAACATTTTTGTGGATTCCCCAGGAATAGCTTCAGCTAAACCAATGACATCCTGTTTTTCGTGCTGTGGAAAATACTTTGTCCGATAAAGCTCCTGTAAGCAAACAATTTTGGCACCTTTATTTGCGGCTTGCTCGATTTTTTCCGATGTTTCCTTCATATTTTGGGCTATATTTTCAGAAACAGACGTTTGGATAAGCCCAATGGATACTATTTTATCTATTTTTTTCTTTAACGCAAATGTGGTTGATTTTTCTTTTTGGACGGCTATTTGATTTTCCTTCCTTGTTTTCAACTATCTATAATCTGCTCGTATTAACTTTTTTGAAAAATATTATAAAATCTACTGAAAAAAATTAGTTAAAGCAAAATATTATTTTTCTGGGCTTTTTTGGAGTTCCTTAAACAGGCAAAATACTGTTCTTTTAGGTTCAAAGGGATGAAACTATTTATTAAGCCAATGCAGTGACAATATCTTAGTTTACTGGGGCCAAATAATATGAAAATATTCATTGTTCAATTTCCTTTCGGCGTAGCAGCCTTCGACGAAAACCATGGCTTAGTCGAAAAAGCTCTGTTTCCAAAAAACGCTCAGGATGCAGCAAAAAGCCTAGTTAAAACCGAGTCTGGAAAAATATCTGACGAAGTTTCATCACTAATCTCACTTCTAGCAAGCGTTGGTTATGACGTATTTGTTTTTGAATCCGCCAACTTGGCAGCGGAAGCTCAAAAGAAGATGAAAGTCAACGTTGAAGTAGCTAAGCCAGCAGACACTGCAGTGCTCCATTCACGCATGGGTGAAATAGCCATCGAATCAGGTTTTGCTAAAGATGAACAAGAACTAAGCGAATGGAACCGCAGTGTCAGCTTAGAACTTGCTAAGATAAGAATTAAAGGCGCCTCAGAAAAACGGGATTTAATTGTTGCTCAAAGCATTCAAACACTCGATAGTTTAGATCAAACAGTCAACCTCTTTATGGGCAGACTGCGAGAATGGTATGGCGTTTATTTCCCTGAACTTGATCGCTTAATCGAAAAGCATGAAACTTACTCACGACTCGTTACGAACTTGGGTGATAGGGAAAACTTTACAGTTGAGAATTTAGAGAGAGAAAATATTCCAAAAGAACGAACCCAACTTGTTGCGAAAGCAGCGGAATCATCCATGGGCGCAGACATTGCAGAATCAGACCTTGAGATGGTACAAGCTTTAGCCAAAGATGTTCTTAACTTCTATTTGTTACGTAAAAAAATGGAAGATTATGTTGAGCAAACGATGGAGGAATTGGCGCCAAACGTACGTGCAGTTGCAGGTGCACTTCTCGGAGCGCGCTTAATCGCTATGGCGGGCAGCCTACGAAACTTGGCGATGAGACCAGCAAGCACCATACAAGTCATAGGCGCAGAAAAAGCCCTCTTCCGCTCACTAAAAACAGGAGCCCGCCCACCAAAACACGGCTTAATCTTCCAACATACCCTGCTTCATGATGCAAAAAGGTGGCAACGTGGAAAAATCGCAAGAGTCATAGCAGGCAAACTCGCAATAGCTGCCAGAACAGATGCTTTCGGAGCAGGCCACTATATTGGAGACAAATTAAAAGCTGACATTAACAAACGCTTAGAAGAAATCCAAATTAAATACAAAGACCCTCCAGCACCAAAAGAAGCCAAACCAAGACCCGAAGGCTCATTCGAACGCCGTGAACAACGACCACCACCGCGAAGAGATGACCGAGGAGGATTCAGGGGTGGCGGCAAAAACTTCGGAGGAGGCGACAGAGGTCCAAGACCACCACGTCAAGGTGGCGGTGGTGGAGGCGGAGGGCGCAACTTCAGTTACGGTGGCGGACGAGATAGAGGCGATCGACGCGGCCATGGCGGCGGTCCAAATCGGGGACCAGACAGACGTGCACCTCAAAGTTAAACCTCATCCCAAATTCAAAGAAATCTATCAGGTTATGCTTGAAGACGGTGCGCAACGTCTAGCTACAAAAAACCTAACTCCCGGCTTGAGAGTTTACGGTGAACGACTTTTCAAATTCAAATACGTTGAATACCGTGTTTGGGATGCTTTTCGAAGCAAATTGGCAGGCGGTATAATCAAGGGCGTACAAAATGTTCCTGTTGAACCAGGTTTTAAGGTGTTGTATTTGGGGGCTGCTTCAGGAACCACTCCCAGTCACGTATCCGACATAGTTGGAGACTCAGGACACGTTTACTGCGTAGAGTTTGCACAGCGTTCTTTAAGAGATTTAGTTAACAATGTCGCAGCTTACCGAAAGAACATTTCGCCCATGCTTGAAGATGCGCGGCAACCCCAACGCTATGCCATGTTCATCTCAGGCAAAGTTGATTCAATCTATTGCGATGTCGCCCAGCCAGAACAAGCCAAATTGCTTGCAGACAACGCCGACGTTTTCCTCAAATCAAACGGTTGGGTCATGCTTGCCTGCAAATCCCAAAGCATCGACGTAACAATGGATCCCAACGCAGTCTACCGTCAAGAAGCCAATGTTTTAAGATCCAGAGGCTTTGATGTAAAAGAAATTGTTGACCTTGAACCGTATGATAAGGCACACGCTATGATTGTTGCACAGCACCTCTAAAATATGGAATTAAAACAAATTATGTGGGTTACATTTTTTTGCTTGGATTAATTTTTTTTTGTGTTGGTTGATTTTTTGGAAAAGCATTATAGCTTAGAAAACTAAAGCTTCATTGTTTAGGAAGAAAAGCAGAAATGTTGATAGCTGGTGTTGACGAAGCTGGGCGCGGATGCGTTATTGGTCCATTAGTTGTTGCTGGTGTTGCTGTAAAATCCGAGAATCTGCAATTGATAGCTGGGTTAGGGGTAAAAGACTCCAAGCTTCTAACCGCCAAAAAACGGGAAGAACTCTACCCAGAAATCTTGAAGTTAACCCAAAATCACCATATTATAAAGATTCCACCTGCCCAAATTGATAAAGTCGTTCGAAGTAGTAGAGTGCTTCACAAACTCAACAGGCTTGAAGCGCAAACGATGGCAAAAATAATTGAAGCTTTAAAACCTGATCAAGCGTACGTAGATGCGGCAGATGTTTTAGCTGATAGGTTTGGCTATCACATTAGCGAATGCCTCAAATGCAAAACAAAAATTATATCGCAGCATAAAGCGGATAGCACTTTTCCTGTGGTTTCTGCGGCATCTATTGTAGCTAAGGTGGAAAGGGATAGCGAGATTTCAAAGTTGAGATTGAAACACGGCGATTTTGGAAGCGGATATTTAACCGACGAAAAAACTATGGTTTTTTTGAAGAGGCTGCTAGATGGCAAGGGTGAATTTCCAAGTTTTATTAGGAAGTCCTGGAAACCTGCTCAAAGAGCAAAAAGTGAATATGGATCAATACAGCAAAAACTTTTGTAAAATGCTAAAATTATTGTGTTTTGTAGTGTTTAAAAAGATACAATTATAAACATCAACCGTGTTCCTAGTAAAGTAGGTTTTATTCGGCGGTAACTTGGATGAGCGAAAAAGATGTAACCAAATTCTTGCAAATCTTAGGATTATCAAAAAGAGAAATTCAAGTTTATATGTTCCTTGCAAAAAGTGGAGTACAATCAACTAGCTTCGTTGCGAAGCGACTCAAGATGGAGCGTGTTCAGGCTTACCGTACTTTTAAGAAACTGCAGGAAAAAGGGTTTATTGAAGCTACATTGGAACGGCCAACAAGGTTCACTATAGTTGCTTTTGAAACCTTGGTTGATAATTTCATAAATACAAAAAAGAGTGAAGTTGTTAATCTAAATGATCAGAAACAGGATCTTTTGGTTGCTTGGCAATCGATAAGTGCGCCAGAAACCGAATATCCAGTTGCTAAATTCTCAATAATCACCGGTAAAAAGAAGATTCATGCTAAGATGATTAGCATGATTGAGGAATCTAAATCTCAAATTATTGTTTTAACAACTGCTCTGGGCATAATTCAGGAAGACATTGCAGGCATCTTTGATGCTGCTGTTACTCCATCCCAAGAGCGTAAAGTACAGGTCCAAATAATAACTGAAATTGTTCCAGAGAACCTTAAAACAGTGGATAGAATTGATCAAAGTATAGCTGAAGATAAATTAAACATTAAACTACGTCATGTGGGCATGAGTTCCAAGTTTTTCCCTCGATTTCTAATCAAAGACGAAGAAGAAGCCATCCTTTATGCTCCGTTTGGAAATGAAGCGTCTGTTTTAAACCTTGAAGATGAAGGATTATGGATAAATGACAAGATGTTCATTTCTGTTTTGAAAGCGTTTTTTACACAGATGTGGCAAAGCGGCGTTGATGCTTCAAGACGAATAGACGAATTAAAGAGTGGAATCCCAATCGCCGAAACCCTCGTTATTAAAAGTGTTGAAGAAGCATGGAGCAAAGTGACTAAGGTACTTGAATCGGCTAAAAAAGAAATTGTAATAATCACCTCTTCACAGAGCATCAATCGGCTCGCTGAAGGTGATCCAATAGTAAAATACTTAAAAAAAGGCTTAAGCACACGAATAATGGCATCAATCGACTTAGATAATCTTGAACCAGCACAGAAACTGGCAAAAAACTTTGAAGTAAAACATGTACCAATAAGTTATATGACAATGATGTTGGTTGATGACAAACACTTGTTCATGTTCAAGATGCCTTCACTTAGTGATGATGCTGCAGAATCAGCCTTCTATTTTGCAGATACATTTTATTCTAGTGACCCCAGCCAGATTGAACGAGTAAGTGAAATGTTGAATGACATTTGGAAACGCGGCATTGATATTACAGAAATTAGCAGTCAAGCAGGAACAAAACTTCCAACAGTGGAAATTGCATCATCTGAGACAATAGCTAAAACAGTTGATAAGATGCTTGTTAATAGCGTCAATTCGATCTTAATCACTGAGAGCAACAAACCAATTGGCATTATTAACGATAGAGAACTGCTGCGAGAGATTGTTAATGCGCAAAAAGATCCAGTTAAAACTCTTGCAAAAGACATCAATTATACTCCACTTATCGTTCTCGAAGGAGATGAATCAATGCTTACAGCAATGAAAATTATGCAAACAAAAAAATTCAAGCGAGCAGCCATGGTTAAGAATGGACAATTAATTGGTATGTTGACAGAAGAAGCAGCCAAAAAAGCATCACTACAAAAGAAACCTGCTGTCTAAAGGTTCGTTTATATCACAGAAATAATAGCAACCTACCATTTTCTTTCTTTGTGGGGATGGTTGGTTTGGATGTGTTACCATCCCATCCTTGTTTGAGGGGGTTTTTGCTTTTTTGGTTTGGGTTGTTTTTCAGTTGCTGTTGGGATGGTGGAAGTGGAATTCTTGAATGGAATTCTATGTGGTGTCATGTTGGGGTGGATGGGATGTGGATGGGAAAGCATGATGGAGACTCTATCAGGGTCTCATTAAAAGAAAAGAGAAAATGGATCAGAAGAGGTTCGAATCGCATCCCTGCCTGTAAGAGCAAAATATATGGTGATTAGTCGATTCATTGCTTTATTTTATTTTGTTATAGATTGCGTCGGTTATAATTTCAATCGGTTCGCCTATAATTCGATAGCCATGTTCTCCAAAATATTTTCTGATGTAAAATTGAATCATTCCTTTAATCACTGCAAACTTTATCTTCAATTCACTCACTTGTGAAGAAAAAAGAAGCCTATGTTTAACCATTTGAATATTCTTCGGTTCTTCCCATTCGTCTGAAACTAGTTTGCCATTAAGTCTCTCAAATAATGGTGTCCCCGGAATAGGGTATGGCAACGTAAATGAGAGATAATCTAATGGAAGTGAGGATGCGAACTTTACTGTGTTTAGGATAGTTTTGGCGTTTTCTCCTGGATAGCCAAGGATGAAGAATGCTCCCGTTTTGATTCCTTGTTTTTTGCATATTTGAGTGGCATTGTAGGCTTGTTTTGTTGTTATTTGTTTATTCATTATTTTTAGGATTGAATCGTTTCCTGATTCAATTCCAAAAAACATTCTCACGCATCCGGCTTGTTTCATTTTATTAGCTGTTTCTGAATCGAGCGTGTCAACTCGCGATAAACATTCCCAATCAATCCTCAAACCGCGATCAATGATCTCTTCGCAAACCTCAAGGAGACGTTTGCGATTTAAGGTAAAACAATCATCAGCAAACCATATTCGATTGTAACCTAAGAGAATTGCTTCTTCAACCTCATCAGCTACCTTTTTCGCTGATCGAGATCTAAAGTCGTTGCCAAAGATTGGTCTACTGCAGAAATCACATGTAAATGGGCATCCTCTTGAAGTCATGATTGCTGTAGTTTTGTAGCCAAATTTTCCAGAATAATAATTTTGGTAGAGGCAATTTTCAAATAATTCTCTTGAAGGAGGTGGCAATCTGTCTATATCGTTGATTAAACCTCTGGAAGGAGTTAGTTTTATCTCCCCTGTGCTTTTGTCTTTGTAGGCGACTCCTTTTATCTGGGTTAGAATACTCTTATTTTTGTATATTTTGGCGATCTCGAGCATTGTTTGTTCTCCTTCGCCTATGACAACGATATCGAAGTCATTCAAGAAAGTTTTAGGTTCTGTTGTTGGGAGTGCACCACCTGCAACAAGTAAATTGCAGTGATCCTCTTAGCGTCTTTGCAAGTTCCAATGATTTTTTTCTCATCGAATACATTGATTGGATTCCAATTATGTTTGGGTTTGAGTCAATGATTTTCTTGAGCGCTTGTTCCTGGTTGAGAAAAGTGCAATCAACGATTTCAACAGAGATACCGTTTTGTTTCAAGTAGGCTGCGATGTACCCCAATCCTAACGGTGGAAATCTGAAAATCGATGTATCAATACGAGGATGAAAATACGGGTAAACAAGAGTTACATCGGTCATCTTATTTTATCATCCAAAAACTTCGATTTCATATTCAAATTGAGAGTATTCGGCACCCAGTTCATAATCAAGACCAATCCAATCTAAAGAATCTTTGATTAATTCTCTCCCTCGTCGTAGTTTGGTTCCTTCTATTTTTTTTAGACTGAACCCAATTTTGTCTTGCTCGTTTGTTATTTTTGCCGTTTGCGATGTCACATCGTTCCAAGCACCTATTGCTTCATTATTCAACTTCAAGTTTTCTGAATCTGAATAATTTCTAAAAAAATGTGCTCCTTGTTCGTTTAAAACAAAGATTTTATCAAGATTGTTTCTTTCAAGTGATCTGAGGTCCAATTTTACTAATATTCGGTTCCGATCTAAAACGTATGTTACAACAATTGTTCCTTTGGAGGGTCCTTTTATGAAGGTAGATTTTACTCCAAACTTGAAAAGCAGATTTCTAGTCAAAAGAACATATTGGGCAAAGTGTACATGGCTCTGATATTGTTTCTTATATATTGTTGAAATGTAGTCAAGTAACGTTCGAATTTTCGGGTTTTCAAGTTTACAATTTCTAATTGTATTTCGGGTAACTAAATCCATAATGAACTTCTTTCGGATTTCCACAATGTTTTCCTGAGTACGAACAGTAAGAGATGACGAACCTGAAAATACTGTTTCATCAAAATATTTGGCAATTGGAACTCCAAACCCTATTCCTTCTCCTATGACTTCAGACCCCTTATACAGAAAAATTAGGCCTTTCTGCAATTGAGCGGTTTTCATGTTCTTGGGTTTTGTATCTGAATGGACTCTTATTGCCACTGAATTAGAAATAGGATGAGTATTTGGAAGAGGCATAAAACAAGAGCTTCCGCTTTTTTCCTCAGATGTTATCATTTATAAAAAAATCATCCTATATGTTAGGTTGTAGAATTTGAATAATAAACCTTGGGCTTGCAATTTTGTCAAGAATTACGAATTGTGCTTGAGAGTATTTAGTGTTTCCGACTTTACCTATGGATTATTTTTGTTGTCTTAAGAATCATTTCTACTTATAATTTTTTTAGTCCTTGACCTGATTAAAAGAGAATAAATCATTAAGAAAAGTCTGTCATAGTTGACTGTTCTAAAATAAATTGGAAACTGTCAGTTCATTCACGTAAAAAGAATTTAAATCGATTTTATTATGAAAACCTTGGGAAACAATTATTAATAAAAATACTGCTAGCCTTAGAGCGAGGCAAAAGCAAATTGAACCTACAAACACCAATGATTATTGTAAATTTTAAAACTTATTTAGAATCTACAGGTAAAAGAGCAGTTCAACTCGCTCAGCAAGCCGAAAAAGCCGCCAAAGAAACAGGCGCCAACATTATCTTGGTTCCACAGTTTGTTGATATTGCTAAAATCGTTGAAACAGTTGAGATCCCAGTTTTTGCCCAGCACATAGACCCGATTAAACCGGGTAACTCCACTGGTCACATTCTTGCTGAATCAGTTAAGGAAGCTGGTGCTGTAGGAACCCTAATTAATCATTCAGAGAGGCAATTGAGACTTTCTGAAATTGACTCTATTATTGCATTAGCGAGAGAAAAAGGTCTAATTTCATGTGTATGTGCTAATAATCCCTCTGTAAGCGCGGCAATAGCTGCCATGCGACCGGACATTACTTCTGTTGAACCTCCAGAGTTGATTGGATCCGGCATATCAGTCTCTAAAGCTAAACCTGAAATAATAACAGATACAGTGAAACTTGTCCAAAAAATTGACTCGAAAATGACTATTCTCTGTGGAGCTGGTATAAGCACAGCCGAAGATGTTTCAATAGCGCTCAAGCTTGGAACTCAAGGCATTCTTGTCGCAAGTGGCATTGTCAAAGCAAAAGACCCATATAGCATGTTACGTGCATTTGCCGACTCAACAAGACATTAAACGTGTGAGATACCTTGAAGGTTGAAGCTGAATGCGAATCCTGCCTACTTTTTCGGGCACAAATACAAACCTACCAGGCAACAACAAATCCCGCCCTACGTTTTAGGTGTTTAGCAGAAATCGTTAAGCTATTGAACAGAGAATTCAAACCTACTTCGGTAGCGGCAGATATTGGCACAAAAAGAGACCGTATAATTAGGCAATTAACAGGTAACAATGATCCATACAAATACAATAAGAAATTGGCAAATGAAAAAGCTCTAAAAATGCGTCCTCATGCCAAAAAATATGTTGAAACAGGGATTAATCAGCAGGAACGTTTCAAAAAAGCTTGTTTATGCGCGATTGTAGGAAATATAATGGAGTTTGATATTCCAGGGCACAAATTTACTTTGAATAACTTAGCAACTTGTGTTAGGGAAGCCGCTAAAGATTTGGCTATTGATGATTTAGATAAGGCTTATGAGTTGGCTAAGAAGGCAAAGAGCGTTTTGTTCTTAGCGGATAATGCGGGAGAAATCGTTTTCGATTCTTTGTTGGTTGAGCAACTAAAGAATATGGGGTTAAGAGTAACCTATGTTGTTAAAGGTGGACCAGTAATCAATGACGCCACAATGGAAGATGTTGAAATATCAAATATCGACAAACTTGCTGACGAAGTAATAACTACTGGTTGTGACGCTGTGGGCTTGCAGAAAAAAGAAGCCTCCGCTGATTTCCTGAAAGTCTATGATGCTGCCGAACTTGTTTTCGCCAAAGGAATGGGGTATGCTGAAACCCTCACCGAATACAAACTAACTAAGCCTCATTTGCTAATGTTCCGCACAAAATGTGTGCCTGTCGCAAACTATTTCTGTGTTCCACGTGATAAGAACATAGCAAAGCTGATGCAGTAAATGAAATTACCAACCATTACCTACCAAAAAGTAGCTCTCTCGCATTTTGGCGACCTAATTGAGAAGGAATGGTTGATAACCAACGGTTTGGGTAGTTATGCCTCCTCGACGGTTCTTGGGATTAACACGCGGAAATACCATGGATTGCTAGTTGCTGCTTTGGATCCGCCTGGAAACCACACCGTTTGCCTCTCAAAGCTCGATGAAGATGTATTAGTAGATGATGATGTTTTTAGATTGGGTTCTACTGAGTTTCATGATGCAATTTATCCTGAAGGATACAAGCTGATTGGGCAATTTTCAATCGCCCCGTTCCCAAAATACAATTATGATTTGGGCAATGTGCAAGTTAACAAAACGGTTTTTATACCAAAAAACAAGAACATCGTAGTTGTAACATACAAACTAACAAATAGGAATAATTCTGAAGCTAAAGTCAAGATTTATCCTCTTTTAACATGTAGATATTATCATACAGTGGTCTATCAAAATAAAGTTCCATTGAATTTTACCCTAAAAAGTGAGGGAGCTCTGTTTCAAGTTACTTTTCAACGACCCCAAGCCACAATCGTTTGCCGCATATCCGATGGAGAATTCAAAGAAAAAATAAACTGGGTAAACCACATTCATTACCGCGACGAATTGCTACGTGGCGAAGCAGATGTTGACGATTGTTTCCAGCCTGGATACTTTGAGGTTCAGGTGCCAGCAAATTTGGAAAAAGAATTTGCAGTAACATGTGCCATAAACCACGAAAGTCAACAAGCTAACTTAATTTCAGATTCAGTTGGGAGTTCAATCAGCAGCATAAAAAACGCATACTTTCAAGAGTTAAGTCAGAGGAGCAATTTGCTGGCTGATTATTATCGTAATCACCTCGATGTGCCAATGACCGATTGGCTAAACTGGATACTGCTTGCCGCTGACTCTTTCATTGTAGAAACCGAGCCTGCTAGAAAAGTCATCATCGCCGGTTACCATTGGTTTGAGTCATGGGGTAGAGACACTTTCATTTCACTACCAGGGCTAACTTTGGTGACTGGAAAATACGACGATGCCAAAGACATTCTACAAAATTACATTCATTATTGCAAAAGTGGTCTGATTCCTAATTTTATCTCCGATAAATCAGGCATCCCGGTTTACAATACAGTCGACGCAACTTTATGGTATGTTAATTCAGTGGCTCAATACATCAAATACACTGGCGACTTAGGGTTTGTCAAAGATGAGTTGTGGCAGAAACTTCAGGAAATAATAGAGAACCACCAAAAAGGCACTCTGTTTGGAATCCACTTAGATGCAGATGGCTTGCTTATGCACGGTCCTAGATTAACGTGGATGGATGCCTCAGTTGGAAACGATGTGATTACGCCTAGGACAGGAAAAGCCGTCGAAATCCAAGCCCTATGGTACAATACACTTCGAATCATGGAGTTGCTCGCGAATAAATTTGAGGAATCCACTTTAGCTCAAAAATACGCCGACATGGCAAACCAAACACGGGAGAGTTTTAACGAGAAATTCTGGAACCCCCAAAATGAATGTCTCTTTGATGTCGTTGAAGATAAGGCTGTGGACGATTCAATTCGACCTAATCAAATATTCGCAGTCTCATCCAACTACACTATGCTTGACCATGAAAAAAGCAGAAAAGTCGTTGAAACCGTGAACCGTGAGCTTGTAACACCTTATGGGTTGAGAACACTATCTTTGGGTGACTCCAAGTTCATCGGTAAATGTGTAGGTGACAGCAGAAGTAGAGACATGGCTTATCATAATGGGACAATTTGGCCTTGGTTACTGGGACCTTTCGTGACAGCATACCTAAAAGTTTACGAGTACTCAGCCGAATCGAAGCGGCAAACATTGGAAAACTTGGTTCTCCCCCTTTTCACAACTGGAATTCATCAAGGCGGCTTAGGAACAATAAATGAAATCTACGATTGTGATCCACCCAACAAACCCAGAGGATGCATATCGCAAGCATGGAGTGTAGCTGAACCCTTGCGTGCTTACATTGAAGATATATTGCAGATTAAACCAAAAAATGCCCAAGAATTCGCGGGGATTTAAGTTTTTATTGTTTTTCTAAAGCTTTCTGCTGCGGTTTCAGGCGTTACTGTGTTTATATAGACTCCTGCGCTTTTTTCAAAGCCTGCCCAGGTGGACAATTTCGGGTAAACCTCCAAATGCCAGTGATAGCTATCTTTGGATTCTGGATTTATTGACATGTGAAATCCGTAATTAT
>CAVYXJ010000014.1:0-35578 GCA_963772455.1 Candidatus Bathyarchaeota archaeon
CAGTTCAAATAGGTAAAAACAAGTACTTTTCTCTTGTGTTTTTTGGAAAGCATATTAAATTCTGACTACTCGCTGTGATACGGGTGCAACCTGCAAACTCATTTTTTTGCCTTCAAGAGGAAGCTAAAGTTCAAATTCGCGCGGAGGAATGCCGAGCTCGCTGGGATGGGCCTAAACTATTAAGCAATCCCTGCACTATTCATGATGCTGTTATTGAGTGCTTTGGCCGTTTCACTCTTAGCCCTAATGGTGCTAATGCAAGTAGGCGAGATGCTTCAAAAAAGAAGTAATTTAGTGCTCAACTTTCAGCTAATCAAACTGTTTTGAAGTACTCTGACTAGATTGTATTTTCTAAAATTAGCAAACACGCGCTGCTGCAAAAGAGTAGTTGGCATTGTGCAATGACCAGGTTTTGCTCTTGATTCATAGAGAAGACACAAAAAGACAGCTTTTTGCTGCTAATTAACGTATAACAAGCGAGTTATCGTTAATAATCGATAATTATATATGTGCACAGTCATGCACTAATACTAAGTTTTGTATTTCTGAGGGTAAACTTTCATGGCAGTGCTGAAAAAGCGAAGTCTCGTAATAATAGCTACAATCATCTTGGTGTTAGCAATTGTTTTGAGTTCGTTTTTTTATCTTAACTCCCAAAAGGCTTATTCAGGAACGACTGAACAAATTATTCTAGCCGTACCACCCCATGAAATTAACTCGCTGATATTCGTTGCAGAAAACCAGCAGTATTTTGCTACAAATGGACTCAACGTAACAATGAAAAATTATGCTTTGGGCCAAACCGCGGTTAATGCAGTATTGAGGGGTGAAGCAGACATTGCCCTTGCAGCCGAGTATAATGTTGTTCAAAAAGCTTTGGCAAACGAGAGTATTGTCACGTTTGGGAGTGTCTCTAAGAACGCCAATTTGTATCTGATTGCGCGAACAGATAAAGGAATTAATAGTATTGCAGACTTGAAAGGCAAGGCAATTGGGGTTCCCCTTGGAAGTTTACCGCAATTCACTCTTGGCAGATTCCTTGAGCTGAACGGATTAGACATAACTCAAGTAACCCTCGTCAATACTTTGCCTGCAGAAACAGCCAATGCGATGGAAAACGGCACAATAGATGCAGGCATAATAGCGCAGCCCAACATTGGATTGGTGGAGAGTATGTTTAAGGATAAGACTATTAAATGGCCCGCTCAAGCCGATCAGCCCTACTATGTTGACGCAATCTGTACAAGCAACTTTGCAAAAACAAATCCCGAATTGATTATAAGATTCTTGAAAACTATTGTTCAAGCTGAAAAATATGTGGCTAACAATCAGGATAAAGCTATTAGCATAGTTGCGGCAAAGCTAAACTACACTAATGCATATTTATCAAGCGTCTGGTCTGACCTTCGGTTATCTGTTTCCTTAGACCAGTCGCAAATTTTGGCTATGCAAGATGAAGCACGCTGGTCTATTAGTAACAACCTAACAAACGCTACAAGTATTCCTAATTTCCTGAATTATGTCTACGTTGATGGTTTGAAATCAGTGAAACCAGCTGCAGTAAACATCATCGGCTAGAGGAAAAATGTGCGAATAAAGAATCAATTCCTAATCAGCATTACAGCTTTTACCGTCATTTTAGTCATAATTGGGTCTTCCGTGGCTTTTACACAACTGCAGATAACTCAGTTGAATAGTCAAGAAGCAACTGCTCATGAAATTCAAACAGGGGCAAGCAACCTAAACTACATCTCCAATAACTATTTTCTTTACCAATCCGACTCTTCAATTGGTCTTTGGCAGACAGAGTTTTCAACCCTATCAGCCGAATTAGCACAACTAAACTCCACTAATACTCAACAACAAACACTGGTAAGCATAGTAAATGATGACTTGTTAAATCTAAACTTCGTTTTTAGCGGAGTGATCACTTTTCTGAACAATGCTCCAAGAAATGAAAGCATACGTGTTTTGCCTTCTTTTCAGACTCAGTGGAATAGAATGGCAGTGCAGATTCAAGCGCTTTCTTTTGATTCTCAACAACTATCGCAAGCCATTAAGGACCAATCGAATCAAGCTATCTTTACAAACACGGTCTCCACAATTGCTCTGATGGCGTTATTTGCAGCATTCTTTATCACAATTTACCTATTGAACTTTCGGCGAACGTTAAAGTCGATATCTGAGCTAAAGACGGGTATAGATGTTATCGGGTCAGGAAATCTTGAACATGAAGTCCAAGCTGGTAGCAAGGATGAAATTGCTGATATTTCAAAATCTATCAATCAAATGGCAGCCAATTTGAAAACTGTAACTGCTTCCAAAACAGACTTGGAACATAGCGCAAGCCTCTTTGCGTGAGAGTGAGCAGCGTTGGGCAACTACTTTGGCAAGCATCGGTGACGCTGTCATAGCCACAGATACATCGGGCAAAATAGTATTCATGAACGGTGAGGCAGAGGAACTGACGGGTTGGTCAATGAGTGAAGGTTTAACGAAACCGGTGAAGACCGTATTTAATATTATTAACGAACAGACTCGTTTGGAGGTTGAAAGCCCAATTGAACGCGTTCTCAGAGAAGGCATGGTTGTTGGTTTGGCTAACCACACAGTCTTGATTTGTAAGGATGGTACCGAGGTTCCAATTGATGACAGCGGAGCACCCATAAAAGACAAAGATGGCAATACTACAGGTGTTGTGCTCATCTTCCGAGACATCACTGAGCGCAAGAAAGCAGAAGAAGCCTTGAATAGAATTAACCAAGAGTTAGAGGAGAGGGTTCAGAAGCGCACTCAGGAAGTTTCAAATGAACGCCAACGCCTTTATAGGGTCCTTGAAACCCTTCCAGCGTATGTTGTTCTCCTCGACAAAGACTACCGCATGCCCTTTGCCAACAAAGTCTTCCGGGAAACTTTCGGCGATTCTCTCGGGAAACGCTGTCACGAATATTTATTCGGACTTGACTCAGAATGCGAGAACTGTGAGACATATAAAGTTCTCAAAACCAATAAACCCCAGCACTGGGAGTGGACTGGACCAAATAAGCACGATTATGAGATTTACGATTATCCGTTTGTTGAAGCAGACGGTTCCACTCTCATTTTGGAGATGGGTATCGATGTTACCGAACGCAAGAAAGCTGAACGGGAAGCGCAGGAAGCAGCAAAGAAACTAAAAGATGCTGAGCGTTTGGCTGCTATCGGTGCAACTGCTGGTATGGTTGGGCATGATATTCGCAATCCATTGCAGGCCATCGCTGGAGATGTTTATTTGTTGAAAGAAGAACTCAAAGCCATGCCTGACCGTGAAGAGAAAAGTAGTGTAGTAGAAAGTTTGGAAGGTATCGAGAAGAACGTTGATTACATTAACAAGATTGTTGCTGACCTTCAAGACTACGCTAGACCGCTTAATCCACGCGCCCAAGAAACAAACATAAAATCGCTATTCAACGAAATATTAGCTAAGAATGGTATGCCCAAAAACATCAAGTTAGCTGTCGATGTTGAGGATAAAGCGGAAAAAGTAATGGCTGATCCTGACTATCTTAAGCGTATAGCTGCCAATTTGACATTGAACGCAATCCAAGCCATGCCCAATGGAGGTAAATTAACGATTCGAGCTTATGCCGATATACAAACTAACGAGGTTGTGATAACGGTTAAGGACACAGGAGTTGGCATCCCTGAAAACATCAAGCCTAAGCTGTTTACTCCTATGATGACAACCAAATCTAAGGGTCAAGGATTCGGCTTAGCGGTGGTTAAAAGAATGACTGAAGGCTTAGGTGGAACAGTAACTTTTGAAAGTACTGAAGGAAAGGGCACAAGTTTCATTGTACGTTTGCCCCTCCCCCCAAAAAAGAGCTAGACGGTAAATGGACCTACAAATAGTCAATTTAGCGCAAGTTAATTGCGTCGATAGGTATTGTTCGATTCTCTACCGAGAATATTATCGCTATGCTTTCCAAATCATTATCAACTACCAGCAAGAAATTTTGACGCATAATTATCTTGTGGATTTCAAGGATAATTCTTAATTAATCCTATCAAAAAATTATTTGAAGTAATTTTGCTCAATATTCTTGCGTGCAATTGCAGTAGTATTTCAGAAGTACAGTTCTCATGTGGATGAGCTATTGGATTATCCTTCCCTTCTAGAGTTGGACTTTTTGCCGCAGTGCTTATCGTCACTTGGCTTCTCTTAGGTCCATTTCTTACAAAGTTTTCAGAGTAGACCTGTCAGATGAAAATAATTCTTTATGGACTATCTTGAAGATCAGGAGAATTCCAACACTAATTGCATTACATAATGGAAAGGAGTTCTGGAGAAGAGAAGCAACCTATATGATTGGTCTTCGAAAAGCTGACTTCAAAGAAGCAGATACGACCATGAAAACTGAAGCGCCTGAATAATGTTTGTCCTGACTAATTATTAATACATCCACCTTTCTCTTTTTTTTAACCAAACAGCGTTCTATTTCTGTTTGAATATTGATAATTTTCAAGAAGAAGACTCATTTGGAAAAATCAGATTATTTTATATATAAAGTTGAGTAATATTAGAGTTGACATAGCAATCTCATTCTTGAAATTGTTTTGTTAAAAATGAAAGGAAGAAAAAGACTTGAAAACTTTATGTAATAAATCAATGACTATTTTCTTGACTTTAATATTGCTTTTCTCAATTGCAACTACAATTATTACTTTGCCAACAGTTAAAGCACACACCCCCAAATGGGAGATTCCTACTTATGCTTATTTGAGCGTTGCACCAAATCCAATAGGTGTCGGACAACGATTGTTCATTGTCATGTGGCTTGATTCAGTTCTACCTGGAGCAGCTGTAGAAAACAACATCAGATATCATAATTTCCAACTTACAATTACAAAACCCGATAATACAATTGAAACAAAGGATTGGCCCCTCATTACTGACACTGCAGCTTCACAGCCTTTTCTGTATTACCCTGACAAAGCTGGTAATTACTCATTTAAGTGGACGTATCTTGGAGAAACCTTTACTTGGAATGCGGCAAACACCCCTGGTCTTTCAACTGCAAATGCACTTTATGAAAACGACACATTTTTGCCATGCGAAAGCAAACTAGTTACAGTTACTGTTCAGGACGAACCAGTTTACTCGCCGCCTAGTAGTTATCCTATGCCCACTGAATACTGGACACGCCCAATAGAAGGAGAGAACTCAGATTGGTGGACAATCTCGTCAAACTGGCTGGGTAGACAATCGCCGCAACTTGCAGAGGAAAGACTCAGAAATCCAGAAGATGGTATAGGACCTGTCACTTCTCACGTTATGTGGACAAAGCCCATTCAAGAAGGAGGAGTTGTTGGTGGCACCAATAACTTCGTTGAAGGCGAAGGATACTATATTGGAACAACTTACAATCGAAGATTCAACAATCCAATAGTGATGTATGGAGTACTCTACTATACAGAACCTGAAAGTATCGAGGTTACAACTAATACGGCAGGCGGATTAACAAAGGCTGTAGATTTACGCACTGGAGAAGAACTCTGGTCACAGAGAATTCCAGGACCCAACAACTTATTCCAATTCGGTTATGTCTACACTTCTGGAGATAACCCAAACATGCACGGCACATGGCCTGGCATTCTATTCACAGCAGACTTTGGAAGAGCATTCGATGCACGCACGGGAAACCCTCTATTTAATGTCACTTACATGCCTGTAACTCGTTCCATTAGTCCATCAACTAGCGTAGGAACAGAGGCATTAGGCGAAGATGGCACAATATATCTCTATCAACTCAACGCTGCAGCCAAGTGGATAGCACAATGGAATTCATCTAAACTTTGGACATGGGGAACAACACCAACTATCCAGAAAGAAGTAGTTGGAAACATACCTATAACTCCAGCTGGCCTACAACATCAGCAGGAACTGGACAAGCGTGGAATTGGAACGGATCCGCATGGGTAGCCGTACCTTCAGCTCAAGCAACACAAATATCAACTCGCTATGACTGGAACATAACAGTGCCAGGGTTACAATCAAACGCGGCAATTATCTATACAATCCTTGATGATATGATGCTGATTAGAAACGGTACTCTGCCAACACCAAGAGTTCATGATCCTTACACTGTTTATGCTATTAACTTAAACACATCAAGAGGACAGAGAGGAGAAGTTTTATGGATGAAGAACTATGATCCGCCAGCAGTCTCACGAAGCTTTCCAGGAAAACTTATCGATACAGTGAACAATGTCTTTATTGGCTACGATAAAGAGGTCTCACAGCTAGTAGGTTTTAGTCTAGTCAACGGAGAACAATTATGGACTACTACTCTTCCTGCAGATTCTTCTGACTTTATCCTCTACAGTTACTTAGGTGCAATTGGTATGCAAACTGCTTATGGTCTAGTTTACTTTGGTGGCTACGGTGGAATAATGCATGCTTACGACACAAAAACCGGCGAACTAGCATGGACCTACGGCAATGGTGGACCCGGAAACACAACTTATTCTGGTACTGGCTTAGCCTATGGCAGGTATCCGATATATCCAGGTCCCATCGCAGACGGAGTACTTTACTTAGATACTGGTGAACACAGTGCTCAACCACCATTATACAAAGACTCGCTAGTACGCGCCCTCAATGCTACAACCGGTGAAGAAATCTGGACTTTAACCGGATGGGGTGGTCACCATAGACGCGAAGGGTTTGCTGTTGCTGACGGCTTCTTAGTTTATCTCAACCACTATGACATGCAAGTATACAGTGTAGGAAAGGGACCCAGTGCTATTACAGTCGAGGCGCCAAAAGCAGCAGTAGAGTTAGGCAGATCTTTAGTCATTAGCGGTATGGTTACAGATATTGCTGCAGGGACAAAGCAGAATGAACAAGCTGCGCGGTTTCCATATGGTGTTCCAGCTGTTTCAGATGAAAGCATGAGCGATTGGATGAGGTACATTTACATGCAGAAACCACTGCGAACCAATGTTACAGGTGTTCCAGTGGCAATCAATATTGTTGACTCAAATGGCAATTATAGGCAAATCGGTTCGGTTACAAGCAACTCTGATGGTTTCTATAGTTTGACTTGGAAGCCAGACATCGAAGGTCCATACACTGTTTATGCTTCGTTTGGTGGTTCGGCAGCTTATTGGCCATCACATGCCATAACCTCCTTTGCAGTTGATCCAGCACTACCAACCCCAGCGCCAACCCAAATACCCCCACAGTCAGCAGCTGATATC
Source organism: Candidatus Bathyarchaeota archaeon (assembly GCA_963772455.1). GTDB lineage: Archaea > Thermoproteota > Bathyarchaeia > Bathyarchaeales > Bathycorpusculaceae > Bathycorpusculum. Next base: position 7,243 of record CAVYXJ010000014.1, read on the forward strand.
TATATACTACCTGGAATAATCGCTATAATCGTAGCAATTCTGCTAGTCGGCGTCGTTTTGGCGCTACTGGTATTAAAGAAACGACCATAAAACAACAATCTTTCCCCTTTTTTAGTCTCAAAAAATGAAGTGTCTTAATAGCTAAATGTTATTTGAAAAGGAGCCAAAAGAGGTCATATTTTTTGAATCTGACATTAAAGGAAAGTTTTAATTAATGATGAGATTGAAATTATTAATGATTAATTATGAAAGTCTCTAAATTAGTAGTTGCAGTGATACTTTTAATTGTCGTAGTGTTAAGTGCAGTTGCGATCTATTATTTTGCTCAGAACGGAACAGCCAAACCAGATGTTTTTACTGTGCAGAATGCTACAAGTCTTCAGGTTAATGCTGATGTAGTTGGAAGTAACCAAGGTCCCTCAAACCCATTCAAATGGTTAGTAGCAGATATTGGAACAACTGATCAAAAAATTCGTTTAACCATTTATGCTAATGCATCAGATCAAACTGGCTTTACTTACATTGTGAATTCGGAAAACCAGGAAGCTTGGAGAAATGAAAACGGCACATGGGTCAGTACCAATTATAACGAATTAAATAATCTCTGGGGATCCGAGTGGATTCAATACTTAAACCAGCTAAAGGCAAATTGGACTGGAAACGGAAACGTCTCGTTCAATAATTCATTTGGCGACAGTGTGACAGTAACGAATGTTGTTATAAATCCGGAGCTTGCTGATTCAACTTTTGAACCTACAACCTAATTTTTTCTTTTTTTATTCGTAGTGATAAAAAGTGTCATTTGTCAGAATAATATTCAGAGATGCTTTTTACTTTGAAAATAAAGCAGTAATTGTAATTTTAGTTTAGTTCTTTTATGTTTGTGTCTTTAAGGTTAAATTCTATATGGTAGGTTTGATTTTCAAAAGTTGTAACATAAATGATTCTAACGGGCCACAGGAGAATTTTGTCTAAATAATATGTAGCGTTAATTGCTTCGGTGGTGTAATCGTAGGCTATGCATTCTCGTTTTCCTATGTTTCTGACGGTTATTTCTGTATTATAGGTCTTTTCAAGTGTTACACCTTTGGGTTGAAAGTTGATGTTTGTTTTGTTGATCCATAACGTAGTTTGGTCGGATAATGTTGGTGTAAAAGATGTAGTAATTGATGAGTTTGTCTTGATTTGTATGTGTGTGGTGTTTAATTCAGTAACTTGTATTGTTTCATCTAAGCTAATTGGTGTGGATAGTGCGTTTATTTTACCTTCATATGTTGCATATGCCCCTTTAAACATCCAAGAATCAGCCATGTTTTGCTGGGTATTATCAATGGCTTGATATCCTATAATTAAAACTAATGATGAAATTGCTAAAACCAAGGCGAACACAACAATTATCCAGCCTTTTCTCATACTTGACTAAAGAATGATTTGTGTTAAAAGGATTATTATTAATTAACCAATTTTTAGCAATAAAAAAAATTGAGAGAATAGTTTACTTGACGCTAAAGTAGCTTATCCGAATTTTGTGAGCACTTCTCGACCTAAATCGGATATTTCGACAGCGTAGAAATCGTAAGGTCCCATTTTTTTTGGTGTATCAAGTATGTCGATGAGACCGGATTTTGACAGGTGCCTCACTGCGTCGTTTAGGCCTTCAGGCATCAAACCTGTCTTTCTATGTAAAATGTCCACTTTCACCAACAGACCTTTCTCAAATTCAGATAGGACCACGAGAACCTGTTTAACTGATTGGTCAAGCATATCAAAATCGTCTTGTTCAAAATCTTCAACCATAAAAAACACCTACTCATAACATAAGCAGTCTTCCCATAAAAACCATTTGAAAGTTGAAATTTTCCTTGATCTTGGAGTTGTGTCAGTTTTCCTTAACAATGATATTCTTGGGCAGCTGAGGAGCGAGGGTGTTCTTTAGGAAGCCTTTAATTTTGTTGCCGTAATTTGTTTGGCAGGTTAATTCGATGAATCCAGTTGTCATTTATTCGACAAAAAGTGGTAATACTGAAAAAGTTGCTATCGAAATCGCCCAAGAATTAAATTGTAAAGCAATAAAAATATCGCCAGAATCAAATTTTTCAACAATATTACATAAGGATTTTGATCTTGTGTTTATTGGGACTTGGGTTCGCGGTGGAGAACCAAGCCCGGATATGCTTTGTTTCTTAAAGCAGTTGAATTTTGAAGATAGTTGTAGACATTTTGCTCTTTTTATGACATGGGCTGGTGGCGGCAAAAGTGACTGCTTGACGTTTAATCGAGTAAAACAGCTTTTAGAAGCTAAGAATCAAAGGTTAATTGATGATTGCTTCAAATGTTTTGGGAAGACCTTTGGTTTAACAAGGCGTGGGCATCCAGATGCAAAAGATTTATCCGACGCTGGTAAGTGGGCTAAGAAAGTGCGTTGATGTGCTTGAAAAATCATCCTGAACTGCTGATTCTATGGTTAATCTCGGCTTTGTCGTGATCAATACTTCATTTCCTGAGTCCAATAGTTTCTTTAGGACTTTAAAGCAAGCTTCCAACGTAAGAGCAGATAATTAGTGATAATTATCCTTCCATTTTCAGAGCTAATTAAGAATTATGTTGGAAAATGGAGCGATAATTATGTGGAAAACATCAAAGCATAGTCGACTAAGGGACTTTCAAGGAGAGTAGTAATTTAAAATTATTGTGATAAAATAGCTGATAATTATTGGTTTTAACTTTTTTCCAGTTGTGTTCCAGCTTTGGAACGTTTTGTTTCTTGAGTAGAACTAAAAGCGGCTATTCCAAATAGGGATATTTGAGAGTACAACTATGGTGACAAAGAAAACTAAAATAATCTTTGCAGTAGCCGTGATTGTTGTATTTATTGTAGTTGCCATTCCAGGTTTTTATCTTATAAACCCCCCATCAGCTTCTAAACCCTTTACGTTCAGCCTGAGTATGTATCCAAATAACGCAACAATTATGCAAGCACAGAACTTAACAATCAGAGTGGATGTCGCCTACCTTAAAGGCACGCCTGAACCTGTCACGCTCTCGGCGAGTGATGGTCCAAACGGAACCATCTACCAATTCAACAGTCAAACGGGAACTCCCAACGCCACGAAGCCATTCAGCAGTAACCTAACAATTTTTGCGCCAGCTTCAGCAGCCTCTGGCTCTTACTTCATCGATGTCTCGTCGAATACAAGTGCCCAAACCTGTCGAGCCACATTCACCTTAATCGTGGTGGCTGCAGAAATCCAAGTTTCTGGTATAGTCACAATAATATCTCAAGTAACCATTAATCAAGTAACCATTGATGTTATCCCAACGGATATACTCTTTGAAAGTAACACTACCGGCCAAGCCTACCAAGTAAAAGTTCACAGATTTACCGATACAAGCGTTGCGCCTGGAAGAACTGGAAATTATTCTATCTCACTGCCTAACCAGCAAAGCTACCGCGTCGAATTTTATTGCTTCAGCTATCCTCACTTCGTTCCAGTCTTTCGTGTAGCTACAAGCGGCATTGAAGACGGGTACTTCACAGTTGACTGCGGCGCAGGCATAGACTCTTTGGTCGCAAACTTTATAGGCTAAAAGCCGATATGGCAAATAAAACGAGGATTCAGTTGGACATAATTCAGTTACTTTGTGTATTTGGTTTAAGTATAATTGAGTTGTGGATTGCTATTCCTGCAGGTTTTGCCTTTAATCTCAATCCGGTTGCAATTGCAGTTATGGCTTCATTGGGTTCCATTTTTGGCGCTATAATTGATGTTTGGGCTGGTGACAAGCTCCGAAGCAGAATAATAAAATGGCGCTATGGAGAAAATGGCGGTCCTAAACAAGGTCGACTCTTTAAATTATGGAATAGATATGGAGTAGTTGGATTAGGTTTGTTTTCTCCATTGCTCTTAGGTGCACCACTTGGAGTTGCGGTAGGACTTGTTTTTGGTGCTGAAAGGTGGCGGTTATTACTTTGGATAAGTGTGGGAATAATCGCATGGAGTATTTTGTTGACTGCAATTGGTTCTGTAAGTTTTGAAGTAATAAAGACTCTTCTAAAATGGTCTTAATTCCTAATTACCATTTTTGGACTGAAGTTACCAAGAACCAAAAATTATGTTGCAATTACCCAAAATAATTATGCTCGACAAGTCTAAAAAAACCCTGCTATGTTTTAGTCTACTCATTTAGTATTGTCGTTAATAGTCGTCTTTCTGCTTTTATTCGATCTTCTATCAAAGCAGAGCTTTTCAATCTCAACTTAACTGCGAGCTCTCTTGGCTCAATCCTTCTTGGAATATCATAGTAACCCTCTCTAAACGAAGTAACAAGCACTTCTCGTTGCTTCTTTCTTTGCTCAGTCGTGCCGTAATACTCACGCATCGAAAAACCGCTTAACTTGCACTAATAATTATCCCAAAATTTTCTAGCCTAATTAAGAATTATGTTAGTATTTCCTGCGACAATTATACCAGAGACGCTTTTCTTTCTTGTTCCTTCGCCTTTTTTAATTGTTTTCCCAGTTTTTAATGTATCCTTTTAAGAACCCTTGCGCCATTGTTTTAGTGAAGGGTTTAACTATGGGAGAAAAAAATGACTCACTCATAGCATACAATATTTTGGAAAAAAGAATAATTAACACCGGATTGTGCACTCTTTGCGGCGCTTGTGAGGCCGCGTGTCCAGTGGGTGCCTTGCATATTGAAGATGAAAAAGTCAAGCACACCTGCGATTGCTCTAAAAACATTGATTTATGTCCCATATGCTACGAAATTTGCCCTCATTCAGAGGCGCTTTTACTCAAAAGTTTGAGTGTTGTGGCTGATGCTCCGATAAAGAATGAAGCACTTGGGTACTACCGTAAAATAGTTCTCGCTCAAGCGGTTGATCCTAAAATAAGGGAACTAAGTCACGGTGGAGGGGTAGTTACTTCTCTGCTGAAATTCGGTATCGAAACCAAAATTTTTGATAGTGCTATTGTTTCTCAGGGCGAACCTGAAAACCCTGCAAAACCTAAGCCTTCTGTAGCAACGGTGCCAGATGACGTACTTTCAGCGATAGGGAGCAAGTTTTTTCCCTCCTCAATAGCTACAGCGTACGGAACTGCAGTTAAATGCTATGGAAAAACAAATATTGCCTTTGTTGGCGTGCCCTGTCATGTGCTAGCTCTTCGAAAACTGGGGGCATGGCAGCATAGAATTAGCGGTAACTTACGAATAACTATTGGGCTCTTCTGTTTTGGCACACTATCTTTTGGTGCTTTACTGAAATATCTAAAAAACAAATATAATATTGAATTATCGGATATCAAGCACTTACGCTTGACTTCGGAACTTGTAATTCAAACAAGTAAAAGCGAACTTAGGATTCCATTGTCTGAGATTTCAAATGAAATTTTGCCAAGCTGCCGAAAATGTACAGACTTCACCTCAGAACTCGCAGACATATCCATTGGAAGCGCTTATCCTTTGAAGGATTGGTCAACGGTAATTATCCGAACAAAAGACGCAGAAAACTTCTTTTATAAAGCGGTGGAAAACCACGTCATCAGCACACGGGATATCGAGGAAGAACCAAATGTCATCGAAGGAGTAACGCTTGCTGCGATAGAAAAACGAAAGTCGGGTCTCAAAAAAGCTAAAGAAATTGAAGAAAGCACGGGGCATGTCGTTTCAGAGCCGTCTATCTATGAAGGAGTCTTTGTTTTAGAGGATCTGATTTCAAGGTTCTCTTTGTTATCCGGCAGCAGCTAGAATGCCTGAACCATTACGTTAGCCTATATTTTTGTTCTTTAGGTTCTGCTTATTGTTTGATTAGTTTCAGTCCGTTGGTTGATGTGTAGACGTTTTGTTCCCATACTCCGTTCCAGTGATCGTGCCATGTGCCTTCCATTAGCGTAGAGGTAAAGGTAAAGACGCCAACTGGTTCAACTTGATTTATTGGACCAGCATCCTCCTTAGTTAATGTCAGTTGAGTTCCATTAACAATGCCCCTGAGCTGCATGAATGAAGCATCTGGAACATAGCCGGAATCATCGATCAATTGTCTGTTTGCATAACTAAACTCTACAGTCACTAACACGATGTTATTGTCGTTTGTGGGGCTGATAGTCCATGTCATTGTGCGTTCTTCTGAGCCGACGTTTTCGATTTGACCAAAATTTTGATAATCCGTGGCAATGTTAAAAGTTGCTGGCAAGGTTGTTTTCCAGGTTCCATCGACATCTCTTGTTGGTGTCAATACACCTGCTGGTGTCAATGCAAATGTATCATCGAAGAATCCTGAGAAGTAAAGAGCTCCAGTAATGGAAACAATTATGATTACAACAGGAATAACTTGATTTATTTTGATTTTTCCTTTTCCTTGTTTTTGTACTTGAACAGCAGCCAAATTTGATCACACTTTCATGAATAGAAACAGAAGTTTAGGTAAAAGCGTTATGAATTATCACTAAATATTTTTAGTTAGTGGGGAAGTTACTGGTTTTGTTTAGTTTTTCTGAGAGTTTTAGTTCGCATGGACCGCCAAAACAGTTCTTCAAGTTTGTTGCTTGGGAATGAGTTCCCGCGTTTATTTACTTTGGAGGATTTTTTTCCAAGCAGCACAATCTTTGTTTCTTTCAAACTTAAGCATTACATAAAGCTCAAGAGAACAACAGTTGAAAAATATGTATTGATGTTCTTTCAGGCATTTTTCATTGAGATACTGTCTGCTAGAAGAAGAAGTTCTGTTGGTGCACCAAAAGTTGGGTGAGTTTGTTTTAAGTTGCTTTTTTAATTTGGGCTTTTGGAAAGCTGTAGGTTGCGTCTGCACCCGTCTTTGCACGTCTTAGTGCGTCTTAGAAAGTCTCGGGAAGTCGGTGTGTTTAATGTTGTTGTATAAAAAGTTGGATAGAAAAGACAAAGCCCCCATAAGAGAGTGCGAAGGATGTTTTGTTTTATGGTTTTGGGGATTTTTTGGCTCTGCTTTTGAAGACAACCGCTACGACTGCTATTGCTGCGACTAGTGCGATGGGAATTACATACAGTAGCCATAGAGGAAGTGAATCATTGTTAGTATTGGATACCTCATGAACATCGCCCATTGCCATAGTTATTGTGTGTGTGCTGTGTGAGTAGGTGAAGGATATGAGCCATGAGTCTGTTTGGGATTCACTAGTGAAGCTTGTTTGGGTGCCATCAATGTATGCTTTGAGTGTTGAAATGTCGCTTAGAATTGTTTTTGGGATATAGATGTTGACATAGCCTTTTGTTCCTGAAGCTCCAGAGGCAATGAATCTTAATTCTTTGGTATCTGGGTTGAAGGTAAACTGTGTTATGGTTGAGTTAGAGGTTAAAGTGAATACGTTGTGTTCTAGATCAGGTGTTAATGCTAAGTTAATGGTTTTGCTTGCTGCGTTCATTGTTGGTGTTTTGTCTGAGGTTGCTTTGATGAGGTAGTTTCCGGTTACATCTGGGTTCCAGATGGCTTTGAAAGTGCCGTCGGGTAATGTTTTTACTAGTGTTAAGCTTTCCCATGTGTTGCCGCCGGTTACGCTGTATGAGATTAGTATTGGTGAGTCAGCGACGGGGTTGCTGTTGAGCATTAAGTTTCCGCTTATTTCGACTTTGGGGCCGGTGGCTGAAGTTGTGCTTTTGCAGGTTAGGGTTATTGTTGGTGTTGGTAATGAAGGGTTGGAGGTGGGTGTTGGGGTTGGGTTGTTTGTTGGTGTTGCGGTTGGTGTAATTGGGATAGGTGTTGGTGTTGGAGTTGGAATTATGGGTGCTGTAACGTTTATTTTGGTTATTAGTTTTGTTTGTGAATCCTCGATGGATAAGAAATGTGGTCCACCGCTAGCGGTTGGAATTGTTACGGTTGTATTGAAAGAGCCTTTTATGTTGGCACTTGTTGTACCGATTACTTGGGCATTTTGCCATTCTTGTCCGGTAACTGTACCTACTACAGCAGTGCCGTCAAATTTGATGTAAACTAGGCCAGGGTAGAACCATTTGCCAGAAATAAATAAGCTATTGCCAGATTTTATACTTACAGATGAAGATAAATCTGTTCCGTTACCGAAAAGTGCGTAGGCAGTGCGGGATCCAACTTGTTGGAGACCTCTTGCGAATTCGACGTAGTCTGCATAAGAGTAGGGGACATCGTTTATTTGTGTTCTAAAAGAAAGTGTGGTAGAATAGTTGCTGTCAGCATTAGTTGTTGACTGCTTTAGGTCGGGCATCTCTGCGTTGAAGGATATTCTTCCTGTTGGATCAGAGATGGTGGAGGTCCAGTAGTTCCAAATTCCATATGTAGGATCTAAGTAGTATACGCTAACAGAGGTTGAAGAGGGGTAGCCTGAGCCGCTGTATTGGACAATTGCGCCTCCGGGTCCTGAAGCGGGTGTAAGTTGTAATGAGGCAGTGGATACGAAGATTTTCACAGTTATTCTTGTTTGGGAGTCTTCTATGGCTAAGTAGTGTTCTCCTGCATTGGCGTTTGGAATTACTACGTTGGTGTTAAAGCTGCCAGTTGCATTTGTGGCGGTGGTTCCGATTATGTTTGCGTTTAACCATTCATTACTGGAGACTGTTCCGACGACGTTAACGCCATCCCATCGGATGTATATTGGGCCTGGGTTGAACCATTTTCCTGAAAGGGCAATTGTGTCCCCGATAATGGTTCTTACGTTTGAAACTAAGTTTGTGCCATTGCCAAAAAGTCCATAGGCGGTTGTGTTTCCAACTGTCTTTAATCCGCGTTGATATTCGTTGTAGTTGGTGTTGCTCAATACTTGAGTTCCAACTGTTGATCTATAGTAAATTGAGGTGTACGTTTCTGGGTAATCTGAGGTTCCAAGAGATTTCTTTAAATCTGGAGCGGTTGATGTTGCCCAGATTTGTCCGGATGCGTTTGCTATTGTTGTTGTTAGGTAATTCCAAGTGTTAAAAGCTGTGTCAAGATAGGATATTACTACTGTGGCTCCGACAGGGTAGTTTGAGCCTGTGAATGTTATTGGGATTCCTCCGGGTCCTGAAGGAGGCGATATGCTTAGTTGGGCATTGTAGTTTATGGGGTTGACTGTGATGTATGTGTCAGTTACGGCGACAGATGCCCCGATTTGGTCGACGGCTTTGATATAGTAACTTCCAAGGGGAGTTGTTGAGGGTATGCTGCCGTTTATCCAGTTGTTCCCAACAAGCCAAACTCCGTTTTCACCTGTATAGTTAGAGATTCTAGTTGTGTCTGCTAGATCGTATGGTGAGAAAGTCGGAGTGTAAACTGAACCTGATGTAAGTTGTGTGGTGCCATCAGGGCTTAGAAATAGGAAAAATTGAGGTCCATCCCAGATGATTTCCCCCAAATATAGATTTATGTTGTCTCCAGCTTGGACTTGTTGTCCAGGAATGCTGGCGCCTAAAGTGTTAATTTTTATGTTTCCGGTTGAGGATGAAACAAAAGTAAGATATGTTGGTAAAATTAATGCCAGTATCAATAAAGCTATTAAGAAAATTTTCGTTTTGCCCTTTAGCATGCTATAATACCCCAGTTTAGTTTAGATTCTTTTAACTTATTAATACTTCGGAAACGAGCAAATGAGAAAATATTGAACTACAGATGAACGGCATCTATGCATTTTAGCTGTGTAGTTTTTTCATAACATTCATATTGGGCATTGTTTTTTTTGAGGCTGATAACCAAATGCTGATGTTGGAACGTTGTTTAAAGAAAGTTTTATCAACTAACCACGATTAACCATACGTTGTGGGCGTCTAGTGAAGAGGAAATATGTAGCAACTTTGGCGGTCATTGTTATAATCACGGTTTTGTCGGCGGCATTTTTTGTCGTTAAATTTGATGGTTCTGATAGACCTGCGGATGCTTTTGTTGGGGTGGCTTATTGTGGGAATTCTGTTGCTGATGGAAAAATGTTGATTGATAAAGTTAAGGGTTATACGAATCTTTTTGTTTTGCAGTCTGGCTTATTGCAGCGGGATTTTAAAAGTGTGGATGAATTGGGTGATTATGCGGTTTCTGCGGGAATGTTTTTTTTGCCTTATTTTGGTGCTTATGTTCAGGCTTCTTTTTCAAGTTGGCTTGATAGTGCAAAAGTGAGGTGGGGTGATCATTTCTTGGGTGTTTATTATGCTGATGAGGCGGGTGGAAAAATGCTTGATAGCTACGTTACTTTTGAAGACTCAGCAAATGGAGATAAAATAACTAAAACTGAGTATGGTGATGTTTTTGTTCAAAAGCCCAACGGTGTTCAGATTAACTATGATTTTAATGGAGTTATCCATTTGTTTGAGCCAAGTGGCACAGACATCAATAGTGAAGCTGTTTTCTACCAAAATGGCACTGTTGACATCGTTAATGCTGCATCCAAAGGTTTTAGTTTCCAAAGCTACCAGCAACTTCAAAGTATTCGGCCTTTTAAAGATGTAGATGATGCGGCTCAAAGGTTCATTGAGCGCGATAAGGTGAATATTGATTATTTGAAGGGCAATACGAAAGTTTTCACTTCAGATTATGGTCTTTACTGGTTTGATTATTTGTCGGGTTATGATGTGATTTTAAGTCAGGTGGGATGGAATCTTACGTTGAATCAGCAGATTGCACAAATTCGTGGAGCTGCACAGGTTCAGGGCAAAGAGTGGGGTGTGGTTATAACTTGGAAGTATCAGCAGCCGCCTTATCTTGATAACGGCACGCAAATTCTAAGTCAAATGCGTACTGCCTATGAATGCGGAGGCAAATACATTGTTTTATTTGACTATTATGACTCTGATTCTAACCCATTTGGGACATTGCAAGAAGAGCATTTTCAAGCGTTAGAATCCTTCTGGAAAGATGTCATTAAAAACCCCAATGAAATCCGTGGTTCCATCAAAGCTAACTCTGTTTTGGTTTTTCCTCAAAACTACGGCTGGGGAACAAGATGGATGGAGGATAAGATCTGGGGTATATTCAAGGCGGATAACCAGACAAGTCAAATTTGGGATTTCATGCAGTCAACGTTGCAGAAACAAGGTTTAAAAACAGACATAGTTTATTCGGACAACCAATTTGCTCTGCCTTCTCAGTACCAAGATGTCTACTCTTTAAACAGCTCCGGATAACGAATTTTGAGTTTGCTCAAAATTTTTGGGAATAGGCTTTTGCTTTTTTTCTTTCGAACTTGGTGCCATTGCAGTTTTCTTGAGCATAAAGCACTTGAAAAATATTGTCTATCGGTTGCAGGGTTGCAGTAAGAAATAATATTTAAGAGAAGAAGAAGAGCAAATTTTTTTCACACTCTTCTACTCTTGGCGAATTATTGTTTTAGTTGGTGGGATCGATAACTTTTAATTCCAGGTTTTTTGTCAAATACCTAAGAATATCGTCGTGAGAGTTTTTGTTTTATTCTTAATTTGGTCTATCTAGGGTTGGACTGACTAGAAGTAATAAGCAAATATTGCCGAATTAAGTTTTGAGGAAAAATTTATGGCTAAAATAGCAATTGCAAAAGGAACTATAATTGTTTTGATATTGGCAGTTGTTTTAATTGCGGGTGGAGTATCAGCTGCAATCACAATGATGTCAGTAGGTTCTCAGGGTCAAAAGGGCGACAAAGGTGATGCCGGCGCAACGGGAGAGGCAGGTCTACAGGGTCCTAAAGGTGATACTGGAGCAAGGGGTGCAACAGGCGCTGGGGGAGCTACTGGCGCGACAGGAGCAACAGGAGGTACTGGACCAGCAGGACTGGGAGTTTTACCTGGGTCTTTAGTTGCAAGCGCTTATGATAGCGGATGGGTCAACATAACAACTTTGGCAGGACAAAACATAGTAGTCAACCACAATCTATCCAGTATGGATATTTCAGTAGATATTCAAGGCAGAACAACTGCAGCAGGAGGCATCCACCAAAAGAACCTGGGATTAACAGCCTACACAAGTGGATGGATAAAAGTTTACGGGGGTACAGGTAATGACTGGGCAATTGGCAATAACCTACAGACTAGCGATGGAGGATATTTAATCTCAGGCTATACAGGATCTTATGGTGCGGGCGGTCTTGATGGTTGGCTAATTAAAACTGATGCCTTTGGAAACATTGAGTGGAACCGTACATATGGAGGCTCATTAGACGATGTTATTTCTGATATGATTAAGAGCAAAGACGGTGGCTATCTCCTAAGTGGCTATACGATGTCTTTTGGCGCAGGTAACTACGACTTTTGGTTGGTCAAGGTTAATGAAACTGGCGGAGTTCAGTGGAGCCAGACTTACGGAGGAGCAGGTAGCGATCAAGATTATTCTCTATGTCAGACAACCGACGGAGGTTACACCCTAATAGGAAACACAAACTCTTCTGGTGCAGGCAATGTTGATTTCTGGCTCATAAAGATAGATGCAACAGGAAAAACGCAGTGGAATAAAACTTACGGAGGAACTGGTGCTGATACTGGAATAGCTGTTGTCCAAAATAGCGATGGTGGATATGCAATGGCAGGTCGAACAACCTCCTATGGAGCCGGAGGCACTGATGCATGGCTAATTAAGACTGATGCTACTGGAAATACGCTCTGGAACAAGACATATGGAGGAACAGGCACCGAAAATGCAAATGCTATGGTCCAGACTACTGATGGTGGATACGCATTTTTCAGTCCTACCACCTCGTTTGCGATCGGAGGCGGGCAAGATGCTTGGCTAGTTAAGACTGATGCAATAGGAAACATTCAGTGGAATAAAACCTATGGTGGAGCAGGCAATGAGTTCGCAGTATATATGATTCAGACTAATGATGGAGGTTATGCTTTAACTGGAGCCCAAAATTCTTTTGGAGCTGGCGGAACGGATGTCTTTTTGATTAAAACTGATGCATCAGGGAACACTATGTGGAATAGAACATATGGCGGAATGAACAACGATGAAGCGTACAGTATGATTCAGACCAACGACGGAGGGTATATGATGGTAGGCCACACACGTACGTATGGATTTGGCACCGCTAATCCTGCAAGCTCAGATGTTTATGTCATTAAGGTCGAAAATGAGTATGGTTTATCGCAGATTGACTCTAACTCAAACAGCATAACACTATACCGCGGTGCAACCGACTCCTATTGGAATTTCGTACGAGTTCGCATTTGGAAAACAAGCTAGACTATCCACTTTCTTCTTTTTTTGGAACCAAATTATAGTTTCAATTAACGGTGTTGAAGTGGGAGATTGAGTCTGGATCGGGTGATTAAGATCTTGGGAGGCTTGGGTTTTTCTAAAGCTGATGCTGAGGTTTACATTTATCTTGCAAAGAAGGGTCCAAGAAAGGAAACAGACCTTTTTGAGGCTTTCAAGTTTACTGATAAGAAGCTTGATTTAATTCTCAATAACTTGAAAAGCAAGGGTTTAGTAACGGCTACCGTCGAGCACTCCGAGGTATTTTTAGCTATACCATTCGAATCAGTTCTTGATCAACTCGTAAAATCCAATATTCAACAAGCCTCTGCAATAAGAGAAAATAAAGAGGAAATTCTTTCCAGATGGCGATCCTCAATTAGAAGGAAATAATATAGTTCAAAAAGACAATTTAGCTTCACGCAAGGTTTTCATGCAAAAAGTATTATGTACTGTTATCATGTATTAGTTATTCTAGAATTTCAGTGTTCAACTTGAGGATTGATTAGGTTGAGTCAGGAAAAAGCGCTTAAAACTCTTGAAAGTTTAGGGTTTACTCAGTTGGATGCTAAAGTATATGTTTTCTGCGCCAAAAAAGGTCCTCAAAAAGCAGGAGATTTGGTTAAATGCTTGAAAATCCCCAAACAGTCAATCTACTTTATTATTAGGAATCTGGAAAGTGATGGAATAGTCACTTCTACTGTTGAGCGACCTGCAAGGTTTAGTGCTGTTCCATTTGAAAAAGTACTTGATCTTTTCGTGAACGGCAAGTTGGAGGAAGCAAAACGAATTCAACGCAATAGAGATGAGATCCTATTGGATTGGAAATCAATTGCGTTATCTGAAGCCGATGAGGATACTCCTAAATTTGCGGTTCTAAAAGGTAGAAATGCGATTTATTCAAAGATTCAAGAAATGGTTGAGCGAACCGAGAAACATTTGGTAGCAATGATTACTGTTCCAAACTTGTTGAGAGCTAGTCAACTCGGATTATTAGATGCTATTTTTGCTAAGTCTGAGAAATATGGTGTTCAATTTAGGTTATTGACTGAATTGTCTGAAGAAAAACTGGATAAATTGATAAGCATTATCAAAATGTTACCAAAGAAGAGGAAGGGGCTTGAAATTCGAGTTCCTGATTTAGGTTTGAAAATTTCCAGTCGAATAATTATTAGAGATGATAGGGAAGCAGTATTTTTTATTGATCGAGGAGATAGTTTTTTAGACTCTGACAAGAACGAGGTATGTTTATGGACAGACTGTGGATCACTTGTCCACTCATTTGCCGGCGTTTTTGAGGATTTGTGGCTTAACGCGACTGACATACAGAAAAGGATTGGTGAAATTGAATCTGGCAAGATGTCTCCAAGAACATTCTTAATCAAGGAGGCGGAAACGGCTCACAAGAAATATGATGAAATCACCTCTTCAGCTAAGAAAAGCATCTCTGTGATAACTTCTAGTTTTGGGCTTGTCGAATACTTAAAAAATAGGAATAAATTAGTTGAGTTGGTTCATCGAGGTGTTACTGTTAAGATCTTAGCACCTGTAACGAACGAGAACCTGGCAACTGCTCACCAACTCTTAAAGATTTGCGAAGTCAAACATGTTCCAACAGACTATGTTGGAACAACTATTGTTGATGGACAACATCTTTTTCAATTCAAAACCTTGTCATCCGGAAAAGAGACTCTACAGTTGCCATTATATTTTGAAAACACCTTCTACACAAACGATTCCGAATACGTTGAAAAAACAGAAAATATGTTTAACGATATTTGGAATAATGCTCAGATTCCTTCACTCACTACTCTCAAAGAGCTAATAGAAAAGCCCAGTTCCTTAAACAAAAATACTAAAGCAGACATTTTTACTGAGTACAGAAAAGAGTTCATGAAAATAGTTGGATTCCAGTACAAGATGGAACCTCAACCCAACAAAGTAACGGAAAAAGAGATTCTTGACAAAATCACGAATGCTGTCAGAACTCCAGCCAAAGATCCTGACAAAGACACTATCAAATTCTATGGTACCTTGGGTATTGCAATTATTTATCCTCCTAAAGATCTCAATTTACCAGCGTTTATGATCCATGTTAACCACTACAACAATAAGTCTTCGTTTGCAGCTGGGAGTTCTCTTTTTATATATATTCAAACAGCAATTGCAGATCAACAATCCTATCTTCCGGCAGCATTCGTAACGAATAATCGGCAAGGATTCAATTTTCGAAAAACCATGCACGCACGTCTTCACAGTAACGAAATTATCAGTTTAATGAAAAAGAACCAACTGAAGGTAAGCATTCAAGGTGAAACTTTGTTCGCTGGATGGACTGTACCGATTCCATTGCTTCCGCCAAAATACATTCTTCCGCCAGGTTGCCTAACAATTGAAGGATATGGAAAAGTAAGAACTTATATAAGTGAAGCGAAGGGACCCATGAACAGAAGAATCTCATATGAATTTACATCCAAAGATGCATTTGTATCTTTTACGTATCCTTCTTCAAAGTACAATGGACCTGGATCCGATGCGGTGTTACATAGAGATATTATTACGACGTCACGCCCGCCGTCTGCTTGGAAAGAAACAGACATTTCTGCTCATTAAGTGTCTTTCCATTTGACCAATAAATTTGTAAAAAAACCCTGTAAAATATTGTTTTATCTAAGTTATATATAGCTAAAAGTTAGTAATTTATATTGGTTTGACTGTGAATACCAAAGCAATCACATTAATTATTGCTTTTACAGCTCTTACTATTGCCTTGGATCCTATTAGGGTTCCATCAGTAATTCTACCCGGAGTCTACTTTAGATTCTGTGAAATAATAATAGTTGTAGCTTTCCTGCTTCTTGGGCCAGCAATCGCCATTTCGATAGCGGGTTTAAACACCTTGGTTGAAATAATTCTTTTTCCAGGACCCACGGTTCTTGTTGGTCGACCGCTTGTTTTTTTGCTGACTCTTAGTATGCTATTTGGCATCTATTTAGCTGGCAAACTCTTGAAGCGCAAAGGGCTGCAGAACCAAAATCATAAACTAAAACCAGTCATCTATTATGCTGCACTTGGAGCTTTGTTTAGAGCGGCAGTTGCGCCATTGTTAAACTATCCAATGTGGCGTTTTGTCATACCCGCTCTCGCAGGTGTGCCTCTTTCCTTTGAGCAAGTAATGGCACTAATGCCTGCCTTCATGCTTTATGCCATTATATTTTGCCTTTACACAATACCCATCGGTTATTTACTGGCTGGAGTTGTTAGTAGAAGCCTTAAAATCGGAAAAATTTCATAATGCTTTGAAGGCAGAGATCATTTAACGATTTACGACTATGTCAGTATAACGAATTACTATGTTTTTGGTCACGCATTGTTCAAAGGAACTGGAGCGTTTGAGGGACAGACATTAAATGTTGGAGTAGATAGAGGATTTATGAGCTTACAATGGGAAGGCTATCTGTTGAAACCATGAGGTCAAATGGAAATGAGGGAGTAAACCACCCTCTCCTTTTTTGTTTGTATGAGTTTGTTTTAAGGTTTTGGAGATTTTTTGATTCTGCTTTTGAAGACAACCGCTACTGTCGGAGTGGAAGTTGATTGTGTGGGAAGTGTTAAACGCTGTGCCACGCTTTCTCTGCTCGAGAAAAATTGCAGTATCCCGTGGGTTAATAAGTGGGTTAATACTACTTTTACCACCGTTGATGTGATGTGACCGCTGAGCTTAAAGCAGTGAAAATTAGCAAAGAAACATATTCCGAATTAAGTGCTATCGCAGGCGAATTACAGATTAAAAGAAAACGACCCGTATCGATGGATGAAGCGATGAAATATCTGATACGGCGAAGTAGAAAAGGAAAAAAGATTTCGGATTTAGCGGGTTCATGGATTATGAGTGACTCTGAAGCAGAAGAAATCAAGACTTCAATTGCCAAGGCATGGGAAACATGGAAACCTTAAAAACAGTAATTGATACCGACCTCTTAATTGATCTGCTAAGAAATCAGAAACGAGCAACAGCCTTCGTTGCCAAGCTGGAGGAAAAAAACTATGTTTTGGCAACTACCACAATTAATATTTTTGAACTCCATCATGGCGCGCATAAATCTCAGGAAAGCGAAAAAAATCTTCAAGCAATCCACATACTCACAAGCAGGTTAATTATTCTTCCGTTTACTTCAAAAGCTGCTCAAAAAGCAGGCCACATATACGCACAATTAGAGCGTCAAGGGCAACCGATTGGACTAAGAGACACTCTTGTTTCTGCCATCGCTCTAACGCTGGAATACAGTGTCGCCACACGCAACAAAGCGCACTTTAGCAGGATTTCTGAATTAGAAGTCATTACACCCTAAAACCTAATCGCTGATTTTATCATTCGTTTAAGGATGAAGAATTAACTTTCAGATCTAGGAGAGATTGATTTTTCCTCTATTTCCGTCATTTAGTTATTGGTTTGATTTTTCAGAAAGCATCTATTCACAAATGTTTACTCTTAGATAGGGAAATTGGTTTGAAGACTGATTCTTTCCATAATGCCTTTACTGACAAATGGGCTTTTAGAATTAAAAAAATAATCTTTTTTGCGTTGACAGTTTAGAATTCCAGATCTTGCAAAATATCACAAAAATCCATGTAAGAACTGAAAACCCCGACCCATGAGTATAGAAGCATCATGGCTTACTATCTTGCTGGTGCACAAAGAGCAAAGGTGTTTTGTTTGAGTTATGATAAGTATTATCTTGATAGCTACCACGAATATAACAACGTGGAATATGCTTCCCTAAAATTTCTTAAGGTTCATTTCAACCTCACTGGGGAACAAGTGAAGGTAATTCGCGATAAGGTTAGATGTAGGATTTTTCACGATGGCGAAATGAAGTCTGTTACGTGTTATGCTGTTGATGATGTAAAGAGACTTTTTCAATTTAATTAAAGAGTGTTTTGTTTTTCGAGAGTTAATTTCGCATAGGCGCCAGTCTAATTTGTCTTTTACTTTGCAGATTATGTAGGTGTTTATGCCAAAATCAAAGGTCAGTCTGCACAGAGATTTTGCATGTAACGCCAATTCTTCAAGAGTGTATTCTGTTCCCGATCAAGTCATACAATATCTGGAGGTTTGTTTTGCTCTCTTCTTTCAAGCTTACTCCTATTTAGAAAAATCTGCCAGATCTACTTCACTTACAATTATTTTCTTTATTTTGGGTCCATTAGAAGTGGTCGATCATGAAATTCTTCAAAGACTTGTGGCCGTTTAGGAAGGACACGATCTTTGTGGTGAGTTTCACTATTTGGTTATCAAACAATCTCGATATTACAAGAGGTAGGACAAATCCTCCTATTCCCAACACTACTCCTAAGGTAAGGTTTATTGAGCCAAAATACAAAAGGAAAATAACTGTTATCCCGGCGCTGATCAACCCCATGATGAATGATCTGACTACGAAGTATAGTCTTTGCGTCCAAGTAGTGAGCACCAGTTCCTGCACTAATGCTCTTTTTCCACTGTCGCGTTCAGATTTAGTTGAAGCTTTATCCATAAGATCTAAAAGCTTCTTTGCTTCACCAACGTTCGTTAAATGCAAAGTTCTTGAAGTATAGTCTGAACCCTTTTCAAGACCGTCCATTATTTTTTGAGTAATTTCATCTAATTCCTTATTAATAGCTGCTTTCTTCTTTTCCGCCATAAAAAAAACCAACCTTGCAGTTGAAAATATCTGCTTTTACTATTTTTCTCTAACTAATTTTTTTTCTTTCACCGCGGTTGCGCCACCTTGTCGGCAAATAAAGAAAGAAGGATTTAACGCAGTGGTTTCTCACCCTAAGACTAAGTTTATTGTGGAAGTTAAAATCAAAAGCGAATGCTTGGTTTTCTTTTAAATTAATTGTGGTGAGAAAATATGGCTGGTGTGGGTTTACTTTTACTGACTCTTTTTTAGCTTAATTTATATCAGGTTAAAAAGGAATCTTAAAGCAACGATGAGAACTATTACTAATACTACTACTATGATAGCATACCAGAGCCATCCAGCTAAACCAGCTTTGATATTACGGAAAAATTTCATTGGCTAATCACCTCTTGTATACCTGATTTATTGTCTTTTTTTGTACTTAACGATTTGTGATTGTAGAACCACAGCTACAAGCGCTTGCTGGCATTGAGTGACAAACAGGCATTGAATGACAGGCGTTAGGCAGGCACGTGGACGCGGGTGAGAGTACGTCGTCTTAGATGTTCCTTTAAAAGAGAGATCAAAATTTGATCCTGTATTGTGCATTAAATTTTAGTGCTATAGTCGGAATCGAGTATAAGTGACTTACAATCTTATAATAATAGAAAAAACTCTTAACCTAATTCGCTGAAATAGTTTTTACCCAAAATTGATATGAGGCTGTTCAATTGACTAAGTTGAATCTTCGAGAGGAACAATTGAAAAAGATAAGACAACTCACGAAAATTGGAGCAGACAACACATACCAATTCTTAGGTTATACCCTTAATTTGGAAACAAAGCAATTTCAGGACTATCTTGAGAAGGGCACTGTGAATAACGATTGGGAGATCCAAAATATGACTGCTCTATTAGCTCATTATTCTTTAGCTAACGAGACTACAAAGACAAGTAAGTTGGTGAAGTTTAAGGATCTGCCAGGAGGATACGCTTACGAACATGCATTTAAACAAAGAGCGGTTGATCCGATTGCACAAACTTTTGGCAGTAACCCGGCTGAACTCGCGGAAGCTGCAAAGATATTTGGTGGAAAAAGGGTGAATTACGGTGATATGTCTGTAGAGATTCCTGCTTTAGAGGGAATACCTATAGTGTACATACTTTGGGCAACATCAGAGTTTCCAGCATCGGCAAATTTACTCTTCGACGAATCGGCAAGTTGTTTTTTGGATACTGAAGCCCTTTCGAGTTTAGGTGAACTTTCAACGCATCGACTTTTAAAAGCTCAGTTAATTCTAAAGGAAAAGAAATTCTGAAATTATCGTCGGGTGGAATAAATTTTGATCCATCCAACCGATCAAAAATCTCCACATGAGCTAAGCGAGCTTTCCACTGTTACATACTGCAGTAATTTTTTTGATTTAAGTTTAATTAAAAAAAGTACCTCGACTATTCCTGATAAATAACTTGTTGTGTGATTGCGAAGGGGCAACCACAACAACTTAAATCGCACTGCTATCTAAGTAAAATCTAATTATTTTATCTTCATTAGATGGAGGTGAAAATTTATGATTTTTGTGAGTCTGGGTAAAATGAGAAAGAAGCCTGACAAAGCAATGGCGGGGAACGCGACCGAAAAGGTAGAAGAGTTCAAGAAAAAAGGAATAAACATTCTCAATTGGTATTGGACGTTAGGGCGATATGATACAGTCGTTGTATTCGAAGCAGCAAACGAAAAAGAAGCATTAAAATTCTCCTTAGGTGTTGCGGAGTTCGTAGCTACAGAGACCTTGGTTGCCATTCCCAGGCAAGAAGCCGTAGAGCTTCTTTGAGATAAATCGTTATCTCGTGCGATGTTTATGGAACAATAGTTCATCCCTTTCTTAATTAAAATTTTTTCCCACACGTGCCTTTAGATAAAACCGTTTTGTTTGCACGATTTCTCAACTTCTATGAATATTATGTTATCAGCATAGTTTTGGCGAAACTTGTCAAGTACGTCTCGGAGATCTTCTTTGCTTATCCCGCTAATTCTTATTTTTTCAACTAGCCACACTAAGACCATATGTCCGTTTAAAAGACGGTTAATAGCGAATTCTACATTCTCTTTCATGCTTTCTTTGTCAGATTTCACCTTATCCAAAACAACACACCTTGACAAACAATCAATAAACAAACTACTAATTCGTTAGGATTTGTTCTTTAGGGGATTAAAATTTAATCCAACCAACCAACTACTTCACGCTTAGCAAATAAGGCATCCTTAATAGTAGACATGGTTTAGCATACATAGTAACATAAGCATACTAAATCGGAATTGAGTATAGGGACCTTTTAAACTAACGTTTTATCACAAGTGATTTAAGCTAAGAACAATAAACTGCTATTTATTGTGTTTCAGTTTTTGAGGAGGAAGTCAGTTAAATGAAAAATACCTTGATAATCCTTGGAGCTCTGTTATCCCTCATAATATCAAGCGTAATCCTTCTAATCTATCTCTGGACTCAGGTGCCCATGGGCTTGCCGTTGGCTCTTCTGCCATGGGCTTTGGTCTTTGTAATCTTCGCTTTTGTCGGTTGCTTTATTTGGCTGGCTAACGGGTTGCGACGAAAGAAGAAAGCTGAAACTCCTCAGCTACATACGAAAAGTCAAATGAAGGGATGAGGGCATCCTTTCTTTATTCTTTGTATTAGAACCTGCAAAAGGCGATCGAACTTTTTTCTAAGTAGTTTTTTAATTAACTTCGTGGATTATGCTCTTTAGAGTTTGAATTGTAACTCAGAAAGTCAGAATTAGTGCGGCGAATTTAAATTTTAATCCAACCAACCAATTCAACGTACCGCAGGTACACGTAAAAAAGCTCTATTCAGCGTAGACACGGTTCGGCATACATAGAGCATACTCAAGCTTGAGAGTGAATTGAAAATGGATAGCTAATTCGAAATTATTGGAGACAAAAGTCTTAGATTATCTCCTTGACTTCGATGTGTTCCTTGTCGTCGTGGACTTTGTTCGTTCTTATGTCGAGCCAGCAATGGAATATGTCTTCGTTGTGCAATCTGTGGCTATGAGGTTCAGGTTGAACGTGGGATTTTATCATGCTAAAGCATACATCGGAAATTATCACCTTAAAGTTTCCGTTCGGTAGAACTTGAACGGTTACGTGGCTTTCGTCCGTTGGCAAGTTTCCGTAGGTGCCTTTGTTTTCGATGCTGAGTTCTCGTTCTAGCCAGAGCTCTAAGAGTTGGGTGTTTGGTCGTTTTGGTTTTTTTATTTCTTTGTTGATGAGGTCTAGGTACTGTGGGGGGATTGTTAACTCGAATGTTTTCACGTTAAGCACCTGTTTTATTAGAAACTGACAAATGTGGTATAAATACAGATTGGAGAAGCTTTCTGATGGCGAGTTGGATGGTGGTTATTGGTGTGTGCACAGGTTATGCTCCCAGTTTTCCCTTCTTAACCGCCTTGTATACCTCAAACCAAATAATACTGCCAAAGCCTGCAATAAAGCAAATCAACAGATTCATAGGTGACAACGCCGAGAAGGTGAAAAGACCGCTCAGCGGCGGCAAATAAATTACTAACAATAGGGCGACTAGTGTGAGCGCTAGTATTTCCCAGAAAGCTTTGTTTGGTCTGCGGAAGATACCCACGATAGATTGACTCCATGAACGGTTCGTAATTATAAGCGCCAAGTTTGTCAAAACTATTGTTGCAAATGCCATTGTGCGAGCTATATCTATGCCTGATCCTGTTGAAGCAGCATACAAGTAAACTGCAATTACCAAAACCAAGGCAACTATCCCTTGGAGCGCAGAAATAACGGCTGCTTTCATGTTGAACAGCCTAGAGTTTATGCTCCTCGGTTTTCGCTTCATAATATCCTTTTCTTCAGACTCCGCTTCAAAAACTGTAGTGCAAGCTGGGTCGATAATGAATTCTAAGAAGACGATGTGCACTGGCATTAGAATGAGTGGCCAGCCGAAAAGCACAGGCAATGCTGAAAGTCCCGCGATTGGAATATGAACTGAAAAAATGTACGCAATTGCTTTTTTGAGGTTGTCAAAGATTCTGCGACCCATCTTTACACCCCCTACAATAGACGTGAAATCATCGTCTAGTAACACCAGCGTTGAGGCTTCTCTGGCGACGTCTGTTCCTCTACCACCCATGGCGATGCCTATGTTGGCTGATTTGAGAGCGGGTGCATCGTTTACGCCGTCGCCAGTCATTGCAACTATTTCGCCGTTTGCTTTGAAAGAGTCAACAATTCTAAGTTTTTGTTCAGGAACAACTCGCGCAAAGATGTTTACATTTTTAATTCTATCCTTCAGGTCTTCATCGTTCATTTTTTCTAGTTCTGGTCCAGTTATAATGTTCTCGGGATTTCGTAGACCTATTTGTCTGCCAATATTCTGTGCTGTCAGTGGATAGTCACCAGTGATCATAACTACTCTTATGCCTGCGTTGTAGCATTCGTTAACTGCATGAGAAACGTTCGGTCTTACTGGATCGACGAAGCCGATTAAGCCAATAAACTTGAATGAGAAATCATGCTGCTCTTTAGGAAGCTGTCCTTCTTCCATTCTGAAGGAAGTTTTAGCCACGCCCAAAACGCGAAGACCATCTTTAGCCATTTTCTTAATGTTGGCAGAGATTTCTTTTGGTTCCGCTTCTTTTAGGTGACACAACTCTATTATGGCTTCAGGCGCACCTTTAGCCGCGATGATATAGTCAGTGCCATTGGGTGAACCCCAAACGTTTGACATGGCTAACAGCTTTTGGGATAGTGGATATTCTTGAATAAGTTGCCAGTCTCCATGGACATGTTCTGTTTTTGCGAAGTCTCCTTCTACGAAGTTTGTGATAGCTTTCTCCATAGGATCGAAGGGGTCTTTTTTGCATGCAAGAACACTGAATTCAACTAGTTCGTGGCAGCAATCGGGTGGACTCTTTAGAGCTGAGTCGATTTCATATATTTCATTTCCTGCACAGAGTTTAGATACGGACATTTTGTTGAGTGTTAGAGTACCAGTTTTATCAACGCAGAGCACTGTAGCTGATCCAAGACTCTCTATTGCATGAGGCTGTCGTGTCAGCACGTTCTTTTTAGACATACGCCACGCGCCCAGCGCCAAGAAAATAGTTAAAACAACAGGGAACTCTTCTGGCAGAAGCGCCATTGCCAAGGTTACTCCCGCCAGTATGCCTTCTATCCAGTCGAAGCGTGTTAAACCGTAAACGATGATGACTAATGCGCATAAGGATAAACCAAAGATAGCAAAGTTGCGGACAAGCTTTGATACTTCAACTTTTAATTTGGTTTCATCGCGTTCAACTTTTTGAAGAACTATTCCTATTTTTCCCATTTCGGTTTTGGGGCCTGTAGCTTTGACTATTGCAAAGGCTTGACCTTGAGTCACAAGGGTTCCGGAGTATATGTAAGGTTGGTCGTCTCCACCTGGCCGCCAAGTTTGATCTTCTATTTTTCCAACGGTTTTGCGAACTGGGACTGATTCACCTGTCAGAAGTGATTCATCAACCATTAAGTTGTTTGATGATAGAAGCAATGCGTCTGCTGGAACGCGGTCACCCTCCGCCAAAATCATGATGTCGTCAAGTACTACTTCTCGACCTGCGACTCGAACTTGTTTGCCGTCTCTAATAACTAGTGCTCGAGGGCTTGATAAATTCTTTAAGGCATCGAGAGCATTCTCTGTTTTCCGTTCTTGAAAAACGGTTATGCCCATGACCACAAAAACAAAGCTAAGCAAAACTAAGCCTTCAGTGACATCGCCTAAGAAGAAGTATATGCTGCCACTAGCGACAAGCAGAAGAAAAATAGGCTCTTTAAGTACGCTCAACGCAATTTGAAAGACGCTTCGCTTCTTAGACGAGGGTAACTCATTATACCCCTCTTTCTTCAGTTTCTCTTGGGCTTCGTTGGATGAAATTCCAGTTAATGTATCAACGTCAAAGTTACGCATATACACGAGTTCCTTTTTGCTGTGGAGACAAACCCAATTGTCTTCTATTGGAGTTGAAGCCATCCACTTTCTATTAGTAATTGCTTACTTGAAAAGAGAAAACACTTAAAGGTCTTTTGTCACTGTTATTTTTTATCAGTGGTGAAAAAAGTGAAAAGTATTGACCTTCAAAAAGCACTTGAAACATTAGGTTTAACTGAATACGAGGCCAAAGCATACATCAATCTGATACAAATAGGCACTTCTAACGCAGGTAACCTTAGTAAACTTACTGAGATACCACACTCAAAAATATATGAAGTCCTAATTCGCCTCGAAAAAAAGAGATTATTAGAAGTCCAAAAAGGCCGACCGCTTTTCTTCAAAGCGATAAAACCCTCCGCCGCCTTAAAAGGAGTCGAAATCGAGCTAAAAGACAACCTAAAACGCGAACTCTTGAAAAGAAAAAATGATTTAGAAGTCCTCTATGAAAAAAAGATGGGACAAATATCTCAAGCTCATACAGAGCTTGGAGAATTGGACAATTTTTATGAGAAAAATGCTGCTTTCGAACCCTCCGAAGAATTCATTTGGACGATTCGAGGAAAAGACAACTTGAGTAGCCAGGCCAAGGAGATCATTCAAAGTGCTTCGGCAGAGGCGCGGTTAATGATGCCCCTTGATGATTTCTCTGAATTGATATCGACAATCAAAACTGTATCCTCAAAAGGAGTTAAGGTTCTACTTGTGATTCATGAGCTTTCTGAGAGTGTGAGGAAACTCAAAGACTCAGCTGAAATTTTCTACGACAAGTCTCCGTTGCCTACGAATTGCGGAATGATTTTAACTGATGATAAGAGAGGTATGTTTATTTCAGAAGACTCTAATAGTGGGTTTAAAGCATCAAGTAAGAGTGTCTTGATGGTTCTTGCCCAATTCTTTCAGCATGAACTTGAGGAGTCAGCGAAAATAGAACTTAATCAAATTACCCCTACAGATTGAGTCAACCCAAGTAAAAGGACCGAATTCAACATAGTCTCGATTAGACCAATGAACAACTAGATTACACAACATCGAGAAGATTGACCATTAAGATAACCAACAAAGCACTCCGTCTTGTTACTCTTAGTTTTGGTTTGGTTGGACCAAAATTTAATCCACCACCAACCAATTCAACGTATCTCAGGGACACGTAAAAAAGGCTCTGACTACTGAGAATTCCCTTAAGCCACCGAGCGTAAAAAATGTGTGTGTGCTTTAAATTTTAATCCAACCAACTACTTCACGCTTAGCAGGTTAAGGCATCCTTAGTAGACACGGTTTAGCATATGTTAATAATAGAGATTTTGAGAAAAAAACAGGTAATGACAAAAGCGATTACACAGAGCAAAAAGATATTCGCGAAAAAGAGTTTAAAGAAAAATCTGAAACTGACAAAAGCGAAAACAAAGAACGAAAAGCCGGCCAAAAAAAAGTTTTTAAAGAAAAAATCGATAAAGAAGAAAAAGATTTTAAGAACAAAGATTCTGAAAAATGAAAAATTGTCGATTAGATAAGCATCTCAAGTGTTTGGGATCGTTATGTTACGGTGGATTAAATTATAGTTAAAAAAACAAAAGGAGACAATTTCTAAAAATATTATTTTTAGGTTATGCCCAACTCGTTTTTGTTTAGTTTTTCTGAGAGTTTTATTCCGCGTGGACCGCAAAGAAAATTTCTATGAGATGTCGATTCTTTGACTTGTTTGTCAGAGGTTTGTTCCCGAGTTCCCAAGTTGTACCACTTTTTATGGTGTGCCCAAAACTATCTGTTTATCTTAAATTTATTGAAGGGTAGTATTTCCATAGTTGAATTAGGATTATGCTTTTAGGGTAGTACTGATATTTGGTTATATTGATTAACATGACCAGTGTTGTAAAGGTTACTCGAAAAGGTCAAACAACCATACCAATAGAAGTTAGGCAAAAACTTTTGATAAAGGAAGGAGACAAACTTTTAGTTGAAACAACAGAACATGGACAAGTTATTTTTACGCCACTCAGAAAGCTGGAAGATTGCGCAGGTATCTACTCAAAATATGCTAAGCCAGAAGAAATGAAAAAGCACATAGACAAGCTTAGAGAGGAGTATTAAGGCTTGAAGATGGTGCTTGACAGCCGATTCGTCATGGAATATTTCTATTCAGACAAGACTGAAACTAAACAGAAAGCTACAAAAAAGTTAAAGGAACTCATACAGCGCAAAGAAGGTATACTTCCAACAATTGTTATCAGTGAAACTATTCAGACTATTTGTGAATATATAGGAAAAGATGAAGCGGAAATCTGCTATGCAAATCTTACTGAAAGTGGTCTGAAGATCCAGACTCTTACATCGTTAATAGCCAAACATGCAGGCTTACTCAGAAGTAAGTACCGAAATATACCTATGGGCGATTGTATAATTGCTGCAACAGCATTAGCCAATCAAGCATCTATTTTGTCTGATGACCCTCATTTTGATGTAATAAAGGAAACAAAGAGAAATTGGATCTAAGTGGTAGTAGTCGACTTTGCTGCAAATTTCACTTCGACTGCTACTATTTTTGAAGGATGAAAAATAAGAACTTTTTTTTACCGATTACTTAGAATTGTGTTTCAAAAATGAATAGTTAACTTAGTAGAAGAAGACTAATTTTTTTATCTTCTTCTTTTGATGTTGATTTTTTTGTTTGCCCATTAGAGAAGTAGTATAAGTAAACAATTTATAGTATTTTGATATATAATTTAGTAGGTGAAATTATGGCTTACGAAGTTAAAGTAACCCGCCAATGCCAAACCACCATCCCCCACGCCATACGGAAAAAATACAAAATAGATGAAGGCGACAGTGTAATCTACGTTGACTTAGGAGACCACATAGCAATTGTGCCTGTTTCTAAAAATCCCCTTAAGACATTAAAAGACTTCAAAATTGACGTAAAAGAATCCGTTCCTGAAATGCGCAGAGAAGCGTTGCAGACCGCTCAGAGGCTTGTGGACAAAAAATTAAAAGGTGACTAATAATCCTGATTGAATCCGACCTTTTACTTGCAACTATTAAAAAGGAGGACCGTTTAAAGCCGGTGGCAGAAACTATCCTTGAGAGGATAGATTCAGGTGAACTCAAAGGTGTTTATGCCTCAACAGCTGTTATTCAAGAGGTTATTTTCTGGTTTTACAATAGAGAATTATTCAGTGAGCTTGCTTTAGCTGTGAATGTTCTGTCTCACCTGCGGAACGTTGAGTGGGTTGCCGTAACCCCTGAAATATGTTTAACCGCTTCACTTTTGATTAACGAATACAAAACCTCACCTTTCGATGCTTACCACGCAGCAACTGCAATGCCCAGAGATAAAACCATCCTTAGCACCGAACACATATATGACAAAATCAAAGGAATAACGAGAATAGAACCCAGAATGTTTGCCAACGACCTGTAGCTCATAAGTTAAATTTTGTGTTTGCTTATTCATTTTTTTATTTAACCTTTCGGACAGTTTTAGTCTGCAATAACCGCAAAGAAAACCCCATGAGTCCATAGAATTCT
>CAVYXJ010000015.1:0-17946 GCA_963772455.1 Candidatus Bathyarchaeota archaeon
ACCAATAAGTTATGTTTTTAGAAAAATCACATTGTCCAAGCGGCGAAAATGTTCGTCTCCAGTTACTACTGTTCCTTTCAAACTTCTGGCAGTGCAAAGAACTATTGAATCTGCCAACCCCCAGCCTTTTGCTTCGAGTTTCATTTCCTCACTAATTTCGCCTGCTTCGATTGCGATTTCAAAATCTAAATCCATTATCCTGCTTGTTGCCCGTATAAATTCTAATCTTCTTATTCGTCCTTCTCGTGTTTCATTTCCCAACTCAATATCTTTTCTTAATTTCCGACTGATTTCGGAAACTACAATCGTAGGTGTGATTGAATAATCACTTTCAATATATCCCTTTGCAGTCTTGCCCATTTCGGAAGCTTTGAAATATTCGATCCATGCATATGTGTCTATTATGTAGTTAGAACTCATGAAATTCAACTCGGTCTTTTTCAGTAAACGACGTGAGTTTAGGGTTTGAGCCAAACATAGAACAAGGAATCTTTTTTTGTTCGATGAGTAACTTCTTTATTACTTCGTCATGGCTTTTTGCGTTCATTTCCTTTTTAGCTTTGTTTAGCATTTGAAGAGTTTTCTCGTTTACTTGAACTGTTGTCGGCATAATGGCTTCCCATCTAATATATAGTTATAGTTATAGATTTAAAAGTTTCGAGTAATGCTTTTTCTCTTAAAATAATTTCATTATCTTAGATTATGGAGGAGAACTTACGATCCTCTAAGGCAAGTTTTAATGTTTTCAAATCCCTTGCACAAGTTCAGGACCGCCCACAATAGTTTGCCGATGATTCTAAGGCTTAAGTAAAATGGTCAAAGAAATCAAGGTCCAACTTAAACCCCACATCTACCCACACCACACCCACACTATTCAACATGACCGTCATGTTGACTGTGTGGAGCAATCTCTGTTCCCACACTTAAACAGCAGTTAAAAAACAGCCCAAACCAAAAAAGCAAACAAAACCAAAGCCCACAGTGTGGTGTGCAATTGTATAGCTACACACCCACACAAAGAACAAAAAATGACCATTCGTTAACAAATTCTCTTAAAAAAATGAGTCAGGAAGGGTACAAACCCCACTTTGTTGTCGTCTTGTTACAATCACATATACTTAAGAAAGCTGGCAACCGCTAATAGATTGTTTAGGTGTAAGTCATGCGCAAAAAAGAACATCGTCACACGGACACATTGGGTGCCGCGTCATCTCAAGATATACCAGTAAGAGGAGTAGAACCAAGTCAAATTCCTTGTCCAGTTTGCGGGAGACTCTTTAAGACCCATTCGGAAATGGATAGGCATAGAGATACAACTCACCACGAAACAAAAGGACACGAGGAAGAATAACTATTCAGTTCAAGCCCAAAAGAATCTGCCCAAACGATTCGTATTATTCAGAGTAAAAAAAATTGCCATTGGGCAAAATTTGTGTCGTTAATGGTTGTTAGATAACATTCACAAACTCTTATTTTCACTTCTTTTCAAAGAATTTCTTGGCTCAATAAAACATTAAATTATTTGCGAGTTTGTGGTCCTAGTTAACGATTAAACCTTTGCGGAGGCAAACGGAGAACAAAGGTTGTTCCTTTTCCTTCATCGCTTTCAAAAGTAACCATTCCACCTAATGATTCAGTCATGCGTTTTACGACGGGTAATCCAAAGCCTTGACCTTTAGATTTTGTAGTGAACATTACTGTGAACATCTTGCTTTGGACATCTTTTGGAATGCCAACTCCTGTATCCTTAACAGATATGACAGTGTCGTCTGCTTCTTTTTGTGCTTGTATAGTAAGCTTGCCACCGTTTGGCATTGCTTGTATAGCGTTGGTTACCAAATTGTACATTATTCGATTTATGTAATAAGAGTCAGCATTTATCTTCCTAGCGGCATCGTCCACCTTGACGTTGACTTTGATATTCTTTGGCAAGCCATTTTTAGTAAACATTTTTTCAAAAATCAGTTTAAGATCGCTTTCTTCAGCCTTGGGATTTAGAGGTCTTGAATAGTCTTGAAGATCTTGAACTATTTTGTTTATGTACTCTGTGTTTTTTTCTATTTCTTCTATACTCTCGATAGCATTCTTCTTCTCTTCGCTGTCCGGAATAGCGGATAACTCAGTTTTAGCTAAATATGCGTCACTAGTTATGGCCTGCAGTGGGTTGCGGATGTCATGTCCAACCATTCCTGCAGTGGCACCAATCGCAGCTAATCTTTCTGAATCCTTCAACTTACCGTTAGCAGTCTTAAGGTTAGCAGTCATCTGGTTAAAAGAACGGGATAATTCCCCAATTTCATCTTTCCTATTATTTTCAATCTTATAGTTAAGGTCCCCCGAACCTATGACAGCAGTGCCGGCTTGAAGGTCAGATATTGATTTAAGTGTACGCCCAAAAATTTGGATATAGGTTGCGACAAGAAATAAACTAAAAATTCCAATTATTCCCAAAATTAATCCGTAATTTATTGAGTTAAGTTGATCTACTTGTATACTAAGCAATTGAGATAATCTTGTCGAGTCCGCGACAACAGTTTGGCTTTGAATAGACATACGACTCCATGATATTTGAAGTGCCGAAACGGTTTCATGTGAGCTTTGATTTTGAGCAATAGAAACTATGCTGTCAAATACTGTTTTCATTCGTTGCTCATTAGCCTTAATATTAATTACAAGCGATTGCTGTTCTGAATTATCGACGCTTAGGTTTTCAACGTCGTTAGAGAATGAAATGTACCTTGTTTGCCATTGAGTCAAGCTGCTGGTTTCCACGGTAAATTACGTAGTCGCTTGAAAGGTAGCTTAAATCGTTGGCGCCTTGTGAAATGCGGTCGGCAAGATTTTCCTGTGTTCGGGTTTTACTTACCTGCCCAGAAGTAATTACAAGTGAGGAAGTAATAACTATTAAAAATAGGCTAAAGATTATCAGAGTAATAATGAATTGGGTTCTGATTCGCATAATATTTGCCTACTTGAATATATTTACCGAGTTAGGCTTAACTGCAAATAGACCGTCGAGGTAAATGTAATTCAAAAAGTTGGGCAGAACTGTGGAGTTGGTTAAGTTGTTATTTATCAACCATTGCGATTCATCTTGCATAGCTAGAAGCATCGATTGGTCAAGTGAAAGAGAGAATTGGTTCTGACTCCATACTTTATCTGTATAAGCATCACTCAGGTTTAGCTGGTTTTTTACAATTGTTTTTGTCTCAGATATGTGTTTTAACGCAAAATCTTCAGCTTGTAAGAGAGACCTGAGAAATCGAACGACTATTTCAGGATGATTCGTTATCCAATTATCGGTGGCAATAGCCTGAGCGTATAGAGGTTGGCTACTCTGAATTGACCAAACTATCGCGTTATTACC
The DNA here is from genome assembly GCA_963772455.1 of Candidatus Bathyarchaeota archaeon. Lineage (GTDB taxonomy): Archaea > Thermoproteota > Bathyarchaeia > Bathyarchaeales > Bathycorpusculaceae > Bathycorpusculum. Next base: position 3,368 of record CAVYXJ010000015.1, read on the forward strand.
CAAACTATCCTTTGCAGATTCTGCATACGGCTGGGCAGTCGCAACCGCGTCTATAGATCCATCTACTACTGCATTTACCCATTCTATGGGCGTCTTAAGATCGATGAGTTTCACATCTTTAAGACTCATTCCATTTAATTCAAGAAACCTGCCCAAATAGAAATGCGCTATAGTTCCAAAAGTAGTCCCAATCGTTTTCCCCTTCAAATCTGAAACTTCACTAATTCCCCGATCTTGTCGCCCTACGATATATATGAATTCAGATTTTGCAATAGTGCTAATTGAACGAATTTGGACCCCATTAAGCGCATTTATAGTCAATGGAAACTCTGAGGTTCCCACAACGAGGTCATCCACACCATTCAACACTCCGCCTAATGCGCCTGATCCAGTACTATACTTATGGGAAGTTACGTTAAGACCGTTTTGACTGAAGAAATTTTGGTTTTCAGCAACCCAAAAAAGTGTCAGTGATTCAAATGGTGAATAAGCCACGTTAATTGTTTCCATTTTTCCCGCATATGGCTTTTGAGAATTAAGGTAAATAAATGAACTTAAAACAATGGCAATAATCAAGAAAATAACGGCTAGAACAATGAGAACTCGTTTCTTTTGCAATGCCATGTTACTTTCCCCCTCAGAAGACAAAACTTTACATCAATTTGAAAGATGTGGGCTTATATAACTATCGAAACTAACCACAAACTTGCTTACTTCATATTTTGATGAGATTAAGAATTTGGTTAATGTCGATCCTTTTTTCCATCAGCACCAACTAAAAAAAGTAAAGCATGATTTTAAGATACTAATAAGTCAGAATTAACTCTCCATATATTAGGTGTCAATGTTGGTTGTTGAAAAAGCTATGCATTTTTATTCTTGTCAATTGGCGACATCTAAATCTGTACAACAGCACAAACTCCGTAAGCGCATAGCTTGGTTGTCAAATAAAGAGGGAAAAGGTAGAGAGTTCATCTCACTTTTCATACCTCCAAAGACTCGAATAGATGGGGTAATTGCCAACCTGAAGAAGGAATCTGATTTAACCATCAGAGAATCTGAGAGTGTTAAAGAACGCTTACAAAGTGCCTTTAAAGCTGTAATCCTTAATCTAAAACAGATTAAGGAAATTCCGGAAAACGGGTTAGCTCTATTTGCAGGATTTTTTCCAGTTAACGAATCTGAAAAAGAAGTCTTAAGCCTGGAAGAGATAGTTCCACCTGAACCGTTTAACACCTATTTTTACTCAATTGGTGACCATTTTGACTTAATGCCACTTAGAGAAATCCTAAGAGACCAAAAAAACGTTGGAATACTCGCTTTAGATTCTAAACAGGCTAGTTTTGGATTATTAAATGATGAACACATTGAAGTCTTAGAGAATATTTCTTCTGGAATTTCCGGAAAATCTGGAAAAGGCGGGTCGAGCCAAAGAAGATATGAAAGAGAACGCGACTCCTCAGTCGTAAACTTTTTTCACAGAATTGCGGAGCATGCAAACAAACAATTTATCAAGAAAAAAGTTAACATTTTGATAATAGGGGGACCTGGTCAAACTAAGAATGATTTTTTGAAGGGTGAATATCTTCATTATGAACTGAATAATATGCTTCTAAACATAGTTGACACTCAATCCGCTGGCAAAGAAGCGCTAAAAGAGATTCTAAATAAATCATCAGAACTTCTTAAGAATATGTGTGGACCTGAAGAGAAAAGAATCGTTCAGAATCTAATGATAGAACTGAATAAACAAAGTGGTTTAGCTACTTATGGCTTAGATTCAGTATTAGAAGCGCTTAGAAATGGTGAAGTGCAAATTGCTATAGTGACAGATAGCACCGATATGGTTCTAAATGTTGCTGTATGCAAAAAATGTGGATTTTCAAAAACAAAGATCGCAAATAAAAAAACCCATGCCATAAAGGAAATGATTGAGAGGCCCTGTGAAAAATGCAATGGGGTTTCATATGAGGTTGGAGAAAAAGACATTGTTGATGTTTTAGAAGATATAGCTTCTAAAACTGATGCAAGCGTTGAGGTAATTTCATCCATTTCTGATGAAAAAGCATCACTCACAGCGCTGGGTGGCTTTGCAGCTCTTTTAAGATACAAATCAGGATAAACACCTTTTTTCAACAATTAAATTCAACAGATATAATTTTCAAAAGTTTTGAATCGTAAAAATATCTTTGTAAAAACTAAAAAACATAAGTTGCCATTCCGTTTTCAAAGCCGATGATTTTCTAATAACAATTGTTTCTTGAACTGCTTTGAATACTTGCATGATTTCATGCTTGTTTCAACCTATAATTTTAAATGAGATGAAATCATTCTTTTTGATAAAAAATTTACTTTCAAATCGTCAAAAAACTGCAACTCTTGACACGGAGATCAGAACGCTGAATGAAAGGAAAAGCCCGCATGAATGATGAAGTAAAATTATTCTCAATAGGGGTAATGATCTTTATCCTTTTATTGGGACTTGCAGCTTATTTTTCTACAGAAGGCGTATCAGCTAAACAGATTCGCGTAGCTTGCGTGGGCGATAGTATTACTGAGGGAAGCGGTTATCCCTTCCAATTACATTTGATGCTTGGTTCAAACTACGTAGTTGGCAATTTTGGGGTAAGCGGATCCACTGTTTCACTTGATTCTACGAAACCTTACATGAATGAAAGCAAATTCAAAGCAGCTTTGGATTTTAACCCTGACATTGTTGTAATTATGTTAGGAACTAATGATGCAAACACAGAAGTCACTCCAAATGAAAATGACGTTGATACTGATTATTCAAAACTGGTTTCGGCATTCCAACAACTTGAAGGTAAACAACTAATTTGGATCGCAAAGTCACCGCCGATCTTTCCCAACAATTCAAATTACAGCAACACAATTCTCACCACGAATATACTTCCACAAATTGACAATTTAGCTGATGAAATGAATTTACCTACAGTTGATATGTACAATATTCTCAGCGACCACTCGGAATATTTTGCTGACGGCATACATCCAACTCGTGATGGCGCCGCTTTGATTGCCACTAATGTTTACAATGCAATAACTTTGCCCGATGGGTCACCAGATATGTCTTTCTTTGATTCTGGTTACTCTGATTGATATTGGTTGGAAATTACTCTCTATTGCGGATATTACGCAAACTGTTTATAGTAAATCGTGAGTAAAGAAAGATACAGGTTATTGGGATCCAAAGTGAACCTGAAGAATGAAGAATTAGTTCTTCCTGTAGATCTCATCCGTACTGTGGCCATAATTTTAGTTATCTTGCTTCATGCCTCAACACAGTCTTACTCGGAGGTTGATTTGATGTCGCCACAAGGAGTACAAATCTGGTGGGCATCAAATATCTATGATTCTCTAGCTCGAGTATGCATCCCTTTGTTTGTGATGTTGGCAGGTGCACTTTTGCTTCAACCCAGCAAAGTAGATGAACCACTAAAAATCTTCTTCAAAAAAAGGCTATATCGAATCGGACTGCCTTTCATCTTTTGGGGGGCAATATATTTTGCTTGGCGATTCTTCGTAAATGGCGAAGCATTAACACCTGACTCTTTTATTCAAGGACTGTTAAATGGACCTTACTATCAATTTTGGTTTCTCTACCTAATAATAGGATTATATCTCGTGACACCAATCCTGCGAGTACTAATAAAACATGCAGACCAAAAAATAATCAAATACTTAATTTCCATTTGGTTTTTAGGCACAGCTATAATTCCAATATTAACATTGTTCGGATCTTTCAATTTGAATGCCAATGTCTTCCTTTTGACAGGATGGTTAGGCTATTTTGTTTTAGGCGCATACCTAATAAAGGTACATTTGAGATCTTCAATTCTAATCACCGTTTTTGCAGCCGCTTTTCTCTGGACAATAATTGGCACGTACCTAATAATTGGCAATTTAGGTGAAATATTTAATCAGTTTTTCTTATCAGGTTACAGCTTCAACATCATACTGGGTTCAACTGCATTATTCTTGCTCATGGCTTCTATCCCAGCCCCTAAAATAGAAAAAAGATTTCCAAATGGCAATCGAGTACTTAGGGTAATAAGTCAAAACACTTTGCCGATATTTCTATTCCATCCAATTGTACTGGAAACCTTACAGAAAGGTTACTTAGGATTTGCCATAAATATAACATCAATTAACCCAATTATAGAAATCCCACTTATCACTGCCCTCACTCTGCTCATCTGCCTCGCAATAATTGTTCCTTTAAAGAAAATACCTTATGTAAAAAGAATCATTGGTTGAAATAAAAAATTTTCAAGTAAAGTTCTACAATAAATTTCTGTTACTTTTCTAGCAAACTATTTCTTGAACAAAGAGGGGCTAATCTAAGGAAAAAAGCTGTACCTTGAAAATAATTAAAGAACAAATCAAGTTGCAAACAAACGCATTTCGCGAAAAATTTGAAAGAAATAACTTGAAAACAATCTTAGCTGATAATTATCCTCTCTTAAGCATACTAATTGGCTACTTATTTGTAGCATTAACAATAGGACCGTTCTACAATAGTGATACTGCAATCGAATACAACGCTGTATCGGGAGTGTTGAAATATGGTTTGCCAAAACTGGATGACGGCTACATCATTAATCAACCCCCATTGGGATTCTATTCTCAAGCCTTTTTCTTGAATATTTTTGGTTCTTCAATAAGTAATGGCACGTTCTTGGTCACCTTGTTTGGGCTTGGATGCATCGTCTTAGTATATGGAATTGCCAATACCGTGTACAATAAGACTACAGCTTTTTTCGCAGCTACCCTTTTTGCTTTTAGCCCATGGCATCTAATATTGTCTAGGACTTTCCTAATTGATGTTCAATGTCTCTTCTTCAGTTTGTTTTCGCTATTTCTTGGAATATTTGCCGTCCGCAGAGATTCAATCAAGTTATTTGTAGGTTCAGGGATCATTTTCGCAATGGCTTTTAGCACAAAATTATATGCTGTGTTTATTCTTATCCCAATTTTAGCTTTCTTTTTCTTCTTTAGATCTGAAAAAATAAAACAAAAATTAATTTGGTTGGGTGCATTTTCCGCGCCAACATTTTTGTTTTCCTTTTTGTGGTATCAAACAATTGCGAAAGTTGGAATGGGCGCTATTATTTTTCATACTGATTTTGCAGTTCATGAATCTAGCGGTATAGTTCCTTCTTACTTTTTTGTGAGCAATTTCCTTACTAGCTATGGTTTGGGCTGGTTATTTGTGGATGCAGCAATTCTGTCACTATTCCTATGTTTCACCCAAAAACGCTTATTTCGCAGATTTCTTGCGTTTGATATAATCAGCTTGTTAACTATAATTTGCGTAATAAGTGTGAACACTTTTTTGGGAGCAACCTTGAAACTTAATTCCCCTTATCTGACCGCGATAAAATATGATTATCAATCATTGCCTTTCTTTGCTTTCTTAGCGGGATCATTGATAACAAAAAGCATTTCTCTTATTAATTTAAGCAAGCTAAAGAAAAAAGTAACTCGTATAACCTATGTTTTTGCCGCTTCAATTGGATTCATATTAGTGCCTCTTTCAATAGGAATCAACATGAGTTATGTGAATCTGTTTTCCACTTGGACCTATTTACTTTTCAAAGCAGACTCAAACCTTAAAGTAGGGTATTCATTTTTTAGCGATACTCCACTTGCTTTAAACAACGTTTTGTTTAATTTTCAATATTTAGGGTATGCATTAATGTTATCAGGAATCGTATGGTTAAGCAGACATAAAATATCTTCATTACTAAAAACATTACATTTCAAAATCCATTTCAGTAAAATTTTATACAAAAACAAGTTACGAAATGAAGTTCAAAAAAAAATAAGTATTTAAGAGAAGAAGAAGAGTGAAAAATTTGCACTTCTTCTTCCTTTAACAATCTTCTACCATTAACAGTTGCTTTGTATGAAGCCGAAATTTATGACCCTTTAATTGTTGAAAAACTCGAAAAGGCTTGATTCAACATGTTAGAATGGGGACAAATTACGATGCATCGGATTTTATGTATGCAAAGATCGCTCATGGCTTATCATCCCCCAAGTTAAGCCGTATGGCTATTTCTGGTAAAAACAAGTCTTATGTATTTGAGAGGCATACAAGAAAGTGATGAATTATGCAAAACGACACAGAAACAAAAATTAAGCAAGACCTTTTGGCTGAAATTCAAAACTTAGAACAAAATTACATAGTAATTCAGGGTTTTATCGCTGGAAAAGAATATGAGGTTACAGTCATCGGATCAAGCCTTCAATCATTCAAAGACAGCTTAAGTAGAGCTAGCGCATTTGTCCTTGCATTATACAACTTTAAAGGCAAAAGAGTCAACATTCCATGGGAACCGCTTTTCACAAACTTGGATTATGCACTCGCGACTTTGTCAACTACTCCAAAGAAAGAAGCTGTCCAGGTAATCTTATCCATGGCTAAAGAACAGATTGAACAGGTATTATCATATTTCTCAGCGCTAAAAGAATCACTCAAATAAAATTTGAAACATAGCAATGCATAGAATTAATGCCTTTCTTTTTGATTTTTATGGTTTCTTTTTCTGTGGCTCAAATAGAATAGGTTTGCAAATTTCCTGTTGGATTCGAAAGCGGAGACTAGCGGTATTCAAAGGATGAAGAGTTAAGTATAACCCAAATCAAACATTTGTGAAGAAAGATGGCATACTTACGTAACGAGAAAGAAAACCTCGAAGTATCATATCCGCTGAAACAGATATGGGCTGCAATACCAGAAACCATCAAGATTTTGGAGTGGACGATAGAAGAGCAAGACGACGCAACCCACAAGGCTAAAATCAAAACAAAGGGTGGTTTTTTAGCATACAATTCAATGCTTTACCTTGAAGCATCCGCAGTAGATGAGAACACTACTAGAATGTCTATTTATGCGGAAACACCAGTAACCACAATAACCTCAATTATTGATTTTGGCAGAACAAGAGACCGCATAGGTCAATTTATTGAAACATTAGGCAAGATAATGGAAAAGAAAGATAATCAAAAGAAAACAAGCTAATTAAGCAAAAAAACTAATAACAATAGTAAATGTTGATTACTTATGATACGCATTCTCAACTTGGGCGACAATTCCGAAAGAACCGTAACTGATGAAGAACTAAAAGGATTAAACCTCACGAGTCAATGGCTGGAACTTGTTGACCCAACAGAAAACGAGTTGCGTTCAGTATCCGATTCAACACAGTTTCCTGTAACTTTTTTGAGATTACCCACAACTGAAGGATATGTTAATTTACGATTAGAACAAGATTACGGAATCATTAATTTCCTAGTTATGCAGGACATTGTATCAACCAAAAAAACACACCCCGTTGTCCTGGCTTTTTCGAAGAATTTGCTCGTAACCGTCGCAACCAAGGAAACTCAGAAAATCATTGACGTTGCTAAAGAACGAATGAGCAAAGCCAAAATAGACCCCCCATCTCACGTTATTTATTTTATCCTTGATGAAATAGTTTCCTCTCATTATATTCAAATTGAAAAACTAGAACACCTCACCGAAAAAATGGAAGAAGAAGTCGTTGAGAAAACCTCCGCTGACACACTAAAGAAAATTTTCAAACTTAAATCAAACATGGTTAGCTTTAACAAACTTCTTTGGTATGAACGAGGGCTAATTTTCAATATTAGAAAATTCGAGGAAATCCACTTGTCTCCAAAAGCCCGAGCCTTGTTTGACACTACACATGAGGATTTGACTAGGCAAATAGACATAGTTGAAACTTATAGAGAAATACTTTCAGACGCTATAAATGTGCATTTATCAGCAATTTCAAACAAAATTAATTTCTCAATAAAAGCTTTAACAGTCGTCATATTCTACTTAACAATTGTAACTACAATTACTTCTTTTCCAAACACAGTCGCCACCTTCTTTGGTATTGCGCAGTTTGGAAACACAAACATCCTAATAATTACCACAGCATTACTGCTATCGATTGTTTTGCCTCTCATTTGGCTTTGGAAAAAGAGTTGGCTTACCTCAAAGAGACTCGATTATCAATAACTCCAGAAGATTTGTAATGAACCACGCACAATTTCAACATCCAAACAGCTCTCCAACTTTAGAACCGCTGGAAGTTATTTTGATTACTTCGGTTAAACTGAATAATACATCGGGAATTATATGAGCAAAAAACAACCACCTATAATTATTTACAAAGGTAGAAGCTTGGGCATCGTCATTTTGGTTGTTTCACAGTTAATTATCGGGGCTATCCACGCCTTCTTCGGGTTACTTCTTCTTGTATACGAAAACTTTTCGTTCCTTCCAACAACAGCAGTTTATGACATTTACACTTTTGTCTTTGGGTTGTTGGCTTTGGTTTTCGCAGTTCTTATTTGGGAAGGCAAAAAGATTGGGTGGATTGGCACAATTGCAGTTTCGTTATTTGTGATTGCTGCAGATTCTTTGACGCTTCTGGATTTGCCAAGTATTCCAGGGATTCCAAAGTTTGCGGGATTTACTGAAATAGCATATAGTGTTTTGGTTGTTGGTTATTTGCTTCAACCCAGAATAAGAAAAAAATATTTTGCATCCAAGAAAAATTAAAGCTATAAAGATATTAGAAAAACTCTAATTTATCTCAGGGTTGCATTGTTGGGGTAACCTCTGCTTTCCCAGAAACCCAGATAATCAGGGTTATCTGTTAATTCGATGTTGGTAATCCATTTCGCCCATTTGTAGCCATATTGGCTTTCAGCGACGAGTTCGAATGGGAAGCCGCGTTCAGGTGGAAGAGTCAAACCATTCATCTTGTAAGCAATAATGATGTTTTTGTCTGTGATGTAATCGATCGGAAGCTCAGTTGAGTAGCCATCGTACGCGTAAAAGATCACTGCCACCGCACTCGAGTTGACGCCTGCTTCTTTTAGCAAATCGTTTACAAGAAATCCTTCCCAAAGAATCTTAGCCGACCAACCTTCAACACAATAAAGGGTTACGACTTTTTCATATTTCTGGAATTTGCTAAGTATCTCGTCGTAAGTGTAATTCACTGTTTTGTTAACCAATCCAGTTATTGACAAGCGATAAGTGGAGATGTCGACTTGTTGGGGTCCCTTAATCGAGTTTTCCCTAAAGTCTCCGATTGAAGAAAGGTTTTCGCCTTGGTAATCGCGGATTTCTCCGGGATACAACCTTTTAGGCTGATTCACTCCATAGTAGACGGCTAAGAAAACAAGCACTAACAACATTATTGTTAAAGAAACCGCAATTAATTTTTGATAGCGATTTTTTTTCTCCATTCTTATTCAACTCAAAAAAGTAGGAACCCTTTAATCCACTGAATGGTTGTACATCATACTTAAAAAACCCAATCCTTATTCAGAGCATTTACTCACCAAAAAATCAAAACCTGATTCGCAAGATAACAAATAATTTTAAACTTTTTTTTGAAGAGTACTCAAATACGTAGGCAATCCTTCGATGCATTGAATTTCTCTACCTGCAAGTGCGCGCAGAGCACGCCAAAACTTCAGGTTAACCAAGATTTTTTTCCATTCCAGACTCTCCTGGAGATGCTTAGTACCTTCTTGTCCTCGTCGATCAAAATCAAGCAATAGAATAACTTCTCTTGAACATAGCCTTTGGATTTCTACAGTTGCTTCAAGAAAAGATTTACCTCCAGTCTTCACCATTAAAATCGGGCCTTTAGCACCCAATTCTTGAAGAGCGTCAGCATCTTTCTTGCCTTCAACAATAAGGGGAGTACCTTCCAATGATTTTTCTATCAACTGTGTTATGATTTGCTCTATTTTCTCTACTTTTTCTTTACGATGTGTAGACAAAACAGTTACCGGGTAATCTTTGCGTTGCGAACAGTCTCTAAGCAGCCTTTTGCTTCTTTGTTATTTTCAAAGTAACGTCTAACTGGTTCAAGGATACTTGCAAGTTCAGTTGCAACACCATTTTTAAGATCCATCGGATGCAATTTGCCATCTGAATAGGCTACCTCAAGTTCTTGGAAACTCTGAAACTCAGCATTTCCGCCGAATTTAGCTGGACGCTCTATTCTGAAGACTGGTTTTTCCCTAAAAATAATGTATTTGCAAATGTCCATTATAGGATTGTACTTTACAATTCTTTCTGGACAGAACGCTTTACTCATCTTTTGCTTGATTTCCTCTGGTGAATCATAAATGAAGACGCAGGTGTCTGGTTTGCTCTTAGACATTTTTGCTGAAGCAACTGCTTCTCTTTCTTGTCCTTCGGGAATTGGCCAAATTCCAGGTTTAGCTAAGCCCTGTAACAAATGATGATGCACGCAAACGGGTTTCCAGCAACCGATTTTCTCTCCGATTTCTCTTCCAACCATGTTTGCTTTGCGTTGATCCATGCCCAGTTGGCAAATTTTGACTTTCATATGGAAGATATCCGCCACCTGCATAGGTGTATAGAGATAGTCAGAAACGTAGTGGGCTTCACCCTCTTTTCTACCGGCGATTTCAAGAGTACGCGTTGTTCGAGCTAAAGTCAGGTTCTTGGCGATTATCACTGTTTTTGCCCAATAGTCAATGTCTTTGTAGAGTTCATCCGAATAAATGAATTCGACTTTATCTCCTGGCACCCCAAGGGCGAGCCAGGAATATCTAAAGAGGTCTGCGGCTTTGCGGATAAGGGTTAAGTCGCCACCAAGTTTGTTGTTTAACCATGCATGCCAAGTTGCCAAGAACGCTTTGAAGTGAATTCCAGCTTCCGCAAAGTCTTTCATTTTATAGGCGCAGATAACGCCTGTTCCTAAATGTGCCTAGACCAGAAGGTTCCCAACCGTTATAGGCGATGGGATGTTCTTCAATTTCAAGAAGCGCTCTCAAATCCTCTGTAGTTACTAATTCTTCAGTTGGTGGTCTACAAATTAAATCAATTTTCTTTTCAATGTCCAAATTGGCACCAAACCTTAGTGGTTATAGGTTTAATGCATGTGATGAACTTAAAAATTCGCTTTCTACTCTAAATTCGCTAGCTGAATTCTGCCTCTTTAAGATAAAACAACAAAAAAACATTTTTTTAAAGAAAAAAGTTTGCTATGGGCTCTAGGTAAATATAATTGTAATAGAATTCCCAAAATAATTCTTAATTAGCGAGAGCATTCCATAACTAGAAGAGGCTATGTGACAGGTGAACAATATGGGAAAGAACGATGTGAATAAGGATGAGTCGCCTTCACAGCTTATAGACGCGCGAATTCAGGAACTAGGCGATTGGCGCGGAGAAACGTTAGCCAAAATGCGCCAGCTTATCAAGGAGGCGGATCCAGAGGTAGTTGAAGAGTGGAAATGGGTGAAACCTACAAATCCTGGTACTCCAGTCTGGTCCCACAACGGCGGCATTTGCACAGGAGAGACCTACAAAAATTCGGTAAAACTCACATTCTTCAAGGGTGCTTCGCTAGAGGACCCCTCTCACCTGTTCAACCAACCTGGGACCGTCAGGCGCGCCATCGACATCCATGAAGGCGAGAAGATTGACGAGGAGGCCTTCAAGATCCTCATTCGTACCTCTGTGAAACTGAACGTTTCCAAATGCAAACTGGAAAAACTACAATCCGAAAGTCGAATAAAAACCTCAATTGAGGAAGAAGTGAAACTGATTAGAGAGGATAGAGAACGCTGATAGTTGCCGACAGTATTTTCATAGTTGAAGGTCTCCTTAAGAATAGAGAACTACTTGCAGATGAACAGATTGTTGCTCCCGAGTTAGTTGCTTACGAAGTTACAAACGCCATTTGGAAACATGAACATCTTTTGAAAGATTTAGAAAACGGTAAACAGTACTTATCAATTTTCTACGGTTTAATGGAAGCTGGAAAAATAAAGACACTAATTCCAAACGAAGAGTTGATGCAGGAATCATATTCAATCGCAAAAAGGCAAGGAATAACATTATACGACGCAGTTTTTGTTTCTCTGGCAATTAAATTAGGATTGACCTTAAAAAGTTACGACAAAGTTCAAATTCGAGCCCTAAAATCTGAGAATAACCAATCTTACGATTCTCAGTGAAAAAGGTTTCAGCCTTGGCAGCGAAATAACCGGTTAAAGAAGAAAAGATTGGATGGTTAAATTAAGATTTAACCAAAAAAACTTTGCCGGGAGTTTATTTTTCTTGCAACACCTGAAGCTTAGCCTTGTATTCTTCTTCAGATATTTCTCCCTTAATAAACCTCAATTTCAACTGAACTAACGGATCTTCAACAGATTGAGCTTGAACAGAAGTATTCTGCCTAAAAATCATCTCCTTAGGCTTATTAAACTCCCAATCCGCCATACCAAGAAGCTCACCTTTACGCTTCATTGAAACCGGCTCAACCGCAATGCCATTATACGCAATTTCTAAAGCATCAATAAAATTAGCCATATCCCCGCGATTTACTCTCTCCACCGTAAAAATAGCCCCGTCCTCCATTTTAACCGTAACTTCTCCCCATACAACTGCGCCTCTATGCGCACTTATTTGAAGTACCTTCTGCAAAGGCAATGATTTGAAGTCGTATCTACCCAAATGTTTTTCATCAAAATAGATAAGGCGAATGTTCGTAAGTACTATGTAATTTGTTCGTTCAGCTATAACAAAGCTGTTGAGAGAACTGATAACTTCTTCGCCAGGAGAAAGATTCTTTTTTAAACCGCCTGGTAACTTATCAACTAAACTTTTACTAGAAGGTTTCTCACTCACTTTTTTCACCATCTTACAAGATTAATGGTATTTTATTCCTGTATTAAAAAGTATGCAGATCACAAAAATATTGGGTCCCTTCGAACGCGCTTACTCGTTTTAAATGTCTGCCTGTAACTCTCTGTTGGCACGCGTTTGTAACTGTCGTTCTACAGTCACAAATCGTTAAGTATACTTGAAAAGACAATAAATCAGTTATATAAGAGGTGATTAGCCAATGAAGTTTTTCCGTAATATCAAAGCTGGTTTAGCTGGATGGCTCTGGTATGCTATCGTAGTAGTAGTATTAGTTATAGTTCTTATTGTTGCTTTGAGATTCCTTTTTAACTTGATATAAGTCAAGCTAAAAAAGAGTTAGCAAGAGTAAACCTGCACCAGCCATATTTTCTCACCACGATTATTTTAAAAGAAATCAAGCGTTCGCTTTTGATTTTAACTTCCACAATCAACTTAGTCTTCTTAGGGTGAGAAACCACTGCGTTAAATCCTTATTTCTTTATTTGCCGACAAGGTGGCGTAACGGCGGTGAAAAAGTCCATAACTACTCTCAAACTTTGAAATGCAAGAGGTAAGCCGCAGAAAAATTCTTCTTGATGTAACCAATTATGTCTTAACCTAAGCGAGAGTCACGATAATTATGTCTGAAAAAAAGACACCAACAGTCTTGGCTATCTCAGGTTCTCTAAGAAGCCCCTCTTTTACTGAGAAAATGTTAGATAACTTGCTTGAAGGAATGGGTGAAGTGGAAGTTCACAAGTTTTATCCTCATAAAATGAAGATTGGACCTTGCACAAGCTGTTGGAGCTGCTGGCAAGGAAAAAACAAAGGTAAATGTGTCCAGAAAGACGATTTTCAATCAATATACGATATTTACAAAAAGTGTGATTACTTTATCATCGCTGCACCAGTATACGTTTTTGGCTTTCCGGCAACTGTCAAAAACGTAATAGATAGATTCTTTATAAACTTGGAACCTTCCCAGATTTTAATGGAGAACGGGATAACTAATCACCCACAACGGCATGCCTCTAAAGCAAAAGGTGTCTTAGTTTCATCTTGTGGTTTTCCAGATATGGAGAATTTTACTATAATGAGTGAACATTTTAAGAAGTTTATGATGCACTTTGGATTAACTTGGGCAGGAGAAGCTCTAATACCATCAGCTGGGGCAGCAAACATTCCTCATTTGCTTGATGGCAACATCGAGGCAGTTAGACAAGCTGGTGCCGAATTGATTAATGGCATAATATCTTCTGACACAATGCGCGTTATTAGTGACGTTCCAATATCTAAAAACGATTATAGGGAAATGACTAATGCCAGCTTCAAAGGAGGACTATCTGGAAAAGCAAAGACTTTTGCCATCGGAATCAAAGCAATAAGAAATAAAGGAAAGAAAAAACAGTCTTGATGATTCTTCCAACGGCATATCTAATCTTCAAAGAGTATTGAACTCAAACTCTCCACGAAAAACGTCATTTCTTGAGTTAACTATTTTTTCAATTCAATTAGCATTTTTAACACCAATTTGAGTGCAGAGTCATAGCCACTGCAGTATTCTTTGCTGGAGTCTTTGTCCGCATAGATTTGCTGCACAATTTCTTTTCCAATGCCTTCATTAGTTAGCTGGATTGAGCCCTCTTTTAGCCATATCAGAGCATCAATATACCCGTGTTCTGAGTCTGAAAGATCATCTGTATTAGATGATTCTGCTTTCTGCCTGATTATTTCCTCAATCTTTTCTTTTAACTCGTTCTCAACCTTACTCACTTCTTCTCACCAATTCGATTACTTGTTTGTTATAGAGTTAAGTAGATATCGGCTGCTAGTTTCTTCAAACATAGTTTTAGAC
>CAVYXJ010000016.1:0-8522 GCA_963772455.1 Candidatus Bathyarchaeota archaeon
TTGAGCGTTTTTGTTTTTGAGCTTCTTGATCTATACGCTTAAGCACATGGTTAGATAGGGCTATGTCTTACTGGGTGTTTGCGCATTAGAGTCTGAGCGTCTAAAGGTTTCAAACCTTGAATAGTACAAGTCTCTATGGACTTGAACCCTGCAGAATTCGAATCGCATTATGGACGTGAAGGTTTGAACCTCAATCAAAGTGAATGTACCTCGTCCTTTCTTTGCGAAAAAGCAAGATAACAGCAAGAAGCAAGCAAAAAATAAGCAAAAAGTGCAGGGGGTTAGATCTAAACCCACGTCTAAATTTAACGCGCAGAACCTAATAGCTTTTAGCTAAGATGCATGTTAACCAATAGATTCTCCAAATCTTTTTGAAGAAAACTCGTAGAGTTGTAGAACTCAATAGGTTCAAGTGTACTATTTTTCACAAGCCAATTTCAGGAATAGATGAATCTAACTGGACCGGGTGGGATTTGAACCTGGGGCAAGTGGAGATGTCTCCCGCAAATCTTCCCTTTTTTTGGTTGGTTGGATTTAAATTTCGCCGCATCAATTTCGGCTTTAGGATTCTGAGTTCAAACTCTAATATAGATACAATTACGTAGTTGCTTAAAGACTCAATAGAAGAATCTTTTGCTTCGATTTTTTGGTTAACAAAAACTCTAATATCTCTACTTTTGTATAATTAATGTGAGGTGTTTTGTTTGATTTTTGTAAATTTGGGTAAGATGAGGAAAAAACCAGACAAGGAAATGGTTGAGAAAGCAAACAAGGTAATTGGAGAGCAACTTGCGAAAATAGGAATAAAAATCATCGCTTGGTATTGGACTCTTGGTCGCTATGACACCGTTTTTATTTTTGAAGCCGCAAACGAAAAAGAAGCACTAAAGATGTCTCTTACAACCGCAGAATTCGTAGCATCAGAAACCCTTGTAGCGATTCCAAGAGAAGAAGCAATTACACTCCTGTAAAAAGAAAACAGATTACTTTCACTTTTTCTTTTTTGATACTTTACTTTGGAATCATACTTTGGGTTATCTTTTAAACTCATTCGCCAATGCCAAATTAGCCAAGAATTCTTTTGGATAAATGCATAAAACAAGAATGGAAAATATTACCAGGACGATAATCATCGATACGTTAAAGAACTAGATGTATTTGCAAATCAATCCATCTCTTCGGTAACTCATCTCAGTCACCAAGTAACCATACTGCGTTTTCTTTTTTAAAATTATCATGACTAAAAAATCATCATTTTTGGTATAGAAGGGCAAAAAATTCTGCTTCGTCTCCGGATAAAACCGCGGTTGTTAAAGGCGAAGATAAAGAGGGAAAATATGAGGACTCGCGTTCGCTCATTGCTTCAACTTAGCGGTTTTTCGGTGCTTTCTGAAAGCAAGACAGAGGCGATAACAACCGCTATAATAACTGAGGCAACAACTAAAAGTGAAGCGGGAAGGGGTCTGTATGTTGACCCGTATTTATGGTTGGCATTGGAAAGGTTGGGCTCGGTGAAGCAGTAATGCTTGAAGTAGGTAAGGGGCTGTCGTCGTTAGGATATATATCGTATATACTGTGTAGCGGTGTTGCCAGAAATTACGCTATCATGTCTGTTAAATGTGCCAGCATTATATACCCCCCACCAACTTCAGCTTTATTGTCAGAAATTACACCATTTTCAGACAAGCTAAAATTACCATCAGGATAGTTGTATACCCCACCCCCATATGTAGCTTGATTATTAGAAATCACACCACCGACATGCTAAAGGTACCGCTGTTAGAACACCACCACCTGATTGCATTAAATTCCCACCAACATTGTTAGAAATTTCACCACCCGACATACTAAAGATGGCGCTGTTTTGCACACCCCCACCATAGTTTTTACTGATAACACCCCCAGACATGTTAAAAGTGCCATAGCTCCAACCCTGATTATATGTACGACGGTTAATCACGCAAAGCCTGTGTTTGTAGAGATTTCACCACCAAACATACTAAATTTACCTTGGTCAATGTTGTAAACCCCGCCACCATAACTATCATTGCCATTATTGGAAATTTTGCCACCATACATTTCAAACGTGCCACTGTTAACCATGCCATCACCCAAAACGTTTCCCGAAATTTCGCCATCATACAGAACAAGGGTGCCACTAACACTCACAAGCAGGTTCCAAGAAATGGATAATCTCCACAAGTCACAACAATACCATCAATCCTTAACACCCCACTACTCCCAACATTAATAACAGCCAGAGGATAATGTCTTGGATCAACGTAGAAAGACCCTATCCACACCAATCAGTTTGAAAAATTCAGACGTACTTGTACTTGTTAGGGTGATGTCTTTGCTAACAGGAATAACAAGTTGTTTAGTAAGTGTAATATCGTTATCAAGAGCGATAACTGTAGGTTCTACAGCGGTATTAACAGCATTTCTAAGTTCCATCTCGTTACTAACTATTCTGTCTGGGGTTAGGTCCGCAGTTGTTTGACCTGCACCTGGAGACAAAAAAACCCCAAAAAAAGACGTTACAATCAACAACACAAGCAAGGGGGTAAAAAATTTTACCAAACAGTTTTGTTTTGCCATCCATTTTATTCTTCCAAAGACATTAATGCTATGCAACACTTACACAAGAATTCAAGGTCTTGTAATGTTATAAAAGACTTTTCGTCAAACTTTCTTGACTAAGCCTGAGCTAATAGTTAGAGCATGTAGTCAAACTTTCTTGACTAAGTTGTGTTTGTGTTTTTTGTGGTAGACCAACAAACCAGCAACCACCGTTAAACCAAGTAGCAACGGAATTGTCCATGATGGAAACTCTGGAACAGTAGGTGTTGGCGTTGGATTTGGTGAAGACTGGGGTAACTCGTCAGTTGGCGTGTACATTTCATTTTCTGTATTTGCCTTCTCTGTCGGTAAAATGTAGCCTTCCGTGCCACCCATTGCATATATTGCGCCATCTAAGGCTGCTACCGCCAGTCCAAAGCGAGCAGTGGGCATAGAAGCACCAACACTCCAAGTATCCTTTTCTGAATTATAGATTTGGACGATATCCGTGCTGCTTCCGCCTGTTGCCAATTCTCCGCCAATAAGGAAGATTTTGGACGGGAATGAAACTGAATTTGCACAAGCTGCCGATTTGACAGCAGTTGGAATAGGTGTTCCAAAATTCCAGGAATCAGTTTCTATATTGTATATCTGATTTACATCCAAATTTTTTGAGTCATTAAACTCGTCTTGCCCACCCATTACATATATTTTGCTGCCAATCACGGTCGAAGCGTACTCAGTAACGGGATAGAGCATGCCAGTCTTTGTAGTCCAAGATTCGCTAACTGGGTCATAGACCTCATTAGACGTAACAGTTGAGTATTGTCCACCTGTTCTTCCGCCAATTAAGTATACTTTATCATTAACAACATTAGCCTCCAATTGTGTTCTTGGGGTCTGCATTGGCTTTTTTACCTCCCATGTGTTTGTAGCAGGGTCATAGACCTCTATTGCTCCAGTGACTGAGGAACCAAGCATCGGATTTGAGTTAGCAATTAAGCCGCCTATACAGTAGATTTTGTTATGATAGACTGCTATTGCAAAGCTAAATCTTGGTGTAGGCATTGCTGCTTTGGTTGTCCATGAGTTTGTTGTTGGGTTGTATTCTTCTGTAACGTTGAGACGGTGCAGGTACCCACCAATGGCATAAATTTTATCATTCACTACTGCAACCCCTAAGAGGGTTCTTGCGGTAGGCATAGGTGCTTTTGTTGTCCAAAAGTCTTCCGAAGCTTGTGCAGGCTGAATAACAAATGGAATCATTAAAGTTAGGCTAAGAATTAAAACGGTACTTAGCTTTGCTAGGGATGATTCAGGTTGCATGGTTATCGTATACGTATTCTGTAGATTTGCCTAAGAGCTTTTTCGTCAATGTTTCTGGACTAACAAAAATAAATAGAGGGTAGGTGCATCATATCGCTGGAAAAGGTCTATTGATTTGATTTAGTGGTTTTTCGATGCCTTCTATAAAGCATCATAGTAGCAATGGCCACCACCATGACAACTATCACAATCGCAATAAAGGTTTGAGTTTGGATTTTATTCTGAGTCAGTTTATCTAACTCGGAGGGAGCTATGGAATTAATATCAACTGGTTGATTGAGGGGATAATGGTCAATATTATTTTCATCTATCCTGTAAATACCACTTCCGCTGTAATTACTCCAATAATTACCCACAATGCCATTATCCCATAAGTTTTTCGTTTCATTCAAACCATTCAAAACTACAGATTTACCCATGATAATTGCAGTTTGAACCTGCAAAGTTACAGTTTCCGAATTACTGTTGAAGTTATTTTGATAAAAGTGGTTATTTGAAGAAGGAGCAATCATTTGGATTCCGTAAGTATTAGCTGTAAATTCGTTCATTGTAAAAATTGTCCCTTCAACATCATTTAGGGTAGCACCATATTTGTTTTGGGCTATTGAGTTAAAGCGGATAGTGGTTTGGTTAGCATCTTCTATGTGCAATCCCTCATCATTATTCTTAATGATGTTTTTCTCTACAACGTTAAGACAAGCATATCCACGGGAAAAATACTGCCCATTGCTAAAATACTCACCTTTGATTTTTATCGCCATTCTATTGTTTTCCAGCACGTTTTCTTTGAAAGAGTTGGCTGATGGTCCCCAACAATTAATAGCCACATTGCAGTTGCTGATTGTGTTGTTAAGGATTTTTATTTCGGTCTTTTCTCCCATAATGCCTGAAGCACCATAAAGCGAAACTGCGACTGGAACTTTATCAATGACGAAGTTCTTGATTGTTACATTGTGTGCAATAATACTGAGTGCTTCTCCATTTAACGAGCCGTTACTTTTTAGGCTAAAATTTCTTCCATCAAGCACTATATTATCACAATGGATGGATATTCCATAGTTGCAAATATCTCCAGTTAGATAGTATAAGCTACCTACTCGTTCTATGGGAAGAATTGTTGGGGAAATAGTGCCATTTTCATATATTGAAATATGTGGTAAAACTGGTTCAAAAAATTGTTCCCATTGGCTTTGACCGCTTACTACATGGACAGATGACATTCCAATCAGGAAACCGAACAGAATTAAGAAGACGATTGAAATTCCTTTTTTCTGTTCATTCATCAATCTCATACCTAATTTTCTTTAAGGTTTAGTTATTTAAGACTTGTAGTCAAACTTTCTTGACTAAGCGGTGTTTGTGTTTTTTGTGGTAAACCAACAAACCAGCAACCACCAAGGCAACAGCGACAACGGAAACAGCGGCAACAGGCAACGTTGGGAAAGATGTCGGTGAGGGTTCGGTTTGATCGTTAATTATAACAGTTGCGCGGCCTTCGCAGTCATAATTCCCACCTTCGGGACCGGGACCGTAATAGTCTCCTGCTACTTGAATTTTTATAGAATGAGCGCCATCCCCTAGCCCACTTAGGGTTACATTATATTGGCGGTTGTACAGCTCTCCGGCGGCGGAACCCTATGAATCAAGGATACCGATTAGTTTTTCTGGTTCTTGAGATTCTATGGAGAGCCAAGCTTCAAAGTTTCCAGTTTGGTAAAAAAGCGCACCTGTAGAAACAATAATGGTTAGGTTAACAATGCGTGGTTCAGTTTCATTTAGAATGAGGTCACATACAGGAAGAGAAGTTGTTGTATTATCAACAGGTTTTTCAATATGTTGCATGTTTAGTCGGATTTCTTGGGGTCCTGCGGGTTGTATCCTTCAAACCATACTGCTCCATTACAAACTCCAAAGATTGCTGGAGATACGAATAGGGCAAGCATCAGGCAAACAATTACTCTCATTTTCTTCGTTAAACTGCTTGACTTTGTGTAGATAAAAGGGTTTTCGTAAAGGTTTCTTGACTAACTTAATCAGCAGCGCTTTTTTGCCTTTAATCTTTTTCTTCGCTTGTTTTTTGGATCTCATTTCTTTGACTATATTTTTAGTCGAAGAGGACGAGTCATGGGAAAAAATTAGCGGTTTAGCTTTTTCCAAGTCTCATATTGATTGATTTGAATTTCAGCAATCTGTTTCTTATCATAATCCGAAATTTCAGGAAACAATTCTTGAATAGCTAACAAAGTTACCAGCGGAAGACCTGCGATAATATCGACCATTCCCTTATCGTAAGGTGAAGGGTTACTGAAACGAATCGTCTTGAGTCCAGCCTCTGAATCATATTCATCTTCTACCCCAGATACTAAGGTCACAATCGCCGACCTATTGCCATGCACAAACTTGCATAAGTTACGATAAAAGTTAAAGGTATCTTCTTCCGCAATTTCCTGTTTAAGTGTTTTAGCGATTGCTTTGAACTTATCTAATGAAGTGCAAAATCGGTCTTCCTTGAACCATTTCTCGCCCGTGTCCTTATTTTGAGAAATGTAACAGCAAGTGCCAAGACTTTCCATAAAACTTCTATTAAGAACAGCTGCATCATAATAGTGGCCCTTTAAAAACAACCATTTTATCGACTGCAAAGTTCCCATTATTCTTATCAATATTATGAAAACGGCTTGACGATCACGATTATCTCTCATATCGACGTATTCTTCAATATCATACAAGATTTCATCACACAACGAATACGCCGTTTCATATTGTTGCAAAGCATTTTTTGAAAACTCAAGCGCCTGCTTCTCGTGCAAAATCTCTTGGTGTGCGATCTGACGATGGAAAGCGGTTCTACTCATGCTTGTCATTATACAAAGATTGATTAATGAATTTTGTCGGAGGTTCGATCGCTAGAATTGAATCCTGAACAAGTTCTAACTAGAGAAGCACTTAATCAACCTGCAAGAACGTACGTTGGCTCTGAGGATCGGCAAACCGCTGAACTTGAACTGTTAAGCTCTACTCTGAGAGACTTGATTCGCAAGGAAGCAAACCCTGAAAAAGTCTCTTGATTGACTGGCAAAAATCACTTAGCAATATCAAAATATTACTTTTCCTACAGAGCGATAGATAGCCGTTCAGCGGTCACTATTTCACTTATTTTAGTCACGCGAAATAAGCGTGATATAGTAATGACGTTACTATATAGAAATACCTAAATAACGCGGCTACCAAGTTAATATCATGAAATCAATAACCGATGGCACGGCATCAATAGTAATGCATCCTGTCCGATTCAACATACTTCAATTCATAAAGTGTACCAAAGAGCCTCAATATGTCGAGCAAATTGCCAAGGCAGTGGATGAACATCCAAGGTTAGTTTCCCACCACCTTAATGTTCTTCAAGACTTAGGGCTTGTTGACTGCACTTATGAAGTAACAACTGCCAAAGGGTCTTCAAAACGTGGTGTAGCGGTAAGGTTGTGCAAAGCTACTCCGAAGCTAACGGAAGTATTACAAGAAATCGCAGAAGACGCTAAGGCTGTAGCGGGAGGTGAGAAGAAATGAAAAGTTTATTCTTGGATTTCAAAGAGCTTTTAACTTATAGAACAAAACGAATCGTTTCAATCATCCTAATCATTTTCGGAATTTTCTCAACGGAAGTATTTTTCCTTCCGTTAACTCTACGCATGGCATACGCTTACATCTTTATCGGTTTAACGTTAATTCCGATATTATCAATGGTAAATATGATTACTGGGTCAATAGAAACAATGGCCCGAGTAGCACTTTATAACCGTAAACACAAGCCCCGAGTTGAAGTTTGGCAAGAAGTTAAAGAAATGATGGGGAAAATGGGAATCAAACATTCAGGTGACGTCTTCATAACAGACAACCCTGCCATTCAAAATAATGCCTTCGTAAACTTGTACACAAAAAGAATAACCATTTCAGAATCTTGGGTTTCGAAACACATCCATAGAACTGAGGCACTTGCCACTATAGGTCACGAACTTGGTCACCTCAAAAGGCAAAAAAGATTTGTTGGCGAAATGGTGGCTGTAATGCTTGGGGCTATAGGATTTGTGTTTCTCTTTAGTATTACCGCATTGAGCTTCGGATTGCCCGTTATTCCAATTTTCGTACAAATAACAACTATTACGCTAATGTTCCTACTGCTAAGTCTGGTACTCTGGCGTAACGAGTTTGCTGCTGATATGGAGGGCGCCAAAGCTACAAGTCCAGAAGCTATGATATCAGTATTAGAGGTAATACAAGGAAACAAAAGAAAGGCGAACAAGAAAGACTATGGGTCAGAAACCCATCCGCCTCTGCACTCAAGAATCGAAAGGCTGAAACGTTTGCTGAACTAGTTCAGTAAACCTACTTTTCCTTTTTTGTTTTTGTAGGCTTGTCCTTAAATTCGACTATTGATTGAAATTTGAAAAAGTGGGGGTCGCATAGGGGGTGGGATTCGAACCTCTGTGAATGGAGAAATCACCCTCAACCCATTTTTCTTGACTTTAATAAGCGGAACTACTCTTTCAGTGTTTGCGGAGTTGTCTATTTTTTATGGAAAACCAAGCTACCACGACTAATACAACGACAACTGCAATTATGATAAGATAGTCAGCTGG
>CAVYXJ010000017.1:0-9621 GCA_963772455.1 Candidatus Bathyarchaeota archaeon
TCACTGATTCATCTGATTAGGAAGCGGATCATGACCTTTTTTTAAATTTCCCTAATTGTTATCATCTCAGTAAAAATTGTGATTGTTTATTCCCAATAACAAAGGATTATATGACGACTAAAACCATGATATTTTTGAAAGGAAGATTGTGTAATGGGTAAAATCAAAATCAGTTTTGGGTATAGTTTCAATCGTAATTATCGTAGTTATCAGCATTCGCTATTTTTTCAGGCATTACTTATCCAAGAATTACAGCGAGTATTCCAGTTTCATTCACTATAGGAGTTGACTCAAAAACAGTAGCTTTTGACCAACCATTCCTGAACGATAAAGTGCAAGTACAAATTGCAGTTCAAAATGGTGCAGCTCTTTGGCGTGCCCAGATACATGGAGACCAAATCATCTGGGAGCACTCGGCTGCACAAGGTGAACAACAAAGTTACAGCAGTGATTGGATTCAGCTGGCAAGCGGAAGTTACAATTTCACTTTTGGAACAATAGGCATCGGTTCTTTGGATGCCACAGCTACAGTTACATCTAAGGGCGGTTTCTGGTAAAATGATGCCTGTTTCTAAACCCGTGAACAGAAGAACAAGAATACAATTCTTACTGCGATAAACGTTCAAAAGAGCAAAATGAGTGTTATTTGTTATTCAACCTAGAGCAAAAACAAAAACTAAAAATTCAATAAACAACCCCTTCTACATCAATTTACTAAAACCTTTTATCTCGATGGAATTTGATATAATTTAGAATGAAGACTGTAGTTATCTTCTCATTTCGACCTACAAAAGTCTGATCATTGAATGTCAAAGTATAACATCTTTGGATTAATCGCGATAAGTCTTCTATTTCTCAGTTTAATCCAAGCAAGCCAGTGTGAGGTTCAATCATCTATTTCAAATGGCTGGCAAGTTGAAGACCAAGGAGGCTATTATTCCGATGCAAACAATACTCTGAGGTTATGGAGCAATGGCGGAATTGATTGCCCTTCAATATCGCTCTACAAACAAATTAAGCCTAATACAAATTTCTCGTTCTCGGTTCAAGTGAATGCTCAAAGCCCTGAAAGTTGTGGAATCTTTATCAAAAGGAATTTGCCAATCGCAGGAAATTTTGCGGGCTTTAACTTTGAATACGGCCATTACGGTGAGGGCAATTTCCTGTTAGCTAGAAATTCAACCAGCTATAAAGGTAGCCAAGATATCATGGGAGTTACAAGCAGTTGGATAGCAAGCCAAGTTGCTTACGGTGACTCTAAAGCATGGTATACTATGCAACTAAACGTTTCTTCAACACCTTTTATAATTACAACTTCAGTGTTAGATGAAAATGGCAGTCTAATAGGGTCACTTTCAACATCTGATATATACAATTTTACTTTTGAAGACATAAACTACATTGGATTGACTGTTTGGGGATATTCACCAGCAGATTATTTGTTCCGAAATATCCAAGACCCATTTGATAACCCTGCAGACATTTCAATCGGATCCGAATCTTCATCAACAGCTGCTGGTTCAGCAGTGAATGTATTCGGGATACTCTCAGATTCTAAGGGAATTCCCCTACAAAATAAGACCGTTGTTTTATCGTACACCTTTCAAGGAGCAGACTCTTGGATTCCGATTAGTTCAGGATTTACTGACAAGCTCGGCAAATACAATATTCAGTGGATAAATAGCGCTTCAGGAACATTCACGCTCAAAACAGAATGGAATGGAGACTCCTTCTTTAACGAAGCATGTAATACTACGTCATTGAGCTTCTTGCCCATTCAAAATCAACAGACTTTCTTTTTCGAATCAAACAGCACCATTTACGCATTATCATTCAACAATGAAACTTCCACGTTGAGTTTCAATGTAACTGGACCGACAGGAACAACGGGTTTTGTTAAAGCATCAATACCGAAAAATTTGTTGACGAACGGGGAAAATCTGCAAGTATACCTTGATGGAAATCAACTAAATTATTCTGTGTCTGCCTTTGGTGATTCGTGGGTTTTCATATTTTATTATTCACACAGTACGCACCAAATAAGCTTACATCTGGATACAAATGCATCGCCAACTCAACCCGTAGGCAGTGAAGTAATACTGATTGCAATAGTGGCGTTGTTTGGCATCGTCTTAGCAATTGAGTCAAAATCTTGGCTGGGTCGAAAAGAAAAAGAACCTAAGAGTCACTAGGGTACAAACTAAATACTTAAAGAATGATAACTCTTGTTATGGGATATCAGCCTCGCATAAAGTCGCCTAAAGGTGCAATTCATGTATACAAAAAAACTCTTCGCGAAAAACGAAAAGATAGAAAACGCGTTGACAGAGGTAATGTAAAACTTATAAGGGAAGAAAAGCAGCCTGCAACTGAAAGAGAAGTCTCCGAATTAACCCTTAAGCAACTGCACACTTTGGGTAGTCAGAAGTTTGGTTCGTCCCCATTCAGCGAGCATTTTGACCGTTGGTTAACAAATATAACTGTTGTTCTAGACGAGTTTAAGTCACACCCGAACATAGGTGCAGATGATCTATTCTTGAATGAGTGCGCACAAATATTTTCCAGCATAAAGGATCAACTTGAAGTAATACGCCGAAAGGAAACCGCTCTTGATCAAGAGCTAGATAATCTTTCAGATTGGAGAAGTCGCTTAAAACAAATCAAAGAAGAATATGCAACTTTAACAGGGGCAGTTAAGGGTCAAAGAAACAGAGAAATCAAGGGTCTCTATAAGGTAATAAATCACCTGAAAAAGGAGCAGGACGAGGTAATTCGGATGAAAACAGGATTTTTCCACGGCATCTCCAGGAAGAAAAGGGAACAAAAAGAAATGGTTATAGTGAAGGAATTAAGCGATAAGCAAACGGAACTTGAATTGGTTATGCTGGATTTTAGTGCCAAACAAAAGGAACTTAAAGCTGAATACGACAGAAAAAAGGAACCTGTCCTTGAGGAAATAAAGAAATTCCGCAGAATAGTCCAGACCTTGGAGACAGATACTTCCTTAGAAGAACGATGGTTTGCTTGTGAAGCCCTCATAGATGCAATAAACTCTTTTCTGCAGAGAAAATCAGCCCAGCCCCCGAGTGGATCAATCTAGAAATCTTTTTTTTCCAACCGATATAAAAACCACTCCAAGCATTTGGCTTTGTTTTTTTCATAGAATTTCTGAGCTGATTTGTTCCATTTCAGAACTGTAAACTCTATCCTCCCGCATCCATCGTGTTTAGCAGTTTCTTTTAGGAAGTCAAACATTTTTTGACCTACTCCTTGTCGTCTATACTCGCTAAGAACAAAAATGTCTTCAATGAAAAGAGTTGGTAATGCTAGAAAACTCGAGTATGTAAAGAAATAAAAGATGTATGAAACAGGTTTATTGCTGATTTTTCCAATAAATGCCTCATATTTGGGCTTCTCAGACAAACAGTCCCTTAGTAACCTTCTTTTCGCTTCTTCATCAGGCGGATCAAGTTTTTCATATTCAGCAAGTTTATCAATTAAAACCAAAAAATCATCAAAAGTTTCTGCCTTAACTTTTTCGATGACTAACAAATTCTTTTCTTTTTCCATGCGAGTAATTGGTTACTTTGAAAATAAAAGATTATTGTCAATAAATTCACTATAAAAATAGATGTGCTAGGTGAGGAGTTGAACTCCTTCACCCTTGGAGAATCACCTGCACGAATCCTTTTTTCTTAGCCTACTTTTCCTATTTTTGAAATTGAAGTCTAATCTGGCTGAGATTAAAATTACTTTTAGTTATCAAGAATATCTATGATCCAAGAAAATTCAACTCGGACATGAGAGAAAAAACTTTACAAAAACCCCCACGCAAACCAAGTTAAATAATAGCCGCACAGTAATTAATGGAGTTCAGGTAGCAGAATTGAAGCATAGAATCGGCTTAGCCTACTTGCCAGGAGCATTACCCTGCTTCGAAGACTTTGGAGACATGCCAACCGACATAGTAGGCAAGAATGGATTAATTGGAGGAAAACCAGCCTCAAAAGTCTTAGAAATGATGATTATTCCTGGCGGCAGCCTCGTTGAATCACAATCTGTCAAAGACGGCATCGAAAAGGAAATTTTGAAGATGGCCGAAACAGACAAGTTTGTTCTGGGGATCTGTTCGGGCTTCCAAATCTTATCACGCGGAACCGACATCGGCCGCTTGTCGCCCAGACCAATTTTTCGGGAGGGAATGGGGCTGCTTGATGTCGAGTTTAAACCGATGATCTGCACGGACCAAGTTAAAGCCAAGGTGATTGGGTCAAGTTTGTTGACTGATGAAGTTGGAGCTGATTTGGCGGGTTTTCATTGCCACACCTACGGTGATATCATTTTATATGAAAAAGCAAAGCCAATAATTGTTTCCCGCGTCAAACGGTTGAACTATTTTGAAAAGGGGAAAAACATCGTTTCAGGCGTCTGCAACTCAGAAGGCAACGTTGTCGGAGTGCTGACTCACGCTTTGCTCGACAATAACCCCGTTATCATCAAAGGAATAACCAAATCTTTAGATATTGACCTCGTTGAGCTGGAAAAGATCAGAGAAGCAAACTCTAAGTTAAAGAAACAGATTAAACTTGAACAAGGAGTATCAACTGCCATATACCATCCAAGAATAACTATAACGAAAGAAAAACTTCCTCGCACCTTGCTTATAACGGCTCTAGAAAGTGGAGGAGGAAAAACAGTAATAGTCACTGGGTTCGCAGGTGCATTAAAAAAGAGAGGGTGGAACGTTGGTGTCATAAAAATTGGGGGAGATATTCGAGACATCGTTCCTGCGCTCTACGTCATAAAGGAGCCTATGCACAGCTATTCATCAATAGAGGTTGCTGGCTCAGGTTGGCAATCACTTCCCCAAGTAGTAAAAGGGGCAAAAAAAGACTACAACTTTTTGCTCATCGAAGGTGCTATGAACGTGTTTACAGGTTTGTTTTCGGATAAGTCCAGAAGACCTAACTCGACGGCAGAGGTGGCGGCAGCATTGGGTTCGCCAACTGTAATTGTGGTGAGCTGCGACAAAGGGGGTATAGAAGGCGGAGTTGTAAGTGCCTTAAACTATGTACGGTTCCTGAAAAAAATGGGAATAAAGATGGCGGGTGTTATCTTGAATAAAGTCTACCTCGATTATATGAACGACGAGACCCGCGTTTTTGTAAACCAAGTTTTTAAAAGAGCTGACGTTGAGTTGCTGGGAATTATACCCGTTTCTGATTTAGAGGAACGTGGTTCTATTCCGGAAGTGGAAATCAAATATGAGGAATTCACGACCAAGGCAATAGAGTTAATAGAGCAAAATGTCGACCTTGACAAGGTTGTCGAGGTTGCAGAGCCTTTTACGATGACTGATTTGAATTACGACATTTTCGTGGCAAAGTTCAAAGACGAACTCTAAGCACGTAAAATAGCATATTTCTATAAAAATTCTCGACACTCACGGCAATTTCACAATGGTGCCGGGGGTGGGACTTGAACCCACGAAGGCCTGCGCCAGAGGATCTTAAGTCCTCCTCCATATCTTAGGGGCAAAATTGTTATCTGGCCGCCCATTTAGACCTGGCTCGGATACCCCGGCACCAGCACCGTAATGACTGCGCGGTATTGTTTAAGTTTTTTGCATCCAATTCTCCTTTTCTTGTTGGCGGCTTAAGGTGCCAACATAACATTATATTCCGTGGAAAGATGTGTTGTAGTTGCCGGTTGAGGAACAAGCTTCACGGTGACACGCAGTATTAGTCTTTAAGAAACGGCTGGATGAATCTGAGATCACATCAAAGAAGAGTCTTGGCTAGTGCTATGGACTAGGCGGTGTTGCAGTGGGGTTTAGACTCAACCGCATTTCTTTTTCTTCATTCAAAAAATGTTTTCTTTTAAGCAACGTTATTACTTATTCTGAGTTCACAAATCTAATAAGCTATTTTTGTCGAAGAGACAGTGAATTATATGACTCATTGTCCTAGTTGCGGCAAAGAAGTAAACAAACCTTCCAGAGTATTGAAAAATCATTGCTTTACAATCCAAGCATATCACTGTGGAAAATGCCATCATTATTTTACCATTACAAACAATGAATCGACTTATCTCTACAATTCACCTTAATCGACTTCAAAAATATTTTTAGAATATTGTACGTATTCACAGCTTATTCGCACAGTTAATGCATTTTCAAAATCGATCTTAAATAGTAAAATACACCAATATTTATCAGTGATTTCAATTTTGTCGCCACCAAATTGCCTGGATAAATGTCGAATGGGCTGTATTCTCCTTTGGAATAACTATTCCTATTGTTTAGCTAAGGTTGATGTTTCAATTTTCAGAAGTTTACTATTTCTTTAGTATCTTTGTGATATCGGGATTTGTAATAACTTTAGTAATAATTCACAAGTAAACGAGAGATAGAGAAAAGAATCAGGCTATCAAATAAGACTATAGTTGCCTTAATAATTCTACGGGCTTAACTTAGTTCTTAGTATGGTTGAGAAGTAGTGCTAAATGATTTGCAGATTTAAAGATTTATTGAAAATGAACGGTTTTTTGTTGGTTGTTTTGCTTTCTTACTTTAATTAAAAATTTATCAATGTATTACGGCGGTGTCTTTTAACCATTGAACGTATATACGTGCATATTAGCAAACATTATGTCTTGACATTCAATAAACACTGAATTACTAATGTGATTTAAATGAATAAAAATAAACAAGTATTTGAAAATGAAGAAGCTGAAAGATTTCTAGATTACTTTGTAGCTTACAAGAAACTGGCGAGTATAATTGATAATGCCAAATGCATGGCTGCAGTAAATAGTGATGTTAGCCGAAATAAAAAAGAATCCACATTACCAAATAGCAATGTCAATGACATAGGTGATCTGCACCTTTCAACAGTCATTTCATTAGGAATTGACAAATGAGCTCATTTTAGAGTTAATTTGTTATTATTTCAAAAAGAAATATTACAAAATAACATTATTTCTCCAATAATACATGCTTTAGAAAGAATAGGGAGAATTTCTCTTGTTTTTCTTAATTTTCAAAAAACCCCTATAAATGTAATTCCAAAAAATAATGATAACTATGTGATTGGAAAGAAATGCACTGAAATAGCATAAGCAAGGAATTTGAGCTTGAGATCAAAAATCACAGAAAATTCGATTAAACTTGTTCCCATGACTGAGAGCTATCAAATAGGTAGTTTTTCTAAAAATTCAAATATGTAAACTAGCTAAACTTTGGTTAATTGGTGGTATTATGTCAATGAAGAAAATGTCAAAAGATAATTTCAACAGATTGCTTAAACAGTATAAAACACTAAGCGTTGAAAAGTTGGAAATTGAAAATGAGATACTTAAGCTGTACGAGTCTCTAATTGCTGACAACGTTGTAACAATATCTCCTGATGAATTAAAGGCCATTAAATCTTTGAGGGAGAGACTGAAAATCGTGAGCCAAGAAATGAAGAAGACAGATAAGAAGATTTTAAAATTATTCAAAGACAACTAGCTCTTCTTCTTTTTTGGCATCACTCTTAAAGTGGCTCAACACTACAAAAATAGTTCTTAATGATTGAAACTGTCATAGGTGAAAAGCAGATTTTAGATGCACTATTCTCTTTGTTATGGCATGTTCCTCTAATAGTGTTATGAGTATTAAGCTGACAAAAAAAGCAACAGTTAATCCAAGAACTACAATCATGTATGACAAATCGGTTTCATAAATTCCTAGCACTATATGTGAGATTATCATAAACCTATTATTAGGAACATCAATACTTACCCAAGCATTTCCATGATGCAATTGTAGAATAAATACATCAGCACCTTTATCATAATCATTAAGTAGAAAATGCGTAATTGGAACTAGTGCGACTAGTATTAAACAAATTATAAGAGCTAACTTGTAACTTTTCTTCAAGCATTTAGCCCAAATAATTAGATTTAATAAAAAACTTATTAGTTTTTCTATAGCTCTAAAAATAATTCTTTAATCATTTGAAAACTTACGAAGCTGCTAAAGTACTTTTGCGGTTATTCCATAAATGAAAGCGACTATCAGAATTGCTCCTGCAATAACACTTAGCTTAAACAGAATAAAGTAGATTCTTCCTGTTTTCCTTAACTTCCATAAAACTGCTACCCAAGCAATTACAAAAACCAATGCAAAGATGATTGAGATCGGAAAAGGAATTAGTTCAAATGCCATAATCAGTTATTAAATTTCTTACTATTTAAATTCACAGAAATTATGCTCCAAAAATAATTCTTATGGAGAAGTCTACATTCAATCAAGTTTTTGCTTACATTTCTCACAATATGTTGCATCATCTTTTACAATTGCACCACATCTTGGGCAAGTCTCAAGCCTACCAAAGCGGTATCTCAAAGGAATGAATATAGGAACAGATATTTTGATTACACCAGCTCCAAAAATAAAATTAATCTAGGTATTAAGGTATCAGAGTGCCCAGTACTGCCTATAGTAAAATACCATAATAACGAATAAGTGCCTAAAGCTACAAAAAACATTCCAATACCTAATCCAATTGCATATTCAATTTTCGCCCTAACTATAGACAAACCAAGCGTCACTAATTCATACTTCACCTTTTATCTTAAATAACTTATCAAACAACAAACTTAGCTCTATAGAACTTCTTTCAATGGTCATTATATAGCTCCTTTAGCACTCAGGTCTGCTCCAAGAGTAAGGAAGTATCTGAATGAAGATTAGATGTGTAAAGTTTGATTGTGAGTTATGCGGTTAAGTTTCTTCAATTCAGTTATTCTTTAGAAAAAATGGGGAGCTATCTTATGGCAGAAGTAGACATTACAAAGGCAGAATGAAGGGTAAGCCACAGTTTACATATCATCAGCAATCCTTAGCTTATATTCAGAGAAAACTTAATGAAATGCCCAAAGAAACATATCCCAACATATCAAATAAGAGTGGTCACATTGGTCACAACACACATGTTGACCTAGATAAGGCAGAATCAGGCACCATTTTAAAGAATAGTTGGGCGAGTAGCTCAGTACGGATAGAGCACCAGCCTCCTAAGTTGGGGGTCGAGGGTTCAAATCCCTCCCCGCCCGCCATATGCATGTTTAATTAAATTAACTAGTTAATCACGTTCTTGCAAGAATTCCAAGATGCCACAGAAATAGAGTCATCAACATTAAACCCACACTCACACCCACACACCAACATAGTATCCATGTTGACTGTGTGGTGCAATCCATCTCCCACACTCAAAGCACAATGCAAAAACAACCCAAACCAAAAAAGCAAACAAATCCAAAGCCAAAAGCGTAGTGTGCAATTTTAGATACACCACACCCACACAGAGAATAAAAAAAACGGTGCACGGAAAAAGCAGCATATCGTTTGAATGCAAGGAACTGGACACACAGACATATGCTTTCTATCCATGGGCAAATAGCCGAGGATACCTGCGTTCTCTTAATGCATTTTAGCATACAACATTGCGATTTCCTTGCCAAGTATTCTCAAAGAAAGATGGTTTTACGGGTAATATCTCCACTTCTACCAAGTTCAAATCCCTCTCCGCCCACCAAGATTGATTTTGACTCATTTGAAGCTTGGAGATATTTAAT
>CAVYXJ010000018.1:0-23942 GCA_963772455.1 Candidatus Bathyarchaeota archaeon
GTGAACAAATTTTTCTCAAAATCCGCTTAAACTTAAACCAAGAATTTCAAGATGGACATTGGACGTTAGCCTAAAATGGCATAGGCTTATGTACATTTTTGTACTGATAAGTCTTAAATAAGGCTGCAAAGTCTATTTGTTTACTGAGCATTCGTTACAAAAACAAGGAATCACCATGGCTGCCAATACTCTTGAGATTTGCCTTTCAATAATACAGTTCCTCAACAACCAAGGCCCACAGACACCATGCAAGATAGAAATATCAACAATAAAAAAAACTGACCAGATCAGCAAATACTTTAACCTCCTCATAGAGCAAAAACTAATCGAGAAAACAACAAATCACAACAACCAAGAAACCTACGCAAACACCGACCGCGGCAAAAAAGTTTTAGAATTTTTTCATGTAAAATTTTAACCACAAAGGATACCCAAAATCAAAAGCAACAAAGTCGCCTTTGCCCAAACAATGTACGCTGTATCAGTGAGGTTTTCGCCTTTTAGGAAACCTTTTTAGTAGAACCAGAATTTACTAATAATGTGGTAAGATGGAACTACTTTTTAGACCAAACACACTTTTTAAAGCAGCGCTAAAAGACCTGAAATTAGCTTCAGATGTGCCAAACAATTGCAAGGTTTACGTGTTTTATTTACCCGCGTTGCTAAAAGATTACACAGATCTTAAGGAAGAGCTATACAATGCTGGCGTTAGGGCTGAAAATAACATTTTTGTAGGAATATGGAGCATGGGCGCCCCTGACTTAACAAATGTGCTTTCAAATTTTAACGTAAACCGCCCTCCGGCAATAGTGATTTTTGCTGCTCCTGAATTTTCAACTCCTGAAAACAACCCCAAAATATCTGCGTACGCAAGAATTGACAACCAGACGCTCTTAGCTGACAAGGCAAAAGCATCTGATTGCATTAACGAAACCTGCAGCCTGTTTCTACAAGGTAAAATCAAAAAGGGCGTTTCTAACGTGACAAACGACCAATACAAAGCAACTCTAGAACACTACCTCCAAAAAGTAAGTGGCGCAATCTCCAAGTTTCTAAATGAACACAGCATAACATTTGACGTCACTAAAGGTCAAGTCATAATAGCGCCGTCTGGAAATTCATCCAAGAAAGGATAGAGAAATCCAGAAATTCCCAGTATTCAATAATAGTTATTTTCCTCGAAAAGAGCTAAAGAATATGAAAAGCTTCCACTTTCTATTTACATTTATTCTTATTTTATTCATCAAGCGAATTTTTAGCTTCCCAAATTTTTTATCAATTTTTATAAAAGAGAAGAATGCCCATAGCTAACAATATTAATAATGTGCACAAAGGAATCCTCAAAAGGTTAACGCTTGCGTTTTAACGCTCGGCTTTGGAAGGCTTGGCAGGCTGAAAGAACTTTTTCATAATTTTCTAACGTGCAATGAATGTGAAATGTTCCTAAACCGCCACCTAAACCGCCGGTGAAAAGCTTCTCCTTCAAGAATATAAGTTGTTCTTCTGGCTTAGTTTTTACTTCTCGGACGTCTTTCCAGTGTACAATCCAGCCTTTCTTGTTGCTATTTGGCTGGGACATTTTCGTCATTCCCACTATAGTAATGCCGGGGCTGCCCTTGGCTAACCCGTAGGCTGTCATCAAAGTACCAATTTCTTTTCCGTGTGTTGTGAGCCGGTTCTTAGTGGGTTCAGAATAACTTGCAATACGCTTATCTATATAGAAACATGCTTCGTCAATCTGCCATTCAAGCGGGCTTGGTAATCCATCTGAGACAGCGCTTGCTTTTTTACTGCCCATAAATCAAATTTGTCGAATCTAAGTTAAGAACTTGCTGCTTGAGCGTAAAGCGAATATTAGCGATTCTGCAGGGGGTTTGTAACCTGCCATTGGTGCCTTTGCAGACTTTATACTCACGACCTTGCCTAATGTTTCAAGGGGAATTAACAGTTTAAAATCCATTTTTAAAGCGGTACCCCAAGTTAAGCGTTTTACGATAAACTTAAAACGTGAACTTGCTAACTAAGAAATAAGGTCTGTGCATGTCTGAAACGGAAACCATATTGAGACAGGAAGCAGGTGTTAACGAGAAAAGATACATCTAACAAAAAACTCGCGACAGATTATACTACAAAAATAGATATGCTACTGAAGTTTTATTAATCAATGAGGTTATGCACATGGAAGTTGCATTGAACTACAAACTCTACGATGAAGAGTCAAACATAAAAAACGAAGGCGAAGCAAGAGCCACTTTCAACGAACAATATCTGACTTTAACCGTCATGTTCGGGGAACCCATGCTATTCGCTTATACGGACATTGTCGGAATATCAGACTACGATTACAAAGTTGATCTTTTCTTAACTTCAAAAGAAAAACTAAACCTTTGGGGCATAGGATACCAATACGAAGACTTTCTCTTCAAACTATACAAGCTCCGAAATGAGCTCATGCTCAAATATCTGCTCATTGATGAATCACTTCTCAAAAGCGGCTTCGAAGCACAATACAAACAACTTGATCCAAACGGACAAACAATTCAAACTGGAAACTGTGAAATCCGCCTCTATGAAACTGCAATGGTAGTTCTACCACAAAAAAGCGACCCCCTCCGCCTCCCATACTGCTACATAACAAACGTAAACAAACAAGATTACACACTAAAAATAACAGATGAATTCTTAGAAAAAATTGAGTTCCTTCAGCTCGGACAAAACTTCGATCCATTCGCAAAAGCCCTCTCAGACGCCATTAACAAAATGATCCTCAGAACTCAGGAAAACATAAAAAATCTTATTCCAGAAGCAACTCCCATCATAATAAACAAACTATCCTCTTTGATGAAAGACGGACGGGCAGCAAAAAGAAAGGAAATCGAATTACAGTCACAAGATTTCTGGCGACACCTAGAAAAGAAAATAGACAAAACAGGTATAACTAAAGAATATGAATTCCTAAACTCATCGGCTGCAAGAGACCAAGTGTGCGTGGGAATAAAACGCGGACTCATGGGTGACCTAACTGGCACTTACATATGGATGATGTTCCCACTTCTTAACCCAGGAACCACCAGACTAAGCAACACAATAGCAATAGAAGCATTCAACGCCCAGGACAATACAGAAGAAAACAATAAACAACAAAGGAACACAGAATATATAATCCCCAAAACCGAGCAAGAAATCAGCCAAAACCCAGATGAAGAACAAAAAACCGTCACAACGGGCGCAACCTACTTTTTCAGAACAATGGGGAGAAAAGAATACGCCCAGACAAAAGATGAAGACTTAGTCATAGGCCTGGAGAATTTTATCAAAAACATCAATCGTGCCATGATCGACGTGAACTTCCGAAGAGAGCCAATATTCCTCTCCACAGAACAAATGGATAGTGCCAAATATGTTCAATACCGATTTGCTGTTGCGAGAATGCCTTCGCTTAGAATGCTGAGAAATCTATTCATCGGAAGGGTAATTCACTCATCACTTGAACAATGGAAGAGCAATGTAGCTAGTTTATTAGCCTTCAATACTAAAAGTTTGGATGATACAGACAAATGGAAGAAAGGAGACGAATGAATGCCAGGTTATAAACATCCTTGTAAATACTGCGGAAAACTCGTACCCGAAGACGACAATGTATGTCCATTCTGTGGAAAAGTTAACCCAGTTGGACCTCAAAGATGCCCAAAATGCAAAAACCCAACTGAAACGGGACAAATCAAATGCAGCAACTGTGGCTTGTCACTTCAAATAAACTGCCCGCATTGCACAAAACCTACCTTCTTCGGAGACTACTGCCAAAACTGTAACCAAAGACTCACGGTTATCTGTGCTAAATGCAAAACGGAGCAGGCGCCTTTAGGAGAGAAATGCATAAAATGCGGTAAGCCCCTAAACATAACAGGGAGATAAAAAAAATGCCACTTCAACCTTTTACAAGAAACTACCAAGACAACAGCACCGACGCTGGGTTCCAATTCACCTTCAACTGTGATGTATGCAATGACGGCTACAAAACAAACTTCATCGCAAGCAAAACCTACAAGAAAAAAAGCTTGTGGAGAGGACTTGGTCAAGTCGCCTCCATAGGATCAGAACTAGCTGGGCGCGGAGGCTACTCAATTCAACGAGGCGCAGACGCTATGAGCGAACGATTCCAAGGCATGACACCAGAATGGCACAAAGAACATGAACAAGCATTCGAACTCGCACAAAATGAAGCTAAAGGGCACTTCCACAGATGCCCAAGATGCCACAAATACGTGTGCGAAAATGACTGGAACGAACAAGAAGGGCTATGCACTGACGATGCGCCAAGAGAAAGCACTGAAGTAGCTGCAGCTAGAGCCGAAAAAATGGTCACAGACATAAAACAAAAAGCCGAAACCACCCAAGTCTACACAGGCGAAATAACACAAAGACAAACAATTTGCCCAGTTTGTGGAAAACCAGCTGGTTCAGGCAAATTCTGCAATAACTGTGGAGCACCGCTAGGATTGATTGTTTGCCCTAAGTGTGGAGCTAAAAACCCTGCGGGTACCAGTTTCTGCGGCGAATGCGGCACCAAACTTACCTAAATAAAAAAGCACAGGATCACAAATCCTTGTCTTCTTTTTTTATTCAATAAGATAATCACACATATCCAAACATAGTATCTAAAATAAAAAAAAGAGTTTTTAGAATTTTTGTTTTCTTGTTGTTTGTCAAAATGCCTTAACTAAATCGTTTTTTAGCTTTCTTTGCTACTAAAGCAACTGTGCAAGTTGCCACTGCTATCATAGTCACGATTAAAGCGAGCAATTCGTTGCTGAATTCTGGCACTGTCGGGCTCGGGGAAGCCGTTGCAGACGTAGTTTTAACGTACACGTTTCCTGTATCGGCTGCTGTGAAACCGTTATTTGTGATTCTGAATTCAAAGAATTGACGTCCGCTTACTGTTGTATATGAGACTTCGAAGGCTGTTGCATTGACTATATGCCATATGCCCTCATGTGTGTCAAATAATGCTGTGCCATCCTCATAAAGAGTTATTATGGATCCTGTTGATGTGTTTGAATAAATGCCAGCCATACTTGACAGAGTCGGGTATTCACTTGCGCTACTTAAGCAACAAAATGAAGCTGCGCCAACAATTATTACGATTAAAGCAACTGCAATTAATCCAACATTAAGCCTTTTCTTTTTTGGAACTAAATCTAGTTTGCTCATTTCTTATCCCTTTAATTTATCCTCGTTGCATTGAACTGCTTAAAAGGTTTGGGATTAATCATCATGTGCGGATATAGCAATTATTAATTAGAAATTTGACTGATGGACTGATCGATTGAGGTTGTTTTACGTACAATAAGTGCAGAAATTCTTAAGTATAACACATGTATAATTAAATATAACAGTGATTTATATGCGTCAATGCTTAACCAAGACCAGAAAAATCGGTGGCTCCATCGTTGTAACCATTCCAAAAGAAATAGTTGACCTCCAACAAATAAAAGAAAACGAATATGTCGAAATTACAATAAAAAAATTCCGAAAAGACGGCTTCGGCATCTTAAAAGGCATGGCTTCCTTCACAGTTGAAGACGAGTTGAAATCTTCGCTTGAGTAACTACATAATTGATGCTTGGACATGGATCGAGTATCTAGTTGGCAGTGAACACGGTGCCAAACTTAACAAAATCTTAGATGAAAATAACAACGAATTCTACACATGTGCCATAACGCTTGGCGAAATCATTAGCAAAGTCGCCCGAGAAAAAAGAGATATCGAAGCGGCAAGCAGCGTTGTGTGCAGCAACTCACAAATTGTAAATGTAGACAAGGAACTTTCAGAGCAGGCAGGGCTTTTGCATTGTGAAATGAGAAAGACCCTAAAAGATTTTGGCTTAGCAGATGCATATGTCTTAGCTACTGCTAGAAGATTAAACGCTAAAGTTTTAACAGGAGATTTACACTTCAAGAACATCAAGGACGCAGTGATGATTGAATAATCTTTAGGGTAAATAGTACTTTTTCCAAACTCAATTTTTGAAGTCTGATTTAACCTAAAATTTTGTGGTGGAGCACTGAGTTTTTCTTCTATTTCAGGTTGGCAATCTCTACAAAGAGGTTTATCGAAGTTTTTAAGTGAAAATTTGAACTCTCCGTAGGTTATTGTTTGTTTGCATTCACTGCAGATGTAGGTTTTTTTGGGTGTGGCTGTTTTTTGGTGTTCAATACATAGAGCTTTGCCAAAATGGCTCGTTGAGTATTGATGGATTTCTCCGCTTATTGGTTCTTTGCAGATGCTACAATAATTGCCTGTCATTCGATCCAAACTGTTCTTATTTCCTTGATTTGGCTAAAATGAGGATCATCTGAAAAGCAAACGGCATTTAAAGACAATGCTGTGGCTGCAATCATGCTGTCTCCCATTGAGAGCTTGTATCTTTGGCGCAGTTCCGCGGAGATCTCTGCAATTTGGTTATCGACAGGTATTATTTTGAATTCTTGTTTTAAGAAAGCAACTTTGAGTTTTGCGGTTTCTCTACCTTCATTAGCTAAGGAAAGCTTGTAGAGCTCATGTATTACTATGGCAGAAACGTATCTTTCACGTCTAGATTTTTCTTTCCGAATTTTCTCCAATAATGCGGAATCTTTGGAATTATAATATTCCATGAAGAAGCGAGTATCGTAGACTGCTTTATTCATCTTCTTCCCTGAGTTTGTCGAGTTGCTTTTTCATTTCCTCAGGTGTTGCAATATGTGAAAATGCTCCGGCCATGTCCCAAAATGATTTCTTAGGTTTCAACAGTATGCCCTCGTCTGTTTCAACTACTTCAAGCCTTGTTCCTTCTTCAATTTTGAACTTTTTACGTAACCTTACAGGGATGGTTGTCTGACCTTTTCTTGTTACTACGACCTCAGAGTCCAACTTAA
Organism: Candidatus Bathyarchaeota archaeon; assembly: GCA_963772455.1. Lineage (GTDB taxonomy): Archaea > Thermoproteota > Bathyarchaeia > Bathyarchaeales > Bathycorpusculaceae > Bathycorpusculum. The sequence continues at coordinate 6,919 of CAVYXJ010000018.1, forward strand.
AACCTCGCACTACATTAATGCCATCTTACAAATTAAGCATTTCCATTGAGGATCCAGCAATCATATTTTTTGGGAGTTGAACTTAGTTTCATACTAAAAGAGTTTTGAATATAACAATTATTGAATACATTTAATTTCTAAAATAGACTAAGGAAGTGAAGAAATAAAATCTATAAGTAAGTGAAAGAAGCGTACCTCGCTATCGCGGTGTATTATCTGATACTTTTGTTTTTGATTTCTCGATTATCTCACAGATGCGGCAGGCTGCGTCATCGAGAATTTTCTTGAGTTGCTTCATGTCTTCTTCCACTAATTCGCGATTTTGCAACAGCGGGTAGACACTGAGATGGATCAAGTCGAATGTGGCCTTTATATCAATTTTTCCGGTTCGCTTCTGATCCATTAATGACTTCATTATTTTTTCTCTTTTGGCGATCTCTTCAATCTTTAGCCTTGGTTTGTCGGTACTAAGACTTCTGCTCATTACATAACCACCTCTATCTCTGGGATTTTCATCCCACACAAGTTTAACCCCTTGATTTTAATTCCTTTTAACACCAAGCTTAGGTCGAGCTTTTGGGCGATTGCAGAGCTAGTTGTAACTGTACCCGATAAGTTTGAAAATTCCAATCCCCCCTTGATTCGCATTATAATCTTGGTGATGTTGAGAGTTAATACACCGTTAATGTGGGCTCTATCGGCGTCACCGATAAGTGTAACACCCGATCCATACATCTTCTTTGATGTTGAAATTGATAAAGCCGTATTGGATTGAGCCTCAAACGCTTGGGTTGTGACGGATGGGATAGTTATGTTTAAGGCTTTTATGTCCTTCATGGATGCATAAGGGCTCGATATGCCCATTGAGTCCATTTCGTCAATGCTTGTCAGATCCGTTGCAATGTCGTTGGGTCCCGTTGGATTGGGTATAGGCAAGCAGAGTCCAATGTTAATTCCTAAGGGAGTGTCAATGGGGATACTTGTACATTGCATCTGTATGTTTTCGGCTGTAACTTGGTCAATCTCAGTTTTCCCAATCGGTTCAGCGGTCATAGAGAACGGACCGATATTAGTTGCAGATGAGAACATCGAAAAGGAACCAGCCCCGAAAACGACATCTCCCAGTGTTTGTTTCTCCACATAGGAGGCAAAATTTACGCCCCCAGATACACCATAACAAAAGTCCTCCCAACAAAGCGGCCATGGCAAGTCAATGTTTCCCGAAAACGTGGTACTTATGGATAGAGTAATTTCCAACTCTACATTTTTAGCTTTACACGAATCATACTTGAATGTTCCACTAAAATCTTTCAACTTAAGACTTGGGATGGATATTTCACCGATTTCTATCTCCCTAATCGAAAGAGGCCCACCGATGCTAGAAGCAATTTCCGATTTGGGTATAACCGCACGGGCTATCACCTTTTCTTGTCTTGGGCGACATCGCATCTGAGGCGGAGGACAATCACAACCTTTTGTTGGAATTTTGGGTAAATCAAAACAAACTTTTTGTGTTTCTACCTCAATTTTAGGCAGGTTTACGCAGACTTTTTGTGTTTCCAACTTCGGTAACGGAATGCATATCTTCTCTTCTTTTGATGAGATAGCTGCGTTAGTTTTTTCTACAGAAGTTATTTCTTTATTTTCTAAAACTTTTTTTGTTCTCGAGCTCTTGCTCAATCGCTTAGTCCCCATTTCTATTTGGCAGTATTGTTATTTATCGTTTGTGTTGAGTCTGATTAGTCAGCACAACTCAGAATCTAATCATCACTTAATGCCTTACTTCAGTCTATATGTCAAGAAATAGAAACGAGGCGACAATCTTGAAAGCAACAAAATCTGCTCAAAAATTCTATAGCATTTTAGCAGTGTTGCGGGTTCCCCATAAGCTTCAATCTTGTTTGTTTGTAGCGATTTATCCAGCGTTATCCTACCTTCAAGAAGGTCAAAGAGACATTTTCTTGAGAGTTTTACTCGAACATCAATCATCTTGGGTATTGTTTCACCTTCGATAATAACGTCGTTGGATGTGACTCGAATCAATGTCTTTTCCTCATCGAGGGTTTGAAGCCAAACTAAGCCCTTAGTGCTATCAATCATTCTTTGAAGATGCTTGGGATAATCTTGTCTCATTAACGCAATTAGCTCTTTTAAAAACTGTTCAAGCGTCAGTTGCATTGCTCTCATCTCTCTTTCGCGGTCGAACCGATTCAAACCAGCATGGAAGTACACACTCGTAGGTGCTGCCGCCGATTTCCCCCATCAGGTTTGCTTCACAGTACATTTCATTAAACACAACTTCTGATGAATTGACCATACTAGTATTGACTATGCTGCACACGGCTTTAGGTATGAATACAACCTCAAGTTTGTCCCCACCTTTGGAAGCAGTAAACGTTCTGGTTTTCGGAATTGCTGGGCGATAATCTGGATATAATAACTGGGTGATTGCTGGCATGATGCTTCGATTACCATCATACTCTCCTGAGGCAGTGATCTTCATCTTGGCACTGTCGAAGAATTGTCTTTTTCCATCTTTAGTTTCAAAAAAGACGCCGCCGTATGAAAGATCGTTAGTCGCGCCATAGCGGTAAATCAGAAAATCCACTCTTCCCGGTTCAATAGCAACGCTGGGGTCACAAAAAATAACACCCGTATCCCAACCCCAAGTCATCCCTATGTCGAAGCAGCCGCCTTCATGATCCTGATATCCCTGATTCGTCTTAATCGCATAGTTTTTCTTGTTAACTTTCAAATTGCCTTCAACGAACAATCTGGGTAATTCAACCCAGCTTTCCCATTGACGATTCATTTCTTGGGCAGCCAAGAGCATCTTTGAATTGGGATTCTGCTCCTTGAGAACTTCTATAAAGATGTCTTTGTCCGTAACAGGCGGAGAAGCAACCTTAAAGTTTAGGTTAAACGAGGACTGCTCCATTTTCCCCACAACATCAAAAGAATTGTCCTCCAACAATTCCACGGAAAAATTATCGCTGACAAAGTTTGGGTTGTAAGATGTAACTTCAAGTTGATTAATCGGAATCAGCTTTAATTCAGCAAATATCTTTCGAGAAGGGTCCACTATGTATGAGAGAACCGAGCCCCAACCGCGTTTGGAATCATAAGGATTTCCGTGAACCCCAAAGTTTAGCAAGCCGAATATGCCCGTTTTTCGGTCAAAAAAAACAAAGTCGTGCCATTCCTGATAGAACCTAGCTCTTGGATCGAAAAGCGAGGGTAGAGTGAAAGCATCGACGCTAGCCGTGTCTTCTACACGGTAAAGAGTCATTGGGCTGACTGCTCAGTGGATGTTTCTTCAGGGACTGGTGCTGCTTTTTCTATTATGTCGACTGCTCGATTGGAAACTTTTTGTACAAGGGTTAGGAGCTCTGTGTTAAACTGGATGTAGAGGCGCATCATGTCACTAACAGAATTGCTGACCAACTCTGTCATTTCTTCGTTGTTTAGTTTACTCATTCGAGCAGACGCTTTACTTAGCCTTTGAGCAGTCTGAACGGTATTATTAACTGAAGCTTGAGTCAACTTGGTCAATTGCTCTCGAGTTTCAGGATTGTTCAAAGTGTTTGCAATTTGGTCTATGGCTTTCTGCACAGTTTTTGGGTTAGGCATAACTGTTTTAGGATTTACCTCGGCTGTACCTTTAGCTTTTGAGCCTGTTTTTTTAGTTGTTTTATTGCTCACTGTTATCTCCCCTCTCAAGTTATCAGTTAACGCTATTTAATTTTTCCGCTCAACAAGGTAGTTGGTCTGGTCAAGGAAAAAATCCTTCCACCTTTTCTCAACCATCCAGTCGCATTCATTTAGCAAAACGTCCCTGGCTTTGACAGCGAACTGCTTTGCAATTTCAACAGCGTACTCTATGGCTTCGTATTTTTGCATTAGACCTCTAACATACTCGACTTCAGCCTCTGTCTTAACTTCTCGTGGCTTTCCCAAAATCTTTCGAACACAACCCCTCTCCTTTGCATTGCAAGTTTTGAGAGTGTGTATGAGCATGAGAGTTCTTTTTCCCTCCAAGATGTCACCATCAATTTCTTTACCATAAAGACTCTGCGAAGCTGTAAGGTTGAGGGTGTCATCAGTTATCTGGAACGCTATTCCCGTATAGAGGGCATATCTAGTGATAGCATCCAACTGCTTAGGGCTAGCTTCATCTAACCCTATGATGATGCCCGTTCGGCAGGGTGTAATGATTGTGTACCAACAAGTTTTATTCTCACAAATGTTGAAATAATCTTCAGGGGTCAAATCAACCCGGTTATCTTTAACAAAAGTCAACTCTTTTATCTGTCCCTCAACACTTCGTCGGGCTGTTTCTTGTATTTCCATAATAATCTGCAATGATTTGCGAACGCCAATCGATGATAAGTTGTCTATGAGCGGAGACATAGCGAGGATTTTCACTGCGTCGCCTGCGTTTGCCGCCAAAGCTAGACCGTACTTTCTGTTTAAAGTAAGACCGCCTCGGCGATAGATTGACTGATCGACAATATCGTCCTTTATTAAGAAAGAATTGTGCAGAAGCTCAATTGAGGTTGCCGTATCGATTGCTTTGTTGTAGTCGGCGCCAACTGAAGCTGTTGCGGCAAGACAAAACAGAGGACGAATCCCCTTTCCAGGTCTAGTTGGGTAGTCAGCCAAAAGGTCGTAAGCTAATGTTTTGGATCCAAAGTTCAGTTTAAGATAGTGCTGCATTCGAAGGGTAACTTTTTTCTTCATCGCCGACAAGGTTGTTTTTTCGCTCAAGCGTTGACCATCACACAAATATTACTCAGAAATAATAGATAACCTTTCTCTATTCAGACTTAAGTGTTCTTTCAAGCCCAAAATTAGTTGAACGCCGCTTCTGAGTGCTTCCAGTATAGTTGGAAGATGCCAATGCAACGTTAACTGCACTTGCCACCGACTTAACGGCCCAATCAAAAAGAGCAGAAGGATTCTCTGTCGCTTGAGCAGCTACCGAAAAGCCCGTTTGTATAGCCTCCAAAGCAGATTTCGCAATCACATTGGGATCCTGCACCATCTCAACCAAATTATTCAATCCAGTCGATAACATTACCTGCTCGATTGTTCCTCGAGCCACTTCCAAGTTAATTGCTTCGGTTTGAGACACCGTTCCCATTAGGATGCCTCCAACAATGTCAGCGTAACCTGAATCAACTCGGGAACGCGCCGCCATAAGTTCCAACGAATGCAACCATAACGGGTTGAAACTTCTATTTCGAATCAACTGAACAATTAAATGTGCAATTGACATCCCGTATTGAAGTTCCCGCTCAACAATATCTTGGTATGCCGCCAAAGCTTCTTTAGACAAATCGTTGCCAGCTAAGCAGGAAATGGCGACCTCAGAGGCCCATCTGCCACTTAGAAGTGCATATTGAATTCCCTCACCATTTAATGGATTTATTAAACCCGCGGCGTCACCCACAAGCATAACGTGGTTGTCGACCAATGGCTGGTTTGGATTGTAGGTTGTTAATGGCCATCCTCCAATTTGCCCGACTAGCTTGGCGTTCTTGAGTCTTCTGCTCAAAGCTTCATCGTTGCTGATGAGTTGGTTTAGTAGCTCTACTAAGCGGTTGCCAGAAGGTATGGTGTCTAAGACCATTCCCACCCCAACATTAGCTTCGTTTTTGCCTGTAGGGAATAGCCAGCAGTAACCGGGAAAACTCTCTTTGTTAAAGTGCAGGTCAGCTTGGCTTGACTGTCCCTCAACACTCTTAAAGTATCCGCGTATCGCAATAATTCTGTCGGCACTAGAAGGAGGTTGACCCCTAACAATTCTGGCGATGGTTGAATTGCTGCCATCTGCACCTATCAACAGACGGGCCTTCAGGGTTCTTTCGCCTTCTGTCCCCTCCGTTTCTAACTCAACACCTCTATGTTTTACCCTCATGCCTACAGCTCTCATGTTTTCCAAAAAAACAACGCCTTCTCTACAAGCTGATTCTAGGAGCAGTTTATCCAAAACAAGGCGGGGCACTACACGACCATAACGCGGCAGACCTTGAACCTTCGGGGGGCTTCTAGAAACTATCTTCTTGCCATCAAGATACACCGCGGCTTTGCTTATCCGGTTTGCACTCTTGAATTCAGGGGTGCTCGTAATTCCCAATTTGGCAAGCTCAACCTGTGCTACAGGGCTTACAAAGTCGCCGCAGATTTTGTCACGCGGAAATTTACACTTGTCTACAAGAACCACATCATAACCTGCGGTGGCTAAGTAAAGCGCAGTAGCGGAGCCTGCGGGTCCAGCGCCCACAACCAACACATCGCAGTCGTATTCCTGTTTATTATTTAACGGAATGATTTTTCACTCCTGACAAGAGAATAGGATATTGGCTTAACTAACCTGGCAAAAGGCTGGGAAAATCTAGCTAAGCTACCTGCTTTCCCATTCCCATCATGTTAGCTATGACTCACTAGAGATGATTCTCGTTAATAACTTTACTTTTACGTAAAAAGTCCACCCGTAAAAAGCTTAAACATCAGAAATAAGCAATTCCCATTCTTTTTTTACTGACAGAAAAATCAGGTTTGGTTAGTTATTGAGTGCTCGGCCCTTTTTGGACTTGAATTCGCGAATTAACATAAATGATTCTTGAAAATATGATTTCCAAAAGTTTATTTTTAAATTAACCAAAACAAACATGCGCTTACTCGCTATCTCAAGTCTGGAGTGTTGCTAAACGTATATATTCAATGCTCAATATTACTTACAATAGGTCGATTTTTATGAGTGAAGAAAAAAACTTAAGATATATGCTTCTCTGTGCCACCAAAGACCGAGCATTTAGACTAAAATTCCTAAGCAACCCAGAAGCTGTAGCGAAAGAATACAACGTAAAGCTTAAGCCTGAACATCTTGAAAAAATAAAGAGAGCTGCCGCGTTTATTGATTCTTTGAACGATGTTAGACTACCTCCAGGACCAATCTTCTACCCCATTGACCCCATTTTAAACACATGGACACTCGGAGAAATCAGGAACGTACTAAGGTACAGTTACCTGACAAAGATAAACTGGATTCTATATTCTGCCCCAGACTTTAATCAAGTGGGCGCAATTCTCAAAGAAAAGCAAAAATAAGGCTAATAACCTTATTTTTTTTATTACTCAGGTTAAAAGGTATTCCTTTGGTTAATCTTTTATTAACGATGCGCTGTAACCGCGCTTGTAGCTATTGTTTCGCAAAAGAAAAACTCCATTCTTACAAAGACAAAAATGCTCCAACAGAAATCAGCATTACAAACGTAGAAAAAACTCTGGCATTTCTCTCCAAAACCCACTGCGACGCAATTCAGCTTGCAGGCGGCGAACCCACAATTCACTCCAAATTCACGGAGATAATGACGCTTCTACTCAAAAATAACCTCAGAGTCAACCTCCTAACCAACGCACTTTGGAACCCAGAATTAAATGCTTTTTTTGACAAAATATCTCCAGTTTCCCTTGGTTTTCTATTAAACATAGACCACCCTAAAACATACAAAAACTCAGAGAAAGAAAGACTAGAAGAAAACCTTGCGTTTCTTAGCAAACGAGGAAACATAACATTAAGCTTCAATTTATTCGAAAAAAAACCCGATTATGACTACATCTTTGAGCTTGTAACAAAGTATGGTTTTAAGAATCTTCGCCTAAGTTTTTCAATGCCTGTTAGCGTTGAAGGAAAAACAAACACTCACTTACCCATAAAAGAGTATAAACAAGCTGCCAGATACATTATGGATTTCACTCATAGGGCTGAACAGTTAGGCGCTACGGTTGGACTAGACAACGCTGTGCCCATATGCATGTTCACGCCTCAAGAATTATCAGAACTCATGGTCAAACAGGTTGTTTCACCTCAACGCAACTTTGTCTGCAACCCAGCTATCGATATAGGTCCTGATCTCTCCGTTTGGAGATGCTTTGGAACATCTAAGCTATTCAACAAAAAACTCGACGACTTTGACTCCTTGGGCGAAATCTTGGAATATTACCAACGGATGAGTAGGCTATATCAATTCAAATTTTATTCCTTAAAAGAATGCGAGACTTGTGAACATGCAAAAAAAGAGCGGTGCCAAGGGGGCTGCATAGGGTTTGCACAAGCAAAATGTGAAGAGTTGAACCTTTCAGTCTCTGAAATTGACGATAAAGAGCTACTGCAACTAAAACCTAAGCTGTCTAGTAAAGTCTCTCTTCAAAGATACAATCTACCAGTCGACGTTGCAACAATCAACTTCCATGATGGCTTCGAAATGGAGATTCCCCCAGACATGGTAGAGTTAATAGCGCTCCTAGATGGAAAAACCACAATTCTGGAGGCCTTGAACGCAAGAATTTCGGGGGCTTCCCAACTTCAAGAACCAGATGAAATTAACGAACTTCTAATGGAGATTTCAGCTAAAGAGGTAATGCCAACAATAAGACGGCTTTTAGACAGAAAAGCACTAATTGCCAAATAAACTCTCACGCAAATATTATTCGCTTATAAACTAAAATTAACATTGTTGGCATCTGAAAAAAAGCGATTTATACTCTGTTGCTGTGAGGACCCAATCACAATAGTATATTTAGCATCATTACGCCAATAGTTTAGGTGTCGTGTTTTGTCGAAAGCTCAACCTCATCCAGGTCATGAAAATCACCTCTGCAAAATGGTAGAGGACAAAGTTCCAATAGAAAAGATAAAGCCACTTGTGAAAGATGCGAAATACATCTGCAAAAGCTGCATGCGAACTGCTGTTAAAGCAGAAAATCTCTGCGCCCCAGAAAAACTCTAAACATCTTTCTTTTTTTTCGTCTGTTTACTGCTAGTTCTTTGTATCAAACCACAAAATTAAATTCTTTAACGTACTACAACAATAACCATAGTTGTCAAGGAAGCTTGAAAATATTCTAGCTTTAGGCGGTTAGAATAAATTTACTTTTTTATGATGAAAAACCTTAAAACTTCATGACATATACTGTATTGAGTTATGGAATTAAATAGAATAATAAAGTACATAATCACAATAGGTTACATCTTTCTCGCTGTTTTATTCGCTGCAATTGCATTTAGAAGCTTATCGAGTGACATTCTTGTTGGATTGACAATAAGTGTTGTTGTTTTCATAGTTGTCATACTTGCGGGTTATTTCCTTTTTGAAAAATTCTTGAAATTTGATTAATTTCTTTAATTTTCATTATTTATTTGAAGCAAAGTTTTAGGGCTCCCCAAACACATGCTTCACGCAGCAAAAATCTATCGAAGACTAAGAGGACTATTTTTTGATGGCGAAAGTATCTAAGATCTGATCTTGGCTTATCATTCTTGATATAATCTGAGAGTTGAAATACGCCTTATATTTTCATTATTAACTAAGTGTTTAGGTGCTTGGAGTTGGAAGAAATGCAAGCAGTCAATTCTGTTTCCAAGTCATGTGTTAATTGTGGCATTTGTAATCTTTCTTACTTGGTTTGTGACTTCAATAGGCATGTGGTTTCTTGGGGAACATGCTACCATTGGGTACCGCGTCGAAATAATGTATAGGTCCGCAACCGTCTATTTTGAATCCATGAGGTACTGAGTTTCGAACTCTGTCAAATTCAGGTTTATCACTTCTGGGAACAGTAAAGTCAATATCTACCGTTGATACTTTGAGGTCGAGGAGTGTCATTGCCGTGCACAAAACTTTGAGAAACAAGTCCTACCGATTAATCGCAATGTTAACACCCTAATAAAAATTTAGGATTTCATCATTCAAATAAGTGTAGATAATTCCAAAATTGCCTTACTCTAATAAAAAAGCTATCTTTAGAGATAAAATCACTTGGTCTAAAGTAATCTATTGTGTTTGGATATAACTTATCAAGTGTTCTCGCATTCTGTTCTGCAAATCGTATTGTCTCCATTGCCTTGTTTTTGCTTCCCATTAGTTGTTGTATCTGTTCCTCTGGCAGTTCTGCGTACGCTAAAAAACTCTCTACCGAGCGAGTAAAGCAGAGTGCGTGTAGGATTTCTGTTGTAATAATGGCGAGGAAATGTTTGGCTGGTTTTGTCGCCTTAATTTCAGCAAACAATCGGCTTAATTGGGCTTTTAAGCTTGGACCGTAATGGTTAGCTTTAAATTGAATCCATTTTTCTACATCAAAAAATAACAAAAGTTTGTTAACGTAATAATAATTATAATAGACATCCAGTTGCTCAGAAATTTTAGACGAGAAATGCGAATCAACATGTTTACTATAATCATTACGGAAACTAAGAAATTGGTCACTTTGACTAAAATCATCTGCAGCATAATCTAACAAATGACAAAACTCTTCTAAGATAATAAACTCGCAATTCTCCAATGTTTTATTCATCAAATCATCCGTGTTAATCGCTATGGCGCCTCTTTTTTGTTTGGAGGCGTATGCAGAAGCTTGAAGCGGTAACTTGCCTTGGAAATTTCCACCGATTGCTTGCGTGATTTGTTTTTGAAAAACCTCAAGCAGGGAAGTATTAGCGATAAATAGAACTCTTAGAGCATTGTAATCTTTAACAACTTGTGTTTTTGTAATCAATCCGTCGCAAATTATTTTGTAACGGTGAAAATCATTTTTTGTAATCGTAATGTACAGAGTTTCCATCATATCACATGTTTTAGTTAAGATCGACAAGTGTTTGTGATAGTTATCATTCTCGATTTATATTGTCTTTGAATGTCAACGACATACGTGACCTTTGCTGAACTAATATCTATGTTCCATTAGATTGAAAAACTTATATAGAATTTCAGTATAATGGAACAATATGAAAACTTCCACTGACGAGTACTCCTTCAGCAAGCAAGAATTACAAATACTCAAAGAAATAGCAAAAGGAAACTATGAGTTGTCCTCAATTCAAACAAGACTATCCATAAAGCCCTCGCTTTTAACATACACGCTAAAAAAACTGCAAAATAAAGGCATAGTAAAATTTACTCACATAGGAACCAAAAAGCAGGCATACTTTAGCGAATTAAAACATGCCACACTACTAAGAGATCTACTATCAATCTATGATTATGTGGACTGGGAAAACGTGTTAAACGGTAAATCAATCGAAATACTCTTCCAAACCCTAAGCGGCTTCAAAGAGTCTTTGAGCATCCCGAGGAACACTCGTTGGCGCCACATGACAAATTTTAAATCCAGAGGAATAATCACACAGGAAGGCAAAATTAATCCTCAGTTCAGAGGTCTATCAGAATTTTTAAAGGAGTACCAAGGTTTTTTTGCTAAAAAGATTGCAAGTACACTTTCCGAGAACCCTTTAATCCTTTCGCAAGAGGGCATGGACTTTCTATTAAGGACACCTAAAAATACACGGCAAGCAACTGAAAACTTCCATAAAACAGCAACTTCTAAATTCAGCGAATATGGGCTACCACTTTTCTCTGAATTTGACACCTACTTTTACTCAAAAAACAAGAAAACAATAAGACCAGAAGATAGTATACTGCATACGCTACTCATAGAACCAAACAATGTACGATACATAACTTACGCCCTATTATTACTAAAGAAAGTCCACAAACAAATTGATTTAACCTACCTACAAAAAGAAGCCGAAAGATATGGGTTGAAAAACCAAATAGATGCAATGCTCCAATTTTTAGAAACCCACATACATCCAGAAGGGCAGTCGCTGCCTTCATGGGACGAATTTGCCCTCAAAGCCGAGGACTATGGAGTTATGGCTGAATGACACAAAGACGCTCATTTGACAAAAACTACCTCCAACAAGAATTCGATAAACTAAACGCAACAGCAAAACAGCCCTTTGTTACTGTGTGATAGCAGTCACATGGTTTCTTATAATTCAAGACAATATATTGTATATTATGACATTGTATTGCCAAGGTTTTAGAATGTTTTGGGAACACCTCAAGAAAACACCAAACAACATCAATAAACGATTAATAAACCTAAAAGCAACCATCGCAACCTCCCACACTCAAGTCAAAAGAAAAACAATATTCGCTGCAATCTGCGTTTTATTTTTAATAACACTAATTACTGTCATCGAAGATTTCGGTCCAGCCAAAAGTATCGTAAAAGCAGATTCTATGATTGGAATAGGCGTTGGCGTTTACTGGGACAAAGATTGTAGAAACACAACAAACTCCCTTAGTTGGGGACTCATTAACCCAGATTCAAACAATAATTTGACAATATATGTACGAAATGAATACAATTCAGCCGTTTCCCTAGTCTTACATACCTCAAACTGGACTCCATATAATTCTTCAAGTTACATGTCTCTAAGCTGGAACTACTCAGAGCAAATCCTAAAAACAAATGAAGTAATTCCCATAAAACTAACACTAACAATTAGCCCCACAATAATTGATATAACCGATTTCAGCTTTGAAACAATCATAACGACAGTTGCTAAGCATTAGCCTAACAGATTCAACAGTTTTGAGCGTCCCTTACGTTTTATATCTTTAATTCTTTTTTAATATACATTCATCGCCCAAACACCAACCATACCTTTCGATGGTTTTACAGCTGTAGGGTCTTACTTCGTTTTTGTTTACTTTGTTTGTAAAAAACCAGTTGACTTGATAGCGAGTTATGGAGTCGTCAAAATCGTTAAGACACCTGAAAATATCGATTATGCTCTCAGGGCTATGGAACCCCAGGGAGTAAGCTTCCTGCAAAAGAGCCAGACGCTGCTGATGACACATCTCTCCTGAGTTGAGGGCTTTAACAAAACAAGACCTAATTCCATCAGAACTCTCAAAGGACAAGGTTCTTGGCATATACTTAATTCTTTTTTCTTTAAGTGCTTTCCTAAATTCATGCGCCCTATCCATAGCGGCCAAGATGTCTTTTTGCTTGAGTCCATAGAGCTTGAAGTATTCGACACTTCTAACTTTGTCCGCTTCAAGTTGCCTATTGACTACTATGCATTCTTCGCCCGATTTCTCATGAATAGAAAAGGGAATGCGACACATCCGATTAATGTCGCCAACAACAGCATAATCAATGAAGCGATAATTATAATCCTGTAAAAGTGCAAGCTGAAGCTGCTTGTAAACCTGTTTCCAAAACTCAAGCTCCTGATTAATTTCATAGACAGAGTCAAAGAAAACATGCACATGGTAACCCCGTCGCGTCTTAATAACCAGCGGTTTAATGTTTAGGGTGCCCAATTGTTTTAGAAAATATTTCACTTCATCTCGCAGTTCGAACTTTCGTTTTTGGATTTCTGCTTCATCAAGTACTTCGCTCTTTTTACAAAAGTCAAAGTCGAAAAATACCTTCTCTATACCTAAAGGTTGAGCTTTGTCTTTCTCTGGTTGAACACTGATAAATGCAGGTGCCTTATTTTCTGCGCATTCCTCAATAAACGAAAATACATCATCAGGGTTGTCGGTGAACCATCTTTCAGGATTTCCCAAATCTCGACCAAAAGCGCCAAAAAACTCTAAAAGAAACTGCTCTTTTGTTATGTGGTTCTCCAATATACTAACCCAGTCTTATAGTATCATTTGACTATTAGGACGGCGCATTTTGCCTGGTGAACGACTCTTTCGCTTGTGCTGCCAAGAAGGAATTCTTTGATTTCGCTTTCTCCCAAATGACCCAGAACTATTAAATCAAACCCGCCATCTGAAGCAGTAGCAATAATCTGGGACGGAGTGTTTCCTTCTTTGAGTTCAGTAGTAATTTTAAGCATGGGTTTTAACTTAATCGCCCTTTTAGCAGCTTTGGATAAAACTGCTTCATGTATTTTTCGAAGATCTTTGATAAAAGCAGACAAATTCGGCTGATTACCAATTGTATCTTGAGGATATCCAGGTGTCGAAAATTGTGAAGGTATATTTACTGGGTAGCCAAATTCTGGAGGCGGCTGAAAAACGTTAATCATTAGAATAGATGCCGAAAACTTTTCAGCGATTTCAAGAGCATAATCCAAAGCCTTTTCCGAGTTCTTAGAACCGTCTACTCCCACAAGAATTTTACTTATCAAAACAAGTTCCTCTACTATTTAATTCACATTAGAAGTTCATAGCTTTTTCGAAAAATACTTACGGCTATTAAAAATTAATACGATTGCAGCTTCAATAGAAACAGGGAATGTATTCCCTGACATTAAATAAAACCCCTAAACCGTCAGCAACCGCCTTTACCTTAACCAAATCAACTTCAGGAAGCCGAACTGCTGTGACCTCAACGTCAAGCAACAGCTTGGTTTTCTGAATAAAATCCAGCACAACTTCGTAGCCCTCTTGGAAAATGGGTCTGCAAATTTCGTTATAGGTTTCTTTGTCACCAGAATTCAAGCTTACGCTAACTCTATCAACACCAGCAGCCTTCAATTCAGCAGCAACATCCCTACCCGGATTCAACATGTAACCATGCCCATTAGTGTCTAAACGAATTTGCAGAGGTCTACCATAATGCTTCTTAACATACTTTGCAACTTCAAGCAGAACATCAAGTCGCTCAGTAGGTTCCCCAAAACCGCAAAAAACCAACTCATCCCAAATCTGCTTATGCAAAACCTCTGTTAGGTCAGCAATGATTTGTGCAACACTTGGCTCTGCCTCAAGTCTGAGATCGAAGTCGCCTACACCACGCTTATAGCGTTTGAGGCAAAAATAACAACTGTTAGAACAATGATTTGTTATGTTTAGATAGAGTGTTTTGTCTAGCCAGTAAACGGTTGTAGGTTTTCTATTCGCAGCCATTGTTCCCAACAAAACAAAACGTGCTAACCTATAAAAAACTACACCCTCAACACTTCTCGCTCAAACTTTTCTTTGTAATTACTGACCTATTGATGAGACTATTCAAGCTATCAGATTTAGGAAATCCAACCTTCATGCTTGAAAAAGTTATTAAAGTTTAACTCTTCATGTTTCAAATGGGATTTATCTCATGATATTACCTTCCAACCTTGAAAACAAAGAAGTTAACTGGGAAGTTGACGACATTCCAGTTTACGGAACAATCACCCGCCCAAAAGGAGAAGTTGCAAAACAGTCAATAGTTTTTGTGGCAGGAAGTGGTCCAACCGATAGAAATTGGTGCTCGCCACTCTTACAAGGAAAAAACGGCAGCGCAAAATTATTGGCAGAAACACTCGCAAACCAAGGATTCCTGACCTTACGCTACGATAAAAGAGCTTCGGGACCATATGTTCAAGAAAATATTCCAAAGATGATAGGCAAAATAAGTATGCAAAGTCACCTTGATGAATTGTCTGGTGCAGTTAAAATTCTACTTTCAAAAAAGTATGCAGACGAAAATAATCTTTTTGTTCTTACAAATAGTGAAGGCGCAATTCACGCATTAAACTACCAATTGAGCTCGAAGATCAGATTCAAAGGGATGATACTCACAGGTGCACCTGGCCGCTCAATTGGTCAAGTAGCACGCACACAAATCATCAACCAACTTGCCTCAATCCCAAACAAAGAAACGATCATCAAACAATACGACGACGCAATTGACTCATTTGTAAAAGGTAAACCAATTTCGCCAGACGATAATCTTCCAGTAGGCATAAAACAACTTCTTCTTTCTTTAGCAACTCCAGCCAACTTACCTTTTATCAAAGAACTATGGAGTTACAATCCCAGCAAAGTTATCTCTAAAGTTAAGGAGCCAATATTAGTTATGATCGGAAAAAAAGACATTCAGGTTGATTGGAGAATTGACGGCAAAGCCTTAGAGGATGCGACTGCCAAGGAAAATCAAGTTACTTTTATCTACCCACAAAACGCAGACCACGTCTTAAAACATGAAGAAAAACCTCGAGAAAACCTAACTGCCGAGAATGCTCTTCGCTACAATTCAGGAGATCGAATATTAGACCCAGAAGCCACCCAAGCAATCCTAAACTGGCTCAACAAAATGAGATAGAATACTATCAGCTCAAGAACACATCATCCATGCCTTATTTTTTCTTACAATCACCGTTAGTGGCGATAAAAAATATATATTTGAAATTATAAAACAGACGACCGCAAATTAGGCATCAAAACAAGAGGAAATAAAATGAATCTATCAACTAAACTCATCATCCTTCTCACAGTCATAGTGGCAGTCGTCGTCATATTCACTGCTTATACTCTTCTTAACAGTGGACTAGCTCCCTTGGAACAAAGAGAAGATAAAACAACCACTCTTGCAACTCAAAACGTTACAATAAATGCAGAAACCTTCAACGGAAACATAGTACTTGCAGCATCCACAGATGACCAAATTGAAGTGGTCTTCAACGTAGAAGCACCTCAGGGACATATTAGCGAGATAACAACAACCACTACCAACCAAACTCTGAATGGAAAAACAGAAATAATCACGCAAGCAAAACTCGTTAATCCAAACGGCCAGCTTAAGGTAAACTATAGAGCAAGCATAACAATTAAGCTGCCAAATACCAGCCAATACAACTTGACTCTAAACACCTTAAACGGCGATATAATAAAGCCTCAGCTAAATGATACGATTCTTAAAGCAACAACTAACAACGGCTACGTTGACATTAAAGATGATAATGCCACTTCAATCGAAGCTTCAAGCTTAAACGGAAACGTGAAGGTAAGCCTCTTGGAAGGAACATTATTCCAGGTAGATGCCAACACAGCAAACGGACATATAACTTACCAAGGCATCGCAATGAACACAAGCATCTACACAGAAACTCACTTAAAGGGGGCTACAACAGCTGGATCAGGGAACCTCAACTTAAATCTATCAACCGCAAACGGAAACATAACAATAGAATATTACACAAAATAACAAAAAAACCTTTTTTGATTCACAACACTTGTAACAGGTGCAGCAGGTTTTTTCAATTACAATTTTCTTACTCTAGCCCAAAGAAAATTTTTTTAACAGTTTAAAATACCTGCTTCAATTGCTACAACTGCATCGGAGAAAGTTTGTCTGTTCCATAAACATGAGATGCCTTTTTGATAACTAACACAACTACTATTGACAATCCGAAAACCAACGCAACTGAAAATACACAATAGGGGATT
>CAVYXJ010000019.1:0-49406 GCA_963772455.1 Candidatus Bathyarchaeota archaeon
GTCGGACCCGCCAAATTATATGGGAGTAAGTACTGTTTTTATGGGTCATTTTTCTGTAACCTCTTTGCGTATAATCTGTTTAAGTTCAGTTGCAAGAACGGATAGTTGATGACAGCGGATCTACTCGTCTGTTTGGTTGCTGCGGATTAAGACATCTTTGGAGAGAATTTCCTCTGG
Organism: Candidatus Bathyarchaeota archaeon; assembly: GCA_963772455.1. Lineage (GTDB taxonomy): Archaea > Thermoproteota > Bathyarchaeia > Bathyarchaeales > Bathycorpusculaceae > Bathycorpusculum. Next base: position 178 of record CAVYXJ010000019.1, read on the forward strand.
GTTTTCTCCCCATGCACTTATGATTTCTTTAAGTTGCTCGATTCGGTTTACCTTGGTTTTGGGTCTGACTGCTAAGCCAGCGGCAGCGTATAGATTTCTGAGGGTTCAATGCCTAAGCTTTGGACTTCTTCATAGGTGTCGATGGTTTTCGGCACCGACACAACCCCCTTCAGGGAGTCGTTAATGAAATCGCAGGTCTTACCCAAGTACATTGTTAACTCAGCATCTGCTGGGCTAACGTCATCGTTAACAGTGTCGCCTACCCTAACCTGAACATTAACCAAATCGCCATACATCGGCTTACTCAACCTACCACGTTGTTAGAAAAATCTTTTATTAAATAATAACATAGTAATTATTGATCTGTAAATGAACAGAAAATCAGTGGCATTGATACTAATCTTTGTTTTCATCATATCTTCAGTGCTTGTGGTTAGGTCAATCTACATGACGCCGTTTGTTCATATATGCAGCACGCCTGCCGTACCCGCTGTCGAGATTAGTTACCCATTGGTTTCGACTGGTGGCTATGTCAATAGCTCCGTTGATTTCACAGTCACCGTCAACACATTCGTTGATTCCCCAGCAATCAAGAGCCTTTCTTACAGCCTAGATGGGGGACAACAGGTGATCCTAAATGATCTTAGCGTCACTACTTATTCTGACTATGGACCAAGCCAGCTTAATTATACTGCATACAAAGCTAACATCTCATTCAAGGGCTTGTCTGAGGGTAACCATACAGTAACTGCGTCTGCTATTGACTTGTCTGTAAATAGGTCCTTTGTAGTGAACTCAAATTATCACATAACAGCACTCAATGTCCTCTCTCCCACAAGCCCAACATACACCTCAAATGAAGTGCCGTTGAAGTTTACCTACACTGGAGAAATAACCAATGCACATTACTACCTATACAAGGACGGGAAATTGGTATCAGAAAAATCTCTCAGCGGAGACATAACTTTAGACAATCTCTCAGATGGAAGCTATCAACTTTTACTCTTTGTGACAACGCAGTATGGACAAGATTCAAAAGCAATGGATTTCCTCGTTATTGGTGTACCGACCATAGTAGCTGCAACAGCTCTATTGATACTGACCCTTTTTATTGGTTTACTTGTTTACACCAAAAAATTTAAAAAGAAAAAGTCTTTGGATGCGTCTCCTGTTATAACCTGAAGAGCTAACAATTGCTTGAAATTTTTGGAAGGAAAAAAGGTTAGGTGCAGATTTTGGTTTTGAACTGTCATGCTACGACAAAATTTACCCCTTCTACACCTCTAACATATGGAGGGGGACTGTAACTTAGCCATAAATCGTAAGTCCCCGAGTTAATTTCTTGTTGGAGATTTATTGTTACAGTTACGTTTTGGTTGGGTAATATTCGGCTTGGAGACAAAGTGCCTTCTGTTACTTTTACATACATGGAGACCCCTTCCTTTTCTTTCCATTGAAAAATTGTTGCATGATCGATAACTATAGTTTGGCTGCTGGCTGAATTTACCTCAACCAACAGCGTTTTAGGCGAGCTGTAGGATACATTGGTTACTTGTATCCACTCAAAAAGAATTAGACTTGAGCTGTATTTTTGTCCATTAGTCGATAGAAGCTCAATACTATAGAAATTTCCTTGATTTAGTTGAGTCTCCCCAATATTAGTAGATATAGAAGTTTTTTCTTTAGGTTGCAACTCTACTGATGGCAAAGTGCTTTTAAATATTAAGCTGCTTTTCGAATCTTTAATCACAAGTTGTTGAAAAGTGACCGATTTGTCTACCCAGGAAGTTATGTTGAGATCTAAAATCTTAGTTGTGCCGTTGTATGACGTATCAATTGATAATTCTGGTATGCAAGAACCCCAGCCAATTGAGTTTAGATTATTAATCCAAGAGTAAGCCAAAAAACCGACCGTAACTAAAGACAGAATTATAGCTAAGGGAATGAGTACTTTTTTAGAACGCATTTCTGGCATAATAGTTAATTAATAGTCGTTTGAATTTAAGATTTTAGACGTCTAACACAATCTTTCTAAAACTCTTAGCCTATCGATAATTAAATCATTTTTTACGACGCTTAAGCACCAAAGCAACAGATGCCAATATGAGGCTTAATGGTAAAAGTGATAATAATGATAATTCTGGCACAGTTGGCGATGGGGAGGGTGAGTTGTTGGCTGCAGGTATGGTGAGTGTTTGTGTGTTACTCCAATCGCTTGTTGTTCCATTGAAATATAAGTCGTACCAGACACCTCCAAGCGCAGGTTGATATTCACTTGGTCCTGCCTTGAAGTTACCATAAAGGGCTTGCACTTGAACATCCATTTCTCTGCCTGTTGGAATAGCATTAACCTTGATAAAATAGAGAGTAAAACTTGTAAAGGTTGAAGTTGAAGCGTTATATGGAATTTCTTTGATGATGGTTGACATTGAAGCATTATAGGGAACATATTTCATGTAATCAAGCGAGTAGGGGTTTGCAGGGTTGAACGGTTCATAGTTCCATTCGTTTTCGGAATGTTCTTTCCATCTGAAGTTGTAGTAGTCAGCACCTGAAGGGTTTTTTATTGTTATTTCGATTGTTTTGTTTTCTTGATGGTAGCCTGGCAAAGTAAAATTGTATGGTTTACCAGTATAAGGGTCAATTGTTGTAGCCATCCTTTCAGGAACATCATAAGAATGATCTATAAGCTTCAAAGTGAAATCTGGCACCGGCGAATCAGGGTTCGACTGAGCACAAACTCGTTGAATAGCCAATAAGCTTACAGAAACCAGCATAACAACAAACAGTAAGCACAAACCCTTGCTGACTTTGCCCATAGTCATTCTTTAGGTGTTTTTGCAATATTAAATTTCCTTAAAAAGAAAAGGGTTTAGGAGCATATTTTTGTTATGGCGTCAAATCAACCGAACCACTAACAAAGTAGACCGCCCTATTTTTGCTAGGGCAATAGTCCGACCTATCGCGATTTTCATCCAGTTCATTCTCAGCCGCTTCAAAATCTTTTATAATGCCAAGTTTTCTTTCGCGCCTTCTTCGTATCCTTAGTTTGCAGGCATTCTATCTCAAGCTCTTTAGTCTTTTTGAGTTTTTCATCCTTTTCTTTTGTCTTGTGTGTTATAGGGTTGTATGTCTGTTTCTTGCGCTAAAGGTTTATTTTTAAGAAAAAAGAGTTTTCATAGCGAGCGAATACGAACTTGGTACCTGATAATGTTGAAGGCGAAAAGGTGGAAGAGAAGCAGCCGAGAGTAGAATTTAATTTTCCTATGCTTATTGTTAGGACAAAGCGGTTTGCAGGCGTTTTTGATAAGTTAGGTTCTTTTCGTTCTTCACGTTATTTTTCGTGGTTGGGAATTGTTCTTGTGCCCTTTGTTGCTGGAATTGCACTCTACCTTTTAGTTAACAGTTTAATTGGGATATTGTCTAATCCTGGGGTGGGTCAAGTAGTTCGGGATTTGGGGCCAGGGTCAATTTTGTTGTTGCCTGGAATCAACCCTTTGCTTCCAATAGTTTATGGGTGGATTGCCATTGTAGTTGCAATTATCGTTCATGAAGGAGCCCATGGAATTATAGCTCGAAACGTTAACCTAAGGGTTAAGTCGAGTGGCTTGTTGTTTTTCTTGATAGTACCCATTGGGGCTTTTGTTGATGTGGATGAAGAGCAAATAAAGAAAACTAGAGCTCGTTCTGCCCTAAAAGTTATGGCTGGTGGAGTTGGGGCAAACATCATTTTAGCTGTTGTGTGCCTTTTGGGAGTTTTATTGCTTGTTGGAAGCTTAACTCCAATTGTCGATAATGGTGTATATATTAATGAGGTTACAGCTGGATTTCCAGCTCAAACGGCTGGGTTATTGCCAAAAGATGTTCTTATTTCAATCGATAACGTGCAGATTCATAACACCACATCTTTGAGGGAGATATTAGAAAACAAAACTTCTGGAGACACCCTGAACGTAACGGTCTTAAGGGGTGAGAATTGGCAACAGCCGTTTTCTACAATCGTAAATTTGACAGTATCAGAAAATCGGACTATTATGGGCATTATGTCAAGTGATCTATTGACACAGGCAAGGTTAGACAATTACAGAACCTTCTCTATCGAAAGGATTACTATGTATTTAGTTCCCCCGACATTAGCTTCTGGTCTCACTCCATATTCTGACTCTTTAGCACAATTCTATTCAAGTCCAGTGCCTCAATGGCAAATACTTGCAAATGGTCTATTCTGGCTTTGGTTTGTTAATTTCAACCTGGCTATTTTCAATGCTTTGCCAATTTATCCATTAGACGGAGGCAGAATCTTTGACATTACTTTGAAACGATATGTTGGCAAGAGAATAAGTGAAAAAGGTATCCGTTCAATAACTATTGGAGCAACAATTGCTTGTGTAATTCTTGTTGTGTTAGTCACTTTGTTGCCTTTCATAATATAATAACGCGCTCTCTTTTGCGATTTTTGGCTGGGTGATGTTCAATGGATATGAATCTTATTTTTTTGAAACATATTTGTTTTCTTTGATGTAGAATCGCCATGGCTTGTTTTTCCAGTCGCCAGAATAGTCAACGCCTATTCGGGTTGTTTCTATTATGTCGTCTTTAGGGATCAGTGGTGCATCTTCTATGTACATTGGTGGTGCAGTCATGTTTGTTTTATTTTGTGCTTTTGATATGGCCATTGCAATGCATAATTTGCTTGGACCATTTGTTAGGTTCGTACACTTTATTTGTTGGCCACGGCGTTTTATCATAAGTTCCTTGCCTGTTACTGGTTCGAGTGCACGAATTAGAACCGCTTCTGGTTTTCCTGGAATGTCACCTACAGTTATGTTGAAGCAGTAATACAGCCCATAGATAAAATAAATGTAAGCATGTCCTTTTTGACCATACATAACTTCGTTTCTATTTGTTCTACGACCTCCAGAACTATGTGCTGCTTGATCTTCCGGTCCTTGGTATGCTTCTGTTTCAACAATTCTGCCTGCCGTTGTGCCTTCTTTTGATTCATGAAATAAAATTTTTCCTAAAAGTTCCTTGGCAACGGTTATTGTGTTCTTTTGGTAGAAGGATTCTTTTAGAATCATAGATGTTAGAGGGAAGCCAACTGACAAATAAGTTTGCCTACAGTTATTATATGAGACTTGGAGATATAGCTGTGATATTCAATGAGCGATGAAGAGTTAGAGACATTAAAGCGGAAAAGACTCCTTGATTTGCAGAGAAGAATAGCTGCTCATCAAGAAAAGCAAGAGCCAAAAATTGATGCCCGTAAGGTTCTTGATAAAGTTTTTAGAGGCAGAGCTTGGGAAGTGTATAACGAAGCGTATTCTCAATATCCAGTAGAAATGGCAGAGATAGAGCCTACTCTTGTGAATCTTGTATCTGAGGGCAAGTTTAAAGAAATTGATGGTGAACAGTTGTTTGCACTTTTAAGGAGTATTGGCTTGCGTGTTAGTTTGAATTCTGAAATCAAGGTTGTCAGTCATGGGAAAACTCAATCCTTGTCAGAGAAATTTAAGGAATCTAAAAAATAAAGAAGTTAACTCTTTATCTTTAGATTTTGTTGAACCATGAATCTACTATTTGGGCTAGTAATTCAATGTGTTTCTATGAATGTTTATTGTTTCTTTGTCTTTTAAGTTTTGAAATATGTAGAAAATCGGAATATTGTTGATGTCAGCCTAAGCCAGTTATATTACGATACATTAAATGAATTCATAAATCAAATGTGAAGGAAAGGATAACATGAATTTCGTTGAAACAACTCTTTCAAAGAAGATAAAAGAAGCAGAACCAACATTGGATATTTTGGGAGCTGACCGCAAGGTCCTTCAAGTCGCAGTTCAAGATTTCATGAATTATCTTAACTTCTACCGTAACCTTGAGAATAAAGAGACAAATTTTGAATATCAAGTTAAACAGTTGGAACAGCTGCAAAAAGAAGAACGCACTGAATTTGATTCATCTTTAGCTGTTTGGAGTAGTATCTGGCTTAGGAAATGGAAAGAAAGGGTTAACCTTTCCATTGGAAAACAGATCGCAAAACAATCTTGCAAAGCTTCCGAAAACAACTCAAAAGATGAATCTCTATGGACTAAATTAGAATGCAAGCAAGAATTAATTGGAATTGTGGCTTCTGCTCTAATAAAAAATGCTGAAATCTGTGGAACACAAATTATTGCAGAAAACATTGTAAAGATGGAAACATGCAAAAGCTCTGGCCAAGACGTGAACAGTAAAGAACAAATCTTGAAGATTTTGAGCAATTCGTTACGTAGCGCACGTGAAACTACTCAAAAACTTGGTCCTTTGATTGCAATACAGGTTGACAAACGTTATTATTGCGAAGTGAATAACTAGGAAAGGTTTGTTTTTAGTTTTAAACTTTCTTCTCAGGGTTTTGATGTTCAGTTTCCAAGTGCAAGATTAATTCTTCTTTTGTATTGAAGACTTTGCCACATTTTTGGCAAGTATATTTGTTTGATGTTGGGTTGTCCATTGGAGGAAGCGAGGAAGGCTGCTGATCGGGTGATTCAAGAGAGCCATCGGGCGGGACTGGTGAGGTTAAATCGTCAAATGGGTCATTTGGTTTTTTTTCATAGGGAAAATCAGATTCAGTCAAAATATCATCTAGAAGGCAAACGGGTGATACTTCTTAAGCATTTGTGTCCCAAAAAATACACACTAGTTATTGTTGCATTTGCATAAATCTATGCAAATAATAAAAGACAGTAATGAATATAGTATATTGGAGATTTTAAAAATGACAGTTGTAAAAGTCATAGAGTTAATAGGCAGTTCACCAAAAAGCTGGGAAGATGCTACGCAGAAAGCTTTAGCTGAAGCAGCTTTGACAGTCAAGAACATTAAATCTCTTTACCTGAAAAGTTGTAAGGCAAAAGTGGAAAACAACAAGATCATTGAATATCGAGCAGTCGTAAAAATCGCTTTCGTTGTGCAAAGAGAAAAATAATCGGTCGTTTGCAGTCTTTTTTTCCATCCATCTTTTTTTTGGATTCCAAGTCAGCAAATATGTTCAAATAATTGAAGTTTAGCCTTTTTTTAATAGGAAAAGTTTGCCTTTTCTTTTCGCTATATCAAGGGTGCGAAGTGTTTATCGATAAGAGATTCATTTAGTATTAGTTAGGTTTTGAGAATATGAAATTGTCTGGAAAAGTTGCTTTAGTTACGGGTGCAAATTCGGGAATTGGGGAGGCAATAGCGCTCTATTTAGCTGAAGAAGGAGCAGACGTCGTAGTAAACTACATTGTGAATCCTTCTGAAGCACAAGAGGTGGTCAAAAAGATTCAAGCAATGGGTAGACGTTCAGTAGCTTTGAAAGCTGACGTTTCAAACAGCGCTGATGTAAAAGCCATGTTTGAGCAGACCGTCATTGAATTCTCAACATTAGACATACTTGTGAATAACGCTGGAATCGGGAACTTCGCCTCAACGGTTGATATGAAAGATGATGTTTGGAACAAGATGCTTGGAGTGCATCTTTACGGCACTATGAACTGTACCCGTGAAGCCCTAAAAATAATGCTGAAAAACAAGTCGGGTAAAATCATAAATATTGCATCGATTTGCGGCATAACCGGTTGCTTGGGCGCTGCCCACTATTCAGCAGCAAAAGGTGGAATAATGGGGTATACCCATGCTGTGGCAAGAGAAGTAATCTCCCAAGGCATAAACGTCAATGCAGTCGCTCCCGGATACATCGACACACCAATGTTATCAGGCGCTGGATTAAACGATGAATTGCTAAAACAGTTACTAACTCAAATTCCCATCGGCAGGTTAGGGAAGCCACGAGAGATAGCCTCTTTGGTTGCATACTTAGCTTCTGATGACGCAAACTTTATGGTAGGTCAAGTCATAAGCCCGAACGGTGGCCAAGTTATTTAGTTGGCAATTTTATGCCTTAACTAATCAAGCCTTCCTTTTTGTTTGAAATAGACAACTAATGAGTTATGGTTTGTGAGCATGCGCCTCCAAGAAAATAACCTATCGTTAGAGAATCATTGGAGCCAGTATCGATGTCCCACTGGTGTCTCAGGTAGAAATGTTGCTGCTAACATGAACAGAGGACATTTTGACTTGACAACGTGGGGTCTTAAACATGTGAATATCCTGTCGGATTCTGTAATTTTGGATGTTGGTTGTGGGGGAGGCAAAACTATTAACCGTTTAGCAAGGAGAGCATCTCTTGGCAAAATATGCGGTATTGATCATTCGGAAGATATGGTTGATTTTTCAAAACAAGTCAACAAAAAGTTCGTTGCTTCCAATCGCATAGAAATTGTTCAGGGTAAGGTTGAGAAAACAGGTTTTAAAGATAACTTTTTTGATTTGGTAACTGCAATTGAGACCTACTATTTTTGGCCTAATCTTATAGAGGCTTTCCAAGAGATAAAACGTATCCTAAAGAAAGGAGGATACCTGCTGATTATAAATGAAATGATTGCGGATGGATTGTACGAAGTGAAGAACGCTGAAATAATAGCTAAAACGCATGTACGCCTAATGTCGTTGCAGGAAATTCAGAGGATTTTGCTATCTGTAGGTTACAGTAACGTGAGGGTTTATAGAAAGAAAAAATCTGATTGGAATGCCATTGTTGCTCAGAAATCTTAAGTTGCGTTTGTGTAAATTTAGGATCTTTCGGGCAATTCAATTTTTAGCTGCATTTTTAATGACTTGTACCTGTTTCTAACAGTTACTTCTGTAACTCCAGCAGCCTCAGCAATGTCTTTTTGAGTTATTTTTTCGCCATTCTGCAGACAAGCAATATAGAGTGATGCCGCAGCCATGCCCATTGGATCTTTTCCTGAAGAGAATCTTTTTTGTCTAGCATTCCTAAGTATTGCTATAGCCATGCCTTGTGTTTTGCCGGATACTCCATTTTTTTCAGCAATTTTTGAAACGTAGGTCAACGGGTCTGAAACTGGCATGTGAAATTCGAGTTCTTGTAAGAGCAATCTGTAGCATCTTGCAACATCTTTTTTATCAACTAGGCTTGCTTCTGCGATTTCGCGAAGAGCTTTGGGTGATCCACTTTTTCGGCAAGCAGCGTAAAGTGCCGCGGCCGCTATGGCGTTGATTGATCTTCCTCGGACTAAGCCTTTGTCGAGTGCTTTTCTGTATACGAGAGCGGCTTTTTCTCTGATTGGTGGTGAAATGTTTACTTTGCTTGATAAACGCTCTAGTTCTGACATTGCTTGTGCGAGGTTTCGGTCAACAGATGAGTGGACTCTGCTTCGGATTTGCCATTTTCGTAGGCGCCACATTTGTAGTCTTGTAGATTGAGGTAGTTTTCTTCCGAATGCATCGCGGTCGATTTGACTGATGGTTGTCGATAATCCTTTGTCATGAATTGAATATGATGTTGGCATACCGACGCGGCTTCTTGAGGCTTTCTCTTGCTGAGTGAAAGCGCGCCATTCAGGTCCTTTATCTAACATTTGCTCGTAAAGAACCAGACCGCAGTCGCCGCAAATGGTTTCACCTGTGTCGTTGTCGTGAATGAGATTTTTGCCTGAACATTCAGGGCAATCTTCAGCTGAACGTTGATGTTTTTTTAGGATTTCGTTATTTGTACTTGTTTGGGTTATACTCATTTTTTATTTACTCCTTTTATTTGCCCAGAACGTCACTAAATCATAAAATCCCGATTCAAGGTGAAGAAAATGTTAATGCGATCCGCGCAATCTTATTAAGAAGTATTGTGGTGCTTATTATACATGATTTGTTTTTTCAGCCTTATTCATGGCCAAAATGCTGTATTAAGTGAGTTTTACTCTCATTTTCGATGGGTTACCTAATTCTTGCTATAAGCATTTGAGGTATTTGATTAGCTGTTGAAATTCTTCGGTTTTTTTCATCTGCCCCTTTTGTTGCATTTGAGCTATGCTAGACTTTATGTAGAGTCCGCCAGGAGGATAAAGTTGGCGAGCAACTAATGTAAAGACTTTACAGTTTTCTTTTCTTATCACTTCTTCTTTAAATCGCCATTTGTAAGGGCCTATGGGTGGAAGCAGTGTTTCGGAAAGGACGACAAGCGCGAAATTTCTTACATTTGTAGTTGCTTCAAGCTCATTGAATTTATAGCGCAGTATCTTGTTTAGATCTTCTCGTGTTCCATCTTCAAGTGTTTTGCCCGCTACAGCGTTGTTCTTGACTTCAATAACCATCTTTACTTGGTCAGAAGAGTAGGTTTTTTGGTTTGGGTCAACACCGATTTTCAAAAGAAGTAGATCATTTTTGATGTTAGATCCTTGAATTATTACATTTGGAAACATTGAAAGGTTAAGGTCTTTTGTTAGGAGGTGATTGCGTAAAACTATTTCAGCGGGATTTCCATATTTCTCGTGAACTGTTTTTTCGTTTTTTTGTTTCTCAAATTCTTCACAAACCTCAATTAGCATGGAATATTCTTCATCATTTTCGGTTAGGACTGGCTTTTTGGAGTAATTGGGCACAAAATAGGATATCGTTTTTTAACATAAAAAGTTATGAGGTTCTTTTACAATTTCTAAAAATTGATTGAATGCTTTTAAAAAAAAATGAAAGAGTGCTTTATTTCACTTGCACTTTTCGCTTTTGTTTTTGGGGCTTTGGAGTCTTCTTTGGAAGTGTAATTTCCAAAACGCCGTCTGAAAGGTTAGCGTTAACATTTTCTACTTTGATTTCCTCGGGCAAATCCACATATCTATAGAAGCTGTTGCAAGCTCTTTCTTTGCAAATGTAGTCTTCTTCTTTTTTGTCGTATTTCCATCCAGACATAGCTGAGATTTCTATGCCGTCTTCTTGAACGTTAATTTCTATGTTTTCTTTTTTGAATCCAGGCATTTCTGCTTTTAAGACAAAGTCTTTTTCGTTGTCTTCGAGATCAACGGCTGGAGTTCTAACTTCTGGAAGTTCCTCAAATATCATTAAATCTTCAGATGGGAACAGCAAATCTTCGAAGTCATTTCTAAAATTATCAAACACTTGGTCAAGGGCTTGTTCAATATCTCCTTGAGATTGAGCCCGTCTACGTACAATTGTGGCTGGTTTCTTAGTTGGTTTAATTTGAGTTTCTTTTTTAATAGCTAATTCTTTAGAAGGTTTATTCTCTGATTTTTTATTTTGTGCCATAAAAATCGCCTATAGTTAAGATATGCAGTTAATTCTTTTATTTATTTCGAAACAATGGAGCAACTATTTTGTGATTGTTTTAGAAAATTGGATATTGCATGCTCAGGCATTTACCGGCTAAAGCTTTTATTTGCTTGATTGCAGAAGTCAGCATATGATACAGGTTAAGGTATCCCGTGGTAGCTTAAGCATTGTTTCCACTGTCTCAGAATTTTGTGAATCTATGGGATACTGCGAATTTAAAATAATGCTTGCTTTAAAAGGAATTAAGCCGCCTCCAACTGAAGCGACAATTGAAGGTGCTAAAGCTCACAAACGACAAGAGCAATTTGAAAAAGAACATTTTGAAATGGCCCCTGTGACTAGCGAGGAATTAGCTGACCTAAACAAAGACGTTGAATTCGCGTATGAATCAATCAGCACTCGATTAATTGTTCCATTGAGTTTTCCAAATTACCGTGAAGCAAACTTGTTTATTTTTGGACGAGCTGATAAAGTTTACAGAAGCCATGGCACATTAATCGTTGAAGAATCCAAATTTCCGTTAAATCCAAGCAAATATCTTGAGACATTTGAGCCTTATCCTGACCATAAATTGCAAACTTTACTCTACCTTAACTCACTTTTTGGTAGCGAAAATTCTTTTGATTCCAAAACTTGGTTTGAGATACCTCATTCTCAAAAGGCGTGGATCATAAATGTTAAAGACAGAAAAACTGGAGAAATAATTAAGACCTTTAAAGGTTTACAGACAAATGAATTAGAGCAATACTTGAAGTATAATCTTCAAAGGTTTGCACAAATAGCAGCCGGTGAACAATTGCCTTTGCATCATCGGAGACTGGCGAAATGCACAAAATGCAGGATTGAAAATTGCCAGCATAATTTATCCCTAAAATAAATCAGCTGGAAGGGTTAGAGACTACTTTGTAATTGCGAGTTGTTGGTTTAAAGGAAGAGGATTATCCTATGTTCCGTTTACCGTTGATCCGTTACCATTTCACGAAATGACTAGCTTCCCATAATTCAACTTCAGAAAGCTATCCCTTTACTGCCATAAACAAAGCTTATCTGCAGACATATAACACAAGGATGATAAATTCTCCCTAGTTTTTGGCAAAGACCTTAAAGGCATGAAATCTTGCCTTAATGTTTTCCTCTTTTTATTATTCTTTTTTCCCGCACGATTAGGGCAATGAAGCTTTTAATCTCCTATATGGAGAATGTTTTAAGTTGAAATGATGCGTTCCATTATCATTACCGGGAATTTTGGCTCCACTCTGGGATTAACTTATTTTTGAAGTGGCAGATGTTTGTTTTCGCATAAATTGTCAACTATGACGCGCGTCATGCGAAGCGGAGTTGGCAAATCAGTAAAATAGCCTTCTCAAATCGGTCTAAATACTTCAAAGTCGGTTCATGAAATAGATTAAAAATGACGGTAAACAAAAAATCTAATACATCTGTCCTCAAAAAACACAGAGCCGCATTCTTGTTACTTGCAGTTACAATAACGGTTGTCATAGTCCTATTCATGTCTCCAGTGCGTGCAACATCTTCCAGTCCATGTGCAAGTTGCCATGGCTCTGATGGTTATAGTCAAACATTGACTGTCACTGCCGCCGCTACCCCAGCCACCATCAAAGTAGGCGATGTAATTACAGTTAGTGCCACAATGCAAAACGATGTCGTTGGAACAACTCTTAATGACGTCTTAGGTAGCGTTTCAGCAACATTAAGCTCGCAAAGCGGTCACTTTTCAGTAAGTTCACCAACAATTAACGTTGGCACTCTAGATTCAGGAACCAGTGCGACAGTATCTTGGCAATTGACTGGAACATCTTTAGGCCCTGATGCATTAGTAATTAAAGCAGCTGCAACAAATTCACACAATAATTTACGTTTTTCAGACAGCATTGCACCAGCCATCAGTATTGCTGCGCCTACTCCTGCTCCAACTCCAGTTCCAACTCCTGTACCAACTATTGCTCCAACTCCAGCGCCGACGCCGGTACCTACTCCAGTCCCCACTCCTGTTCCAACACCAGTTGCTACACCCATACCTACTCCTGTTCCAACACCAGTACCCACACCTGCACCAACTGCAGCACCTACTCCTGTCCCAACTCCAGTTCCAACCCCTGTTCCTACTGCAGCTCCAACACCAGATCCTACACCTACACCAACTATAGCACCTACCCCAGTTCCAACTCCAGTACAAACTCCAACACCATCACCAACTCCAATTCAAGAAACACCCTCTACCACAGCTCCAACCCCAATCCCAACACCAACTCCGACAACACCAGAAACACCAACCCAAACTTCAGATACACCAACAACTTCAAACTCTCATACTCCAAGTGAAGATGACTCGCCCGACCATGAACGAGACTACTACTCAAATTGGATATTCCAAAACTCCTGGCTTAGACAATGGCATTACAAGTCTGAAAAGCAAAACCATTGGTCAAACTATCAATCACCAATTTACCCAAAAGAAACCTACAAAACTGATATCCCTCAAACAGATGATGACCACGAAAATGATGATGTTACGCGATCGACTGACTCATTTAATATCCCACCATCGATCTTGTGGGTATTAGCTGCATTATCGACGCTTCCAATGCTGTTTCCCTTCAAAGGGAACATACTGTTTCAAAGTAAAAGAAATACGTTGAAAAACACAAAGACAAATAGCTTTACAAATTTTCCGAGTTTAAAAAACTCGGTCCGCAATTTTTTTATAAAAGGATGATTTTAACATAGTTGTTTTCTGGTGAATTTTTTGGTTCATGAATTATTTAACTCATATATGATCTTTATTCATCCACCGTTATCTATAATTGGATATGTCTTCATCTTCCTTTTCGCCATCTCTTTACTTTTGTCTAAGAAATATGAAAAGAACACTGTCAAATATTTTGGAGTTGCCGCTTGGGTATTCACGTTCCTTGGTTTAGTTACTGGGATGCTTTGGGCACAAGTTGCTTGGGGTAGCTATTGGTCATGGGATCCAAAAGAGACAATGACTCTAGTTTTATTCATTTCAGTCACTGCTGCCGAATTAGTTTACTTTGAAAAGAAACCTCAACTTACAAAATGGCTAGCATTAAGCTCATGTGTAATCACGATAATTACGACTTTGATTTCGTTTATTATTGCGGGTCTACATTCGTTTGCCTAACAAAAAAATTTACCTTATTTTTTTTTAATTAAAAAAAGAAATGTTTTTGTTATTTTTCTTTAGTTTTTTTCAAATGCTATCTTGTTAAACCAGGACGACGCCTGAAAAGATGTTGAATTTATGAAGTTTGGTTCTTTTTGTTTTCCGCTGCTTCACGTATGTCTTTTATTCTTTGTTCAATCGTGGGGTAGACTTTAGGCATTAACCGTTCTATGCGCAGTCGTTTGGGTCGAAGGTTGTTTAGTTTAATCAGAGCTTGTATCATTGGTTCGCCGTTTAGGAACTTTAGTGAACTTAGGTCGCATTCGGTTTCTTGCTGGCGAAGCCATTTAGCATTAACGTATAGCCCTGCAATCAGGGCAAAGAACCCGAAGAATAAGGAGGCGAATAAACTATAGACAACGTTTCCTAGACTGTCAATTATGGGAAATGCCGTGTCAAGGGAGAAATTGAAAAATACCAACAAACCTATCAGGATTCCGATTATTGCTGCTGGAGATGTTATTCTAAAGAATTTTTTTGTTCCATGATTCTTTTTTAGGTGAGTGAATTCGTGGGCTGCCACGGCAAGCAATTCATCTGGAAGAAGAATTTTTAGATATGTGCTGTCGAAGAATACCTTGTCCATAAAAGCCATGGCGCCAGGCGCTAGGAAACCAACATTGTAGTATCGTTCCAATTTTGAGGTTTTCAAAATTTTGGTTACTTTCATGGCTTGGGCGAGGTTGTCGAGGGGGTCGGATGGAAATGGTTTTGCTTTTAGTAGCCGTGAAAGTAGTGAGGTGATGATGCCCACGTTTCTTATCTCTCTTGTTTTAGAAAAGGTTTCACATACTTGAGATTTTCATTATGATTTCGTGATATGCTTTATCTTTGAAGTCTTTCTCACAAACTACCAGGACAAGTCTGCTCTCTGTTCCTTTACACTGATAAATCGTGAAGTATTTGCCGTCTTTGATTTCGTCTCCACACAAACCACATTTCTTCAAGTAAATCCCTCAAATCGTCTATACTATTTTGCGTTGTTCATGGAAAAAGCTTTTTCTGCAATTGCCTTTCCCATTTGTCGTGCCTTTTGAAGATCGTTTTCTGCAGGGTTTCCATATATTGGAAGAGGTTCTCCAACAATTTCAAATCCTAAAGCGGCAAGTTCGGTAACCGTTTTTCGCGTTGCTTCCCCACTCCACCCAAAACTTCCGAATACCGCGGCTAATCTGTTGGAGAATTTTTTTGTTCTAAGCAAGTTTATAAAATCTGAGACTTTGGGGAAGATCTCGTGTTCATAGGTAGGTGTTCCGACAATTAATGCGGGTGATTCTACAAGAGCTGTTAAAGCATCGACAGGATGGACTTCTGATAGATTGAAGCTTTTCATTGTGCCACCTGCTTCTGTTATACCGTCAGATATGGCAGTTAGGCATTTGGCGGTCATCCCGTACATCGAGCCGTAAACTACGACTACAGTTTTTTTATATGTGCCCTTACTCCAAGCGGTCCACCGACCCAAAGTCTCTTTTACTGTTTGTGTGTAAACTGGTCCGTGACTTGGGGCCAAGATTTCGATTTGTAGATTCATTTTTTCGAATTTCTCGATGGCTTTTTGAATCCATTCTCTTTGTCCATTAAAGACGGAGGCAAAATATTTCTGAGAACATTCGCAAATGTTTTGTTTCTCCATGTCGATATCAGATTCCATGATTGCCCCTTGGGGTAGTTTTTTGAATGCTCCAAAAGCATCACAACAAAACAGAATTTTATCTTCTGGTAGGTAGGTGCTCATGGTTTCAGGCCAATGAAGCCATGGAGTTTGAAGAAAATGCAGAGTCTTGTTTCCCAAAGAAAGCGTTGTATCGTCACCTTTGATTATGTTTGCTTGGGGGTCGATTCCGTAGAATTTTTTAAATATACTTTGGGCGATTGGAGAGTATACTATTTTGATGTTTGGTGCTTTCTGCAGGAGCGTTGGAATTGCACTGGTATGGTCGGGTTCCATGTGATTGATAATTAAGTAGTCTATTTTGGAGAGATCTGTTATTTGGTTGATTTTTTCGAAGTGTTCTTGGGTTTTTTTTTCGTGGACGCTATCGATGAGAGCTGTTTTTTCTGTGCCTTTAATTAAGTATGAGTTGTATGAGACTCCTTCGGGTATGTTCCAAAGTCCCTCAAAGAGGGGGGTTTCGGTATCGTTGACTCCGACCCAATAGATGTCTTTGGATATTTGGATGGATTGGTTGTTTGCCATAGGATTGCCTTCAAGAGTAAAAATTGTATACTTACTTGGCATTTAACTTTATGTTAATACAATAAATGTGGTTGGAGTTAAAGTGGGTTTGCCGAAGCTCTGGACCATATTAGGAGAAAAGGCGAATGCAAGCGCCCTTTTACTTTAGCTATTTCGTAAGTTTTAACCAGAGCCTACTCAGCCCCAACTTTTCTCCAATGCATTTTTTAAAGACTAAAAAAGGGGAGGGATTGTTTTTGTTTGATGTTTTTATGCTTTCTTTCTGAGCAGTAGCAATGCAACTATTGCAATTGCTATTATGATGGCTGCTGTTGATGCTGCAAAGTACATCTCTAGTGGTGGTGATGTTGTGTCGGCGATTGGACTTGGGGTTGGTGTTGGGGGTGCTGGATCAACTGCGAATGCTGTGACTGCGTGTGATGGCCAGTACGAGTTAGAGCCGCCAAACGAGGCATATACTGAGTATTGTCCGTCAATGTCTGGTTTCCAGTTGAATGCAAAGAATCCGTCAGCGTCGCTTGTTGCTGTTCCAATGTTTCTGTAGTTGCCGTTTGAGTCAACAACACTGATTGTGATTGGAACACCTGTTGTGCTCATTGGGCGTGGCTTTTGCATGTAGACATATTCCATCCATTCGCTTTGGCTTGCGTCTGAGACTGCTGGGACTCCTAGTGGGAATCTTGCAGCTTGTTCTTTCTGTTTCGTGCCTGCGGAGACGTCGGTGATTGAGCCTTTTATCATGACACTACTGCCGCTAGCGACTACGTCGTCAGCGATTGATACTGTCATTTGGCTTGGTCCTTTGCCGATTGCGTATACTTGTGCGTCATAGTTGTTCCAGTATGTGAGGATGCCGTCTGCAACTTGTGTTGTGTATGGATTTGCCCATCCGATCATTTCCCAGATAGGTTCTCCAGTGGTGACGTTTAGACATCGTGTGTGTGCGTTCTTGAAGAGTGGTGTATCTGCTGAGTGTTCGTGTGTTCCGATGTAGATTTTGCCGTCTGCGATTGCGTTGATCATGAGTGTGTAGTATTCGAATTTCTCCATGTATGTTGGAGCGTCATACTTCCACAACAGTTTTCCGTCGTTTGTGTCATATGCGAAGACCATTCCGACGTAGCCTGTTGAGAATAGTTTGCCGTATGCTACTGACCAACCTTCTGGGTTGTAGCCTGTGCTGCTGATGTAGTATGCGTATGGGTTGTAGTCGCCTTCTGAGATTGTTTGCCATGCATATTGTCCTGTGTATAAGTCATATGCCACCCAAGACATGTCCGGAGTCTGTTGGAAGAAGAATATACCGTTCACGTCATCATGACCTTGGTACATTAGTTGTTGGTTGTCTTTGTTTATCAGTGCAATGTTAACTGGACCCCAGAGAGTTGAACCAATTATTCCTTTTGCTGGGTTCAGGTTTAGTGCCCAGAATGTTGCGCTGTCAGCGATTGTGTATGTTGGTGCTGATGGGATTGAGCCGTTGCTAACAAGCATTATGTCATTGTATACTACTGCACGGATAGTTGGCGAGTTTGAGAATCTTGGCGAGATTGTTACGTTCCAGTCATAGCTTGGACTTGTTGATGATGTCCATCCTGCAGCTGTCATGCCTGCTGAAAGTGCGTACATCCATGCGGTTCCGTTCCATGTCCATGAGCCTGTCTGTGTGCCTCTTGGTATTTGTGTCCATGCAGTTCCTGTCCAGTTCATGATTGTTGTTGGTGTGTCTGTTGGTCGTACTGGAGTTATTGGTACGTTAGCTTGGTAGTTTCCGGACACCTGTGAAATGAATATTCTTGATGAATTCCATTGATTCAGGTAGTATCCGTTTGTTGCACTGCCGCCGATGGTATAGCGTAGGTCTTCACCTTTTGGACCGTAGATTTCATTGTGAGAGTGTTCTGCAGTGTCTGATGGGACGTTGTTTAGTTTGAGTCCGACACCGTTGGTTATTCCAAGGCGTGGGTGAATTGCGAGTCCATAGTTGTCTGAGAATAGCCAGCTTGGTTCAACAACGCCGTGTTGGTTCATGTCATCCCAGTCGTATACGTAGCCGAATGCTGGGATTGCTGCCATTGTTGTGTTGCGCCAAATTTCTTGTCCAGTTTGTAGATCAACACAAACGTAATCGCCTGGAGATGCAGAGTACCAGTTTGATTCGCGATAGTACAGTCTGCCTTCCATGATTATTTGTGATTGTGGGAATCTTGTTTGGTATTGGTGTCCAGCGTTGAATGTTTCTCCATCAACTGAAAAGCTTGTTCCACCGACTACTCCTCCGTCTTCTGTTTGTTTGGTCCAGAGTATGTGTCCGCTGTTTGGTGCTGTTCCGTCTGGTTGGTATTTGTTGTTGTATCCGCCGTTGTTTTTGTCATGTGCGCTGTTTAGCCAGTTTGATGAGATTTGGTACCAGTCTGTGTTCTGACCTTCGATTGGGCGAGACCAGAATTCAGTTGGTAATGGAACTGGTGTCCAGCCGATTGGTGTTTGTGGTTCTGCTAAGACTTCAAAAGGTACAGTGTAGGTGCTTTCTTTCAAAACAACGCCATACCAATCTCGTTCACCGGATGTGCCGTAAGCTGTGTGTGGTGTAGCTGTGCCCCAGAACTTTACTGTAGCAGAGTAGTTTCCTACCTGGGTTGGTACCCAAGTTGTCCATGCTGCGCCAGTTGAGTCAGAGACGAATTTGCCGTCTTGTATTGCTTGATTGTATATTCCTTGTGCTCCAGTTGGAGGTAGTGTCTCAGTTGTTCCGTCGGGTTTTGTGATGGTGATTGTGTATAGGTATCTGTCTGTTGATGGTGTTGGTACTTGTGGGTTGAAGAATATGAAGGTCATTTCTTGGCCTGCGCCTACAGGTTTGGGTGTTACTGAAATGAAAACGGCTGTAGGAACTGTATCGTTCCATCGTGTCCACATGAGTAATCTGGTAGTTGAAGCGTTTATGCTGTCTGCGCCGGTGAAATCCCATTTCATGCCGGCTGCTTTGGCAGCTGCAGTTGCAGTGTCTAATCCTGCGCTAGCTGGTTGTATTGCAAAGAGCGGTATTGACATTCCTATTATTAGAATTACAGTTATCAAAGTAGCCATTGTTTTATTTTTATTTGTTTGCATTTTTCTTTTCCTCATTTATTTGTTGAGCATAGAGGCTAGATCTATTAGTTAGAAATGCCCTCTGCCCATAGCCTTCCATTATCGCTGATATTTGTATATAAAAGGGGTTGGAAAGTGGTCACTGCCGACAATATTTGGGGGAAAAAAAGATGATTCTGGCACTGTTAAGGGATCTATTGAAAAGATAATTCCATCAGCAGGTCAATTCATTGCCAAATCGATTAAAAAAGACATTTGTTCAAACTATCAAATTATTGATATTAAAGAAATTTGGATTGGTACCCAACAAAAAACTGTTAAGGGTTCTCAATGTATGCTTTGGACAAATGATCAAAATATCATTCATATCTATAGAGAAAATTTTAAGAGGATTTGGAATCAGGCGCGTATTTTGGTTTTGATTGGTGCTAGTGTTTCATCGTTTACTTGTTTTGTTCTTTCTTTTTCGGAATGTTTTATTTAATTGCCTTTTACTTCAATGTGGAAATAAAGTTGTTGAACTTTTTCGTTTAAAAAAGAGTTGAATAATAAATTAGGGTGGTTTTGTAGTTGTTTTGTTGTTTGAATAGGCGTGTAATAAGTTTTAGATGAACATTGAAACGTCTGCGCCGGCGGCGATGTCAAGGAAGGTTGCGGCTCCAACCATGTTATCTACTTCAGGAATAAGGTCTTCTCTTTTGATTCCAAACATTTCCATCGTTGGTGTACAAGCATAGATTGTGCATTTGCCAGATTGCTTCATGCGTTTGAGCATATCGTATGGTGATGGATATTTCATGCGTTCTAGATTCTTTCGCATTGTTTCTTCAAGATGTTTGTAGTCTCCGGGCAAAACTGCTTTTTCCATAGCGCCTTTTGCTAGACTTTGCAGACCCCAGAATGTAAAGTATAGGTGTGCTTCCCAACCCATGGCTACAGATGTGGATGCTAAAATGAAAGCGCAGTAGAGTTTGTCAATTGTTCCGCTTTGAACCACTAATGCTATTTTTTTGGTTTGACTCATTTTTTTATCACCTTCTTTTCTTGTGGTGCACAATTTTGGCAGCAAAAACTGACTTTTTTTCCGTCTATTTCGGTAGTGTAATTTGCAAGTTGACAAGGTTCTTTAGTGATTTCCGTGCCGCAACAATTACATTTGGATGTTTCTTTTTTCATTATTCCACCCCTTTTTTGATTTTCTGCTTTTTTTGGTAATCTTCAATAGCTGCGTGTAGGGCATCGGCGGCTAGGTTTGAGCAGTGCATTTTTACTGGGGGTAAACCTCCAAGTGAGTCGGCTACACTTGCTCTGGAAATTTTCATGGCTTCATCGATTGTTTTTCCTTTGGCAAGTTCTGTTGTCATGCTGCTTGTCGCGATGGCTGCTCCGCATCCGTAGGTTTTGAATTTAACGTCTTCGAGGCGGTTGTCTTTGACTTTTATGTACATAGTCATTAGGTCTCCGCAGGTGGGGTTTCCAACTGAACCCACTCCGTCGGCATTTGGGATTTCTCCCATGTTTTGAGGTTTTTTAAAATGTTGCATCACTTTTTCAGAATACATACTATTTCAACTCCTTAGGAGTTAGAGGAGACATATCTCTTAGTCTCTTAACAATATCAGGCATTAAACTTTTTACTTTATCGACGTCTTCTTGGGTGTTTTCTTTTCCTAAAGTTGCCATTAAGGAACCATGTGCATCTTCAGGTTGAAGACCTAAAGCTAGCAGAACATGTGAGGGTTGCAGAGTTTTTGCGGCGCAAGCTGATCCGGATGAAGCATAAATTCCTTCAATATCTAAGCTTAGAAGTATTGATTCGCCCTCGATGAAGCTGTACCGTACTGATACGTTGTTGGGTAACCTTTGGGTTGGATGTCCGTTTACGTATGAATAGGGTATGGGTTCGATGAGACCTTTTATTAGGTTATTTCGAAGCAAAGTTAATCTTTGACTTTCTTGGGACATTTCTTTTTGGGCGATTTCGGCAGCTTTAGCAAACCCAACGATGCCAGGTATGTTTTCGGTTCCAGATCGTAATCCTCGTTCCTGGCCGCCCCCTTGATTTACAGGCTCGATTGAAGTGCCGGGTTTGATGTAGAGAGCTCCTACGCCTTTTGGTCCATACATGTCGTTGCTAGAAATGGTCAGGAGGTCGATATTTTCATTTTGAACATCAATTGGGATTTGACCAGAAGCTGCTGTAGCGTCAACGTGAAGAAAAGCCTTTTTCGAGTGGACAATTTTGCTTATCTCTTTAATTGGCTCAATGGTACCTATTTCGGGGTTTGCATAAACTATTGAAACAAGAGTAGTTTGATCATCTAATTCGGTTTCTAGTTTTTGTAAATCCAAGATCCCAAATTTGTCCACAGGTAGAAAAATTACTTGAAATCCATTTCTAATCATCAACTTACATGGGTTGACAACCGACATGTGCTCAACGCTAGAGGTTAATATTTTGATTCCACGGCTTTTGTTACGACCAGCGATGCCTCTAATTGCTAAATTGTTGCTTTCTGTTGCGCCTGAAGTGAAAACTATGGCTTCTGGGGTCTCTGAGTTGATTAGTTTGGATACAATTTCTCGGCTATTTTGCAGTGCCTGTTTGGCTTCCTGTCCTAATTCATGTACTGAGGATGGATTTCCAAAGCTTGATTTAAAGAAAGGCAACATCTCATCAATTACACGCTGGTCAACTGGTTTTCCAGCTGAATAATCCATGTATATTCTTCTTGCATTGTCGTTTTCCAAAATAAGGTCCCCGCGTTTGACTATTTTAGTTTCTTGATTATTATTCGAGTTACGCCGTCTTCTATTTTGCTTTCTAACACTTCGTCGCCTAAGTTTTTTGCTAGGTTTTCGATGTCAGATTTTGCTGCTGGATCATCGGCTGTGACTTCTAGAGTTTCTCCAATCTTCATTTCATCCAATTGCAATCTAGTATTGAAAACCGGTTCGGGGCAGAACAAACCTAAGCAATCTAGAGCTTTATTTGCTTTGATAAAAATAACCTCACTTAGATTTAGAAAAAAGTAAACAATAAAGGTTTTGCAAAAAGAACAATAATAAGTTATGTTAGAGTTTTAGAAATTAGCTATTAAGTTTGACAAACCATTTAATGACTATTTTTATGCCTAAGTTTTTGTGTACTTAGTGTGTATTGTAATATTGCTGGATTATTTTTGCAATTCGTTCTGAGTAACCAGCTTCAACTAACATCTTGGTGAATTCTTCCTCGCTCATATACTTCATCTTCACGTGTCTGAAGTATTTAGTTATAATAAGCTTACTTTCTTTTTAGCGAATATATCAAAAAATGAAATACAAGTTGCTTGTCTGAGGTTTGAAAGTATTATTCTGTAAATAGATAGTTTGCTTTTCCTTTTATGTTGAGTTTTGGAATTGTTATGGTGAATTTTGCTCCATTGCCCGGTTCTCCATCTTCAATGATTGCCCAGCCGTAAACATCCATCATTTTTTTAGTGAGGAACAACCCGAAGCCGGTGCTACCGCCAGTGCTAAATCCTTCGTGGAAAAGCTGAGTTTTATTTGCTAATGATACCCCTACACCGTCGTCTTCATAGATTAATTTTAGAGTGTCTTGTTTTGTTTTTTCGCAGTATACTTTTATGGTTGTGGCTTTTTTGCCATGTTTTAGAGTGTTATGGATAAAGTTGTAGAAGAGTTGTCTTAGAAATGAATCTGCTAAAACTTCTAAGCCGTGGCATTCACTTATTATTTTGGGCAAAGAGCCAGAGAATAGTGTGGTTGCTTCATTTATTTTATCTTCAACGCTTATGTAAGTTAGTTCTTCTGCGCCAAGTTGCTCATACAATTTAGCAAACTCAAAGATTTTGACTGTTTCTTTAACAGATTGCTCCATCTTGTTGAGCCCCTCGACAATATCTGGTTTGTCTGCATGTTTTTTCTTTAGTAAATATGCATATCCAGTTACCGTTGATAGTTTGTTTCGAACATCATGTCTTGTCAAGCTGCCGACTACTCGCAATTTTTCAACCATCAACTCAATTCGTTGACTGTTTTCTTTTAGTTTTTCTTCGTTCTTTTTGCGTTCAGTAATGTCGACAAAGAATGCAACCGTTGAAACGAATTTACCGTCTTTGAAGATAGGGCAGGCATTTCCACTTACAACAATTTCTCGGCCATTCTTGGCTACGAAAACAGATTCAACATCGTGTATGGATAGACCGTTCATAACCTCTTGGAAGATATTCATACAATATTGGAGATGATCCTTTCGAACCACATCCGTCATTGTAATTTTTTCCATATCTAAATCAGTGTACCCTAATGCTTTTTTCCATTCTTCGTTAACAAAAAGGTATTTGCCTTGAGCATCAACTGATTGAACAAGAACGTTTGCAACATTAAGCAAAGTTCTATGTTTTTCTTCAGCCTCCTTTAAATTTTGCTCAACTCTTTTTCGTTCTGTAGTATCTTCGAATATGGCTGCAAAATAACCTTTACTTGGGCAATAAACCGTAACTTGCAGCCACATGTTTAATGGTTTGAGAAATATTTCAAAGCGTTCTGTTTTACCTGTGAGTGCAACTCTTCCATAAATTTCAAAAAGTTCAGGATTAGCCTCTCTAATTCCTGGTATTGCTTGGGTTACATTTTTTCCAAGGACTAATTCTTTTTTCAATCCTGTTATTTTTTCAAAAGCATCATTAATCTGCAGATAAACAAAATCAACTGGTTTTTCTGACTCATCAAATATCATTTTACAGTAGGCAAACCCATCTACCATGTTAACGAAAAGAGAACTGTATTCTTCTTCGCTTTTCTTTAGTGCTTCTTCTGCTTTCTTGCGTTCTGTGATGTCTCGAACTGTAGCTTGTAGAACATCTCTATTTTTTAGAAGGATTTTGGTTAGAAGAATTTCCGCTGGGAAAGTTGATCCGTCTGTTCTTTTGTGAACCCAAAAGAAACTGTCCTTACCAGTCGACAAGGCTTTTTTTATGTGATTATTTGCCGATTCAAGTGAAGATGAACCATCAGGCTGCAAATTAGGTGATAAATCTGCTGGGTGGTACTTTGTAAATTCTTCTACTGATTTACAGCCAAACAGTGAAAGTGTGGCAGTGTTACAGTCAAAAAAACCTTTGTCGTCTAGCAGCATTAATGCATCCATTGATGATTCAAAGGTGATTTCGTATTTTTCTTGGCTCTCCCGTAGCTCCTCTTCTGCAGCTTTGCGTTCCGAGATATCTCTAACGGTACTTAAGATTAATTTTTGGTCGTCGAAATCGATTAATTGGGCATGTATCTCAACGGTAAAAGTGCTTTTATCTTTTCGCAAATTTACAGCTTCAAAAGTGGCTTCACCGAACTTACGTAATTCTTTCATTTTTGATCCAAAAAATTTGGGGTCGCCAGGCATTTCTATATCTTTTATTGTTAGTGACTGGAATTGTTCTTTTGTGTAACCTCTAGTTTTGTAAGCTGACTCGTTGAAATAGATGAGTTTTCCATTTAAATCGTGAACCATAATTGAGTCTGAGGCTGCTTCAAAAAGGTTCGCTGAAACATGAACCTCCATTTCTGCTAGCTTAAGTTTTGTAATATCCTTTGCAATGTGAACAATCTGAGCGACATCGCCTTGTTCATCTAGAATAGCTGACGTAGTTACCAAAAGAGGCATACCTAAGTTGGGATCTATGATTTCTTTTGTAACTGTCTTTTTTGTTTCAAGAGTTTCTGTAGCAGGGCAATCAGGCCAAGGACAACTGGTGCCATGAACTATCTCGTAACAGTGTTTACCTATCAATTCTTCGGGATTTTTCTTGAACGCTTCACAAGTTGTTTTGTTAACTTCTGTGGATAACACGGTTTTTATCCATGACGAATAAAAGATCGCCGATGCCGTTAATTATACCGTGAATTTCTTCTGTTTTTGTTTTTTCTGTTCTTTCTTGATCTTTTCGATTTGTGATTTCTCTGTCGATGTGTACCGCTTGGATAATTTTTCCTTCATTGTTTTTAATTGGATGAACCGAGACTTCGACATCGATTCTGTGATTTTCTTTATCAAAATGTTGATGCTCAACAGTAACTGAAATTCCTGAATTCATCATTTCTTTAATTGGACAAACATCGTTTGGGGAATCGCATGGTGTTAAACTATGATGAGTTGCTTCATGGCATGTTTTTCCAATCAATTCATTTTTACTTATCTTTATTTGTTTCAAAGCTGCGTTATTGGCGCTTATTATTTGAAAGTTGTTTGGATCAATAACTAAAATGGCGTCGCCTATTGAATTTATGACTTTTTCGTTAAACATTTCAGTGGAGGTAAGTTTTTCTTCAGTGTTCTTACTGTCGGTAATTTCACTGCTCATTGTAATTGATGGGTCAGCGTTAACATCTAAAATTTGGATCGATGGATTTCTATTTGAAGTCTTCAAACTAGCCAAACACTGTGTCCCCAGGGTAGTTACTCCTCATGGGTGACGTTTGCTTTTTAATCATTATGAATTCAAAATAACCAAAAGAGGTTTCACTTAACTCAAGAACTTTTTTGAGTTGACATTTCTGTTGATGTTTCTTGATTAGGTAAAGGTAGGTTTGTTGTGTCAATGATGAAATCGATTGTTTGGTAGGCAATTGGAGCACTGCTAAATCTGCTTTCTTCTGTTTGAACTGCAATTCTAAGTCTGTGTGGACCTTCAGAGAAGTTCAGAGTTATGTTCCCTTTGAAAGATATCCAACCGTTGTCGTGCAATAAGTGTTGTATATCCCCATATTCACTTGCGTCTATGCTGTAATAAGACCATAGAACTTTTGAATTGATGTTATAGGTTAAGTCTATTGAGTTTGTTGAGTAGTTTGTGTTTGTTGGGGAAATAACGATAAGAGTTGAGGGTTTAGGAATGATTGTTACTGTTGGGTTTGTGGGTGTTGGTTTTAGAGTTGGTTGCGGAGTAGCTGAGGGATTACTTGTAGGTTGAATTGTTGGAGGTTGTGTAACATTTGATTCTTTGGTTGGTATCTGTGAGTTGTTTGTTGAGTAGTAATTGTTTGAGATTAAAGCTATCAATGTTGCAGCAACTATCAATATTGCGAAGATGATTAATGAATTCTTCATTGCTACCACAGAATACCTATTTGATATGTTACTCATAACTCTCCTCAAGGAACAACCTGTTCTTCGAAAAGAACAACTAAAATTTCTTGACTATGTTACTATGGGGTAGATTAAGTTCTAAGTCATATTTTGCCGTAAAGGAAATTTTGTTTTATTCACTAATTGCCTTTACTATTTTTCTTATGAGCGGAGTAATAGCTAGACTTGTTGGTAGTGCAACTGCAAAACCTATCAACCACGCACCAGCGAATCTTTGAATAAATACTGAAGTCCAACCAACGAATACAGAGGTCATAGTGAAACTCATTGCAGTATCCAAAACAAGCACCATAAACAAAGCTGTTATGAAAAAAGAGTATTTTGCTTTTATTTTCAATGTTAACATCCAACCGAATAAAAATTCATGTACCCAAAATATAATCGTTTTGTAAATATTAGAAAGGTAATGACCTATCGAGCCACGACACAAGATTTTATAAGCCTTTGATAGATTCGTTTATTTTCCTAAGTTCTTCTTTTTCCTCTGCTTCCAACTCTTCCTTTCGCTTTATTTCCGCGCGTTCCTTGTTTTTCTGGGTGATACAAGCGACGTTAGCTTGTTCCAAGTAAGCATCCATCAATTTAATGTCGTTTTTGAGTTCACCAATTGTTGATTCAAAATCAAGCGTGTTATCTGACGCAAATCGAGCATTTGATGGGTGCGTTTTGTTATGTTGACAATCGAGAGGGTTTCTAAAATACTGTAACCAATTAACATTAGGAGTCGAACTTAAGTGAATTCGGACCCATAAATCATTACCTTTCTTGCTTACTACCTCTGCTGGACCAATCCTTCGAATATTTGAAGACTCAGACATTGCGTGTCATCATTTGAGAATAAACAGTGTACATAATAATAGTTTTTACGTATTAAGAATCGATGCAAAGACCAACTCATTTATAAAAAGTAAAATCGCTGAACTCATGAATTTGTTTTTTCTTGTGAATCTTTGTAGCAACTGTTCTAGGTGCAGTTGGGCAGATAGAGCATCAACAAAATCTAATATATTCCTCTCTATATCCACTGATTGTAAAATATGAAAAAGAT
This sequence comes from Candidatus Bathyarchaeota archaeon, assembly GCA_963772455.1. Lineage (GTDB taxonomy): Archaea > Thermoproteota > Bathyarchaeia > Bathyarchaeales > Bathycorpusculaceae > Bathycorpusculum. Next base: position 28,034 of record CAVYXJ010000019.1, read on the forward strand.
AATTCCCATCATAGCAATTTTGCTTCTTAGCTTACTTATAGCATCTTTTGTTGGATCTGTTCAAGGTTGGAGTAACGGCGGCTATTCTGCTGACCCTTCTAACCCAGATTATGGAACACATGATTGGATTGCTCAACATGCCTTAGATTGGTTGCCAACCCAAGAAAAACAGTATATAGTTGATAATTTGGCGGCTTATCTTTATGGAACGGAGCTTCCAGACAATAACAATGCTGCTGTTGTTGGTCATATTGGTGATACGGTAAAACATCATGTGTATTTTTGGGCTAATGGTTCTTTGCAGGATGATGTTGCTGCTGATAGAGCAGCTGAAGAATATCAAGTTGCATTAAATCTTTTAATGACGGGGAATTTTTCGGGTGCTGCGTTAACTGCGGGAATAATGAGCCACTACATTGCAGATGTGGCTGTTTTCGCTCATGTAATGGGAGCAAATACTGATTGGGGAGCTGAAACAGGAAATAACCACCCTAATTATGAAAGTTATGTTGACACCCGAACAAACGATTATTCAGACGTATACAATTCATATTTATTATTTGATGGCGCTCTGTCGACAACCTCAGCTTATGATGCTGGCAAAAACCTTGCTTTTGACACTACATTCGATGGGGGTGGAACCTACAATTGTATTTGGATGAATAACAACTATGACACTTCCAATCCTAATTCACCTTACTGGATTCGTGCTGGAGAATCTCTTAATCTTGCAGTAAACGCTGTAACAGACACACTACATACGCTCTTCATAAGTTCTAACATTCAACCCTCACCCACTCCAACAGATACACCTACACCTACCCCAACACCCACACCATCTCCAACTCCAACACCTACGCCTTCACCTACTCCAACCCCCACACCCACCCCAGCACCTACGCAAACTCCAGCGCCAACAACTCCCCCAAGCCATCCCCCATCAACCACCCCTGCAGCAACAATAGAACCCACGCAGAAACCCGCGGCAACCCCAAATTCGTCCCAGACCCCTACATCACCAACAATTCCAGAAGTACCGTACATCGCAATTGCAGTAGCTTTAGTTTTTGGAATAGCAACAGTAGTTGCATTAGTTTTTAAAAGGCAGCTCATGAGAGAACTAATCTAATAAAAATTAGGTTTCTTCTCTTTTTGAGTTAAAACATTAGCTCTTAGTCCACAATACATATAGTTGACATTATATATTTTATTAACTGACCTGTATGTCTGAGAAAACAGTTTCAATCCTTCGAGCAATAGGGAATCCGAACAAAGCAAAGATAATCGCACATCTGGCAAAACATAAAGGCGAGACAGCGGAAGGTATTGGAAAACATTTAGGCTACCCTCTACCAACCGTTTACAAGTACCTGCGAGAACTTGAAGCTGCAAGTGCAGTTGAGAGTGAAGCTAAGGGTAACAAAAGAGTATATTTTGCTGGAAATTTCAAGCTTGAAGTTTCACCGGAGAAATTAATGGAGGCTTTCGAGGAAGTAACAGTGACGAACCTCTACAAAAGTCGATTTGGGGATGTTGGAATAGAGAAATTTAATAAAGTTGCAGCCAAAGCGAGGGCTGGAAAGATGACTTTTAGGCAAGCCGCCTCCACACTGGGCATAACCTACTTTGAGTTTGTCTCTCTTCTAGATGAAGCTGGCGCCCTCGATGCCTAATTATCTTACAGTAGACTCATCAATTCTCATATTTTATGATAGAAAAGGGAAACTAGAGAACTTCTTGCAGGCGAAAAAGAAGCAAAACTATAAAGTCGTAATTCCCAAAGCGATAGTGCAAGAAGTCATTGATGAACCAAAAGAATTTGCAGAAAAAATCAGAGAAACATCTCCCGAGTTGGCGAACAGAATACTCGATTCTGTTGCAAGAATTAAAACTGCTATTGAGCAGGGTCTTATTCAAGTGGAAACTGTGAATTATAGAAAATATTCAGAAGTGATGGATAACGTGAGAAAGCACTTGAGTAAGCTGGAGTCGACGCCAGAAGATGTGATAAAGAAAGGCGACCCAGAACTTATAGCACTAGTTATCCAACTCTATGATGAAGGCAAGGAAAAGGTCTTTGTTGCATCTTTGGATAAAGGATTGCTAAGGGCACTCAAGCCTTTTAGCAACGAAGTTGAATACGAAGTCACGAGTGTGTAGTTTTTTATAGTTTAGCCATGTTTTGGTTTGGTTGGGAAGAATGTCTGCGAATAGAAAACCTACAACCGTTTACTGGCTGGATAAAACACTTTATCTAAACATAACAAACCATTGTTCTAACAGTTGTTATTTTTGCCTCAAACGTTATAAGCGTGGTGTAGGCGGCTTTGATCTCAGACTTGAGGCAGAGCCAAGTATTGCACAAATCATTGCTGACCTAACAGAGGTTTTGCATACGCAGATTTGGGATGAGTTGGTTTTTTGCGGTTTCGGGGAACCTACTGAGCGACTGGATGTTCTGCTTGAAGTTGCAAAGTATGTTAAGATGCATTATGGTAGACCTTTGCAAATTCGTTTGGACACGAACGGGCATGGTTACATGTTGAATCCGGGTAGGGATGTGGCTTTTGAGTTGAAGGCTGCTGGTGTTGACAGAGTTAGCGTAAGCTTGAACGCTAGTGACAAAGAAACCTACAACGAAATTTGCAAACCCATTTTCCCAGAAGGCTTCGAAGTTGTGCTGGATTTTATTCAGAAAACCAAGCTGTTGCTTGACGTTGAGGTCACAGCAGTTCGGCTTCCTGAAGTGGATTTGGCTAAGGTAAAGGCGGTTGCTGACAGTTTAGGAGTTTTATTTAATGTCAGGGAATACATTCCCTGTTTCTACTAAAGTAACTTGACCGAATAAAGTTTTATCGTTGAGGTTTCATGACTGTGAATATTGGCATTTTCTTTTTTTATTAAAATAAGTTCAAAATTATAGAGTTAGCCAATCGTCATGGGAGGAAACAAAAAGTTAGACCATATAGTTATCATTCCAAACACAACGATCGCTGTAATAAGAAACAATAACACAAATAGCTGTCCTTTATTTTTTGGTTGAAGCACATAATTGGCAAACAAACAGGCACCAACATCTGCAATCGTCGTTAAAATTAAAGAAGTCAATAACCATTTTGCCGTTTGAGCACTCCTTTCTTGATAAGTTTCAGGTGTAGTTATATGAAGTGTTGTTGGGGTTGGATCGACGTCGTCTTTGAGTGGGTCGTACTTAGAGGTACTTGTTGAGTCATATGTCAAAGAATCAGCTAAAGTGTTGCCTTTGGCGGTTATTAGTTTCATTTGGTATTGGGTTCCATAGACTAAGGTGCCGTTTGGAAATGTCAAAGTTATTTCTTGAGAAGATGCTTTTGGAATAATGAAACCTTGCTTCAAATTAATGTTGAAAGCTTGATTCCCATTCGCATAACCCAAAGTAATAATCAAGTTGGTTCCACCATAGTTTTGAACCGTTACTTTCATAGTGTCGCCCGAGGGTACACCTTCAACGATTCGAATATGTGAAATTGAAGCCTGCTCTGCGCTTCCCATTAATCCAATAGCCATATCACCGGTCAAATTGGCAAAAAACAAGGTTCCAACAAAGATAACGCACAGCCCCACAACTAGAGCAAAAATCCATTTCTTACGGTTCAATAGATGGATCAACAACAAGTCATTGCATGGTTCTTTTAATTAGATTTATGAATTCAAAATCATCTATCAATCGCTTAAAGAGTGGATGTTGCGAGAAAACAAGCTGCAATCGCATTAATTTTAATAGCCGCAAGTATTATTCGAAAAAGCTATGAACTTCTAATGTGAATTAAATGGTAGAGGAACTTGTTTTGATAAGTAAAATTCTTGTTGGAGTAGACGGTTCTAAGAACTCGGAAAAGGCTTTGGATTATGCTCTTGAAATTGCTGAAAAGTTTTCGGCATCTATTCTAATCATTAACGTTTTTCAGCCCCCTCCAGAATTTGGATACCCAGCAAATATACCTACACAATTTCCGACACCTGGATATCCTCAAGATACGATTGGTGATCAGTCGAATTTGTCTGCTTTTATCAAAGATCTTCGAAAAATACATGAAGCAGTTTTATCCAAAGCTGCTAAAAGGGCCATTAAGCTAAAGCCCATGCTTAAAATTACTACTGAACTCAAAGAAGGAAACACTCCGTCCCAGATAATTTCAACTGCTGCAGATGGCGGGTTTGATTTAATAGTTCTGGGTCATTTGGGAGAAAGCGAAATCAAAGAATTCCTTCTTGGTAGCACAAGCGAAAGAGTCGTTCACCAAGCAAAATGCGCCGTTCTAATAGTCAAATGATTCAAGTAGTTAATGCAGCACAAGGGTGAAGAATGCTTTTTTGACCTTACTGTTGCTAAGAAACCTCTCATTTTGGTTAAGATTAATGGTCGTCGCAGTCACGATTATGAAAACTACTTAAAACTTAAGGAACTCTCAAAACTGTTGAATCTGTTAGGTTAATGCTTTGCAACTGTCGTTATGATTGTTTCAAAGCTGAAATCGGTTACATCAATTATTGTGGGGCTAACGGTTAGTGTTAGTTTTATGGGAATTACTTCATTTGTTTTTAGGATTTGCCCTGAGTAGTTCCAGCTTAGAGACATGTAACTTGAAGAATTAAATGGAGTCCAGTTTGAGGTATGTAATACTAGGGAAACGGCTGAATTGTATTCATTTCGTACATATATTGTCAAATTATTGTTTGAATTTGGGTTTATGAGTCCCCAACTAAGGGAGTTGGTTGTGTTTCTGCAATCTTTGTCCCAGTAAATGCCAACTCCTATTCCAATCATAGAATCTGCTTTTACGATACTTTTGGCTGGACCGAAATCCTCGATGACAGTAATTAGTGTTATTAAAATTAAAACGCAGATTGCAGCGAATATTGTTTTTCTTTTGACTTGATTGTGGGAGGTGGCGATGGTTGCTTTTAGGTTTATTAATCGTTTATTGATGTTATTTGGTGTTTTTTTAAGGTGTTCCCAAAATATTCTAAAATCTTTGCAATACAATGTCATAATATATAATATATTGTCTTGAATTATAAGAAACCATGTGACTGCCATCACACAGTAACAAAGTTAAAATTTAATACAGAAAGTGAAATTGAATTAACTTTCGAAATGAAATATAGTTTTGAGATACTAAAATCTGGATCAATTATCCTGCTATTTATTATAACTTCAAAGATAGAAGTTATTTTTTTTTGAGCATGTGGAAGCTCTTTTCATTTTCTATGTCTGCAAAAACAGAAACCATTTTTTTAAAGAAAAAGAAAGAGGCAATTTGTAAAAATTAGTCTTTAGCTTTCATATGCTTTTTCTAGGTCTTCGATGACAATTTTTTTCATTTTAAGCATTGCATCCATGACTCTTTTTGCCTTAACTTTATCTTTATCAGATAACAGTTCGCCCATTCGTTTAGGAATAATCTGCCATGAAAGACCATACTTATCTTTGAGCCAACCGCAAACTTCAGACTCCGGAACCGCTGATAGTTTTTCCCAAAAATAATCAACCTCGCCTTGATCCGCGCACTCCACATAGAAAGATGTCGCTTCTGTGAACTTGAATATTGGGCCTCCATCAAGAGCCATAAAACGTTGCCCATTAAGCTCAAAAATAGCTGTCAAGATCTTTCCTTCCATTCCCATTACTGGAATATTCGATGGTCCTTCCGGGTAACGTTGAATGCTAACGATCATAGAGTTTTTGGGGCTGTTAGGCGCTGAATTAAAAATTTCTATATAAGATTTTATTGCTTCTTCAGCTTCTTTATCAAACCATAGACATGGAACAATTTTTTGCATAATTCATAAACCTCTTTTTTCGAGAGAAAATCAATAAGTTATTTTGTTAATGCTTGTTATTTTAGGCTTTGTAGTTGTATGTTTGCAGCTACAGTCTTTGTTATTGCTAGAATCTCTTAATTAGAATGGGCGCAAATACGAAAAATAGAGCACCTTGTGTCATCTTTTTATTGGTCACAGCAGCAAATTGTACGATGATTTTTCAAAAGCATCCACAATACTAGGTTTTTACTCTTATGCTCATTCAATAATTATTATATTCAAATACTATGTGCTATGAGAAAAGAGCTGATAAAACGTGTTTATTGGATCAATGAACCATAAATCTTTTATCAGCCAGGAACTATTAGCTCTTCGTGAATATTGGTGAATTATGGTGAATATTCACTAATATTGCCGAATATAATGGATTGTGAATAATATGCTTCCAAAACCAATACCTGCGTTGAATGCAGAGCAGTGGGCTACATTAGAGAAAGAAATGAAGCGGAAGCCATCAAAGAAAGATGTTGAACGGCTCAAGCGTGCAAAAAAGACTTTTAAGAATTGCCCGCTATAATACAGCCTCTCTATGAATGCTGACAGAATAACTGCTAAAGACTTATCGGCACCGAAGATTTTAGATCAAAACGACGACGTGAGTAGCTTTAGCTGCGGCGTCAAAGACATGGATGAGTTCATTCAGAAGGAAGCATTGGATTTTCAGAAGGAACGTCTCGGTGTAACTTACCTTTTCATGCATGACAATGATTTGGTTGGGTTTGCTACATTATCAATGGCAGACTTGAAAAGAGAAAAATTGGAAGCCCAACATAGACCTCAATCAAATATTGAGAATTATCCAGCACTATTAATTGGTCAGCTAGCAGTTTGTGAAAAACTTCAAAACCAAGATGTTGGCACGTTCATTTGTGATTTTTGTTTTGACCGAGCATTAAAGTTCTCAAAGTTAGTAGGATGTAGGTTTATGTTTGTGAATGCAATAGAATCTGCCTTAGGATTTTACGTGAAATATGGTTTTGTGTTACTTCCAAAGCAGGAAGGAAGAGAACAGAAAGTAATGTTTCTTGATATATCCAAAGCAACCGAACCATTAACAAAGTAAACTTGTTGTTCATGCTAGCCAGCAGGTAATTAATTTGGGTTTAAATTCTGTTGAAGTTGCAACCCATGCGCAACAACTATTGCAACAACAATTTGCTTTTATGATTAGTATTAATTCTCTATTTCGATGAGATTTCAGCTCATACCCACCATATTTTGTAAAAATTTATTTACTTGTAAGAAATAATGGTAAAACATGACAGAGCAGATTGAAGACGTGATAAAGATCTCATCCAAGGGTCAAATCGTAATCCCGCGAGAGATACGCAAGAAACTGGGAATGAAAGGTGGAGAGAAGCTTTTAGTGCTTACTTGCGATGGCGATATAGTGCTAAGAAAAGCTAAGCAAGAATCCCTTGATGATCTAGGAGAGCGCATTGACAAAGTAGTAAAGGAAGAGCATATTGACGTTGATAAGCTTGTGGCTGAGGCAATCGAGTGGGCAAGAAAATCAAAGTAGTCTTTGACACGAATATTTGGATTTCAATCTTCATGGACAAAAGGCTCAGAGACGAGTTTTCCCATTCAAAGCACGCTGTAACAGTATATGTGAGTGAAGACATCGGGCTTGAAATATCGAAAGTTTTACAGTATCCACAAGTCGCTGAAATTCTAAGGAAGATAGGTATGCGAGAGAAGGATGTTTTGCTAATTCTTGCAAATAACTCTGTGAAGGTTGAGACTAAACTGAAACTTCACGTCATAAATGAGGACTCTGAAGATAACAAAATTTTCGAGTGTGCACTAGCAGCTAAAGCAGACATAATCGTTTCTGGAGATAAACACCTTCTTAATCTTGGCAAGTTCAAGAAAACCAGAATACTCACGGCAAGAGAGTTTTTTGATAACATCACTTAAACCGGTTGGGCGAACCTTATTTGAAGTTTACAGGTTAACACGTTACTTAGTATAAGTTTAGTTTCTTTAGAGTATTCTCGAATAAGAACGTTACAAATCACTTATGTCATTGACATTCAAAGATAATATAAATCGAGAATGATAACTATCACAAACACTTGTCGATCTTAACTCAAGCATGTGATATGATGGAAACTCTGTATATTACAATTACACGAAATGATGTTAGCCGTTACAAAATAATTTGCGACACATTGATTGCGAAAACAGAAGTAGCTAAAGATTACAATGCTTTAAGAATTCTATTTTTCGCTAATACTTCCGTACTTGAAGTTTTTCAGAAACAAATCATTCAAGCGATCGGTGGAAACTTCCAAGGCAAGTTACCCCTGCAAGCCTATGCATATGCCTCCAAACAAAAAAAGTGTGCCATAGCGATTAATACGGATGAGTTAATGAATAAAACATTGGAGAATTGCGAGTTTATTATCTTAGAAGAGTTTTGTCATCTGCTAGATTATGCTGCAGATGATTTTACTCAAAGCAGCCAATTTCTTAGTTTCTGTAACGATTATAGTAAACATGTTGATTGCCATTTCTCATCTAAAATTTCTGAGCAACTAGTATATCAATTATAATCATTATTACGTTAACAAACTCTTGTTATTTTTTGATGTAGAAAAATGGATTCAATTCAAATCTAAATATTACGGTCCAAGCTTAAAAGCCCAATTAAGCCGATTGTTTGCTGAAATTAGGGCGACAAAACCAGCCAAACATTGCCTGGCCATTATAACCACAGAAATCCTAAACGCACTCTGTTTTACTCGCTCAGTAGAGAGTTTTTTAGCTTACGCAAAACTGCCGGAGGAACAGATACAACAACTATTGGCGAGCAAAAACAAGGCAATCGAGACAATAGGTTTTGCAGAACAGAATGCAAGAATACTTGATAAGACCTATCCAAACACTATAGATTACTTTAGACCAAGTGATTTTACCTCTAAAGATAGCTTTTTTATTAGAGTAAGACAATTTTGGAATTATCTACACTTATTTGAATGATGAATTCCTAAATTATTTGGTTTTTAGCAGAAAAAGTTTATGTATGCAAATGATACCTATTGTATACGGTGGTTTTGTTGACCCTAAAACCCTTAGCCGTCAGAGTTCCAGCTGAATTAGAAAGAGAAATCCTCGAAATCACAAAAACAGAAAAAATAGACAAAGCAACGGTCGTCAGAAATCTTCTCGAAACAGGCATCACTGAGTGGAGAAAACATACAGCTTTGGAGCTTTTGCAGAAAGGAAAAATAACTTTCGCACAAGCAGCAGATATTGCAAAACTCTCTCTTTGGGAGTTTGCCGATTTAGCCAATCAACACAACATTGAATGGGTGAGATACACCCCCGAAGATGTAACCAAAGACTTCACCAATGCTTCAGTGGTTAACCATAAATGAAAACTCTAGTTTTCAATTCTACACCTTTGATCTATATTTCGAAAGCTGGACTGTGCAAAATTATTGAGAATTTAAGAGCAGAAAAGTTGACGTCTCCTATAGTTAAGCAAGAAGTTGTAGATAAAGGCAAACTCAAAGGTGTTCCAGACGCAATTGCCCTGGAGAAATTGTTTGACAAGGGCGTTTTCAAGTTGTGTGAACCCAAAGATAAGGCGTTTCTTTCTCAATTATCATTGACTCGTGGGCTTCATGTTGCGGATGCTCAGGTTTTAGCTCTCGCCAAAGAATATGATGCACTGGCAGTTATTGATGATGAAGTAGCTAGAAAGACAGCGAATGTATACGGAATCAATTATGTTGGTACACCGTATATTTTGGCTAGGGCTGTTTTTGAAGAGATCATCTCAAAAGAGCAGGCTAAGATAGCAGTAAACGATATGGTTTCTGCTGGTTGGCGATGCAGCGTTGAAAGCTACGCAAAGATTATGGAATTATTAGACAAAATAGAAGTCTGACCAATGAAGCAGCATCGCTTAGGAGAAAATAATTAAACTTTTGTTTGCAGAAACAGTACATCACGTCAAACCTTAGAAAAACATGCAAAAATACCATCACTGCAACCAGCATAATTCATCCTAATTAGCGGTTGCCTGGTCAGTCTACATATTAAGTTAGAGGGAGACTGCTTTGAACGGTTTTGGACCTACACATTATTTCTACGCGGTACCCAATGGATGCATGTTCCCCAAGAAACCACATGCCTATTGAAGTCACAAACCAAGTAAGAAAGATTACAAATGCCACAATTAACACATGACTTGGAAACAGAATTGACTATTTGCATTTCTTCCAACTCCAAGCACCTAAACACTAGTTATTAAAGAAAATATAAGGCGTGTTTCAACTCTCAGATTATATCAAGAATGATAAGCCAAGATCAGATCTTAGATACTTTCGCCGTCAAAAAATAGTCCTCTTAGTCTTCGATAGATTTTTGCTGCGTGAAGCATGTGTTTGGGAGCCCTAAACTTGCTTCAAATAAATAGTGAAAATCTAAGAAATTAATCTAATTTTAATAATTTTTCAACAATGAAATAACCAGCAAGTATGACAACTATGAAAACTACAACAGCTATTGTTAATCCAACAAGAAGGTCACTCATGAAGCCTCTAGATGCAATTGCAGCGAATAGAACAGCAAGAACAATGTAACCTATTGTGATTATGTACTTTATTATACTATTTAATTCCATAGCTCAATACATTATATGCCATGAAGTTTTAAGGTTTTTCATTTATGAGATAGAATGTTTTTTTTACAACTTTTTTGCACTCAGAAGGTTAAGTTAAAAATTAAAATCCAGAGGGTCTTCTTTAATTGTAACTTCAAATACAGTTCCAAATAGCACTAATATTCTCTGTCTTTTTTCCAGATGTTAAGAGAACATTGACCCCAACAATAACTACTGCTTTTATAGATGCAGCCCCCACAATTTGGGGAATCAAAAAATCTACGTTTAATCACAAGAACTACTCATGTGTAATATAGTGCTGAGCTTGATTTCTATCTTTGCTTTTTATTTGGCGAATTGCAGCAAAGTGCTTTTCTATCTAAAAGCCGTCTTATAGTAGGCATTATCTCTTTAGCGGAAATCTCCATTAGAAGTTCATTAATCTCATCTGGTTCTTGAGGTTGGGAAGCCCCCGAAATTCTTGCGGTCAACGCCTCCAGAATGGTGGTTCTTCCATCTAGGAGCGCTATCAACTCTACCATGTCTGGGGGAATCTCCATTTCGAAGCCATCATGGAAGTTGATTGTTGCAACGTCGACTGGTAGATTGTATCTTTGAAGAGAGACTTTACTAGACAGCTTGGGTTTTAGTTGCAGTAGTTCTTTATCTTGAATTTCAGAGACACAAATGTTCAATTCTTCACATTTTGCTTGTGCAAACCCTATGCAGCCCCCTTGGCACCGCTCTTTTTTTGCATGTTCACAAGTCTCGCATTCTTTTAGGGGATAAAATTTGAATTGATATAGCCTACTCATTCGTTGGTAATATTCCAGGATTTCGCCCAAGGAGTCAAAGTCGTCGAGTTTTTTGTTGAATAGCTTAGATGTTCCAAAGCATCTCCAAACGGAGAGGTCAGGACCTATATCGATAGCTGGGTTGCAGACAAAGTTGCGTTGAGGTGAAACAACCTGTTTGATCATGAGTTCTGATAATTCTTGAGGCGTGAACATGCATATGGGCACAGCGTTGTCTAGTCCAACCGTAGCGCCTAACTGTTCAGCCCTATGAGTGAAATCCATAACGTATTTGGCAGCTTGTTTATACTCTTTTATGGGTAAGTGAGTGTTTGTTTTTCCTTCAACGCTAACAGGCATCGAAAAACTTAGGCGAAGATTCTTAAAACCATACTTTGTTACAAGCTCAAAGATGTAGTCATAATCGGGTTTTTTTTCGAATAAATTGAAGCTTAATGTTATGTTTCCTCGTTTGCTAAGAAACGCAAGGTTTTCTTCTAGTCTTTCTTTTTCTGAGTTTTTGTATGTTTTGGGGTGGTCTATGTTTAATAGAAAGCCAAGGGAAACTGGAGATATTTTGTCAAAAAAAGCATTTAATTCTGGGTTCCAAAGTGCGTTGGTTAAGAGGTTTACTCTGAGGTTATTTTTGAGTAGAAGCGTCATTATCTCTGTGAATTTGGAGTGAATCGTGGGTTCGCCACCTGCGAGTTGAATTGCGTCGCAGTGGGTTTTGGAGAGAAATGCCAGAGCCTTTTCTACATTTTCAATGCTGATTTCTGTTGGAGCATTTTTGTCTTTGTAAGAATGGAGTTTTTCTTTTGCGAAACAATAACTACAAGCGCGGTTACAGCGCATCGTTAATAAAAGATTAACCAAAGGAATACCTTTTAGATTGAGTAATAAAAAAAAATAAGGTTATTAGCCTTATTTTTGCTTTTCTTTGAGAATTGCGCCCACTTGGTTAAAGTCTGGGGCAGAATATAGAATCCAGTTTATCTTTGTCAGGTAACTGTACCTTAGTACGTTCCTGATTTCTCCGAGTGTCCATGTGTTTAAAATGGGGTCAATGGGGTAGAAGATTGGTCCTGGAGGTAGTCTAACATCGTTCAAGGAATCAATAAATGCGCCAGCTTTCTTTATTTTTTCAAGATGTTCTGGCTTGAGTTTTACGTTGTATTCTTTTGCTACAGCTTCTGGGTTGCTTAGGAATTTTAGTCTAAATGCTCGGTCTTTGGTTGCACAGAGAAGCATATATCTTAAGTTTTTTTCTTCACTCATAAAAATCGACCTGTATTAAGTAATGTTGATCATTAAATATATACGTTTAGTAACACTCCAGACTTGAGAGTGGCGAGTGAGCGCATGTTTGTTTTGCTTATTCAAAAATAAACTTTAGGAAATCATATCTTCAAGAATCGTTTATGTTGGCAAAGCTGCTGACGTGAAAGTTTGGAATATTGATTCATAAGTCTTTTAAGATAAACGCTTAGAGTTCAAATTTTCAATTAAGAACCTCCGCATACGATGATTAATCCCAAACCTTTTAAGCAGTTCATTGCAACGAGGATAAATTAAAGGGATAAGAAATGAGCAAACTAGATTTAGTTCCAAAAAAGAAGAGGCTTAATGTTGGATTAATTGCAGTTGCTTTGATCGTTATTATTGTTGGCGCAGCTTCATTTTGTTGCTTAAGTAGCGCAAGTGAATACCCGACTCTGTCAAGTATGGCTGGCATTTATTCAAACACATCAACAGGATCCATAATAACTCTTTATGAGGATGGCACATCACTATTTGACACACATGATGGCATATGGCACATAGTCAATGCAACAGCCTTCGAAGTCTCATATACAACAGTAAGCGGACGTCAATTCTTTGAATTCAGAATCACAAATAACGGTTTCACAGCAGCTGATACTGGAAACGTGTACGTTAAAACTACGTCTGCAACGGCTTCCCCGAGCCCGACAGTGCCAGAATTCAGCAACACATCGCTAGCTTTAATCGTGACTATGATAGCAGTCGCAACTTGCACAGTTGGTTTAGTAGCAAAGAAAGGGAAAAAAACGATTTAGTTAAGGCATTTTGACAAACACAAGAAAACAAAAATTCTAAAAACTCTTTTTTTATTTTAGATATTATGTTTGGATATGTGTGATTTGTATTAGATTGCCACAGGTGTCGTCCAATACTGCGATAGTCGAAGGCGTACCCATAAGCTTTGTTGGCTGCATGGTAAAGTTTACGCCCAGCTTTTTTAGTCGTTCATACTCTTTTTGGACATCATCCACAAAGAATGCTGCAGCGCGAATATTCTGCTTGAAAAGAGCTTGCTGATATGCCTTTGCAGCTGGATTTTCGTTTGGCTCAAGAACCAACTCAGTACCATTTTGGTCTTCAGGTGAAACAACAGTCAACCACCTATATCCCCCGGCTGATATATCTGCCTTTTTTATAAAACCAAGCATCTCAGTATAAAATTTTAGAGCTTTTTCCTGATCATCAACATACACACTGGTTAACTTAATTCTCAAAAAATCACCAATAATAATTAATGATCTAAAAATTAATATTCTTTACGTCAACTTATCGGTAAGTCAAGACAAATTACTCCACAGAGTATATGCCTTCTAACCATCAGCTTGTGCCGGAAAAAACTTATTCCTATTTGTCTAGTTTTTGTCAGAATTTTTATATCTGGTCTTATCACATTAACGTCTTGGCGAATTGCATGCGCGATTTCGATGTAGTGCTTTTAGAAGACGAAACTGGCGGTTATGTAGCTATAGTGCCTGCTTTGCCTGGATGTCATACACAAGGTGATACATTGGCTGAGGTTATGGAAAACGCTAAAGAAGCAATAGAGCTTTACTTGGAAACCTTAACTGTTGAGGAAAAGAAAGATTTGCTAAAAGGAAAAGTTGTGAGTATTCAAAAAGTGAAAGTTCTTGCCTAAAATTTCGCCTGTCGATTCCAATCAGCTAATTAAAATTCAATGAGCCTCATCAAGTCGGTTTTAATGTTAGTCCGTCAAAAAGGTTCACGCTTCTAAGTGTGACACGACATTAGATTGCAAAATTTGTATTAAAAGAAGGGCAGAGAATCTGTCGCCTGTTTTTTTGCTAACGATGTATCTGTTTCTCGGTTATCACAATACCAATCGCTGGTATTGCTGAGTATATCGAACTTGGGCTTCTGCAATTTGGCGCAATGTCGGAGTTTGCTGGAGGAGGAAGTGGTGGGGGACTGATTGTGGGTTGCAAAATTTATTAAAAGAAGTGCACCAGATTATGTCGCCAGTTTTTGTGCTAAATGTATCTTTTCTCGTTATCACAATTGACCATCGCTGAGTATTGCTGGATATATCGAATTGGGCTTCTGCAATTTGGGCATGTCGGAGTTGGGAGGAGGAGGTGGTGGGGGACTGATTGTGGGTTGAGCATTAACTTGGGATGCACCACAGTTAGAGCAGAATTTTGAGTTTGAATCGTTAGCGGTTCCACACATTGCACAATTTTTAGAGAAGCTGGTACTGTTTTGCTTTTGGCTTTGGGGTTGCGCAAAGTTGGGCGTAGGTTGATTTACATGGATATTTTGCGGCGCATTCTTGGCTTGGTTTATAGCGGCTACCCATTCTTCGTTGCTTTTTCCGCCAGATACGACGTATGCATGTACAGGTTTTGCGCCTCCTACACCATCAATTCGTACGTAGGATTGCCCGAGCTTTTTTCCTGCTTCGGCGCGTGTAATGTTTTGCAGGAGGGTATAGTAACTTCCTTCTTGGGTAGCTAACTCGTCTATCTGAGCCTTGGAAACGTTTCTTTCGATCGCTTGTGCTGCAAAGATGCCGCCGATTGCCCATGCAGCCGCTCTTGCTGCGCCTCCCTTGGAGATGTAGACCAAGCGTCTGTCTGTTAGTATTAGGGTACCCAGCTCCGCGAATGCGCCTGCTTTAAGCCCTATGGTTGGTGGTGATTCTGATTCGTGGTCTTTAACACCTGATTCCTGTCTCAATATGGTTTCCGTTTCAGACATGCACAGACCTTCCTTCTTAGTAAGCAAGTTAACGTTTTAAGGTTATCGTAAAACGCTTAACTTTGGATACCACATCAAAAATGGAATTTAAACTGCTAATTCCCCAGAAAAAGCTCAATTTAGGCAAAGTCCTGAGTATAAAGCCTGCAAAAGCACCAATGGCAGGTTACAAACCCCTGCAGGATCGCTAAGATTCGCCTTACGCTCAAGCAGCAAGTTCTTAACTTAGATTCGACAAATTTGATTTATGGGCAGTAAAAAAGCAAGCAATGTCTCAGATGGATTACCAAGCCCGCTAACCCCTGCAGGATCGCTAAGATTCGCCTTACGCTCAAGCAGCAAGTTCTTAACTTAGATTCGACAAATTTGATTTATGGGCAGTAAAAAAGCAAGCAATGTCTCAGATGGATTACCAAGCCCGCTTGAATGGCAGATTGACGAGGCATGTTTCTACATAGATAAGCGTATTGCAAGTTATTCTGAACCCACTAAGAATCCGCTCACAACACACGGAAAAGAAATTGGCACTTTGATGACAACCTACGGGTTAGCCAAGGGCAGCCCCGGCATTACTATAGTGGGAATGACGAAAATGTCCCAGCCAAATAGCAACAAGAAAGGCTGGATTGTACACTGGAAAGACGTCCGAGAGGTAAAAACTAAGCCAGAAGAACAACTTATATTCTTGAAGGAGAAGCTGTTCACCGGCGGTTTAGGTGGCGGTTTAGGAACATTTCACATTCATTGCACGTTAGAAAACTATGAAACAGTTCTTTCAGCCTGCCAAGCCTTCCAAAGCCGAGCGTCAAAACGCAAGCGATAACCATTTGAGGATACCTTTGTGCACACTTTAATATTGTGAGCTATGGATTCTTCTCTTTTCATAAAAATTGATAAAAAATTTGGAAGCGAAAATTTTCGCTTGCTGTGTTCTAGGGCTGGGAACGGATAGTGAATCAAGCTGTTTTTAAATGCGCTCGTCTTTCTCGCAAGCTATTCCTAATATGAAGACAGTTGTTAACATCACTAACAACGTTAAGGTAATAATTGAACCGAACTCGGGTATCGTATTATCTCCGTCCGCATCAACTTTCAGAAGAAATGCATCTTC
The DNA here is from genome assembly GCA_963772455.1 of Candidatus Bathyarchaeota archaeon. Taxonomy (GTDB): domain Archaea; phylum Thermoproteota; class Bathyarchaeia; order Bathyarchaeales; family Bathycorpusculaceae; genus Bathycorpusculum. The sequence continues at coordinate 44,457 of CAVYXJ010000019.1, forward strand.
AAGTCCGACGCCAAAGCTTGCAGTTTCGCCTACAATGTAAACAAATGAGTCGCGAACAGCGATACCATGTGCTTGCTCCAAAGCAGGTCCTCCCCAAGTTTTGGCAAGCGTCAAGGCACCTTGTTGGTTATATCTTAGCAAGACTACATCGAAGTTACCGCTGCCGTAGCTTTGGGTGTTTCCTGCAACGTAAATTGAGGAGCCATCTGAGTTAATGTCAACTGCTCGAGCAACTTCAGCTCTGCTGCCTCCCCAAGTTGCGTTCCAGACAAGTAGCCCATTCGTATCGTATTTTAAAAGAAAAATCTCGTCTCCGTTAAAACTTGTGGTTAATCCTACCGAGTAGATGTAATTATTGCTCATAGTCATGCCGAAAGCGTCGTCTAACCCTAATCCACCCCAGGTAGTGTTCCAAGCGTAGGCACCGTTTGCCTTGTTGAAAGCGACAAGAACCGCATCTCCGCCTAAACCTAATGGAAGAGCATTGTAGTGACCAACAACGTAAATGTAGTTGTTGTCAAAACCAAGTTGCCCATTAGCTTCATCTACGCCGTTTGTGCCCCATGTTTTGCTCCAAATCTGATCTCCATTTAAATTGTATTTTAAAACTACTATGTCAGTTTGAGTAGTCTCTCCTGTTGCCCATCCGGATACGTAAATGCTTTCTCCGTCAACTTTTAGACCGTCTACTTCATCGTAACCGTGTCCACTGCCGTCCCATGTGCGACTCCACACAAGATTTCCGTTTGAAGCGTCTAGTTTCAAAATGAATATGTCGGTTGCTGTCGGGGAGAAACTTAGGAATTTTGCTCCTCCAACATACACAAATCCATTGCTTTCTGTTATTACGTATGGTTTGTCATCGAATCCTCCATCCCAAGTTGTATTCCATAGTTCGACGCCGTTTGGATCTAGTTTTATTATAAATGCGTCTGCGATGGGGCTCTTTACTCGGTCGAAACCTGTGAAGTACACGTTACCCTGATTATCAGTTGTTACGCTCCATCCTTCGTCAGATCTGGAGCTTCCATGAGTAATGTTCCAAATAGGCTGGAGCGTTCCTGTGGGTTGCTGAGCGTAAACATTTAGAGGTGAACCAAATATGATGAATAAAATAAGAATAAATGTAAATAGAAAGTGGAAGCTTTTCATATTCTTCAGCTCTTTTCGAGGAAAATAACTATTATTGAATACTGGGAATTTCTGGATTTTTCTATCCTTTCTTGGATGAATTTCCAGTCGGCGCTATTATTACTTGACCTTTAGTGACGTCAAATGTTATGCTGTGTTCATTTAGAAACTTGGAGATGGCACCGCTTACTTTTTTGAGGTAGTTTTCTAGACTTGCTTTGTATTGGTCGTTTGTCACGTTAGAAACGCCCTTTTTGATTTTACCTTGTAGAAACAGGCTGCAGGTTTCGTTGATGCAGTCAGATGCTTTTGCCTTGTCAGCTAAGAGCGTCTGGTTGTCAATTCTTGCGTACGCAGTTATTTTTGGGTTGTTTTCAGGAGTTGAAAATTCAGGAGCGGCAAAAATCACTATTGCCGGAGGGCGGTTTACGTTAAAATTTGAAAGCACATTTGTTAAGTCAGGGGCGCCCATGCTCCATATTCCTACAAAAATGTTATTTTCAGCCCTAACGCCAGCATTGTATAGCTCTTCCTTAAGATCTGTGTAATCTTTCAGCAACGCGGGTAAATAAAACACGTAAACCTTGCAATTGTTTGGCACATCTGAAGCTAATTTCAGGTCATTTAGCGCTGCTTTAAAAAGTGTGTTTGGTCTAAAAAGTAGTTCCATCTTATCACATAATCTAGTAAATTATAGTTCTACTAAAAAGGTTTCCTAAAAGGCGAAAACCTCACTGATACAGCGTACATTGTTTGGGCAAAGGCCTGTTAAGAAACGGAGATAAGTGGATCAACAGCCTTTGGATGAAAGTAAAAATGAACTTGTTTTCTTTTTCATACCGATACTTAGAGCTCTGCAAGGTCACGAAATAATATCTCACTTTACATTAGTTCGTCAAACATGCTGTCTGATTCTTCGGTTAACTGATCATCCCAGCATTCCCAACACATATCCTCAAAGTCCACACTATCTTCACGGCTGATTGCCTTTCCACAAATCCTGCATTTTCTCAAATTCCTTTCTTCAGTCAAACGAGTTTCTCCAATTACACTTTAATATCGTAAAGGAACTTGCGGGGTGTTTAAAAAAAGAGGCATTGCATTAGCTGTTCTTTTTTTTGGATCAGTAGTTTAGATATGAGGGAGGAATTGGGATTGTATAATTGATGGGACTGTCAACAGTAGAATTCCTATGATGAAGATTAGGATAAATTTTGTTGAGAGGTTGTATTTCTTTGCGGTTTCATAGCCAAAAACGAACCAGACTGGGTAGAGTGCTACAAACATCATCGCTATCCACACTGGGAACGCTGCTTTGGTTATGCCGGTTAAGCCTTGGTCGAACATAATGAATGATCCCTTTAAATCGACAAATCCAGGTATGATCCATCGGTACCAATCCATGTAGAGGGCTACTCCTCCAAAGATAAAGCTCGTTAAGATGGCTGATGAGAGAGCATATAGCATTAGCTTTGAAAACTTGTAGTTAGCTGAAGCAATGTAGAGAATAGCTCCAAAAAAGAGAAGACCAAAAGGATCAACAAAAAAACTCATGGAATACCTCCAAACTTATTAGAAAGGGTTTTTGTTTCAACTAAAATAATCTCCCATATGGTTATAAAATAATAATAATGTTTTTTTCATATTTCTGTTGTACTTGCTTAACAAAAAACTTTATTCCTAAAAATAGGGAAGGATTGTGGTTGAACTTATAGTGGGTTTATTTTTAATTTGCGTATTATTTTCTTTTGTGGCATTTGTGTTTCTTGTAAAGTTTTTGGTTGGGTTATTTGATTGTCAGGAGGTGTTTGTTTGGGTTTATCTTCAGGAGTGATTAATTCTATTTTGATTCTTGAAGGCGTTTTGAAACTAAAGACTACGCCTTGACCTGGGTTGGCGGTGATTTTAGATGGATTAATTGTTTTTTCAGTGCATTCTACTTGAATTGATTGTGATTGTCTTGGAGTTTTCCCTATTTGAGGGTAAATTATTTTCAATTCGGCTTGGGCTTTTGTTAAAGTATTAGTTATTTGATAAATTCCTGGACGCAATAGTGTTGCAACAAACATGTCTTGATTTGTTAATTCGCGGTTATCAAAAGTTTTTTTGCCTTCATTTTCGGGTTTTGTAATTTCTATGTTGTATCCGCCGGCTCCGGTTGAGACAAAGAATAAAGCGTATCCTCCAGATACAAGGTTAAAGCAGCTGCATTCTATATTCTTTGATTGTTCAGAGAGGGGAGCTTCTAGAGCCTTTAGGTCAATTTTGACGCTTGGCTGCATTGTGGGCGAATGTTCAACTATTATCTTAAATTGGCCTACTTCATTTTCGTTTCGTTTGATTTTGCCAAAATATGCGCCAGGTTCTGAAAATCTGTGGACTACAGAAGCTAACATCGTAAGTGAACCACTGTCAACGTTTGCTTGAGAAAAAATAAAACGATCAATCATTTTATTCACCTCTTAATTTCCTATATCTCCCTCTATAACCATCTCATCATCGGTGATTCGAACGCCGATAAATTCTATTGGAAGTTTAACTGGAATTAATCCTGCTTGAGCTGGAAGTATCGGAAATGGATCTTCAATTTCAAGTGGAGGCACTAATGTCGTTAAGAATCCGTTCAATGCAGTTAGAAGTGCATCAAAGACGCCTAAATCTGTAAGTGCATCAAGAAGCCATTCGCCTATGTCGTCTGGTATGTCGAGTGCAAAACGAATGAAGTCGTCAAGAGGTCCGAAGAGAAATTTGAAAACATCTTTTGCCCAATCCGGAAATCCGCTTAGAAGACCATCAATTGCTGCATCTACAAGGTTCTCAACTAAGTCTCCCACGGTATCGGCTATATCGATAATGTCAATGTCAAATGGTAGCGTAGGTACTATGACTATTTGCCATCGGTTAGGTAAGCCTGGGCTTGTTCCATAGAAGACTTGTATGCGTGCGGTGAAAGATATCTCTGAGGTTATCAAATTGCTAAGGTCTATTGGTAAACAGAAGTCTGGGTTGTCTTTAAAGAAGCAGTAAGAGGGGATATCTAAGGCGCAGCCATCGAAGGGAATAGGAATAATGCATCCGCCTGGTGTGCAGACTTTTGGGATATCGATGCATAAGTTAAGGTTAAGAGTATCCCATTTAATGTCTAATTCAGAGATTTTTATGGTGCCGTTGCTTCTTAAGTCAACCGATCCGCCTTCCAAATGAGCTTTGACATCGTAACTAGCCCGAAAAAGGACCGAAACTACCGCTATCTGCGCAATGAAGACTAAACCCTTTTACCACTCCCGCAAAAATCTTTTCAAATGCTTTTTGAGAAATAGCAGCCTGAAGATCAAATGTTCCAGTTCTTATTCTAGATCGAGTAGTCCGAGTTATTGTTGGTCCGCCGCCTCCAGTGGGTAAACTGCAATCGATGGGCTCTATACCTATGTTTAAATCTACTTCGTCAAGATTGATGAAAGCTTTAAGTTGATTTTGTTCAATTGCTGGATTGTTTGGAACAGTAGTTGATCCAGAGACCTTAAGTTTGCCCATATTATCTGGCAAGTCAATGAAGTTAAAAGCCAGATTAGAAATTGAAGATGCTAAAGGTGGAATTATTCCTTGGTTAAGTGTGAATAGTGCATAGCATTCAATGCTGTTTTAAAGCTTTGGGTTTTAAGTTAAGATTTCTATGCCATCTACTGAGGTAAGATAGTTTGGATTCCCTGCTGGACCTACTATTTTGTGCCTGCTGTAGTGAAGAGATCAAGGCAGAAGCATTCTAGCTTAGATGTGGGAACTACGACAACTTCTTTACCTGGAAAAGAGATTCCGCTT
>CAVYXJ010000020.1:0-88753 GCA_963772455.1 Candidatus Bathyarchaeota archaeon
TTGTTCAAATGTTGAGCCTCTTTCTGTCGCAATCTTGAATACGATTGGAGAACTACCAAAACTTTGCCAATTGCATGTTGCAATAACCTTCACATGATCATTAATGGGTATTTCGCCATTTATGTTGAGGGCATTTGTTATCGTTTGTCCATCGAAAGATCTAACTTCAAGATTCAAGCCATTGACATAAATTGCCTTGACATTTACAGGAAGTTTTCCCACATTGTAAATCCAGAGCTCCACTGTGTTACCACTGCTACCACTGCGGAACCATACGTCTTCTATTGTCAAAGACTCCTTAATCGAACTTCCGATTCCAGCTTTGTAGCTATCAGAGTATGAAATCACAAACCCAAATAGAATCGTCATGCCAGCCATTGTTACTATTATCATCAATACGGTGGCGATGACGGGTGAAACTGCTTTTCTGTTTCTAAATAGTTTCTTCATTTTTTCACATCCAGTTGGGCGGTATACCTGCAAAGAATATGGCGTATCCAACTACGACCAGTAAGATTGAATGTTTCATGCCTCCAGCTACTCTGCGTTCCCCGATTTTTCCCGCCATCAATCCTCCTGTTAAACCTGAAACCAACATGTCTTGATAGAAGAAATCCTTTAAGCCGCCCACTCCAGCAATGGTGGTAGTTGCTTGATATTTGCTGAGAACCAGACATGGGAGCAAAAAATGATTGCACCAGCAGAATTGCTGTAACTATAAACACTGCAAAGGCCGCGTAAATTACTATTATGTAAGGTTTCATTTGGGCGTCGGTTTCCCTGTCGATATCTTTCATTTCCTCCATGAACCCTGCAGTTGCTGTGAATACTTTTTTGATTGTTCCTCCTGATCGGCTTGCTTCCAAAACAAGCACACAGAAGCGGTTCACTATAGGTGAGTTTATGCGATTTTTGAAATTGGTTAGTGCATCTTCAAAAGATGTGCCCCAGGACATTTCAATAACTAACTGCTTGACTTCTTTTGAAAGGGGGCCACTGACCATTTTGTTGTCGACAACTTTTTCTAAAGCTCTAATTAAGGTCATCCCGGTTTCCTGAGATTCTGCAACTCCTCTAACTAGCAGAGGCATCTGGTTTTCTATTGAGGATATCCATCTTTGATGTTTCAAATCAAGAATAGCCGAAGGGACTAATATTACTAGTATGCTGACAAAAAAGATTTCATTGATATAAGTTGTTAATGCCGACGAATGATACGACAGCAATAATTGCTATAGCTACTAATTACGGCAAGTATCGAAAGCCCCACAGTTAATTGTCTTTTCTTAATTGCAACTTTGCCCAATATTATTACCTCGGAGGTGTCATTGAATCGACCATTAGCAACATTATTCCTACACCTGCAGGTGTTACTATGAAGGTCATAAGTATCAAAACTGTTTGAGGATCCATACCAGCAAGCATTGATCCGCCGCCTAAGAATGACATTACGGAGAGCATAACTACAAGGACCAAGGGCAGTGCAATCATGAAACTAACGTAGACTTCAGCCATTCCTGCAAGACTATCTAAGAAAACTTTTCATTGAAGTAACCCGAAGCTTCTTTGCTTTTTCAGACTCATCTCTAAGAAAAGACGCCAAATCGCCACCCATATGGGAAGTAGTAACAATGCCATCTAACATTGCACCAAACTTTCTTGAAGCAGACCTTACAGATGCGCGTCTCAAAGCATCGTTTAAATCCAAACCCATCAATTCGGTATCAGCAATTGCACGACGTATTTCTTCTCCAACCCCGAATTCATCGCCGACATTTGCTAAGGATCGAAAAATACGTTCGGGAGGCATTCCTGAACTTGCTAGTACAGCCATGAAATTGGCGGTTAAGGGCAAATTTGATTCTATCTTTCTTACCTTTGAAGAAATCGTGAGAACAGGGTAAACATAACAAAACCCAAAGACGGCAATGCCAGCGACCATCGCAGCTATTATTGAAAATACAAATGCAGGTACAACTGGAAGTCTAATTGAGAATATCAGTAGTGAAACTCCAAAGCCTAACACTGCGGCTAATATTGTGGAGAAGGCCATTAAGCCCAAGTAAGCTTCGAAGGTGATTTTAACGGCGGCTTTAGATAGATTATCCTGCATGCTCTTTAATTCTGTAACAAGAGATTGAGGAACAAACTTTGCGGTTCTAAGAAAGAGAGAAAGCAACCGCTTATTCGTCTTTTAAAGCCTCCGCAAGTATGCGAGCAGGATTCTCCATATACGATCGAATTATGTTGGATACGTCTTTGTAATTTCGAATGCCCTTTTTAGCCATCCAGGTTATTATTTTTCTTCTATTCTTGAGTTCTTCTTCAGCTTGCTCAATGCTTATTCCTGTTTTTTCAGCGATTTTCTCAAGAATGTAACTTCGACCAGTATAATCGAATGTTTCATCAGTCGCGTTCCATCTGTATACTTCGTTTGTTAATATTTCTCCTGAACGAGGATCTAAACCAACGATTTCTGAGGCGGCAACAGTTTTTCTCATGGGTTTGCCTTTTATTTCGACTCGTTTTTGAACCAATATGATGTCTATTCCAGCGATGAGAGTTCGAGGAATGTTCATTGGTGCTGATTCTAAACGGTAAACTGCTGATTCAACTGATTCAGCGTGAACTGTTGACATCCCAAGGTGTCCGGTGCTTACAGCTTGGAAAAGAGTGTATGCTTCTGTTCCTCTGATTTCACCCACTATAATGTAGTCGGGTCTTTGTCTCAATGAAGCTTTCAGAAGATCAAATAATGTAACGTCTGCAGAGTCTGTGGCTATTCCAAAATGTGATCTGGTGGTAGCTGGAATCCAGTTTTCATGTGGAAGGTTAATCTCGGGGGTATCTTCGATGGATACGACTTTTAAGTCGGCTTTTATGAACATGCTTAGGCAGTTTAGAAGTGTAGTTTTGCCTGCTGCAATACCGCCAGCCACTAGGATTGACACTCGGTTTTCTACTGCATACCATAAGAAAGCAGCCATCTCCGCTGAGAGAGTGCCAAAAGTAATTAAATCGGTTACTGTGAATGGGTCAAGTTTGAATTTTCTTATTGTAAAAGTTGAGCCTCTACGTGTTACTTCTTTGCCGTAAGTAAGGTTGATTCTGCTGCCATCGGGAAGACTTGCATCTAATAGCGGTTGAGCTATAGATACGTGACTGCCACACATATATGCGAGTCGCAGAGCAAATGAGTCAAGTTCCTCTTCAGTCTCAAAACGAATGTTTGTTGGTATAGACTCGGACTTGCGATGCCAAACAAATATTGGAATATTAACTCCATCGCATGAAAGGTCCTCAATTAATTGGTCATGCATTAAGGAATCTATTTTTCCAAAACCAAGATTATCTCTAACAATACAGTAAAGCAGTTTACCTTGCGTTGCTTCATCTATCTTAAATTCGTAGTTATCAAAAATTTCTTTACTCTTCTCAACTAAGTATTTTCCAGCGGTCTCTTTTGATTGAAGATCCGATGGCTTTAGGGTTATTACTTGGTTGAGGATTTCTTTTAGCCGTTTAAGGTGGGCTTCATCTTCAATTGTGAGTTTTGGTTCATCAACCACGTATTTTATGTTTCCTCTGTCTAAATCCTTAACAATATTCACATGACAATAAGGCTCAATAAGTGAGTAAGTTTCGAGGATTTTCTCGTTAACTGGTTCAGGGACTGATGTCACTATCTCAGGAACAGGAGTAACAGGAACAGTCGGTTTGCTTTTTTTAGTGAACAAAGATATTTTTCTGGAGGGGTGACCTTTTTTCTTCTCTATTTTTGTTTTTGAATCTAATTTAGGTTCCGAAACCTCTGCTGGTTTTTTTAGAGAAAACCGTTTCTTGTTAGATGTCAACTCAACGATGCCCCCTCATACATGATCACTCTTCATTTATAAACTATGTAAACAAAAAAATAGAAAAAGAAATGACTCAAAACAATCCACGCTTATAACGATTGTGAATTGCTGAGTTATTTGGCTGAAAGTTCCGTCTGTAGTTGTAACTTTGATAGTTACAGATTGTACGCCAGCTGTCAGATCTAAAGCTGTTGCAGTGCAATTGTCACTGTAGCTGCCTTTGCGTTAAAGTATTGCGTTGGAGTCGTCCAAGTGCCGGATTAGCTACTGCACCGTTTACGAACACACTGTTAGTAGCTGCTAAGCAATTCAACATCTGAATCGCCAACGTTCTGAACATAAACTGTGAATATGTCATCAGTAGTTCGCAGCAGTATGATACACTTTGGATTTGTATTGCTTTGCCTGTTTTCTCTGTTGTGAAGTTCATGTATCCCATGACCCAAGCGTAAGTAACCAAGGATGCAACGACTGCGATGGCTATCATTAGTAGAGTTGCAATTACTGGTGAGATTGCACGTGCGTTTCTACGGAACTTTCTTATTGTTTTTCCAAAATTCATTTTTTTATTCTCCCTTTTGATTTCTTGAACCTTTATTGTCTAATGCAGACTTAAAAGCATAATGGAATAATCTTCTACCAGATACCGACATATATCAATGACAGCATAAATATTTTGCAATCATTCAACTATTATGATAAAAACCTTGGCAAGAAAAACAAAACTTGAACCTATAATCCATATTTGAATGCTACAAAAGATATAACTATGCAACATCTATTTCTTAGCCAAAAGGGTTAACCTTTCATGAAAACTGTAAAGACTGCGATTGCTGGCCTTGACGAATTCTTAATGGGTGGAGTGCCCCCAAAAATCATACTTTTAACGGGTTCGCCGGGTTCAGGAAACGAAGTTTTTGCAAGACAAGTCTTGTTTAACCGAGTAAAAACGTGCCCAGTCACATACTTTACAGTTAACGTGTCAGCTGAGAGCATTCGAGAGGATATGGCAGCTTATGGATGGGACACTGTGCCTTGTGAGGAAGCTGGAGCATGGAAATTTAAAAGCCTTAAAAATAAAACATCAAGCGAAATGTTAGAAACTGTTTTGGAGGAAATGAAACAGTGCAGAACCATCGCTATTGACTCTGCCTCAGAGCTTTTGCTTATCCACAAAATCAAAGATGTAGCTAACCTAGTAACAGCCATGACACATCAGAATAGAAACAGCCAAAATTTCCATCTGCTGCTTACAACAGAGGGCATGCAAGACCCTCAAGCCGAAGCCACCTTGAACCATTTTGCCGAAGGCTCAATATACTTCGCACTTACATGGTCAGCAGACTCAACTATGAGGCACCTAATTATTAGGAAAATGTCAGGAACCATAATCCCCACAAGAAGACTCACCTATACCCTGGGCAGAAAAGGATTCATCATAGAAACAGCAACAAGAATCACATAACCCACACCCCAAACATCTTTTTGCCTATAACTAAATTTGTGTGCAAAACGCAAAATTGCCTTTACAAGCTATGTCATTGTCAGTTACTCATCAGCAAATAACTAAAATATCCCAAAAGTATCGAGTTAGTTTAGCCTATGCATTCGAATAAGATTTCATAAATTCTTAATGGATAACTGATTAAACTTTTTATTTGAAACCAAGAATTTTTAGCTTGAAATTCCTTAACCAAATTTAAAGGTTGAGGTCTTTGTCAATTGCGTCTAGTATTTGGCCATCTACTTTTGGATTGAATTTGCGTGCGAAAAAGTAACCTCCTCGTTTTAAGACAGGGTAGTCTTTTATGGTTAGGATCCTGGGGTGTGAATCTATGAAGGATACATATCTTTTATTGTCGTTAACTATTCTGTTCTTAAATTGGCTGTTCATGAGAATTGTTTGGAAGAACATTTCACCCGGCGCGAAGACATGTTCATAGAAGTTTATGACGCTAGGGTTCTTTTCCACAAATTGATCGATATAGCTCACAAATTGCTTTGGCAAGGTGAACCAATTCCATCCGCCGTAAGGTTCTAAGTGGCAGGGCAATTTTCGTCTTATTCGGGGGATTCGAAGTATCCGTACATAAGGGTATTCTTTCTTGTGGAAAAAGTAATGATTATTGTTTATCCTGTCCATTCCACCAAGGTGCCATCCTTTGTATGGCAGTTTCCAAAATGTCATAAAACCCGAAGTTTTGCTTCTAAGCTCATCTCTTATTTGTTGGGGTGTTTTAAGTGGATAGCAATCCCCAGTTAGATTAAACAAGTAATCATAGTCGTATTTCTCGAAATGCTTCATTGCATTGAGGGTTGATGCAGTGAGCCCGAATGAGCCCCATCTACAACAAAACTTTGACTCAACCTTAACATTCGTGTATCCAATTTCCGTGTTTATCAGTTGTTTCCATTCAAGAAATTTTTCTTTGCCAACAGATTTGTCTATATGAATGTAGAAATAGTCTATAGGTGTAAAGAGCCGTTTCACTAACCGGATTGTTCTTTCTGGTTCTTCATAAATTGTTATACAATAAGCAAATTTAATTTTTGTAACCTCCATTCTGTTGACCGTGTGTGATTTAGTCAGTTAATAACCCACTTTTTTGTTCACGGTATTTTTCACAGGTTTATTGGTCATATATAATTCTAAATTTTGTAAAAAAGAATCTGTTATACGTTCAAGATAGAAGTTCGATTGACCTGCAATGTGAGGTGTGATTATGACGTTTTTCATTTTCCAGAGTTTGGAGTTTTCGGATAAAGGTTCTTCTTCGAAAGTGTCCAATCCCGCACCCGATATTTTATGTTCTTCTAAGGCAGTGATTAATTCATTTTCTATTATGATTTTTCCCCTGCTCACATTAATCAAATAACTCGTGTTTTTCATATATTGAAACTGGTCTTTTCCAAAAAGTCTTAACGTTTCCTTGGTTAGCGGAGCAGTTATGATAACAAAGTCTGATTCTTCTAAAAGAATAGGCAAATCTTCAACTGGGATAAGCTTGTCGACGTAATCAATTTTTTGTGAATTAAAGTTCTTCTTTGAAGCTATTATTTTCATACCCAAATGCTTGGCTTTCTTTGCAGTTTCGGAGCCTATTTTACCCAATCCCACAATTCCCAAAGTTTTTCCAGAGAGTTCTTCGCAGATTCCCTTTGTGAATCCTCCATAGCGCATCCATTTTTTCTTGGATTGGTTTATGGTGAATAAAGACATTCGTCTACAAAAAGAGAGCATAAGTAAAATGATATGTTCTGAGACAGGTGTTGCAAAAATGTCTCCAGCATTAGTGATTACAATTGGGCTTTTCACTACGTCTGGAAAAAGGAATTTGTCAACCCCTGCACCTGTAGTTTGAATCCATTTTAGTTTTTTAGCCTTCAAAAATAATTCCCGCGAAAAGAATCCAGCAAATAATATTTCAGCATCATCTATTAGTTGTAGTAATTCAGTCTCATCGCAACTCTTCCTTACCTCAAGTTCCTGAGAGATCGCCTTAATTTTATTTATGAAAGGAACGGGCAAGTCAAATGCGACGAGTATTTTTGTTTTTTTCATTTACATTATCATCTTTTTAGGCAAGCTATGCCTTTGTATCCAAATCGATTAATAAGTAAGGTGGTTACTTTGAAGTTTTTCCTATTTAACACTGATTTGGAATTGGCACTGAGAGCAGAGAAAGCAGGCATTGATAGTATTGTTGTTGATTGGGAGTTGAAGGGGAAAGAAAAAAGACAACAAGGTTACGATTTAGAAAAAAATACAGACACCCCTCAGGACGTACGCATTTTGTCTAGCCATTTGAAGATTCCTGTAACTGTTCGTATCAACTCTTTGTGGAAGAACACATCGGTGGAGGTGGAGACTGCTATTGAAAACGGTGCGAAAAATATTATGTTGCCCATGGCAAAAAGCGCAGATGAAGTCAAACAATTCTTATCTGATTGTCAATGGACGCGCTAAAAGCATTGTGCAAATAGAAACCCCCCAGTTGGTTGAACAACTTGCGGATTTTAAGGATTTAGACTGGGATATTGCGTATATTGGTTTGAATGATTTGATGGTTGCTAGTGGGCGTTCTTCTATTTGGGAGGCCTTGGCTGACGGAACTGCTGAAAAAATTTGCAGGGGTTTGCATGGTCGAGTGTATGGTTTTGGAGGATCCACAATTTTGGGCGGCGGGGAGCCAATTATCAATGTTTTGATTCTTCACGAGATGATTCGGCTAGGAGCCAGTGTGACTATTATGCGGCGTACTTTTAAGCGGGAGTTATTAGATCGTGATTTGAACGCCGAAATTGAGGTTTTAAGGGCCTTTATTAGCAGTAGTGAGAAGCGGGGTGAGCAAGCCATTTTATTCGATCGAGAACATTTAGTCAGGTTCATACATAATTTGATTTAGCCTTTTTTCCTAACCATTCAATAAATTATATCCAATCAAGCCCCTTAGCCATCTACTCTACTTCAGAGTTGGCGCTTACCCACAGACTTCAAGATGTAGCTAACTGGGTAAATACTGGAAAAATCAGCATTACAGATAAAAATTAACCGGAGCAGCCAAGAAATAAAAATCCAAAATTGAACCAGGTATTTTTCAATAGTCAGAATTTCAAAAAAATAGATATTATGAGAGAATTTGTTCTTCTTTAATATAATGACATTTAAACGGGATTTCTTTTTTTCTTCATTTTCTCACTAAAGATTATTGCCAATATTATTAAAATGATGATAACATCAACAGTGTAGATTACTATAACAAGAAGTAATGCTAATGTCAACATTGAATTAGTCTGATTTTCTACTGAAAGTTGAATCGTGAAAGTTGACGGATCTGTTGTCGGTGAGCTACTTATTGTTGCTATGGGGGTTGATGTAGGTGTAATGGTGGGAGTGGCTGTTGGTGCGGGTTTTGGTGTGGCAGTTGGACTTGATGTTGGGATGGCAGTTGGTGTGGGTGTTTCTGAGGTGTTGGAGAAGGAGTTGCTGTTGGAGTTGGCGTTGGTGATTCAGTGGGTGTTGGTGTTGGACTTTCTGTTGGTAAAGGTGTAGCGGTTGGAGTAGGCGAAGGGGTTGGAGTTGGAGCAGGTTGTACTTGGTAGATGTAAATCTCGATGTGACAATAGTTGTTGGAAATGTCTTGATCTATCCAGTCATATACTTGAAAAGTTATCGGCGAACCAGTTCCAACATACGCAATTGAGTATGTGTGATTAGTATCTGCGTTGCTAAATGATCCCCAATTCACGTCAGTTCCGTTGATAAGTAAAAACGAGTGACCGTTTGGTGCTGGTGAATTGTTAGTCCAATTCCAATCTGAATTATCTGTGCAATAATATTGTGCATCTGCTTGAAGACCGCCAGAGTAGTTGTACCAGAAAACAGTTGAAGCAACGATACGATATTCCGTACCTAAGACTAAGGTTGGAGTTGTGACTGCTGCGCCAGTTGCACTGTATGCGTTATCTGTCCAAAATAGGGATTCTTGAGCGTTGACTTCAGTTCCTGAAATTACTGCAATTGTTAATAGAAGAATCGTTGCGGCGATTAGGTAAACATATTTGTTTTTCATTGAAAGTTACTCGAATAGAACTTTTCGAATTCATTATTTAAATATTATTTATTAATAATCAATATTAACTATAAGCAGAAAAAACCCCAACAAACAATCAATCCCAAATTCAAAACCTCACCAGAATGCAAAAATCAAAATTTTTTTCCAACTACACTTTTGAAATATAAAAAACATCAGTTGTATTTGATAATATTATATAAAGCGTAAAGCAATTGTAACTAAAAAAGCAATCCCGCATCCGATGCCAACTATTCTTAGTCTTGTTTTATCAATATGCATTTTGCTTGAATATTCTTGTGAGACACCAAGAAATACGGAGGTAACAAGAATCACTATTGCAATAACAGCTAGCAATATACTAATTTCTGTTAACGTTAAGGGAAAGATCATATAAATCACGATTGATTTGACCGCTCAAACCAAGTAAAAAGCTTGTTGAGGTTATTTAATTGGTCTTTAAAGATTCCTCTGACATCATTAATAGTTGCTTCTAAATTATCCTCAGGATTAATTTTCTCTATACTAGCACGGACCTCTTCAACGTTTACTTTGAAGTCAGTTTCGTTAGCCAAAGTTTCCAAGGCAGTTTCGAGTTGAATATTCTCATTCTTGTATTCAATATCGCCAACCAACTTGCCAAGCATAGTATCGTTTAATGTATAATACGCTAAAATTATTGCCTTAGCACTTTGGAAATTTAGAACACTGCCTTTTATATCATCATCAATATTTAAAGAACTAAAATACTCAAAAATCTTTTTAAGAATACTGTAGGCTTCCTTAGAAGTATTTAGAGCATCCAGACTGTTAATCGCTGAAGAGATCTTTAGAAAGTCCAAATTTAAATCAGGCATTGTTTGCAACGCAAAATTTGAGTTAGGTCCAAAACCTCCAGAATATTTTTCTAACTGTATCCAATTGACCCGCTTCTCTCGCAGACCAATCAGAGTATCAAAAGACAATTCAATAAGCCCAATTGAACCCACAACTACCTCTAGCAGTTCCTTTTGCCTTAAATCTGCTTTTCCGTCGGACCAAATAGATTTTGATTTCTCCTCAAATAGCCCATATATAATTTTGAATGTTGCAGTTATTGTCTTACCTTCTGGGGAAGCTTCTATTTTTTGTATCAAAGTGGGTTTACCAGTGGATTCTGCAATTATACAAGCTGCTGCACTAACCATTGGGCATCCAATTATGTTGACACTCTTTAGATCATATTGACTGTATAGATTTCTATAAAGAGAATCATTAATTTGCAGCGTAACTATGTTTTCGATTGTAGTCATTTTAATTTCTTTAGCTAAATCAAGATCGCCAAGCAAGAATGGCAGAGTATCGTCAAGTTCGTTTGGAGGAATTTTAGTTAAATCTATATTACGTTTTTGTTCAATTTTATCCAATAAGCCAATTCCTGGAGATGTTATAAGAAGACCTTTTGGGTTTTCAATTAGAAATTTATCTCTCGCGATGCTTATTAGAAGCTCCTTAGCGTTTTCAAAAAGCGCTCTTTCTTCAGAACTGACTTTATTATTATCAGGAAAAACCATTTCAGCTGCTCGCGCCGGAATAAATGTTACTGTTTCTCTTAATCCTTTAAGGTGCTCCGGCAAATAGACGTTTCGAGGAACAGAAGGAATGTTATATGCCTCATTTCTAGGATTTAGATCCTTTAGCATCCTATCAATTGTCATATAATTAGGCAAAGTTGAAGTTATCAAGTAACTACCTTCGACATATTTCAAGGGGGTTATAAATAAAAAAAGACCACCCCAGAAAGTTAAGCCCAACCCGATTAGGGATAACACTTGTGAGTTTAAAAAAACCGAAATAACAAGTAGACCAATGCCTGACGTAATAAACGAAATGGCTAAGGACGAATCACGTTTCATATTTTTAAAGTCAATGCGCATTTTCGTTCCTTTGCCTTGTGAATTTGTTAATAGCTCAATCCAAGATATTCTTTGTGCGTATAAAAGCATTCCTTTTAGAAGGAAGTCACTTAACCTAAAATTCAACCTCGATTTATTCAAGAAATAGTCTAATTAATGATGGATTTTGCATTTTGTTCACGAAATAGCGCAAGAGTAGCAAAACCAACTACAAAAAACAATAAGCTAAAAGTATATTGAACCGAACCTGTGCCAAAGGGAGTATAGTACAATATCAAACCAACTATAGAAGCAAGAGCCAAGCTCATTCCAACACTCAAAACCACCCGTTCGATTGCATCCAAGCTTTCTGAAGAAGTCCCTATTGGAACTTTAACGGGAAACAACGCTTTCACGAATGCAAATCCAGGTAAAAACAAAACAAATACAACACCAAGAAGATTGCGAAAGTAAACTAAAGGATACAAATCTTGCGGAATTGTAAAAGCAGTTATGGCAGTTACTATTGTTAATGCTATTATAGTCCAATACCATGCTGATTCAGATTTAAAAAAATAATTTTTACCCGAAACTAAAGGAACCTTTTCCCGTTTTACATTAAATTCAATTTTTCCTTCAACTTCCAACTGATTAATTAAATTCATAACATCTTCCGAAAGATCCGTCTTTTTGCGAACAAGACTTATAAGTTGACTTTTCGTTTCCGGTTGGTCATCTTTTGCAGTCTTCAAAATTACGTCTTTTATTAACTCTTTGAGCTTTTGATTTTCGGACAATTCAAAACGCACGCTCTTAATTCTTGCTGCAGCCTTGTGACTTTATTAATACAAGTTTACCCACTGTTATTAAAAGCATTATTCTGCAATCAAAAAAGAGGTCTTGGAGAATGGCACAATATCGCGAGAAATAAATAAGTAACATGAATACATACATCTACCAGATGTTAATTAAGAGATCTTGCTTTTCCCCACGAAAATTTCGCATATCCAAAAACATAGTTATCAGTTTAATCCTAATTGTAATATTTTCTTTACTATTGGTCAAGATCCCAATGGCTAACAGTGTTGATAGCTCAATTAATGAATGGCCTATGTTCCGCAACAACCTGCAACACACAGGATATACATCTTCAACAGCTCCAAATTCAAATGCTTCCCTTTGGAGTTATGCAACTGGCAGTGCAATATCATCGTCTCCAGCTGTTGTTGATGGCAAAGTATACGTTGGATCTAATGATTCCAAGCTTTACTGCATGAATGCAAGTACTGGCGCATTCTTATGGAGTTACCTAACTGGAGGCAACGTTTGGTCATGTCCTGCTGTTTCGGATGGCAGAGTATTCGTAGGGTCAAACGATGGTAACGTATATTGCTTAAATGCCTCAACAGGAACTTTCATTTGGAGCTACCCAACTGGCGACTATGTCGGTCCTTCTCCTGCAGTCTTAGAAGGCAAAGTCTACGTAGGCTCAAAGTCAGGCAACGTTTATTGTCTGAACGCTTCAACTGGAACAAACATCTGGACCTATACAACAGGGGTTTGGGTCCACAGCTCCCCCGCAGTTGCCGACGGCAAAGTCTACATAGGATGCGGAGACAACAACCTTTATTGTTTGAATGCCACCTCGGGAACAAAAATATGGAATTACCAAACATCCGGTTCGATATTCTCTTCCCCTACAGTTGACAACAATAAAGTCTACGTTGGATCCTGGGACCACAACATTTACTGCATAGACGCTACAACTGGAGCAAAAATTTGGAGTTATACAATAGACAACTCGATCAGCTCTTCTCCAGCTGTGGCCAATGGCAAGGTCTTCATTGGAGCTGGTGACTACTTTGGACCAACCATTGTCAACAAGATCTATTGTTTAGATGTCGATGGAAAATCTCAATGGAATTATACAACAATTGATGTAATTGCGTCTTCTCCAGCTATTGCCGATGGCAAAGTGTACGTAGGATCAAGAGACCACAATTTTTACTGTTTAGATGTCTTAACTGGCGAAAAGATATGGAGTTATTTGACGAATAATTTGGTTGATTCCTCTCCCGCTATAGCCCTTGGCAATATATACGTAGGATCAGATGATGGTAATATCTACTGTTTTGGCTTGCTTCCATCACCTACGCCAACACCTACCCCAACACCCACTGAAACACCAATACCTCCAACAATTACTCCGACTCCAACAACAACACCCACTGAATCACCAACGCCAACTCCAACAGCAACTCCTTCTCCAACACCCACACCAACGCCAACCCCAAGTCCCACACCAACGACTCCGCCAACTCCTACACCCACAACCGTTCCTTCACCTACACAGAGCCCCATCCCAACCTCAATACAAACAACTCCACCAACTTCCACACCTACAACTCAACCAACCTCCCTACAACCAGAGAATAATCCAATCTCATCCAATACCTATTTAGCTGGTGCAATCGCCGCAATAATAATCGTAATTACCTCTATAGTCGCTATTAGTTTTAACAAAAGTAGAAAAAGAAAGTTTTCAAGATTACCAATTAAAAATCAGAAAAACTTAAGAAACTTAAAGTAAAAACCAAATTGAACATATTATGATTAGAGACAAAGTCGCTTTCACACATGAAATTATTTCTATAATAAAAATAAGTGCCTAATTTGAAAAAAGTAAATAAAATATAAGTTTAAAATTGAAATAAATATTTCTGAGCTTGGCAACTTTTACCATGTTAAAATTAAAAAATCCAAGTTACTCTGAAAGAATTACAGTTTTTTCTGGCAATACTTTCAAGTTTTAATAGGTCTTCTCACTATTTGAATACTGGAGAAGCATATAGTCTTGTTCCATGAAAGGCAGTTTAAATAATTCAATAAGAGGCTGAGTTACATTCGGTTATTTAATTTCTTAATTATTGCTTGCTTGGTTAGTTTGCTAGGTTTTGTTCCGCTTGCCAATGCTTCTAACGCCAACATGGTGAGTGTTAATGATGGTTTATGGTGGAGTGACAGTGACAGTAACAATGCTCCATTGCGAAATATGCAAATAAGTTACAAGGTTAACTTTATGGGTGAGCCTTCTTGGGAAGTTCCTTTATCATACGCTATTGATTAGCGGTGTTGACAGAGGGATGTTTGATGTCTTTCCCGGTGACCATATAGTTTGGAGTTGCTGGATTAAGACTTCTGAGCCAACTGTTGTTGGCGATAATTATTTGGCTGGTGGTCGCATCGGAATTGATTTGTACGGTGATAATGGTGCGTCTTTTGGTATCGGCGACCCTAAGGGTTTAGGTGTTACCGAAGATATCGCTAATACCTATGTTGTTTTTGGTACTGATGATTGGACTAAGGTGACTATTGATTTTATTGTTGATGATAGTTACAGGTCCAATCAGGTGACTAATGGTCAAGGTTTGGGTACCTTGTTTGTACCTACAGGCTGTTGTATTTGGATTCAGACTTGGAGTTGCCAATATTATGCTTCCGAATATGGAACCGCATGGTTTGCTCATCCAGAGTTATATATCAATCATTCCTACAATAGCCAAATAGATAGCTCAGGAATTAGTGCTTTTACAGCTGTTGCATTTTTGTCTGCAACGATTTTGATCTTAAAAAAACAATTGATGGAAAACCCTTTTATAAAAAGAGTAATATGTCCAATTAAATAACAATTGTAAAGAATGCTTGGAAAAATTCGATTTTAAACGCAAAAACTGCGCTTTTTATTTGTTTAAGAATAATAATATTTGAAAAATTCGTTTAATAAATAATCTAAATACCTCCGTTTCTGGTAACTCTGAATACATAGAGGATTTATGCATTGTTTGGAGACAAAATTTAAGCTCACTTATTTGTGATTATAATCCATCTTATCTCTATCCTTTTTAGGAATCACGTAAAGTTGAACCTTGCAATTGTATTTAATATCTCGAGAGTCTTGCAATCTTTATTTTCTATTTTTCTTTATGGCTATAACTGCACATACTGATATGAATAATATTGTTGAAATGTAAGGACTTGCTGTCAACAATAACTCGCTAAATGGAAGGTAGGCACCATTGTTGATTGCTTTTGGATTTGATGAGGGTGAATCGGGAATTAAACTTGAGGATGCGTTTACTATGGGAGTAGATTGTGGTTGTGTAGTTGGAAATGGGGAAGGAGTTGGTTGATATGGTTTTGTAGTTGGAGACGGTGTAAAAGTTGGAATAGGATTATTTGTGAACGAAGAAGACTGGGTTGGAATGGATATGGGTGAAAGATTTTCTGTTGTTGGGTCATTGGAATTAAGAGTGTCAATTGGAGTTGGCTCAAGGGAGGGAAGAGGAGTTGGAGTAGATTCAGATGTAGGAAGAGGAGTTGGTGATGGATCAGCTACGCTTTGCAATGAGACTGGCCCGAAAACAAACGAATTCTTTGAATCATTCAACCAAGTTGAATTATACACCAAATATGTTGAAGCAGTGACCATTTTGCTATTCATATTAAAACTGTAAATCCTTGCTGAGGCAGCTCCTACGCGAGCTCCTGTACTATTAGTTACTTCCTGCATGTCCCAGAAAATCTGAGTTCTGTTTCCAACCTGGTTACGGGAAGCAAAAGCCAAACCGTGATCATGTCCATTAAGAGTAAGAAACACATTCGGATATTGGTTGAGAGTATTCACAAAATTATTTTCCCAAACGCCACTCCCACCGTTGTTATTGTATCCGCCAGAGCTATTTAGTAAACAATGGACTCCAACAATTATATTATAATCAGAATGTGTTGTTATTAGTTTGTTCATCCAAGAAATTGCACTTGAATTTGCAAAATATTCCATATCAATTATAAGAAACTTGTAATTGCCATAAGAGAATTGAACAGCAGTCTCTTTACCATTAAATAAATCACTCACCCAATAAGGTTTAGACCTCATAACTGCAGGATTAAACGCAGCAAAGTTGTTTCCCAACCAACTCGCATTTGGATTTTCCTGAGGAAACTGATCATGGTTTCCAGCAGTCCATAAATAAGGAACACCATTATTTAGAAGCGTACTTATCGACCTATTCGCATTTTGCCAATTGGCTAAAGAATTAGCATAATCAACAATGTCACCTGTATGAATAACCATCGAAACATTATAGGTTACAACATTAGAAGCAATCCACTTTGTCAAATTATCAAACAACTGAGGATACATATCCGCTAAATGCTGAGTATCAGTAATTTGAATTATAGAAAAAGACGTGTTTTGCACGCCAACAGAAGAAACAGGTTCTGCGTTAACTTCAGAATTGAATTGAAACGCAATCACGCTTAGACACAGCAAAATCAGCAAAGCTATAGTTTGAACCATAAACTTTGATTTCGTGCGTAGTTTTTCCATGAATAACCTGCCTTTTAGGAATACTTATGGCGTTTGCTTTTAACATAATTTCGATTTCGCACCTTATTAAGACAACGTCAAACGAAGTTAGTGCATCCTCTACTTTGATCTGAGCAGTATATCAGTGTTATTAGTCAATCAATCTACAGTTTTTTCAAAATTGATCAAAAACAATGTATTATCAATTTTTTTCTTTCTTCAAAAGGTTAACTGTAATGTTGATTATTCTTTCTAATGAAGACAATTTCTAAATCAGGATAGAGGGGTAAGCACAAGATTCTGTTCGAAATATCAAAAGCTCTCTTTAGATCGTACTTCTCGACGAGATTTAGACCTTCTTCAATAAAATATGATGCATTCACAGTTAGAGGGTAAAAATACTTTCTCGACATAATTCCGTTTTTAAATAACTCCAAATACAAGTGGTCTCTTGTTTTCATGTCTTCAAAACAAATCGGCATGTAACTGTAATTGTACTTAGACGCAATTACTCTTTTGGAAATTAATATTCTCGATTTCACCTAAGTCTTCCTTGTACTTTTCGTAGATTTCTTTTCTTTTTTCAATTTTTGCCTCAATGTCTTCAAGATTACAGAGACCCATTGCAGCTTGGAATTCGTTCATCTTAGCATTCGTTCCGGCCAATAGAACTTCTTCCTCGGATTTTATGCCATGATTTCTCAGCAACTTTACTTTCGCATAGACATTCATGATCTCTAGCAGAAATAGCTCCACCCTCGATAGTGTTAAAGATTTTTGTAGCATGAAAACTTAACGTGGACATGTCGCCGTATTTCACAATCGGATTGATTTTTGATATTCTGTTCCAAAGGCATGTGCGGCGTCGTAGATTAGTTTTATGTGGTGTCTATCTGCGATTTCTTGAAGTTCTTCGACATAGCAGGGGTTGCCATACGTGTGAACAGCAAGTATTGCACTGGTTCTCTTGGTTATTTTCTTTTCTACATCAGCTGGGTCAATATTGAAGGTTTCTGCATCAATATCGGCAAAGACTGGTGTTAGTCCCTCCCACACTATGACATTTGTAGTGGCTGCAAATGTGAATGGAGTTGTTATGACTTCACCCTTAATGTCTAGAGCTTTTAAAGCAATATGAAGAGCTTGAGTACCATTGGAAAGCAAGACAAGATTCTCAGAACTTAAATATTCTTTCAACTTTTCTTCCAATAGTAGAACGAATTCTCCCTCGTTTGTCAACCATCTTGTTTGCCAAATTCTTTCCAGATATTTCACATATTTTGCTAAATCGGGAAGAACTGGTTTAGTTACCGTTATCTTGTCTTCCATCACTTTTCCCTGCTATATGAATCGCTATAGTTCCTTCGCTTCATTACTAATAAAGCCCTTTAACTTCATCTCTTCGATTTTATTGTTTTCTACAACTAATTCTTTCAAATATCTCAGAATAGTCATTTCCTTTATGGTGTATTCTGGATTTCGTATGTCGTTAAAAATATAGTCGCAAATCATTTTCGGCTCATTAAACCCCGCTAAAGCACGACAACCAGTTGTTCCAGAACAACGAGCATTTAACTCGAAAATGTAAGGAATATTTTCTCTAATTCTTAATTGAATATTACAAGCCCCAAATGGCCTCAAAGCATTGATGACATTTTTAAGGAAAGTTGTTAGTTCTTCATTTCTTACAACAAACGCCTTCACGGTATCTCCGTTTCGAAGTTCACGTTTCATAATTATTGCACCAATACAACCGTCGTCCAAAGTGACTGTTCCGCAAGTATACTCCTCTCCTTCTATGAACTCTTGAACCACATAGTTGTTGAAGTCTAAATTCTTAGTTATAGCCTTAAATTGCTTATTGCTACAAATTTTATACTCACCTATCGAACGATGACCTCCTTTTTGAGGTTTTAATACAAGTGGAAATCCAAGTTCATCGTCATATTCCTTCAATCTAAAAGTCTTGGGTAAGGAAAACCATTCTTCTTCAAAAACTCGCAAGTCCTCAGCTTATCGTCACAGATCTCAATTATCTCTGGATCACTCACTATAGGAATTATATTCGAATCTTTAAGCTTAGCAATATTATTTGAAAGAGGCGCCAGCTCAATGTCTAACCCTGGAAAAAGCACTGTGCATTTTTCCTTATTGCAAATTTGAATCAGCCTATCCACAAATCGCGGGTCTGTAGCGTTCAATCCAAGGTAGGATCTTTTAGTCGCGTATAATCCTGCTGCCAATACATGCTGTTAATTCCCACAGGTTATAATCTGTTTTTTGCAGAGCCTTAAGAATACTCTGCCCAACGCCGCCACCAACTGCTGTGACTGCAACGTTATTGATTTTCAAAGAATAGCCTCCAATTTTACGAACTCAAAGTTGTCTCCATTTATTAAAACAAAACCTCTTTCAGAATCCTCCCCTTCCTTTCGCAATGGATCCAGGATTAACAATAACTCCTCTTTTCAAACTTGAAGTAGACCTGTTCGTGAGTATGTCCAAAAAAAACATATTTAATGTCTTTTGACAAATTGGCAGTAATTGCATGAAAATCGCTCTTCTGTTCTCAAGTAGTTGGTCTCCAATTGAATGTGTAATGTACATATCTTGATACCGAATTTCTTTTGGTAAGGCAAGAAAGTGCCTTCTTCTGTTCTAAACTTAACTTATCCCTAGATTTAATATAGATTCTTTCACGAGCAGGATGCTACTTTTCCAGATTTTCATTTGTTATTGCCAATCTTTCGTGGTTGCCTGAGAACAACAAGATCAATATTTTTCAGATACGTAGTCGAAGCAATAATCAATGTCTTTTCCGTAACCCAAGAAATCTCCACAACAAATACTAAGATCGACTTTTTCAAGAGTAGGAATTATATCTTCCAAAGCTCTCCTGCTCGCATGCAAATCAGAGAAAATAAGGATACTTTGCATTCTGTACCCTTCACAGATCCTATATCTAAACTAAGTCCTTTGGTCAATCAATAACTCAATCATGCTGCAATCAAATGTAGGTATACCGAGTCTTTCAAAAACAGATTTCCGCTCGCTAAAACTGTCATCGATAAAAATTGATCCATGAGGATTCTATGAAATCTGCTTTTGTTTCGTTTTTTCGCAAACAGATAGTCTCATCAAAGATGTTTCCGAGTCTAAATTGTTTTAGTATAGATTGAATGCTGCCCTTTCGGATGGTTTTCGTTATTAAGATTATTTTGCAGCCTTTGTTTAGACTTTGATACAAAAACTGGATAAGTTGAGGATTAGTTTTATTGTCTATTACTAAAGTATCATCTAAATCCACATACACTTTGTTATACTTCAAGGTTGTGCTTGTACCTGTTTTCTAAAGCCCGGTCAATTTGCACATTGTAATTGTTAGGCATTATCACGATATCGGTACCCTCATTCTCATAAATGCTTAATAAGGCAAAGTTGACCCCTATCGCCCTGTGGGTAGCCATCGTTCCGCTAATTCTGGGAGCAATTTCCATTAAGCTTCAAAGTACCTGTATTGTCAATTTTCATTTGAAAAAACCATGCACCATGAAACTCCAATTCATTGGAAATTATCTCAGCAATTTTCCGGAATATTTGAGAAGTTTTATCATCGACAGGTTTGCTGTTCATGGATATCCCTGCCTTAATACGAATTCTTTCCCGACCGCCGCAAAAGAGTAAACCTTTTCTTCTGTCAGTAAAACAATCAATAGTGTACTCCTTTCCAGGCAAGATACTCTGAAATGATTAAGTTTGGATTGTCTTTGAGCAATACTTTAAGGGTTTCAAGATTTTCCACTTTGGAAGCATATTGTGAACCTTGCCCAATATCTGGTTTAACAAAAACAGGAAACGCTAACTACCTCCGATGGTTTGCTTAAAGATTCTGGGTACGGGAAGCAAATCTTTGAACTTTTCGTAAGTTCTAGATTTTGATCTACAAACAACACAGGTGGATAATGGGGAAGAGACAATTTGGGCTGGGATTTTGTTTGCATTTTCAGCTAAGGCTAAAATTACATCGTCATGCGCTGGAAATACATAGTCTATATGGTTGTTTTTCTATTACAGAAATTAGGGTCTCAAGCCAGTTTTGTTGGTGAACATCTGGAATAATGAAATTCTCTTGAAAAACATAAGGCGCATGATTGGAAACATCACTCTCCCCTGAGAAAAGCGATATTTCTTTGCAGTACCTCAATGATTTCCATATTTCCAAGCCTATTTCTGTTCCACCCGGAAATACGAGTACTCTTTTTTTCTTCACTCTAAAGACTCAACCTTAATTCCAATTTACTAAAATCGCAGACTCATTTATTGTTTGGGTTACCCTGGTCTAAAATTGAGTTTTAACTCGAATAATTAAGTTGCATCCCAATCGGATAAAGCCTGTTTTGAAGTAGACCAAGAAAAACTTGGAATACTGTCCCACCCATAAGTGCAATACCGACATGTTGAAGGAGCCTTCGTAAGTGCCTTCTTTACTTCCCACCCAGTCAGATTAGGCGCATAAATGTTAACGTATGCATCACTTGGAATCTGAGTTTTAAATTTCTTGTTGAAATGCTGAATATAGGTAGGAATTGGACAACTGTAAATCCGCCCATTTCTAAGATTGGTACAAATATTCCATTTCGCTTTACAATTCCTGAAAGTTTAACTCCCTATTGGAGTCACCTTTAGGATTATAAAATGCGTAAAAGCTGTCGGCTTTTTTAAATTCATTGAGTTTTACGCCCTTTGCACGCAATAATTTATAGAGAAATTTCATTTTGTTTTTTAGAGGAGGATACACAGTAATATCAAAACTAATATTATTGGTCTTGCAGGTTTCCCAAAAAGAATCTGACATTTTATCTAAAAGAATACCGTTAGTAACAATTCTTATATCCGCTTTAGAAAAAACGCGTCTTGTTTGTAACAAAAGTTGTTCTACTTTGGGATGAAGTAATGGTTCTCCTCCCATAATCCGTATTACCCGAATTGTTGAAAATAATTTTTTTAGTTGGGTAATATCAGTGCATAATTATCTGGATCGATAAACCATTCATCTGCAATAGGAGAGAAATGCCCACAACCCTTGCAGTTCAAGTTGCATTGATCCACAATGTGCACTTCAAGGTAAGCCAGCACAGGTTTAATTTTAAGTACCGTCCCTATTTTAGGAACTAATATCTGTGATCCAAAACGGTAACTAAATCTTCCGACAAAATGTTCTATATCTAATTCATCATACAAATTCAGTTCTTCCTTAGCTTCTTTATTTTAAACATAATCAATAAGACTTTTTCGCTGAAATAGCGAAATATCGAAAGGGATGATCAACGACAAATACATAGCTCTTCTTAAGACCTATGGATCTAGCAGTTCGTACTTTATGCCTATATACCGATATAAGCAACCAACACAGTTCTCAAAAATTCAATCTTCGGATTGAGATTCACTTATTCACTTGACTTAATACCTTTCTTAAACTCTTTTCTCATTAATTTTAATCCCCATTTTGGATAGTAGCTAATTTGACTCATAGCCAGATTCAAAAACCAATTCTGCCTCCGAAAGAGCACTTCTAACAGCCATTTTCTGAGGGCAAAGATCTTCACATCTTCCACATCCAACACACTTCGCGCTTGACTCCTAGGAGTTATATGACTCCCAATACTTGCTTTTGATATTCTTCGGCGTCCCATTATACCGATAATCATGGTAAAGGGATAATATAGCAGGTATGTCGACGCCCTTTGGACAGGGTAGGCAGTAACCGCAGCCTGAACATTTAATATATCCCAGTTCTTCATACTTTTCTTTCACGCGCTCAACAAGAGCAAGTTCATTCTCAGTCATAATGCACGGTTTGGAATGATTAGCTATTTCTACAGTTTTCAACAACCTGATTTAGTGTGTTCATACCACTGAGAGCGATTGATACTTGAGGGTTGATTCCAGATCCAGCGAAGTGCCCACTCAGGGGGATTTCTCTTAATTTCCGATGTATCCCATAGCGACTTGCACTTCTTTTGGAGGGGTAGACGGCAATTTTTCCTCCAGCAAGAGGCTCCATAACTACGATGCCTAAACCTTTGGAGGCAGCATATTCAAGACCTCTTGTTCCAGCTTGATTATTCGCAGTCCATGTAGTTGTATTGAATCTGACTAGAAGGTCCAATCAGAATAACCATCAATGATCTCCTTAAAAACATCAAAATTATCGTGAAAGCTAAAGCCAATGTATTTTATGACACCTTCATCCATTTTTCTCTCAAGCCAAGCAATAACGTCAAGTTGTCTTAATTTGCTCCATTGACTCTGTTGAGACCATGCAATAAATAGAAATCAATGTAATTCACATTTAGCCTTTTTATTTGTTCATCAAAATATTTGTCCATATCTTGCTGAGATTGGATTAGCCAAGAGGGCATTTTTGTAGCAACTTTTACTTTTTCTCTATAACCATCCTTGAGTGCTTCCCCAACAAGGACTTCGCTCATTCCTTGATGATAGGTGTAGGCAGTGTCAATGTAATTAACACCATGGTCGATTGCGTACCTAATCATTTTCTTTGATAAAGGCTGATTTAATTCGTTGCTATTCTTGTTAATGGGCAACCTCATGCATCCAAAACCCAAAGCTGAAGCTTCCCAAGTTAATTTTCCAAACTTCCTATAATTCATCCTTAACCACTCAATTCCCCATAAATTTCCAAAACATTTTAGAGTTTATTGCACAGGGAATTTTAACTCCACAGAAGTCAACGATTTAACCGGGTGGAAAATGCCTGCATCTTCATGTTTATAGATTTCTTTTTCTTGCCAAATTGGCCTAAACCTGCAAGCGGGAAAATCTAATTTTCCAATTTTGAAGCCCAAATTAGTGATAATAGTAGGAAACCTCATCTCTGCAACACAATAAGGTTCCCCTGAGAAGTCAATTTTAAGATCAGACAGTTTTTCAAGAATTGAATGCGAGATTAAACTTCCTCCGAAAAGAGACCGAAAGAGATTTGTTTTTAGCTTCCTTTGCCTTAACCAATTTCGGGTCGCGGAACTGCAGCCTGGAGGGTAATGATAAAAATACCAACTGGGAGTAGCTTTTTCATAGTTTTTAAAACATGCATCGAATAATTTCAAATAAGGTTTGTATATTTGTGCAAGCGATTTAGTAGTGTACATATCGAATTCGTAAAAAATCAAATAATCAAAGTCCAGAGCTTTTCCCACGGTGTTGAACCAGTTCATTATTGCAGAGTCTCCGTTGAAGTATACCATAGGCGTGTAATCTGCGTATATTGTTTGGATGTTTTCGCGTTTTGAAATTTTTCTTAATTCTGTCAGAGTGCTATTTCCTGTAAAGGAACCAACTTTGTAGTTGATTTCTTTAGCTAATTTATAAACTCCTGGTATTGACTGAAAAATCGAATTAATTAAATGTGAAGATGGACCGATCAAGCGGATTTGTCGCATTGGACCCAACATAAATTCGTCAACGATACCAGGAAAGTATAGGAATTGTCTCATCCCAACAACCGGAATAAATATTGCATCTGGATTCATTGCGCGAAGTCTTCGTAATCTTTGCAAAGCCATGAATTGAAGTTGCTTCTGAAAACATATAGAAAACAGCAAATTTGTGTCATTTTCAGCTTGGCACCTCACCTAAAATAATATGTTTGCTAACAAGGTTGAAAAGAGAATAGCAGCAGTTCAAGGATATACCGCAACTAAGTATTCACATAAGGAGAGTTTATAAACAAATTGCTGGAAAGGCATTAAAACGGCTAATTCTTTGGGCAATCTAACTATCTTGAACATTTTATTCCTTTTCAGAGTTGCAGCAAACAATTTTCAAGCTTCTAAAAAGTTATAGTCATTCTTAAAATAGAATGCAACTTTTCGTTTATTTCTATTTAGGGCTTTTTAGTTGATCAATATTAATTTGTTAAGCTAAAGATGCGATGGCTATAAATTGGTTCAAGTGACAAAACCACGCAAAATGAAGAATTCTGACAAACATTATTTTTTGTAAATAACATTGAAAAAAATTCTGAATAATTCTAAGACCACCAGAAATTAATAACCCAATTTGTAAGTGAATAGATGATTGGTTGGAATGTCAAACTTTTTGAGAAAGATTATGCAAAAGTATCTTGAAAGAAAGCGATTGCTTCTTCTCCCTAATAGTTCTCAATGGTATGAATCGCCGATACCCGATTTAGAGAAGTTAGATAATGCTTTTTGGTTGAAGCATACTGAAATGGTTGGCGTTAATATTAACGAGAAAAAGGCGTTAGAACTCCTTGAAATTTTTGAAAACAAGTTTAAAAATGAATATGAAGCCTTTCCGATGAATGAGACCGCAGTTCCATACCAATATTATGTAAAAAATCCGATGTTTACCTCAATGGATGCAGAAATACTCTATTGTATGATTCGATATTTTAAGCCAAGCAACATAACTGAAATTGGTTCAGGTTACTCTACCCGTCTAGCTGCCGAGGCGATATTAAAGAATCAAAAAGAAGACAGTAGCTACAGGTGTGAGTTAACAGCAATTGAACCATATCCACAAAATATTTTAAAAACTGGGTTTCCAGGATTAACAAAATTAATATGCAAACCTATTCAGGAAATTCCTTTGTCAACATTTGAGAGTCTGAAACAAAACGATATCCTCTTCATTGATTCTTCACATGTATTGCGAACTGGCGGAGATGTTCAGATTGAATATCTTGAAATTTTGCCAAGACTTAGCAAAGGAGTAGTAGTACAAATACACGATATAATGTTTCCTGAAGATTACCCTATGTACAGACTAAAGCAAAATCGTTTTTATACTGAACAATATCTACTTCAAGCTTTTTTAGCGTTCAACAACAACTTTGAAATTCTATGGCCAGGAAACTATCTCCACTTGAAATATTCCGACAAATTGGAAAAAGCGTTCAGTAGGTACAAAGAAATAAAAGCAAGCGGTAGTTTTTGGATGAGACGAACCATATAGTTGTAATAAGGCTGGATCTAACTTTTTGTTTTTAATCGGCCAGAACTTTACTTGAGCAGCAAAGAGTTCAAGGGTCAAGTTTCCTTTTCTATTATTGCATTAAATCGAATTGTTTTTTTAGCAAACGTTTCTGAGCATTGAAATAAAGCCATCTATAGAATATAATTTGCGCCAGCTGCAAAGTCATCAACATATCCTATTGGGTGGTAGTACGCTCCGTCTACTTCGTTAAGACCGAAGGCTACATACCGATAAGGCCCAACTGGAGTATCCGGCGAAGAAACCACAAGTTGTCCATTAATAAAAAGACCGCTACTACCTGCAGACGCTTTGATCTCTAAACTATACCAGTTATTTATCTGAAAAGTAACAGGCGAACTAAGATATGTATGCCATGAAGATGAGAAAACATCTAATTCCCAATACAGAACACCCGCAATATTAACTAAACCCCCTGCCACAACAGGATGTTGTGTGGCGCTATTCTCAATCCAGATGACCCCAACGTAGTCATTTGTTGACGATGGAGCGGAATCCAACATGGCATATGTTCTAGCATACAAAGTAGAATAAGCTTGACCAAGGTCTTTGTAGACGTACGCAAATCTTGCGCTAGTTCCAGAGTTTGTAATTTTAGCAGAGTAAATTCCCTGATGAATGCTGGTAGTACCGACAACTATGGAACCACCTGACTGGTAAGTTCCAGTCCAAGCATTAAGTCCATTTTCAAGACCATCAGAAAACACGGTATCGACCCTGCTTTGAATCAATGTAGGAGAGAAAGTAAACGAGTTCTGTGAATCAGTTAACCACGTTGAATTGTACACTAGATAGGTTGATACGTTGATCAATTTTTTATTCAAATCAAAACTGTAGATTCTTGCTGATGCTGCACCTACCCTATCGCCTGCGCTATTTGTCACTTCCTGCATGTCCCAGTGGATCTGCATTCTTGTTCCTACTTGATTGCGTGAAGCGAAATTGGTCGAGTGCTCATGCCCATTAAGAGTAAGAAATACGTTCGGATAGTTGTTAAGAGTGTTCACAAAGTTTGTTTCCCAAGAACCATCGTCTCCCTCGTTTGTGTATACTCCTGACCCACTTAGCAAACTATGGACCCCAATAATAACATTGTAATCAGGGTGAGTTGATATCAAGTTGGTCATCCAAGAAATTACGCTTGAATTTGCGTAGAATTCAACGTCAATAATCAGGAACTTAAAATTGCCGTAGGAAAACTGCACTGCCGTGTTTTTTCCATTGTACAAGTCACTTACCCAATAAGATTTCGCCCTCATAATGGCAGGATTGAATGCAGCGTAATTGTTCCCCAACCATGATGTGTTAGGGTTTTGTTGAGGATTTTGGTCATGGTTTCCAGCGGTCCAACAATACGGAACTCCACTGTTCAACAATTTACCCATTGATTTATTCGCATTTTGCCAGTCCACTGTAGATGTAGAATAATCTACTATGTCACCAGTATGAACTACCATTGAAACATTGTAGTTTTTTACGTTGACGACTATCCATTGTGACAAACTATCGAGCAACTGAGGGTACATGTCTGCCAAGTGTTGGGTGTCTGTTATTTGAATTATTGAAAAAGATGTTGAAGATGTAGTTGGATTTACAGTTATAAGTCCATTGTAGTTTGCGCCTGCTGTAAAGTCATCAATATATCCTGTTGGATGATAGTCTGCTCCATCTATTTCGTTAAGACCTGTGGCAACATATCGATATGGTCCAGCTGGAGTGTCTGGTGAAGAGACCACAAGTTGTCCGTTAATATATAAACTGCTGCTGCCCGCAGATGCCTTGATCTCTACACTATACCAGTTATTTGTTTGAAAACTAAGAGGTGAACTAAGATATGTGTGCCATGAAGATGAGTAAACATCCAATTCCCAATATAGGATCCCTGCAAGGTTAACTAAACCTCCTGCTACGACGGGATGTTGTGTGGCGCTATTTTCGATCCAGAGGAATCCAACGTAATCGTTTGTTGATGGCGGAGCGGAATCCAACATGGCATATGTTCTAGCATACAAAGTGGAGTATGCTTGGCCAAGGTCTTTGTAGACGTAGGCAAATCTTGCGCCTGTTCCAGAGTTTGTGATTTTAACTGAATTGATTCCTTGGTGAGGGTTGGTTGTACCGACAGCTATGGAACCACCTGATTGATAGGTTCCAGTCCAAGCTGTAAATCCATTTTCTAGACCATCAGAAAACACGCTGTCAGCTCTTACAATTAGATTGACCTCAGAAGCAAAAGTGCTAAAAAATAACAGAAGCGTCAGAACACCGATGCAAAAGATAAGTTTTGAATTCTTATCTATGTTCTTTATCCAACAACCACCTTAAATTATCATTTTAGACAAGAAGATGTCTGATACTTTAAGGCTATGGTAAAATCATCGTATACGAATAAAAACAGAGAAGAGCAGAATTGATGGACTTCGAAGATAATATCCTACTATTCAACAATCTAGTTAAGCTTCATTTACCAGTTATTATTAAAAATAAAGATATGATGAATAAGCGGTTATCTTTGAAAAGAGTTGGGGCTTGACACAAAGACTTAGCATTTGGACATTCTCAAAGTTGATTAGAATATCCTGATAAGTAACAACGACTTTTTGTTTTTGAAAAATCTATTTTCTTAATTTTGTTTCTAAAAAATCTTCAAAGTATTCAAGCCAAGACATCTCAAATTCGCAACCAGCCATTTTGGCAGCAAATGGCCAACGAACAAAAGGAAATACCATAAGGGCTCTATGGCCGTAATGCTTCTGAAAAGTAATGGGATTCGAAATAGATGAACTTAGATATATGGCCATTCTCAAGATCCCAACCACTTCATAGAACTCAAGTCTTGATCGAATTTCCCCCTGATAATTTTTAATATACTCCGAAACAAAATGATCAGCAGTTTTTTCTTTTAAAGCGAGACTCTTCTCATCTGAAAACAATTTAACATAATGATAAGAATATCCAACATCAAATGCAGGATCGCCTATCTCAGCTCCCTCCCAATCTATAACGCTTAACCTTGATTTGTCAGTCATTATTACGTTTCCTGGATGAAAATCACCATGAAGAAGAGAATAACGAGGGCAATAAACATCGGAAGCGTTCGAATCAAGCCAGGAAGCCGCCAAATCAAAACCTTTCTTAAGTTTTCTTTGATGCTTACTAGATTGCAATAATTGATTAATATGAATCTGCCAAAATTTAGCGAATGCAAACCCATCCTTGGGAAGTCTCAGATATTCTATCCCTAATTGGTTTACATTCAAATTATGAAGACATGCAAGAGTATTAGCAAAACAATCAAATTTAACGAGATGTTTACAAATAGGCTTTTCTTGGAGCATCAAAATAAAAGGAGACCCAATAAAACTAGAGTTTTTCTCGCAAAGATATACTTGCGGAACTGGAAAGCCAATACGACCAAGATTCTTCAAAACTTGAAATTCTCGCTCGCAAATAAGGTAGTCATGATAATCTACATTCAGAATTGGATGAATATTTTTCTCATAGATTTTTAGAACGAGATTGCAAACCTGCTTAACTCCGTCAAATGTATAAGCCAATGTGAAAGAGTAGACATTACTTCTAACGCCCCCACCAACCTTTTTCAATTTTGAAATCGTAAGGTTATTTGCATTTTTAGGTATAAAGTTCAAACTTTCATTGCGTTGAGCTAATTGCAAATAATCTTCAAGTTTTTTTTGATTCAGTCCTTTGCCTGAAAAACTCAATGATGCACCCTCCTCGCCAACTTTTTCATAGTAGAATAATGAGAATAATTAAGTTAATGAGATTTCTCTTTCGATGAAATCAAAGTTTTCAATTTCAGAAGGGTTTCCATTATTTTCAGTGGACCATCCAATAGTGTAGATACTACTCTTAAACTCGAAAACATTGTTCGCAAAGTCTTAATGTCCGTTAGACTGATTGCACCAAAAAGAGGAGCTGAAACCAAAAAAGTTATAGCAAAAAGGATTGAACCAAAAGCTAAACTCAGCCAATAAGGAACAACAATAATACTTAAAGAAAAATAAACAATTAGAGTTGCAGTAGTACAAGCAAGAAAGATTTTAGCAGAAGACCTAATATCCACATTTGCATCGTAATGTTTACGTAAAAAGTATAGGCCATAAAAAAGATAAGGCATAGCTGCAACAATACTGCTAACAATTAAACCAATTATACCAAACGTCGGAATAAGAAATAGACCTAACGGAATTCCTGTAATAAGACTAATCAAATTCATTTTAAATAGCAACTTCGTCTCCCCAAGAGCGTAAAGAATACTTGGAACGCTTAATGTTCCTAAAAGAATAAACAGATTTCCGAACGATCCTATTGTTAGAAAATCAGAAGAGTAAACCCACTTGTTTCCATAAAGAGTTCCGATAAGAGGTTGGGAAAGAACCATTATGGCCATTACAAAAGGAACCACAATGAGACCCGAATACTTAACAGACGAGGAGAAAACAGTTCTAAGAAGGATTTTCTCTTTTTGTGGATCTAGTTTTGAAAAAGCCGGAAACAGTACAGTAGTCAAAGGATAAGTAAACAAAGCAATGAGAAGAGAGAAGTTATTCGCGATCGTATAATTTCCTATTAAAATAGTGGTACAAAAAGCAGCCATCATAAAAGAATAGAATTGAGATTGAATTCCCTTCAAAATGTTACTAACCGCCACAGGAAAACCAAAATGGAGCAAAGGTTTCAAAGTCTCTCTAAAACTCTTGCTTGACGACAATCTACCAAGTTTTGAAAATACTTTGGAATACAAAATAAACGCAGAAATCACACTTGTTGCAATTGTTCCCAAAGTATAACCGATTACAGCACCAAAAGCCCCATATCCCAAAAAAACTAGTAATGGAGCTGTTACACCCTGGACTACGGCTTGAAAAATTATTACATAACTACTTAGATCCATGCGCTCAAAACCTATTAAGACACTTTGAACAACACCACTTAATGAAATTGATAAAACGCTAACAGATGCGAGAGCAATTAAAAACCCTGAATCAGGTTTGCCAAATACTGAAGAGGCGATAATGTTGGACATCAACAATAATGAAACGGTTAACACTATGCCAGTTAACAACCCAAACGACAGGGCTACAGTAATAGTTTTTCGCAAACTTGTCCCGTTATTAGTGACTCGATTCTGGGCACAGAATCTTGTTAAAGCGGAGTTTACACCCCAGTCTTGAAACAAAAGAATTGTCGTTGCAGGAATCAAAGCAATTGTGTAAAGCCCATAATCGCTTTGCAGAATATACCATCCGATAACTATTGTCCCAACAGCTAACACAATAGTAGACAGTAATTTTCCAATGAATAACTGAAAACTACCACTAGCTGAGGTCTGACCCATTTCCAACGCTTTTTCCATAAACTTCGCCTAAATGTCTAAAAATAATTCTAACCAAGATACTAAATTGGTATTAATGCTTTTCAAAAGAAAGGTCATTGTATTCTTTTAAGCAGTATTTCTGATTAAAACAAGTGAATTTTCAAATGTTTCCAACTTCATTTAAGAGTCGAATATAATTATTTTTCATTCTCAATAGGCTAAAGTTTTCTTCGACACGTTTTTTAGCGTTCTGACCCATTCGCCTAGCAAGTTTTTGATCGAGCAGAAGAGAGCGTACATGAGATGTAAGTTGTTCGACATTCCCCCAATCGGCGAGCAATCCCGTCTCATTATGAATTATAGCTTCTTTGTTCGCTCCCACATCATATGCAACAACAGGCTTTTCGTGCGCCATTGCTTGTAGAACAGAATAACTCATCGGTTCTGGCCATAAGGACGGCAAAAGAAGCAAATAACTTGACTGAAATATCTCCTGTAATTCTCTTGCATCCCAGATATAGTCCATGGTTTCAAAGGTGCTTCCTTGAAAAGTTTTTTGACCAACCCAAAGAAACCGAACATTTGGAAAATCAGGTTTAAGATTCTTTGAGAGCTGAACAAAATGGTGATACCCTTTTTGTTTTGAAATATTATTAGACAAGAATAGAACTGTTTTTTTCTCGAATTTAGAAAATGAAGATTCAACGGTTTTGAAATCTACACCATTATAAATCACATTAACTTTGCTAACGTCATAATTTAAAGACCCCATAATATTCTTCAAAAATAAACTATCACTAACAATAGCTGTGGCGTAGTTAAGTTTTGATTTCAAATTATTGATCTTGTTTATCTGCATAGTTGAAAATAACTTGCTAGGCATTAGAACAGAAGGCGATGTAGAAGTAAATTCCCCCGCAAGTCGCCCCTGTTTTATGACGCATGGCCCGCAACTCCAATTGGGTCCTTTGCACGGTGACTCCAGGATCATATTAAAAAGGTCAGCTTTTGGGCAAACAGGCCAAAGAATTTGAGCCTGGACAATCGTTGGAATCCTAGAAAGAATACTTCCCCAAAAAGCAGAAAGATCATAATCATACCAAGTCATAACAATATTAGGATTAACTTTTTCAATATATTGGCGGTAAATCTTAACACACGTCGAATCCACTATAATATTGGGAGGAGACCAAGGATAAATTTTCCAGAAGGGGCGATCGCGTGGAAAATAAGCTATCGAAACATCATATCCACATTGTGAGAGAATAGAAGCCAACAGTTTTGCAATGCGGGGTTCTCCTCCAGGCCAACCTGGCTGGTTTATAATGCCTGTGAATAGAACCTTCATTTGAATTCAACCTTTAAACAATAATTATCTCGTAAAAATTTAAGATAGAATCTTTTCTAGCTTAATTGAGCGCCTGCTTTAAGTGCGTCAATTATCCTTTGAAATTGCTCATCTGTCATGAATGGAAACATTGGCAGTGAAAGAATTTTTGAGTGCAATTCTTCAGCACAGGGAAAATCGCCTTTTTTATATTTTGTAGTCTTTTGGTAGTACGAAAAATAATGAAGAGGGATATAATGAACTCCAGTTATAATACCCTGATTTTGAAGAAATTGGTACAATTCATCTCTATTCAAAGGGTAAGGCTTTTCAACTGTAATTTCAAGCAGATGGTAGACTCCATGCTGGGGACTATCAGAGTCAGGGTCATGAAGCATTTTTAACCCTTCAATTTTTTCCAACTCAACTTTATACTTGCGTGCTATTTCCAATCTAGATTCGGTTAATAGATCAAGCTTCTTCATCTGCATTAGACCTATTACGGCGGTAATTTCACTCATCCTAAAATTGAAACCCAAATCAGTTACATCATATCTCCAATGGCTAACTTTTTCTTTAGGGGTCCTATTTTGACCATGATTTCTTACCAAAAGGGCGCGCTCATTCACTTCATTGATATTTGTAACAAGCATACCTCCCTCACCGGTTGTCATGTTTTTTGTAGCATAAAAACTAAAACAACTGGCATCACCAAAACTCCCGACTCTTCTATCTCCAAACATGGCACCATGAGCCTGAGCGCAGTCTTCCACCATTTTTAAGTTAAAATCTTTTACTAACCTACCGATATTCTTCATATCACAAGGAAAACCATACAAATGAACGGGAATAATACAATCAATCGTGTCATCAGCTTTAAGAAGAGCTTCTAGTTTCGCCGAGTCAAGTTCCCCAGTTTCGTCTACATCGCAAAATACTGGTTCAGCACCATATAGCCTGACAACATTTGCAGTAGCTACAAAAGTATTCACGGGAACCACAACCGAAGCTCCTTTTTTTAGGTCTATTCCACTCAAAGCCATATACAAAGCAGACGTACAAGAATTTGTAGCTAAACCATATCTACACTGAACATACTCAGAAAACACTTTTTCAAACTCCAGTGTCTTAGGACCCAAAGTTAGCCATCCAGATTCAAGAACTTCACGAATCCCAGCCAATACTTCGGCTCCTATGGTGTTTTGAGTTTTATACAAAGGAATTTGATTTAACAAGTTTAAACCTCTTTGGAAACTAGTCTCATAGAATAAATAAAATCAAGCATTTATCCTTTCAAAGAATCAATAATAGAAAAAACCAAACAGACATTTCCTTAACAGACATAAATAGAAAAAACTCACAACAAATCATAGAATTAAAATTTGGATAAAGATACCAAAATAATTGTAAAAGGGAGAGAATATGCTTAATCATTTAATATCGAATGAATAGCTCCTAAAAAGAATACGACAATTCAATTAGCTCTGCAAAGATAAGTCAGCCAAGTTTCAGTCGTGTTGGTCAGGTCTTTGATTTCTAAGCCGTTTAAACCGTAAATTTTTATTTCTGCAAACCCAGTCGCATTTAACTGTTCAAATTGTTCAACAGGAGAAATGAAATATGTTTTTAATCTAAATTCGTGGGTTCCATCATTAAATAAAATATGTTTCTTATCTTTTGATGGACTCCTTATGGTTTCCCAAACTTGTCGCTTATTTAAAAGTCGCATCTGTAAGACCCAAATTAGACTCCACAAAAATTGACCTGGATCCTTTGAAAAACGAATTGAACAGTTACCTAACTGATAATTCAAGTTATGTGTTTGAAAACAGAAATAGCCACCAGTTCTAGTGACCCGACGTATTTCCATTAAAATTCTTAACCTATCTTCATGATTCACGTAATCTAATCCACACCAACTAAATAAAACGAAGTCAAAAAAACCATCATTGAAATTCACCAAATTTCTTGCGTCCATAGTAAGAAAAGATAGTTGCTTTGGATACTTTGCAAATTTCTTGCGACAAGCTTTAACCATATTGTTCGAATAGTCAATTCCAATATATTCTTTAGTTAAACCTGCAAAATGAGTTGTAGTTCTTCCTGCACCTACCCCGACGTCAAGCATTTTCATGTCAGGCAATTTAAATCTTAATCTATTCAGTACAGTCTCTTCGGGTTTCTGCAGTCTACTCTGTGGACAAAAAACGTTCACAACATCTTCAGATTCGAAAACCTCTTTGTTTTGCTTAATTGAATCTCCTTGTTTAGTTAACACATTCTTAATGACTTTTTTGTTAAATTTGAGAAAAGTCGAAATGAAACGTGTTTTTTCACAATTCGAAATACCTGAGAATAAATCTGAAATCTCAGTTTTAACCTTTCTTTTTAAAAGAAGTACCTCCAAGGTAAACTTGTTATTCGGTTGAACCTAACAATCAATGATGCAGCTAATAACAAAATAAACTATGAATAATAAATATTGAAGTCGTTTTTATCGTTTTCTAACCTGCATCTTGCACATAATATCCTGATCAGACACTCGCCTCACCAAGCTCTGAATGTAAACTCTTTTTTTCCATATGCCTTGGAAGTGTTTCAGGTTCCAAAGAATTGCCCTTGAAGCTTCTTTCGAATAAACAAGATCTTTACCCCTTAGCAAATTATCAAATCCTATTATCACAATTTGGGAACACTCGTAAACCAATGATAATGACAGATATTTTATTAGATTTTGAATTTCGTAGTTCTTCAAGAGAGTTGTAATTCGATTTCTTTTCATTAAGTAAACTTGGAAAAAGAGTGACTTAATGCCAACCGTTGGAATGCTTCCACTACCTTTATGATAAACAATAGAAGTAGGAACATACAATATTTTGTAACCAGCCAATCTTATTCGCCAACAAAGGTCTGTGTCTTCATAGTATGTGAAAAAATCAGAATCGAAAGTGCCAACTTGTTCTATGACTTTGCGACGAACTATCATTGACGCACCTTTGCAAGTAAAAATTTCGTCACATTCATATTTTCCTACATCTTTTTCGCCAAGACCCCGAGCAAATGTAATTGCATAAAAGTCTGAAAAGTTTCCAGCGCAATCTAATATAGAAGGAGAATCCAATAGCAAAAGTTTACTTTGAGCTGCCCCTATAGTAAAATTTGACTCTAATACTTTAACAAATTCAGTAATCCAGTTTGGCTCGACAATTGTGTCGTTATTCAAAAA
Source organism: Candidatus Bathyarchaeota archaeon (assembly GCA_963772455.1). Lineage (GTDB taxonomy): Archaea > Thermoproteota > Bathyarchaeia > Bathyarchaeales > Bathycorpusculaceae > Bathycorpusculum. Next base: position 35,606 of record CAVYXJ010000020.1, read on the forward strand.
GACAACATAATCCCCTGCTGCTAACTCAATTCCGACATTGTTGCCTTGTGCAAAGCCCAAGTTTTTTTCATTCATTATTAGTTTAATTCTTGAATCATATGAGAAGCTTCTCAATAGCTCAGAGCTACCATCTGTTGACCCATTGTCTACCACTATTACCTCAATATTAGAATAGTTAGTTTTAAGAACAGACGTTAAACATTTTTGGAGAAAAATTTCACCGTTGAAGTTAACGATAATAATTGAAACTAACGAATCAAACAATAGCTCTATTTTCCTCCTTCCACAAACTTAAAAACATGTCAAACAAGTAACAGCTAAGATTTTCGAAGTGTTAATTCGTTGACTTCACTTAAGAGTATCTTTCTTTGCTTTTCAGCCAAATAAATAGCTTGCTTTCGGTTGCTTAATCCCATCTCTGTAATTTGCTCTTTTCCATATTCTAATATTTGTTCCAATTTGGCGGTTAAGTCCTGACGATCCACATACGTGTATTCGTGAGGCAGAAGATCTCCTCTAGATCCGAAAAAATCGGAAAATACAACAAGACCTGCAATTGCATAGTCATATTTCCGTTCGTTTGTGCCACCTAAATGAACACCTACATTTATGCCGATCCAAGACTTGCTAAGTATTGTTAAATAATCCATTTTACTTGGGACGTACTCATAATGATGCAGTTCGATATTCTTGGGGATATATTTGGATTCTATACCAATTAAATTAACTCTAATTTTTTTATTGATAAATGATAGCGCTTGGAATATTTCTTTAAGAGATTCTTTGACTTTTGGCCCCCAATGACCTCGCAAAACTATGCTTATACAGGGTTCCATGTCCTTGGAAGCTGGTTCAAATTCTGCAATTGGGTAAATATTTGGATAAAAAAGCACTTTTTTAGCACCCATTTCTAAGTATTTAATTCTATCTCTCTCACTGCTAGTAACAACCATATCTGATAATGCAACAGCTTTACTCTCCAATGTATACATTAGTGTTTTAGTTATGATATTATTTCCGAAATTGTACCGGTCATAAGCAACATCTTGAGACACATAAATAATCGGTCCAAAAATTTTAAGAGTTTTAAAATTAACAATACCTATACTCACTGATTCATCTATAAAAAAAATTTTTGGTGAGGCAAGTTTTTCCAAAAAACTTTTCAATACATCTGTTTGAGCAGGTTTATCAAAATATTCACCTAAAGCTTGGGAAAGATCGGATAAGAAACCCTCAACGAATAAAGATTTTGAGGTCTTTACTCGTAAAAGTCGCATGATTAATCCATCACGCATGTTCTTAGGGCTTTTTATTAACATTAGAAAAAAATGCATAAAATGTCCAAAGGCAGAAGCAGGCAAACTTATTTGATTATTCTCAATTTTTTCTCCAAATCGAGCATTGTTTCTTCTAAAAACATAAAGATATTCTTCGTTTGATTTCAATTTATATGATTGAACTACGAAATTCATTTTTGGTGATAGTTTACCGTAGTAATTAATAACTATGATCACTTGAAATCAGCTTCCAAAGACACAATGCTTACTCCATGAACATCTTTATCTATTCTAAACAAGACACTCACTTGATACATACTTGAGCTTGTCTTAATTGATTATCATTTACTTCACTAAAGAATCTTGACTCGTATCTTTAATGATTATCAACATTACAAAGAACTATTCTTGAATTCTTTTGAATAATCTAATTAAACTTTCTGCTCAAAATCTGACTTTAGTGAAGAAGACCTATCTTGTCATTTCTAGACAAAAAAAACATCTCTATACTCAAACCCTAAAAAAAGTTTTTTTAGACAAGGAAAACTCGCTCTCTTACACACATATCCCAGAAACAAATTCGTTCATAGACAAGTCTCACATAAATATATGGAAATATCCGAAAATCCGCGGCAGTTTGATATTTGTTTTTTAGGAGACTACCAAATATCAATGGTGGGAAAATAATTTTTGCGAAATCTGATGGATTAACAAGTTTACCTAAACATGAAAGTCTACGTTTTTCGCCATATTTTTTATAAAGTAAGACCATATTTCTGAGTCTTTTTCCACTTTGTACGAATTGGTTTTTGTTAAAAACCTTTTTCTGATGGTACACTATCATTTTTGGGTTGAATATTATTTTCCCATTCTTGATTACCCTAAGAGCAATATCTCTATCTTCATGATAGGTAAACTTTTTATCGAAACCGCCGACTAGTTCAAGAACATCTTTGGTATAGGCAATGTTACAAGTCATGAACTCTCCTCCAAACTTGTTTTCCATTACACTATCTGAACGAGTTGGTTTGTACGTCTCAGAAACATAAAATGTCCTTCCTTCAACTCCAACAATTCCAGGAGTTTTAAAATATGGAAGCCCTTCTTTAATCCAGTTTTTGGATACTTGGCAGTCAGCGTCAGTGAAGAAAACATACCTGCTTTTTGCATACTTTATGCTTTGATTTCTGCTTCTAGAAAGCCCAAGTAATTCAGTATTTCTATAATACCGTATTCGTTTATCTTTAAAATCTTCAATTATTCTCTGGGTATTATCAGTACTTAGATCATCAACTATTATTATCTCGAAGTCAGTAAACGACTGATTCAAGAGCGACGTTATACAATCATGAATATATATTTCCATATTTCTGACGCATACTAAAACACTCACTTCTGGCGTCACTTTGCCGCACCCTGTAGTTTAACCAATAAAAATAATCGAACAAATTCAGACGACAAGCTTACCATGTTCTATTTCCTATAATGTTGTTCTTATTAAGGAAATCTACGATCAAAAAAGCTGGATTTTAAATTCAAGAGATCGTTTTTGCAACCACTAATTAGAATAAAACAAGTATGTTGAAAAAAGTGCAATATAGACTTCTCAAGCTTTGTTAAATCGGCTTCGCAAGACCTGTGGTGAGTTGACAATTAGTGTTAACCTGATTTTTCAAAAAGTTATAAGAACAAAGTTTTTATAAATAGCTTTAAAAATTCTGGGAAAAGAGAGAAAAATGAAACAAAACCATTCAAGAAGAACTCTTAATTTCATGGATTTCAAAAAACCCGCCGCTCTATTTTTCAGCGCAATCTTCGTTATTAGCATGCTATCAATCTTCTCATTTACAACAGTTCAAGCTGCAAATCCGAATGAGTCTACATTTGGAAATACAGCTTTTGGAAACTCAGCTAATCCTTTTTACGGAACTAAAGACGCAACCAGATTTCAGCTTACTCAATCAGGCACAATTCAAAGCATCACAGTTTATTTTGCAAATTCCGGTTTCAATGCTAAGACAGCAATTTACTCCGATTCAAATGGTGCTCCAAGTCAATTAATCGCTCAAAGCAGCAGCCAATACATATATGCAACTGGTTGGCAAACATTTACTGTTCCACAAACATCACTTTCTTCCGGATACTATTGGCTAAGCTGTGCAGCAAGTACTTACAATGCAGCTGGAGTAATGAGTTGGATAGGCACTGCAAACTCACATCGCTGGATAAGCTCGACTTATAACAATGATTTTACAAGCTCATTCGGGACAACTTCCGGTAGCGATTCAGCCGTTCCAAGCATATACGCAACCTACACAACTACAACAACTACAAGCTCAGCTACATTTGGAAATACAGCCCTTGGAAACTCAGCTAATCCTTTTTACGGAACTAAAGACGCAACCAGATTTCAGCTTACTCAATCAGGCACAATTCAAAGCATCACAGTTTATTTTGCAAATTCCGGTTTCAATGCTAAGACAGCAATTTACTCCGATTCAAATGGTGCTCCAAGTCAATTAATCGCTCAAAGCAGCAGCCAATACATATATGCAACTGGTTGGCAAACATTTACTGTTCCACAAACATCACTTTCTTCCGGATACTATTGGCTAAGCTGTGCAGCAAGTACTTACAATGCAGCTGGAGTAATGAGTTGGATAGGCACTGCAAACTCACATCGCTGGATAAGCTCGACTTATAACAATGATTTTACAAGCTCATTCGGGACAACTTCCGGTAGCGATTCAGCCGTTCCAAGCATATACGCAACCTACACAACTACAGGTGACCCTCAAACAGTGATAGAGCCACCTTCATCTAATTTGGCGCCTAGCCCTAGTGGCTGGAGCACCTTAACGAATGGAATGCACCTAGCAATCGGAGGAGTATCAAACGACGTTCTTGACTACAATGTACAGTACAATGGAAACCCAACAATAAGACAAGACCCCGTAGGATCAACAAACAACTATCACAGAGAGGTAGATGGACCTTACATCAAAGTAAACCCTGGAGATCGCATAGTATTTTCAGTGTGGATAAAAACTTCAGCAAGTTCTTTTGGCGACAAATCAGATTTTAGCGGCGCAAGGTTCGGCATTGACTTCTATGGAGCACAAGGAGCAATAACTGGAACAGCATCGCCAGACGGCTCAGCCATGTGGACTCCATGGGGTGGTTGGGCAGAAACCACAGAGTTAAACTATGTGCATTGGGGAACAAGTACCTGGACACAGAAAGTAATGAGTTTCACAGTTGCCTCAGGCTATCCAGCTTACCCAGGATACGCAGGCAACTGGAACTATGCATCAGGACAATGGGTCACACCCATCGCCATAATTCCATGCATGCAAGTCTGGAGCTCAACATACGGAGCCGCGGATAATGGTCAAGCTTGGTTCGCTAATCCTGAACTGACCATAAATCCCTAAACTCTAATCTTCAACCATTTTTTTATTTCTAAGAAATTAAAACAAAAAAAGTTATTCAATGTTTATTGAGAAGTAAGTAATTATTTGTAATAATTTATCAATTAAGAATAATAATTCAAAGGAAATAATTGTCCTGGGTACCAAGAATTTGATAAGTAGGCAAAGTCCTTAATGAAACAATGATAATCTCTATCGGGTTTGGAAGCTGTTCAAGTAAATACTGAGAAAATATATTTTGAGCTAAATGAAGCTAAATATTTAGATTGAAATCACGTTCGAGAAAAGAATACTCTTCAGTTTGTTTTAAAATATTCACGTGCTGCCGACATTGACTGCAAAATCAATTCTGAATTTTAGTTATTTATTGACAAGAATCCTTAAGGATTAGCATTCATGATCACGTAGGATATACCGTCATTATATAACAAATCTAATCCTTCGCCTTGTGAAAGGGTCTCCATAGAACTATAATTTCCCAATTGACCACCTACGAACTGGGGAGTATAGAGTATGACATCTGGTCTGTTATTCTCCAGCACCCAAGAATCGTATATAAATACATAATTGCTCAGTTTAGACTGCACATATTGTATCGTTCTAAAGTCTGCAATAACAAAGCCGGGCTTTTCCCAATGATAATTGTCGATTAAAAAGTTATCAGCTATGTAGGTTTCTTTTGTTTGAAAATATATTTCGGGATTAAATGACAAGTGAAGCGGAACAAATAGAACCAGAATCGACAAGACCACGAGTAATCCTCCAATGTGTCTTTTGAATTTACTCTTGAAGAGAAATGCTGCTCCCAAAGAAATAGGAATGAAAGCTATTGATATTCCACGATACCCAATAGTATTTAATATGACACCAGAAACTGAATAGAGCACACCAATTAAAAGAATGGCTTTGTCAATAGCATCCATTTCTTTTCTGATAAACAAGAAAATAAAGCCAACAAAGCATAATCCAACCGAGGTAATCGTTACTGCCCTGGAAAAATATTGAGCTATAATATCTGTAAAGACTGGATGGGCAGATGCAGTGGTCTGAGAGACAATACTAGAATACGTTGTAGGCGATAATGTAATGTTTGCAAGGATTTGATCGAAATTAAATTGAGCTATTGTAATTTGAACAATAAAGTAGCTAACCAAAGTAAAAAGGAAAAAGTTTCTGTAAAAACTTTTATTTTGCTTATTTTTATCAAAAAGACTCCGAATTAATGAATACAAAACAAAAAACACGGGCACAAAAAGGTGAGTAAACAAAAGACAAGCGTACAAGACTAGCATTATTGCCATTAAAGCTGGGGTCTTTTTCCGAGTTTCTAGCATGAACAGAAGAAATAAAATTCCGAGTGCAAGCGAAAATGGTGCTGATTGATAATCGAGAAAGTAAACCATTGAAAGAAAGAAGACAGCAACAGTAAGAAAGCCAGCCATCTTGTGTTTTTTGGTGGCATAGACAAACAGGGTAGTAGCAAGCAGGAAGGCTATAATTGTGTATATTAAAAATTCGTAACTAGCAAGAGTCAAACCGCTTATCGAAGTTACAACATCGGCTAATAGAAAATATCCGGGCCATTGGTAATACATGAGATTTAATTGGGAAGCATCCAAACTTCTTGTTTTTATAAAGTATTCCGTTAATCCTCTAAAGAATTGTGAATCTGCCACTGGCATTAAAGAATAGAAGTAAGATAAAGAGTATAGTGCTACTACAAAACCTATTGAGAGTAACCATTTCAAAATGGTACTTTTGGTGGTTAAAGCCATTAAAAACATTGATACTAATAATATCGGCAGTCCAAACCAATAAAATATGGATATGTGATAAAAGACAAAGTCGTTTTCAGCAATCGTTGTTATTGGATAACTTAAGTACCATGACAATATAATTAGAATTAAGCCAACGAAAAATGGCAAAAGTAATAGTTTAGTTTTTTCCAACTTACGTCTACTCCAAAAAGGATTTATAAATAAAAAATTTTACTCAACTAAAATAGGAATGTAGTTTAGAGCCTACACGTTTGAATATCCCAAAATAGAATCCAGTTATTCTTGCTAAAGTAAATAAAACAACTAATGGATAATACAGGATACGCCTGTCATGAATTCTGGTACGTATTGCTGTAAATGTGAAGTGCCCTAACAATGTAAAGGCTAAAAGTAAAGCAAAGATAATTGGAGAAAGAAATATAGTGATAAGTAAAACTAGAAATAGGAAATTTGAGAGATAATAAGAAGCAAAGAAAGATTCATAACGCGAATATTTCAATGTTCTCCATGATAAGAAAAAAGGAACCAAATTAGAGCTATTCCAAAAGGCATGCTTCAGGCCTTGTCTATGATGCCAGACCGATATCCTTGGATCAAAACGAATATCATAACCATTTTCACATAAACGAATGTGAAAATCCCAGTCTTCTGCTGACCTTAGTTTCTCATTTAATGGTCCTATTTTATCAAATATCGATTTTCGGTAAGCAACGTTACACCCAGCAATCTTCCCTACTGCAGAACGTCCGAGAATAACAACCTCACCCATCTGTGACTCAGCAAATGAACCTTCAACAAATCGTAGAGGATTGCTCTTGCTTTCATCAAGAGGAGTTAGATGCGATCCTCCTAAACAAATCAAAGATGGATATTGTTGAAAAGTTGAAAATATTTTGCTCAACCAATCATCAGGAGCTTCTGCGTCATCGTCAATAAAAATAACAATGTCTCCTTTTGCATTCTTTACCCCCAAGTTTCTCGCCGCACCTAACGAGTGGCCATTTTCTTTTAAAGTTAGAATTTTACATTCTTCAAAAAGTTTGCTAAGCCCCTCAGGATAGATAGAATACACTAAAATTGTTTCAAACTGCTGAAATGTCTGACGTTGCAGAGATTTAATGCATCTCTCCAGTAACATCGTTTTATTACCTTTGGTCGCCAAAATAATGCTTAACAAAGGCTTAACATTTTTTTCAATCACGCCATCAGACATATCAAGCGCTGACTCCTTCTTATCGTAGGAATATACCTAAAGCTAGTTGATAAAGAAATGAGAAAATTCCAAAACTAAATTCTTTTCTTAGCAATAATGATAAAACCAAAAGGATCAACCTTTGAAATCAAACTATTAAATGGAAAACCCTGAAAAGGTATTCCGTACTTTACAATTCTCACCGTGAACCCACAATTATTCAGCTCTTTAGCTATTTCTTTTAGAGAAGGAACGCTAACGTAGTCATAATAAAATAATTTATGCAATCTAGAAGGTAAATACCCAACAAAGGGTAGAAAAGAATGCTGCTCAATTAGAAAATAACGATTTGGAAGCTGGATAGCAAAAATACCATCATCTGTCAAAACTTCGCGTATTTCTTTATAAAATCCTCTTCGGCAGTCTTCTTCTATATGTTCAAGGAGACTGAATGCTGTAACCACACTAAAGGACTTAGACTTAAAAGGCAATATACAACTATCTGCAATCAAGAAAATTGCTCGACTATCAGTAATAAACCATCTATTCAGGTCGACACCAATTGTATCCAAATTATAGATGTCAGAAATCTTTTCAGTTATATTTCCCGTTCCACACCCAATATCCAATAACTTAAGTTCGGAAGAATTATCATCGTTAATTTTAAGACCTTGTTTTAGCTCGCTTAATAAATCTACCATAAAAGCATCTCTCTTGCCATAGAACAACGTCCCAAACGCTTTCCAAATGTTGCTCTTAACTGTCCAGTATAGACCCTCACTAGCTGAATTATCTTTAGTCATAATGACCCACTATCATAATTTAAGATTATTACAAGGATATTTGTAAAGCTTGAGAACAAGGGGGACTTTTTTGTAAATAAATCAACAGTTGATCAATCAATAGAAACCCAAGTAAGCACGCTGCAAAATTCATGCTTTCTTTAAATTTTGAATTACTGCCAGATACTTATCAACATATACTTGGGGTGAAAAATTCTGCTGGTAAACATTCTTAACTTTTAAAGCAGAAAAATCATTTCGGGAAAAAGTAAGCAATATATCTCTTAATTCGTTCGTACTATTAAAAATTAGTTTTTTGTCAACTTTTTCAATTATTTCAGGCAATCCTCCCAGATTTGAAGTAATTACTGGCGTCCCAACTGAGAGAGCTTCCAAAGCTACTAAAGGCGCATTTTCCGACCAAATAGAAGGAATTATTACAGCTAATGCATTTGAGTACAAGGAATATTTGGTTTGGTTGTCAACAAAGCCTAAAAACAAAACAAGATTACTTAGAGAATTTTTCTTGATGAATTCACGAATATACGGACTGAGACTCCCGCCACCTGCAATTATTAATTTTGTTTTTAAATTGTCCCTTTGTTCTTTGAAAAGTTCTAAAAGTGTTAGAATTCCTTTATGTTTTTCTAGCATACCTAGAAAAAGAAAATAATTCTCATAATTTGAAGAAACGATATTATCGGGTGGGGATGGAACAAAATTAGGCAAAGTAATGCTAGAAACGTCTACTTCTTTTATGAGCTGTTTTCGAAGGTATTCACTTGGAGATATCAGAAGATCAATATTCTTTATAGCCATCTTGAAGTTTCTACATGAACGCCAAATCTGAGGAACTTTTCTATATTTAAGGGAACATGAAGAACAATTCTTCACTTTACAAATCTCTTCTTGATTCTTGAGTAGGTTATTTGTAGGACAGATTAACCAATAGTCATGAGCTGTATACAAAGAAAGATAGTCGGATCTTTTCCTTAGAACGTCATAACCCAAAAGAGAAATGTTATGATGATGAACCACATCAGGGCGAATTGCTTTTACAGCTTCTGAAAATTTTCTACTCACCCACAAAGAATTGCCAAAAGTGTAAATAATTAATGGATCCAGAGTTCTTAGCGGCGATTCAAGTGTGTTAATAAAGAGATTTTTTTGTGCTTGAATTTGTTTTCTGGGTAATTGTTCGCCTCGTTTTATCTTATAAGCATCTAAACTATGTATTACGTGCACTTCGTGGCCGCGCTTTACGAGCTCTTCTGCTAAATATTTAACATGAGTAGCATCTCCACCAATATGATACGGTGGATAGAAACTACTCGATAAAAGAAATTTTAGACCCTTCATATCAAATTCTTTTCTCTTTAATAATTATGGAACTGTAAGCAAAAAATATGAAAATTCTATTTAGGAAACCTGGAAACACTAAATTTTATCACCATTGTTGAAACTTTAATAACATATTTAATTTTTGATTTTTGTAGGTTAAAGAAATTCAATGTTTCTGTTTCTTTTTAATTAAAATTGATTTTTATTCAAGTGGTTTCAATTTTTTAAGTTATATTACTAAACCGAAGAGCCAAATATTGTATTTGTGTTAAACAAGTTAGCATCTTTGTTGTAGGTAATTAAACTTTATATATTGAACCTTAAGATTCAATATAGTTGTTGAGCCCTTGATGAAGAAGTGTCAAACTCTTGCAATTGCTGTGTTTTTTATCACTATATTTTTATTAATTGGTCCAGTGCTTGCAGCAAGACCAACGCCAACACACAGTCCGTCTCCAAGCCCAACCCCTACGCCAACCCAATCTCCAACACCTACACCCAGCCCTTCTCCAAGTCCAACTCCAACCATTACACCAACACCAAGTCCCTCTCCTACACCTACAATAAGTCCATCACCAACTCCAACAATAAGCCCGACACCATCGCCTTCTCCGACACCAACCATTACTCCAAGTCCAACCCCTGCGCCAACGCCATCTTCAATACCCACACCCAGCTCTTCTCCTACTCCAACCCCAACTCCGGTTCCAACAGCCACCCCCTCACCAACACCCACGCCAACAACAGTTCCAACGCCTATTCCAACCGTCACTCCTAACCCAACCCCAACTCCAACACCCACGCCAACACCGACACCCTCAATTACTCCAACTCCAACCCCAACGCCCACACCAACACCTAAAAAAGAAGTTATCTCGTTTCTTTCCCACGGCATATTCATCAATACAACTCCCACTCCAACGCCTTCACCCACTCCATCTCAAATTAATTTAGTACCTATCCCTACCGGTTGGAGCACATCAACTAACGGAATGCATCTAGCAATTGGCGGAGTATCAAACGACGTTCTTGACTACAATGTAAAATACAATGGAAACCCAACAATAAGACAAGACCCCGTAGGATCAACAGATAATTACTGCCGAGAAGTAGATGGACCATATATCACCGTAAAACCAGGAGACCATATCGTATTCTCAGTATGGATAAAAACATCAGCAAGCACACTCGGCGATCCAAGCAATCAAGCAGGTGGAGCATACGGCATTGATATTTATGGTTCTAATGGACGTATAACAGGACTTAATTCTCCGAGTGGAGGAGCAAACTGGACTCCATCAGGAGGATGGAATCTAGATAGTTACTTGAATTTTGTACCTTGGGGAACAAATACATGGGTTCTGCGAACAATGGATTTTGTGGTACCTGCTAACTATTTTGCAGATCCATTCAACGGTGCTGGTGGATACACAGCTGGAACAGTTGTAGTACCTACTGGAATAATTCCGGTACTCACAGTTTACAGTATAACCAATGGTTACACGGATGGTGGTTCGGCATGGTTCGCCGATCCCAAGCTGACGATTAATCCATAAAACAGAATATGAATCTTTTTTCAAACAAATTTAAGCGTTAAAGGAATCGTTCACATTCGACGGCTCCATAATAGGAGAGTAAACTCAACAACTCTTCTTTTTTTTCTTGATAATGCATTATTGTAAAATTCCTTTGAAAAATTTATCAATCTTTGGAAAATTATTTTCTAAAGAGAAAACGTCTGGATTTTTAAGAGCGTTTTTCCGATAATTAACTAATAAAGACTTATCATATAATTTGTTCTTCAGATCAAGATAATCTTTGTAGGCAAAACCTATCTGATATTCGTTTATTGTATCTTCACACCCCTGGAGATAACCTTCTGGAAGAATGATCGGAATTCCTGCGAGCAGAGCAGCTGAAAACCTTTGGGGTACGCTATTACGATACCTTGCTAAGTCTGAAGACAACCAGAAATTGTATGTAACTAAACATGCATCGAATTGCGTTAAAAAAGTCGTAAAAGTGCCATCTGCAATTTCTTCATGACTAAATCGGTTGAATTGATGAATAAAAGCTTCGTTTTTTACCGTACGCCCTTTTCTTTGACGTTCTTGTGCATGTCCATACCAACCTAGTTGGTCTAGATTGCACATATGTACGTGAATTTTCATGGAGGCAATTTCTTCAATTTGTGGAAGAATCTCGCGATCGTCAATTCCGATGAAGACTATATGAGGTTGACCGTCAACTTCCGAGAGAAGAGGTAATCTTTTTTGGTAATATAGCTTTTTAGGGAAACATTCTAAAAAAATCAAATTTTGGCCAAGAGGAATACCAAACGTACTTTGCATATAGTTGTACATTACTCGAGTAGGAAATATCCGTCCTTCTAGTTTATTCACTATTCTTTTATTGAAGAAGTTTTCAGTTTTAGAACTGAACCTATTGCTGTTGCATGGATATGTCAGAAACTCATAAACAATAGGTTTATGGAATTTTTGCACCTTTCCTATCTCGGGAAGACCGAAAGAGCCCCAGTTTCCATAAATTAAATCTATATCCTTTATTTCGTTCTTAATTTGTGAGAGATTATCCCACTTAAAGTCGAAGTTTTTTGTCATGCTGTAAAAAATAGCTTTTCTATACCATTTTAGAGGACCCTTTAAAATAGCTCTAATCTTACTGTTTTCATAAAGATTTTTGACAGGAATGTTTGTCCCAAAAACTCTCTCACGAAACGCCCAATCTGAAGTATTTATCACTGTAACTTCATAGCCATGTTCTGACAAGTAAGGTAGAAAAAATTCAACTGCTTGGGTTAATTGACCTAGAAATAATAATTTTACAGACATTACAAGCACTCAAATCTATTAAAAAAATCTAAATCTCAAAATTTCTTCGTTATCCGTTTGTGCATTATAAAATTAATTTGCCATAACAAAGTTGTAAAAGTTTTCAGCATCAGAAATTTTCAGCTTGATATTTTACTTGCAACTTCTTACCTAGAAGTAATCCTTTACCAAATATCATGATCTATTTACGCTCTAAAGTCATTTGGCGATCGCGAAATATATTTTTTCTATCTGATTTGTTATTTTATCCCAATCATAATTATTCCTAATTCGATCAATAGCTTTTTGTTGCATTCTATCAACTAATTCTGGATTTTCAATTAAAAACTGAAGCTTTTCCTTCAGATCCCCAGAATCGCCATGCTTGAATAAATAACCTGCATCTCCAACAGTTTCAATATTTTCTGGAATATCACTCACTAAAACGCATTTCCCTAACGCCATTGCCGTGAGCAAAGCCGGAGAAGTACCTTCGAGCTCAGATGGCGTTACATAAATATATGCGTTTTTAACCAAGTTTTCGTAATCTTTTCCATAAACGTATCCTAAAAACTTTGTATTTTTATTAGCATTTTTCTTTAGAGACCTTTCGTATTCTTTATCATATGGGTCGCTACCGACAATAACTAACTCAAAATCTGTGTTTATTCTCTTGAATGCCTCAACTAAAAAGTGAACACCCTTCTCATGCACTAATCTACCAACAAAAATTATGTATTTTTTATCTTTAAGTTTTTTTATGTTAAGAATACTTTTATCAGGCTCTGATATATCGACGTTAGCTCCATAAGGAACATAGATTGGAGATCTTCCAAAGTTCTCACCATACCAAGCTTGGACAGACTTAGAATCTACAATTGTAGCATTTGGAAAGTATAGAGCGAATTGAGCGGTTGAACGGAGAATTTTTCTCACCCATGAAGGGTAACTTAATCTTTTCCAAACTAATCCGTCAAGAGTAAGAACAGATTTAGAGGAAAATATTCTGGGAATAGAAGTAAAAGGCCAAGCATCAGAACCAAAAAAATGAACAACATCAAATTTTGTAGGTAATGTATCTAAAGCAGAGATAAATCCGCGAAAAGGAAAATCTAAAAATTTATTTTTTAGACAAGGGACATATTTCAATTGAACGTTTTTGTAGGATTTCTCCTGTGGTTTTTGATTTCTGTAACCACAATAAACAGTTACTTCATGCCCTTTATCAGCAAGCCGTGTAGCAACTTCTTCTACGCATGTCTCAAAACCACCGTAATTGGCAGGTATGCCCATAGTACCTACATAAGCAATTTTCATAAAATCAACATCAAAAAAATTTTGTTTAAGACTAATTATAAAAATAACGTTATTTTTCTTGACCAGTCAATTGTTGATAAACGAGAAGTGTTTTTTTTAAATATAACACTGAACCCTATTAATGTAAATTAACTAATTACAATTAGTTTTTCATGCACGTTTCCAAAAGGTGTTAATGTATTCTTTCAAAGCTTCTTCCCAATGTCTAGTTGAATCTAACCCAAGTAGTTCGAGCTTGTAATTCCTTGACATTTCTGATCTAGCTCTTGCAGCGGGCAAAGGAAAATACGCTGAACTAACCGGTTCTACAGTCACATCTGCACCCATGAATTCAACAATTTTTTTTGCCACATCAAACCTTGATCCAATACCTTTGTTAGTACAATGATAAAGTCCATAAAACCCAGTTTGTGTCAAATCAATCAAACATTTAGAAAAGTCATAAACATACGTTGGACTGCCGATTTTATCATTAACCGCTTTTAGTTTTTTTGTGTCAGATATTTGTTTGATGATTTTTCCGATGAACTTTTTGTCTTTTTCTGGTCCACCGCCCACCATCCAACCTGCACGAATAATGTAGAATCTTTTTAATAGATTCTGAACAATTTTTTCGCCTTCAAGTTTGCTGCGGCCATAAACATTAATCGGATTTGGTTCATCAAATTCAGTGTAAGGTTCTGGTTTGTCACCGTAAAATACACCTAAAGTACTAATGTATACCATGTCTATGTTCAACTTTTGACAGACTAAGGCAACATTCTGTGTTCCTATAGTGTTTGTCATAAAGGCATGGTCAGGTTCGACTTCACATTTATCAACGTCGGTTTCTGCTGCTAAATGCATTACAATATCGGGTTTAATTTTTTCCACCATGTCGTTTACTTGATTGAAATTACGTACATCCATGTATTTGGTTTCGTTATTTGAAGGTGTAAGATCTGTTGCTATTACATTGTAATTTCTCTTTTTAAGCGCAGGACATAATGCGCTACCTAGGCATTCCATCTGAACCTGTTACAAGCACTATCATTTCAAGTCATCCTATGGTTGAAATCTATTCTCTTAACTATCTTGATGCTATATTTAAACCGTTTAGAATTGAAATAAAGATGACTTGTCAGTATTGGGGATACTCAAATCTACCATTAAAAATATAATTTTAGCTGTGTCAGACCTTAAATAATCTTGAAATCCAAAAAACTTCTCCAGCTTCTATAACCGCTGAAATCAAGACATCAAAGTCATTGGAAAAAAATTTATTGGATCATATTCAAAACTAAATTTACATATCTATTATGATATTGTGAAGCACCAATAGTAGAATTGTAGATCCAAAGTTCAACAAGAAGACTATAATAATAACCTGTTTTGTCTGAGTTCCATTCTGATTCTTTGATCGTTGAATAATTTACTCCATTAATAGTTATACTAGATAAGCGAGAAAAGCCGTTAGTAGCAATAAAGTCATTTACCTGGAACGTTATCTTTTGTTCCCATTTTTCGCCGCTCGCGATAAATAAATTGGTTTCGTACAATTTAGGAATGGAGCTTGAAGTTCCTAGAGTTGCATTAGGGAGAGAATCAGTTACGTTTCGAATCTTAACAACACATGTATAATACGAAGAGGAACCCATCTCGTTGAGAACACCTAAATAAACAGAATATACAACCCCACTTTTGATGTTAAACGGAACATCTTTCAAAACGTGATTGGGTCCAAGGACATAGATACCCGAAAATTGCTCCCCTACAGGAGGATTAACCAAAATAGCAATTGTTGGAGAAGCAAACAATAAGACACCTATCAAACCAATTGCTACAAAGATAATCCGTAAATTATCAAGTTGTATTCTCAATCACCTTAGGCTTCATATGAAGTTGTTTTCTCAAATGAGCATGCTTAAGTTTGCGCCAAACAAAAAACAATAATATCCCGAATATTATTGAGCCAGCAATGCTAAAAATTAGAGTAAAAAATACATTAATCTGTGAGTTACTTAGGCTTTCATTTCGCAGAATAACAGCGTCAGCATTAACCTGATCTGCTATCTGATGAACATTTTTCAAAATCGATGTAACGTTTTCTAAATTACCACTATTGTATTTGTTTTGAGCTTCGGATAAAAATTCGCCTGCAATATTTAGTTTTACTAAGAGTTCGCTGATGTCTGCACCAGCTTTTTCAGCATTTAAAACAGAGTTGAAAGCTTGTTTCAGTGCATCATTAGTTGTCTGAAAATTCAATATGGTCTGATCGGTTTGAGCGAAAACAAAACGTTCATCATTAAAAAAAGATCCTAAAAAAACAAATACAAATAATGTTAAAACAAGATATCTGGAAATAAACCTTATTTTTTGAAGCCTCCTAGATCAACAGTTAAAATTTATTTTATAAAAAATGGCTTTAGTATGTTGTTTCTAATATTATTCGTTTTAGAATTTCGGCGCCGTTCTTGATCCCTAATTTTTTTTCGCCTAATCTTTCGCGATATTTAATTGGAACCTCCACAGTGCTAAATCCTTCCCGTTCGACATGTTGATTAAGCTCTACTTCTATATCAAAACCCTTTGATTTTACTTTCCAGTTTTTGATAATTTTCGCACGAACTACTCGTAACCCAGTGAGAGGATCGGCTAATGTGATTCCATTTAGTAGGTTGTGTGTAAAGGCTATGAGACGGTTTCCCAGGTAAAAAACGGTGTTAAGCGATTTCATATCTTCGTAACCGTTGAATCGGTTACCACAGACCATGCCCACATCGGGGTTTCTGTCTAAAATCTTGATCATCTCAGGAAGATATTGGGCTGGGTATGTGTAGTCAGCATCTGTTAGAACTATGTAATCAACTGTTGAATCAATATGTTCAATAGCCTTGGCGATTGCGTCGCCCTTTCCTAAGCCATCCTGCAAAGCAATTTCTGCACCCAAATTTTTAGCTATCTCTAAAGTTCTATCCGTGCTTCTTCCATCAACAACCAGAACACGTGGACACCCAAGGGTATCTATAAGTTCCGTAATTGTGAGACCTATACCTTCTTCCTCGTTTAACGCAGCTATGATTACCTGCGTTGAGAAGATATCCTGTTTTTCAGCTTTGGCCAAACAATCAGCACGCCTTTGCAATATACCTTGATGATAAAGTCTTATTTAAGACGATATACAAAAAAATGGAATATGTCATCAAAATCAACTCTAATTATTAAATAGATATTTTGAATTTTTTGGGTTAATCTAATTCTAAGCCAAGAGTCGGGTCAAAATAATTTAATTTTGGTGAATTATCATTATAGTTTTTGGTTTGATTGCTTGTTTTTTGGATCCGACTAAGTATGTGCCCCAACCAATAACCCATAAAAGAACAGCAATTGGCATGACAATGTATGATATGGTTTTGTTATGTCTTGGCATATTCAATCTAAAATACTGAGAAAGTTATTAAGAATGTTATTACAAGTGCATTTAAATTATAAATTCATAATATTTCAGTATTTAGTTATTTGTGTAAATTTTTTTAAATCAAGAAATTTAAATTTGAAGCTAATAATATAGCAAAATGCATCAAAAAAAGCAATTTTTAACATGCAAAGATAGGGCTTGAATTTTAAAAACTTAAAGTCACCACTGTAAAATCCCTTCCTGACAGAAGTGGAAAAATCTAGAAAGTCAGCTAATTGAAAATCTTTCATTCATGCTCCTAGGATAGTCATCACTTTTTGGATGAACCATCTTTTAAGTTTTGTGCATCATAGGATCTGGAAACTTGGAAACAAACAAGTGATAATATTCGCAGGTTTACCAATTTCATTAACTTAGAGTGATTTCCGAATTTTGTTATTGATCGTTTATTTGAAGCCATTGTCTTCTCAAAAACTGTGGAGTTGGTATTGCCCAATTCGTTTGTTTTTTTATCCCGCTAAATATGGTATTGAATTTATTTACTGTGAACGTTTGGATATTTTTAGGGCTTGATAAGACAATGGGGGCATTCAAAGCTTGTGCGCCAAATCTCTTTTTGAAAGTCTTTACACCATCAAGTCCAGCGCTTGGATTAAAATCAAACCAAGTATACCCTTTTTCGCATGCATGCTTGATAAGTTCGTAATATAGGAGGTTTGTCGGTCTAAGATTTAAGAAGTTTTCTAAAGATGCACCACTCCAAGCAACAAAATGTTTTTCAGAATGGAAACAAAGTGACCCCGAAATAACTTTATCTTGATAAGTGGCTAACCAGAGTTCGATATTAGGTGAATTCCTCAGGAAGATTTCGTGGAAAAGCTCCCAAGAATATTTTTCGCTTACTAACTGTTTTCCCCATCTGGTAACAGAGGCTTCATAGAGTTTATAATAGTCCAGCCAATCTTCAATTGAATTTGAGATTCTAACTGATACTCCATTTCGACTTGCATTTCTTACAGCCCTTTTATTCGAGTTAGACATGTTGGGCACAATTACATCAAATCCTTTTTCCAAATTGATTGCATGGGTCTCATCTTCAGAGCTGATTCTTATGTTGGATTTTGAGAGTGTATCATCGTAAGGATTTAATCTCCAAGATAGAGGACCAAATTTCTCAATTATCAGATTTGAAAGTAAAATTGAATGATTAATATCTAGATTATTAGCTGAAATCCAGCCGCCGTAAGTATACTCAGGAGACGAAATATAAAATTTTCTTACGCCCATTAAATTTGTAGCTAAGCTGTCTTTAGTTAAACAAGAAAAAGGCAGCAAAGCCCTTTTACCATCAGAGAACAAAACAAGAAAAGGTGTTGGTGACATTCTTCCTTTAGTGTATTTGCTCCATATTTCAGCCCATTCCCTAGAATGAAAATATGTGGAAAAATGACATTCTTTCCAAATTTTGTCCCATTCAGATATGGAAGCAATACGAACATTTGTTATTGAAATGTTTTTTTGAACTAATTGTTTGGGTTCAACATGTAACTCAATTTGGGGGTTTGCCAACATTATTAAATCACCTTAAGAAATTTTGAAACCTTTTCTGAAACCCATTTGATAAGTTATTGCGAATTGAAAAAGGTAAAAACTGAATTTTTAATGTTTTAGTCGGAGGATTGACTAAATTACGTTTCACCCTAAAGTAATGAGACCAATTAATTACTTTTCTTTCCATTTAACTCATCCTTTGAAACAATATTGTTTCTTAATAAATCGGTTATTCCAATGAGAATCATATATCAAAAATCGTTACATTAACGCTGAAGCATAATTCACCCTAAATCTGACTTTTTGCCTTACTCAAACCTGCATTTTAACTAAACTTTTAGTTTTTTCCGTGTTTAAAAATTGCAGATCAGCGTTTTATTTTGGGTTTAGAAGACATTTGGTGTTTTGCCGTTTTTATCACACCACCCCCTTGTGAAAACTAATTAGCGCATTTGGTCAAGAAAACGAAATAATAAAAATGAGATTGATGATTTATTATGCTGTGGTTCCTGAGATTAGTATTTGTACGCTGAAATTTGTTATGTCAACTATGCTTGATGAAGATGTCAATGTTATGATTGCTGTGGTTGATTGTCCTGGTGAAAGTCTTGTGCCTTCTTTATCCCAGCTTATTGTTATAGGTCCATTTGCATTAGTTGGTGTCCAATTGCTTGTTGAAAGGCTCAATGTTAATGATGTGCCAGATCCTGTGTTTTTGACATAGACTGTTTTAGTTATGTTGTTGCCTGCTGTTAATGCTCCCCAATCAAGTGATGCAAGACCTGTAGTGCAGCTGCTGTCAGAGTATAGGCCTAAGTTTGGTGTTACATTGATTGAGCCGTTGGTGACTAGACTTTTGTTGACAGAGATTGCTCCGTAGGTTGTGGCGGATAAGGCTATGGCTACAAGTGTTAGGGCGAATACTGATATTGGGATTTTGCGTTTGGACATTTTGTTGTTCTCAAAAACAAATTGTATATTATGTCTTAATAAACATTATTAGAAGTCATTATAATATGACTGCAGAACAACACATATACATATTAAAATTAAAAAACATGAATAAAACAAATATAACAAAAGAAAAACGTCAAAATTGATAAGAAAAAACTACTTCTTTAGCATAAGATCTCTTCGCCTTTCTTCACAGCGTTTTATCCTTTCGTCAAGTCGCCTGTTGCGTTCTTTTGTCTCAACCCCAGATAATGAAGCTACCGCAAGAATAGAGATACTTCGGTTAATTTTCTTGAGTAAATTCATGTTCCAATTCCTCACTATGATATATTACGATTCCATGCTTTTAAACTGAGTTTCAAAAAACAAAATATATCAAAACACGACATATGTCCAAAAAAAGCCTCAACCTACATTTTTAAAAGACTAATGCAATATTCAGAATTTCTTTTTATATCTTAAGTAAATTAGACATTAATATGAAACGAGTTCTGATTTCTGGTTCAGGAATAGTTTAGCTCTTTTTTGGTGGGGCGAACTGCAAATGGGTTTAAAGGCAAAAGTCATGTAATTTAGCTAAAATTTAATTTATTTAAGATTCTTATCTCAAACTTGAACGATTTCACTTCTATAGTCAGTGATAAAAAAAAATTATTTTTGGAGGTTTAAGGAGCCTTCTATAACATTTCCTTCAACAATGCCAATTTGCTTAGACAACCAGGTTTTAACGATTATGGCGAAGTTTGGAAGAATCCCTGAAAAAAGAATCAATTGATTTCCTTTAAGGGCTTCAACCTGGAAGACTTTCTCAGTCTCTTTGAAGCTAAAAGAAAGTGTTTGTGCATTCATGGCTAAAGATTGAAAGTCTTTCCATTGTTTGCAATGCAAAGTCACCAAAGGTCCACTTTGAACCATTGCAACTGTTGCTAAAGTTGCTGCCTCTGTTTGAAGGTCAGGTTTTTTTGATGCAGTCGAAAATGAGTTGGGTGAATTTGACAAGATTCCAATTAGGTTCGTTATTTCTTTTTGCAGGCTATCTATTTTTTCTTCAACTTTTTCTACTCTGCCATTTAATACATCTATATTTCCCATTTGTTCAGTTACTGATGCAAACTCGCTAATCGATTTGTCAAGATTTTGTTCATGTTCTTTTAGAACATTAATTATGAAATCTAAAGCCTCAAAAGATTTATCTTTCGAACCTGGGTTTGCTGCCATTTCTTCCATTTCCAAGCAACCTCATCCTTTTTTGGCTTCTTAAGGCATATTTCTATAACTGAAATATGTCGATAAACACAACCTTGAAAACTTTGAAAAATGAAAGTGAAAATGTTGTTGAGGATGAGATCTGGAACAGGTTTGCGTTGATTGCCCTGAGAGGTATGTTTAGAAAAGTTGTTTGGTTTGTTTGAAAATTTTTTATGAAAAAAGTAAGAGATCGGAGTGGGCTTTGTGTGAAGTTTGTTTTGGGAAGAATGTGTGATTTGTTTGGTGTTGTATGATCCATATTAGTAAGTATTGTGACTTCATAAATCATATAAATTTGTTTTGGCTTTGTTTGAGCAGTTAAGGTTGGCCGTGATTGGTGTTTCATTCAGCCTCCCAGTCATCCCCGTTTGAAGCAACACGGCCCCTTAGCCCTCAAAGTATTGTATCTTGAGTATTAATATTTATATAGAAGTCAAGATATTAAAAATAAATAATGAATCCAAAATTCATCAACCTTATCTACATAATCAAATAATAAAACAAAAAAGAAAGGCGACACAATGGCAAAACGCAACGATCCAAAAAAAAACTTAGACTATACAGAAGAAGACATGTCGGAAACAGAAGAATATTTCCAAACCGCCTCTACAACAAACCCCACCAACAAAAATAATTCAACTGACAACAGTTTTGAGTTGCTAAACACACAAAAAGTCGATGACGGAGTAACAATAGGGGTCTTACCATCGAAAAAAACGGATACGAAGAGGAATTTGATGACATCCTGCTTGAAACTATCGATGAGACATTATCATCGCTTGGAGAACCCGTCAAGAACGCGGTATATTTCCATCTTCAAACTAATTTTGGCATAAACAAGAATGAAATCCCAAAAAAGATAAACGAGTTTCTCAAATATTATTCAGAAAATATTTGGTTCTGGCGCCGGTAGACTTGAAATAAAGTTGATGAAGACGCTTCATTCAAAAATCAATGTCAGTATAAAATGGCCCGAATATGAAGCACCATTATCCAAGTGGTTAGTTGTGGATATGACCTTCATTGAATACGTGAATAATGCGCGTCAGAATTTTGAGGCAAATGCTAAAAAAACTTTGCTTGCTGACCAGAAAACTGTTGAAGCAATATGAGGGCTATAATAGAACAAAAATTAAAGCATAAACTTGAAACGGTTTTGAAATTGATGAATTATCTGGCTGTATCTGAAATTCATAATGTTTTATTATATTCTCACGGTTAGATTTTATCGTTCCAGGGAAGGTTACTAGCAATCATGAACATTAAGAATTCAATTAAAGCAAGAAATGTCAACCAAAGAGATAAAATTGACTATCTTTACGTGTCCAGAAGTGAAACTACGGATGCACCTGATTTCACAGTAGAAAATATGTTGATTGGTGAGATTTAAAAGTGGAAAACGAAGAAAAATTTCAGCTTATAACAAATTCTGTTAAAGACGCCATTATTTTAGTTGATGAAGAATCAAAGGTAGCCTACTGGAATCCAGCGTCAGAAAAAACTTTTGGTTACACCAGTAAAGAGGCAATCGGTAAAAAAATACATGAACTTGTAGTTCCAACTTCAATGTGCCAAGAAGGACGCGATCGAATTGAACAAAGCGTGAAGATTTTTAATGAAACTGGCATGGGTTACTTCACTGTTGGAGACGTAGAGTTAATTGGTCGCCACAAGAATGGGACCGAATTCCCAGTGGAATTATCAATTTCACCTATAGAGTTATCGGGTAAATGGAACGCCGTTGGGGTAGTAAAAAACCTTAGCGAGAGAAAAAAAAGTGATCAGAAAACAAAAGAGGCTGAACAACGTTACCATGCTTTATTTAATCAGTCTCCTTTGGGAGTTTTGATTGTTGATCCAAAAACCTTGGGTTTTGTTGAATTCAACGATGTTGCTCATCAGCAATTAGGGTATAGCCGAGAAGAATTTGAAAAGTTAACATTAATAGATATAGAAGCTAAAGAATCTGAATATCAAGTAAAGTCTCATATTGCCAAGATGCTCAAGGATGGCAAAGAAGAGTTTGAGACCGAACACCAAACAAAAGATTGCCGCATTAAGAATATTTTGGTTAGTACAAGAGCTATAGAAATGAAAAATAGAAAATTGCTCCACTGCGTTTTTCACGATATAACTGAGATTAGAAATACACAAAAGTCGCTTATGGAAAGTGAGGCGCAATATCGTAATTTAGTTGAGCTTGCGCAAGAGGGTGTTTGGGTATTTGATAAGGAATATAATACAACGTTTGTGAATCCTCGTATGGCTCAAATGTTGGGTTATGTTCAAAGTGAAATGCTCGGTAGGAGAGCTTTTGAGTTTTTGGACGCAAGTGTTGTTGAGCAAGCAGAGAATTTCCTTGGCAAATACGAATCGGGTCTGAGTGGTAATTTTGAGTATGAGATCAACCGGAAAGATGGATCCCGAATTTATGCAAGCATAGTGGCTTCTCCTATTAATGATGATCAGGGAATTTATATTGGGACTCTTGCTCTGGTTGCAGACGTTACTTTGCGAAAAGATATGGAGAAAAAGTTAGAGAAATATTCTAAAAATCTTGAGGAAATAGTTCAGCAAAAAACCAGTCAGCTTGCTGATGCTCAAGCTCAAATAATAAAGTCGGAGAGGTTAACTGCTATTGGCGAATTAGCTGGAATGGTGGGGCATGATCTTCGCAATCCTTTAGCGGGCATTAAAAACGCTTCTTACTTCTTAAAAAAGAAGGAGACGCAAGGTTTGTCTGCTCAGTCTATAGAAATGCTTGAAATAATCAACCGATGCGTTGAACACTCTAACAAAATCATTAATGACCTTTTGGATTATTCTAGAGAAATGCGTTTGGATAAAAAAGAAACTTCAATTGATAAACTGCTTATCCAGACTTTAGCTATGGTTCAAATTCCAAATAAAGTGACTGTAGTAAAAAAAGTTCCAGGTTCATCTAAATTGATGGCTGATCCGGACAGGCTTGAACGTGTCTTTATTAATTTAGTAAAGAACGCTGTTGACGCAATGCCTGATGGAGGGGTAATTTCGATTATCTGCAGGGAAGAGAATAACTATTTAGAACTTTCCTTTACTGATACTGGAATGGGAATTCCTGATGAGGCTTTGCCAAAGCTTTTCTCGCCTTTGTCAACTACAAAAGCGCAAGGAATGGGTTTTGGTTTAGCGATATGTAAACGTATCGTGGAAGCTCATGGGGGAACTATTGGTTTTAAGACCTCTAAAGGGAAGGGCACAACTTTCACAGTTACATTGCCAGTTGAAACAGCGCAGAAATTGGAGGTGAAAATGATTGAACAATGAAACTAGAATACTAATTGTTGATGACGATGACACCATAAGATCTACCATGAAAGCAATTCTTGAAGATGAAGGATACGAAGTTGATTTAGCTGCAAGTGGAAAAGAAGGCGTACAAAAAGCAAAAGACACATCCTACAATATAGCTCTCTTAGACATCCGATTGCCCGACATGGAAGGCGTAGAACTACTAAAACTCATGAAACCCGCCGTACCTAGAACCCGAAAAATAATGGTAACAGGATACCCCTCAACGCAAAACGCTATAGAAGCTTTAAACAAGAATGCAGACGCATACCTGATAAAACCTGTAGATATCGAGAAACTGCTTAACACAATAAAAGAGCAGTTGAAGTTGCAGGAAGAAGAAAAAAGCTTCAATGAAGAAAAGGTAGCTGAATTTATTGAATCTCGAGTCAAAGAAATTATCTAATTTTTTTCTTTTCTTTGTTTTTTAATATTTTGTAGAGAGCTTTCCAGTTGATAGGGAAATTTTAATGAATTGTTTTTTGGATAAAATCTTGGCTTTAATATTGATGAGTGCAAAAAACATGTATAGGATAAATTCTTAAAATAAATTGTAGACCTAATATAATTCTAAATGCAAAGTTTCACTTAGCTTACACGGGTTTCGAATAAATTCAGTGGCTCTAAAAATTATGCCGTTTCTATAGGAAGAGCTCAATACCGCTTAATAAGAAAAATCGACCTAAGTTGATTGTTAAGTCAGATGTGCTTTTAGTAAAAATATCAAAGATTGACAGATGCATTGTCATTGAAAAAAAGGAGCTGAGATAATTGTGATTAGTATTCCCGAGGCAAAGACCTGAATAATCCAATGTTCGCGCTCTCTTGATTTGACTCAAGTTATTTTCTTAACAAAATGCTGACCAGGAGCCCAAAAATTGTTACCCAGAAGAGATTTCTGTCAAATAGAATTATTTTTTATATAGGCTTGCTAGTTGTTAATACATAGCCACTAAGAATGCCTGTTGAATAGAATATCAACAGAAGAGAAATAAAAATAAAACAGATTGAGTTTTTTTCTATGTTGTAAATTAGGGCTTTGAGTGATTCATAGGGCTTCAAATGTTTCGACTACTGATGTGGAAATTTTAGGAGACTATCTTTTTTTTACGCCCATAAATTTATTTAGGAAGGATTTCTTTTGTGTTTTATCCTGTTTTGGTTGTTGATCAGAGGAAGAAACTTTGGCTTGTTTTGTTGTTTCTAAGTTCTTTTCAATTTCGCTCTTTATTCGCGCTATTACTTCTGGTTCTTCGATTGAGCCTTCAATAAGTAGAATGTTATGACCTTGTGCAATTTTCTTGGCAGTTTCATTTAGTTGGGGAATGGCAACAAAAATTGGAACATCGACGTTGACTTCGGAAGTTTTGTATAGATACAAAATTATTGGCGATGTAGCAACTTCGGTTTCACTCACTGCATGATCTAATGCAATAACCTTTTCTTGTCCATCTATTAGTTTCTTAGCAATTAGACTAAAATGATGTTGCATTCCACTTTTTTGACCGAATACTAATCCAGGAATTTCAACGCTGAATCCTAAATCTGTTAGAAGATTTTGAATATTTTCTAAGCTTTCTACGTTTTGCCTAATTTCTTTTCGTCGTTGCAGGTTTAATGAGAATTTTGGTATATCAATAACTTGAGCTTCTTTTATCGTGAAGTTTTTATTGCAGCTTCTGCAGACTAGGTCAAACTCGGGATTTTCAAATTTTTCGCTGCATTCTTGACATACATACCAGCGTCCCATGTTTCTGTATTGACGTTCAACAAGGACTTCTCCACATTTGGGACATGTATCATTAATGTACTTGTCTCTTTGGTCGATGTATCCGCAAGGAATATGTTCGGTTAAGCTTGTTTTGTTAACGTTGTGGCTTTTACATTTTGGACATCGATTGTGTAATGTAAGGAGTGTTGATTGACAATTTGGACATATTGAAACTGAATCAAAGAAAGTTTTTTTGAGTATGCCTAGTTGCGCGAGGTTTTCTAAAGTGGTTTTTGAGAGTTTATCTGTTTCGGCAATATTTAATGTGCTAATAGTTGAATGATATTCGAATCCTAAGCCTGGATTGTATTTGGGAATTATTTCTACGTTATTTCCATCTTCGAGTAATCTTCTTAGGAGGTCGCGCGTTTGGGGTTCAATATATGCTCCTCTTCTCTCCTAGTTCTATTTTGTCTTCTTGAGAGATAGTCTTTGCTACTTCAGTATTTTTTTCTGCACCAATTTTTTCCTTTGGCTGCTCTGCTATCTTTTTTGGATCGGTTTTTTGTTGTTGATTTTTCATTTCTTTAACGACGTCCATTTTGATTATCTATTTGTATTTTATATCGGTTTGTTTAACTAAGGAATAAATAGAATGCTATTCCTGAAGCTATTGATAATATTGTTACGTGTTTTAACCCGTCGATGAATGAGTCTTCGTTGATTTTTCCCGCGATTAATCCTCCGAAGAGGGCTTCGATCAATGAGGCATGAAGAAATAGTCGTCTTGATGCTTCTTGGGATATTATGGGTTTAATAAAAGATACGCTGCCTGCGCCAGTTTGACTCAAGGGAGTAAACATCATGTTGGAAATGATGATAATTATGAATAGAAACATGAAGACTGAGAAGTAGAAATATTAAAACATAAGGTGTGGTTTGTTGTCGTCTTTTTGCTGTCCAAGAGTTAATGCTATCAAGGTACTTTGCTGTGGAGTCAAAGATGTTGGATAGGTCGCCTCCGTGTTTTGCTGCTTCATTGATCAGTACAGTTGCTTTTTTGATTAGGGGTAAATCTATTCTATTACCTAATTCGTCTAGAGCATCGTTGAAGTTCATGCCCCAACTCATGTGAGCAACTAATAGTTTCAGTTCGTAGGTTAGTGGACCGTAGATTCGGTTTGAAGCGTGTTCAAGGGCTACTTGCAGGGGTATTCCTGTTCTTGATGCAGTTGCTAAGTCTCTTAGAAAGTCGGGAGTTGCTTTTTCAATTTTGATTTTCCAGCGGTTATGAATTATGCTTGCTATGCTTGGAGGTAAAACGCCTATTGTTAGATGCTATTACTATCATGTAGTCTAATGTGGGGGATGTTAGATAGAAAACTGAGGCAATAACGAAGAAGAATATGGCTGCAGCTGCAGAAATGATGGATATTCGTTTCATGGTCTTTTTTGGTTACTTTCATATTTGCTCTCACTTTTCGAATGTTGACATTATTACCATCATTATTGCACCCATTATGGGGATTCCAAGGTAGGTTAGCAAATAGAGAATTAGTGACATGCTAAAGCCTCCAAATGAGCTGCTGCCTATCATACCTAAGGTAACGAAGAGCACTATGAATAGTAGTGGAGCGGCGACTAGCATCATAATGTAGATTTCTGCCATTGCTGAGAGTGATTCTAGCATCATGTCTAGTTTACCTATTCGCTCTTTTGTCACGGCTTCGGTTGTAATTTTTAGGTATTCTGTTGGGTTTCCTCCGGTTCTAACTGTAGCTACGTAGCCTTCGAGAATTTCGCCAAGTTGATCATTGGGTGTTAGTTTGGCGTTGTCAACAATTGAACTTAGAAGGTCTCCGCCAAAGACTTCTACATCTCTTATTATATTGCTAAATTCTAAGCGTACTTCTTTGAGGGTATCAATTTTGGCCATTGATTCGAAAATAATACTTGGTGGAACGTTTGAGCTTGAAAGAAGAGTTAGAAAATTGCTTACATATGGTAAGTTTCTATCGATTGGTCCTTTTCTACTGCTTGCTTTCATACCTGGATAAAGGTACATTATCATTAGTGTTATCAGCGCTGCTGAGGCTGCAATTACTAAACTAAATGATAAATTCAATATCTGATAGTAAGGGAATACCGCTTAGAAGTGGCAAGAGAATGAAATGCTATGGGGATTGTGGCTGCAAAAACAATTATCGAGGTTAATATCATGAAGGCGATGTATGCTTTGAATGCGATCAGTACGCCGCCTTTTTTGAGCTGGATGTGTATTTCTTGAAATTGTGGGTAGATTCGTTCTAGTCTCTTGTTTAGTAGGTTGTATGCGGTTGTCCAGGGTTGAAATTTCATTGTTAGCTCACTTTTGCTTTTCGGTATATTTGTTGTGGGTCAGAGAAGTAGTCTAAGACTAGTTTGGAGACTTCTTCGTAGGAGCGTATGTGTTTTCTTACCATGTATTCGAGGATTGTTTGTCTCATCTGTAGTTCTTGATCTATTTCTTCGTGAGAGTATCCCCATTGAGCGGCTATTCTGTCTAGTAGTGGGCTTCTTGCTACTTTGAGGTATGTGTCTGTTTTTGTATCCCATCTGAATATTTCTTGGGTTGCGAAATCGTTTTTTTGTTTGTCCCAGCCGGTCATTTCTGATACACTTATTGTTCTTCGCAGAGAAATGTTGTTTACAACTAGTCTTCGCACTATTGAGATGGCGTTTAGGTTTTCAACTTGAGTTTGTGGGATGTTCATGGGTCTTGTTGTAAGTCGGTGTAGGACACCTTCTACGTCTTCTGCGTGTATAGTTGTTAAGCCTAAGTGACCTGTTGCCATAGCTTGGAATAGTGCATAGGCTTCTTCGCCTCTGATTTCGCCTACAATGATGAAGTCTGGTCTTTGTCTTAGGGCGGCTCTGAGTAAGTCGAACATGCTGATGCTGCCGATTCCGGCTTCACCAACGGCGCCTGCGCCTGAACCTAAACCTTGTCTTGTAACCATCATTTCCCAGTTTTCGTGGGGTAAACGTATTTCTTGTGTGTCTTCTATGCTCACTATTTTTAGTGTTGGTCTAATGAATAGGCTGATGGCGTTTAGCATTGAGGTTTTTCCTCCGCCGATGTCGCCGCCAATCATGAACTGAGTGCCTGTTTTCTATTAAGAACCAATAATATGCTGCTATTTCTGGCAGAGAGAGCTTTGTATATTATTAAGTCGATGATTGTTAGGGGGGTTTTTTTGAATTTTCTGATTGTGAAGGTGCTGCCTTTAGGTGTTACTTCTGTTCCATATGTTACTTGAGCTCTGCTGCCATCGGTTAATGTTCCGTCAAGAATTGGTTGTGCGATTGAGATGTGTCTGCCACATAGAGTAGGCAAGTTTGAAGACAAAGTTTTCTAGTTCTTGAGCAGTTTCGAATTTTACATTTGATGGTATGGATTCATATTTGCGGTGCCAAACAAATATTGGCGAGTTAGTGCCATCACATGAGACGTCTTCAATGTTTTCGTCTCTCATAATGCCATCGATCTTTCCAAAACCTAAGAAATCTCGAGCGATGTAATACTGGTATTTGCCCAACGTGTTTGCATCAACGTTTATACGGTATTTTATTGCTGTATCTAAAATTTTAAACTTTAAAAATTCCTCAGAGTCTTGCGCATTTCTTAAAACTTTTTGTATTAATCGAAAGTTCATCCCACAGAATATTTTTAAGTTCTGCTTAACAATTTTTTATCTAATTCTGTTAGTGTCGGTTCGAGAAGTGAATATTTTACTTCGTTCTTTTCGTTTTCAACAATTGCGGCATAAGAGAAGGGTAACAAAAGAGGGTAGTGCTCTTTGAATGTTTCTTGAACATCTAATTCCCCAGCAACATCCGTGTGGATTTTCAACAGCAGGACCAGGCTATTGCCTCATCAATAACTGAGGCATTCTCTGTTGGAGACTGTGATTGCTCAGATTTCTTTTCGCGTTTCCAAATCTTCAAGTTAGCTACCACACGATTAATTCTTTAAGAGTCAATATAAACCATGCAACTTTAATTCCAATATTAGGCAGATATGGCTCTGGTTTGATGCTCCTTTCATAAAATGACTAATCACTATTCAAACACCGTCTCGAATATCTTTGATTGTTGTGCCTAAAAGATGAGCAGTCAAATGATGCCTCAATTGTAAATAATAGAGTAGAGGACTTTTGTGATGTTTCGTTTTTTAACCTGTCAGCCCGATTTTGGTAGTACTCAACCGAGATATTTAGTGATTAAAGAAGAACTCGTGCCATGTCCAAACATGATTCGCCAACGCCTCTATCTTCCAGGGGCTCTTGAAGCTTCTTCGCCTTATTCAGATTCTCCAGTGGATAGTTCGCACTGTGTTCTAAGGCAATGTTTGAATAGCGACGTATGTAATTGTCTGCCCGAAAGTGTATTGTGAGCCTTGATACCTCCAGAATAAGACAAGGAATGTCCAGCAGAGGTTCTCAGAATTGTTACCATTATCCCCATCACCTTGGAGAGGTTGATACTCGTTCTCAGGATTCAAGAATGAGGTCCCGCCCACGGTTTCAGATCCAAACTTCAGAGTGGCAATCTGTCCAGCAGGTAGGACCTGCATATAATCCGGACTATATTGGGATAAACTCGAATAGGTGCTTGAAGGCCCAACGATGTGGAAGTAGCGTTCATACTCTGTTGTGCCTGGGTCACCATCACCAGATAGCTCCCTGACTTCGACTAAAAAAAATGATTGCCGACTAATTTCAATGTTCTGTTTTGCTACATTCTCGATTTGTATATCAAAACAGATACGCTGATTATCATTATCAATTTGGAATGCAGATTGAGGAATCGAGACATCAGGCATACTCCCTGCAGGATTACTAGGTAAAGGTGGAGAATTATCAGCTGTGAACTGGAATGATTGGTTACTAAATCGCAAAACAAACGGTCCAACGTAAAATTCGCCCCCTGTACCTGATTCAATTGTAGGAATATTAGGTCCAATATCTCCGGGTGTAAATTGGTTGCCTCTTGCTGTTACAAACCAAAATCTGATTGGATCTCTAACAGGGTCAGCTATTTGAACATTAACTGTACCATTATAAAACTTTGTTCGACCTTGTTGCAAAATACCATCTGTACTTGAAATTTGCAAAGACCCTGTGTTATTATTTGATAGGTCTTGAACCCATAAGCGAATGACTTGAACTGGTAGATTTCCAGTGTTAGTAAGGTTACAATTAACGGTTACGCTGTTAGCATTGATAGTGCTCACTTGGTCGGTGATTGTTAGCTGTTCATTTGCTTTATCATTGTCCAGTTGCCTAGTCAGTATTATCGTTCGTTCGAGACCTGTGTTTTGATTGAGAATAGTCATAAAGCTTGCAAAAACAACCATAGTTATTAGTAAGAAAAAGACCATTCCGAAGATTGTGGCAATGCCCCTTCTGTTTCTTCGAAAATTATGGTGTAAATTCACAGTCAAAATAGCTCCCGCTTTGAGTTATTAAATGAATAGTGTAAATTGATCCAGAAGTGAAGAGGGACCAGCCAATGTGACGGTAAAGTACGCTTCTTTTCCGACGTTTAGAACGTTTCCTGTAATTGGTGCCGATGTGGGGATACTCCCATCGATAGGATTCAATGCAGAAATCGAATTTCCTGAATATACTCCGACAATGCTACGACTTGCATTGTAGATGAAAACTGAGTTGATTTTTAAGTTGTTTGCACTTCCAGAATTAAGAATGTAAATCTTTAATGTTGGAGGAAAAGATTGTGTATAAACGACATTTTCGAAGCTTATGCGCTCAGCGATGGATTGCTGACTATCAGACAAAGTGTTAACATAATCATTTGTGGCAGTTGCAGTAATGTTACTTGCATAATAATAAGCGACTGTACCAAAAACAATAATAATTGAAGCTAATAAAACCGTAGCAAATATTGGACTAAGCGCACGCTTATCATGTGACCAAATATCAAGTGTTCCCATTTACCACACCCAACCGTTTATCTTGGGAGCTATTCTTTTCTCGCTTGATTGCGAATCTATACACGTAACATTCATTTTTATCTTTTCCAGTATGCTAACATTCCATTTGCTTTGTTTATTAATAAACTAGGTATTTTTGATTTCTTGAACCGAACTATCGAGAAAAAAAAGAAAAATCTTAGCGGAAAAACCCGCTAACTAAACTGTGAATGAAGGCGAAACGAAACTGCCGCCAGCATTTGTCACCAATGTCGCTGTATAGGTGCCTGAAGTTCGAGCGGTTGCAAGTGCTACTCCGGGTATGGTGTACAATGTCCCCTTAGCAAGGGCATTACCTGTCACGGCCGGTGAAATTGTTCCTATGCCAACAGTAGCTACTGTATTGCCTGTTGAGTCTTTAATTATTATGCTGCTGACAACTGGAGTAGGACCACCTGTGGTTTGAGCATATATGGTCACTATCTTTGTGGTCGCGCCACTATAACTTGAAGCTTGCACAGTAATTTTTTCTTGTGCTGTACTGTTCCGCCTCCAGTCATGGTCGCTAATGTTCCGCTTGTAAAAGTGTAAACAACGACACCTGCGATGACTGCGATTGCGATGAGTATTAGGGTTGCGAAATATTGGTGAGATAGCTTTTATGTTACGATTAAAGTTTTTCATTTTTATCTTTGCACCTCCATCCGAAATTTTCCATTTGATGTTTTATTCCGGCAGTTGATTTATAAACACTGTTAATTTCCGCTAAATGGTACAAATCTATGTTTTTGAATTTAGCCAGTCTGTAAGAACAAATAATTGCTTGAAAGTAATGTAACTATGGGCATATTGAATATTAAATTCAAATAGCATCAATGAAGCTTAAAATTTACAACTATCATATTTTTATTGTAATACAAAATATAACTTTGGATCACGAGAATTGGGTCAATGAATATAACAGTTAGAATAAGGCTGTGATTTGTTTAATAAGATTATAGTTTCTAGGGTTGACATTGGCACATCACCAAAAACTCAATATTTTTTAATAAAATTTATTAATTAATAAAAATATTATGGTATATACAATGTTTAATTAAATTTAGTAAAGATTATTGATTGAAAATATGAATTTGCAGTTCTGAAGTCTTATTAGGTAACTACACTAACATTTGAGCAACAATAATTCCAAGCCATACAGTGAAGGAGAAGATTAGTGTGAAGTGCGGTAAATGCGATAGTGCAGTCATTTATCCTGAAGGCTTAAATGGCGAAATAATATGCGCCAAATGTGGACTAGTTATAGAGAGCACTTTTTCTCTAAAACATTTCTCACAATGGACTCCTGAATGGTTTTCAAACTGGAATGAACAAGACTCTGAAACGCTCAAAGAATGGCTAACTACTTTAAGAGCAGTTTCATGTCAATTAAATATCCCAAATTTTCCCTACAGAGAAGAAGCTGCGCGTACAATAAGAACCCAAAATCACATTCTGTCTAAATCCCAGAAATTGTCAAAGAACAAAAGGGCAACAGTAGCAGCACTAATGCATCTTGTTCTTAAAGAATATGACAAAATAAGGCCAATAAAAGAAATTTCAAAAGAGCTCAGTCTTGATAACAAGTTAGTTTTGAAACAAGCTTGGATATTAAACAAAACAATTAACCAAGAAAGAAACGATGTTAAAATTCAACGAAAAACATCTATAGATTATTTGCACGAAAAAGGTGGAAAAATACCACTTAACAAAGAAATATTCTCTGCCGCTGAGAATACTTTATGGCAGGTTAAAGCATCAGGGGGAAATCCCATAGGAGTTGCAGCAGGAGCTCTCTATTTTGCGTGTAAGAAGAAAACGAAGATTTCTAAGAAAGAAATTGGGCAAGTATTCGGCATTTCCGAGAGAACGGTTTACACTAATGAAGTAAGAATTAGAAGATTAATGGCAAATAAAGTCAGACCAAAATTAACACCAATGATAATCTGTTCTTAGAAAAACAGTATAGATTTCTTATATCACGAATACCTAACGTCTCAATTCTTTCAAGTCACAAAAAACTCTCTTGGAAAAGTAACTGATTTAACACCACTTCAGTTGGACCTTTTCTTGACTTTCAAGTAGCCAACTTGATTTGCTAACTTAGTATATAAGCAAACTCTACTCAAATTAAACCATGGATGTCAGACTCTAAATGACTATAGAAATCGAAGAACTCAAAAAGCGCCTCGACAAAATTGAGCAACAAAAAAATGAAGAAGTCTTGACATTAGTGGAAATATTAGCAAACATTTCTTTTTTTGGAGAACAAAAAAAGGCTCAATGTGAATATGCAAAAAATAGTCAATGCAGTTTCTTTTTTCTTCTGAATGAAGCAAAAGGAAAAATTCCAATTGCAACAAACTGCCGCATTAAAGATTGTAAAGAACCAGCATCACTTCATTGTCATTTAGAGTTGTCAAATATAACATGTTCTTTTTGCGAGAATTATAAAGGACAAAATTCAAATCAAAATGCCCGTTTTGGCAAAAAATCCCAAACTAATATTTATAAGAAGACCAAGAGGAAACAAGAATGTTTAAAAAAACAATGAACCTTGCGATAGCAATTTTAGTTTTGACGTTAGTCCTATTCGCATTCAATCAAAATATATACTTCCTTTGCATCTACAAGTGATCCATCTAGACTCTACATTTACGCTGGACCAATAAGCGTACTTGCAGATAATAGTACATACAACTGCATTTTCGTTCAATTGCAAGATTCAATTGGACAACCAGCAAGAGCAATTGAAGACACAACTATAAGCCTTTCATCCTCTCTCACAAACATAGGGACTGTGGACTCATCAATAACAATCTTAAAGGTACCACTTACTCTTCAGCAAACTTCAATACTACATTTAGCCCAGGAACAACAACAATTTCAGCTTCAGCAACAGGCTTCGCAACGGTACAAGCAACTATGACCACCATTGGTCCAATCCCCTCAGCCATAGCAGTCTACGGATTTCCATCTACTTTACCTGCAGACGGGAATACATATGAAGCTATAATGCTCCAACTTCAGGATTCAAGCGGTAATCCAGCAAGAGCTCCTCAAGGAGGCGTACAAGTTACCTTATCATGCTCAGATACTAGCATTGGCACAGTCTCACCAACAGCAACAATCCTCGAAGGCCAAACTTATACAACAGCTAATTTCACTACAACAACAAAAGCACAAACAGAAGGAAGAACAGAATCAGCAATCATCACCGCAGTAGCACAAGGATACACCCCCAACCAACTCACAATTACAACAACTCCAGTCGCGACTAATCCAACCCAACTTAAAATCTTTGTCGGACCCTCCAAGAGTTCCAGCTGATCAAAACTCATACACACAAATCGCAGTTGAACTTCAAAACTCGACTGGTTTTGTCGCAGTAAATCAAACAAATATATTGGTAACTCTAGCATCAAACGACCAAAGCGTATGCAAAATTGACTCAATAACGATTCCACAAATGCAAACTTACGCTTTAGCAACTCTCAATACCACCTACAAATCAGGCTCTGCAACCATAACTGCAGTAGCCACAGACCTTCTTTGGGATCATCAATCAATAAGCACTTTTGGATTTATTCCATCAAAGTTAGGCATATATTGCGTTCCCATAAATCTACCAGCAGATAACAAAACTTACCAAGCAATCCAAGTACAACTACAAGATGCTCAGGGTCGACCAGCAAAAGACCCACAAGCAGATGTCAACATAAACCTCTTCTCGTCACAACCAACAATCGGTGTTGTTAGCTCAACTCTAACAATTCCTTTTGGACAAACACAAGCCACAGGAAACTTAACAGTAACAAACGCCCCAGGAACAACAGCAATTACTGCTCAAGCATCAGGCTACACCACAGGACAAACTTCGATAACAACTGCTCCTCATTGATTACTCGCCTCTACAAATAACGCTAACAGCAAACCCAAACAGCGTCACCAATGCCTATACAACGTCAATAACAGCATACGTAACCGCTAACGGAGCACCCGTAACTGGGGCGACACTTAGTTTTGCATCGAATAACGGTGGAACATTCGGAACACAGCAGAACAGGGAAACGGCTACTATAACGTAAGCTTTACCGCCCCAAGTTTCTCTACAACAACCAGCTGCACCATTACTGCAAGCGGCTCAAAAACTGGATACTTGAGTGCACAAGGAACAACTCAGATAACTGTTACACCAGGCCCAGCCCCCAACCCCAACTCCAACACCAATCCCCAACTGCAACTCCTACACCTACACAAACACCAATCGCAACTTTAGCAACTCTAACATTCAAAATAACAGATGAACAAGGAAACCCCCTCAACGATACACTCGTAACCTCAATAGTC
The DNA here is from genome assembly GCA_963772455.1 of Candidatus Bathyarchaeota archaeon. Lineage (GTDB taxonomy): Archaea > Thermoproteota > Bathyarchaeia > Bathyarchaeales > Bathycorpusculaceae > Bathycorpusculum. Next base: position 72,118 of record CAVYXJ010000020.1, read on the forward strand.
CAACCAGCTGGAACGCAAACATTACTTGCAAATCTCAAACGCAACGGGCTATGTTTCATTCCAAAACGCTAACAGCGGGAAGTTACACCTTCAAAATAATTAAACAAGGATACCCAGAGACCAATGAAACCTTAGATTATAATGGTCAACCATTGACACTTACAATTCCTTTAGCATCCAACACTGAAAGCAATCCAAACGCCAAACAACCTAATAGTTATTGTAGCTGTGATAATTGTTGCAGTCGCGGTGGTAGCAGTCGTTTTCGTGCTTTTAGTAAAGCGTAGAAAGTCACCTAACGTAAAGAATCTTCAAGAACTAAAAAAACAAATGGACAGCCAAAACAAATACTAATTTTTTTCTTTTTAACTTCTATATTTAAAAAAAATATTTTAGAGCTATTTGTTCAAATGATTATGAAAGTTATATAATAATATTCTCAAAAATTTAATAAAAATTAGAGCTTTAGGAAAGAATTAAAACCTTTTAGAGGAAAAAATTTTTAGACAGCCCAAAATACAAAATATGAATCTTGAATTCATAAGCGTATTATATACTCAGCTTAATATTGAGTCCAATTAACTGGGATGACTCAAATGAAAAAAACAAACAACACAGATAGAAAAGCGCTCATGAGCAAAATGGCTGAAGCATTAAACGATGAAATCAAAATGCTGCCAGTCGGAATGCAAGAAATTCTTTTAGATGATCTCGTCACAGCATTCCAAAATAGAGTTAAAGTTGTAAAACAAGTGTCAACAAACATGGAACATTATGTAGAGTTTGGAGTTTTGGTTACTCAATGAGACGCTCTAAACTTGAAATCTACATAGATATCCTCAACGTATTAGCACTTAAAGGTCAACTAAAACTAACGCATATAATGTATAAATCAAACGTTAATTGCAAAGTTCTAAAAGAACAGTTAGAGTTCTTGATTAAGAACGGTTTAGTTGAAGAAAAAATGCTTAAGAAAAGAAAGAATTGTCTACTCCGCAACTTCAAAAGGCATTACAGTGTTGAAATACTTTAGAGAAATAGAACAAGTATTTCCAATGAAAGAAGAAGTTAGGCATCATCCACTTCTTTACTAAAACTTTCTTTTTTTTAATTTAAACCTCAAGAAAATATTTTTTTATTTTTGAAATTAATCCCTTTTCATGACCGAATGCAACATTGAATTCTATTCCCCTGGAATCTTCAGTTCGTTGTGTTGCAAAGTGTTTTTCCCAAATGTCTTACAGATTGCCCCAAGCGCCCCAGCAGTATAATCAAGCATAGCTTTTCCATCGGAGGTCAATTCATATATTTTTCTTGGTCTTTCACTATCCATATCCCAGAAAAACTTTAGGTATTTTTTCTTTTCCATTGTGTTTAGCAGGGGATATATTGTGCTTGCTCCAAAGCAGACTCCAAAGTTCTTTCGGATGGTTACCATTAATTCGTAGCCGTGCATTGGATGGTCTTCGATGATTTGCAGTATTATTAGGTCGAGTAAGTTTTTTGTTAGTTTGTTTTGTATTTCTTTGTTGTTGGTCATCTTTTTTCAGCTTCTGCATTTTTGTTCTACAAGTGTACAATATGTCCACAATCAGACATATTGCTGCACAAGACAGAATATACAAGAAAGCCGATATAAACCTTGATACATACCGCAAGCATACAAAACAAAAACAAAACAAACAATCTAAAGCAAAAACAACATAAAACAACACCCTTAAGCCAAAAAAACATGTAATAAAAGAAAAACAAAAAAGACCTAGCAATCAAAAAGGCAACTGTACAACAAACAAACACAAAATAATTAAACTAATCCCATTCTTAGACAAAAATATAGCAAACCCACTTGGCCTTACCAAAATAAACACTCGCCCAAAAATCTTAAAGGTAGAAGAAAGCAAATTTTTCACTCTTCTTCTTCTACACAAATACTTATTTTTTTACCATAACCAATAATCGTAAGAACAACACACAATATTTTTCAAACATTGTTCTTCTTCTATTAAGAGAATTGCACTCTACTAAAAACAGAGCGATGTTTCTATGAGCAATAGTGAAATAATTAAAAAAATCAAATCTTGACATTAAAAATGAAGTCGACCCTATCAGAATTGAAGGAGTCGGTTCCTTGGGCTTGTTTGGCTTAATGGGTCTCCTCAAATCCAAATATAAGATTAGTTACAACTTATTGTTGGTTCGAAATCTTAACGGTCGAATATTAATAAGATTAACTGCATCTAATAGGCGATATAATTCAATGAGGAAAAGTTTCATTAAAGTTATTAATCTGCAGTTGTCTATAGAATTTAGAGGGTAATAATTGGCTGCCGAAGTGAATTTGGAAAAGGTCTATTCTGAAATGAAACGTGTCCGTTTGGAACTAAAGTCAATTGAAAATACACTCAATGATCTTGCAAATTCAATGCTTCCCTTGGAAAAAATGAGTTCAAAAGAGAAAAAGGAACTTCGAGCAATTGATAAAGAAATGGCACGAGGCGAATGCATTTCACTTGAAGAGGTTAAGGAGAAATTCGGGGAAAAAAAACGTGCCAAAATACCGCGTAATGATATCCAATAAAGCGTTAAAATTTTTAATTAATTTAGATGAGAAAACCAGAAAACGAGTCATTGTCGATTTAGAAGGTTTAGCGTGTTACCCTTTTTGGGATGGATCTTTAGATATCGCAATTTTTGAGGGAGAGAAATATCAATATCGATTGCGAACAGGAAAATTAAGAACGATTTTCAAGATTGATCAAGCTGCAGAAACCATTTCTATCCAAAAAATAGGTTACAGAGAAAACATATACGAATAATATTAATCCTCAGGTTAGATTTTTTGAAATTTTGTAGATTGTGAAAAAAATGATTATTATTTTTTAATGAAATCTTTAAAGGTAGAAGATTGTTAAAGGAAGAAGATGTGCAAATTTTTCACTCTTCTTCTTCTAACAAATACTTATTTTTTTACCACAAGACCTTTTTTTGCTACAACCCAAAAAAGAAGTTAATTTCACCTAAGAAATTCACTACGCATAACAACTTCTCAGAGAAATAATAACACTAAGTTTTTTCATGAGAGAGAAGCAAAAAGTTGCTATTTACTTAACCGTAACTCCAAAAAGAAGAAGAGAACTGAAAAAAAATTCTTCGTCGACTACTACCAGTTAACCTATTGCTTAATGAAGGCAATATTTCTGTACAGATGGTAGAACAACAACAGAACAAAAAAGGTTGTTGTTGTTCTTCTCTTCTTAAAATTGTTTTGAGGTTGATGCATTCGTTTCAGAACTGAAGTCATTGAAAACTACTATAACTACTCCCCATCAAGATTTGGAGGATTTATCAGCAGATTTTCTCACCATCCTGATTACACCCGATATTATGGGGCAATAGAGGAACATAGAAGAAATGCCAAATGTAAATGCAATTAAGAAAATCCGATGTTAAAGATTAAGGGGAATAACCAACTCAACTGCTCTTCACCACAGCCACCGCAATCACCACAGGTAATTCTAACTGCCAAAAAAATCTAAGCTCCGCTATTGAAAATATTTGCGATAAGAAAAAACCTGCGGTACCTGCGGTGGTTGCGGTGCCCCATAAACAAAAATAAAAAAAATAAAATTATTATAATTCTACAAAGATTTTAGCGCAACTTGCTACGGATTTTCAATGAAGCAATTGATGAAGCAATTAATGAGACAAGAACGATAATTATTGCAGGATATTCTGGAATTGCAGTAAAGCTTGATTCAACAAGTGCTACATCAACTGAAATATCGGCGTTAACTTGCTCTGATCGAGTAACCATCTTGTAGGACATTTCCACAAGTGCACCAGTCTGTTTATCCCAATAGGTATCTTGTGTATTTGTTTGCTGAAGCGGTCCTTCGATGTTAAAGTCAGTTAGTTCTTCTTGGGTAACGTTGTATTCCATGATGATTGATTCATGGTTTACTTCTCTTGCCCCAGAGGAATAGGTTCGAGTTATAGTTTCATTGATTTTCTCATTATTACTTCCTTCTAAGATTTGATCACCTGGATTTAGGTTTGAGGCAATTAGAAATGTTGTCATGTTTCCCTGACCAGTTGCAACATCGGTGACTCCAGTGCTAGATTGTTGAGTGCCATTTTTGAATTGCATAACCATTTGGGAAGTGACGCTTGAACCAGTGACATCAGTGATGGTTATTTGAAGCGAATCGATTGATTCAGCCAACTCCATTAATGAATCAAATAAGGCTGGTAAAGCAAAATCTGTATTGGCAGTGCCTAGATTTAAAGAATATGTGTTTTGAAAGAATCGCCAACAGAAACGCCTGGAACACGAGTTTGGGCCAGAACGCTGCTTAACGATGATATACTAAGTAAGAATAGAATTGCGAGAGCTCCAATAATTTTTAGGTTTTTCATATATTTCATCTTTGCTAACTAAAAACTACCGTTTAGTACTTATGGTCTATTAATCAGTAATCAACAAAAACAACTTGGGAAAGAACCGCGGCTTCCAAGTTTTTAACACAATAAATGGACCTTGTATCGAATCATGCATCCTCTTTTGATACGTTCATTGATTCTTTTTAGGTTAAATCCCAGTTTTATTAACTATATTTGTAGAATCTGCCTTTAATTCGAACCTAAGCGGTAACTTGTATTTCCGTAAATTATAATAGCGTACTTCAGCTCTTAATTGTATAGCAGCGTTTGTTTGGGCGACAAAAATGCAAAAAAATCTCAGAGTTTTTTTGGCGGTTTTTGTAGTTGCCTCTGTATGTTTTGCGTTAGCATCACCAATTCAATCGGTATTAAGTGTAGACTCAAACATTTCAGATGCCTATTCTTGGCCCATGTACCAAAACGACCCCAAGCATTCAGGATATTCCCTATCTGCAGGTCCGCTGGGTAATCAAACCCTTTGGAAATACACGACAAATGACACTTTCTGGAATGCACCAACAATAACCAACGGCATACTTTACGCTGGTTCCGACCAACACGGATCAATGTATGCATTAAACGTCACCACAGGCACATTATTGTGGCGTCATACAACCGGGACAATAACCTCATCACCCGCTGTAATTGACGGTATATTGTATGTAGGTTACGTGGGCGGTTTTTGCGCTCTAAACGCATCAAACGGCGGGTTCATTTGGAATTTCGCTACACCGTATTTTGGAGGATACTCATCCCCAGTCGTAATTAATGGCGTAGTCTATACGGGCGAGGATACAAACCTTTATGCACTTAACGCCTCAACAGGCTCTAAAATCTGGAGCTTCCCCACAAACGGCACTATTATCTACGCTCCCGCCTTCGACAACAACCTTATAATCGCTACCTATAGGACTAACAATTGGGCAATAAATGGGAGCGTTTATGCATTAGATGCTTCGACTGGCTCATTAGTTTGGAAATTTAGCGCCAAAAATCAATTCTATTCATCACCCTGTACCTCACCCACCATTGCAGATGGCATGGTATTTGTAGGCTATGACAACGGCTACCAATATGCACTAGACGAGGCGACTGGAACGGTTATATGGAGCAACGGAACAAAAATTTGGATCCGCGTTGGAAACGGTTACTCAGCAAATGGCCACGTAACTTCCGCAGCAATAGCAAACGGAAAAGTCTACTTTGGGGCAACCAGCGACAACAATTCAAGTAAATGCAACATTTATGCCTTTGATCAATTTGCGGGCACGAAAATCTGGACTTACAATATGGACTGTTGGATTAACGGACAGGTTGTACTAGCAGGCAACTTAGTCTTCCTAACTGGAAACGACAGGTACATCTATGCATTAAATGCCGAAACTGGAAGCGAGGTCTGGAAATACATGACTGGCAGCGGAATTATGTCCTCTCCATCAGTCGCCGACGGCAAAGTCTACGTGGGATCAGATGACGGCAGCATATACGCCATCGGTGGCGCAGACCTTTCCTATGGACCCAACCCAACAGCAAAGCCACCTACTACACCCGGTCCAACGACCACTTTTTTGCCAACGCCAATTGCTTCGCCTACACCAACCTCTGTTACTCAACCCCTTCCAAAATCAACGCCGACCACAACTCCAATAACATTTGGGTTTGAGATCACAGGAAACATTACTAGCTCACAAATATCCGATGCTAATTGGGTAACTAATCAAAACACAACCAAAATCTCCTTCACAGTTACAGGAGAAAGCGGAACGTTTGGTTTTAGCAATATAACGATTGCAAAAAACCGAATACCCCAAGCAACAACACCAATAATCTATGTAGACAAAATAGTAGTTCCAGAGCAAGGCTACACCCAAGACGCCTACAATTATTATGTCTGGTACACCATCCACTTCAGCACGCACCAGATTCTTATAGATTTCAAACACGATGCTAACGCGACACCCCAACCGACCAAACAAAGCAACGGAGCCCAGGGAGAGATAACTTTTGAGTCAGTAATCTTTGGCTTGGCAATTGCATTTGCAATTCTGACTACCGTTACCGTTGTTCTTAAATTGCTAATGAGAGAAAAGAAAAAGTCTTAATCCATAAACTGTAATTGCTTATTCTGATTGAGGAATCCCGCCACAACCAACAGCAAACCAAACCAGCCGGAGACAAGAAAATAGTCTTCACCGTTTTGTGCTGGTAGATGATGAATATAGGCTCTCTGTCTTCTTCTAATACTATAAAAATGCAAGCATCTACAAAAATTTCGGATTAATATTTAAGACAAAATTTTTGGTGGAACCAGGTGGGATTTGAACCGAAATTTATTCAAAGACTGTTTAGGGTTAATAGAGTCGGAAGGCAAAACGGATAAGGGTTAAAGACAGTATGTTATTGTAGGAGAGTCAATCAAAATAAAAAATAAAGCAAAAAACAAAGCAAAGAATGAAACTAAGAAAGAAAACCAGACAAAAAATAAAGGAAAAAAGGATTGGCAACAGAGATAAAAAAAATCTGAAAAAAGAAACAATACGACACCAGAATGGGACAAGTCACCTTTAGCTTTCTTCTGTAAGAAGTTTCTTTAAAAGACAATTCAGGTTGGCTCAGTGCTCTTTATGGACCGGACAGGATTTGAACCCGCGGCTTCAAGTTACGAACGCAGCAATCATACCGAATCATCTAAAACATAATTCTAGCAGATACAGATAGACATATTTACTATAGCGGCTATAGCTAATGTGACCTCTATGACTACAATATCAGTAACTGAGGATGTAAAAGAAAAACTCTTGAAGGTTGCATCCGAACTTCAAATCAAGACGGGACGCAGAGTTGACCTAAATGACGCCCTTCGTTTCTTAGTAGATCAACAGAAAAAGAACCCTCGCTTGCTAGAAGAAGCTTGCAGCCCAACCTCAGGAGTTAAAGAGGCGCTCGAAGAATTAGAGACAGAACGGAAGATTGACGATGAAAGACTTGAAAGGAAAATTAGCCATCGACACAAGCGCACTAATTGAGCTATTATACTGCGATAACTTGGGGCAAAAGCTAAAAAAAGCTCTCGAAACCGACATGGTTGAAGCCTACACCACAGAATTAACCATAACAGAATTGCGGTATGTCTTATGCAGAAAACTTGGATGGCAACAATCAGAAGAAAGAGTAAACAAGCTTCTAGCATCAGGATATTTTACGGTTGAAGACACATCACAATTAATCAACGAAGCAGCCAAAATCAAATGCCAAAGAGCCATTTCGCTTCCCGACTGCTTCATTTTGGCATTAGCTCATAAAATTGCTGGTAACGCACTTTTTGCCCGCCAAGAGAAAGAGTTGGCAAACGAAATGGAGAAAAAATCGTTCGGCATTACTTTACTTTTCTTGGAAGAGATATAATAGGCAAAATCGAGGTTACATTTATAGGTCTGACGGGATGGATTTGAACCCGCGGCTTCAAAGTTGCAAAAGCGGCGTCTTACACAGTAATTATTTAGAGTCTGTCACATTTCATTAGTTGGAAACATCATCCATAATGATGAAGGTTAGGTAACATGAATACTGAAGAAGAGCTCTTAGAACGCATCGTTGTAAACCCAAAAATTATGGGCGGAAAGCCTATTGTAAAGGGCACACGAATCACTGTAGAGCAAGTGTTAAAGATGCTCGCACAAGGCCTAACAACACAAGAAATTCTAAAAGATTATCCACATCTGTCAAAAGATGATGTTGCCGCAGTTCTGCTTTATGCCGCCAAAATCGTAGGTTAAGAAGAAATCTACCCCGTAACCGTCACGTGAGCTTGATTCGTTGAATTTTTTAGTTGATGAATGTACAGGTATGCCTATTCCTAGTAGAGTGAAGCTACAATTGCGGTTGATGTCACTTGAACTTCAGGGATGTCTTTTTGTATTTGAGAAATTAGTAGTTGCAGGTCATTGTTATCATTTGCCTTTACTGCGCATATAACATCGTAAGGTCCAAAGACTGTATCGGCTGACAAAACTTTAGGAATACCTTGAAGTTTTTCTTGGACTATCTCCAAGTTTCTTGGTTGTCTATTTAGGAATAGGAAAGCATAGGGCTCCTCAGTGTAAGATTTGCCTTCTGAGTTTACAATTAGAGTTTCCGTTTTATCAATCATTGCATCCAAAGGAGCCAATTTTCTAATTGGGTCAAACCATTTACGGATAAATTCATCAAGGTCTTTTAGCCCATGTAGTTGAATAAGAACTTCAGCAGGACCAAGAAGCAAGTGTATATCTCTCTTGGAAAGTCCCATTCTAATCAATTCATCCAAAATTTTGGTTCTCGCGCCTATTTTGCAGGAAATTGTATCACAAGACAGTATCATGTATACTTTCATGAAACTTACCAATAGTATTGTAATATCATCCACTTGATAAGATTAACTCAAATTGACTATTCTTTATACTTTTACAGAGGTGTTCGGCAAAAACAGAGTCTTGGGTGCGAGGCAGGTGTCGTTTAGGTTTGTTCCTCACTATCTGAGTATTTTCTCAAGAATCCCCTATTTCCCTACAATGGCGGGAAAGGAGATGTAGGTAGGCAGGTGGGGGTGAAAGTGGACCGGGCGGGATTTGAACCCGCGGCTTCCGCGTTGCGAACGCGGCGATCATACCGAACTGATCTACCGGCCCTTTTCTGGAAAAACACGGTGCTAAGAGAATTTAGAGCTTTCGGTGTCGAACGAATTTCTAAAGAAGCTTTATTTTGAAGATAGTCTTATTCAGTTTCTCTAGCTTTCATCTGGGAAGAGGTGCTTTCCTTTTTCTGTGACTTCAATAGCACCAACTTGTTTGAAAATATTTACGTTGTCTGTTACGTTCCAATATTCTGCGAGTTTCCCATCAACTATGCGATAGATATCAACAGCTTTAGACATTATTTTCTTTCCTGTAGGAGAAATTCCCATAAATTCACCTTTATGAGTTCCAGTATAAGAAAGGCGAACCCACACCTTATCTCCTTCAGCTATGATATCTTCAATGTTTTCATGCCAATCTGGGAAGGCTTTGAGACCCATGAGAAATAACTGTTTGAGACCTTCTCTATTTACTTTGTTGGAATGGTCGATATAATCGGGTGAAACTAAATCGTCTATTAAGTTCAAGTAGTTCATGTTTCGATTATTGTATGCTTCAATAAATCTGCGAACAATCGCTTTGTTCTCTTCTAAGGACAAGAAATCACCAATCAAGTCTATTCTCTTTTCGAGATTTAAGCGTATTATTAAGTCATAAGTAATAAAACTTTTTTAGACGTTTATCATCCAGCTCACAAGTGCTTATTTTTACAATTAAGGATATTAGACTGAAGATAAAAGTCGATACAGGAAATTAGAGACACCCTCTGCAAGAAGAGAACGCATATTATTAGAAATTATTATTCGGGAGACGCGTTTACTCTTATATAGTCTTTATGTGTATTTTGCGTTACGGTAATGAATTTGACTGCCCAAACTGAAGCTGACCTAAATCAGAGCTTGCCTACAAATTATTCTCCGCTTGAACTCGAATCTGAAATGCGTGAATTCTGGATAAAAAATAATATTCGCAACAAAATGGAACTTCTAGAAAAGACAGCTAAAGGCTTTTTAGGTTATGTTGAGGGTCCGCCAACACTCAATGGCATTCCCCACATTGGCCATGCACGCGGGCGAATCATGAAAGATATTCGTTACCGCTGGAAAACCATGGAAGGTTACTACATGCCTTTTTGGGCAGGATGGGACTGCCAAGGCTTGCCCGTGGAACTTGAAGTTGAAAAACTCCTTGGGGTTAGAAACAAACGAGAATCAATACAAAAATTCGGCATGGAACGCTTCATCGAAGAATGCAAAAAAGCAATAATGCGCTACCACCAAATGTGGCTAGAAGCAGACGGAAAACTAGGAATAGCAATCAACCAAGACAAAGCATACTGGACCTACAAAGACAGCTACATCGAGCGCGAGTGGTTCTACCTTAAACGCGCCTGGGAACAAAACCTCCTTGAAGAAGGCCACTATGTTGTAGCTTATTGCCCAGGATGCCAAACCAGTCTTAGCAGCGCTGAAGTCGGCTACGAAGGAAGCTACAAAGAAGTCGAAGACCCTTCGGTCTACTTCAAATTCAAAGTAACGGGATCACAAAACGAGTTCTTCTTAGTTTGGACAACCATGCCCTTCACAATCATAACCGACACCATGCTTGCTGTTCAACCAAAAGCTGAATATGTCAAAGTCCAAGTCCACCAAGAAAGCTGGATAATGGTCCGCCAACGCGTCGAAGCCGTCATGGCAGAACTCGAAATTACCAATTACCAAATTACTGAAGAAATTACAGGAAAAAGCTTGGAAGGAATGGCATACGAATACCCATTTAAAGACATAATTCCCAAGCAAGCAGAACTAGAAACCAAGCACCCACTAGTCCACAAAGTCGTAGCAGAAGACTTTGTCGACGTTAACACAGCCACCGGTGTAGTTCATCTTTCGCCAGGCAACGGCGAAGACGATTTTTGGGTTGCAAACCGAAGAGGAGTACCCATTTTTGTTCCATTTGATGATGAAGTCAAATTTACAAACGACGCAGGCATTTTCACAGGCGTATTTGCCCGAGACGCAGATGCACTAGTTATTGAAGAACTGCGCAACCGCAACGCCTTTGTAATGGTCAAAAAAATAAAACACGAATATCCAACTTGCTGGCGATCCCATCATAAACTTGTCTGGTTAGCAAGAAAAGAATACTTTTTGCGAACCGACAAAATCAACAGCAAAGTGTTGGAGGCTGCAGAGAAAATTGAGTATTTCTTTGAAGAGCCAAAAAACCGTTTTCTTGGTTTCTTAAAAGAAGGAAAACCATGGTGCATCAGCCGAGAACGCATCTGGGGCACACCTTTACCCATGTGGACCTGCGAGAAATGCTCAAACAAACGCCTAATTGAGAGCAAAAAAGAACTCATCGAAAATGCTCAAGAACCAATCCCTGAAAACTTTGAGTTACATAAGCCCTGGGTTGACCGAATCACTTTAAAATGTGAAAAATGCGGCGGAGTTATGCGAAGAGAGGACTTTGTGTTAGACACTTGGCACAACAGCGGAGCTTCACCATACGCTCGATTCACGGATGAAGAATATGAAAAGTTTGTTCCAACAGATTTCTTAACCGAAGGCATAGATCAAACTCGCGGTTGGGCTAACTCGTTACTGCTAGAATACATTATTCTAACCGGAAAGCCAGTGGCACCCTACAAAGCATTTCTATTTCAAGGATTAACACAAGATTCAAAAGGCAGAAAAATGAGCAAAAGCCTTGGAAACGTAATCGAAACCAACAAACTCCTCGAAAAAAGCAGCGCAGACCTTTGCCGATTCTACATGATACGCAAATGCTCACCAATCGACTTCATGAGCTTTGACTTAGCCGAAATTAGCCGCCGACCCTACCAAGTCCTCTCAACCCTCTATCATCTAAGCAGATTCTTCCTACAAAACGCCACCTTTGACGAATTCAACCCACAAAAATACACCTTAGAACAGGCTTTTATGAATAAAAAACTTCAAGCAGCTGACCTTTGGCTCATGTCTAAATTACAAGAAAAAATCCAGGAATACACCAACAAACTTGAAAGAAGCGAATTCAACTGCGCAGTCGCAGTTTTGGATGACTTTGTCATTGAAACATTAAGCAGACTTTACGTGCCCATGATTCGCAAAGAACTTTGGACTGATGAACCCGAAACATTTGAACGACGCCAAACCATCTACGCACTGCTACACCATACCCTAAAAACTGTAACTTTACTCTTTAACCCAATTACACCATACTTAAGCGAAGCACTCTACCAGAAAGTCTACAAACAAATAGAGCAAGATTTACCAGAATCAGTCAATTTTGCTTCATGGCCAACTCCAAACCAAAAAATGGTAAACAAAAACTTGGAAGAAGAATTTGACATTCTACTAAAGGTAGTCTCAATTTCATATGCAGCACGACAACAAGGCAAATTAAAGCGCCGCTGGCCACTGGCAAAAGCAATTGTAGTTGCTCCAGAAAAAACTCTACAAGCACTAAAGAACCTTGAATCACTGTTCTTGGAACAAACCAACGTTAAGTCCGCCGAATTCACTGTGTCAGTTCCTGAGTACGTTGAAGGAGAAAATTGGGTTACAAGCCAAGAAGACACAATTACAGTTTTCTTGAGCGGGCAACGAGACGATAAATTGTTGGGCGAAGGAATAATGCGGGATTTAGCACGACGAGTCCAAGCTTTACGTAAAGAAATGGGATTCGTGCCGACAGAAACACTGGAGTCCGTACACATTGCCGAGTTAGATGCAGAGAGCAGGGGATTTTTAGAACCATATTTACTAGAGATGGCGGGATTAGTCAGAGCCAGAAAAGTCTATTTACATGTAGCATGCAACGAAATTGAAGCAAAATGGCATGAATCAGAACTCGACGGAAAAAAAATACAAATAAACGTCCACTAGGCGAAAAAAATGGGGCAAGAAACAAACAACAACAAATTATACAAGTGCCCTCATTGCGCCTGTATTTTTCTTAACCAATCGGACCTAGATAAACATCTAAGTGTCTTTGGCAACCAAAAAGAACACCACGATTACGAATATAAAAAAACGCATGCCAAACTAGAACACGGATACGGCCAAGAATAGCCGAATTCTTCTACTTTAAATGCTTTAAGGTTAGATCCTCTCAAAAAATTAACCCTTGTACAAATTAGTCGAATATGATCGCGACATCGCCAACCTTGTCAACTAAATTATTTTGTCTTAAATGCCCTTTTTACATCGTCAAGTTGTGAGCCGACGATTTCTATGTTATCGATGTTACCTAAGCCTTTTTGATGAGCTAATCGAATATGCTTTATGTCATGAGGGTCAATTCCCATAACTCTTGCCCCCGTGGCATCAGTAGCAACAGGATCTTTTCCCGCAATTATCAGATCCATTTTTACCGGTGAACCATCAGTGGGACCTTTGCCTTCCATAGCAATAAAACCATCAATCACTGTTAAGTTCGAATGCAAAACGGTGTTTATGTCAACTATGACACCACTAATTCCTTTGGCGTGGTACTTCATTTTAAGTTTATCCGGCAACAGCCCAAACATGTTTTTCATGCCCAACGTTACTTTGGTTGCCATGTGAGTTTTCATTTTAGCTGCGCTTATTATTGCAGATTCAGTCACGATTACTCGGTACAGTTATTTCCTTTAAGCATTCACAGTTTGGGATCTCATTTTAACTTTGTTCTTTCACATGACGCAAATTGAGACATTCGACGTCATATTGCTTGCACATTTCGTTCATTTCCGTAGCTTTGAAGGCTTTATCCGCGTTCAGTAATTGTGGCATCTGATTCTACAACAAAGACTTCTACAGAAAGCTTCCGTATTCGCTGAATCAGGGCTTCAACTACCATAGGATCAGTTGTGGCACCACTGTCCCATGTTTTAGTAGTTATGAAGTTAACTTTGATGAGAACCTTCTTGTATCCTGCAAGAGCGGATTGATAATCAATCAAATCTAAAGCTTTGAAAAACGGGTCAGCCGCTCGCTCGCCCTTAACAATTGCCACTTTTGATTTTTCCGTAAAAACACCTATTGGTTAAAACTTCAAGAAAGCTTTAAACATTTACAATAAACCCAACCTGTAACTAACACAAAAACTACCCAAAAAGAGGTAAAGGCAAGCCCAAAAGCAATCCTGTTATTAATCCTGCGCCTAATCCCAACATTATGGGGAAAGGTAAACCTGGAAAAATGCCTTTCTTTTCCAACGCAAAAAAGGTTATAATTGAGCCAGCCAAGATTCCGATTACTGATGTTATTGTTGGCAGAATACTTTGAGGGAAACTAAAAACCATAACACCCATCATCATTGAATAAAATACCAAATCGCCCAAACCCATTTGAATGTCCTTAAAAGAGAAACTCAAACCCTGAAGCATGTCAAGGCTTGATGAATTCGCTATTTTGCCAACTGGACCTTTGTAAACCGCAAAGACATCATAAACAGCAAGGAAAATTAGAAGTACAATTGCACTTGACAAGGGAACATATTTGGCAAAGAAAATCCCAAGAGCACCTCCTAAACACACGACCACGACATTTCGAGCAGTACTTCCAAGACGGAAGATAGCAAGATCAAAAAGAATAGTTATTCCAATTGCTGCAGCAGCTATTACATAATAAACACCCTCAAAATATGGAAAAAGCGCAAGCAAATACACAACCGACAGCAACAACGAAGCAGTCGTCATAGAAAGGACAATTAAACCTTTGATAACACGTTTGTTTTTTCGTTTAATCAAGACATAAAAGACTGCAGCAGCTAACGCTATTAATATTACAAAGTAAAGCCCATTCCCAAATGCCGCTTCAGGTGAATCTCCAATAATTGGTACAGCCTGAATGCCTCCTGTTTCTTGAGGCGCAAGCAAATAAGCACAGCCTAAACCGAAGATAAGGCTTGCCAGTATTGGAACCAAATAGATTATTTCAAATTTGAAATTATCCTGCTCTTTTGATTCGGATTTTGGCAATTCAGGTTTTGGTTGCTCAGTCACGTTCTTAACCTAAAGATTTTATATGAATTTTTGAGCTATATTTGATAAGTTTCTCCAGTTCTCGGAGCCACAGCATCTAATCCCAACTCAGTTTTCGCCCAATTAGCAAAAAGTTCACAGTTACCTTCGGCTCCATGAACCACAAAGACTTTAGGATTGCCTCCAAGTCGCTTCAAGGCTTCTTTAAGCATGCTAGCACCGCAATGGGAAGAGAAATCAAAATGACGATATTTCGCTTTAATCTTTCGAACTTGCCCATCGATAGTGCATACGCCTTTCTCCATAAGTTCTCGACCTGGTGTACCGGGAATCTGGTAACTGACCAAAAAAACGGCGTTTTTTGCTTGATTACCAAGTTTTGAAACATAGAATGCTGCCGGCTTATCCGCCTTTAAGCATACCTGCAGTTGAAATAATCACTCCAGGCGTTTTAAGCGCTCGTCGTCTATCTCTCCAACCTTCCACCCAATCAGGCTGAATGCATAGCATTCATGAAAAGCCTTGGGTCTTTGAGGAATTCCTTGTAATTCATAATTACTCGACTGGCTTCACGAGCCATTCCATCTAAGGTAACAGGGTAATCAAAATGATGAGCAGCTAGAACAGTAGCCATTTCCTGTGAACGACCAACACCAAAAGAGGGCACTAATACAGTTCCGCCTGCTTCAGCAACTTCAGTGCATGCTTCTACGAATTGCTTTTCAAGCAGTGAACGTTCAGTATGATCTGAATCTGCATAAGTACTTTCTATAACGACCGCATCTAAATCTCCGTAGTCCATTGATGCACCAGCTAAAAGTTTGCTTTCCTCCAAATTAAAGTCGCCAGTGTACAAGAAGCGTTTGCTTCAGCTTCAAGCAATACCTGAGAACTTCCGGGCGTATGACCAGCGTTGAACAATTTCATTTTCATATCCCCAATGGTTTCTTCAACGCCAAAATCCGGGTGCTGTTGTTATTCATCATTGTTTTGAGTTCAAGATATTCAAAAGGTAAATAATATCCTGACAGGTGAATGAAATCTTGAACCAGCAGTTGGGTTAACTCCAAACTAAGTTTGTTTGTGTACAATGGTTTTTTATCGTTAATAAAAAAAATCGGTACAGCACCGGAATGGTCAAGGTGACTGTGAGTTAAGATAACAGCGTCAACCTCTTTAGGTGGGATATGCATGGGGAAACCTGGTTCATTATCAAGCATAACACCGTAATCGCACACGACCTGAGTTTTCTCAGTTTCTACAGATACGCCTATTCTACCAACTTCTCTAGCTCCACCTAAAAATCCAACTTGCAATCAGGATCAATCCTATTTAGTTAATGTTAACGACTAAAAATGAATCTTTGCTGTTTTAAATATGTATTGACCCTGAACTTGCATGTGCAAGCCCCGGCACCTTTCTACAGCTTTCAAAACAGCGTCCAAACTAAGCGAAGCATCAACTTTGTTGTAAACACTAAATAACTCTGACACTTGATGTGCATCACTTCCTGCGGTACCAGGTAAACCTAGACTTTTTGCGAATTCTTTAGCTTGATTATTGGCTCCTTACTAATCCCCCATTTTGAACTTCGATGGCATCAACTTTG
>CAVYXJ010000021.1:0-73109 GCA_963772455.1 Candidatus Bathyarchaeota archaeon
GGAATCATCACATGGGATGAACTAATAAAAGTCAAACCAGAAGAACGCAGCACACTTAAAGTTGAGCAAATGCCTCTTAAGAATATCTCAGTTTATGAAGACGAATCAATTCTTGAAGCAAACAAAATCATAACTCGAGAAAGAATC
This sequence comes from Candidatus Bathyarchaeota archaeon, assembly GCA_963772455.1. Classification (GTDB taxonomy): domain Archaea; phylum Thermoproteota; class Bathyarchaeia; order Bathyarchaeales; family Bathycorpusculaceae; genus Bathycorpusculum. The sequence continues at coordinate 148 of CAVYXJ010000021.1, forward strand.
GATCTGGTCCCCGTGGTCGACAGACAAAATCCATTGAAGGTAGTTGGTGTTTTAACAAGTGAAGCTATCTCGAGCGCCTATGAAAAATCTAAAAACAAATAAACCTTTAGAGCTCGAACATGAGACATCATAATCCAACAAACTCAAGAAAAGCTTCATCTTCAATTGAAAAAGAAGAATGAAATTCAGTCCTCTAAAAAAGTATCCTAATGGACTGCATTAAACAATAACTTGTTTTTTGTTGAATGAAAATATAATACAGATTGATAAGTCACATGTTTTAAATTCAATTATAGAACTTTACTTTACTTTATGGAAGACAACCAATCAAGCCTCAAGATCTCGCTCTAAGACACAAGAAACCTCAACAAACAACAAGGAAAAATATCTATGAATATCTTTGTTTTGCTTTCGCTATTCGCAAGCATCAGTTGCCTCTCTTTAGGCATCTTGGTTTACTCAATTAACAGAAAAACAACCCTTAACAAAATCTTCTTTCTAACAAGCATTGCAACATTCGTCTATTCTTTCACCACATTTATGATGTGGACATCAAACAATTTTGAAAATGCTTTACTATGGCATAAGATGGGAACCATATGGCCATTCTTCGTAGCTCTTGTATTAAATTTCGCATTGGTTTTTACCGAAAGTAAATGGCTAAAAAACAAGTTCAACTATCTAATTCTGTATATTCCCGCGGTAGCACTTTGGCTTATTGACTTACTATCAAACTTCATAAATGGACCACCAATAATCGAAAGTTGGGGTTACAATGACGTTGCTTCAGGAACATGGATTTACATTTCATCCACCATTTGGACGGCACTCTTACCGATTTTAGCTTTCGTTTTATGCTTCAGATTCTACCGCAAAGCCAAAGACTCAACACAAAGACAACGAAGAAAGTTTGTGACAATAGGCTTCGCCATTCCTATAGCTGCCTTCATATTCACCAACATGATTTTACGATCACTTAACGCGGATATTCCAAATTTAGGAATAGTCGCCACGCTTCTTTTTCAGTATTTTTGTTGCATTTGCAATTGTTAAATATCGATTTGTTTACTTTTGACGCTGCACTAGCGGCAGACAACATTCTTTCCACAATGCCTGACTCACTAATTCTTGCAGATATGAAAGCAAAAATACTCAAAGTAAATGAACGTTTAGTCAATTTCGTTGGATACTCTGAAAAAGAATTGATCGGCGAATCAATCACCAAATTATGCGCAGAAAAACAAGAAAACATTTTTGAAAAAACCTCTAAATGAATTAACCGAAAAAAACATAATCAGAAACCATGAACTAATTTTCCAAACGAAATCAAAAGAAACACGAAACGTTCTCTTTTCAGGATCAGTTGTTAAAAGCAAAATGGGACGAGCGATAGGCATTGCATGCATTATTCACGATATTACCGAGCATAAAAATATGGAGGGAAGACTTGTTAAAGCAGAAAGGCTTGCTTCAATCGGTGAATTGGCAGGACAAATTGGCCATGACCTTCGCAACCCATTATCAGGCATCAAAAACAGCGTTTACCTCCTCAAGAAAAGCAGCAATCGACTCTCTGAACTGCAGAGGAATAACATTTTGGATACAATGAGTATTGCAGTTGAAGATTCAGACAGAATCGTCACAAGTCTCGTAGAGTATTCAAGCGAACTTATCTTAGAGCCTGAGCAATGCAATCTTAATTCGCTTACAATGAACTCCTTGTCCAAAATTCAAGTTCCAGATCACATAAATATTGTAAACCAAACTTCGGAAGTCCCAAAATTCTTCTTAGATGCGCAAAAAATAGAAAAAGTATTCATTAACATAATAAAGAATGCGATAGATGCTATGCCTCAGAAAGGCATCTTACAAATTATTAGTCAAATAAAGGGCTCTAATGTAGAAATCGCCTTTGCTGATTCTGGAATAGGCATACCAGAAAATATCCTACCTAAACTTTTCTCGCCTCTTGTAACTACTAAAGCCAAAGGAATGGGCATGAACCTGGCAATCTGCAAACGAATCGTAGAAGCTCATAACGGCAAAATTACCGCAGAAAGCGAAGTTGGAAAAGGCACAAAATTCACCATCACACTACCAATTAAAACTTCAAAAACTGAGTTCCCACAATTCAAAATGTTTACCAATAAAACCTGATTTAAATTCTTAGCCCAACCTAACAAAAACATTATTTAGAAAGCAGCCTCAAAAAGCAATTTAATTATCGAACCCTCAAAGTTGCTTTGACAATAATGATTTAAACAACTTCGTTCTTGTAATGAAGTAGGCTTTGATTTTAAAGCAGGAAATATTTTGTGAAAGAAACTCTAACAACCAACCAAGGTGCCGCTGTTTCCGACGACCAAAACTCATTAACCGTCAGCAACAACGGACCCGTGATTTTTCAAGATGTACATTTAATTGAAAAGTTAGCGCATTTCAACCGTGAACGAATACCCGAACGCATAGTTCACGCTAAAGGTGCAGGTGCAGGAGGATATTTCGAATTAACCAAAGATGTATCAAAATACACCAAAGCCAAATTCCTATCTGAAGTTGGAAAACGCACCGAAGTTTTCGTTAGGTTCTCAACAGTAGGCGGAGAAAAAGGATCCGCAGATGCAGAACGTGACCCAAGAGGATTCGCCATAAAATTCTACACAGAAGACGGCAACTATGATCTTGTTGGAAACAACACCCCCGTATTCTTCATTCGCGACCCCCTCAAGTTTCCAGATTTCATCCACACCCAAAAACGCAATCCAGCAACAAACCTAAAAGACGCCAACATGTTCTGGGACTTCTTATCTTTAACTCCAGAATCTCTTCATCAAGTAACAATTCTGTTCTCAGACAGAGGAACCCCAAAATCTTATCGCTACATGAACGGTTATGGAAGCCACACTTACAAATGGTATAATCAAGATGGAGAAATCTTCTGGGTAAAATACCACTTCAAAACAGACCAAGGCCCAAAGAACTTAACCAGACAAGAAGCTGAACAAACCAAGGGATCCGACCCCGACCATGCAACACGCGACTTGCACAACGCCATCAAAAACGGTGAATTCCCATCTTGGACACTGCAAATGCAAATCATGCCAGCTAAAGAAGCCCAAAACTACAGGTTTGACATATTTGACGTTACCAAAGTTTGGCCACATCAAGATTACCCGCCAATGGATATTGGAAAAATGGTGCTAAATCGCAATCCATCAAACTATTTTGCAGAAGTTGAACAAGCAGCTTTTTCACCGGGAAACTTTGTGCCAGGAATCGGAGCATCACCCGATAAAATGCTTCAAGGACGCCTATTTGCTTACCATGATGCACATAGATACCGCTTAGGCGCCAACTACCTGTTGTTGCCTGTTAACCAGCCAAAAGGAGTCAAAGCTAAAAACTATCAACGCGACGGATTCATGCGTTTTGATGGAAATCAAGGCGACGCAGTAAACTATTACCCCAACAGTTTTGGCGGACCAGAACCCGACATAACAGCCTCGGAACCAACCTTTGAAGTTTCAGGCATTGTTGCACGCCAACCATACACGCATCCCAACAGCGACTTTGTGCAACCAGGAGACCTATACCGCAAAGTAATGACTGACTTAGACCGCGAACACCTCATTGGAAACATAGTGACTCACTTAGGCAACGCTAGCAAAGAAATCCAGCTTCGACAAGCAAAAATCTTTTTCAAAGCCGATCCAGAATACGGACAAAAAATAGCAGAAGGCTTAGGAATAACACTTTAAAAATACTGTGGATTTTCTTTTCAGCCAAATATCTTTTCCTTTTTTTGATTTTGCCTTTATCTAATGCTTCTTAATTCATTAGAAACCCTAATTCAGCTTCTAAAAACGCGAACCCTTAAAAGTATACAAGTCCATACACATTGTGTCCCAAGTTTGCATTCACTTGTCCAAGATATTTTGGTAAACGTGACCGGCTAAATTTGGACAGGTGAAAGGAAAAATGAAGATGTTTGAGGCTATGGTGTTTAAAAGGGAAATTGGTTCAAGCTGCAGTTTTGATGTAAAGATGCTTGATAACGGAAAAGACGGAATTATTTTAACTTTTGAGCAAAGTGAAGTCAACAGCAACGATTTAGTTTACATTAAAGATTTTGTAACTCAACATAACCTAAGTTTACTTCTTGACAGTGAAAGCTATTTCATCTCAACAAATGCGCTAAAACCATCCAGTTTATGTGTCTGGGAAAACTAATCATTCAAAAAAATCAACGAATGAAGAGATTATTTTTTAGCTGACTCTTCCTTAACTCTATACCTAACCATTTCCTTAATCAAATCAAGCGGCATTGGCTCACTTAACTGGAAATTGAACAGTGCCCTTACTAACTTTATATCGAATTAATTTGTCCTTGAATGCCACAATAGCAGATACCCTGGGATAAAACCCAATGTGGTTCTTGTAAGCAGCATACCACACCAAGATACCCTTTAGTTTGAACGCAGGCATTTGGTAACTAATTATCTCTTCAGCTTCAGGCACAACCTCTCGAATAGCCCTTCTAACTTCTCCTAAAATACACCGAACATTCTCAGGAAAAGAAGCAAAATAATCATCCACAGAATTAAAACCTCGCTTTGATGACGCCATAAATAATCCCTAACACAGTAAGTAATCGCAATATTTCAATTTCACTAAATTCTAAATAATAAATAAAAAAAATTAGCACTCAACACAATTTGAATTTTGCACAGTTACCACTTAGATTTTCAGCAATTCGAATAGTCTACGAAAAAAACCCTTAAAGAAAAACAAAAACGCTCAAAACACCCTTGCACCAAAAAAAAGCACCAACACTAATGCATTACTTTCGAAAACTCACAGAAAAAAACCCGAGATTCTAAAGACCAATATAACTCTTCTTCCCCAATCAGGCTGCTTTTTTATCCGCTAAATTTCCTTAAACAACGAAGTACAAAAAAATCGTTAAAAAATCCTATATCCAAAGCACACCCTAACAAGTAAAATGGGGAAAAACAAGTTCCCCTTACAAGGAAACGTTTGGATGGATCAACATTGGCAGGACACGGAGGCTTCTTAGCCCAAAAGAAAAAGACTCCTTGCGTGCCTAACCCAAAAAGAGCTTTGAACCTCCAAACATTCCTTATCCTATTTTTTATTGTGGCTCTCTTGGCGAAAAAAATGACATACCGCTTGGGCAGTGATTAGAACCTACTTAGTCCACATCATGTCAATTCAAAAAATTAAAAACTAAAAAAAGGGAAAGGGATTTTGTTTTATGGGTTTTTTATGCTTTCTTTCTTAACAGTAATAATGCAACTATGGCGATTGCGATGATTATTGCAATGGTTGATGCTGCAAAGTACATTTCTGTTGGTGGCAGAGTTATTTGTTCCAATGGTGCGGGTGTTGCTTTTGCTGGTTCTGCAACGAAAGCTGCTTCAGCGTGTGATGGATAGTACGATTTAGAGCCTGTGAAGCTTGCGTAGACGTTGTATTTTCCTTCAATGTCTGGAGTCCAGTTAAAACTATAGAAGCCATCTGAACTTGTTGTTGTGGTTCCGATTTCTCTATAATTGCCATTGGCGTCAACTACGCTTATGGTTACGGGCACTCCGGTTGTGCTGGCTGGTCGTGGGAATTGTTGGTAGACATATTTCATCCATTCACCCATGCTTTCGTCTGAGACTGCTGGGACACCGTTGGGGAATCTTGTTGTTCTTGCATATTCCTGTGTACCTGCTGCTATGTCAGTGACTGTTCCACTGAGTACAACTTGAGAGCCTGCTGGTACGCTTATGCTTGGAGCTGTCAGTGTGGTTTCGCTTGGACCTTTACCTAAAGCGTAGATTCGGTTGTCGTATGTGTTGAAGGATAGTATCGTGCTGTCTGCAATCATTGGGTCTCCTCCCCAAACTGTGAATCGAAGTAGACCATCGACTCTGAAAATGACTTCACCGGTTGTGGCGTTAAGGCAGACGAATGGTGCACCTCGCGGTAAGGGGCTGTTGCCTGAGTGTTCTGTGTGCCATAGGTATACTTTTCCATCAGAAATGAAACCAAATTCTATTGGCCATTTATCTCCGCCCCACATGAGTTCAGTGTATGGCTGTGTGTTGTTATAGGTCCACATTGTATCTCCTGTTTTGACATCGATTGCTTGTAGTTGACCAGCGACTGTTCCTAAGTAGAGTATGCCATTTGCCATCATACCGTTTTCGCCTGAAGGTCCACCCATGAACCAGTCCATGTATCCTCGCGAATCAGTTGGTCCCCAGAGAAATTCACCTGTACGCATGTTGAAACCGAAGAATCCAGCTATTTCTTTTGCACGGATTGTTAACACATTGTCGTCGGGGTTTCTTGCTGTAAAGGACAAAGTTAATCCGCCGGTTGGTGGTTGCCAGGATTTATTGTATAGTACTGCTCCTCTTTGTTCTGGTTTGAGGCTTATTGCCCACATGTTAACTGCTTGGTCTGTTATCTTTCCCGTTGCGTTGATGTATCCGCCTGTGATGATGTCTTGAGGGAAGTATGCGTTGGGGGTTCCAGGTAGACCTTTTTGTGAGAGGGTTACGTTCCAGTCATATCCCATAGAGGCGTTGAATACTATTCCTTGTGGTCTCCAGCGTTCTGAGTAGTAGTCGGCGACTGCTTGGTCTGCGGGTCTTGACATGTAGTAGTCGTGGTATGTCTTCCATGATACGGTTGTTGTGTTCCACTGAGCGACCCAGCCATTAGTTGGATCAACAAGATACTTTAGAATTTCACCGTTTGGACCATACACGTTACCGCTTACCGTAACGTTACCACTGCTTGCCGGTACGTTGTTTATGCTGTATTCATAGCGTCCAGTAAGTGGATCATAAGCATTCCATCTTGCTCCAACTGTCGTCCAAATGTATGCAAAGCCACCATACATGTTCATTGTTTGCCAATACATAGTTTGACCAAATGAGACTCTTTCGTTTGCACCAAGAACTTTCTCCCAGATTATTTTGCCAGTTTTCAGATCCATTGCGACTACGGTCTGCTCAATTGTGGAGCTGTTGAAATCAACCATTGCGTTTTGTGCAATCTGTCGGTTAAAGTAGAGTACTCCGTTGATGATTACTTGTCCCACAAATTTGCCTTCATATGCATCCCCCATTTCATAGCCGTTCGCGCCTAAGTCTCCCCCTACTACGCCACCTTCAGCGAGAGGTTGAACCCAAAGTACGTGTGGTGATTCGGGTGCGTCATTGTAAGGTGCATATCGATTGTTGGGTGTTGTCAACCAGTTTCCGCTAATTGCGCCCCATTCTCTAAATTGTGAGTTTACAGGTCGTGTCCAGTATTCAGTTGGAAGTGGTGTGTCTGGATAGAAAGTTCGCGGTTCCTCGGTTACTACTAGGGCTAGTTTTTCGCTTTGACCTGCCAGCATTGTAGTATTTGCTGGGATGCCTGCTGCAGCATACTTGCACTTTTGTTGTGGGAAGTTTGTTTGCAAGTAATAAGTACCAGCTACTGTTGGTGTGAATGTTGTTCCTGTTCCACCCGTTGTATCAGTAGTGAAGGTCCCAAGTGTCTGAGTCGTGCCATCGGGCTTTGTGACTGTCACTGTTATGCCTTCCCATCCAACTTGCGGCCATGCTGTCTGAGCTGAAATACCCACGTGAAGTAATGTTTCTTGCCCAACGCCTATCGGGTTAGGCATAGCTCCAATGAAGGGGTAGCTTTTCATCGTAATTTCTGCGCCTTTTGCGGTTTGAAATGCAAATAGAGGTACGGCACTAGCTATCAATAGCAATACCGTTAATGTAGCCATTATTTTCTTTCTTTCCATTTTCATTTTTCTTCCTTAATATTTTACGAAATTAACGGAAAGATAATTTCGCTGGAACTCTATTCAACTATTTTTGTATTTAAAACTAATTGGAAAAAGGGAAATTACGACAAAAAATGTTCAATAAAGGTCCATTTCCCAAATAATTGGCTAAAGAAGGATTCACTAAGCTCTGGACCATTAGGAGAAAAAAGAAAAATCACACTACCTATTGGCTACTGTAATAAATTTTAAACAGACCCTACTCGGCCGTCCTTCTACATTCAATTTTTTAAAGACTAAAAAAGGGGAAAAGAGAATTTTTTTTCTCTTAGTTTTTTTATGGTCGTTTTCTGAGCATCAACAGAATCATAATTGCACCAACGATAAAGATTGAAGCAATTATGCCTGCTACAGCAGGAACAAAGTATGCGTCAGTCATAGATTGCACTGGAGTTGCAGTTGGTTCATGTGTAGGTTCAGCATTAAGGACGTTCATTGAGGTTTCAGCATATGATGGCCAGTATGCTTTGTTACCGGCAAAGTTTGCGATTACAGTGTATTTGCCAGATATTTCAGGTGTCCAAACGAAACTATATGTTCCGCTTGTGTCAGAGGTTGCTTTGCCAATTTCGTAGCTGTTGTTGTTTGAGTCGATAACCATTAAGGATACTTCGACTCCGGCTGCCGATGGTCTTGGGAATTGCATGTAGACATATTTCATCCATTCACTTTGACTGTCGTCACTAACTGCCGCAACACCACTTGGGAAGCGGAGTTTAATGGCGTCATCTTGGGTTCCTGGTGAAATGTCAGTTACAGTTCCTTTGATGGTTACAGGTGTTCCAAATGATGCGCTGATGTCTGGTGCACTAACTGTGGTAGATGTTGGTCCTCTGCCTATGGTGACTATTCTATTGTCATATGAACTCAAGCCTGCAATTATGCTGTCTCCGATGACTGGTTGTCCTCCCCAGCGTGTGCCCATTCGTAAACCGTCGATTCTCCACATTTCCTCTCCAGTAGTTGCGTTAATGCATGCTGCGGGTGCGCCTCTTGCAATTGGTGTGTTAGCTGAGTGTTCTTGTGTGAATATGTAGATTTTTCCGTCAACGATAAAGTCAATTGGTGTTGGCCACTCTGAGCTGAAGAGTTGTTCAGTATAGGTGTCTGAGAAATTATAGCTCCATAGGTGTGCTCCAGTTTTGGCGTTGAATGCGTTGATTACGCCGCCCATGCCTGCTGTGTAGAGATTACCGTATTTGATGACTGCTGCGCCCCACGGATTCATGTAGAGGTCAGTGAAAACGTTTAGCCATGGGTCTGCGGGAGTTGTTGGGCCCCAGATTTGTTCGCCAGTTGAAATCTTAAAGCCATAATGTACTCTAAGTTCTTTTACGCTTACAACGAAAACGTCGTCTGCTGCACTGAAAGGTTCTGATCCTGGAATGTCTACATGTACATCTGCAACTGGAAGAGTCCATGTTCTGTTCCAAAGTAGTCTTCCTTCCTGTCCTGGTTTAATGCTGACTGCCCAGAAGACTGGTGTTGGTTGTGCTGCGCCGCCTGCCCAGTTTGTGTTGCTTCCAATTATTACATCGTTGCCTACAACGGTTTGTATGTTGCTTGTAAGTGCTCCTGTTCCCACGGTATCAACTGGTAACCCAAGAGGTATCGAAACGTTCCAGTCATAGCCTTTTGCTGCATCAAAGATGTTGCCGTATGGTCTCCAGCGTCCTGCATAATATTCGGCTAAGCTTTTATCATCCACTAATCCGCCGCCTGGTTGTCCTGCAACGCCTGGACGAGATGCATAGAAGTCACGGTATGTCTTGTAGACAACACTTGTGGAGTTCCACATTGTCATCCAACCGGCTTTGTTTTGCATGGTGTAGATTAGAATTTCGCCGTTAGGTCCAATAGTTCGATAGCCAGATGGCATGCCTTGGATAACGTAGTCAAGACGTCCTGTGAATGGGTCATAAGCTTTCCAGTCAGTTCTCAGAACAGTTTGTGTTGCTTGGTTGTAGACAGTGACTGTTGTCCAAAGTTCTGCAAATGCACCGTACATGTTCATGGTCTTCCAATAGAATATGTTAGCAAAACCTAGTCGTTCGTTGTTGCCTAATGGTTGTTTCCAGAGTTCTTTGCCTGTGTGTAGATCTACTGCAACGACTTTGTTTTGAGCTTCAAGGCCAGTGTAGTTCCATGTTGTTCCTGGGTACATCATTGCGGTTTGAACGGGTTGCTCATTGTAGTAGAGTATACCGTTAAGTACCAGAGCTCCACTGAATTTGCCTTCGTATGCATCGCCGTGTTCATAGCTGATTTGATCCATGTTTATGGCGTTAATATCTACTCCGCCAACAAGGCCTCCCTCAGCTAGTTGCTTAGCCCAAAGTAAGTGTGCTGTTTCGGGTGCGTCATTATTGTCTGGTGGAAGTCTGTTTTCATATCCAAGAACACCCAGCCAGTTACCAGCAATAGATTGCCATTCTCTAAATTGTGCATTTATCGGTCTTGACCAGTATTCTGTTGGGAGTGGGACACCTGGATAGTAAGCTCTAGGCTCTTGAGTTACGACGAGTGCATATGGTTCGCTTTTGCTGGCTTTCATTGTTGTGTTAGCAAGTGTTCCTGCGGCTGTGTATTGGATTTTTTGCTCTGGGAAGTTAGCTGTGAGGTAGTATATGCCTTCTTGGTCTGGTACAAAGTTTATTCCTGTCATTCCTGTCGTGTCTGTTGTAACTGGTCCAAGAGTTACATTTTGACCGTCTGGTTTGGTAACTGTAACAGTCATTCCATACCAGCCTGGCTGTGGCCAGGAGGTTGCGTGGGTAAGGCCGACAGTAACTAGTGTTTGTTGTCCTACACCAACGGGGTTAGGTAATGCTCCAACTAATGGAAAAGTATTCTTAGAGACTCCTGCCTGCGCTTCAGCTGATGGTAGATTAAGTATAGGTATAGTCATGCTTAAAGAAAGAATTCCAACGAATATAACAGCTAATATTTTTTTGTTTAATTGCATTTTTTCCTTTCCTCATTTAATTTTATGGAAGCGCTTAAGCTTCCGACGTGACTAGTCTCGAGTTTATTCATTAAGTAGTGTCAAAAATAAAAAAATATGACAAGTATTAAATCTAAAAGATAACTTAATTATAATGGGGCAGGATTTGAGCTTAGAAGAGTACCATTTGGAAACTTTAATCCAATTAGGATTAACACCAAATCAAAGTAGACTTTATTTAAGTTTACTATGCTTAGGTAAAGCTATTGGAAAGACTCTTTCCAGAGAAACCAATTTTGCTAGACAAGAAGTATATCGAATACTAGAGGAACTGCACGACCGCGGGCTAGTTGAAAAAATTTTAGCAAGACCAACAGAATACAGGGCAGTGAAAATTCAAGAAGCCATCTCCACACTAGTTTTAGAGAAAACAAAAGAACTTGAACGAACCAAGGAACGGATTCAAAGTCTAATAGATGAATATTCACCGACAGCTGGCACATTAACACAAAACGAATACAAGTTTTTGTTGATTCCTCCTAAAACATTGGTTCACGAGACAAGGGAAAAAATGCTTGAAAAAGCCAAAACAAACGTGCAGTTAATCACAACAAAAAAAAGATTTCTTCAGGGCGTTTCTCATTTCTTTGAAGCATACCAAAGTTTGTTGAAGAGAAATGTAGAAACTCAAATAATTGTCAACACCGCTGGAGAAACAAATAATCTCCAAAGTAGCAAACTCCAACTTCTCAAAAAGTACCCAAATTTTTCGCTAAGGACAATAACCCAATCTAAAGCAAACATCTTAATTTTAGACAAAAGTGAAGCAATAATTACTTTACACCCAAAATTAGATTTGGGAGCATCACCTGTTTTATGGACAAACCACCCTGAATTCCTAATGATTTTTCAAGATTATTTTCAGGATCTTTGGAAAAAAACACCAAAGAGATAGAACTTTTAAATGAAATAAGCTTGCTGAAGTTCTGGGACAGTTTTAAAGAGAGAAATTATTCAAATTCGCAATATTCTATACATTAATATTAACTTAAATCCAAAAAACTTTTTGCTGGATTAATTTAAACAAAAAAAGAAAAAAGGAAAGATTGTTTTTGGTTTGGTTTGGTGCTTATTTCTTTCTAAGCATCATGAGCACTAGTAAGACTAGTACTATGATGATTAAAACGAATATGCCTGCGATTGCTGGTACGAAGTACATGTCTGCTGCAGATTGAGGTGGTGTTTCTGTTGGTGCTGCTGTTGGATGTGCTGGATCAACTGCAAAGGCTGTCTCAGAATATGATGGCCAGTAGCCGTTTGAGCCATGGAAAGTTGCGATGACTGTGTATTTGCCTGCGATGTCTGGTGTCCATTGATAGCTGTACATTCCGCTTGCATCAGTTGTTGCACTGCCAATGTTGCGGTAGTTGCCATTTGCATCAACAACATCTAAGGTTACTTCAACACCTTTGAAGTTGGTTGGTAATGGTTTTTGTTGGTATACGTAAGCCATCCACTCTGTCATTGCTGAGTCAGCTGCGACTGGTAAGCCGTTGGGGAATCTTGCTGCTTGTTCTTTTTGATTTGAGCCTGATGAAATGTCTGCTACTGTGCCGGTAATGACTATTGATCCTCCTTGTTGGAAGCCTGTTGCTGCTGCGCTAACTTTTGTAACTGTTGGGCCTCTGCCGACTGTGTAGATTGAGTTGTCGTAGCTGTTGAACCATGTTGCGTAGCCGTCTGCAACTGCGAAGCTTTGGGTTGTGAATTCAGTTACGTATGAGGAAAGGGTCCAGATTTCTGCACCGGTGGTTGCATTGATTGCTCGTGTCACTGCTCCTTTGAAGATTGGCATTTCAACTGTGTGTTCAGATGTTACTACATAAACAACGTCGTTGCCAATAGCGTTCACGAAGGTTGGGAAATTGCCTGGTACTTGGAAGCCACTGTTAGTGCTGTTGCCTACGCCGCCGTTGCCGTATGTCCAAAGTCTGTTACCGGTTGCTGTATCATAGCAATAGACTATGCCTGCATAAGCGCTGCTGTAGAGTTTGCCGTATGCGAATGTGTTTGCTAAGCTGCCTGAAGCTTGGCTGCCGTAGTAATCAAAGTCTGCTTGTGGTTCTGTTGTCCACAGTTTTGCTCCGTGTGTCCATGCTGTAACCGACAAATCTTTGGGTTTCTCTAAGATCTTCAACGAAGACTCTGTTAACTGGATCAATGCCTGCAATTAGAACTGTTATGTTGTTTGCTGGTGGATCATAGTTTTTCGTCCAAAGGACTTGACCATTGTGATTCTGGTTTTAAGCTGATTGCGGTATATGTGTATGGAACGAAGCTTAGTTGACCCATGAAGGTTGCACCTTGTGATGGAAGTGTCCCATTTTCGACAATCATTATGTCATCGTTGATAACGCCGACGATTACTGGTGTTTGTGTGCTTGGGACTGTATTACGCCATGCATTTGGAACGCTGAAGTCAAATTTGTTCTGTGGGTTGGTTGGATCATTGACGCTTCCGTTAACGATGTATGTGTTTGTGTAGAAGGCTGTGCTTGAAGGTGATGGTGGAACGGTCATAAGTGCCGCAGAGTTTATGGTTGCTGACGCGTTGATAATTGATGGTGAAAGTAAACTGCCGCCTGTGAATGGGTTGGTTCCGAAGTTCCAGAGTTTAGTTGAGTTCCATCTTGCTAAAACCCAGTTTGCTGGTTGTCCTGCAGCAGCTGTGTTCTGGAAAACGTATCTGAGTTGCTCACCGCTTGGACCAAGGACTGTTGCCCAACCTGTTGCTGTTGGAACACCGGTGACGTTGAAGAGAGCGTTGCCTGTTTCTGCGTCAAATAATCTGCCGAAGTTGGCTGTGGATAAGATAGCTGGGAAGACACCGTGTTGGTTAGGGTCTTCATGGTCCCAAATTAGGGCAAATGACATTTGTGGTAAGTCAGATCTTGACCAGATTAGTTCACCTGTGCGTAAGTCAACGCATTTTAGTGGTCCAGCATTTGATCCTGTGAATGAGATTGGTTCGTTATAGTATATTTTGCCGTTAATCACTATTGGGTTTTGGTATCTTTGGTTGTATGCAGATCCTTCAAAGTATGCGTTTCCCTGTATGTCAAAGTTGTTGCCTCCAACGATGCCGCCTGTTTGCATCATTTTTGTCCACATAACGTGGCTAGTGAGTGGTCCGACTGCGTCTCCCGGATAGAACATTGCACCGTTACCGCCAGCGTTAAAGGATGCTGTGAAGCCTCCGTAACCTGGTTGACCAGTACCTAACCAGTTAGAGGATATTGTCCACCAACCTGGGTTTTCACCGTAGATTGGTCGTGTCCAATATTCTTCTGGTAGTGGGTAGCTATCTGGGTAGGTGAGGATTGGATCTTCTTGTACGGTCAGGGTTGTGGTTGCCATGCTGGGCAGGTATGTGTCGTTAATCATGGTTGTGACTGGGCTATGTGGGAAAGCGTTGATTGCTTGTCCTGGGAAATTAAAGGTTAAGGTGTAAGTTCCTACAATGGTTGGTGTGAATGAGTAGGCTTGTGAAGAGGTTGTGTCTTGGATAGTTTCGAATGTTTGTGTTGTGTTTACACCATTGGGATCTGTGATAGTTAGTTTGTAGTTGTGGAATCTGTAGTTGTTGTTTACTGCTGCATAATTGATTGTTCCTGTTGGTTCACCGGCAGGGTAGTAGCCGAAAACTCTGTTGAGCCACATGTAAATGAGTGTTGATTGACCTAGACCAATAGGGTTGGGCAAGGCAGTGATGTAAGCGTTTGTTGTTAACTCCTGTGCCGGTAGTATGTGCACTTGCTTTTGGCATGAATGATGTTGATGTTGCGATTGAGACTGCTAAAAGTACAGCAATCATAATAGCTAAAGTTTTATTTTTCGAAAATTGCATTTCTTTTATTCTCCTTATTTTTATAACTCATACACAAATGATAGGAGTATATTTAAGAATTACTGAAAAATCCTCAGTCAAATCACACAAAAACTCTTTTTTTCACCATTAAAAGCAACAAAATGAACCCAAAAGAGGCCTTACTTGGCTTTCAATTTTCCAGAAAACACTTTTTCTGCGATTGTCAATGAATAAGAGGTTTGCTAAAACTGACAACTCTCAGAAAAAAAGCTACTTCTTCTATACTATCTATGGAATTTCAATTACCGCTTGGTCTAAAACAGAAGTACCAATTCTTAATGTTACATTAAGAGCATATCCACGTATCTTATAGGAATCATCCATGTTATCTAGAGCAGCAACATGCAATACTTTTGCTTCCCCTGGCTGTAAAGGACTTAAGAACCATGGTTGCCCCATCTCAACGTATCCTTGGTCAGAGGGAGAAGTATTATTAAAGAATCTAATTGTTTTAGTCATATTGTAAGGGCTTTCACTGACAAAAGTCAAAGTCAAGTTATCTACTCTTTGTGTTTCATTGTTTGTAATTTCAATAATAAAACCAGCATGCCAACTTAGGCCTTCTGCAGGAAAGAAATTAGTAAAGTGAAAATTAGTAATATGGACGTTAGTAATAGGTTTCATTGTAGGTGTAGGAGTCTGGATATTACTTGTTTGAGGATTGTTAATGAGTGATGATAAGATTAAAACAAAGATTAAGACAACTGCAATTGAAATAAATACGGATAGTCTAATCTTATTCATAATCTCAGCTTACCACTAAAGAATATGAGCCTTTTTGTCCACATTCCTATACTAAACCCTGATTTCCTTGTCAAACTTCCTTCACTAAGTTGTGTTTATGTTTTTCATAGTAGACTAACAAACTAGCAGCCACAATCACAACTACAATAACTATGGCAGCAACAGATTCAACTGGAAAAAAATCCATGTCATGGTTATTGGGGTTATTTGTTGTTGTTGGAATCACTGCTGGGTTTTCAGGAACACCAGGAGCATTGGAGTTAGGAGTAACAAGGAATGGCATATACTTCACTTCACCTAAAATAGAATCGTTCTTTCTGTCAAAAATTGACTGATTTATCAATTGCAGATCGGTTGTTCCCCACCAATTATTTCGTGCATCTAAATCCCTCAGATGCATATGTTCAATGTTGTATTGACTGTTATTTTGCAGATTATTCCCTGTAACTTGGAAAGGAAGATTAGAGGGGCCACATTGAATACCAACTGAATTCTGAGCAATAGTGTTATTTCTGATATCAGCCATGCCCCAGAAATGTATTCCAACATTATTATTGAAAATTAAATTTCTTATGATGCGCATATCATCAGCCTTTGCTCCTAGATCTGCTCTTATTCCAACTGAGCAATTACTAATTTGATTGTCTTCAATTGAGAACGAACTTATGCGTAGAAAACCATTTATTCCAATTGAATTATTTCCAAATATTTTATTTCCAACAATGTCTGCATGAATTCCCTGCACATAAATTGCGGAAAAACCGCTTTTTGAAGCTATTTCATTTTTTGTTATCGTTACAGGTCCACCTTTTGCATCAGCATGAACCCCGTCGGAAATCTTGTTATTAGAAATTATCGGTGAGCCACCCTTGACAACTATTCGTGCATCGATAGAGTTATTCGCAATTAAGGGTGAACCAGAACTAATCGTAAATCCATCTATATCATTTAAGACAGCGTTTTCAATAATTGAATCAAACCCATTTTGTTCACTTGAAAGGTAAATTGAGCCAGTGTTAAAGAAAATTTTTTCGTTGTCGCTTCCCTGAGCAACCAAGGATCCATTTACCAGAAGTGAATTCCCATTCAAATTAACAACAACACCAGGCTCTATAGTTAATTTTACACTTGTTTCAACTAGAGTTTGCTCAATCAAATTATATGGACTATTAGTCTTAGACCATATGGTATCAGACGATATTGTGCTTTCAACATTCGTTGAAGCTTTAGCTAAGCTGAATTCATAATTGACAAAAAATAAACTACCAACTAAAACAATGAGTGCTATGATTGCTGGCAATATTGTTTGCTTCAATTTTATTTCATTAAGCTTTTGTTTGTGTAAGAAATAAAAGGGTATTCGTCAAGTTTTCTTTACTAATTCCAGAAAGGGCTTAGTCAAACTTTGTTGACTAATTTTATGGTGTCAAATTTTTCCTGAATAAATTGCTCTTCTATCAATTGTTTTTTTAGTCCTTGAGATTGGTATAATTATTAGTTAAAGTTTAAAAAATATTTTTTTTTCGTTTCTCGTACTTTTTTGGGTAGAAGAATTCGCTTAATCAAATAACGAAGAAACTTTAGAGTGGGGGAAAATAATATATTTGTTAGAAGAAGAAGAGAAAAAAATTTGCATTCTTCTACTCTACTAAAAATTTAATGCCTCTCTTGCTGCTGGGAATATTGAGGTTTTATAAAGTTAGCATTTGTCATAGTCGGTTAAATTTTTTTTTATCATTTCCTCTTTTTCATTAGTACTGCAATAGAGAGTATTGATAGGAATATAGGTAGAATTGGCAGCCAAAATAACTCGGGTATTGTGGGGGATGGATTGGTTGTAGGTAGGGGTGATGCAGTTGGAGTTGTTGTGGCTGAAGGTGTTGGAGTATTTGGTGGAGAGATAGTGAATTCAGCTTGCCAAGTGCCTGCCAGATATAACATTGAATAGTTAGTATAATAGTGACTGCCAAAATTCACAAATACATACCATTTGCCACTGTAAGTAGGTACATCAAAGGTTATTGTTGCCTTGCCATTTGTGTCCGTTGAAATATTAGTGTATACCCAAGGACCATTTGGACTTGATGCTCCAACGCCATTTGGAGACTTTAAATACACAATTAATTGAGTGTAGCCTTCGCCAGTTGGTGTAGCAGGGGACATCTGGATTGTTGCCGTTACTGGTTGTCCTTCAACAATATTATCTACAGATATGGTACAATATGTGGCAACTCGCTCACCTTGCGCTTTAGCAGGTTCAACCATTATCAAAGTTAGGATTATTAACATTACAACTAAGAGAAATGTGAGATATTTACCCATTCTATCCATATTGGATTAATCAATCTGTTATGTTATAACATTTTACTTGTGAGAAGCTTACGCCATCTTTATAATTGCAAAAAAAGAAAGAAGGATTGGCAGATTTGCTTAATCTTCTAAATCCAGGGAGCTAATAAGCCAATTCCGATAATGGCCAATATAATAGCAAGTAGTATTATCACAACTGCGAATATCACTACAGCAACGACAGCGATTATGAATGCTTTTATCCATCCGCAATCAAAGAAATGTTTAATCAGTGCCAGCCAAACTATTAATAATATTATAAATGCAATTAAGCTGCCGATAAATGCGCCAACAATTGTGTTTATGACTATTCCAAGAAAGGCTATCCAAAGTGCATCAGTGAATTTTGCTTTATCTTTTCCCGCAATAAGTCTTCCAGAAATCCAAAGTGCTGGAGAAAGCAGTATTGTTCCTATGGCGATCTGGATTAATGTCCCAATTATGTCCATAATTCAACCTCCACATAAATTTGATTTAGCGCTGCTTTATAAACTTAGATATAACTGCAGATTTTAAGGGTACAATTATTCTAACAAAATTAAATTCATGTTTTAAAAATTAGAGAGTTATTATTTATGAAGATGCATGAGGGTATAATCATTAACCATGAAAACCAGGAATTATTGTTAATACTTCAACGGTGAATTCAACAGTTTTATAGGAAGAGACTTCAATTATACCTAAAATTAACTAAGTAATTGAAGTGAAATAATTGATTATCCGAGAAACAACCCTCGCGGACCTTCAAGACATTATCTATGTTGAACAAGAAGCCTTCCGCCGAGACTCTGAACCTCAGTTAACCAAAGAAATGCTATCTGACCAGTCCGCACAACCAATCGTGTCGCTACTAGCATATATCGAAAATCAGCCAGTGGGACATATCCTCTTTACACATGGATACTTGATCAACAACCCAAAAGTTGAAGTTTCGTTTCTGGCGCCTCTGGCTGTAGTACCCAAATTTCAAAGACAAGGAATTGGGGGTAAACTAATCAAAAAAGGACTAGAAATTCTATCAAAATCAGGAATAGACTTGGTATTCGTTGTTGGGCATCCGCATTATTATCCACGACACGGTTTTATGCCAGCATTAAGATTCGGTTTTGAACCAACCTATCCAATTCCACAAGAAGTTGCTAACGCATGGATGGTGCAAGCTCTTCGCCCAAGCATAATTGGCTCGGTATTTGGCAAAGTGATTTGTTGTGACACGTTGAATAAACCTGATGTCTGGAGAGAATAGAGCAAAAGAACTCCAATTAATTTCAAATTGTAATATCTAAATGTAATCACAAAGTTTCTTATTTATAGAATTACCCAGTTAGCACTTAGTGATTTTATGCCTGAACCAAGTTTTGAATGGTATTGTGATAAATCTAAAAAATTTAGATTTAGACTAAAAGCCCCCAATGGAGAAATAATTGCTGTTAGCGAAGCCTACAATTCCAAAGAAGCAGCTGTAAATGGAATTGAATCAATCAAGAAGAACGCACCAATAGCAAAAATAGTTGAAACCAAAGAATAAAAGAACAAAAAAACTTCCTTTTTTCTTTTAGGAAATAGTATGTGGATTAAAAAATCATACGATAAGTTTCATTTTTGCTGATGGATGTGGAGCTACTTGCATTTGGACATTATTGTAGGCTACCATATTCTTGCAGATTAGGTTAAGTGAATTTTCGGTAAAGCTTAGTACATCTTTTCCTTCATTGGTTAGGTTGTATACTTTTCTTGGCCTTTCTGAATCCATGTTCCATACGCTTTTTACGTAGCCTTTTTTCTCTAAAAGTCCCAATAGGGGGTAGACTGTACTTGGTCCAAAGTATACTCCAAATCCTTTGCGGATTTTAGTTATGAGCTGGTATCCGTGCATTGATTCTTGTTCTAGATATTGGAGAATAATCATATCTAAGAGGCCTTTGGTTAGTTTTGTTTGGGCTTCTTTTTGGTTGTTAGTGTTCATTTTTGTTTTTGCTCCTGTTGTTGTGTTGTTCAAATATGCAATGTGTCGTTTTAAGACACATTTCTTATGTCTTCATAGTGTCTAAAGTGCCACTTAAACCCTCGCACATAACCAAAGCATACAAAAAAACCCCATACAACATAACTGTCCAACACAAGAACATATCAATACATAAAATATATCATAAAAATCAATATTTCAACTACTCCCATCACCCAAAAGGAACTGTACAACAGATAAACAAAAAATGAGCTTATGAAAGAAAATGAAAAAACAACTATGGACTAGAAGCGATATTAGTAAAAATTATGGAAGAATCCTTGGGATTGTTCTGGTAATCAAAAAGTCCAAAATTGTTTTCTTTTTCTTCGCTTGCATTTGTTTCATCTTTAAGTTCATACCAAAAAACAGGATAATTCAAACTAGCTAACATCTGGAAATTAGCAGAAAGATAAGATGATTGATCTTGATTTGAATAATTAGGGCTAGGTGCAGATGGCCGCCCAATTTCAGTTATCCATACACCTTTTCCCATGATCTCGTTAGTTTTTCTTATAATTTCATTGTTTATGGTTATATCATCGTATAAGTGAGCGCCTTGGAAGTCAAAGAATCTTTGAGGCGAAGTGGCATTGAAATCGGTTAGCCATTTTGTCCAGTTGATAACTTTCGGGTCGAGACTCGGAGATAGACCCGCCGCAACTACAGATGCATTAGAAACAGCCTTTATGGTTTGATAGGCAGGATTTCAACATATTAGTGTAATTTTGTGAAGAACCGTTCATGTATCCAAACTGGAATTGACCTGCGTTAGGTTCATTCCAGATTTCCCAAGCATCAACCTTCTTCGCAGCATCTGTAGCCATAATACTTTGAACAACTTCAGTCCATTGAGGAAGAGTGAAGTTCAAGTTAGGTGGAACAGTGTTATTCATAGTGTTATGGTCAAGTATTGCTAGGATTTTTATCCCATTTGCCTTCATAACGTTTACAAAGTTGTCCATTTGATTGGGGATCCAGTCGATTCTAACCCATTTAGAATTCAACTGATTTAGTTGGGTTGCTGTGAAATTATCAAATTGATAAAGATGAAGACAAACACCATACTCAGTTACTCCAGATGATGGTGAGGGCTGAGTTAACAAATATGCAACACCGGCACTTGAAGCCAAAATGAAAAGCAAGATTACTCCAATCAATTGTTTTCTTATACTCTCTCAACCAGTAAGAGATGATTATAAAACGAAGAAGAAAATAAGTTTTAACTATTTTTTAGACTCTAAATATTCACTTTAGCTCAATAATATTAGTGAAAATAAAAGTATCTTGGTGGGGCCGCCCGGATTTGAACCGGGGTCTATAGCGCCCGAGGCTACAAGCCTGGACCAAACTAGCCGACGGCCCCTTCACATTTCCTTTGTAGCCGGTTTTGGTGGGTTCTTAAGTTAATGTCGACTTGGCTTTAAACTTTAGCGGTTAGCCCATGCAGTAGAATGGGTTACAAAGCGACAAACGATATGCTTTTGGAAAACTATTTTGTTGCTTTAAATAAAGAAAGATTTCATCTGTTAGAGGTCAATGTTATTTTGACTTTAAACAAGGATGCTATAAATTAGCAGGAGCAATGGTTTGGCTCTGAAGCTGTTTTTAGAGTTTCTTGACGATAACCCGTCCATGAAATAACCGTGCAGCTACACACAACACCACTGCTGCGATTGCAAGCCAAAAAGGCAAAAGAAAACTTGCTAAAACCGACGCGCTAATACCAGCGCCCATCGTTAAACTTGTCGGTAAACTAAAGTTGGCTGTCCCTAATATGGGAATATTTAATCCGAATACTCCGGCAAGTGTTACCACTGCAATTAATCCAAAGAAGAAAAACAGTAAAACATACAGGGGTTTTTTGTACGAAAAACCAAGCAAGTGTTTAGAATAAGGTTTTGTTGGAATCAGCGAATAGAGAAGCATTATTGATCCGCTGGCAACAAGCGTTAATATGGAAATAAGGTTTAAGGCAAAAATTAGCGGCATAGTAAACTGGGTTCCAAAAACCCCAAAGTTAGTATTGACTGGAGAAGCATTCACAACAATTAGGTCTTCACCGATTTTTAGTTGCCACCATGGCATAAAGAATGAAATGGCAACCACCATCAATGTGGTGACTCCAGCTGCAATCCCAAACCAGTTAATAACGCGGCTCATTAATTCACCTTGGCAACTGAATTGAACCAGCATCAAAACTATCTAAATGAAAACTGACCCCTGCAACCACTGCATCTATGTTTTCGAAGACAATGTTGACTTTGCCGTTATCTTGATATTGAGTTTGAATTTGCTTGATTAATTCTGGGCTAAGGTTCCCAATTACGTCTACAATGCCGTTTTCGCCTGGAGCAATACTAATGGGTTTAGCAAGTTCAACGTTACCCAATTCAATGTTTTGGTCTTTAGATTTAATATCGGCTTTGAATTGGTCAACTGAAATTTCATTATTAAGTGGATTAGTAAAACTCAACGAAACATTAAGCGCCCCTGTATCAGGATCATATTGAGGTTCGCCCGCAATAGCTGGAGCCACAAAATCGGAAACTGTCACGTTACCAATTTGACCGTTTTCCAAATTAGATACTTCTGGCGGAAATACTAAACCAGACAAATTATCCCTATAAAGAAGCGCCACACCAGCAAGAGGACCAACAACAATCACTATTGAAAGTATGGTTAACACAATTTTTATTTTTTCCATACCAACCATGCTATATATGGTTTAATTACCATTTAATCTTTGCTAAAAACACCTTCAACTTTCTTTGCATTCCTTGTAAGGAGTACTTATAACATCCTTGACTCGGTTAGTTATTACTGGACCTAACCCATGGACAGCTTTCTCCCAATCATCCACATTGATAAGTGCGTTTAATGGAGTTTGGTATGAATCTAAAATTGCAGTTGCTTTTTCTCGCCCAATACTTGGCAAACTGGCGATAAAGTACACTTGAGAATCTGAAAGGGTATCGCATTTTTTAAAAGCATGTACAACGGCACTTCTTTTCTCAATAATTTGCTCTTGTCTAGCAGCGGTGTAGAGAAAATCAATAGTTTCTTTATATGAAGAGGTGCTGACTATGGCTATGCCGTTTTTGGCAAGATTAAACATGGCACCCCAAACCGAAGCGGGTGAAATGTTACTGTACTTATAGATAATAGGCATGTAGCCTTCGAGAACTATGAGTGATTTTGGATAAACTTCTTTTAACCTGAAGAGTTGCTCAAAAAGAAAGCGTCTTGTTAGAGTATATACGAAGTCGTTGACAGTTTTTCGTTCAACTGCACATTGGTCAGAAAGTATATAGTCTCCTTTCTCAAGCATCTCTGTTTTTACTTTGACACCTTTCTCAACTAAACCTTTAACAATTTTTTGTGCACTACTTGCTTCGCGACTATCCACAATTATGGTGGGTTCTTCACCAGGTTTCTTTTTCTCATTAATGAAGGGAACCAACGATTCAGTACCAGACATACAGTCAACTCTGCATACGTAACCAGAACTTGATATTTATTTTACTTCCGCTATCAGAGCGAAGAACTAAAAAATTTTAAAATAAAAAGCCAAAATTACTTATAGAAAAACTGTTAAGAAAAAGAATTTTCTTCTGCAAAAATAGTTACTCGTATCTTGTTAGAAACATGGGTTCTTTTGCTTCTTTGCGCCTAACTTCATGGGGCACATCTTTCAGACACACCTGTGCTAACCTTGCTTGACCCTTACCTTGATTTCTTTTGGGGTACACACGGTCTCCATTTATGCCATCCACACAATTTCACCTTATGGTAATTTACTCTCAATTATAACATATATGATGTTGTGATTGCCACAGCACAACAACAATTTAACAAAATATTTGCGAAATTTCAATAAAGAAAAGTAATTAAAATAAATTCAAGTCATTTTATACTGGAGCTTTGAAAAATTCTTTTAAAATATTTTGGTTTTAAAAATAAACAAAAGAAATTAAGGGGTTTATGGTCCCTTTTTGGTTATTTCTTTAATTGCGCCTGCTGCGACGGTGGTGCCCATGTCTCTGATTGCGAATCTTCCCAACTCTGGGAAGTCAATGAAGGCTTCGACTGCGATTGGGTGTAGTGGTTCCATTCGTACCCATGCTGCGTCTCCTGTTTTGAGGTAGCTTGGGTGCTCTTCTGATACTTGTCCTGTGCGTGGGTCGATTTTCTTTATGAGTTCTGTGAATTTGACTGCGATTTGTCCTGTGTGGTAGTGGAGTACTGGTGTGTATCCTGCTGCGATTGCTGTTGGGTGGTAGATAACGATGATTTGTCCGATGAATTCTTTGGCTACGGTTGGTGGGTTGTCAGCAGGACCTGCAACGTCTCCGCGGTGTACGTCAGTTTTTGAGATACCTCTAACGTTCATTCCGATGTTATCGCCTGGTTCAGCCATTGGGATTTGTGTGTGGTGCATTTCGATTGATTTAATTTCAGCAGTCTTATTTGATGGCATGAAGATTAGGGTTTGACCTGGTTTGAGTATGCCTGTTTCGACTCTGCCAACTGGAACTGTACCGATACCTGTGATGCTGTAAACATCTTGAATAGGAATACGTAGTGGCTTGTTTGTTGGTTTTGCTGGAATCTCAAGGAGATCGAATGCTTCCATTAAAGTTGGACCAGTATACCAGGGCATCTTGTCGCTTTTCTTGATTAAGTTGTCGCCTGTCCATCCAGAAACTGGGACAAAGTTAACTTTGTCAATCTTGTAGCCGACCATTTTGATCATTCTTGTGATTTCGTTCTTCATTTCATCGTATCTTTCTTTGCTCCAGTTAACGGAGGCATCGTCCATCTTGTTGATGGCAACGATAAGTTGGCGTATACCTAAAGTGTATGCTAAGAATGCGTGTTCACGAGTTTGACCGCCTGCTCCAATTCCTGCTTCGAACTCGCCTTTTTTAGCTGAGCTGAAAAGAACTGCTGCATCGGCTTGGCTTGCTCCAGTGATCATGTTTTTGATGAAGTCTCTGTGACCTGGTGCGTCAATAACGGTCATGTTGTATTTCTTGGTTGGGAATTGCAGGAATCGAAGGTCAATTGTGACACCTCGTTCTCTTTCTTCCTTCAAGTTGTCTAAAACCCAAGCGAAGTGGAATGTCGCTTTGCCCATTGCTTCGGCTTCTGCTTTGTAAGCATCAATTGTTCGTTGGTCGATAACACCAGCAAGGTACAATAAGTGACCTGTGGTTGTTGATTTTCCATTGTCAACGTGACCCATGATGATGATGTTTAAGTGTGGTTTATCGCTTTTGCTCATTTTCATTCCTTCTATTAATCTTACCTAATTTTGTGAATTTGTTAACACATCAGTCCTCCGATTATTTTAAGTTTATGATGTTCCTCCCACTTGCAGTATGACATAAAAACCCAGAAATATCAGAAAAAATTAAACACAAATGATCAAGACATAAATTTTTGCGCACAAAATAACTTATAACCAATAACAGTTTATGAACACTCATGAGTTTCAACACCCCTGTGATTGAAGGAATATCGGTAGTAACAACAACTTGGAATGAAGTGGCAAACATTGAGGAATTAATTCGCAGAGTCCGATTAACACTTCAAGATATTCCACACGAAATTATAGTTGTTGACGACAGTTCTTCTGATGGAACTCTCAAAGTTGCTGAACGTTTTGCTGATGTTGCAGTTGGAAAAATTCGAGAGGGACAAACCAAAGGTTTACTTTACGGCGCTAAACTTGCCAAATTTCCAGTGATTGTAACTATAGATTCTGATTTAGAAAACAGTCCTGAACTAATACCCAAACTTGTAGAAAAAATTTCCGAATTTGATTTGGTGGTTGCATCTCGAACTGTTGTTCCCAGATTTTCTGAGAGGTGGGCTGCTAAAACGTTGGGTAAGATCTGCGGTGTTTCGGATTTCTATTCGAATTTTAGAATTTACAAAAAACAAAGCCTCGCAAAAGGTTTAGTTGGCGGAGAAACTTTTGGTGGAGAATTATTGGTTGTAGCCAAGAAGGAGGGGTTTAGGATTGGCGAAATAACCTATGAGGCTCCTCCAAGACGCAGCAAACCCCGAATTGGCGGTTCAATTAGAGCCAACTTGAGGATAATGCTGGCTTCGTTGAAGTGCTTTTTTATTTATCTGTTTTAATTATTTCTAAAATTATTCAAGAAAAAATTATAGCATCAAAGAATTTAATAAAATAGGCAAAATTCTATGATTAAAAACTACTTTCGCTCGATAAGCTCAATGAGGGTTCCATCTGGGTCTTCTACAAAAGCAATCGTTGTTTTTTCGTTAAACTTGAATGGCTCATCTGTGATAACTATGTTTTCTTTGCGCATGGCTTCAAGAGTCATGTTTATATCAGTAACTTCAAAGCCCAAATGATCAAACAAACGTTCTTCATAGTCGGGTTGAGCGAACTTGTTTTGATTACGGAAAAAAGTTAATTCTAATTTGCATCCTTTTGCCTCTTCGTCCTGTAGAAACGCGATTTCAGCATTGGTTTGCTTTATTTCTTTGCGACTTAGAAGTTTTAATCCGAAGAACTTGGAATAAAAATCAATAGATTTCTCCATATTGCTTGTGCGAATACTAGTGTGAACAAACATTTTTTTTCACCGGTCATTAATTAGATTTTTTCAGAGCCTTTAAGCTATGGGTTTTTTGCATGCTGGTCCAAGGTTTTATTGACAAGCTCATCAGCTCTTTCAATTTGCGGGTTACTTCTTGGAACGTTAACAAAACTAATTTTTTTGAAGCAAACCTTCAATTGCTGCACTTTACGCCAAAGCAGCCATAACTCGTTATTCTTTACGGCGTATTGACCATTAAGTTGTTTTGCTACAAGTTCACTATCTAAATGACAAATAACCTCAGGCATTTTTTGGTCTGAAGCAAACTTAAGTGCCATCAACAAAGCTTTGTATTCCGCTTGGTTATTAGTGTGAACTCCAATGAAGAGTGAATCAGCTTTTACTGTTTCACCTTTGTCATTTAAGGCAATGAAAGCTATTGCTGCTGGTCCTGGGTTACCTCTCGCTCCACCATCAGAATAAATCATCAATCGCTGAATCATAGTTTTCACGTATCAGTTTAGCTTTAATTGATTATCCAAACCGTCAATATAGTTAAATAAAAAAAGCTGTTTGCAGCTTTATTTTTTTATAAGCGCCATTAATTGTGGCATAAGTTCACATCCACGCTCTATTATGCCAAGGCTGCCTTTTGCACATTCTTTTTCGCAGAATTTGATCGCTTTGCCGTTGCCGACAATTTTGTCGCCAGAAATTAGAATTGGAACAGGCGTGTCACTGTGTACTTTTAGGGCGCAAGGCGTGGCGTGGTCAGTTGTTATGCAGATCAGGTTGTCTTCAAGAGAAATCTGTTTTAGGAGTGGACCAAAGAAGTATTTGTCGATGGCTGAGATAATTTGAGTTTTTAATGTGCAGTTGCCATCGTGTCCAGGTTCGTCGGGTCCTTTTAAATGAATATAGAAGCAGTCATGTTTTGGCAAAGCTTCAAGAAGCGCTTTAACTCTTACTTCACAGTCTTTCTGAAGGTTACCTGACGGTGGTGGAAGCAATGATGATTCCATACCAGCCAATTGTGCAATACCACGTTCTGCATGCATATCCGCCAAACAAGCGAAATTTACGTGATAACGCTCATTAATGTTGAAGAATTTCGGAAGCAAATGCCCTGCATCTCTGGTTAGAACAACGTTTGCTTTCAGTTTGCCTTCTGCAGCACGCTTGACGTTTATAGGGTGATTTTCCCAGAGATTGTGCGATTTTTCGATGAATTCATTTACAAGTGTAGCGGAAACTTTGGCTGCTTCCGTTTTGTCAGTGGGTTCGCAGGTTTGCAGAATCATTTCAACTTCAGCTTTAGCTACACCAAGTCCATTAACGATTGTGTATGCTGGGTCGCTGTTAGTTATGTTACTTGAAAATGGCTTTGCTTTGCTTTTTATCAGGAGTACTGCTCTGTGCCCTAAAGTGTTACGAAACTCAAAGGTTGCAGGGTAAGATTCGAGCTTAACTTCTTTGTTAACTGCTTTGCTAAGTTCAGTAGCTTCCTTAGTGCTTAAGGTACGTCCCACTCGGCGATCAAGAATATTTTTTCCTTGCCCTAAAGTAGCAAAGTTGCATCGCAGAGCTAAATCCCCATCCTTCATATTCAAGCCAATGCCAGCTGCTTCAATAACACCTCTGCCCGTGCTGTACTTGAAAGGATCATAACCTAAAAGCGAAATAACAGCAACATCACTCTCTGGAGCTACTCCCTTCTGAACTGTGTACATTAAACCTGTCTTCCCCGTTTTCGAAAGAGAATCCATATTGGGGGTTTCGGCCTCTTCGAGAGGAGTCTTGTTGCCTAAAGATTTTATTGGTAAATCGCCCATACCGTCGATAGCAACATAGATTAGTTTCAAATAATTTGCCTCGTAAAGGTTAAGCTAACTTGTTTAGTTTATTATTTTATGTCTTAAAATACCTATCTTTTGATGGAAAGAACTTTTCTGATTTCGTCCTGGGTTTCTTGGGGACTTGCCGTTGTATTCACGAGATAGACGTCTGTTTGCTCGAAGAGTCTTTGGAAGAATTTTGATCTTAATTCGATTTTTCTATTATCCTTCACTAGTTGATGTGGGTTACAAAAGTTGTGCGCCAACAAATATTCAACTGCATCATCCGTTTCTAATTTAGTGACAATATTTTTGTCTGAGGGGTCGCGTTTTAACATGATTATTTTGTGGATTGTAGCCATTGGAATCACCCCGCCGTTGCCCACTATCCAACGCACATTCACTATTGCCCTGCCCCTTTGATCAAACAAGGCTTTATCAACTAAACGCTCGTACTCATTCCATATCTTGCCAATGTCTGCTTGGATGTAAGTGTTTTTTTCAGAACCAAACGCTAAAGGTTCACGGCTACTAAGTCGAACAAAATACCAGTCATCGCTAATTAACCGTGCAGTTGGATTACGAAGCAACCCCCACGAATGAGTTGTTTTGCCGGTTCCGGATGGAGCAATAATTGAAACTCCTAATCGATCAACTTCAATCATTGCACCGTGAACTGAGTAAATCCTATGCTCATCTTCCAGAATATCGCCTGCAACTGCAAGGGCAATGCTCTTTACCCAACCGTAATAATCGACATTAATCAAGAAAGCAGTCTTAGTGTATGGATCATATTTGATGCTGAAAGGTTGACCCGGCTTTGATAAAACAATAACTCGTCCATGTGAACGATTGTTTTCGTTTGCAGAAAAAAAGTTGTCTTCCCACTTATTTTTTGTAGTTTCAGAATCAGTCAAGATCTTCATGCAGCAACCATAAATTTCTGCTTTACTTGTGTAAAGTAGTTGAGATTCGTAGGTTTCAAAGAGTTTGTCTTTTTCTTCAGGAGTAATTAGTTCAACTGCATAACTCATTGATAAGTTCACCAAAAAAATTTCTTATGCAGGTTAGTCTCAGACAAACCGATAAGGATTTCGCGAAGTTACTAGCTGTTTTGTTAATTTTTTGTTTGTGCTACTGCATTTTGAAGCGTTCTTTTTCGTTTGTAAGTTAATGCTAATGCAGAGACTATTATCAATAAAACAATCGCCCCAGCACTGTAAATCAATGTGCCATAATTTATGTCGACGTTGTTTGATATTTGCGGTTTAGATATGGGTTGATTCGAAATAGTAACGTTTGTTGGAGATGATACTTGACCACTTGAGTTGTCCTTTGGTGTAGACGTTGGCTGAGGAGATATTACCTTAGGGGTTGAACTGGGTTGGGCAGATGCCAAATCATTGATTTTGCCAATACCGACACTTACACCAAGAGGGTAATCAGCTCCCGAGCTACTCATGGTCATCGTTGTAATCAGGGAAATCCAAGCGGCGCCGTTGTATCCTGCTAGAATTAAGCGAAGACCCTCAGGTAGAGGTCGACCATTTTGCTGGTAGGCTATTATGGTTTGCGGATGCATTGCCAATTCGATGGGTATGGATACTTTGTAGCCGTCTGAAGCGATGAATTGAATTGAAGAAACTTCGGGGGTTGCTTGTACTTTGAAGAGCAGATCGCTTAGAAGTATTCCGGTCCAATTACCGGAGGTTGATAGGCTGCCATCGCAGTAAAGTTCAGCATAGACTGTTGTTGTGGGTATTGCTTGAAGATCTTCTTGTGAGAGGTTTATACTAGTACCAGTGAGGTTGATGATTTCTAAGTTGGAGATGGATTCTGCCATTGCTGAATTTGTTATCGCCGCCAATAATAGTCCTAATATTATTGCTATAGCGCATGTTGTGCTGCGTTTTATTTTCACTTGTATTTTGTCTCCTTTCCCCATTCCTTATGACATGCGTCATACTTTTAAACTCTTCCAAACAACATCAAAAAATTCAACGTTTTGCATACAAGAAGAAAACTCAAACCTAGCAAACAAAATAGAACCTAAGAAAATCAAATTCACCAAATTACCTTCAAAAAATGGGGTAAAGCCCAAGGCAAACACTCAAAATGAAAAGACCACCTTAACCATAAAAGTTAAAGTTAAAAAAAATAAAGCCACATTTCAACTATTTGTTTGCATCAAGCTTACCAAACCAACGCAGACGCCAATTCAAAATTTCCATCATTTGACGCTCCAATTCCTCATACCTCATCTCATATTCTTCAGCTTGCCATTTGTGGGGTAGTTCATATTCAAATTCAAGTGATGGAAAATCGTTATTTGCTTCGTGCAAAATGTCTCGAATATAATCAGGCGGAACAATTTTGTTGGGTAAATAGGGATCGACAATTGTTTCCTCTAATTTTCCTTTGGTCATTCTTGTTTTCTCCAATCTAATTCTTTATCGCTATTTAATATTAATCGGCAATTATAACCAAGTAAGGGGTAATTACAGAGATTATTAAACGCAAGTTGTTGCAGTCAAACAGTCACAAAGCTTGAGAATATTTCAAAAGCTAATTATTATAAGACCTCAAGAACGAATTTGGGATATCAAGGTCTTCCAAAATTAGATCCAAGCTTGCCATGTTTCACAAGTGGTTCAAGCTACTTAGCGGTTATTTGATTCAAAAAAATCAAGCTTTTTGATTAAAAATTTTTATTTTGACTCAAAAATGAATCTTAAAATACATAAATAACATGTGATTGTGCTAAGCCTATCACAATTTCTTATATTAATTGAAGACCATATAGATAGCGTCTAAAAAAGAGATAGTCTAAAATGGCACGAAACCAAAAAATTAACTTCGCTTCGAACCAAGACATTAAAAGCAAATCCACCAAACATCAAAAAGGAATGCCCACAATCAGATGCGTGTGTGGCTTAAGAATTTTGATTATCCCTGATTTGCAAGCCATGAACCGCGCAATAAAAAAACATCTTGCCGAACACAAACATGCGGATAATGGTTTAACGTTGGACTCGTTAGAGGAGTCTTTGACTGAACAGATTCTGATAGCTGCAAGCAAAATGAGTCTGCAAAATTTAAGTTAGTCATGTATAATTTGTAAAGTCTTCTATAATTAAGTCGATAGTGGAAAGAAGTCTGTCAGGTTTACCTCATCACCATAACTATTAAAAATTGATGTAATGAAAATGAAATCAGGAATATATTGAGCAGAAAAAGAATAACTGTTTCTCTTCAGTTAACCCCCAAAAAAGAAACATCGTTATATTAACTTTATAGATGGTAACTCACGCAATTAGATTTCGAAATATTCTTTTGTTCTTTCAAAAACAGCTGTCAACTATCATGCTTTGAAATTCAGAGAATTTAAATATTAAAAATATTGTTTTCATGTGATTGAACAAAGCAATGGCGATATTATGACTTTGGTTAAAGTTGCCAAAACATTTGACGTCCCTGTAGGAAAGATGAAACACGTAGAAGCTGATGGACTAGAATTCCTTGTTGCTAATGTTGAAGGCAAGTTCTATGCTGTTGGTGATAGATGCCCTCATCTTCACGCTAAAGTATCAGAAGGCACGTTGATTAAAACAACTGTTATATGTCCAAGGCATCTTTCAAGCTTTGATGTAACAACGGGCAGAGTAATCTCTGGGACACATAGCAACTTACCAAGTTACGACATTAAAGTGGAAGGCGAAGACTTACTAATAAAAATTTGAGCAGTGCTATACCGTTAACTAAACTTTATTCTAAGAAACACCAGCCTTTCAGCATTTCACTTTTAACTATCTCTCCATCATGGGTGACAGTCGTTTCAAACCTTAACTTTTAAAGTCAATGGAGCTATTATTCGCAGAGTTTCTAGGTTACCGAGCATTAGAAAACACTCTCCTCTATATACAGCTAGAAAAGAATCTCTTCAAGAATTTGCTAAACGACCGATTCATAATCAAAGTTGCACAACACAGAAGTCTGCAAACTACTTGAGGTGGGTTTTGATTACATAACTGGAGAGTACAACGATGGCGGATAAATCTTCCGAAAGCGAAAATAAGGTGTTTGTCATGACTCTATCGAAGCCAAGCATTTGGCCGAGAAAAAAGTAAAAACGGCCGAAATCACAGAAACCAACATCAAAGCGGCCGGGGTGGTGTAGCTTGGTAGCATAGAGGCCTGTGGAGCCTTTCGCCCGAGTTCAAATCTCGGCCCCGGCCCCACCAAATTTGATCAGTATTGTTTACTTAAATTAAGTTGTCTAGAGCTTATGAAAAACTCAGGAATTTAGAAATAAAATAAATAATTTGAATTTTATTGATAGTAGTTACGAAAAAAATTGCTGCTGAGAAAACAAGAATTTAGCTGTTTAGTGTTGCTATAAAACCTTTCAGCACTTCTTTTATTGATCGAAGGAGTGTATGTTCAATCTTCTTTTCTCCAAGTTTTTCTAAACGTTCCACTCTAAAGGAAATTGGTGGATGCGAATCTAAGCTTACCCATTCTTGGAGGCGGTAACTCGATGTTCGTTCGAAGAGGAGTCTGTGAAAACCGATTTTTTCCAGCGCCCTTGCCATGACTTTGGGTTGCCCCATCATTACAGCTGACGTTAGATCTGCACGGGCTTCAAAGAATTTCGCTATAAAGAAAATAAGTGTCATGACTCCGAAGAAATAAATCAAGAAAAAGAAAGGAGAGAAAATAAACGAGAACAATGGAAGCAGAATGTAGAATCTAAAGAGAAACTCTGAACTTAATAATCCAAATAAGATTAAGGGATCTCTTCCTTTGAGATGACCAAATTCGTGCCCCAAAACGCTTATGACTTCTGGTTCTTCCAATTGAACAAGCAACCCAGTAGTTATCAGAACAATCCCTCGACTTGGGCTAGGACCAGAAGCTGCAGCGTTTGGAACCATCGTGTTTGAAATCACAATTTTTGGCATCTTATACCCAAAGCGGTCAGCAACTTTCTTCACGAGTTCGAAGACATTGATTTTTTTAGTAGATAAAGAACCGAGTCTACAGGATACATTGTATTTAGCGAAGATTTTTTCTGATTCTTGGCAGCTAATTGTGCCTTTTTTAGAAATTATTTCATCATAGACTTCATTTTTTAAAGTTACCAGTTGCTCTGGCGGAATTTGTTTGTAGTCGTCAATTGTGCCCAAAGCGCCAATTGGAGGCTGATATTCCAAGAAAGTTATGAAAGGGTTGTCTTTGGTAATTGTCCAGTCTCCTGACCTAGCAATTATTTTATTTGAGAAGAAGACGAATGTGAATTGTGAAGCTATGAGAATTATTGGGACTGTCCAGAAGTAAGCTGGAAAAAAAGTTAACACAACAAGGAATAGCCCCAATCCTAGCGCGATAAATACGAAGCTTAACAGAACCTGGGTTTCTAAGAAAATGCGGTTGAAGCTTTTTTCGTGGAGCTTCACTTTTTCAGGCACGATTTTTTGACCTTCTCGCCAGGCAAAGTACCATGTAATTTTGCGAGCTTTTTCCTCAAATAATTTTGTAGCAATTAAGATGTCTTGTCTTGCTTCATTGATGGTTGCATCTGAAACATCCATTTCTAATGGTGTTATGATTGCATTTACTTTTTCTGTACCCGTTACTTCAACTTTGATAATTTGTCTTCCTTTTTGGTCGAGTACATCGTATGAAATTTTGTTGCTCTTCTGTATTGTTTCCCTTGATAGGTTGGTAAACCGCTGTTTTTGTGGAGCAAGGTATTGTGTATAGATGAAGTCAAAAAGTCTTTCAAAATAGATAGGTGGGACTTCGGTGTCTAATTCATAAGAAAAGGGAGCGGATACCATTGCGACTCAAAACCTGTTGTTACATATTCATTTTGTTTTTCTCAGTTATAACTTTATTGTAAATTGTCTTTTTGAGATTTAGCAAACGGGATAGCGTTTATTAATCCGCAAAACATTGATAGAAATAACCAAAGCCAAAGGGTTCAAAGAGTGAATTGTTGATTCTAAACCAGCTATCAGTTTGGTTTGGATTCGCCAAAAAAATTGTTTTGGTTTGCGATGACCTCACCAGAAATTATGAATTAAGAAGGGAAAATTAGAAGTGGCTGAAAACAAAAAAACAATACTTGTTGTGGATGACGATAAATCCATACTTCGAACCTTCACACGTATTCTACAAAAAAGCGGCTATGAAATCGAAACAGCTGAAACAGGTAAAGAAGCCATAGCAAAAGCTGAAAACCGCTACTACGACTTAGCACTTGTTGACATCAGGCTTCCAGATATGGATGGCACAGATTTACTTGCAAAACTCAAAAAACAATTACAAAATACTGTGAAAATCATGATTACTGGTTTTCCATCCTTAGAAACAGGTGTTAAGGCGCTTGATGAAGGCGCCGATGCTTACTTGGTTAAGCCCGTTAAACCTCAGGAACTGCTGATTCTCTTAGAAGAGAAACTTAAGAACCACCAACAATCTAATAAAAATTAATTACCGAGCTAATTCTCCGTTTTATTAAGAAAATAGACCCCATTAGAAACTTGAAGATAACAGCGTGTATTTATCAGTCTTAGGCAACAACTTCAAATACCCATGAGCTTCAGGATTCCCGACCAAGCATTAAACCTCGAGTTTATCCCGAGCCTCTTCTCAATAAAGAAAGGTCTATCAACAACTTTAAGCATGGACAAATCATTGGGTCCGTCTCCTACCCCAAACGTATTAATTTTTCCAAACATTTGGATGTAGAGATTTTTTAGAAGGCTGACAGCTTTTCCTTTATCAGTGTTGCCAGTAAGATGCAAGTATCTGCCTCCTTCTGTGCATTTCAACCCCTCATGTTTTATGGCTTTTAAAACCTGGGATTTGTCTCCACTCAATATGCGGAAGGGTTCATCATGTTCACGTTTCTGAGATAGCAGAGCCAAATGCATAGGTAAACCAGTGTCATAAGCTAATTCTTCAAGCGTCATATCACCGAAACCCACAATCTTAGCAGCAGTCTTCTCCTTAATTTTGGCAAGTTTTTTTCTTAACATCCCGTAAGATGAGCCTAACCGAATGACATTATAATTTGAGGTTTGCGAACAACCATAGTCAAACGGAAAATAAAGTTTGGGAATGAAAATGACAGCTCCGTTTTCTGCTATAAACGGCTCGTTAAGTCCAATGGCTTGGCGGTAGAATTCTATTTCGTCTCTGGTTTTACTGCTGCAAAAAACAATAGATCCTCCCAAAGCCGAAAGTTGATTTACTATTGGTTTTGTTTCTGAATAATCGTATTTGTCATTGAGGAATGTGCCGTCCATGTCAGCGAAAACAACGTTTTTAGTTTTCAATTGCAGCCTCCCTTAAACGTTCTCTTATGTCGGGCATGGCTGCTTTAGTTCTCAACCAATCAGGCATCTGCGCTTTTGATGGATCCTCCAGATATCTTTTTCCTGCTGAAACAATTGCTTCAGATAAGGAATCTACGCTGCATTCTTCTTGGTGGCGATCGTAGTCAAGGTTATTGCATGTTGCGTCAGCGTTATATTGTCGGATTTTATCTTGCGCCATTTTTCGAAACATTACTTGGAGGCTTTGTAGAAAAGGCACTGACACTTCTATGCCGTCGGTCTCAGTTAATGTGCGAAGCAAGGTCACAAGACTGTCCTCAGCAGTTTTAACCAACCCGTTTCCAACTACTTCTTTGTGTTTATGATCATAGAATCCCAAGTCAACTTCGCAGAGACGTTCAAAGGACGCATTTCTGTAAAGCTCTGCAAGCAACCCCATTTCAAAACCCCAATCACACGGAATCCTAAGCCTCATAGCTAAATCACTGTAAATTGCAATTTCACCTGACAAAGGATAACTAAACGACTGCAAATAACTTACAAATCTTGACTTATGTTGAAGCTTTTCTTGCAAAGCTTCCAATATAGGGTTCATAAATAATCTGGTTATTCGCCCATACATTGTTCGTTTTTCAAAGTTGATTCTAGCGTAGTAACCTTTGGAGAAGAAGAAATCAAGTTTTGGCTCAATTACCGGGTAAAGCATTTTGGTTGGCAACATACGAGTATAATTGAGTATGTCAGCATCATGAACAACGAAAGCGTGAAGCTCCAAAGAAGCAATACCCATGGCAATCCAGACATCTCTGCCCTTTCCACTTAAACATGTCACATCGAGCCCCTTGCCTTTTAAGTCTTCAAAGACCGACATTACAACTGGTTTGTTACACCAAATAATATCGTGAGGGATTTTGAAAGCACTAAAAACCTTAACCGCTTCATCATAACCCTCCTGGCTTTTTACAGAAAGAGCAATAAACACTTTCTTGAGGTAATCACAATGATTTAGTTCATTAACTATCCCAGCTAGTACCTTGGTTTTTTAAGTCTGATTCTATTATCGGAATAATTACTCCCGAAGGGTACTCCTGAGCTAAGATTCTGAGTCGAGCACTCATACTGTCAAAGTTCATGCTAAAATCGTGAATTTTAGCAAAACTTCTTTGATCAAAATCCATAGCCAATAACCCTGTGGTTTCAAGGTAATTATCAAATCGAATAAAAGATTTTTTGACAACTAAAATTCACTAAAAAGCGAAGTTCGCCTCTCATCATGTAGCTTGAGAACAAGTTAACAAAAAAAGCGATTCCATTATGTTAATCCAAATTTCAATAGTTAACCTCACATTTCAAAGCTGATGCGGTGACGTTTTCTAGAAAAAATAAGCCTAGAAAAAGAAAAAGAGTCAGAAGGCAAGTTACCGTCCCAATCGGTATTGGAACTGAAGAAAAGAAAGCTCTAGATCAAACAGGTCACGACGCAACATCCGGATGGTAAAAAACTGTTAGAATGCATTTCTTCCCTCTTTTTACATTTAACTATTTAATGAAGGCTCCAAGAACTGTGTCTAAAAATTAATAATTCAATTTTTCATATAAGAAAAAGCAATTCTTTAATTGCATAAATTCTGTAAATGACAAGAGGTAAAAACTTGGACGAAGCCATCATCGAAATCGGGCACATTAGCCATTTCTTTTCAAAAATCAACGTTGCCATAATTGAATTAACGCTACCCTTGTCAATAGGGGATCACATTCTTGTAAAAGGTCCCTTAACAGATTTTCAACAAGAAGTCAAGTCAATGCAAATTGATCGAAAAGATATGGATAGGGCTGAGGGCGGGCAAAGTGTGGGTCTAAAACTTGCTCAGTTAGCAAGAGAAAGAGATGTTGTATACAAGAAACTTTAGAGTTAATTTTAATTCATTTTAGTTGTTAAAGATCATCGTTGAGAACAAGCTTATTCTTTTAAATTGTATACGAGTAGATTGATTTTTCTATCGATACGCAAGACCCATGCGTCTTCATAAAATCAAGAACTTCTGCATACTCGATAAGATATTGTTTGCCTTTTTCAGTAAGTTTAAGAGAGTTCTCTTCAATCAGTTCAAGCTCCGAAAGTTCTGTTACGTAATTTTTCAACCGGTCAAAAGGCACCCCCATTCGCACTTGAACCTGCGTCAATATTATTTTTTCAGTTTTAGATTGGTCATTAAGTATCATTAAAAGATCGCCATAAATTTTCATTTTATCCCTACGGGAAATTTTTTTCATTTAGACGACCTTTTTTTTGATTTGTTAAAGGTTTTATATGAAACTAAAAGAAAAATAGTCAAAGCCGCCAAACGGAGAATCAAAGCTCCATTAAACGCAAATATGCTTCCATCAATAGCCCAAATTAACAACGAATATTGACTAATTCCAAGCAAAATAAAACCGAATGGAATCCAAAGTGTCATGGGGTCTGGAATTTCTATATGGCTTCTAAGGGTATGAATTGAAATATAGATGAGACAAATTATATTAAAACTCCGAACGTACACTTGAGTAGCCTGATAACTATCCACAGCAAATTGGGGAATAATAATTCCAGTTACAATTGCAGCTGCAAGACCAACAATTAACAAACTTAGTGTTATGTCCCATTTTGTTTGAGAATTTTCCAAACGTTTTCTTGAAAAGTAGTAAGTTACTACTAAGAAGCAATACGCAAAAGTGCGGGCAAAAAGTTGAAGGTATGCAAGCTGTCTAAAGGAAAAAATTATATCTGAAAATGCTATAGCCCCAAGAATGTATGATACTCCAAGAAAACCAAATCCAAGAGGAAGTCCAAGATATCGCCTTTCACCGGTTAGTCTATAGGGCTTTATCATAAAACGTAAAAGAATAAAGCACAGAATTGCTGAAACTACTTCTACCAATATCCGAATAGTTGGATCATACATGCTGATATTCTATTGAGCTTCGTTTTCTATTATGTCTTTTCCAAAATTACCTTAGAATAATCCAATGTTATTTAGACAATATAACGCTGAAACAAAGCTATTGCAAGCGACTTTTATTATAATCCTCAACTTTTAAAACACCTCCCCTTTCAGATAATTATTTTTTAATTGATTTTTTTCAAGTGTGATTGTCAGAAAAATAATTATTGAAAAATCCTGTTCTAGCGAAGTTTGACATTTACTGCTTATAACATTTACTCTCTTATGGTGAGGGTGTCTTATTATTCAATTTGTTATTATCTTTATTCATAAAATAAAAGGAAATGAAAAAAATGGATTTAACTACAATGAAAACTAAGAGAAAATTATTGTCAACGATAGCGATATTTATAATGCTGACTATGTCTGTTCCATTAACATTTCTGGCAACAACTAGTGCACACACCCCCGCATGGAACATACCTTCTTTTGCTTATCTCGCTGCACAACCAAGTCCTGTAGGAGTTGGACAGAGCGTACAGGTTTACATGTGGGTCGACGCACCCTTTCCATCAGCAGCTGAAGGCAATGATTATCGAAGGCACGACTACAAGCTTACGATCACAATGCCCGATGGAAGCACCGACGTAAAAACGTGGCCAATCATCTATGACACAACTGGAGTTCAATACTATGCATTTACACCAGACCAAGTAGGCACGTACACTTTACTATTTGAATATCCTAGCCAAGTATTCACTTGGAATGCAACAGCAGTACAAGCGTGGTATGGGGATACTTTCATGGCGGACAGCGCAACAACAACTGTCACAGTCCAACAAGAACCATTGTCTGCGCCTGTACTAAGCTATCCATTACCTACTGAATACTGGACGAGACCCATAGAAGGACAGAACACTGACTGGTACAGCGTTTCCTCGAACTGGCTCAATTCACCATTCAACTGGGTCGGAGACAGCGGTACACAGGGCGCAGTGTCATCATGCGATACCCAAGGCGGCTACGGAAGACTTCAACCAGACGGCATCGCACCAAACAGCCCACACATACTGTGGACTCGACCTATTCAGGACGGTGGAGTTGTTGGCGGCGATATCTATGAACTCTCAGGCGAAACATACTACATGGGCGGTTCCTATAACGTTAGATTCAGAGACGCCATAGTTATGTATGGACGGCTTTACTATGAAGAAGGCTGGGGCAATTCCGGCAGTGGCGGCGACTTCATTTGTGTTGATGTACGAACTGGACAAGAGCTATGGAGACTTAATGCTACAGTCATCTCACAAATTGGAAAACCAGTTACAGGCTATGTCTACTGTTATGACATGATGAACCAACACGGCGTTATACCTAACGGTTTGCTGTTCACACAAAACTTTGCAAGAGCAGTTGATCCTATGACAGGAAGAGTCTTAGCTCTCAACATAACTAACGTTCCCACCGGCATAGCAGCCCCTGGATTACAAGGCGAAGTCCTGAGATACGTATACACCTCTTCAAGCAAAACTTTAGGTCAATGGAACTCATCTAAAGTATTTGTAACCGAAGTCTCAGGAACCATAAATGCAAGCACAACAGCACGATATGACTGGATCAAGACATTGTCAATCGGACCAGGCACATGGACACTCAACAGACACCTCATACCCGGCAATCTACTGCTTATGACGCAAGGAAGCTTCGGTGGCCCCAGAGACCCACAACCAGGAATGAACGTAACAGCAGTTAGCATAAAGCCAGAAACAGCAGGCCAAATCTTGTGGACCAAATATTTGCCTGTTGCGCCAGACAACGTAACCAGAAAAATCATAGGAATCGACGAAGAAGCCGGCGTATTCATCACTCAAGATAAAGAAACCTTAACTCTCTGCGGTTTCAGCCTCACCAATGGCAATCAAGTGTGGACAGTTACACCTGACGATGCAAAATGGGACACAATGCGAAGCACCTCAATAGTCGCCTATGGCAATCTCTATGTATCAGGCTTTGACGGCATACTACACTGCTATGACATGGCAAATGGCGATCTACTTTGGACCTATGGCAACGGCGGACCAGGTAACACAACCTATTCTGGTCTTGAAACAGCTTGGGGTCATTACCCAATCTTCGTTGACAACGTTGCTGATGGAAAACTCTACTT
The DNA here is from genome assembly GCA_963772455.1 of Candidatus Bathyarchaeota archaeon. Classification (GTDB taxonomy): domain Archaea; phylum Thermoproteota; class Bathyarchaeia; order Bathyarchaeales; family Bathycorpusculaceae; genus Bathycorpusculum. The sequence continues at coordinate 40,829 of CAVYXJ010000021.1, forward strand.
AGGCACAACAGAACATTCACCTGACTCACCATTCTACAAAGGCACACAGTTCCGCTGCATCAACGCTACAACCGGTGAAGAAATCTGGACCATGATGGGCTGGGGTACAGGTATGTACGTAGGTCAAAGCGACATAATTGCTGAAGGATGCTTCATCTACCTCAACTGCTACGACATGCAAATATATTCTGTTGGCAAGGGTCCAAGTTCAATGACAGTTGAAGCACCTAAAGCCGCAATTGAATTAGGCAAATCACTGGTTATCAGCGGCACAGTTACTGACATCTCAGCAGGCACAAATCAAAAAGAGCAAGCTGCAAGATTTCCACAAGGAGTTCCAGCAGTTTCAGATGCAAGCCAAAGTGCATGGATGGAATACATCTACATGCAAAAACCACGACCAACAGACACAACCGGCGTACCAGTTACATTGAGTGTTGTTGACGCTAATGGCAACTACAGAGACATCGGAACAACCACAAGCGACGCAGACGGATTCTTTGCATTCAACTGGAAACCAGACATAGAAGGACAATACACCGTCTATGCATCATTCGGAGGTAGTGAATCTTATTGGCCTTCACATGCAGTAACAGCATTCGCAGTTGACCCAGCCGCAGCAACCCCAACACCATCTGCAACACCTCAAAGCGACATTGCAACAAATGCAAACCTAATGACCGCCATGGCCGCCGGAGTAATCGCAATAATTATTGCAATAGCAATAGTCGGATTGCTCATACTTCGAAAACGACCATAAAACGCTAAAACCAAAAATCATCTTTCCCCTTTTTTAGTCCATAGAAAAATAATTGGAATAAAGAAAGAGAGGCATGGAGTTGATTAGATTATGGAAAAACTCGTGATAAAGCCATCTTTAGAAAAGTCAAACAAAACAGAGGTTATAAAGGCAGTATTGCAAGAAGCAATTCCGACTCTAGAGACCCCTTGTTTAAAAAAATTTAAGCCCAGAGCAATCATTTTAAAAGCTAACGATAAAGATTTTTCTAAAATCAAAGACTTAATTAAAACGCAGTTTCCCCAAGTTGAAATAGTCTACGTTACTACCGGTCCAGTTGAGAGTTTTCTCCGAGTCACCAAATCAATACCTTTTGAAATGCAGAACTCCTGTGAACAGACAAATTACACTATTGAGTAGGTGAAGGTTAATTTGTAGAATTGACGGCCGCGAAGAGGCAAACAATCTAAAAAAATAATTTTTTGTCTTGAAAAAATTAAAGATTGCAGAGAAGAAATGGGTTGTGTGGGATTAGGTTATAATATCCTGACAAAGAAGTCACAAGGTGTATGCATTTGCTTTTTCTCTTAAATTTGGTATCAGCACTTAATCTAATCCTTATAGACTATCTTTTCACTCCTCGTTCATTGTAGGTAAAAAAAATTAGCTATAGATTTATTCTGTCTCTACGTGTGATTTCTTTTATTCAATCTATTTTTTGGGTTATCAGAGTATTCTTTTTGTAAAAGGACCTATAGGCGATGATTAGAAATATAGCCAGGCCAGCCCAACGAATTACTAAGGCTCCCCACCATGCCGACATGCTATTGTCGCTTGCATAAATGATCAGCGAGTATTGACTTATCCCAAGAAGTAGGTAACCAAAGGGACTCCATAATGTATCTGAATCTGGCGTTTCTAAATGACTCCTAAACGTGTGCGCAAAGAGATAAACAATGCAAATAAGATTGAAGACTCTGGTAATGCCGCTTATAAGTTGATAACTAGGTAATCCAACACTAGGAATACTGATGAGAATAGCCGAAGTTGTCAAGACGATGATTAATAAAATTAGAGTATAATTCCAGAGATGTCTACTATTTTCTTTGTTTTTCCTTGAAAAATAATATGTCATGCACAGAAAGATAAATGCGAAAGATCTTACAACGGCTTGAAGATATATTGTTCCATTGCCAAAAGCATATGGTTGGAAATATATGAAAGCTGATAAAGCGTAGGTTGCTCCAAGAAATCCAAAACCGAGAGGCAGTCCAAGGTATCTATTTTCTTTAGTAATCTGGTATGGTTTGATCATGAATCTTAGAAGAATTAGGCAAATGATAGCTGATGTAGTTTCATAGACAACTCGGAAGGTTTGATAAGCGTAGGGGTCAACGATGATAATTCACCATCAAGTTTTTGTGCCTTTTTTTACACTCTGTAATATTTGTCCTTAATATTTTACGCTCACGATACGTGAGTTCGTCTTATTAGTCCATTCCCAAGAGTAAGCTGTATAAAATTTAGAGGAAAAGAAAAAATGAAACTTAATACAAACAAAAAAACTATGACTTTTGTAATCACTTCCATTCTACTACTAACTATCACTGCACAGATGCTACTATTACCCCCTACTAATGCTCATACACCTAAATGGACTATCCCATCTTTTAGCTATGTAAGCGTAGCTCCATCTCCAGTCGGTGTCGGCCAGACAGTGCAAATTTACATGTGGGTCGATACACCTCTGCCTGGCGCCGTAATAACGAATGACATTAGACGACATGGCTACACATTAACAATAACCAAACCAGACGGAAACACTGTTACCCAAAACTGGGATTTAATCGATGACACAACGGGTGTTCAATTCTTCTCGTATACTCCAGATCAAATCGGAACCTACGCAATACTGTTCAACTACACTGGTCAAACCTATACTTGGAGCGGCGACTATCAAAATGACTGCTTTCGGACCAGCAAGTGCAACAACAACCTTAACAGTGCAACAAGATCCATTACCAATACCTATTGATACCTATCCATTGCCAACAGAGTATTGGGCACGTCCAATAGAAGGACAAAATACAGTTTGGTACACTATTGCATCGAACTGGTTAAATGCCCCTTACATTCGTACAGGTGCAACTTCCACTGGTGGCGCAGGCTGGGGTAGATACCAACCTAACGGCATTGGACCTGAAAGCTCTCACGTCATGTGGACAAAATCAATCCAATACGGCGGAGTTGTTGGAGGCAATAACACAGCTGTCTCAGGCGAAACCTACTACATGGGTGGCTCATACCAAGTTAGATTCAGCAACGCCATCGTTATGCAAGGAACACTATTCTATCAAGAGCCATACGGCAACTCTGGCGGCGGAGGAGATATCGTTGCAGTCGACTTAACAACTGGACAAGAACTTTGGCGCGTAAATTCAACAAGAACAGGCACATCCATAGTTCCAACACTAGGCTACCTTTATTCCTTCGAATCAGGCAACCAACACGGAGTCTTACCAAACGGTTTACTCATTGCACCAGTCACTGTAACTGGTCAAGGAACAGTTTGGCGAACATATGACCCAAGAACAGGCGTATTGACCTCAATGAACATCACAAACGTTCCATCAGGCTCAGCAGCAGGAAACCTGTCTCCATCATCAGGATCGTCAGCTTCAATCGGTGGTCCATTAGGCGAATACCTCATCTACACATTGACTAACCTTGGAACAACAACCAACATCAAATATTACCTATCTCAGTGGAACTCTTCTAAGGTAATCGGTAACAACTTCAGTAACGGTGTGGGAACATGGTACTCAGGAAATGCAAATGCAAGTGCAACATCGGCATACGACTGGAACGTGTCAATTCCCTCGCTTAAAGGACAATGGAGCGTCTTCAGAGATGTTTTGTATAACGATAGGTTGCTGTTGCTTCAGGGCAGCTTCGGAACAGGTCCAAGAGACAATGGTGAAGGAGTTAACGTTACTGCAATCAGCCTTAACCCAGCAACAAGAGGACAGGTACTATGGGCCAAATACTATGCACCAGCACCCAACAACGTAACTAGAGCATTAGTAGCAGTCGATGGAATAGCTGGAACATTTGTCACTGAAGACAAAGAGACTTTAGAAATTAATGGTTATAGCTTAGCTGACGGCAACCACTTATGGACAACCGGACCAGTTGTAACTGAATGGGATACTCTAAGAAGAGATACACTAAGTGCATACGGCAGGCTATACGCTTCGGGCTATGACGGAATACTCTATTGCTATGATGACAAAACTGGCGAATTGCTATGGACATACGGTAACGGCGGAGTAGGCAACAGCACCTATGAAGGTCTCGGAACAGCATACGGTCACATGCCAATTTTCGTTGACGTAATTGCTGACGGCAAAGTATACCTTGGAACAACAGAGCACTCACCTAACTCACCATTCTACAAGGACGTACAATATCGCTGCGTAAACGCCACAGATGGAACAGAAATCTGGACACTGACAGGTTGGGGCACAGGCATGTACGTCGGCGCTAACGACATTGTTGCAGACGGATACTTTGTCTACCTCAACTGCTATGACATGCAAATATACTCTGTTGGCAAAGGACCAAGCCAAATGACAGTATACAGCTCCTGACGTATCAGTTGCATTAGGTTCATCAATCTCAATCAAAGGCACTATCACAGACATTTCTGCAGGTACACAACAACAACAACAAGCTGCAAGATTCCCCAATGGAGTTGCTGCAGTCTCTGACGCAAGCCAAAAACTATGGATGGAATACGTCTACATGCAAAAGCCACGACCAACCGACGCAACAGGTGTACCAGTTACATTAAGCGTTGTCGATGCTAACGGTAACTACAGAGAAATCGGAACAACCACAAGTGACGCAGATGGATTCTTCAGTTTGAACTGGAAACCAGACATCGAAGGACAATACACAGTCTATGCATCATTCGGCAGGCTCTGCATCATACTGGCCATCACATGCAGTCACATCTTTTGCAGTTGATCCAGCAGCATCCAACAGCAGCACCAACAGCAGCACCACCACAATCAACAGCTGACATGTACTTTGTACCAGCAATCGCAGGTTTATTCGTCTTAATCATCATAGTACTAGTCTTGCTAGTGCTCATGATGCTTAGAAAACGGGCATAAACATACAAACAAACACAACTATCTTTCCCCTTTTTTAGTCTTTAAAAATGAATTGAGAAAAAATGGGGCTGAGTAGGCTCTGATTAAAGTTTACGACAGTAGCCATAGTGTCGTTGAGCGTTTGCATTCGCTCCTTTCCCTAATGATCCAGAGCCTCAGCAAACCCTTTCAATTCAGAAAACCCTAAACTACAATCAAAAAAAGAAACAAATCTTTTATTCTTGGAATGTTTGTCCAAGAATCTATTTATTCTAAATTTTTCCTAATATGCAGATATAACGGGAGTTTCAATGGAAGACAGAGTATGTACACGTTGCCGATACCAAAGATGTAGAGGCAGGCAAAATGAAAAAGGTCACCTTAGAAGACAAAGCAAGTCCTAATTGTCAACTTTGAGGGGACATATTATGCTGTTGACAGTTATTGTACTCATTATGGCGGCGACCTTTCAGAAGGCAATTTAGAAGGCAAAATTATCACTTGTCCAGTTCATAAAGCAAGATTTGACATCACAACTGGAAAAGTAGTTTCACCCCCTACTGAAGCACTCGATCGCCCAGATATAGAAAACCTGCAAACATTCACCTTGAAAATTTTAAACCAAGAAATTCTAATTAAAAAATGAATTGTTTTCTTGATTCCTGTAAAAAGTAGATAGGAAAAAAGATTTGGTAAAAGTCTTGTGAATAACTATTTAATTTTGAAAGAAAAGAATACGGTCGTAACAACAAATGTTTTAAGTTACAAATCATAGAAGTAATGTATGAACGGCTTTTCATTGGTTTTACTTGGCGTTGTTTTATTTGTAGTTGGTTATGCTTTATGGAAAATTCAAGGAAAATTAAAAGAAGTAACCTTAGCTGTCGATTCTGGCTTTAAAACAATTGAAGATGGAATCACCCAAAACCTACTAGGGGCAAATGGAGCGCTCACAAAAGCAACAATCGCAGTCGACCAAAATTACGCCACCATCAACAATGGAATCAACAACAATATTTTTGGACCAACCGGGTTGTTGAGCAAGAGTCGATATATCATGAATTACGCCAATTCTATTTGTATAAATGTAGGCAATGACATCTACGCTGGAAAACTAATACTACAAAATGACATTCGAAAAACAACAGGTGACATCGAAATTATACTTGATGACACTGGCAAACCCTTAATTGATGTTGGAAAATGGCTATACAAAGTAGGCGATGACATCGACATCGATATTGCAGGAGCTCATCCATTTGCAGGTTTGGCAAAACCATTCCATGACACCGGAAACACAACTAAGAACATAGGTGGTTTGTGCTTATCAGCTGAAAATAAACTCAAGTCAGCAGATTTAAAAATAATGCAAGCTGAAACCTCGCTAGAGGATATTTCATTAAAAGTTAAAGCTTTAGGACCAGAAATTATTCATGTTAGAGACTACATTGATTCTTCTTTCACTAACGGAATCAACGCTTCGCTAAATAATCTAAAACAAGTGACAGATAACGTCAAGATTCTTTTCTCTACTTTGGAAAATGGTGCTCAAACTTCAGTTAATAATTTAAAAACTGCAAATAGCTATCTGGATTCGTTATTAAACAACATCTTTCAAAAACAATTGATAGTTGGTTTGTTTTCTGCTGGGATTATTCTTATCTTGACTGGTGTAGCAATTGGTCTTTAATATTCAAAAGTGCTGCCTAAGACCTTGGAACTTATAGACTGAAAGTGGATTCCAAAATTACTCAGGAAATTAAGTAAAAAGACAGCAGATCTAATGAAATTATTTTGAGGTTCATATTCTAAATTTTTTTCTTATATCTAAAATATTGATATCTGTGTTCCAAGGCATTAAATCCAAAATCTTTTCAATGCTCATCAGAACTTACTTTAAACACTTCTAATTAGTTTTGGACAATAAAAAAAGGGAAAAAGGGTTTTAGGTCATTACTGGCGGTGGTGGTGGCGGCACTTGATATTGTGTAGAAGTTGAGTTTGTTGGAATTTGGAAGAATGCTACGAGTATAAGTATCCAAGCTATGAAGATCAAGAATAAACCAACAATGAATATTGTCAGAATCGCGCCGATAAGCAACAGTAAACCCCCCGTCCTGAATAGCCCAACTCCTGATTTGGTTGCAAGAGAATTAAATGCTCTTCGAATATAGATAGCTTCGAGCAAATAGAAAACAAATGCAATGCCAAGAAATAGGATAAGCCCTCCTATGAGTCCTATTATGCCTGCTGCATCGCCTACCCCCAAAGCTGTAGTAGTAAATATTCCGCCGAAAAACAACGATACAAGAGCCAATCCAGAACCGATTATGCCAATGATCCCAAAGATTACTGCATAGAGTGTGTTCTTCCATATGCTTTCGTCATTGTACGCCTGTGACAAGTTCTTCATGCCTATGAGAACCATTATTATGCCAACGATGCTCAGAAATGGAACTGGTATTACTAAAAATATTGAACCAATGCCAGCTAAATTTTTTCCTGATTCTAAAGTCATTCCATAACCTCTGGGTTTTATTTTATTTTGAATTGCATAAAAGCTTTGCCACCGTGTAACATTGATAGCAAAAGAATGAAGCAATCTAAAGAACATGTTAGAGCACAAGCAAGTCAAGTAGAAGCGAACTAATTTATGAGATCTCCCTCAGCTAAGTGAGTCACTCCGACTTACACTCTTAGCCAACGTTCTGATTTATTTTAGATAATTATAAATACGAACAAACAAGTTATTGAAAGCAAGCTTACATTCTGAGAGCACTTACGCATGACCCTGTCAAAAAAACCAATATTCATGGTAATAGCAGTGTTCATATTGGTTATAGCGGTCATTTCAAGTTCAGTTATTTACCTCGACTTTCAATCACCTTTCTCCAAAAAAGCAGACTCCATAATTATTGGAAATGCCCAGTCATTTGAATGTGACACCCTTGTCTATATCGCTCAACAACAGAACTACTTTGTACAAAATGGTCTAAACGTAACAATTATGAATTATACTTCAGGTATGGCTGCAGTCAATGATGTATTGAATGGAAAATTGGACATTGCTGCTACAGCCGAGTTTCCGTTAGTTGTTAACGCATTAAAGGGCGAAAATATTAGCGCTTTGGCAGGAATAGGCAAATTCCAGCTTCAAGACTTAATAGCCAGAAAAGACCGAGGAATAGAAACAATCTCTGACCTAGTGGGAAAAACGATAGGTGTGCCCCTTGGAACAATTTCTCAATTCTACTTGGGCAGATTCCTTGAACTCAACGGTTTAAGCCTTCAAGACGTTACAGTTGTTAATGTGACTCCATCCGGAGCTAAGGATGCAATTATCAACGGAACAGTTGATGCTGTCATTATTTGGCAACCTTACGCTTATACAATAGAAGATCAGTTAGGCAGCAATGCAATAGTCTGGTCTCCACAAAGTAATCAAGCACTCTACATAGTTGAAGTCGCTAACAACAACTGGATTAAAGAAAACCCCGCCATCGTATCTCGTTTTGTTAAATCTTTGGCTCAAGCTGAGACTTACTACTTTAACAATCCATCTGAGACTGAAGACATGATACAACAAGGATTGAACTATACCGATGGGTACATGTCAGCAGTTTGGCCAAACCAGCAGATTTCACTTTCACTTGACCAAAGTCTAATAATATCAATGGATGATGAAGCAAGATGGATGATAAACAACAAACTTACAGATGCAACAGTCATCCCCAACTTTTTAAATAACTTCTACTTAGACGGTCTAATTGGCATTAAACCTGACTCAGTAACAATTATTTATTAAAGGCGAAAAAAATGGTTCTAAAAAAGAATAAAAAAGCCATTGCAGCTGCATTATTGATTATTTTTACCATTTCATCGATTTCAGTTGTTTTTCTAATTTTTAACCATCAAAATAATCAGTTAAGAGAAACCAATTCAATAACTGTGGCTATTCCGCAGCTTGAACAAAATGCATTACTGTACATTGCATCTAATCAAGGATTCTTTGAAAATAACGGCCTAAATGTAACGATAAAAAACTTTGACTCCGGAGTAACTTCACTCAATGCATTGTTAACTGGAGAAGCAGACATAGCAGAATGTGCCGAATTTCCATTCGTTAATGCCGTCTGCAAAAACAATTCGATTTCTGTAATAACTGTTAACGACAAATTTGAGAATGATTATTTAGTTGGCTTAAAAAGTCATGGAATCGAAACCGTTTCTGACTTAAAAGGTAAAACAATAGGTGTAACTAAAGGTACCATAGCTGAATTTTATCTTGGTCGTTTTCTATATCTGAACGGTATGAGTTTGGATGACGTGAACGTCGTCAACGTTGTTCCAAAAGAATATGTTAAGGCAGTTGCTGATGGAACAGTTGATGCTCTTGTAGCATGGCAACCGTATATTGATCAGATACAAACTGAAGTTGATGAAATTGTTACTTGGCAAGTTCAAAGTGGCCAGGATGTATATGGAGTTCTAGTCTGCAACAACTCTTGGATAACACAACACTCAGATATAGTTGAGCATTTTCTTAAAGCCCTTAAAGAAGCAGAAGCTTACGCATTTAACCAAATAGACAATGCAAAAGTTATTGTGGAAAACGATTTGAATTATAGCCATTCATATGTATCAAATATTTGGTCTAAGCATAATTACAAACTATCGCTTGATCAATCACTTGTCACTGCCATGAAAGATGAGGCGCAGTGGATGATTAACAATAAACTCATTAATCAGATGCTGGTTCCTAATTTTTCAGATTACATTTACATCGATGGACTTGAAATAGTAAAACCCGACTCAATAACCGTTATCAAGTAGGGAATTAAATGAGAATTAGATCACAATTCACAATTACTCTGATAATCTTTAGCTTCATAGTAATTATTATTGGGGCATCGATGGTATTTACTTCTCAACAAGTAACTAAAACTAGAATGCAGGAAAATCTTGCAACTAGAATAGTACATGCTTCTAGCGATTTGACTTACCTCTCAAATGATTATGTTTTCTATAAAGGCAGCCAGCAACTTTACCAATGGCAAGCAAGGTATGAATCTTTTTCTAATGACGTAGAGAGTCTGAGCGTTGATAAACCTGAGCAACAGGCACTTGTACAAAGTGTGGAAACAAACCAGCGTCAAATGAAGATAGTTTTTGATAGCATTGTATCCAGCGTTGGAACTTCTCAAAATCAGGATGCAAACCAAACTTTATCGAAGCTTCAAGTTTCTTGGAGCCGAATGTCAATTCAAAGCCTAATATTGATAGATGATGCTTCAAAATTGGCAGAGTTGCTTGGTGCTCAAGTAGATCAGCTAAATATTGTAAATATAGTGCTTATTTTCTTGATGATAGGAACATTCAGCGTATTTCTTGCAGTTATTTATTTTCAAACCTTCAGGCGCACGCTCAAATCAATAAATGAACTGCGAGCCGGAACCGATATTATTGGTTTAGGAAATTTAGATTTTAAGCTCAAAGATAATAAAAATGATGAAATCAGTGAATTATCCCATGCTTTTAACCAGATGACTACTAACCTTAAGACTGCAAACGGTAAGTTGAAGGATTCAGAAAGATTAGCTGCGATTGGTGCCACTGCAGGAATGGTTGGACATGACATCCGCAACCCACTGCAAGCAATAACTAGCGATGTTTATTTAATGAAAACAGAATTAGCCGATCTTCCCGAAAGCGAAGAAAAGAAGAATTCAGTTGAAAGCCTTGAAGAAATTGAAAAGAACATTGATTACATCAACAAGATTGTTGCGGACTTGCAGGATTTCGCTCGGCCACTGAAACCTAACGTAGAAGAAGCTAACTTTAAAACTATATTAGATGAGTTGTTTGAAAGAAGCATATTACCTGAGAATATTGATGTTACTGTTAAAATTCAACCCGAAACAATGAAGTTGGTTGCTGATTGCAATTATCTAACCCGTATCATGTATAATTTAGTTACTAATGCAGTTCAAGCAATGCCAAGTGGTGGCAAACTAACTATTCAGGCATACAATGAAGCGAATTATTCCTTTATAACGGTCAATGATACGGGTGTTGGAATTCCTGACAGTGTGAAAGAAAAATTATTTACCCCAATGTTCACCACTAAATCAAAAGGGCAAGGCTTCGGATTAGCAGTAATTAAGAGAATGACTGAGGCATTAGGCGGCACAGTTTCTTTTGAAAGTAAAGAGGGGAAAGGAACAACTTTCATTGTTCGATTGCCTTCCTGCTCAAAGAGTCAATAGCAATCGGAAAAGTGGCCTAAGACATGAATCAAATTTTATTTATTGCATCTATGACGACTTCTAAGACTTGGTGAGTCAGGTTTTCTTCAGTTAATATTTGTCCACCTAACTTTTTATGTTCAATTATATGATTTTTTATAGCTTTTTTCATTGCGGATAAATCTGGAAGAACTAAAATTTTAACTCCACATGAACAACAAAAAACAGGCATTTTTCCATGAACTTCTTCATTGCGACATTTTGAATTATTAATGCTTTCGTTTGTTGATTTCAATCGATAATAATCGCCCCATACCATCTAGATTCGTCTATCGCAAGATAATGTTTTTTACAACGTTGACTTCGCACATTTTGTAAGCACTACTTCGCAAGGTTGCAAACCAAAGTTAACAAAATTCGTTATTTTCACTTCTTAACAAGCTTTTTGAACTAATTTGATCTATTAAGAAGCGGTTATTGGTTGTGACCGGTTTATCCCTTTCTCCTTTCCGGAAAAACTCACAAACCTTAACCCCATCAAAGACACAAAACTCTTAGATCAGTCGTTCGCTCATGTCAGAATAAACACTCAAGCCAAAATCCTAAGGCTTCATTTTGATGGTTGCGTTTGAAGGCTTAACTTTAAAAAATGTTAGAATCCCAATTCCGCGTTCAGTTATTGAGTAACTTAGATTTGCACCTGTTGTTTCCTCGGATATTATTTTGTTTTTTGATAGAAAATCAATTGCGTTCTTTAAAACAACTGGGGGAAGATTTCTTAAAAAAGAATTTATTTGAATGTTCGTCTGAGGGCCATATTCTAGGAGGAACTTGATAATGTCTATGTAGTCCGTTAGCAAGCTATTTTCCATATGAATGACTCTAACACCATAAATTACTTGTTGAAAAATATATATCTTACCAAAGATTTAAAAAAAAAGTTAGACGAAAATATTTGTTATATGTGCAATTTTTATGATGACTTTTCGAGTCAATTGTAATTTTTATGTTTTTCTGAATCCTTATCTTTTTTGAACTTGACATCAATCGTATCCTTTCAACTAAAGAATTAACTAAGATCTAAGTAATAGTCTCAAAATTAGACTGTCAAGCTATAAAAAAGAAGTTAACTTTAAATTACCAACCATCTGGGTTGATTCGTGTAAGTATTTGAGCCAAGGTGACATAATCAAAATCTGAACTATCTAACATTTCACTAAAGATATCTTCAACCAAATTCATCCCTCATCAAACAATTCCTTTTTTGTTCGTGTATCCTCAGAAGATAATGCCTTCTCAAGACTTAAGAAGCATATTCCAAAAATCGAAATATATCAAAAATCCTAATTTCTTTTGCTAACGAAATTTGGCGTTCACTCTTTTTGTTTCGGATGTTGATTTACTATTTCCAATATTCGATTTTGAAGTTCATCAACATCATTTATTCCACCAATTCTATAGAGAAGGAACGATATATTTCGAACTAAACTATTCTTGAAAGCATGAAGCTTATATTTGCAGATTACAAAAGTAATGTGATTAGACATGTGTCCCTTTCAAATAGAAAAGTGCCAAGTAGTTTGGTCAAAAGATTCTGCCTCAGAAAAAGATAGGCAATCAATAATCAAAGAATTAAAAGAGATGTCTTTTGAAATCCAAGAAGCGATTAATTTCACTAAAGAATTGAGTGAAGTCAAAATGAATGAGGTCAAGTTTTGGCTTAGTACAGAGGGTGAAACGGGCTATACTTTAGCGATTTATTATGATGTTCATGCCAGAGCATGGGGTATGATGCTTGAGGAAAATGAAACAAAAAATATTTCCCCTAAAGTCGTGGGCGAAATTGCCTGCACAGATCCCATGACTTTAAGCTTTATTGAGCCTAAAAATATTCTTAAAACTGAAAATCTTTCCCAACTTTAGATAAATTATTTTATTGAATCTCGTTGAGAGGCTGTCTTGGAATTTTCTGGTTTTCTACAGGGACAATACATGCTATGGTTGGATTGTTTATGCTTCAATTTTCCCTCTTCCAAGAATAGCAAATGTCCACAGTTCTTGCATCTTGGTTGACTGTCAACTTTTCCCATACAACAATTTTAGGAACCCAGTGGTCTTTATTCTTTTGTACGAGCGCGCGTGATTGTGGCTTAATTTACATTGGTTCTTAGGCTTTCTTTATTTGCCCATGGCTTTTTTCCATATGTGAATCAAGGTCAGCTTTTGTGTTGAAGGATTTTCCGCAAACAGGACAAATAAAAGTCACTATCTCCTCCTTCTCGATCGGTTCATGATTAGGTAAAGGGTTTTTTACGTCGGGGGAGGGTGGGATAAGCTCATTTGTTTCTGGAGGTATTTCCGATGGTTGTTTAACGTATGGTAAGTCTGATTCAGTCATATTAAATCACTAAATAGTCTTAAAATATTGTTTATGGAAATTTTATTGTAAACGCAGGAACCTTTTTTTGATTCGCCTATCTCGTTCACTTCTTTCAAGGCTCACAAATAGACTCATCACAAATGAATTTAGATTCCATTTAACTTTTTTAAAAAAACTCATAAAAATTCTAAACCTTCTTTTAATATCTATAGGAGGTTAATTGTATATAAGAAAATGTGGTTGTTGGAATGTTGCAACAATGTTGAAGGGATTCCTAATGCCCTCTGCACTCTCAAAGGACAATGTCTTTGGAACATAGTTGTCCTTTTCTCTCTGAGTATTTTTCTAAATTCCCGTGCTTTCTCCATCGCTGACAAATGTACTCTATTGAGAAAGTCGTGTATGGCAAAGTTTTTAATACTCCATAACATTTACACACTTAAACACATATGCTTATAAGCACGTATGCACCTATATGTTTATATAAATAAACAATCTCAAGCGAGCAAAAATAGTAAAAAAGTGACTAAAAATGGGCCGAATTAACGTTGACATCTCAGATGAATTAGAAAAACAGCTAAGATTAAAAACTGTGGAGAAATTCGGCGGCAAAAAAGGCGACTTATCCAAAGCAGTTCAAGAAGCAGTAAGAACATGGATCAACATAAAACAGTAAAGTCGGCCTCCGCAAAATACTATTAACTATTTTATAAGAAGCCTATGTAAAAGGCGAGGGCAAGCCAGTTAGCCTGGAACATCTTCGTATGAGGGTTATGGGCAATCTAGCTGGAAAGTTCCCTTTGCAAAATAGTTCAAAACAAAGCAACAACTCTATTGTTAGCTATCTCAGATAGAAAATTCAAGAATGTTCTCACAAATTAAAATTAATTGAAAGGAGCCAAAAAAAATGAGTACAACCCAAATGAGCATAACTAAAAAAGTCCCAATAATTAACTCACACTTAGTTGATAAGTGCCCAGAATGTTCAAGCAATAATCTAGTTCACGACAACGACACAGGCGAAACCATCTGCGGTGACTGCGGCTTAGTTGTCTACGAACAAATGATGGATAAAGGTCCAGAGTGGCGCGCTTTTACTTCAGAAGAAAAAGCATCAAGAAGCCGCGTTGGCATGCCTCTATCATATTCGATTCATGATAAAGGATTATCTACAGTCATAAGCCAAGTTGACAGAGATGCATTTGGAAGAAAATTGCCAATGTCCACTAAATTGCAGATGTGGCGTCTTAGGAAATGGCAAATACGCAGTCGAGTACACTCATCCGTTGATCGAAACCTAGCACAAGCAATGGCAGAACTTGAACGTTTATCCAGTATGGTTTCTATCTCACCGTCAATAAAAGAAAAAGCTGCCGTCGCTTACAGAAAAGCACTTGAAAAAGGCTTAGTCCGGGGAAGATCAATCAACGCCATCACCGCAGCGGCACTTTATGCTGCCTGCCGAAAAAGCGGGTCACCCAGAACCCTTAGCGAAATTGCTAAAGCAAGTCTTGTCAATAAGAAAGACGTTGCAAGGTGTTATAGGCTAATGTTACAAGAGCTTGATTTTCACATGCCAATTTCTGATCCCCTAACATACGTTTCAAAAATTGCAGAAAAAACTGGAATCTCGGGCAAAACACAAGGCGCAGCAATAGCGATACTCAGGGAGGCTAGAGAAAAACGATTTTCAGCAGGAAAAGACCCAATGGGCTTAGCTGCAGCCGCACTATATATCGCATGCTTGCAGAACGCCGAAAAAAACACACAAAAAGACATCTCCGAAGCAGCCGGAGTTACCGAAGTTACAGTTAGAAACAGGTACAAGACTCTAATAAAGCAGCTTCACATAGAAACACCCGACCGAAAAACTTGTTTCTAGTTTCTTTGCTATTTAGTATTATTAATAATGGATAATTCCTAAACCTATGGAATAATTTCGCAGCCATTGTATTTCAAGTAGTCGAAGTCTTCAAGCTTGATTTGGTTATTCTTTATTAGTTTTTGAATTCTTGGAACTTCATTTTTAACCGTTTCGATAAGTTGCTCAATTGTAAAACAGACTTTCCCATAGGCTTCATCATTCCACCTCTTAGTTATGTTGGTGTACAGGCATCTGCCGCCGCAAATTCCAAGAATGGAACATTGTGAACATGGTTTTTCGTTTACAAACATCTGCTTTAATTTAGTTGGGTCAGCATCTTTGATATGACCTAAATAATATTCTTTCATACCCCACATTGTTGGACAAGGAATAATGTAACCATCAGTTTGAATAGCATAGTTAATCCAACCGCCTCCACAGCGCATAAGGCAATTTTTATCTTCACGCAAAAGCGATTCTGCAATGCCCAACAATGGATAAAGCTTCAAGACCACTCCTTTCTGCTGCATCTGATCTACCCAAAACCGCGCTAGTTCACGCACACCCGGAATGTAGTTTGTTTTTGTCCATTCTTCAAAATTACGTCTCTGGTAATCATTTCCCCAAAAGCCAGCGTTGAGTTGCCAATGTATCGAAGAAAAAGAAAACTCATCATTATCAAGCAACCATCGAACTTGCTTGTAGATGTCTGTTTGCTCCATTATTGTCATCCTAGCGATTAGTTCACCAGCAAAACCATTTTTCCTAATTAATTTCAAGTTTTCAACAACTTTACTGAAAGTGCCCTTGCCACGATAATAATCCGTTAACTCTTCTTGCCCATCAATAGAAACAAGAATCGTGTGGAAACGGTTAACGTATTTTGGCTCTAACTTATCGAGGAGTAAGCCGTTTGTTTGTATCATATAGTGTTTCGGCTCAACTTTATCCATAATTTGCCTGAGTTTATCTATCCCAAGCAATGGTTCACCGCCATAGAAGGTTAAAACGCATTCAGGATCTTTTCGGCAAAAGTCTTTGAGCAAATCCAAATCATAATTAAGTTTACGAGGTAAATCGTAGTCAACTTCTATGTCGTCGCCGAAGTCTTCATCGAAATCGTCAAGGCTTTCTCCAAAGCAGTATTTACATTGCAGGTTACAGTCACTTGTGAGTATGACATGGAAGAACATGGTTTAGTAGTGGCTGAGTCCAAACTAATAGTATTTTTCCTTGACATTCTGTCTTCCCGATAATGAGACTTTTAAAAATGCAATTTGATCGTAAATATGTCATTTAAAAAAAATATTTTATGATATATTCCTATTCTTGCAATTTTATTTATAAGAGTAATTGCGGAGTCTTTTTTAGCAAAAATGTTTGGATTATTTGGTGCGCGCTTTGGCAGGTCTATCTAAGAATCAAAAGAGGATTTTAGAAATGTTAGAGATAAAGCCGGATATGACCACAAAGGAAATCGCTGAGATGATTTTTGGAAAGATCGTTGAATATAAATCAAAAGAATATGCTTCAGTGCACCGAAGTCTAATTTCATTGGAAAAACAAGGCTCGATAACAAGAGTGCAGGTTCAGCTTCATTGGCAGAAAACAAATAAAAATGAAAATATTCAGGTAAGACATTAATGTCGAAAACAAGATACTTGGCTTAACAATGTTCCTTTTTTAATAGTATTTTTCAGCCAGTTTTCTTGCTTCAATCTCTTCCGGAGTCTCTCGCCGCCTCAACTTCCTCTTCAACTTTGTCATCATTATTATTCGCTGGTATCTCTTTTTCCTTCTGGACTTTCTTTAGGGCTTTGTTAACGTAGTTAAAAAGTTCTCTACTCTTCATAAGTTTATCAGAAAGAGATTCAGGGGCATAAAGCAAAGGCAAGGTAGCTATGAACAGAAAGAAACTTGCTAAAGAAAAAGAAGTCTGTATTGGGATTGATTTAGCAATAGGTGTGATTGAAACTTGAATTAAACCTGAAAGTAGAAATGGCAGCCCACCCAAAAAATAATACTTTGCACGGTTGCCCACATTAGAGAGATCTCCCCAAACCACAAAAATGAAATTTACATATAGAAAACCCCAAGCTAAACCATCAAAGATTGTAAAAAGAACTATTCCAATAATCTTTACCGCGGGATCAGATAAGAAACTTAGAAATGCATATCCAACTCCCAACAAAACAAACCCAATAATACCAGTGACTTTTCTACCTTTGAAGTCACAAAGAAATCCTGCCCCAATTGCCGAGAAACAATTTATTATGAAAGTGATCAAAACATAGTTGCTGTAAATATCTGGACCCATGTGATATTCAACTATGGGAGTTTGAATAAAATTTATCAATGTAAACATGAACCATGGCAAAAAATAAAGAATAAAAGTTCGATCTTTTAAGATTTTAAGAAGCGGTGTATCCTTTTCTTGATTATTACTCTTGTTTTCTATTAGAAAAATTATGCCGACGAGCCCCAGAATTCTCCATATGGAAAAGAATAGAAATTTATTTTCTATAGTCCTAGTCCATCTAAAGGAAATAAAATTACAGCAGTCATTATTTGAATAATGACAAATAATATAGCTCCAGTTCTACCCATTTTTTCGTTTTTTGTTTGATTTGCAAACATAGAAAGACACATTGGAATTCCTAAACCGACTGATCCTCCCAAAAATAAAGAGAGTAGACCGAGGGGAATCAACGGTGCTTGAAATCCTAAAAAGTAGAAACAGAGACTTGAGGCTGTTCCGAAGAGTATCCATAAAGAAACAAAGTCTTCTTTGTCTCATTTTCTGAGCCAGTAAAGTTGCTCCAATTAATGCTGAGAATAACATACCTGTAAAAAATGATCCTGAAACAGACAGAATTCTTTCAAGCTGTATATGTTCTTGGTCAAGGACTGAGAGACTTAAGACTGTAACCATGGTTAAAGCTGAACCATGATATGCTATTTGCAACTATGAATAGTGGCAGAATCGCTTTCAGTCTTGCTTTCAGCATCTTGTTTCTGAATATACTGCATTTCACGTATATATACTAACTTTATGAATTTATAGTATAATTTTTTGATTCATAAAGGCATATTTTTTGAAGATATTGTGTATAACTGTTCTACACAAAGCTTAAATTGAGTTGTTCTACAAATATACATTTAGGTGTGGAGAATGAAGAAGGCAACGAAAAAGGAATTGAGGAAACCAGTAACATTCAATTGGTAAGTTATCCTCAGAGATCCTCCAACATTGAGGCGATAACAAGCTTTAGAGAGCGTCTTTCTTTTTTCGCTCTTAAGTTTATAGAGAGCTTGTATCGCTTCTTTTTCTACATTTTTTAAATAGTTCAATAGTACCGGCAGAGTTTCTGTTTCTTGAATAATTTGAAGAAGTTCACGGGAATCATTTACATCAATTTTGTCTTTGGACAATAGTCTGCGGATCTTTAGTGAATATTTCTTGTTCTGGAGAGCATAGAGCAGTTGAAGGGGCAAAGATCCGTTCTTTATCCTATCTGACAACTCATCTGGCTCAAAAAGATCAGCAAACTCGGCTCTTATAGCCAATAAAATACCTAAATTCCGCCCATAAACTCCAATAGCTTCTACTTCTTCCTCAGATCCGCCGCTATAGATTGCACCAATTTTCATTCGCCCTTCAATCTCTGCAGCTTTCTTAGTCAAAATTTGAAGATATGTTTTCGGTTTCACATTCCACCGAACTTTTTTTAGCTGTGCCTCAGAGATATGGGCATTGACAATTTCGACTAGAAAACTATTCATTATTTTCATGATTAGTTCTTGACGATCGTTTGATAATTTTGAAATGCATTGATGAAGATAGTAGAAGCTTCTAGTCATATACTCATCCCCAACGAGTAAAGTAACTTCTAAACCTAATTTGCCATAGGGGGTTTTAACCTTCCTTTTTGAAAGTGATCCATCAATTAAGTCGTCATGAATATCCATAGTTACATCAATAAATAATAGCGCAACCTGTAAAGGCACAATATCTTCCAACTTGCCACCAACTGCTTCACCTGCAATTGCAAGCACTCCCGGTCTGGTTGAGTCCTTCCATCTAGAAAGGTATTGTTCGATTGTTTTATCGATGTTTCGTTTTCCGAAATTATTTTCATTAGCAAGTTGCTTAAAGACAGTCAGAGCCTTTTCGCTTTTTTGGTTGAGAAGTAATAAAGCTTTTTCAGCTTTGCTCTCTTGAGTCATGCCGGTCTTATTGTTGGTAAATTGATATAATATTTTCGCACCAAGAATGGTTGGAGAAATAAAAAATTATTTTTTTACTGAGATTTTGAATTTTTTTTACAAATCTTAGAACTATTTAATCCGCCAACTATCGGAATTATTTGTTGAATACAAAACTCTTAATAGCTAAATCTTTAATCAGAAGGTTTCATGAGCCAAACCAAGCATTTCGAGCAGAAATGGCAAGCCAAATGGGAAGACACCCATGTTTTCGATGCTGACCCTGATCCGAAAAGACATAAGGTAATGGTGACTTTTCCGTTTCCATATATGAATGGTCCATTGCATGTTGGGCACACTTTCACGGCTTCGCGTGTTGATGCTTATGCTCGGTTTAAGCGTATGCAGGGTTTCAATGTGCTTTGGCCCTGGGCCTGGCATTGGACAGGACAGCCGTTGCTTGGTGCAAGTCAACGGGTAGCAAGAGGCGATGAAGCATACATCAAAGTCTTAAGAGAAGTCGATGGCGTACCTGAAACAGAACTCAAAAAATTCGTCGACCCCCTCTATATGGCTCAATATTACACCAATGAAGGACGCTTAGCAGCAAAAAGTATCGGGTTTTCTGTTGATTGGCGACGCGAATTCACAACAGTAATGCCTACTTTCCAAAAATTTATTGAATGGCAATACAAGAACCTTCACGAAAAAGGTTACGTTACCCGAGGCACACATCCAGTGGTTTGGTGCCCAAAAGACAAAAGCCCAACAGGTGACCACGACCGCCAAAACGGCGAAGGCATCACCCCAGAAGAATATACATTAATAAAATACAAACTCGAAGACGGAACGATTCTGCCTGCCGCAACTTTTCGCCCTGAAACCATCTATGGCATAACAAATATTTGGATTAACCCCAATGCAAACTATGTTGAAGCCACTGTAAATGGCGAAAACTGGATAATAAGTCAGGAAGCAGCTGAAAAACTTAAAGAACAAGAAAGAAAAATTGAGATAAAACGCATTTTCCAAGGCAAAGAACTCATTGGTAAAATCTTTGAGAATCCAGTTACCAAACTCAAGTTTCCAATTTTACCCGGATGGTTTGTTGATCCAAAAACCGCTACCGGCGTGGTTTATAGTGTTCCAGCCCATGCACCTTTCGATTGGTTGGCTCTGAGGGATTTGCAACAAAAACCAGAAGTTCTCGCTGAGTTTGGCGTAAACCCTCAAGTTGTTAAAGAAATTAAACCTGTTTCGATCATTAAAGTTGAAGGATTTGGCGATTTTCCAGCTGTTGAAATTGTAGATAAAATGGGCATAAAGGATCAGAACGATCCCAAGGGAGAGCAAGCTACCAAAGAATTGTATAAAAAAGAATTCCA
This sequence comes from Candidatus Bathyarchaeota archaeon, assembly GCA_963772455.1. GTDB lineage: Archaea > Thermoproteota > Bathyarchaeia > Bathyarchaeales > Bathycorpusculaceae > Bathycorpusculum. The sequence continues at coordinate 61,805 of CAVYXJ010000021.1, forward strand.
TGGAGGCGTCTTAAAAGAAAGCTGTGGTCCATACGCTGGCAAAAGTGTGCGAGAAGTCAAAGATATTTTGATAAAAGACTTCAAAGAAATGGGAGTTGCTGATTCCATGTATGATTTATCTGAGCCAGTTGTATGTCGATGCATGACCCCGTGCATTGTAAAAATTCTTTCAGACCAATGGTTCCTAAACTACTCGGATGCAGAATGGAAAACCAAAGCTAAAGAAGTAATTGCTCAAATGAATGTTTATCCTGATTCAGCCAAACCTTGGTTTAACACGGTTATCGATTGGCTTCGTGAATGGGCATGCGCAAGAACCACAGGTTTTGGAACTCCACTGCCTTGGGGTAAAGGCTGGATTATCGAAACCCTAAGCGACTCAACGGTTTACATGACCTTCTACACTATAAATAAACATATACAACAAAATGGCATCAAGGCTGAATCGTTGATCCCTGAAGTTTTTGACTACATCTTCTACGGAAAAGGAAACCTCGCAGACCTATCAAAAACCGTTGGAATCCAAACTCATTTGCTTGAGGAGATGCGATCTGAATTCCTTTATTGGTACCCCTTCGATTTACGAAATTCAGCTAAAGAATTGGTCCCAAACCATCTCTCATTCTGTATATTCCATCATGCAGCCTTATTCCCGCCTGAACACTGGCCAAAAGGAATCGGCGTTAATGGTATGCTGATGGTTGAAGGGCAAGGAATGCACAAGAGCAAAGGCAACTTCATAACTATGAAAGGCGCCGTCGAAAAATACGGTGCAGACGCAACCCGGTGTGGCTTACTTTTGGGTGCTGAAGGTATGGATGATCCAGATTGGCGAGCTGAAAACATAAGCGATTTGAAAACAAAGTTTGAAAGCTTAATCGGGTTTGCAAGTTCAATAATTTCATGTTCTAAAAAAGAAGAAGACACAATGTTAGAGCGTTGGCTAATGAGTAAGCTCCAAAGCCGCATAAAAGAAGTAACTGAAAGCTTAGAGGAACTTAAAACTCGAACTGCACTGCAAGTTGCGTTGTTTGAGACGTGGAATGATTTGCGCTGGTACATTCAACGAAAAGGAAATACCGAGGCCAAAGCATTAGGTGAGGCTTTAAAGATTTGGTTAAAGATGCTTGCTCCTTTTGCACCTTTCCTATGTGAGGAACTCTGGAGCCAAACAGACGAAAAATATTTCATAAGCGTTGCAGAATGGCCAAAGTTTGACTCCACAAAAATAGATGTAGCAGCCGAAGAGCAAGAAACCCTGATTACAGACATAATGACTGACACAACAAATATTCTGAAAGCCACAAAAATAGTTCCCAAACGCATATGCTTCTACACAACAGCATCCTGGAAATGGAAAGTTTATCTAAAAATCCTTGATAAAACGATTTCTGGCGAAGCCAAAATCGGAGAGTTAATGAAGGAATTCGCCGCTGACATAGATTTAAAACTCCACATGAAAGAAATTGCAGGTCTGGTTCCTAGAATAATTAAGACCTTAACCAAGGTCTCAGGTGAACGGAAAGCGAATATGCAACAGATCAAAGATCGTTGATGAACAAACGATTTTGACATCTGCCGTTGGCTTTTTAGGAACACGTTTTAACGCTGAAGTTATGGTCTACAGGGAAGATGACACTGAACGTTTTGACCCCAAAAACCGTGCATCAATGGCAATGCCCTATCAACCTGCAATCTACATCGAGTAAAATTAAATTTTATAAAGGGCACCAATCCAATTGATTGCATGGAACATTTCGTAGCATTCATAAGAGGCATTAACGTTGGAGGACGCATCGTTCTTAAAGAAACACTTAAAGAAGCCTTCACGTCACTGGGTTTCCAAGACGTTTCAACATTCAAGCAAAGCGGCAATGTGATTTTTAAAACTGAAATCGTCAGCTCCAAAGAGATTGAAGATAAAATCACAAATAAGCTTTGCAAGATGTTGGGCTATGAAGTTTCTGTGTTCGTCCGCTCTTTTTCACAACTTAAAAGCATAGTCGAACAGGATGCATTCAAAGGCAATGAAAAGGAAGGCACAAGTTTTCTTGTAACTTTTTTCGCAGCCCTTCCAGCTAATTTTCCTTTGCAGTTGCCTCTGACAATTCCAAAGTCTACCGCCCAAGTAATTTCAACGAAGGGCACTGAGGTTTTCAGTGTAACACATGGTGGCGGCGAAGGTGCGTTGCCAAATCCTTTTTTGGAGTCAAAACTAAAGGTAAAAGCGACCACTCGAAACATTAACACAATTAGAGAAATAGTTGAAAAATTTGATTCTGCAAAAAATAGTTCAAACCAAGTAATGAAATAAAGAAAGATAAGGTTACTTCAGATTTGCTTGGGAAATAAGTTAAAGCTAAATATATTCTCTGAAGCTAATATTTTAGGAACAGACTCAAAATAGAGTTAGAAAAATGAAAACCAATGAAGACATAAAAGCAAAATTGGAAGCTCTCAAACCACTATTAAAAGAGAGATACCAAGTTGAAACTTTAGGTTTTTTTGGTTCCTATGCTCGCGGAGAACAAAAGAAAAAAAGTGACATAGATGTCCTTGTGGAATTTTCTGAGACAAACTCGATTGATCTTATTGATTTCATCGAACTTGAAGAATTCATCAGTAAAAAACTCGGTATCAAAGTTGATCTAGTTACAAAAAGCGCGTTGAAACCGATGATTAAAGAGCAGATATTAAAAGAGACGATTTATGCTTGAAAGATAAGAATATTTTAGACAAATAATAATTCTATCACGATGTGCTAAATGTTGCCGAGTCTAATTGATCCTTTGAAAGTTAAATCGTACACTCTTCGGAACCGTATTGTTTTGCCGCCTATGCAGACGGGAAGGGCAAGTTTTGGAGGTGAAGTAACCAATAGGTTAATCAACTTTTATGTTCGACGATCAACTAATTGCGGTTTACCAATAGTTGAACATTCATTTGTTTCGCCAACAGGCAAGATAGGACCCAAGCAATTAGCTATCAATAGCGACTCAGCAATTGTTGGATTCGACAAGGCTTGCAAACGCACTGCATGCCGTGGGGGCTCTTGCAGTTGTTCAGATTTCTCATGCAGGTGGAGTAACAAACAAAAGAGTCATTGGAATACAACCCGCAGGTCCCTCTCCAAGGGAAAAAAGCCGAATGTTAGAAACAAGTGAAATCTTGGCTATTGTTGACGATTTCGGTTTGGCAGCTGAGCGGGCGGTTAAAGCGGGGTTTGATGGAGTTGAACTTCATGGCGCTCATGGTTACTTACTAAATCAATTTTTCTCGCCATTATTTAACAAGCGCGAAGATGAGTTTGGTGGTTCTCTGGAAAAACGGATGCGGCTTCCTTTGTTGATCGTTGAAAAGGTACGCAGAATCCTTGGCGATAGGCTTTTACTCTACAGGTTGGGTTCAGATGATTTAGCGCCAAATGGAACGCATATTGAAGATTCAATCGCTTTTGCCAAGAAACTTGAAGGGTCGGGAGTGGATGTACTTGATGTGTCAGGTGGGATGTGTGGAAGCAGCCAAGACAACTTCGGCAAATTAAGGGGTACTTTATTCCGCAGGCAAGCGAGATTAAGAAAGCTGTAAAAGTTCCAGTTATCGGCGTAGGTGGAATCACCGAAGCAGAATTCGCAGACAAGCTGGTAAATGAAGGAAAAGTTGATTTGGTAGCGGTGGGCAGAGCATTTTGGACAGATTCGCAATGGGCAGAAAAAGCATTAGAAACTCTAAAAACTGCCAAATTCACCGATAATTCTTAATCAATAACAAAACCCTTATGCTTAAGAACACAATATTATTTTCGAAAGAGGATGATAAGCTTTTAGCCCTAAAAAAAGAGCCCCAAGAAATGCAAAAAGCCGAGGAAGAGGCATTGCGTACCCCATGGAAATTGGAGAAGAATTTGAAGTAGACATAATAGACATGAGTCCAAACGGGGAGGGCGTCGCCAAAATCAAAGGTTTTCCGGTCTTCATTAAAAATGCAAAAGCTAACGAACATGTAAAAATTAGGATAACAAACCTAATTAGCGGTTGCGCAGACGCAGAAGTTGTTCCTTAACAGAACTCAACTTTTTCTTTTTTGTTCTTAACTTAATTCTTTGATTGGATTTAACCTCATTTTATTAAATTTTTATGCCAAAGAGAGAGGCCGCCGCAACTTTTAGATTTGAGTCATTCCTGATTCCTGTTTTCCAAAAAGGGCATCCGAAGAAAGCCCGCCACTTACCAGCTGTTTGAGCCCAGTGAACTGAAGTAGGGGGTATCCGACTAGAACTTGGCACCAGAATGTTAGAATTCTCGACATGGTTGTGGCTGCTCCAGCAATCACCAATGGCACATTCAAAGCAGAATAGAGATTAATCATTGTGATTTCAACTGCTCCGACAGGGAACCCCGAAGTTAAGGTTTCAACTGTAGATGAAACGAAATAGACTACTGCCAATGAGGGTAATGTTATGTCTTTGAAATTTAGCGCATAAAATACCATCATGTAAATAAATAGAATGAAAAGATAGCTTATCACAGCGAAAATTGTGGGTTTTATTAGAAGTTTAGGATTCTTTTTGTAAGTTCTGAATGCTTCAGTAAATGAAAATATTGTAGTTTGAATTTTCTCTTTTCTCTGTTCCAGTTTAGTTGGGTTTTTCGTAATTATCTTCAAAAGTCGCGTAATAAAATTAACCATTTTCATGTCGGCGCCATCCTTAACGGCAATGTAAAAAAACAAGCCTAAGGCGCCAACAGTTCCAAATGAAATTAGTAAAAGGGTTCCAAGCAAGTAAAACGGCAACTGCCCTCCCGATGCTAAAAGGATTGATCCAACTAACAAGCCAGCAGTATAAACAACTGTGCTAATTATTCGCGAAGTGACAACGGGTGCAGCAGACAATCCAACATTGCTTTTTGTGTCTTTTTGAATCAAGTATATTCGTGTTACTTCGCCGCAAACAGTCTCACATGGAATCACCATTTCTACAAAGTTACCAATCCAGTTGTAGAGGACCATTTTTGTAAGTTTTATTTTCACTTTTAGTCCTTCAAGAAGATAATAACATATTACTGAATCAAAAAAAACCATCAGGACAAGCGAGATGATCGCCAGAGAGAAATAAATCGAGTATTGCTCGAGGTTTAGAGAGGTCATTAGAGTAACTAATGAATCAAACTTTACAAAAAAAGCCAAGTATGCAATGAAAGCTACTAAGCCTATTATCATGAAAAATGAGTTTTTGTGTTTGCTGATAATTCCTGGCAACTTCAATGGATTTCAATCCTTGTTTTTGTCTTGACTAAAATTCTAGAAGGCTCTTTGCTATTCTTTGGACCTTCTTGACTTGATAATAAAATTAGCAAATATCTATTATTTGTATGTTACGAATCCATGGCGCTATTTTTACCAAATATGGGTTGAGATGATTAAGGATACTGCTGGAATTTAGCTTGCTAAGCTTTTATTGTTTTTTTAGGTCGTATCACAGTGTTTTTAATGATTGTGGGTTTTTCTTCTTTTTTTGTGGGTGACTCAATTCGGACTGGAAATACTGAATAACTTAGGCAAAGTTTGAATGGCGTTTGGAGCATGTTCCAAATCTTGTTTAAATCATCAATTGAAAGTGTATCTAATGTGATTTTGAGTTCTTCGCCGCTTCCAACTAAACTACCTTGTAAGTCGGATTCTCTTAGAATAGGTGTTTCTGCAAGTAGTTGCATTATTTTTCCAAGAATAATTTGATCAGTTTCAGCTTTTTGAGTTAGGGGTGTTATTAAGTAATTTAATTTTAGGTGTAGGAGTGTGGGTGGATTTTGTGTTTGAGGTTGGTTGCGCATACTGGATAATTCAGTTACGTTATACAAAAAGACAGAGATTTGGGTTGATTCAGCTTGGACCTCTTTGGGTGATTGATGGCTGATTTGTCGTTGATTTCGGATTATGGCAGTTATTTGTGGGTCATCTTTAATGCCATTCCATATGTGGGTGGCAAGTGTTTTGCTAACACTGTTTAGATTGTTGTAGCTGCTCATTTTTTATTCCTGCAGTAAATTATTTTGATCGTTGCATCGATTCAAAGACTATTTCTAAAGTCTCAATTGCTATTTCGTTTCCTTTTGCGTTCAAGTCTGGTCCTTTATATTTGCTTGGCCAAGCATTTGTAAAATCCCATCTTGCAGCATCGTTGCCTTCTTCATCAATAAGAATTACAGACATGTTTCTTCGAACCGTACTGAGTTTTCCTTGCTCAACCATTTTACGCCAATTGTAAAGCTCCATAGAAGCAGTGAGACCCCATTTCAAAACAAGATTCCCACAGGTTACTAGCCCCGATTGTTTTCGAACGTTAAGCAATGGTTCTATTCCCTCTCGTACTTCAATAACTTGGCTGGTTGAATCTGGAAGGGTAACTTCACTAAAGTTAGCTTGAGTAACCCCACTTATTTCAACTCTAAATCGGTAATTTCCAAACGGATCTTTTCTTTGTGTTGATTTCGCTGACATAAGTTAACCTCTTTTAATTTTTTGTTAGGTTTTTTTGCCTACAGTTTTAGGTAGAGCAAACTTGCAATGTGATAACTATCAAACTTGTAACTATTAAATCTTAATAAACCTTGTACTTTTAACAGGTTTTATTCTTTTAATGTTCGTGTTCGTGGTGATGGGCGTGTTCGCATCCACCCACAAGTTCTTTGAGTTTGCCTTCTTTGAAGGATTCAACATTACCCTTCACAGTATCTTCAGTGGCTTTTAAAACTGTAATTCCGGCATTTTGGAAAGTGCTCAATGCGCCTGGCCCCATTGCATAAGCTATTACAATATTTGGTTTCAGTGCAAGAAGCTTTCATGTGAGTGCCCTGGGGGGCCGCCCATGTGTTCGCTTTTATTGGGTTCAATTTTGACTTTTAGGGTTTTTTGGTTTTCGTCAAATTCCACTAAAGCAAAGTAAGGTGCTCTTCCAAAGTGCTGTGCTACTTTAGCTTCTAATCCGTATTCGTCTTCAACTGGCATCATTATTCTTTTAGCCATTTTCCGTAAACTCTTTTTTTTCTTGATTAGATCTTAATGAATTGAAAAATGAAAGAATAGAAAAAAAGTCTATTCTATTTAGTCCCTTATTTGAAGTTCAGTTCAAAGCTTATTGGAACAGCTTCGCCCCAGGATTGCCGAATTGGACATATCTTCTGAGCCATTGCATAGACCGTGGTGGCTTTCTTGCGTTCCCGTTCATTATCATTTTCCAAGCCAACGTTCATGTTGAAGTGTACGTTTGTGAAAATCAGTTTCTCCATACCTTCCACTTTCATTTGGACGTTTGCAATGGTTTCCAAATTTTTAAGTCCCAACTGACTATTCTTAGCAATTAACATAAACAGCGTATTGATGCATGAGGCAAGAGCCGCGGCGAATATGTCTTCTGGTACGCAGTAGCCTTCTTTACCTCCAAACGATGGCGGTGGACTTACAGTCACGAGTTTTTGGCCTTTTATGGAAAGTTCGCATTCTGTTGCGCCTTTCCAAGTGGCAGTTCCTTCAAAATTCATATCTGGCATAAAATCACTGGGTAATTATCGATTAGGTGGAAATTTAATGTTTTGGGACTTTATCGAAGAATAGGTTAAGACTTTCTTTAGTGCTATGCAGCTCTTAGGTTTTAGGATTTATTTCATAGACCATGTCACAGTCGCCTACTTGACCTGGTTTGCGGATTTCTTTCAAACGGACATTTCTGATTTTTAGGTTCTCTGCCAGTGCTCCTACTGGGAATAAGGAAATAGCACAAGCCGGCATGATTCCGAATTTTTCTTTAACGAGTTTACCGTGGCAAATGTAGCACCCTCGGAATTTTAAAATGAATTCTTGCGGCTGCTTTTCCAAAGTTACGCTTTTGGCAATCTTTAGGTCGTTTTGAAGGTAGGTTGCAATCTTCTCCATTAACGCGTCTGGCGTTTGGGCTGGAGGCATTGATTTGCCCCATGCTTTTCCCAATGACATGCTAGCTTTAGCAAAAACCTTTTGATTTTCCTCTCCTAAGGCTCCTTGAATTGAACACATAATTTCAAGAACAGGCTTTTGTGGAATCATTTTATCTTCAGTCATTCTTTTTCCTCTCAAAACTTATTTCTGTATTCAACAAGATTTCGAATGCTTAAGGCTTTTGTTCTTTCAAATTCATGGTGGAAGAAACTGTCTCAAGAATAACCGTATGGAAACAACTTCCTTTTTTGTTATTTTGGCGCCTTCTCTCCTTAAGTTAGAAGATAGCAATCTTTAATTTCGAGTTTTAATTAACCCTAATTTCGTGCGAGAAAATCACTTTCTTGTTCTAATATCTTTGGCCATTTTGTTACTCTTAGCTAACTTTTTAGATACGTCCAGTACTGCACAAATGATGACTCCCCCTCCTACTTCTACTCCCACGACAAATAACTCGAGCATTTCATTTGTTTTGATAGGGGTTGCAATCATTGTATCTGTAGCCTTTGTTGTCATTTACTTTTTCTATTCAAGAAACAAAAATAAAAAAATGGACAGATTTTCTGAATCCAAATCGACAATCAGAGCAAGTCAACCAACAGCTGATTCAAAAATAGATATTATCAAAAAAGTTTCAAGACCTTTCGATGTCTTTCTATGCTACAAAAAGAGTCAGGAAAAGACTACGCGGATCATTTGAAAGTAGGTTTAGAAGAGCTTGGATTACACTCATTCGAAGACTGTAAAGACATCCCTCGAACTGTTGATAATGAAGATGGCTGGGCATGTGATCGCGATAAAGCGTTGGAGGAAAGCAAGTATTTTGTCCTTGTCATAACTCCTGGCTTTAATTTGTCATCTGAAATTGTTAAAGAAATAGGCATGGCAAGAAAACAAGGTAACAAGACATTTGTTTTCTTTAGACATCGGAGCATGGGTAGAAATATAGTTGTTAATTTGGGAGATGAAGTTTTGGATATTGGAAAGCTTGAACAAGTGTCTTTTGAGACCAAAGAGGAGCTGTTACGGCTTGCGCATGATATCCTTTTAAAATCTAAGACTCCGTAGGTTCTTAACATATAATTTGATTGAAGAGTTGCTATGGAGCTTTGGTGTTTTTCTTGTATGGCTTAAAACCTGCTTCTTTTCCATGGTTTTCAGAATTGTTGTAGGAAAGACCTATAAGCCTGTTATAACCATCTATTAGAATATTAGAATATGTATGGTCGTTAAGGTTGAAACTAAAACAAAACCAAACTAACTTAACCCTTCACGAGCGTTTCAAAAACTGTTTCACGACTGTTTCAGCCAACTATCATATCATTCGAATACCATAATATTTATCAGATAAAATCGGAGGTAAAAAAATGAAAAACTATAAAATATTAACCATAACGGGCATAGTGCTCGTTGCAGCTTTGCTGCTTGTTTCAACGGTAGCCGCAATGGGGCCATTTGGTTCCAACTTTTTAGGCGGCTTTGGCGGCATGATGGGAGGTAGCAACGGTGGAGGAATGATGGGAGGCTACGGATACGGCTACAACGGTTCTCCGTATACAAACCAACCCAGTACAACCACACCCCAAACCCAATACTACCAACCAGTCTACCCCTCTATGTTCGGTGGAATGATGGGTAGAATGGGTAGCGGTCACGGCTTTGGCGGAATGATGAGCGGTTACGGATACTCAGCCCCATACGCTTACACTGGAACACCACTTACAATAACCCAAGCAAAAACAATAGCCCAAAACTATGTAACTTCAATCAGCAACCCAGACCTAACAGTTAAGCAAATAGAAGAATACACAAACAACTTCTACGTCCAAGTCAACGAAGTAAGCACAGGAAAAGGAGCATTCGAGCTACTAATTAACAAATACACTGGCAGCATCTATCCTGAGATGGGTCCCAACATGATGTGGAACACAAAGTACGGAATGATGCGCGGAGGAATCTTGGGCGGAATATATGGAACACCAAGCACAACTATGACAGTAACTCCAGCTCAGGCAACAACTGACGCACAAACATACCTAAACAGCTACATATCTGGCGCAACAACAGGCGACGTCAACACGTTCTATGGATACTACACAATCGAAGTTCTAAGCGGAACAACAACCTATGGCATGTTAAGCGTCAACGGCTATAGCGGCCAAGTCTGGTTCCACACCTGGCATGGAACATTCATCGCTGAATTGCCAGTGAGCTAAAACCGGTGAAACCAAACAAACTTTCTCTTTCTTTTTTGTTTATTTTAAATTTAAAAGGTTGGTATGACTTTGGAATATTCGAATGTGGTTCAAAATAATAAGCCAGAAAAGTTTGACTTAACAATTTACGAAATGCAAGCTGAAATATCAAAAACTATGGCGCACCCTATCAGGTTAGCTATTCTACATTGCCTAAAAACCGGCGAAAAAACAGTAAACGACCTAGTCGAAACAATCGGAGCCAGCCAATCGAACATATCTCAGCACCTTGCTCAAATGAGGCAGAGGCAGATTGTCAAAACCAGAAAAGTGGGTTCAACTGTTTACTACCAGGTCTATAGCACAAAAATTAGCCAAGCCTGCGACATGGTTCGCGAAGTCCTTATTGAACAATTAAGCAGAAGACAAGAAGTAGCAAAAAATTATTCAACATAAGGTGAACTTGAAGGTGTTTCCATTTGGTTTTGGATGCGGCTGCGGATCAGGCAGCGAAAGAAGAGAAGCTCCTCGAGAAGAAGCTAAAGTTGTGATGGTTCCCTGTAAGTACTGTGGAGCCCTCTTTCAGCAAACAGCAACCTTTTGTCCGAATTGTGGAGCAAAGAGGACTGCTTAACAACTAAAATATTAACATGGAATAGGAGAATTATCTTTGATTAAATTAAAACTCTTTACAGCTCTTCTAACAACGGTATTGTTAGCAACTTTCATACTTCCAGTTTTGTCCGTAACATATAATCCTGGTGTAATAAACGGGCAATATGTAAAATACGGTAATTTTGTCGGAGTCGGTCCAGGCGCTGAAGCCTTTAAGGATTATGCCTTTCTAAAGCTGCAGGTTACAGATGTTTCGGGAAAAGCAGTCATTTTGCTTTCAACTAGCCAATACAAAAACGGAACAGGTATTGCAGGCAATGGCACTACTTCAGTTTGGAACATTGAAACAGGAACTGAAGACGGCGTTCCAAGTACACAAGGACCGATTATAGCTGCAAACCTAAACCAAGGAGACGCAATTCCACCGCCTAACACGTATAGTGTCAATAGAACTGAGAGCCGAACCTACCTTGGCATCAGCCGAACAGTAAATATTCTTGAAGTTTCGCTCTTAACGCCCGATT
>CAVYXJ010000022.1:0-7748 GCA_963772455.1 Candidatus Bathyarchaeota archaeon
ATGCAAAGCTGCAATTTCCATAAATGAAATGAAATAAATCAATTTTGCTTATGTTAATTATTTTCCCTTAATTGTTTTTAAGGAGTTGCAACAAGTTAGAATTGTGGTATGCATAAAAGTATCTGCTGTGAAAAAAGAATAGGTGTTTTTTATGAAAAAATCTTTAGGCGCAAACATTATTGTTCCCACAACACCAGTCTGGGTTGTAGGAACTTATGATAAAGATGGAAAACCAAACGTTATGACTGCTGCTTGGGGAGGCGTCTGCTGTTCCAAACCGCCATGCATCTATGTATCCCTGAGAAAAGCTACCTATACCTACGGTAATATTGTGGAACGGAAAGCGTTTACAGTAAGTATTCCATCCGAAACCTACACCAAAGAAGCTGACTATTTTGGCATTATTACAGGAAAGAAGGTGGATAAATTCGCTGCAACAGGACTTACTGCTGTGAAAAGCGATCTTGTTGATGCACCCTACGTGAAAGAATTTCCCCTTGTTATCGAGTGTAAGGTTATCAAAATAGTAGAAATTGGACTGCACACCGAGTTCATAGGTGAAATCGTGGATGTCAAAGCTGATTCATCTGTTCTTAATGAAAAGAACCTTCCAGACATTGAAAAAGTGAACCCGATCATCTGGAATCCTGCGGGGATGTCATATCATAAAGTTGGGAAAAGCGTAGGACAAGCTTTCTCGATTGGAAAAGAGATATGATCGCAAGCACTTTGGGAACCGAACCCACTACATCCATGTCAGTTTCTGTACTGGGGATGGATTTTTAACCCACTTCTTAGTGGAGATATCACCTGAACTGTTTCTCAAGGATTTCATAGGGTTAACTTTTTGAACCAAAAAATGAGGTACTGGAAAGGCATATTTTAATTTGAGGCAAAATCAAGCAATCTATTAATACTTCACAGAGCGAACAGAAATAAAGCCACTAAAAGGTGTATTTATTTGAGAATTGTAATTGTTGCTCCTGGAAGCCGAGGTGACGTTGAACCCTACATTGCGTTGGGAAAAGGGTTGAAAAAGGCAGGTCACTACATACGATTAATAAGCCATCAAAACTTTGCAACGCTGGTCAATTCTCACGGTCTGGAGTTTTGGCCCATTGACAGCAATGTTCAAGACATTGCACAAAGCAATGAAATGAGCGAACGGATACAAAAAGGGAATTTTCTTGCCGTAATGTCGCAGATGAAAAAAGAAGCTGAACACCTGGCAATTAACTCGGCACAGACTGGTCTTAAGGCTTGTGAAGGCATGGACATGGTACTCGCAGGAATAGGTGGTTTATTTGTTGGAATTTCCCTTGCCGAGAAGTTTAAACTTCCTTTCCTGCAAGCCTACTACATCCCTTTCACACCTACTCGGGTGTTCCCAAGTTTTCTTTTTCCCAAACTCCCTCAGTGGTTAGGAGGATATTCTAATCGTTTCTCTTTTCACATTATGCGGCAGATTATTTGGCAGGGGTTTAGTTCAACCGACAAAATGATGCGAAAACAAGTGCTCAACCTGCCCACCGCCTCATTTTGGGGACCATACAAAACCGATCAAGTTCATAAGTACCCCATTCTTTACGGCTTTAGTCCATCAGTAATCTTACCGCCAACTGATTGGGGTGCCAATACTCATGTGACAGGTTATTGGTTCTTGGATCCGCCAGGAGATTGGAAACCACCACAAGAATTGAGCGATTTTATTGATGCTGGTTTACCCCCAATCTATATTGGGTTTGGAAGTATGAGTAGCAGAAATCCACAAGAAACCGCCAATCTTATCGTAAAAGCTCTTGAGCTGTCTAAACAAAGGGGCATTATCCTGTCGGGTTGGGGCGGGATGCAAAAGTCGGATTTACCCAAGTCCGTTTTCATGGTTGACTCTGTCCCATTTTCATGGCTTTTTTCAAGAGTTAGTGCTGTAGTGCATCATGGTGGTGCTGGAACAACGGCTTATGGTCTAAGGGCAGGCGTTCCTTCTATAATTGTTCCCTTTTTTGGTGACCAGCCTTTTTGGGGGCATCTGGTTGCAAAATTGGGAGTTGGACCCGAGCCTATTTCAAGAAAGAACCTGACTGCTGAGAAACTTGCGAAAGCTATTGAGAAGGCTGTGACAGATCAAACGATGCGTCGGCGTGCAATCGATTTGGGGTTAAAAATCCAAGCTGAAGAAGGGATTGCACGAGCAGTTGCAGTTGTAAACGAGATCCAACGGGAGGAGTAAAATCAAAAACTCGCCTATGTCCGAGTAAACGTCTATTCGAAAATTACTGTGTAACCTTTGACCGACTTGGTTTGTAAAACGAGCTCTTCAAGACTGATGCTTGGGAACGAGTTCCCGAGTTTAATGACTTTTAAGGGTGTCTGATTTTCTTTCTTGTTTTCTTGATCAGTTAACTGTTGCGTATTTTGTGAAGAGTCTGCTTTTTTCTTGAGCTAAACACCTCGTTTTTTTCAACCTTAACAGTACAGCATCAACCTCAAGAGAACAACAACACTGCTGTTTCAACTGTTGTTGTTCTTCCAATCTCTGTTATTGAGCTTTGGAAGAAGTAGCCTTGCTGAAAATTTCAACCTGACTACTACTTCTCTTGTTTGAAAACTTTTTTTTTACTATTACTTTGCAATTTGTTTCTATAGATAGAGTTAGCTTGGAAGAAGAAGAAGAGTGGTGTTTGCAATCTTCTTCTTTTGACCCATTGATCTTTAGGTACTTTTGTTAAAGTCAAAGTAGAAAATTGTTGTTCACCCTAAAAATTTCACCTTTAGCTCTTTAGTAGGGTCGAGGTTCAAATCTTCCCGCAGCTATGCTCTTTAGAATTATAGGTCTTTGGCAAACGCTGTGGGTTCTATTCTTGTTATTCCTTTGATTTTGTCGTATATGTGTTCGGTGCTCAGGATTGTTTTGTCTTTGGGTATTGCAGTTGCTGCGTGGTATGCGTCAAAAGGTGAGGTTTTGTATTCGTTAATCAAAAGTGAGGCTGTTAGGCATATTTCGGGGGTCACGGCGATCCACTCTACGTTCTTTAGATGAGACAGGATGTTAACTGCTAAGGTAAGCTCACTGAATAATTGCCTATTGAAAAACCAAAATATGACTTCTTGAATGACTGCAGTTGATGCATAGACTCCTTTGAGTTCACCTGAATCTATCTTCTCAAGGATTTTCTCTGCCGCAGGCTTCAAGCGGTCTTCTTTCTTAATGGCTGCCAGCAAAAGGTCGGATTCGATTAGGATTTTAGTCACCTTTTAATTTTTTGTTCACAAGCCTTTGCGCTGTCTGCAGAGCTTCCTTACGCATTTCAGAAACTGATTCTTTTATGTCAATTTTGAGTTCTTTTAATGCCTTAATTGGATGCTTAGAAACGGGCACAATAGCTATGTGATCTCCTAAGTCAACGTAGATTACGCTGTCGCCTTCATCGATTCCATATTTTTTTCTGATTGCTCGCGGGATTGTGGTTTGACATTGTCGAGTGACTTTTACTTCGTAAGACATAGATTTAACCTACTATATTATTGGGCAAAATACTATAAATTGTTTGCTTTTACTATTTTAAGGTCAATAAAGCAAGCTACGCGGTCAAGATGCTGGTCAATGCTCCATTGTTCTAAGAGTTTTATTCAAATGGTGGCAAGAGAGTCTGGTGGGTTTTTGAACTTTGAGTAGTATTTTCATAATTGAATTAGGATTAAGCTTTTAGGGTACTACTGATATTACGCCTATTGATTAACATGACCAGTGTTGTAAAAGTTACTCGAAAAGGTCAAACAACAATACCTATAGACGTTAGACAAAAACTTGTAATAAAGGAAGGCGACAAACTTTTAGTTGAAGCCACAGAACAAGGACAAATAATTTTTACGCCAATTAGAAAACTGGAAGATTGCGCTGGTATCTACTCAAAATATGCTAAGCCAGAAGAAATGAAAAAACACATCGACAAACTTCGAGAGGAATATTAAGCTTGAAGATGGTTCTTGACAGCCGATTCATAATGGAATATTTCTATTCAGACAAGACTGAAACTAAACAGAAAGCCACAAAAAAGTTAAAAGAGCTCATAGAGCGCAAAGAAGGCATACTTCCAACAATCGTTATTAGCGAAACTATTCAAACTATTTGTGAAAATGTCGGAAGAGTTGAAGCAGAAATCTGCTATGCAAATCTAACTGAAAGTGGTCTTAAGATCCAAACTCTTACTTCTCCAATAGCTAAACATGCGGGCTTACTTAGAAGTAAGTACCGAAATATACCTATGGGCGATTGCATAATTGCTGCAACAGCATTAGCCAATCAAGCAGCTATTTTGTCTGATGACCCTCATTTTGATGTGATGGAAGGAACGAAAAGAAACTGGATCTAAGTGCATTCCATTCTTCTCTAATTTTTTTGCATCACTGAACAAATAGAACACTCGTTCATCAGATAGATAATTAAAAATAAGAAGAAAAACTGGAGTCTTGAAGATAACTTGTTTTTGTCTATTTTTTCGGATAGTTTTAGTCCGCATGATCCGCAAAGGAAGCCCCATGAGTCATCGAATTGTGTGACTTGCCAATCTGATTTGTCTTTAATTTGGCAGAGCATGCAGGTGTTTACACCGAAATCAAATGTGAGTCGACCAATAGATTTGGTATGTAATGATAGCTCTTCAAGTGTATATTTTGTTCCCGAGTTCCCAAGTTATACGATTTTTATGGGTGAGTATAGTCTCTAAAAGAAATAGTAAGACAAGATTTAGTGTCAAAAAAGATTTCTGGCATCTGAATTTGTTTAATGTTCTTTGGCAATTAGTCGTACCGCATTCAAAGCTGACAACGCCGAAGTTTCCATGCTTGAGACAGATGGCTCAACTGAATTAACATACATAAACCGTTTATCAATACGTGTTGGAGGCAGCTTAGTGATAGGCTTGAATATGGGATAGGCGGCTTTCCAGCAATGTTCCAAAATTGTAACCGCGTCACTTTTGAAGACATCGTTGAATAGGTTGGTGTCAAGAGGTTTTGTGGATGAAATCGTAACTAATGACTCGCCATTGCTTACTTTTTTTATTGCGAAATGAGTTATTGGATCTGTGTCTTTTGTAGTCAATATTATAGCTGGTGGGTCAGCTGATTTTTTTAGCCCGAAGTGGTCGGGGTTAAAAATGCCTCGCATAACTCGCATGTAGACACTCTGGTAAGGTTGAGGTGCCCAGTTGTGCATTGATAAGCCATCAAATTCTATGTCAGCAAGTTCTAAGGGCGTAGCGAGAATAACGTTGTCAAAAACTTCTGTTTCAGCCTTTGAGGTTAAAACGTATGTTCCTTTGGAAGTCTTTGTTATCTTGTCAATTTTTTGACCCAATTTAACTGCCGCTTTTGAAGCATTCGCAAGTTGAGTGGGTAAACTGTTGTTGCCCTCTGCCAAACTATATGTTGGTCCTGAGTAGACACCGATCAAAGCTGAAAGCCCGGCGAAGCCTCCCAAGTCTGCGTTCTGAGAGTATATGACTCTTGTAATTGGAGTTATAACTTCGTTGATGAATGTTTGGTTTACTCTTTTCTCTACCAACAATTCTGAAAATGACATTTTGTCCCATTCATCGAGACCTGTGGATTCAAAAAGTTCTCCGATGTCGGCGGGGTTTTTTTGTTCTTCTTGGTATAGTTTGGCAACTTGTCTTCTTACTTTTTTGAGGAGCAAGAAAGTTCGGGTTAAGTTAAAGTGATATTTTGTAAGGAGGCTAAAGGTAGTGGTAAAGGATTGCTTGTTTGACCTATAAACTATTTTTGAACCGTTCCACACTGCAAAATCTTTGGGTCCTTCAACTGGTGCTATTTTTAGCCTCTCTGCATTTATTATATCTAAAAGTGTTTTGTTGAAACGGTTGAAGAAGGCAGCACCCAATTCTATGGTTACTCCTGATTGGTTGTATGTTTGGATTCTTCCGCCTATTCTGTTTTGAGAATCGTAGATTGTCACGTTTTGGTTTGGAAGGTATTTGTGTGCAAAATAGGCAGCTGAACAACCGCCTATGCCAGCGCCAACGATTGCTAATTTCGTCATTTCACATTCGGAAATATGTGCTCAAATAATAAGATAAACCTAAGCATAGAGATGGATATTCTTTTAAAATAATGGGTAAATTTTTAGCAAGCTGCTCAACATTAGACTTAGAGTAAATACGATAGCTACTATCACAAAATCTTTGGCTAAGACTTCGCCCAATTTGTAGAGTTTTTGTGTGTCGGTTTTGTTTTTGTTGAATAGTGTTTGCCTCTTTTGAATTAGACGCAGAGTGATAAAGCTTGCAAGTGTCACTAATGTAACATAATAGATAATTGGAAGCTGAAATAATATGCCCACTAGAATCATAAGTGGAATCATGACATAGCCCAATATGATCGTTAAGAATAAGCCACGCCTAAAACCCAAAATTATCGGTATGGTTCTTGAGCCACTATTGAAGTCCGAGGCAAAATCAGCCAAATCCTCCCACAAACTATTCACTGCTGTTGTTACGCCGATTAGCAAAATCAATATTATTATGTTAATTGAAAACAAGTTGAAGAACGCTGCAATAATCATAACTGGAACCGCGCCCACTGTAAAATTAATGATTGGTTTATAGGTGGTTTTTCGAAGTCTGAAAGGTGGAACAGAATAGATTACTCCAAAAAAGATACCGATGCCGACAAACAATAACACAAAGGGCATCCATGTTGCCGCTCCCAACATTAGAGACGTCGCAGTAAACGCAACTGCGATAAATAAGCCAAACTTACCTACCTTCTTTGTGAACTTAGCCCGTAATGGATCAGACAAAACATCCAAATCCACGTCACAAATGTTATTCATGGCATCAACCGCACTCCAAATGCAAAAAACGATAACGCCAAGAAAAAGCGCTGCAGGCCAAACGAGAGCTTGACCCATAAGAAATGTTGCTCCAACTGAAATCATGAAGAGCATCAGCCCACGTTCAACAGAAATAAATTGGGCAAAGCCCTTCAAATCTTGGAGCATGCCACACTAAACAAAACACACTTTCTTAAGCTTTTCACCTCAAGAACAAATTGATTGTCAATCTTGTGGCTGACTTTGTTTTCAAAACCAATTTTTCAAGAGTGATGTTTGGGAACGAGTTCACGAGTTTTATGACTTTTAAGTGTCTGGTTTTCTTTTTTCTTGTAGATGTTATTCTTGATCTTTTTTGATTTTTTGAATAGTTTGTTTTAGTGCCGGAATATTATGTTTGATTGTTTCCCAAATTGTTTCAGTGTCCATGCCAAAATATGCGTGAATGAGTTTGTCCCGCATCCCCGTAATTTCTTTCCATGGAAGTTCTGGATATTTGACTTTGAGGGTATCAGGAAGTTGCTTTGCTATTATATGCCCGTCGGCGCTGGACACTTCCATGCCTGGAATGACTAAGAAGTCGGTTTCTTTGGCGATTTTGTAGGCGCCTTCGAGTTTGGTCATGGTCAGTTACGGCGACTCATGTTCAACCCGCGCTTCTTGGAATAGTAAACGAGGTCTTTGGGGGTTATCAGTGAATCTTTCGAGAAAGTTGTATGGACATGCAGGTCGGCGCGAACTTGAAACTTATTTGGGTCTTTAGTCTTATTTAATTCTACAGCATTATCTGGCATTCAGTGACATTTCCGCAGTTAGTCTATTGATTTACACGGTTAAGTATTTTTATTTTTATTTTCTGCCCATTCCCTACTGCTGAAAACAAGGGAAAAAGAGA
>CAVYXJ010000023.1:0-39141 GCA_963772455.1 Candidatus Bathyarchaeota archaeon
GTAAAAACCGATCTTAAAGACGCTTTCCAAGCTAAATATCCATGGATTACTGTTAACTTCATTGCTTTAGGAACGGGTGCAGCAATAGCTCAAGCACAAAGAGGTGATGCAGACATGCTCCTGGTTCATTCGCCAGCCCAAGAATTAACTTTCCTAAAAGGCGGCTTTGGCGTTGACCGTAAAATAATTGCTTACAACTTCTTCATCATTGTTGGTCCAACCAACAACCTTGCAGGAATAACAAGCACAGACAGCGTTTCGGACGCACTTGTCAAAATTTACAATGCACCACACACAGGCAGCAATCCAGTTTACTGGTTTTCAAGAAATGATGCGTCAGGTACAAACACAAAAGAAATTTCTTTATGGAACGCCGTTGCAAGCATAACCGGACAAAACTACACCCAACTGACAAATTCAACTGCGAATCCATGGTTTAAGTCAACAGGAACTGGAATGGGGCAAACATTACTTGCAACTAACTACTATGGCAGTTCAGGTGGATATACAATTGCAGATACAGGCACGTTCCTCGCTTACTCAACAAGGGGGGATATTCAGCTGAAAGTGCTAGTTCAAGGACAACAATCATTGCTTAATGTTTACAGTGCAATAATCGATGATCCACGAAACTCCAATCTTGTAAATACAAATTTTGCCGCCTCTCTACTATTCGTTAATTATCTCGTGTCCACTGAAGGTCAACAATTAATCGGCAACTATGGTGTATCCCTTTACAACCAATCGCTCTTTACACCTTTTGTCCCATTAGCAACTGGAATAGTTTCTGATCCCCAATTATTAGGCTGGATAAAAAGCTACGCCTATATGAGCTCAGATTCTACTCCAATAATTAGCGCTAGTGGAACTGAGTGCCCTACACAATTTAGATACAACGAAGGATCTCTCTTCTCCGTCACATACATCGCAAACTCCAATGCCAACATTTCGTTCAACGTTCCAAACTACTACATTGCAGACAAGCCAAAAATCACAACTGCACAAGGAACATTTTCACAAAGCAATAAGTTATACAGTGTTTAGCTAGGAAAAGCTCAAATTTTAATCCCCTCATTTTCTTTGTGATATGAATGGCCGATATCATCGTTCAGGCTTTCCAGCAAGCAATTAATTTGATTGCAAGCGGAGATCCTGAAGTCTACGCCACAATTTACAGAACAATTTATGTTGCCGGTTTGGGAACTCTACTATCATGCCTTTGGAGCATTCCCCTTGCAGTTATAATAGGTCTGCACAATTTTAGGGGAAAATGGATAATCAAAGGCATTTTTAATGCTTTAATCGGTGTACCTACAGTTGCATTAGGGTTACTCTTGTTTTTGCTTTTTTCACGTCAAGGAGAATTCGGATTCTTAAACCTCCTCTACACACTCAATGGAATAGCAATTGGACAATCCATACTTGTTACTCCAATAATAGTAAGTTTCACAGCTAACGCCTTGGACAAAGCCGACATCCAATTAAGAGACCTCGCAAAAACCCTTGGAGCATCGGGAATTAGAACAAATTTAACTCTTATTCGTGAAACTTTTTGGTCGATGATGCTTTCCATAACTGCATCTTTCAATAGAGGTTTTGGTGAACTTGGAATAGCAACAATTATTGGCGGCAGTTTAGCGGGCGAAACAAGGGTTTTAACGACTTCCATTGCTCTTGATTTAAACAGGGGATTCTTCGATGTTGCAATGGCCTATGGCGTAATTCTTATGGTAATTGTAATCGTTTTAGCTTTAACTGTAAGCCTAATTGAGCGCTTACGAAACGAAGATTTGGGCTGGAGTAAACTAATGCTATGGAATAGTTTTAGGAGCAAGGTAAAGTTTGAGCGTTAATCTTCAATTAGTCGATTTGAAAAAAAGTTACCGAACTGTAAAAGCGTTAAAATCTGTGAATCTTACTTTGAATGGAAACAAGATAATAGTCCTCCTTGGCGTTAACGGTGCAGGAAAAAGCACACTAATGCGTATTCTCGCTGGTTTAGAAAACGCTGATGATGGAACAATTCTTTTCAACAATCAAAAGACAAATGCGAAAGAACTGCGCCGAGTCTCCACTTTGGTTTTTCAGAAAACAGCAATGTTCACCATGAATGTTTATAACAATTTGTCATATGGATTAAAAATTAGAAAAGTCCCAAACCAAGAAATTGAAAGGAGAGTACCTGAAGCGTTGGCAGCTGTTAGGCTTTCTGATTTTGAAAAAAGACGGGCAAAAAAACTTTCTGGCGGAGAACAACAGCGAATTGCTTTGGCACGGGCTTTTCTGCTGGATTCGAATGTTTTACTACTGGATGAGCCTACGGCGAACTTGGATCCAAACAGTGCCTTAATCATCGAGAAGGCAATTGTGAGTAAAAAAAGTAGTCAAAGAATTATTATAATGGCAACTCATAATCTTAATCAGGCCAGACGAATGGCCGATGAAATTGTCCACATTCATAACGGAGAAATAGTTGAGGTTTCAAATCCCGATGATTTCTTTGAGAAACCTAAAAGTGAAGTAACTCGCAAATTCATAAATGGAGAATTGGATTTCTGAAATTAATTTATATGTCGATTAATAGTTTCTACTTTCTTGATTTTACCGACATTTTAAAATGGTTGTTATCTTTACACAATATAAAGGTCAAGTTAGTTTTAGTTAGGGTGCATGTAGCCAACCGCGTCCACTTTTCTTAGGTTGCTTACCTTTTGGTTTTTTTGGAGCATATTCTTGGGCGCGTTTGGTTTTTTGGCCTTGATTTTTAGTGATTTCTGTCTTTACAAATTTTCCCCATCCGCCTTCGCGACGATCTGGTTGAATGTAGCGTTCGGGGTTTTCGACCATGTGTGTTTCAAGGATTTCTTTAAAATTCAGTGGTTTAAAATCCCTTGTGGCATGGATGATTGTGCCTCGTTCTACACGTAGAGACTCATAGTTTGCAACTGATATGCCTTCGGCTCGGACTTCGTCATTTACGCGTTCGTTCCAAAGTTGTTTCCATTGAACTTTGAGTTCTTCAACCAGTTCTTTCTGAGCTTTGGCTTTGTCCTCAGTTGGTTTGTTGGCTGAATCTTCTTTGCCTTGCAAGTTGACTTCTCTTCCATTTTAAATTGTTAATTTATTCTTTGTTAGATTATTTAACTTTATTTAACATCTATACTTAACCTTTGAAATGTTTAGGGTGATGTTTTGGTGTTGTTAAGCGCTGCCGGAAATGACGATGTTGAAGTCGAAATCGGATATGTCGCCTGTGTCAGCAGCTACGTTTAACGTGAGTGTTGCGGGTACAATGGCGCCTGCTTGGAGTGTTGTGCTTTCTTTATTCCACGTTAAGAATAGGCTTGATGATGGCGGATGGTGGATTCCAATCTTTGGCAGTCATGCTTAGGGTTTCAGTGATGTTGCCTGTATTTTTGACGTAAATTGTTTTTGTGGCAATGTTGCCCGAGTTCAGTGTACCCCAATCAATATTTGAGCATAATGTTGTGGCTTGCGAGTCACTGTAGACGCTTATGTTAACTGTGTTGGTTGTTATACTTCCGCCTAGGTGTCCTTGGGCGGGGATGTTTTGTTGGGCGTTTAATATTCCTGCTGTTACTACTGAGAGTGCTATTGCTATGAAAACTAGGGCTATGAGTGGGATTATTGCAGCTTTTTTTAGTTGCATATCTTTTTCCTAATTTTATTGTGTATAGCGTCTTAATAAATGCTACACATTTCTGATCAGTACCAAGAAATAATAAAAAAATAAGTCAAGTAACAAGTCCCCAAAAGACGAATTATTTGCATTTTATATAATTTCAATTGTTTTAACTATAATGAAAACTAGTTAAAGCGTCTCAAAGAAAATCCTGCATCAAATGTCAAGCATCGATTTTAAATTCGCAAATCAGACGAGTAAATGATTACCTCATCGAGATTTTCTTGCACTGACAAACTATATTTCTTAGCAACTTCCCTAACCCAATATTTATTTGATTCAATAATAGTTCCTTTAATGTGGACTTGCAACCCAATTGTGTTTTTGTCAGCTGGGGTTTCAAGAGAGACGGATTCAGGCGATAAGTCATTGCATTTGCTCAGAAGCTCTTTTAGGTAAATAATTGCCTCTGATCTATCCAATTACATCCCCAATAGCATTTCTTGTCTGTTAATATAAAAGGTTTGCACAACCTTTTCTATTAAATTCACTGCATTATGTTTCAATCATATGGGAAATATTGTTACGTACGCATCAAAATTTCTATTTTAAGTTAAATTTTGAAGAACAAATACCTGAAATTGATAAATTTATTTTCATCAACTTAGCGGTTGTGACTTCACAATGTAATCACAACATTTTATATTTTTGAGACGGGTTACCAATTGATTAGCAAATGCAAGGGATAGCCAACAGAAGTTGAGCGAATCCGGCTGCGAGACAAGGAATGGCCTTTGCCCACCACTCTTTTAGCCCAACTTGTCTTGCGTATGGCTTGGTTCGCTTAACTCTTCATTTTGGATTATTTGAAAAGCAATTTTCAACTATTTTTGTTACGCGTAGATTTCCAATCTTAGAACTTTTAATTAAGTTTGACTAAAAGAAAAAATGTTGATTTATTCTTTAAACTTTTAAATTTAGATCTCAACACGTTCAGTGGCAACCGCTTGGTTAGACATGTTGATAAGTACGATTGAGATAAGACTTTTTGTTTCAGCCGAAAAAGGAGGTTGCTATATTTCCCAGCATTGAACTTGTTATAGCAGTATTCCTAACCATTTCTTTCTTAGCGGCGCTACTAGCTAATAGGCTTAAGGTACCCTACACACTAGTTTTGGTTCTAGCAGGTTCCTCGATAGCTATAATTGCTCTCTTATTTGCCTCCCAAGGAGGTTCTGATTTTACTTCTCAATTGAAGCTAATTTACGCTCAGCTTCTAAGTGGCGGTGGAGGAGGTCTCTTCGTTGGATTGGTAGTTCCACCATTGATATTTGAAGCCATGATTCATCTTCGAGCAAATGACCTAAAAGTTGTCATCAAACCCTCTTTAGCTTTAGCAACCGTGGGTGTCTTAATTGCTACTGCTGTTGGAGGAATCATCCTGTGGAAGCTGCTGGGTCTTTCTCCATACGTTTCTTTTCTTTTCGCAGCACTAATTGCCCCCACCGACACAATTACAGTTTTGGAGGTTTTCCGAAGAGTCAAAGTACCCTCAAAATTATCAACCTTACTTGATACTGAAGCAGCTTTCAACGATGCGACAGGAATTGTTGTTTTCACAATAGTTCTTTCAACTATTAGTATGGGTTTTCAAGATTTTTCTCTCCCTCAAACATTGCTTAGTTTTGGTTTCACTCTTGGTGCAGGTGTCTTTGTCGGGTTAGGTGTAGCATTTCTTGGTGAAGTCCTTTCAAGTTTGATAAAGGATCGAGTGGCAGAAACTATCTTGGCAATAGCAGTTGTTTATGGCTCGTATGCTTTAGCTTCAGGAATAGGTGCTTCAGGACTAATTGCGGTTGCTGTAGCTGGGCTATACTTTGGCAACTATACTATGCGTTCTGCAATGGAACCTGTCACAAGAGAAACGATAACTACCTTTTGGGCGATAGCAGCTTTTCTTGGAAACTCAGTCGCATTTCTACTAATTGGTTTTCAAATAAATATAATCACTCTTTCGCAATCAATTCTTCTCATTATTGCTGCATTCGTCGCCGTTACTGTAGCTAGGGCTGCAACAGTGTACCCTATCCTTAGAACTTTTAACAGATTTGGAAATAAAATCTCTGCAGTTTGGTGCAACATCGCTATTCTTGGAGGAGTAAAAGGCGCCTTGTCCATAGCCCTAGCAGCCACTATTACAACTTCAGCAGCCATTTCTTTAGGAGATATCCAAACAATAAATACAATGGCTTTTGGCGTAGCATTTATTTCAATTGTGTTTCAGGTGCCTTTGCTTTTTAGATATGTTAGAAGAAAAATGCCTCAAATGGACGTTGCTTCCGATATTGTATTGGATGAGCAATTTGAATCAATTGCTAAACGTATTGAAGAATTAAAAAAGCTAAAAGCTGAAGGTGAAATTTCCAATGAAGAATTTACGGAATGCATTGAAGAAGGCAAAAGGAAACTTGATGAGCTTATAGCAAAATCTCCCGTTACAGTTGAAACAAGAAAGATTATTCGTGCGAGAGCCTCTGGACTATATGCTTCTTTCCCAAAGATTCCCAAACGTAAAATCAATAATAAGCGTAAAGAAAAAAAGGAATCAACAGGATAATAATAATTTTTTTACTAACTTAAAGTCCAATAAAATATTCTAAAAGTTACTATACTTATTGTAACCTGAGGGTTATTATTGATCTCAAACGGCAGGGCTTTCGTAATTTTCAGTGGTTTTCCCGCAGGTATTCTGCAAAGAATCTTAATTGCATTTTTGGTGGTTTAACAAGCAAGCTTTAAATTGCTTAAGTACGCACAAGAATAACCTATGAATCGCCAGGAAACAGTCTCCTTGCTAAAGGAAATGATAGCTGTTTGCGGGTCATTTTACGATGCTCGAGCCGTATCTGTTCAAAATGGTGGGAACAGTGATAGTTGGGAACTTCATGTATATTGGGTTCCTAATCCCTCAGAAATCGATTGCTTACAAAAAATACTAGCTGAACACATTTTAGAAATGGTTACTATTAATGGACGCTCTGTATTTCGGTCGAAAAAATAAATTCAGTTATAACTTTGAAATTTTTCTCGCAGCTCTTGCATGTGTAAGCTTCAATGTTGAAGACCTGATTTTTAAGCGATTTATGGGGTTTCGCCACTTCTTCACCACAGCTTGGACAACTAACCATGCAAACTCTCCAAATAAGAAAAAACTAATGATATGTATTTACAAAAGTATTAGATGGTTTGTTGGCACGTAATTGAAACAACAAACAAAACTGATGGAAATTAAAGTGTAATTGGAGGATTTGTGATTCAAAAAGGGGTTTTTACAGTTCAATTAATTTATTAATTAACCTCTAAGATAAAGTGTCAAAGTCACTTGTTCTGCAAAAAGGTAAAATCATTTAAACAGAATTTGATTGGAAAGATAGGTTGGTGCGTTGTTGGTTAGTTTTGCATTATTGTTTGTTCTTCTTGCTTTGGAATAACCATTAACTGTACCAGGTCTTGTTCTGTTTGAATTTTAGTTGTTGGTGTTTGCGGTTTTTTGTGTTTTGTGTTTCCGATCCAGTATAGGCTCCAGCCAACTATGAAGGTGAAGGCCATTATTGGTGCTAAAAGGAGTATAGTGAGTTTGCTTCGTTTTTTTCTATTATGGCGTGTGGTCATTTCGTCGCCTACTACATCTTGTTACTTAATTCTTAATATATAAATTTTGTTAATTGGCAATGCACTAAACTTCTGTAGAACACAAATATTTGCAAAAAAATGACAAATCAAAAATAACAAAATCGAGGTTCAAGCAATTTTTTACGATTAAACTCACAACTTTTACTGGTTCAGTAATAAAAGACGCCTTGCCCTCTTACTGGCATAGTACCTCAGTTTTCGATTGTTTAATATTTTCATCAACAAGAAAAAGATTTAGAGATTCTGATGACTGAAAGAAAAAAATGATAGCCGTCAGTAATACGCCTAAAACTTCAATTTTCCAATCTCAGTATAATTTCAAAATAAGCAAGTAGGAAGTAATTTTTCGATAGTTATATATGCGTAATGTCATCCAATTGAAGTGAAGTTTTGGGTTCTGAGGCAAAAATAACATGGCAGCACTAAAAAAACGAAATTTCATAATCATAACCGTCATTACCTTGGTTATAGCCATCATTTTAAGCTCATTTGTCTACCTCAATTCCCAAATCCCCTACCAAGGTAACATAGAGACCGTAACAATCGGCGTGTTCCCTTCTGAATATAATTCCTTAATTTATATTGCAAACGACCAACAATACTTCTCAAATAATGGCCTTAAAATAACATTGAAGAACTATCCTTCTGGAGCTGCTGCTGTGAGAGGGATGTTAAATGGTGAAGTAGACATCGCTACGGCTTCCGAATTTGTCATTGCTAACAATGCACTCCAGAATGCAGATCTCAATGCTTTTGGGAGCCTCTCACAATACCTTAATTTATATTTGGTTGCAAGAACTGACAAAGGAATTAACAGCATTTCAGATTTAATCGGCAAAAAGATTGGACTATCCATTGGAACTGGCAATCAATTTTACCTTGGCAGATTCCTCGAACTTAACGGGATAAACCAAAATCAAGTAACACTTGTTAATGTCAATTTTGCAGAAGCACCAAATGCTCTTTCAAACGGCACAATAGATGCAACAATTACGTTTCAACCATACATAAACCAAATAAAAAGTCTTCTAGGCAACGCAATCTTAGTGTGGCCAGCACAAGCTGACCAATTCGGTTACTTCGAAGCTATCAGTACAAACACATGGGTAACCACGAATCCTGGTCTAATTGAACGGTTTTTGAAGGCAATTATTCAGGCTCAAAACTTTAATATCAACAACCAAAATATGGCAATATCAATCGTGTCAAAGGAACTAAATTATACAACCTCATACACATCCTCGGTTTGGTCTGATTATCGTTATTCAGTTACGCTTGACCAATCCTTCATCTTACTCATGCAAGATGAAACCAGATGGCTAATTAACAACAACTTAACTACTGCAACTTCCGTTCCCAACTTTTTCAATTATGTTTATGTTGATGGGTTAAAATCTGTCAGTCCTGAATCAGTCAACATTATAGGCATGGGAACCCCATGAGACTTAAAACTCAAAATTTACTCAGCATAATAATATTCTCCATCTTGATTGTCATAATTGCAGCATCAGTTGTCGTTACTTCACAACAAACAGCCCAGTTAAACAATCAACAGACAATTTCCCATGACATACAAACCCGAGCAAGTAACCTCCAATACCTTTCAAACGACTATTTTCTGTATCAAGAAAACCCTGTATTGAACCTGTGGCAAACAGAATACAATTTACTTTTAGCAGACCTTTTAAAACTTAATGTCAACAACCCTGCGCAGCAGATAATGGTTAACAACGTGAAGAATGACTCGCAACTTCTCATTAACAGATGGACTGACGTAACAGCTTACCTCGCAAATGCTGATCGAAACGTTAGCGTTAGAGTTTTGCCTGCATTCCAGGCTATTTCGAGCAGAATGTCTCTACAAAACCAAGCATTACTCTTCGACAATCAACAATTGTCACAAAGTTTCCAAAGGCAAATCGACCAACTTAATGGCACTAGTCTAATTCTTATTTTCGCTATGCTGGCGGTGTTTGGTACATACTTTATCACATATTATTTAATAATCTTCCGAAACACCTTAAAATCTATCTCAGAATTGCAATCTGGAATAGCGGTTATCGGTTCAGGAAACTTTGACCACACTTTAAACGCTGAAAAGAAAGATGAAATCTCTGATATTTCAAAATCTGTTAATCAAATGGCGGCCAACTTGAAAACTATAACGGCTTCTAAAACAGACTTAGAACAAGCCCAAATTTCTTTACGTGCAAGTGAGCAGCGTTGGGCAACTACACTGTCAAGCATTGGAGATTCAGTAATAGCTACCGATGAGTTGGGTGCTGTCACATTTATGAATGTGATAGCTGAGCAATCAACGGGGTGGACTCTTGGAGAAGCTTTAGGAAAACCGCTCAAAGAAGTATTCCACATAATTAATGAGGAAACTCGATTGGAAGTTGAGAGCCCATTTGTCAAAGTTATGCAGAATGGAGTTATTGTTGGTTTGGCTAACCATACGATTTTAATTCGAAAAGACGGATTAGAAGTTCCTCTTGATGACAGCGGTGCACCTATAAAAGACGAAACAGGCAAGATCACGGGTGTTGTTATTGTATTTCACGATATTACCGAACGCAAGAAAACAGAAGAAGCAATGGTGAAACAAGCTGAATTAATCAATCTAAGCCCCGATGCCATTATTGTGAGGAAAATAGATGGCACTATAACTTTTTGGAGTGACGGTGCAGAGAAACTTTACGGTTTCTCAAAAGATGAAGCTATTGGACAGGATATTAACAAATTATTGAACACAAAATTACCTCTACCGTTATACGATATACAAAGAAAACTTGAACAAGAAGGAAAATGGTCAGGAGAAGTTGTCCATTTCTGCAAGGATGGAAATAAATTGTTTGTGCAGAGTTATTGGTTGGGTAAATTTGGTTCAGACGGAAAAATCTATGAAATGCTGGAGTCAAATGTTGACATTTCCCCGCGAATAGAGATGCAGTTTAAACTTGAAGAGTCAACTGTTAGGCTTGAAGAATACTCAAATCAAATGGAAAATCTCGCAAATCAAAGAGCAGCCCAGCTCAAGGACTCTGAGCGTTTAGCAGCTATTGGCGCAACTGCAGGCATGGTTGGTCACGATATTCGAAATCCACTTCAGGCAATAACTGGAGATATTTACTTAGCGAAAACCGAATTAGCATCTTTACCTGAGGGTGATGAGAAAAATAACATTCAAGAGAGCTTAACTGAGATTGAGAAAAACGTTGATTACATTAACAAAATAGTCGCTGACCTCCAAGACTACGCAAGACCTCTTAATCCTCGAGCACAAGAAACAAACATAAAATCGTTATTCAATGAAATCTTGGCAAAAAATGGGGTTCCCAAAAACATCAAGGTAACTGTTCAAGTAGAGGATAAAGCCGAGAAAATTATGGCTGACCCTGACTATCTCAAGCGCATAGCCGCCAATTTGATACTTAATGCAATCCAAGCTATGCCTAATGGAGGTAAACTTAATGTTCGGGCGTATACCGATAAGCAAACTAATGAAGTTTTGATAACTGTTAAAGACACCGGAGTTGGTATCCCTGAGAACGTTAAACCTAAACTATTTACGCCGATGATGACGACCAAATCTAAGGGTCAAGGATTCGGATTAGCGGTAGTTAAACGCATGACTGAAGGCTTAGGAGGAACTGTAGACTTTGAAAGCACAGAAGGAAAAGGCACAACCTTCCTTGTACGTTTACCCTCACAAAAAGCTAAACTGTAAATCAAGATTTAGGGGTTTATTTTTTGAATAATTTTCTAATTTTCCATAATTGCCAAAAAAACAGACCCCAGAAAGCAACAGTTACCCAAATTAACACTCCAGATCTAATCGCGTACGTATAGTATTGTATGTCGATTTGATTTAGAGGAGTTAGCAATTGACCAGCGATCCCAGAAGGCAAATAAGGCCACGGAATAAATGAGCCACCTAAAGTGTTAGGCCAAAAAAGGTGCTCCTCAATCTCATAGACAGAAGAAGCCATATAATGAGCACTTGCGGTGTATACTGTTAAAAATACTGAAACAATAAACAGTAAAACTAATGTTACCTTATTGTTCATTTTATGACCCCAAGGTCATACTTGTTTGTAAAGGTTAAGAATCTAACTGTTTACTGACTATAACCATTTCATTTGATAGAGGAGCTCTAGTAAATTTCAGCCCACATCTAATTCATCAAAGGTTAGAAGTCCACCTATCCAAATACGAAAATATTGCTATTGTTAATCAAGAACCTTTGATTAAGTACATTGACATAAAACTTAAATCATCATTGTTTCGAAGTAGTTACATGAGGGGAAAAAATGAATAGAAATCAAATCATAGGATTAGTCGCTATTGTTATTGTTATGGCTGTTGGTTTCCCAACCGCTTTCATTTTACAATCATCGTTGGCTCCAGCTCAAAATCCAACAGGGGCGATGGATTTTACTGTTAACGCAAAAAGTGATTGCTTACGATTTCTAAACAGTTCAGTACCGACAATTTACATTCCATTTACAGTTGCTGCAAATGAAAACTGGGAATTAACTATTAATTCTACAAAAATGCCTGGTGGGTTAAACGGTTGGACTGATGTCTACATTTACAAAGGCTATTGGGATAAAGGCAATAACAATACGTGCACGGCAGGCGATTTATACCCAATTATAAGCGATATTCAAAACGCTGATTTTGAGATAAAAACAAACGAGCCTTACATAGAAACCTTCGGAGAATCAACACAGCAAAGCTATACAGTATTCTTTTTGGTTCCTCCAGGTGGACCCGCTTCATTCCATGTAACTCTAATAAAGTTAGTTTAGAGGAAAAATTCTGAAGTCTTTTCTTTTCTTAACTATTTTTTTGCTATTTTTAGTTACTTTTGTCGGATTTGTTCAAGCATCAAATTTACAATCCGAATCGTTTCCTCTAATTGAATCTGCTTCTGTTTCAAGATCAGTATTTGCTACTGAAGGCGACCGACTTGTGGGTAACTTTTCAGTTTCTAACATACCCATATGGATTGACTCTACCACTGGAGACTCTCAAACGATTCAATATTCATTTAAAGTTTCCAAGATTGAAGGTTTAGAAAAATGTCCCACGGATATCGTTCTCTATGAAGTATACCAAACTAATAATGCGTCATTTGATGTGTACTGTGAATATACAGGTGACTACAGGTTAAGGTTCAATGTTGGAATTGGAGCTTCAGATTTGGGAATTGGGAACATGCAAGCAACTCTCAATTATGATGTGATTAAAAGTTCATCTGAACAGCCGTCAAATTCTTTATTGCCAACCCCAACTCTAACGCCATTACCAAAATCTACTGCAACGCCTAATCCTTCATTTTCAATCCCAGAAATCCCCTCTTTGACAATTCTCTTGCTACTAAGCATAATGTTGGCAATTGCTAGTTTGCTGGTGTCAACCATAAAGATACAAAACAAGCATGATCCTGCTTTGATTATGAAAAAGGTTTTTTTAAATAGTTAGAAAGTTACATATAATTTATTAAAACAAGTTATAGACGATTTTATTATGAAAGAAAACACAAGGATTCTGCTTAAAAAATCAGTTGTCAAAGAACTAAAGAACATTAAGAAATATCCACGAGAGACTTATAACGAAACTATTTCAGAATTAATTAAATTGGCAAAAGAATCAAAAAAAAGAACAAACTACGACATGTTTTTGAATAGAATTCAGAAGACTAAAATGAAAGAGCTATGGGATAATTCAGATGATGAGGCTTGGCAAGATGGATAGAGGGTGTTTTAGCTGAATAATTAGCTTCAAAGATGAAAGTGTTACCGCTTACCAAAAATAAAGGTGCCATAAAAGACAGCGTCATAAAATTAAATTACATCTTCACTGTTTCACAAGAAATGGTTTCTAAAGTTGTCTTTCACTTAAGTAACGAAAAGAAGACCTCATATTTGAGAAATTAACTGAGAAAATTGGCGAACTCAAAACGTAATCAACCAAATTAATACCTTACATTATTAATCTTGGATAACTAAAGAAATCTTGTCGGAATCAACTTGAGTTAACAAATTTGACATGGTTTTCTTAAATTTGTTTCTGACATACAATAAAACGCCAAATACTCCTCCAAATATGGCAACAACAGGTGCAATACCAAGTAATAACGTAATTTCACGTCCAGAAACAATCTTGTGGTTGACTATTTGCTGCATTCCAAAAGTATTCGTACTTGTTAAGATATAGAGCCATAAAATCAGAAGAGGCATTGAAATCATAAAAGCTGAATAGATTGCTAGACCTGTGCGTCTAAACTTTTTCATCACATTGAGTATTTGTTGAAGAAGTTGTTTGGAAGAATAATCAATATTTTCTTTCTTTTTTAGTTCCTTGATATATAATCCGGAATATCCAACATGCAAATATAGCGAAGATAGGTCTTTTGAAACTAAGTCTCGTATGAAGTAATAGAATCTGTCCATCACGTTTGGATTCTGAACTTTCCAATAATGAATACCATAAACGAAAACGAAGAGCATTACTTCATTTTCTTTCTCAAATTTGTTAAAGTACCAACCGCTTGAACCTAAAATTGCAATGATGAACGGGAAAAACGCATAAACGCCAAAGGGCAGAGACTCTGATGCTCCAATAAGTTGTGTAACAACTAACCAAGGTAAAGCAAATATGGCAATTCCAATAGGCAATACTGTCCAAACGTATGTTTCTGTATTTTCATGTAGTTTTGGAATTACTGTCTTAGTTTCAAATAAGCCAAATAGCAAACCTGCTATAACTCCAAATAACAAATAAAGTTGGCGTGTTGTTGTGAACCACTTTAGGTTAATTGAAACAAAAACAAGCATTATACCAAAAGAAAAGGCAGTCACTATGAATGCTATCAGTCTGAATTTGCCTAAGGGGTAACCAATTTTTGCGAATTTTGGAATCATGAATAAATCACATTGGTACGATTCAACATAGGATATTAAAAATTTATAATTCTTTGCTTAATGTTTTGGAACCTACCTTTGTTCGCTTCCAAATCTTCTATAAAT
Organism: Candidatus Bathyarchaeota archaeon; assembly: GCA_963772455.1. GTDB lineage: Archaea > Thermoproteota > Bathyarchaeia > Bathyarchaeales > Bathycorpusculaceae > Bathycorpusculum. The sequence continues at coordinate 14,374 of CAVYXJ010000023.1, forward strand.
GAGAAAGCCTATAAAGCCTCCAATAAATGGGCCTATACTAAAACTGAAGAATATCCAATCGTTAAAAGTTCCAAAGAAATGTAGTTTCAGCCAAACAAGTAATAATCCTCCTCCAAAGAAAAGAAGAACCCCTCCAAGCCAAGCGCAAAACATAACAGTAACTAAAGCTGAGGCGAAACCTGATTTCAATTTCATAGTATTATTACCCTTTATTCAATAATATAAAATAAATGCGTAATTTACAAACTACACTAACCAGCCAAAAGTTATAAGCTCTAAACAGCATATCGACAAACAGAGGACAAACTAATGGAAACCAAAAATCTCCAACGCGAACTCTCTATAGGCGAAATTATAACAGACACATTCAGTTTATATTCGCGAAATTTTGCACATTATCCAGTTCCCTTCTTAATTGCAGCCATCTTAACCGGATTAGTAACTATAATTGTGAATTTAGTCATAGTTATTCCTGAAGCGCCCTCTAATCCTACATCCTCATTACTAGTAGCGTGGTTTCCTACCTTCATAACAGCAAGCATAACGTCCATATTTTTATCAGGAATCGTTAGTTGGATTACCAGCAGCTTCACATCAGGAATAACAATAAAATTCACTTCAGATATTTTGGAGAGTGGACAAGCAAACTTGCAAAAATCTTTCCAGTTCACCTTAACGAAGGTACTTTATCTGTTGGCAGCAAGCATTGTCACAGTTACTCTTATGGTTCTTGGATTTATTGCATTAATTATTCCCGGAATAATCATCGCACTAATGTTTTCACTTGTTAACCCAGCTATAATGCTTGAAGGAACAGGCATTGTTGGAGGCCTTTCTAGAAGTCGCGTTCTCGTAAGCAACAGATGGCTTAAAACCTTCGGATTATTTCTCGTGGTTGGCATTATTGTTGCCGTAGTAAATGGGGTAGCTGTATTAATCGCTGGTCTATTTGGATTTGTCAGCCCTCTAATAGAAGGCATCCTGACGGCGTTTATAACACCAATTATCCCCATAGCCACAACACTCTACTATTATTCGATGAAAGCAAGAACACTTCAAACCCCGCCACTCCCACCTCCACCACCTCCTCAAACCTTCTGAAAAGCAAGTTTTTAGTATTGACTACATAAATAATTTAGCAGGTTAGTCATCAGAAACTTCTACATCAAACAATTACATCAGTGAATCTTTTGGCTCATAAAGCGGCTCGAATAAAATACGCAATAAAGTTTTTATTTTTCCACGAAAATATTATCATAGCCATGAAAAATCAAAAGAAGAACCGCAAAGAGCGACGCAAAGAAATCTTGGCTGACATTCTATTTCAACAAAGTCCTTAGCGGTTAAAAAAAAGCAAATTCTTCAGAGAAAATCAGCCTTGCAAGTTCTGGTGAAGGCTGAGTTAGTTAGCAAGAGCTATTGAATGAAATTTAATTGATTGACTGTAAATGCTAAAAAGGGTTTTTATTTAACAAGAAATAATCGATATGGAGTTTTTGCTCTAGTTTTCAAAGCAAAAAATCATAGCTCCAACAGAAATCTTGAAGTTTATAAGTCTGCAATCAAAATATTTTTTGTATAAATAATTATTTTTTCTAATTTATGGCTTAAAGACAAGAATATATTTTTTATCTTTGTCCTCTTCAGCCACCAAGTTTTTTGCCTGCACAAAAGTGTAGATTGCCAAAAAATCATAGTCACCCTTAATTTTCAATTGATGTTTATCAGATTTTTTTTGTTCGATAGAAACAAAACTAGGATTAATCAACCCTCTAGCTACTAATTCTGTGAATATTGAAATTGTTTCTTTCCTATTCACTAAGGTTCTCTCTTTGATTGTTTGGGGACGTACTATCCTAATAACACTTTGGTTAAATTGTTGTTCTACTTCACCTTTTATGGAGCAGACTAGTTTTGTTAAGACTAAATCGCAATCAGTATAAAACAAATGCAAAGTTGTAGTCTCATGATACCCACAAGTATTTAAAAACAGCAATAAACCAAGTATTTTATTTGAAATGGGTTTACGTGAATGAATTTTATTGATGCATTAGATCTTATTAAGGAATTTCCCTATTGCCACCCCAAAATATTCAAAAGTTTTTTTGAATGGGGAATCTGTGACATTGAAACAGAAGGCTACGTAATTTTAACTGATATTACTTTAGCTAAAGATCCAGTGTTCCCCCAACTGGAAGCTTACGCTAAGAGCCATGATTTGAGGGTAGATAAAGGTCAAGACTACTTGATTATTAGCACAGCCTGTTATGCTCATACTCACAGATGACAAAAAATTATGTTCTTTATTGAAGAGATTGAACCCAACAAAGAGACTCAGTTCAAGAAAGGATCTTATAGTCAATTAGTTGATTAACCAAAGATAGAAATGATGAAGCATATTTATTCATGCGCAACTGTTTCATTACTTTTTCTAACATTTATCTCAGTTTCTGGTTTAGTTTCTGCAAACGATGAAAATGATTATTATCCAAGATTTGAAATAATTTCTCCAAAAGCAACAGTTTATCACAATAGTACTGTAGACATTTTGGCGGTTGTTACTAAGCTAACAGACGAATCATATCCAATGATAGACGGTATTCGCTATACACTTAATGATTCAAACATCTTTTCATATGAATTTACCAATTTTACATATAATGGAGTGGTTAACCTTCCAAATAACAAGACAGGGCATGAATATGTTGGCAGAGCTACTTTAGAAGGTCTGAAAGAAGGTAACTATACTATTAATGTTAGTTATGGTCATGGTAATAGTACATTTGGAAGTTGGTGGGGGTCTTCAGTTAATTTTAGGGTGATTTACGGAGATTATGAGCCTTCAGTATTGCTTTCTCCCATTAACCAAACATATTACAGTTCAGATGTGCCAATAGTTTTTTCCGCTAACGAAGATTACGTTTATGCTTATTATTGTTTGAATGGTGGAAAACCTGTCTTTATTAAACCAAATACTATGATGACTAACCTTCAAGAAGGCTCCAACAACCTTTTGGTATTCATAAAATTCAGAGATATCCATACTGATTTCAAGGTCAACTTTACAGTCGATTCAAATCCTGAGAACTTACAAAACTCATGTAAAGAGTTTATTCTCATAGGAGTAGCTGCAATAGCATTAGTTCTAATTGCATTAACTATTTTTAGAGAAATCCAGCGGAGAAAAACCAAAAATAGCAACCGAAGACTATTTCCCGACAACATTAATCATAATTTTGATAGCTTCAGTTGCAATTATGGCCATAAGTCTAATTGTAATCTTCAATTAACCTAGTGGAGGCGCAATAATGTGAAGAAAACGTTGTTGACATTAGTTCTTTTTGTGTTTCTCCTCTTCATATTGAGCCTTCAAGCAGTCAATTCTGTGAAGGATATCCCTCGGTTAAAATCCCGCCAAAAGTCAATGAGCCAGAAACAAATGTAATTCATTTGTGCCTTTCCGAAACTTGCTTTAATTTCTCAAGTGCCTTGGGCCACATTTCTTTAAACATATCGTAAAACTCGTCGTCAGCATCGGCATCTACTTCAAACTTCGTTGAATCGCCTTGTTGCGTGATAGTATAGTTCTCGAATGCAGGAATCCACTTCTTGGCTGCCTCGCTTGTTGTGTCTTCTTTGCTGCCCAAAACGATGCCGAGATGCCTAATCGAGATAAAAGAAGGCTTTCTACTTTCAGCTATTTCAGAGAACATTCCTTCTTTCTCCCCTTTTTCGTTTACCGCTAAAAACTGTATCTTATCACCTTTGTTCCAACCGCCTTCGAAGTAGGATCCTTCATGGAAGGCACTTGTCCATTCTCGATATTTCTTGTCGTCGACAATTGCGTTCCAAACTTCTTCGGGCTTTGCTTTGACGAGTATTTCAAAATGCATTTTCCGCATAATATTCACGGGCAAACTGTAAGATTGAAAAATATTAGCGTTTGTGATTGAGGTTTAACAGCAACAAAAATTCCTATCCAATGTTAACTAAAGAAATTGAAATGCGCTTCAAAAAACGATTAAAAATAAGAGAACAAAATTAAGAATCACCTCAAAGATGAATTCATTAAACATAAAAAACGCTACTCTTGAAAAAAGATTCTATTATGCATCTTCAAATTGGGATAAAAATTAATTTGATTGTTTGCTTTGGAATTGAAGAAAATATTTTAAAAGACTAAAAAAGGGGAAAGATAGTTTTTTGTTTGTGTGTTTATGCTCGTTTTCTAAGCATCATGAGCACTAGGCAAGACTAGTACTATGATGATTAAAACGAATAGACCCGCGATTGCTGGTACAAAGTACATGTCAGCTGATGATTGAGGTGGTGTTTCTGTTGGTGCTGCTGTTGGATGTGCTGGTTCAACTGCAAAAGATGTTACGGAATGTGATGGCCAGTAGGATTCAGATCCTGCGAAAGAAGCGTAGACTGTATATTGTCCTGTAATGTCTGGTTTCCAGTTGAAAGCGAAGAATCCGTCAATATTGCTTGTTGTTGTGCCAATTTCTCTATAGTTTCCGTTAGCGTCAAGAACGCTAAGAGTAACTAGGACACCTGTTGCATTGGTTGGAATTGGTTTTTGCATGTAGATGTATTCCATCCATGGTGCCATGCTATCGTCTGATACTGCTGGAACTCCCTGTGGGAAGCGTGTTGCTATTTCATTGTCTTTGGTGCCTGCTGAAGTATCGATAACTGTTCCTTCAATAACAATATTGTCACCTAAGGCTGTTGTTTTGGGTGAAGCAGAAATCGTTGTTGAACTAGGTCCTTTGCCAACTGAATAGACAGAGTTGTCGTAGTAATTGTAGTATGCGAGGTAACCGTCGGCTAATACAGCTGTTGAGCCTCCTTGTCCACCTGTTTGACCTGACCAGCTGAACATTGACCAAATTTCTTCACCTGTGAAGGCATCTAGGCAGTAGACTTTGGAGCCTCTGAATAGTGGTGCGTTTGGTGAGTGTTCATTGTTGAATGCATAGACTTTTCCATCTGCGACTGACGATATGAAGATTGGTCGAAGACCCCAGTTTGTTTCAAGGCCGCCGTTTGTATTGTTGAAGCGCCAGTACTAGATTTCCGTTGTCAGCATTATAGCAGAAGATTTCTCCACCAAATCCTTGAACGTAAATGTTGCCATATGCGGTTACGCCTCTGGGTCCTCCTCCTTCTCCGCTGCCGAAGAATTGGAGGCTTCTGAAATCAGTTGTTGTTGGACCCCATGCTTCAGCTCCTGTGTCGAGGTTATATCCTCTCCATTGCATGTCTTCAACGTCGTTCATTGTCCATATGCGGTTTATTGGGTCAACTGGTCCTAGTCTGACTGTTAGGTTTCCTGATTCTGGTGCTACATAGCTCTTTACCCATTTGATGGATGCTAATGTTCCTTGGGATGCGTTTAGGTTTAGTGCCCACATTGTGTAGGGGTTGTCTGTGAATCGAGCGCCTACTCCGGGTGCAAGGTTGCTGCTTCTGCCAAGCAAAATGTCATCAGGTAATACGGCAAATATTGCTGGAGCTGTTGATCCTGTTATGTCTCCGGTGAATGTTCTGTTCCAAGAATATGATGTGCTTGCGTTAATTACGTTGCCAACTGGTCTCCAACTGTTAATGTTGTATCCTGTGCCTATTGAAAGAAGTGCTTGGGTGCTATTCCAAAGAGCTATCCAGCCTGTCTTAGCAGTAGTATTGTATCCTAGGACATAGCGGAGTATTTCGCCCTTAGCGTTGTAAACATCGGTTCCGGCTGGAACACTGGTTAAATTATACATCCATTTTCCAGTGTATGCATCGATTGCTTGCCAGACAGTGTAAGCTGCTGCACCTGTTCCCACGTTTGAAGTTTGCCACAGTACTCCTCCGACTACACCATGTTGATTGGGTGATTCAAAATCAAGTAGTTGACCAAAGCTTGGCGCAGGAATTAATGTTGAAGTTGTAGCTGAGTTGTTGACATATGCGTTGAGGTCTGCACGATACCAAATTTGCTGTCCAGTTCGAAGGTCATAACATGCGTATCCTCCGCCGTTACCTGAGTGTCCAAGTGGGTGCTGTACATAGATGTAGCCGTTCATTATGATGGTATTTTGGAATCTGCCTTCGTATGATCCGCCTGAGTATTCAGTAACGTCAGAGATCTCGGATGTTCCTCCTACGACTCCTCCGAATTCAATTGGCTTTGTCCATGCAATGTGTGGGGTGTTTGGTGCGATTCCATCCCTCTGCCAGAGATTGTAGTTAATTGACATCTGGAAGGTTCCGAAAGAGTTTCCTCGCAACCAATGCGATTCTAGACTTGACCATGCCAAGTTCTGTCCCTCAACAGGTCTAGACCAGTATTCGGTTGGGAGCGGATACCATGGAACGGATGATATTGGTTCTTGTTGGACATTTAAAGTGATTGTTTTTGTTGCTGGTGCGTAGGTGTCGTTTTCGTATAACGCATTTGTTGCTAGATCAGAAATGTAATTTGCAGCGCCCAATCTATTGGTCCATTTATAGACTTGTCCACCATAGTCAAATTTGATTGTGTAGGCACCGACTTGATCGGGTACATAAGAAATCGATTGCACATTTGTGGTGTCATCAATTACGTCCCAATGTTTTGTTTCAATTGTGCCGTCAGGCTTTGTGATGGTTAATGTGTAATTTTCGCGTCTAATGTTGTTTGTAATCATTGATCCTGGTAAAGACACATCGATCCACATAGAGATGTAAGTGTTTTGTCCAACACCTATTGGGTCAGGTGCGGCAAATAGATATGCATAACTGTTAATTTTCCATGCGGGTGTATGAGCTTGCGTGCTGGGTATTAGTAAAAGCGATCCGGTCATTGCAAACAATAGAAATAAAGTATATACTAACGTTTTGAAATGTTTCATTGTGTTTTTTCTCCTTAAATCTGTGCTTTTATTTAAAGTAAGCATTATATATAATTTTAAGGTCTGTGACTTAGAACAAAATATATTATTTAATTAATTGAGTCAAGAAGATTCTAGTATATTTTATTAATACTTCATGAAATAAGACCGAGTTGATAACTGAATAAAAATTGAGTTTTAATTTTATAAACGCGACAGTAGTTTCAACTTTATTTGTGTTTTTTTCGAATCCTTACTAAGACTACTGCCAAAACAACTAAGGTGATAGCTGTAGCTAAGGCAATTAGAATGATTTGGTTTTCTGTTTTGCTTAAATCAGGCCCTATAATTTCATTTGGAATGCTGGTTTGGCTGGTATTGGGATTTGCGGTTTGAGTTGAGGGAGTTGGAGACTGCCCTGTTTGCGATGGGGTTTGTGAATCTGATGGCTCAGAAATCGATGGGTTCGAAGATGGTGCGATTGTTGTTTGTGGGGGGTCCTCTAAACTTTCAGTTTTTACTAGAAAAACATCCTGGTGAGTTTCGCTGCCAAATATTGTTGAACCAACTAAAGCGTATCCTCCATCGGCAGTCTTGATGAATCCATATGCCCAATCGTTACTAACAGGTATCGAGTTTTCATTAGAATGGTAATTTCTTGTCCAAGATGTCTGTCCAGAAGAATCGACCCGTAATAACGTCATTCCATAGGTCACATCTGCTCCATTTCCAGATGATCCAGCTAAAGCGTATCCTCCATCATTTAATTGAACCAATCCACAGAGACTTCGCGTCTCTATGTCATTGTAGATCTTGCTCCATTGAGGCTGGCGGTTAGAGTCAATTTTGAATAGACAAAAATTGTTATTCTCTGATCCAGCAATAGCAAATCCTCCATCGTTTGTTTCAACAATACAATGCCTGTCATCATTTCTATTAATTAAATCAAAACCTTTGTTCCACAATTGTTTTCCTTGATTATCTGTTTTTACAATCCAAGTGGCGTATACAAGAGATGTTGTACTAGCTCTATAAAGCGAGTTACTTCCAACTAAAACGTATCCACCATCTCTTGTTTGAATCACTGAGGAGGCTTCGTCTTCACAAAGATATGTCTCCCCATTTATGTTTGTATACGTACCACTATTGTAGGTTTGGCTCCATTGAACATTGCCTTGTGAGTTAACTTTTAGGAGCCAAAAATCATTGCTACCATCAGTGGTTGTCGCTGAACCTACTAGGGCAAAGCCACGATCGGCTGTTTGAATCATGGAGTAAAGGTGACAGATAGAAGGATAATCTATGTTCTGAATGAATGTTTTAGACCACAGAACACTTCCCTGGGAATCAAATTTGACTAGCCAAAATTCAGACTCGCTATTTGCAGCTATTGCGAAGCCTTGATCTGCTGTCTGAACGATTATGTACCAGTCAGAATAGGGATATATCGTTGCAGTTTGTTGATTTGGGTCTTCAATTGTATTATAACTTCGTTTCCATTGTGTTTCTCCATTAGAATTAATTTTTAGTAATTCCAAATCGTATGATGAAGTAAAATGCCCTTCATAACCTATGTTGTCGACGCGGCGCAGAATACCAGAAATTGCTATGGCATAGCCGCCATCACTGGTTTGAACAATAGATTTTGGAGAAAGAAGATCCATAGTCTCTCCTTGGTACGTTCTATTCCAACCTACTGAGCCCAATGCACCTGGAAAAATCAGCAATGCTACCAGACAAATAGTTGCTAATGAAACTCTAAGGCGACGTATCAATTTCATAAATTTACTCTCCACTTGATTGTTATTAGAATTAAAGTTGTATTTAAATTCTAAATTGCATCATATCTTAAGAAAGCTTAACGGAATCAAGTCTTTTCATTTAAAAAAGAGATTTACAAAAATCAGAACATAAGAGCATATTTTGAACTTATATTCGAACATTTTAGTTTTCAGAGATTTAAGACTCTTGGTTCAATAAAGCTTAAATCCTTGTAAATAGATCTTTATTTACAGATACTATGTCACCAAACTGTTCGGTATCTTCCCCACTCAGTCAAAGCCAAAAAGATATTTGGTCACTAATTTGTACAGGTCTTTCCGTAACCAAAATAGCCCAGAAACTAAACACTACACGACAGTACATTAACCAAACAAGAATAATGGCAGAAGCCAAACTATCCTCAACCCTTTTAGAAGTTGCACAAGTAAACGATCTGCAAGTAACTAAACTCTACCCAAAACAAGCCATATTGTTAGGCTACCATCCAGCCCTAAAACTAAAAGCCATAATCACCTACACTACCAGCCATGGTTTGAAAGTCTGGTACTGGCATGATAATCCTGAAGAAGTAACTGACACAGCTTTCTTAAACCAAACAAGACAATACCTAATCGACATAGCCAAAGAAAGAGGAATAGAAATAGAAGAATCAGAAACAATTCACCCAGCCAAACTGGCACACATAATTTTCACTAAACTTATTCCAGAGTTGAAAACATGAATGTAAAAAAAAGTTTGGAAAACCGAATTAGAGGATGGTTTCCCCAAGAGTCCGTACATGATATGGTCAATACAAGATTTCAGGTGACTCATGAAAAAAAACAGCCCCCTCTGATAATTCCTCCCCAATACAACATGAGTGCGACAAAAATAGCTGGCGGATTTGCAATTTTTTGGATATTGTTTTTCGGGTTAGAGCTTGTTATGTCTTTTAATCTTGAATTTCACGCTATTCCACCCTTTCAAATTATGGCTTGGATATTCGCTGGTTTAACAATAGGTATAATTTCAAACACTATGCTTACTAAAAACCAACTCAGTCGACTATCAAACGATTACCAATTCACACCAAATAGAAAAGACCAGCTTATCCTTATTATTCCAATAGTTTCATTCTTTATTATCGGCGGTTTTGTTAATTGGTTTCTCTACTCTTCTTTGCAGGTGTGGTTAATTTCAATTCTTTCCTGGGGAGTTTCTTCTCAACTAACGAGAACTATTATTGTTTGCAGCTTTTGAAAAGAAGGAAAATATGCGTTTAATGCAAAGCTGGTGGGGAACTAACAATTTTTCTTGTTCCAAAAGCACCAAACAACAACGACCCAGCTGGTTGTTCATAGTATGAATGTGAAGAATACTTTGAAAAATCGCATTAGAGGATGGTTTCCAACCGAATCCGCTTTACTAACTCGCAATTCAAATATTAAAAAATCTAACATTAAAACACCAAAAGGACCGCCAACTATGAGAGAACGAGTTATTGGCGGATTGGGAGCTGCAGGTGGTGGACTGGTTGGATTAGGCATTATATTTTATTTTGTGCCAATGTATCCTAAACAATTTGTCACCATATTGTTGATTGTTGGTATTCCTTTGCTGGCAGCCGCAATTATTGTAAGCAGAACTACAAAAAATAAATCACAAATTAATCGGAGTTGAAAAAATGAATTCAAAAAAGGAAATCCAGAGTCGAATTAGAGGTTGGTTTCCACAGGAACCAAAACTACGTAAAACGACAGCCAAAGATTTCCAAATAAAACCTCAGCCTACAATACAAAGTCAAATGGGCAAAGGCACAATCAGAACTGTAAAAACAAATGCCATTACTAATATTATCTACATTCTCATTTTCATCTTTCTCTTATCCCAATCCAATATAGAATCTGATTGGAAAATAATAGGACTCGTATCTGGTTTTGTTATTGGTTTAATCGGTGCCGTTTGGGTTGCTCCAAGAATAATTAAGCGGACTGAAAACCATGAGGATTCATTGGGTTGGAAGGAATATTTGGGTGTCACAGTGCCAGCTGTCATTTTCGTTCTTTTGATGAACCTAGTCAGTTCAAGTTTTTCCATAATTGCTATGTTTACACTTTGGACAACACACTGGCTTGTTCAAATGGTCCTTTTCTTATCTTATGAAAAAAAGAAAAAAGTGTTCATACTACAGGAAGGTTGGCTTGGCGTAGTCTATTCTTTAGTTCCCCAAGCAAGCAAAAATTCTTCAATAATTGTTCCTGAAAGCAGCCATCAACAAATTTCTGGACGACTTATTCCAGACAAGAAAAGCTTGATACTTTTCTTAAGTGTAGGGACATTTGTTGTAGTTATCCCAGCAATAAGTCTTTGGCTATCTTCCTACGCCAACTTTTTCAATATCAACGAAGGGACATTTATTATTTTATTTTCCTTCGGCATCGGGGTTTTGTTTGCCCTTTTGTTTTCTGTTCATTACCGAAATCAAAGCAAAAAACAAACGCAAGGTTCTGATTCAAAAATATGAAAGTAAAGAAAACTTTGGAAAATCGAATCAGAGGATGGTTTCCCCAAGAGCCTTACTTGTTGAATACCCAAGTTAAAGTGGAATGCGAAGTTAAAATCAAAACAAAGCAACCGCCCTTTATGATTCGGCAAGATTATACTGGAAGCGCAACCAAAATTGCTTTAACAGTAGCGATTCTCTGGATACTCATCTATTGTTTCACCTCATTAATTGTATTTAGCCTTCAACCAAACAATATTACATTATTAGTTGCTTGGGCAATTGTTGGTGTAGTAGTGGGTGTATTTTCAGGAAAGAAATACACACAAAATCAACTCCAGCGGCTTCTAAAAGAGGTCGAAATATATCTAAACAAAAAGGATATGATTCTCGCAATTGTCCCAATGCTCATAATGCTCTCTTTTAGTTATCTTGTAAATTGGTTTCTTTTTGATGCGTTAACAAGACATTCAATACTATTAGGAGCCTTGGTTTCGGTTTATGCTTTCTCAATCTCCCAACAAGTAACAAGATTCACCTTATTCCGCGGCTTTGAAAAGAAGACTGGTATGCAGTTAATGCAGAGTTGGTTTGAAAGTGGAATAGCTGTCATTCCAAAAGCACCAAATAACAACCAAAACGCAGGCAATTCACAATAGGATTGCGAAAAATAATTAAAAATCTTTGGTCAGAATATGATTCAAAGGGATAATCCTTCTGTTTTTTCAGATTTCTTATTTTGTTGCTTGTATCTAACTAAAAATAGAATTGTTACCACTATAATTATAGCACTTACTAACCCAAAAAAAGTTAAATTGATCGATGATTGAGTTTTTTCATGATGGGTAACAAGTAAAAAAAGGACAGTGACGTAACTTCGGTCATTGTTATCCCATTCGGGAAGCGTTATGAACCAAACATAAAAGGATCGGTCATCTTGTAAGAATCCTTGGCTCTCTGGTCTGCCTCCATTAGTTGCTACAACAGGTTCAGTGCCTCCAAGTATTGCATTTTTAGGGATAGTCATATTCACAAATCCCGCCGAGCCGTTTAGTCCTCGGATATCAAAATTGATGTGTGTATTGTTGTATTGGTCTTCTAAGGTCTCAAAATAGAGATTGAAGATTTGGGTTGCTGATACATTTCCTTTTATTATGAGAGTTATGTTTTTGCCGTCTACGTTTGTTTGAATTGTTTGAGTTGTGTTCTGAGAAGGTGATGCTGAGGCGATAACTTCTTCACACTTGAAATTCACTATAAGCGAGCTTGCTAAAAGAATGACTAGTGAAATCATTACTGTTCTTTCGAGGGATTTCAATAATCATTCTCCTTACCATTGATTACCAACTGTTTCTATTTAAAATGTAAGCTAAGAGTGAAATATGGACTAAAATTCACTTCAGTTTTTATAAATATAAATCAAAGGGAATAAAAATAAAAGATTAAGAGATTTTCCAGATGCGAACTCGAACATAATTCCAGTACACATCGTTTATGCCCCTATAGAGCGTTATCGAATTTGCTGTGGTATCCGTTCTCACCAGACCAAATTCGCCCACAATGTCGCCCTTAACAAGGAAAGGATCAAAGTCGCCGGAGGAACTATGGGCTGCAGTGCCAACAATCGCATAGCCGCCATCACTGGTTCTAACAATGCATTCTCCATACGCGAGCATGAACATACCGTAGGTTTTAGACCACTGCTCATTACCAACTTCATCCGTTTTAATAAGGTACATTTTGTAGGTATGCTCCGTGTTGAAGGACATACTGCTTCCCAGAATCAGAAGACCGTGGTCTGAATCTTCAACGATTGCCTTACCAGAATCGCCACTTGCGCCACCGAAGGTTTTATTCCAAAACAAGTTGCCGTAACTGTCAGTCCTAATGAGATATACATCGCCCATGCCAATGTCAAAGGAGTCTGTCCCTCCGCACAATGCATAACCCCCATCGTAGGTTTGGATAATTGCAAAAGCACTATCAAAGTCTGGTCCACCAAAGGTTTTTCGCCATTGTTCAACACCAGCGCTGTTGGTTTTTATTAATAGGGCATCAGTGTACGCTTGTCCATAAGTTGGGGCGATTGTTCCTGAAATAGCATAGCCATCTGCTGTTTGAACCAAGCCCCAACCTCTTCCGCCGACATAAGACTTATACCACTGCAAAGTTCCATCGCCATCGAACTTTACTAAACTTACACCTTCGCTGCCTGAACCCCCATAATTGTAGTTGTTACCAGCTACTGCAAAACCTCCATCTGCGGTTTTTATCAATGCAAACCCTTGGTCAACGCTTCCTTCACCGTACGTTTTTAGCCACAATTGGTTGCCACTGCCATCAACTTTAAGTAATAAAATATCGTCGTCGCCTGAACTATACGAATCGGAGTACCCCGCAATTACATAGCCACCATCAGATGTTTGAACAATGCCTTGTCCAACATCTGCCCCTGAACCACCATACGTCTTTTTCCATTCCAAATCCCCCATCATATCAGTTTTTTCGAGAAAGACATTAGCATACACTGTTCCGCCAGTGTATCCAGTGATCGCATAACCTCCGTCAGATGTTTGAATCATGCCGTAGACATAGTCATCGCTTGCTGCTTCGTAGGTTTTGTTCCATCCGGTTATTTGGCTTGAGAGCCCTAGTCGCTGGTGAACCTCTCCTTGCGCAGTTTTGCCAGTAAGGTCCACTAAAACATCTGCCGAGTCCAGGTTGTCTGTTACATTCAAGTATTTGCCTTTATAGGCGCTTATGTCTATCCATCCGCTATCAAAGTTGGGGGAAGTTAAGCCTCCTGATGCTCCAGATGGTCCGACCGGACCTTGCGGTCCTTGGGCGCCAGTTGCTCCTGCAGCTCCAGTTGCTCCGGTCGCTCCAGCTGGTCCCGTCGCGCCTGTGGAACCTGTATCGCCTTTTGGTCCCTGAGTACCCTGCGGACCAGTTTCACCTGTTTCTCCTTTAGTTCCCTGAAGGTTGTTTGTGTTACTTTGGGAACCAAGGTTAGTTGATAGGGTAAATACGCTGGTAGATATGGCACTTGAAAGAATAATTGCTATTACAATTCCAGCAACAAACATTCCGACTGTTACATTGCTATTCATGTTCCGCATACTAAATTCTTGGAAAGGTTTGCAATAAAAGGTTTGCAGTAAAGATTTCTTGACTAAACTTGGTATAGATATCTTGACTACTCAAATGTTCTTAATCGATTTTGAAAAAAATTTTCTGCATCTATTTTGTCTACTTTAGACAACATCTTACTTAGTATCTAACTTTTTTCGTTAGTTGAATTCTGAAAAGGTAAACGTATTGTAAAAGTGGTTCCTTGATTTAGTTTTGATTTTACCTTAATAGTGCCACCATGTGCCTCAATTATACGTTTACAGATAGCTAAGCCAAAACCCATTCCTTGCGCTTTAGTGGTGAACAGTGGAGTGAAGAGTTTTTGCATCGTTTCTTCAGGTATTCCCGTGCCTGTGTCAGCGAATACAATATCAACCCAATCATTTCTACGGCTACTGCTTATTTCGATTGTGCCATTCTCAGGCATTGCATCAATGGCGTTATTTACAAGATTAATAAAAACTCGCAGCATCTTGTCGGTGTTAACCCAAATCAAATCCTCTTGTTGGACCCTGTTCACAATTTTTATTCTATCTGGAACCTTAATCAATTGTATAGTTTCATCTACGAGAGTGCGTGCAGAATATTTTATGAGCTCCAAATGCATTTCGCGTGAATAATCTAGAAGGTCGTTGATAATTTTGTCTGAGTGATCAATTGCTTTGTCGATGATTTCAAACATTTCTTTTGTTTGCGCTTCAGAAATTTTTGTACCTTTCCTTTTTAGGAAGTAGGTAGCGTTCTTGATTCCTGCTAAAGGATTGCGCAAGTCATGCCCAATCATGCCCGATAGTTCCCCTATAGCTGCAAAACGTTCAGCCTTCACTAATCGTTCATTTGCATCCTTTAGTTGTGCAGTTCTCAGGTCAACCATGCATTTTAGGTGATCTGAATAATTCTTTACTTTTCTTTCTAAAATCTTGCTGTGTTCTTCAGCTTTCTTTCGTTCAGTTATATCTATAGCAATCTCTACTGCTGAGGTAATATTTCCTTGATCATCCTTAATTGGAGTTGCAACTATTTGAACCCAGTAAGAGATGCCCTCGACGTTGGTTGAGCAGTATTCGTGGGAGTCAAAAGATGATCTTCCTGCAAAAATCTTTACTATGCCGCAATCTGAGCAGGGTCCATTTAGATCGTTAAGAGATGCATAGCACAATTTTCCTACTGTATCGCCTTTGTAGCGTTTAATGAAGTCGTTGGCCCAAATTACACGGTAATCTCTATCGATAATTACTAAACCTGCACCGATTGCTTTGGCAACTGATTCAAATTTGTTGCGTTCATCAAGGAGAGCTATTTCATTTTTTTTACGTTCGGTAACGTCTCTTGCCGCTGCAAAAACACCTTGTATCTCGCCTTGAGGATTGTGGTAAATTGATGCATTGTACAAGACATCGGTTGCTGACCCCGATTTGTGTCGTATCGCTAACGGGTAATCTCTAACCAACCCGTCAGTGAAGACTTTGAGGTAAACGGCTCGGGCTTTTTCTGGCTCAGTAAAATAATCTGAAAAATCGTTACCAATAAGTTCCTGACGAGTACACCCTGTAGCATTCTCGGTGGCAACATTTACATCAGCAATCTTCCCATCTTTGCTGATTGTAATTAATGGGTCTAAACTTGCTTCAATAAGACTTCTCGAATACAAAGAAGCAGCAAGCAACTCTGCTTGAGCTTTCTTTCTACTCGTTACGTCTTTAAACAGCACTCCAACAAGTTTTTCGCCAAACGGGAAGGCATATGTTTCATAATATCTATCCAGCGGTTTACTGTAGTTTTCAAAACTCGCCGCTTCACCAGTTCTCTCTACATTGCTAAATACGTCTAACCAGTATTGTTCTGATTCTGGAAAAACCTCATTAGTAGTTTTTCCTAAAACTGTAGAAGCTTTAACACCTGTTTGCTTCTCGTATGCATTATTAACTTCGATATAGCGGAAATCACAAGCTTCGCCTTTCTCTTTTCTGATTACTTCAATTAACTCGAAACCCTCATCAATATTGTTAAACAAACTGTGATAATGAGCTTCAGCCTTAACAAGAGCTTCTTCGGCTTTCTTTCGTTCAGTAATATCTGTGACTATTCCCAGAATAGCTTTGTCGCCATTGTATTCTATAAGAGAAGTGTTGATTATTGCATTAATTCTCTTGCCATCTCTTGTGACAAGTTCATATTCATATGGAAGAACCTCCTCCAAATTCAAATGCTTCTCAAAAGCAGTCTTTACATCCTTAACATATTCTGGCGGATTAAGAGAAAGAAAATCAAAGTTAGGAGAATAGAATTCTTCCTTACTGTAACCAGTAATTTCTTCACATTTCTTGTTTGCGTAAACCACTCTGCCCCGTTTGTTGATAAAAATCATGTTTGGTGATTGTTCAGCTAAATTTCTGAATTTTTCCTCGCTTTCATTAAATGCTGCTTCAGTTTTTTTGTTAATTGTAACGTCTCTGAAAATATTTATGACATTAACGATTTTTCCTTTCTTATCTTTTATGAATTTAGTTCCAACTTCGACAGAAACTATGTTACCTTTTTTGTGTCTTAAGTTTAATGCAACTATTTTCTTTTCTTCACCTTTTTGGATTGCCTCCAAAAAAAGTTTCAACAACTTTGACGTATCTAAAAATTTTAATGCATCAAGCTTGATAAAATTCTTACCAATTATCTCCTCTCGAGTATAACCGAGAAGTTCTTCAACCCGATTATTTACGTCTAGGATTTTTCCATGATTGTCTGAATAAGTAATTACATCTTGGACGTTTTCAAATAGTATTCTAAATTTCTCATCATCAGTAGTAAACAGGGCGTCTTTAGAGTCTGCAATATCTTCACCAGTAGATAATATCCCGACTGGAAGATTTTCCACTATTAACTTAGTAGCAGACTTTTCTTCATCCATAGACAAGAATGTTGATGTTCAATTAAAAACAATTATGAATTCTACTTACATACACAAAATTCAGAATCAAAGAAAGAACAAATTGTCTGGGTAATAAAAAAACCCAGTTTCTTTACATCAGATTACCGCTTTGTTGCTGTATCGCTACAGTTACACAAGTTTAAAAGCCATTTACGTTATGTAGGGTTTAATTGGAGATGTAGGCTTTGGCGATTTTAGATGACATTTTCGGATTTATTACTTCTGGAAACATAGGCGGAATACCAACATTTGTTATAATGATTATTCCGTTTGTAGTCGGATTAATAATAGGTTACTTACTTCACAAATTCTTAAAGATCGCAATCATAGCTGCAATCATTATTGTTATAGTTGCTTACCTTGGATTTTTTGGCTTAAGTCTTGGGGCATTGAAGAATTTGGCAGATATTTATGGTCCTGTTGCAATTCAGTACGGAGTACTTCTTATAGGAATATTACCGCTCGGTCTTGGATTCATCGTTGGGGCAATAATAGGCTTCATATTCTCATAAATTCAATCTCTTTCTTTGAGTCATTTACCGCGTAATAGGTACAGCATGTATCTTGTTGCCTACCTTCTTGGCGGCAAACCTGTTTATCTCAAACCAAAAGAAAAACTAAAAAGAAAACAGTTTAAAAGCAGAAATAATCCCAGAATGACGAAGAAATATCTGAAGTTTTTTTAGATTAAGTAATTAAATTGCTCTCTTTGCACCACAGTTTGGACATAGACTTGAAGCTTGGGGAATCAATCCACCGCAATATTGACAGGGAATCATAATAATTGCCTTACTAAAACGCTCTTTCTCTAGTTCAATTCGTTCAAGAGCTAATTGATATTCTCTCTTGTTCTTTTCGTTACGTGATTGCGAACCAAAAACAACAAATGCAAGCAAAATAGACGCGCCAAAGAAAATACCAAGAAACGCAACCACAAAAATAAGATTATCAGACATGACCAAAAATACTAAAAAACATCTTTATCAGTTTTGTGAATCAAGAATCAACTTTCTTTTCTATCCTCTTAAGTTATATTTTTTCGAAGATATTCTTAGCGATAGGGTTTTTCTATAAATTGAAAAATATAATTCACCTAAACCTCTTTTATGATTGTTTCAAATCTTGGCTTTAGATTTGGAATATCAATTTTAACTGTCTTCCATACTCTTATCAAATCTACCCCAAAGTATGCATGGATTACTTTGTCGCGCATTCCAGCCATGTCTTTCCATGGAATTTGAGGATAACTTTCCTTAACTTGTACGAGGAATATGTTTAGTTGCTTCACCAATAATTTCTAATGCTCGAATAACAGCGTACAGGTCTTTTTGTCGTTTACAAAAGTCTCATAATCCAAATCTTTTACAAAACTTAAAGCGTCATCCATAGCTTTGATTACATCCTCAACGTAATCCAAGAACTCTTCTTTCATACATTCACAACTTCTTCCAAAACTCGCCTACCTATCCTTGGCTTAAGCGCATGCTTTTCTACCAAATCCACCTTAACCCCTAAAACATCACTCAAATAATTTTCTAACCCGATGAAATCTAGAAGAGTTAAGTTTGAAGACTCATCAAACTCCACTAATAAATCAACATCACTTTTACTTTTCTGTTCCCCTCTCACATATGAACCAAAAATGCCTATTTCCTTCACATTATATTTTTGCTGCAATTCTTTCTTATTGTTTTTTAAAGCATTCTTTATTTGTTCGAGGTTTTTCATTTTTGTTCACTTACTAAATAGACGGATTAAAAGTTAAGATTTTGCCTAAAAAGAATTTTTGAACTTGGTATAAGATAGTGTCTAATATTAACATGTTCATAACTCTCTAAAGATAGAATTTTGTCTAGTATAAAGATAATTGACAAACGAAAAGTTAGGAACTGGATTATGCCAAAGAAAAATTCAATGTAAAATAATAAAAAAAGAAAAAAATTGGTTTATTTCTTTATCGAGTTGGTGTCAGCTGAACTTGGCATGAAAGTATATCCGGCTAAAGTTACCCCTGTAACAGTAAAAGTAAAAGTCGTTCCTTTTGAAGCAAATCTGACGTTATTGGATTGTAGAACTACGGTTCCAGCTGTGTTTGTTGTTCCTGTGTCACTATCTTGGGTCGCGCTTGACCATTTGCCTGTGACGGTTGCGCCCTGAACTGGATTGTTGTTTGCATCAACGATTTTTATGGTTGCGGTGGCGTATGTGTTAAAGCCAGATGTTTTAAGAGCCATTACTATACTTGCAACATGCATTGGTATAGAACTACTTGTTGTTGCTGAAAGGGAAGAAGATTGGACTCCTTCGTTTCCGGCATTGTCAACTGCGGATACGGTGTAAAGGTATGTTGTTGAGGGGATTAATCCCGTGTTTGAGAATGAATTGGTTGTTGACGTATCGACTTTTAGATCATTCCGATATACGTTGTATATGGCTGCATCGCTTATTGGTGTCCATTGTAGACTTATTGCGGTTGTGCTTACTGTAGTTACTGCTAAGCCATTTACCTTATCTGGTTTGGTAATATCCACCGTGAAAGTCCAGGTTTTTGTTGGAGATATTTTGCCAAGTGTATCTGTTGCGGTTAAGGATGCAAAGTGAGTTCCTTCACTAAGACTGCTTGCCAAATAAGAAAATGTTGCACCAGAAATAGTGGGAGTAACGACAGTATTGTCTAATTTCATTTCTGTTGACAATATACCGCTCGCATCCGTTACGGTTGCTGAAATTGTTGGAGATACTATGTTTATTGCCGCTCCATCACTGGGTGCAATATTTGAAATTGTAGGTGGCACGTTGTCAAATGAACCTGTGGTTGCTTTGACTGCATCAACTATTCCATAGCCGTATTGGTTATCTTTGCCAGCGGCACCCAGGTCTTTAGCAGTCAATTGAAGTTTTGTTCTAACTTCGGAGGCATCCCAAACACCGTCATGATCTGCATCGTAAATCTGGTCTATGGGGGAAGCGATAACTAATGCTGCTAATCCTGCAACATGTGGTGTAGCCATGGAAGTTCCACTCATGGTAACTACATCGATGTTTCTGTTGTCATTGGGTGATACATCTTTGTAGGTTGAGAGTATGTTTACGCCAGGTGCCATTAGTTCTATACCTGTGCCATAGTTTGAGAAGCTTGCTCTTCTGTCAAGGCTATCTGTTGCACCAACAGCCACTACGCTATCATATCTTGCGGGGTAGTTAATCGAAGATCTATATTCGTTTCCTGATGCTGCAACCAGGAGAACTCCTTGGTTGTATGCATTGTCACATGCCTGCTGTAGACTAGTGGATCCTGTGCTTGCTCCCAGACTCATTGATATAACTTGCATACCATGATCAACAGCCCACTGAATGCCTGAGATAATTGTGCTCATGGGTCCGCTGCCTGCGCTATTTAGGACTTTAACGCTGTAGAGAGAAACTTGAGGTGCAACACCTACGACTACATTATTATTGTCATGAGCGGCTGCAATGATTCCTGCGCAGTGCGTTCCATGTCCATTATCATCAAAAGGATCTGCGTCATTATTAATTAGGTCAACTCCACTCACGTAAGCTCCAATTAATTCTTCATGATTGTAGTTAATTCCTGTATCCAATACAGCAACCTTAACTCCTTCTGGAAAATTAATTCCAGCTCCTTCGTTACCTAAATCATGAACTGTGCCAGCACCTATGTGTTTGACACCCCAAGAATTATCTAATTCAAGGGCAGATGCAGAAACTTGAATGTCTTCTTCAATGTATGCAATTCTTGGGTTTTTCTGCAAAGCAGCGATCGCTTGTGCAGACAAGGAGCAGGAAATAGCGCGAATAAGATGGAATTGATGACTGATTTCTCCGCTATTGGCGGTAATCAATGATGTTTCTGGCAAAGCTTTGAATCCGATGATTACGGGAATTTTTTCTGCTGGAGCTGCAAAAGCGCCGCCAACGAAAAATAAACTTACTAAAATGATAGAAACTAACAGTAAAGAGATTAATGGTTTTTTCAAATTTTTTTTCTCCTGAGTATACTGCTAATATTCGTTGCAAACAATTTATAAATTTATTTATTGCACGTTTTACTCGTTTTTCTTAAATAATCAAAAATTGGAATATTTTATTTAGCAAATTTGATTGATTTAACCGATTTTATTAAAAGTTTATATAAATATCAAGAATTATTTTTTAGGGAGGAGCGGGGAAGAGTGTTGAAAAGAAAGTTATGGGCTTTTTTAGCGGTTATGCTTTTTGTTTTCAGCTTTATTGGCACAACTAAAGCTCAAAATGACACCAGCATATGGAGAGACGACATGAACTACTCTAGTTTTGATCAATTCCAAGCGGCAGGATGGTCGTCACTGCATCCAACAGGAATTAGCTTTAGCGGTACCGGAGTAATCCTGGACGGGACTCAAGGTGATAATACAATTTCCTATTCGAATAGATTTCCATCAGGCATTTATGACTGGAAAGTGGAGGCTAGTAGCAAATGGACTTTGGGAAGCCATAGTGGAATCAATATAGGCGCAATAACTGAAAAGCACACTTACCATTTTTTGGCTGACGGATGGTATAGCGAATTTGCCTTCTACCGTGACGGACAAAAAATCTTGAGGTTTAACAATTATCAAGAGAAAAGCAACGAATTGATTACTCTTCGAATGGAGAAACATAGCAATCAAATAGATATGTACTTCAACAATCAACTTCAAAATTCTTACACTGAAACAGATACAACCCCTTCACAATTAATTGGCTATACCACAAATTCGCCTTGGCAAGGCGGCGCAGAATTCGAATACTTCCAAGTTTGGTCAAGTAGCCCGATTGTGTTAACACCCCAAACTGGAGCTGGAGATTCTTGGACGATGTTTGGACATGATGTAGCCAGTGCAAGATATTCAACTTCAAATGCCCCTCGAACAAACCAGATTTTATGGAGCACCACATTTGATAGTCAAATTCGCACTTCAATTACAATCTCAGGTAATAATGCGTACGTTGGTTCTTTCAGCGGAATTATTTACGCTTTAGATGCAAGTACAGGAACGAAAAACTGGAATTTCTCAACTGGAGGCGCAGTTTGGTCTTCCCCAGCAGTGTCAAATGGAGTAGTCTATGTTGGTTCAAACGACTTTTCAGTTTATGCTTTAAATGCTAAGAGTGGTAGTGAGATTTGGAGTTTTAGAACTGGCGGAGCTGTTTTTTCTTCGCCTACAGTTTTGGATAATATTGTTTATGTTGGCTCTACTGATAATAATGTGTATGCTTTAGATGCAAATAGTGGAGCCAAGATTTGGAATTTTAGTACACGCGGCCAAGTGCGTGATTCTTTAGCAGTGGTTAATGGAGTGGTGTACGCAGGCTCACAAGATGGAACCTTTTACGCTTTAAATGCGGCAACAGGAACCTTGTTGTGGAGTTCGCCAACTGGAGATGGTGATACTTTCACTAATTCTTCCCCTGCAGTTGTTAAAGGAGTTGTTTATGTAGGCTCAACTGACACCAATCTGTATGCTTTTAAAGCTTCAGATGGATCAAAAGTTTGGAGTTTTGCTACTAGCGGGAAGGTTTCGTCCTCTCCCGCAGTTTTCAATGACGTGGTTTATGTTGGGTCAGAGGATGGAAGTATTTACGCAGTTGATGCTTCAGCCGGTACACAGATTTGGAGCCACGACACAGGTGGACAGGTATATTCTTCGCCTGCAATTGCTAACGGAGTTGTATATGTCGGGTCCTGGGGCAATACTATCTACGCTTTTGACGCATTAACCGGCGGGGAAGTTTGGAATTATAGAACTGGAGGAGGCGTCTTTTCTTCTCCATCAATAGCAGGCGGAGTAGTGTTCATTGGTTCATACGATAGCAAAGTCTATGCTTTTGGCTCTTCATTTTCGCCAGGTGCTTCTCCTTCGCCATCTAGTTCACCTGTTCCCTTAAGTGGCGATGTCACTAAAACTGCTTGGGTACCTACGCCTACAAATGGCGTAGCAGCAACTATCGTTACAGTCACAGCTGTAAGTTTAGCTTCTTTGGTCTTTGCTGCGGCATCTAGCGTTCCGGCAGGTGCTGCAACCGGTTTCTTTGGCAAGCTGATTGATAAAATCAGAGAACTTATGCCTGAGTCGATAAAGAAGTGGCTTGAAGAATTTATTGCCTCAAAACGAAAGTTGAAAGTTGATGAAAAAACTGGATCGCCTTATCTGCCAACAAAATCTGAGGCTTTGGTTTATGGAATCTGGATTCTTTTTTCAACTTTTGCATTCTCTTATGTCAAAGTAGAAAGTCTTGATCAGATTCTGATAATTTTACCTACTTTTTTTGCAACTAGCATTCTTGTATCTTTTGCAAGAACATACATTCTGGCAGTTTATACCAGAAGAAAGGGTGTATGGACCGAAACCAAACTATGGTATTTTGGAGTGGGATTGTTTTTACTCTCCACGTTGGCTTTCAGAATGCCTTTTTCCTCTCCCACACGAACCGTTAGGCATTCAAAGAATTTTACGGAGCGACTATCAGGATTTCTTTCATTTGCAGCTATTATCATTACTCTTAGTTTTGGTGCGTTCTTTTTTGTTCTCTACAAGAGCGGCTTTGCGCTAATAGGCGGAACTGGTCTAGCGATGTGTCTTATTTCAGCTTTCTTTGATACTTTTCCAATTGAACCTATGGGTGGCAAAGATATTTTCAAATATAATAAAGGTCTCTGGGGAATGTTGTTTGTTACTACTTTAACTTTGTATGCCTTGTGGATAGCACATGTAATATGATTTTTTTATTTCTATCCTCTTCTTTATCTCTACAATATTCTTTTTTGGATACGCAAGTCAAAAATTTGAATCATGTTTAACAGAAGTGGGTTTGCAAATCCAATCAATGATCAAAGCAAAGACCCAAACAAAATAGTGGCATAAACATACTTTTCTTTTTTTTCTTTTCATAAAGTTTCTTTAAACCCGCAAGTTTACTTTGAATTTTTATTATAAATCGTATCCCAAAAAATTATTAAATATTTTTTTTTGCAATTTGTGCCGGCTGATGTTTGGAATGTCAAGAGACACTTATGATGTTAATAACTTGATAATTTTTCTTTTTTCAGAATTAATATCTCAAAATAATTAATCAAGGCTCATGTAAGGATTATAGGTCTGGTTTTTAAGAAAAAGGATGGGAGTTTTCCCATTGGTTAAGGTGGTGGAGGAGGAAGGTCATCTTTGTTGGTTAATAGTTTCCAGCTAAATAATGCCAGCACTGCTCCTGCGGCCAGATCACATAATGTCCCCAAGAATCCGATGATGCCATCTGCAGAAAACGGTCCAAAACTTACTATATCATAGATTGCCCAGAAGAAGAATGAACCTGCCCAAAGTAGCAAAAAGTACACCAACAGTTTTTCCTTAGTAAGCGTGGGGAGAAACTTCATACCCAGCATCTTGAATCCAAGAAGCCCAAGCATAACTCCTGCTAACAGTTCAATCAAATTGTTAAATACTGCAAATCCGTTTAGCGCTGAGTTAAAGTGTGTTGCATAGTAGATTTCGGAGCTAATGTTCCAGAAGAAGAATGAGCCTGCCCAAAGAAGCGCAAAGTAT
>CAVYXJ010000024.1:0-7519 GCA_963772455.1 Candidatus Bathyarchaeota archaeon
GTAGATTGTAAGGTTATGTTCTCCAAGTGAGAGTCCAGAAATAGTTGTATTTCCAGTTAGAGTTGTGTTTAGTTGCTTGTCAATGCTGTAGCCTAGCCAATTAGCAAATTTATCGACATTGAAAGTTAATGGAACATTAGAGTTAGTATATGATTGATTCAGCGGAGATAGAATACTAATTTTGGGTGGAACTGCAATAGTAAAATTGATTGTTTGTGAAGCGCCAATGTTTCCCAACGAGTCATTAACGTAGACTAATACATTATGTAAGCCATTTGTCAATTCAATTTGAGTCCTGTTTCCAGTTACGGTGACGTTTTGTTCCCCATCAAGACTATAAGCCGTCCAATTAGCAGTCTTATCTGTTGAGAACACTAAGGGCACGCTTGATTCATTGTAAGTCTGATTTTGTGGCGATAATAACGTTATTTTTGGTGCAATTAATTGGAAAACGGCTTGCACGGTGCATCTATAACCAAAACTTGAACTGTATGGATAACCGACTGCTATAGTTTCGGGATTATTATAAAGTATAGTGGTTTTGCTTGCGTTTGAGATTCTCCAATATAGAAATGCATAGCCTCTATCTGGGGTAGCTGTTAATTGAACATGTACTTCATAAACATAATCGACAAGAATAACTTGGTTTCCAGCAGGAGGATCTGTTGTTCCTCCTGTTGAGGTTAAAACAGTAAGTGTAGCAGTCGGTTCCATTTGTGCTTTTACAATAAGATTAAGATTCATTGCACCGAGCATTATGGTTGATGTTGTTAGGAAGACGAGAACAAATGCTAAAGCTAAAGCTTTACTCATTGTCACCAATCCATTGTTAGAAGAGTTTGAATAAAAGATTTCTCGTACAAGACTCTTGACTGATTTAAGTCAAACTTTCTTAACTTACACTTGGGTTACTTTACCTGCTGGCTAAATGACCACTGGATTCATTTACTGTAGGCTTTTTCTCTTGTGCCTACATAATGAATCAATATTGTTTTTTGCTTCCACAAAACATCGTACACTATTCTAATCGTGCCTACCCTGATCCTGTAAGTGTTATCGTAGCCTTTTAGTCTGCAAATATCAGTCTTTTTAAATGGAAGAGGATCAGTTTTTAGAATCAAAATGGTTTCTTTTAGATGTCGTTTCTGTTCTTGATCTATTTTGACCAAGTTTTTGAGTGCTTTTCTCTTGATTTTAACAGTAAACATTCATTTCAGCCTAAGGTTTGCATTAGCTCTTTCTCGTCAGCAACTTCGTCTTTTTCGTTTATAGCTTTCTTTTCTTCTTGTGTCGCTTCCTCAACAGGAATAAGTTTGTCTACTAATTCTTTGTAGAGAAGCTTTATTTCTTGCAGTTCTTCCCGAATTTCCTCCAAAACCTTAGTACTCAACCCCAAAGCCTCACTAATGGTTACGCAAATTCCAATTTATGTATATTGATAACTTTTTCATTTTTTAGTTATAGAACTGGAATTGACGGACACTAAGCTGTTTTTGGTTTTTTTGTGGTAGACCAACAAACCAGCAACCGCCAAGGCAACAGCTACAACGGAAACAGCCAGAACAGGAAAAACTGGAAAAGATTCTGACTCTGGTTTTGCGATAGTGAAGGAGATTGTTTCTGAAGAGCCTATGTTTCCAAAGGTGTCTTGGGCGTAAATTGTAACGTTATGAAAGCCATTTGAAATATCAGTTATGTTGGTGTTACCGAGAGCAATGTTACGTTCTGTTGTCCATCAAGGTTGTAGCTTGTCCAGTTAACTATTTTATCTGAATTGAAAACCAAAGGAACACTTGACTCATTGTACGTCTGCTTTAGAGGAGATAGAACTGATATTTTTGGGGGAGATATCTCCATTAAATAGGAAGGGTCAGGCGTACCATAACCAACAGGAATATACTGCTCGTTCAAAGTAGTTGGGAACTCCATTGTGATGTAGCCCCACTGTCCAGTACGTCCACCAATTAGATAGAATGTTTCATTAACGACAGCAACTATGCTCAGCAGACGGTCAGTCGGGGCTGTTGCTCCAACTGTCCAGTTATCTGTAGCAGGGTTATAAATGTCGGTTCTTTTCTCATTAAAAAAGTAAATGCGTTTTAGGGCGTCAACGCCGCTTGTCGCCGCTCCGGTTGACCAGTAGCTTAAGGGCGTGATGCCTTTGATGATCCAAGTGTCATTTGCAGGATCATATACTTCAATAAAGCTTCGTGACTGATTCATTCCTAAAACGTATATTTTATTGTCAACGACTGCAGAAGCAGAAGTGACAACTGGCAGTGGCGCTGAGCTCTTGGTTGTCCAAGAATCGGTCTGCGGATCGTAAACTTGGTTGATATTATCGCTTTTGCTAAGGTTTGCCATTGTATGTCCTCCGATGAAATAGATCTTTCCATTAACAATGTTAGTAGCAGCTGAATACCTCGGCGTTGGAAGCGAAGCCTTGGCCGCCCAAGTATTTGTGGCAGGATCATAAACTTCGTTGACTGAGATATCGTAATATTTAGTTTCCCAATTCCAGCTTTCTGGACCAATAAACACCACTTTACCGCTGTAACCCCCGATGCAATAGATTTTGTTTTGATAGACAGCTGTTCCAAAAAGCGCTCTAGCTGTCGGCATTGGAGCTGCTGAAACCCAAGTATCTGAGCTTGGATTATATGCCTCATTGACGTTTACCACGTCCATTGTCATGCTTGTTCCTGGACTAACATTCCCTATATCTGTCCCATTGTCGCCTCCAATAGCGTAAATTTGTCCATTTACAACTGCAACTCCAACATTGGCTCTTGTAAAATGCATTGGGTTTTTAGTCAACCAAGAATTCTCGCTAATATTTACTCCAGAAACAGGAATATCCCCGATTAAGCATGACGTTGTGAGAAAGACGAGAACAATTGCTAAAGCTAAAGTTTTGCTCATTTTCACCACTTCATTGCTGGATAGGTTTGCAATAAAAGACTTCTCGTACAAGACTCTTGACTAACAATAGTTAAGGAATATTGACTAAGAAGGGGTCTGTTTTGTCCAGCCTTTTTCTTTGATTATGCGATTAGCAAGTAGAAAGTAACAAGTAGAAAAACCCCTGCTAAACCGTAAGCAATTGTTTTGTAATAGTACAAATTGTCTATTCCAAAAATGTCAATGCCCAGAAATATCATATAGGATATTGCAGTTATCAGAATTAATATCCAAGAATGTGAAATACTCATAAAATCTTATTGTTTTGAGCTTGCTTAAGAAATTATGCAAGAATTCTAAGAAGGGGTCGGTTTAATGATAGGTGCGTTTGATTTCTTTCTGAGTTGCAATCCAGTTAATACCAAAATAATAGCGACTAATAATGTCAATAAAACCATGATACTAAATGGATTCACCTCAATAAGCTGTAACAGAACAATTAAGAAAAGCATGATTCCCATTCCTATTGCATATAGGGCTACCCCTATTGCAGATTTCATTTTGTTCTTCATATTTTCAAATAATGTATTTGTTTTGACCTTGCTTAAAAGATTTAGCGGTATAATCAGGGTACACCGTATCGTGGGAAAAAAGGTCTTAACTTGTTCCTAATTATCGCGCTAATAGATTCCTGTTGAACATCAAGAAATGAGTAAGGTTGCCTTAAATGGCTATGCTTATGGGAATCATTATTGTTGCTTGGTCTAGAATTGTGTTAGTGAGTTTAAGATAGCATTAACGGTAATCATAACTGATTGGAATCATTATCGTTGCTTGGTCCAGGATTGTTTCATTAGATTTTAAGGTAACAGTAAGAGCGAACGGTTCAATCACCATTGATCCCACGTCAAAATATGACTTCTCGAAGGTTTTTGTTTCCTTTGCCGCGAGGCTTTCTAAATGATAGGTTTCTCCATTAATAATTTCATCAAGAAAGTAATATCGATTATAAATGGGGGTTGGGCTAGGGGGTTGCGGGTCTGTATCTTTTTCATTAGTTTTGCTGGTGTTTAATGTAACAGTCAAGTCTTTGACATCAGTAATTCCAACATTAGTATAGCTCAAAGAAAACAAATCAAGCATGCCGCCAAGTCTAGTGCCATGCCATTTACCCAAGTAGATAAAATTGGTTATCTTAACATTGGGTATGGATGGAATCGTTGCTGTTTCTTGATCCAGGATTGCCTGGTTGGATTTTACGGTTGCAGTTAAGGAAGGCGCATAAGAACCAATGCTAACAGCCCAGTAGAACCTGAAGTCTTTTGTTTCCTTTGCTTTAAGGTCTCCTAATAGGCACGGTTCTCCGATCTCAAAATTAACAATGTGATCGTATGGAGATGTTGAGTTAGTGTATGTGAGTTGTTTGTTGTTTTCTACGGTGTTGTTGGTGCTAAAAGTAACGGTGAGGTTCTCGACATCGCCTGTACCGAGGTTAGTCAGGTTTAAAACAAACCATACATTCACAACGCCAAGGCTGGAACCTGACGAGGTGCCTGTGGTGTTAAAACTAGTTATCTCAACCTGGGGGTTAGAAGTAAGATTATAGTTTAAGGCTAGTACTCCAACAATCAACAAAGCAACAACAACAAGCGCAACTATAATCGTTATTTTCATAATCTATCCTCAAATTCAAACAAATAATAGCTTTTTCGTCAACGTTTCTTGACTGACTCAAAAAACTGTTCGGTCAAACTTTCTTGACTAACAATTTGGGGTTTTTGAGCGTTTTTTCGCTGTTGTTTTTTTTAGGTGTTGTTTATCGTTAGAATTTTTTTATGGACAAGCTTGGGAGATTTAATAAGCTTAGGTAACAATGGTTTGTCTTGATGTTGAGGAAAATAACACTGCCAGCAGTTCTTTTGCTGATTTTCCTTGCTGGGATGTACCTTCAAACAGCCAATGCAGTAGCATATCCTATTTCTGAAATCCCCCCAAAGGTCAATGTGACAGAAATGAACGTTAACGCAACAATCTCCAATGTGGCCGGGACGCTATGGGCAACGATTGATGCAGAATATGTTATGCACACAGTCTACGCTTATGGAGACAGTTATCTAGTAGAAAACTCTGGAATGGGGCTGGTTGCACATCCCGAATCACCTTACATAGCCGTCACAGTAACGCAAGACGTGCTAGAAGCGCACTATCCAATTCCACATGATGCATCAAATATTTCCGTCGAGTTGAACGGCAAGAAAGTGGAAGTACAACAAGATGCCAAGGGGGTCTTCCATCTTTTTGATTCAGATTTGGCGGAAATGAATTGGACTATCTCTCCAGTTTTAGATGACTTCATTGTTTCAGTTCATTATGAGCAACCGGTTCATCGAACGACCGAGGATTATAATTATTTAGGAGATTACGAGGTTACACTACCTTTGTATGGTCGCTACGGATGCAGCAACATCTCGTATCCTCTGTATTCTTGGTATGGGTACCCTCCCAACAATTACAGCATCCACGTTGAATCGAAGCTTGCTAATCTGCAAGTCTTCTCAGTGGATACACAAGGCGCACTAACTTCATTAAACTCAACAATTGACGACAGTGGACGGTGGGAGGCTACGCTTTACAGAACGCAAGAATCATCTTTCATTCATGGCGCCGTCATGGTATTTAATGCCCCGCCGGATGAAAGTCTTCAGTTTCCCGTTGTGCCTGTCGTGGCTTCCATTGTTGCGATAGGGGCAATTGTTTGTGCCATCCTGTTAGTTTTCAGAAGGCAACGTACCATTAGCCTAAACGAATAGAAAAGAGGATTGTGGGAGATGTTCTTGGGCTCTCTTGTATTTTTTTAGCTGTTATGTTCGGTTGAATCTTTTTTATGATAAATTGGGCTGCTGTGCTCTTCATGCAGGAAATTTGAATCGAAATTTGTTTTCGAACTGATTTTTCTTGTTAATGCTTTTTGGAGGTGATTTGTTTGGTTGATGAGATAGAGGTATCTGAGAATAAGGAAGCCCTGATCGTTTTGGCTGGCACAGTTGCGGGCGCTGCTACAACGTTTGTTGCTTCGTTGCCGATTCCGCTTGAGATTAAGGCTCCGGCGGCTGTGTTAGCATCCACTGTGACGGGTGCGATTCTTCTTTATTGGAAGAGTAAAGTCAACAAGCAGTTAGCATCCATTTTTCTTTTTTTGGGGAAAATTGGGGTTTTCTAAAAACTGACAAATGGCGCTCAAGTGATTTAGGTGCCTGTTCTTTTTGGGGAACAAGGTGTTCCGCTGGGAGAGTTAAAGGTTAGAGTGTTCTTCAACAATTAGGGGTAATCATGAATCGCCAGTCAAGCAGGATAACCGCGTTTACAGTGGTTCTTTTGGGTTTACTACTGATTGGGCTTCAACCAGTTTTAGGTAGCACTGTGGGTCCAGTTTACCTATCTGACGGCGTTACTGTTTTCAGCCCTGTTAACACAACTTACAACACCAAAAACATCCTCTTCAACTACACCGTTGCAGTTGGCATAGGTTCGCACCTGTCCCTCAACTACACACTAGACGGCACTCTAACTGCACCAATGCCCTTCTTCGTCCCACACGAACTGCACGTGGTTAGCTTAGCTCGCGGACAGGTACAGTTGCCTGAACTTTCAGAAGGATTGCACACCTTGACAATCTCAATGCACACAGATTTTATCTTCAGTAACTTTGACTCCTACGTCGACACGATTTACTTCACGGTCGACCCCTCGGCGCCCGATTTTATTTTGGATGCAACCCCACCCAACATTAGTATCCAAACGCCTCAAAGAAACCAAACCTATGCAGGCACAGTTCCGTTAAATGTGCACTTAAGCGAACCAACAACACCATTTACCATAACCATAGACGGAAACAGAACACTAACTCTGCCAGCGCAAAACACCACCCTAACCGACTTAGCAGTCGGCACACATATCCTCACCATTCAAGCAAACGACCTTGTAGGAAACCATGGCTACTCAAATTATGTCACGTTTTATGTGTCTGAACCCACGCCAACACCCATGCTCACCGCAACCCCGATTGAACCAACCAAACCGCCACAACAACCCCCAGACAATGGATTTCTTGCAGTTTTTGCGATTGGAGTCCTTATTGCCGGTTTAGCACTAACGTACTTTACTGTAAAAAAGCTAAAACGACGGTAGGGTTTTGTTCTGTATTTTTGTACTCTAAAATTTTGTTAAATTGAGAGACATTCGTTTTGGGTATTTAGGTGACTTCGTGAGCTATTCCTTCCTCGTCTATCCAAAGACCGAGGGTTTCCGCCCTAAACCCCCATGATCGAACTGTCCATATAGACTCTAGAATTTGTTTGAACTGGATTGCTTTTTCCACGGGATTCGCGAGGCAGTTATAATGACCAACAATTACGATATGAACCGAAATATGTTTCTCTGTAGAGATTGCCACTTTTCGTTTGATAGATTCAATCGTTAACTTATCCCTGTTTTCAGCTAAAACCCTAATGGGGCCAGGCTCTGTAATCATATCAACGTAGTCTACCCTGTATTTTTTACGAATGTATTCGATGACTGGAATCTGTGTTCGTCCATCCATGCAATTAATAGCGGTAGC